>JAQTQX010000001.1 GCA_028712075.1 Desulfuromonadaceae bacterium
GCGTCATAAAAATAAGAAAGAGCAGTTAAAACTGGTTACATCTTAGTCAAGGCGTTTCAAAACCAAGGCTACTAACAATGACCGGAGATCCAGTGCGTCTCAAACTGGGGTTTCCGGATGGACACTATGTAATTGTGTCCCTTGCAGATAGCGCAGTTCCTGATGTGAAGTCATATAAAATTAACTCGGGAAATGTGCAGTCTGAGGCAATCGAAACATAATGAATATAAAATCTATAGACAATAATATTAATTTCTTGACAGTAATGGTTTGATTTGATATTACTCGAATCACCCAAATTCAGGAGCAACTACGATGGAAGAAACCAAACAGACAAAACTTGACCTGAACAATCTTAAAGCCGGGGGGTTTATCAAGGAGCGGGGCAAGAACCTATTCACGGTCCGATTGAGAGTTCCGGGTGGCAGGATGAGCGTATCCCGCCTGAAAAAAATTGCCGAAGTGGCAGAGAAGTTTGGCGGTGAGTTTGTCCATCTGTCTGTGCGTCAGTCAATAGAACTGATTAACATCAACTTCAAGGATTTTGATGCTGTCGTTGAGGAATTGGGTGAAAAACAGCAAAAAGTCGCTTCCTGCGGTGCTCGAGTCCGCGTACCGGTTGCATGCGGCGGTTGCGAATACAACCCGAACGGCTTGGTAGATACTCAGAAATCCGCTCTTGAAGTTGATGAAAAACTGTTCGGCACGCCAACCGGTCATCATAAATTTAAAGTGGCTTTTGCCGGTTGCCCTTTTGACTGCCCTAAATCATCTACCAATGATGTGGGTTTTTCCGGAGCAATTGAACCAACACTGGACAAAGCAACCTGTATCAGTTGCGGTCTCTGCGTTAAAAGTTGTGTACCCAAGGCACTAGTTATTGGAGAGAACAATAAGCCGGTGCTGATAGCGGAAAAATGTATCTGGTGTGGTGACTGTGTCAAAGTCTGCCCGACAGAAGCATGGAGTGTCAAAAAGAAAGGCTACACCGTGCGGATTGGCGGGAAATGGGGGCGTAATCCTTTAGTTGGAACGTTGTTCGCCACATTCCTTCCCGAAGATAAAGCCGTTGATTTTATCGCTGCCGTGCTGGAGTGGTACAAATTGAAAGCTGAAGGTCTTGGCCGCATCAGGTTAGGTGACACCATAATCAAAGAAGGTGCTGATGAGTTACTGAATCATCTTCGTAGTCAGTTTCCTCAATACGTTGTTACAGAAACAATTGCACCACAGATCATTCAGACACAAGTTGGAACCCATTAGAAAGGAGTATATTTCATGCAGACCATAGACCTGCGTGGCATCAGTTGTCCCACTAATTTTGTCAAAGCAAAGTTGGCACTGGAAGATCTTGATGATGGTACGGCTGCCAATATCCTGCTTGATGACGGTGAGCCGGTTAAAAATGTTCCCCGCAGCCTTAAGGCTGATGGTCACAAGTTGCTTGGACTTAAGCAATCGGACGAAGGGCACTACATTCTGGAGATACAAAAAGTAGAAGAATAATCTGCATATATTTTTTGGCAGTACAGTCTATTAAACCTATAGATAAAAAAGGATGACGAGATGAAATATAACAAAATCCCGACAATCTTCACCGCTCTGGCATTGGCACTGACTACATCAACCGCTGCTCTTGCTGCTGACGTCACATTGCTCAATGTGTCCTACGATCCGACCCGCGAACTGTACACTGACTTCAACAAGTCTTTTGCGGCACACTGGAAAGGTAAAACCGGGGATACCGTCACAATTAAACAATCTCACGGTGGGGCGGGCAAGCAGGCACGTGCTGTCATTGATGGTTTGGAGGCCGATGTTGTCACTTTGGCGCTTGCCTGCGATATCGATGCCATAGTCGAAAAAGGTCTGATAAAGCCGGGCTGGCAGAAAGAATTGCCGCACAACAGCTCTCCTTATACCTCCACCATCGTCTTTCTGGTACGCAAAGGTAATCCCGGAGGAATCAAAAACTGGGATGACCTGGTGAAACCGGGGATTGCCGTTATCACTCCAAATCCCAAAACGTCAGGAGGCGCCCGCTGGAACTATCTGGCTGCCTGGGCCTTTGCCAAAAACCTGCCGGGCGGAAGCGATGTCAAGGCCAAGGAATTCGTGAATAAGCTCTTCAAAAATGTTCCGGTACTGGACTCCGGTGCCCGTGGCTCCACCAACACTTTCGTGCAGCGCGGCCTGGGTGATGTTCTGCTGGCCTGGGAAAACGAGGCCTTCCTCGCAATCAATGAGCTGGGGCCGGACAAATTTGATATTGTGACTCCACCCGCAAGTATTATGGCTGAACCGCCGGTTACCGTGATCGACAAGGTGGTTGACAAGCGGGGAACACGCAAGGTGGCAGAGGAATATCTGAAGTATCTCTACACCGATGAAGGGCAGAAAATCGCCGCCAAACACTACTACCGCCCGATCAATCCCAAGATTCCGACCAAACTGGCACAGGTAAAGAAACTGTACACCATCGACAAGGATTTCGGTGGCTGGCAGAAAGCACAGAAGACCCACTTTGCAGACGGTGGTACCTTCGATCAGATCTACGCACCAACAAAGTAACTGCGTATACCGGGGCGGATAACCTCCGCCCCGTTTCACTGATATTGTTTCAGCATGATCCCAAGAGAGTGGAAGTGACTGAAGCTGGCCTCCCCGTATTTTCCTCACGGAACGTCAGTTTGTTTCCTCCCCGCATAGTCCAGCCAGCACAGGAACACTCATGAGCCTTTTCAAGAAACATAACAACGTCTTGCCCGGTTTTGGCATGACCCTTGGGTTCACCATCTTCTACCTGAGTGTGATCGTATTGATTCCGCTGTCGGCACTGGGCTTCAGAACAATGGGCCTTACCTGGAGTGA
Source organism: Desulfuromonadaceae bacterium (assembly GCA_028712075.1). GTDB lineage: Bacteria > Desulfobacterota > Desulfuromonadia > Geobacterales > Pseudopelobacteraceae > JACRCG01. Next base: position 2,872 of record JAQTQX010000001.1, read on the forward strand.
ATTCCTCAGTACCGTGACTGCACCACGGGTATTGGCCTCCTACAACGTTACCTTTGGCGCCGCCCTGATTGCTGCATCAATTAATGCGGTATTCGGGGTTCTGGTAGCCTGGGTACTGGTTCGCTACCGCTTTCCGGGGAGAAATATTGTTGATGCTCTGGTAGATCTCCCGTTTGCCCTGCCGACGGCCGTCGCCGGCATCACTCTGGCAACGATCTACTCTTCAAACGGCTGGGTAGGACGCTATCTGGAGCCGCTCGGCATAAAAGTGGCCTTTACCCCTCTCGGCATTACCCTGGCCATGACTTTTATCGGTCTTCCCTTTGTGGTGCGCACCGTGCAACCGGTCATAGAAGAGATTGAGGTGGAACTGGAAGAGGCTGCCGTATGCCTGGGAGCCAGTCGCTGGCAGACCCTGTCGCGGGTGATATTCCCGGTGCTACTCCCCTCAATCCTGACCGGATTCGCCCTCTCATTTGCTCGGGGTGTCGGTGAATACGGCTCAATTATTTTCATTGCCGGCAATATGCCGATGGTCTCCGAGATTACACCGCTGCTGATTATCACCAAGCTGGAGCAGTTTGACTATGAAGGCGCAACGGCCATTGCCTGTGTGATGCTGCTGGCATCGTTTCTGATGTTGCTGGTCGTAAACATTCTGCAGAAATGGAGCAGACGCTATGCAGAATAAGAGCAATTCAAAGTCAACTGGCCATACACAGACGGAACCAACTGTCGTACGTTGGGCTCTTATCACAACATCCCTGGTGTTTCTGGCCTTGTTCCTGGCACTGCCTCTGGCGGCGGTATTCAGCCAAGCGTTTGAAAAGGGTTTGTCAGTATATCTGGAAGCCCTCAAAGAACCTGACACCCTGTCATCCATCAAACTGACACTGATCACCGCCGCGGTGACGGTACCGCTCAATCTCTTCTTCGGAGTAACCGCCGCCTGGGCCATCGCCAAATTCAGCTTTCCGGCGAAAAACCTGCTCATCACCATGATCGATCTGCCATTCTCTGTGTCACCGGTTATCTCCGGTCTGATCTACGTGCTCATCTTCGGCTTACAGGGATGGATCGGCCCCTGGCTGCAAGACCACGACATCAAGGTCGTCTTTGCCGTACCGGGCATTATACTGGCAACAATTTTTGTAACCTTTCCCTTTGTAGCGCGTGAACTGATTCCGCTCATGGAAGCCCAGGGGAAAGAAGAGGAAGAGGCTGCCCTAGTACTCGGCGCTAGTGGTTTGCAGACCTTTTTCCTGGTGACGCTCCCCAAAATCAAATGGGGGATCATCTACGGGGTCATCCTCTGTAACGCCCGGGCGATGGGGGAATTCGGGGCTGTATCGGTCGTCTCCGGCCATATCAGAGGGATGACCAACACGGTGCCCTTGCATGTGGAAATCCTCTACAACGAATACAACTACACCGCCGCGTTTGCCGTGGCCTCGCTGCTGGCATTTCTCGCCCTGGTAACACTGGTGGTCAAAACTATTGCCGAGTGGAAAGTCCGCCAGGCGCTGGAAAACAATTAATCGATAGGGACAGCTACCATGAGCATTGAAATCGAAAAAATCAATAAACAGTTTGGTGAATTCACCGCTCTGAACGATGTCAGTCTCACCATTCCTTCCGGCGAACTGGTGGCACTGCTCGGTCCATCCGGTTCGGGCAAAACAACGCTACTGCGTATCATCGCCGGGCTGGAAACCCCCGACAGCGGGCGGATTTTGTTCAATGGTGATGACACAACCAAAAGTCACGTACGCGAGCGGAAGGTCGGTTTTGTGTTTCAGCATTACGCACTCTTCAAGCATATGACCGTGTTCGACAACGTTGCCTTCGGATTGAACGTCCGTCCGAAGAGCACCCGCCCCTCCAAAGGGGAGATAAAAGACAAAGTAACAGAACTGCTGCGGCTGGTGCAATTGGAGGGAATGGCCAGTCGATATCCGGCACAGCTTTCCGGTGGACAACGGCAGCGTATTGCGCTGGCCCGGGCACTGGCAGTCGAACCTCAGGTGCTGCTGCTCGATGAACCGTTCGGTGCCTTGGATGCCCAGGTACGCGCTGAGTTGCGCCGCTGGCTGCGCCGACTCCATGATGAAATCCATGTCACCAGCGTTTTTGTCACCCACGATCAAGAGGAAGCGCTTGAAGTGGCCGACCGTATTGTTGTCATGAATAAAGGAAAGATAGAGCAGTCGGGCACCCCGGATCAGGTTTATGAGCATCCAGCCAATCCCTTCGTGCTTAACTTCCTTGGCAACGTCAACCTGTTCCATGGTCGTCTTCATCAATCCAGTGATCAACATGGGGCCGTTGGAAAAGCGGTCTCATATGTGCGTACCCATGACATCGAAATTGATCGAAGCCAACAGGACCAGACAGCACTTAAAGCAGAAGTCAGACACTTTCAGAAGCTGGGACCGGCGGTGCGAGTGACCTTGACCATTGACGGCAGCGGCGAATTCATCGAAGCAGAACTGACCAGAGATGTTTTTCATAATTTGGGGCTGCAACCAGGGGAGCAGGTATTTGTACGGCCACGACAAGTGAGAGTATTTGTGGAGGATTACCAGATATGAGCAGACACATTCCAGATCGAGAACTATCGTCAGACGCTACTCCGGCAGAAATCCTCAGGGTCGGCATTGAGAGCGCCGAAGGCACCGTCTCCCTGGCATGCTCGTTTTCCCAGGAAGATGTCACAATCATTGATATTGCGCATCGGGCCGGTCTCAGACTGGGAGTCTTTGCCATCGACACCGGACGGCTTCACGAGGAAACTTACGAGATAGCAGAGGCACTGACGGAGCGCTACCGTCTGAAGATTGACTGGTATTTCCCCCGCCACGAAGAAGTGGAAAAGCTTGAACGAGAGAAGGGGCTGTTCTCATTCCGAGAGTCTCTGGATAATCGCCATGAATGCTGCCAGATCCGCAAGGTGGGACCACTGTCCCGTGCACTTATCGGCCTTTCCGGCTGGATAACCGGCATGCGCCGCCAGCAGAACATTACCCGCATTTCACTCAAGGCTATTGAATATGACGGTCTGAACGGCGGCATCCTCAAGATCAACCCGTTGAGTGAGTGGAGCGAGCAGCAGGTTACGAACTACATCACAGAGAACAACCTTCCGCACAACCGTCTCTACAAACAGGGTTTCCGTTCAATCGGTTGTGCTCCCTGTACCAGGGCCATCGGCCCGCGGGACAGAGAGCGGGAGGGGCGCTGGTGGTGGGAGAATGCCGTAAACAAGGAATGCGGACTGCATAGGAGATGAATGAATAACATCGGCATGAAAAATATGCACGTTGTCATAGCTATGAGCGGTGGTGTTGATTCCTCGGTTAGTGCAGCGTTACTGAAAGAGCAAGGATATCGGGTAACCGGAGTCTCGCTGCAGTTGCATGATGCAGTGCCAAAGGAACCGGACTGCCGGGTAAAAACCTGCTGTTCACTTGATGATGTTCTTGATGCCGGCAGGGTGGCGAAAATACTGGGTATTTCCTTTGAAGTTATCGACATGCGAGCGGAGTTCAAGAAACTGGTAATCGATTACTTCATTAGTGAATATGCGGCAGGGCGCACTCCCAACCCCTGCATCCGTTGCAATGAATTTATCAAGTTTGCTCTTCTACTCAAGAAGGCGAAGGAAATGGGAGCAGACCTGTTAGCAACCGGCCATTATGCCCGCATATCTGATGATGGAAATGGCGGAAAATGGCTTCTGACCGGTCTTGATCTTGCCAAGGATCAGTCTTACTTTCTTTTCACCTTGACACAGGCGCAGTTGCAGCAGGTCGTTTTTCCGGTTGGCATGCTGAAAAAAACGGAGGTCAGGAAACTTGCTACTGAATTCAACCTCCCTGTCGCTCAGAAACATGAAAGTCAGGAAATCTGCTTCATTCCCGACAATGATTACGTGAAATTTTTGGAGAACCATGGCGTCGCACCGAAACAGGGCGACATCGTGATGCGTGACGGCACTGTTCTTGGCCGTCACTCCGGAGTGCACCGTCATACGATCGGTCAACGTAAGGGGTTGGGGATTGCCTGGCAACATCCACTCCACGTGTCAGTAATCAATAGGGAAAAAAATCAGATTGTCGTAGGTGATCGTAAAGAGTTGGAATCGTCAATGCTGAGGGCAGATCACGCAACGTGGAACATCACCCCGTCAGCCGCAGTGTTTCGCGCCGCGTGTCGCATCCGTTACCGACATAAACCGGCACCCTGCAGAGTGGTTATGCTCGCAGATGATCGCTTTGAAGTCCATTTCGACACCCCGCAGACGTCAGTGGCACCAAGCCAGGCTGCCGTATTGTATGACGGAGAGCAGGTACTGGGTGGTGGTTGGATCGAGGAGAATTATAAATGAACAAAAATCTTACCCATCTTCAGCAGCTTGAATCAGAAAGCATCCATATTCTCCGTGAAGTGGTAGCCGAATTCGGCAATCCGGTGATGCTTTACTCAATCGGCAAGGACTCTGCAGTTATGCTGCATTTGGCCCGCAAGGCCTTTTACCCGGCTCCGCCTCCGTTTCCCCTGCTTCATGTTGATACCACCTGGAAGTTTCGTGAAATGATTCAATTCCGCGACCGCATGGCCGCCGAGTGCGGCCTCGACCTGATCGTCCATGTCAATGAGGAGGGAGTGCGGCAAGGTGTTTCACCATTTACCCATGGTTCGGCTCTGTATACTGATGTCATGAAGACCGAGGGTCTGAAGCAAGCTTTGGAGAAGTACAAGTTCGATGCCGCCTTCGGCGGGGCCCGGCGGGATGAGGAAAAATCGCGCGCCAAGGAGCGCATCTTCTCCTTTCGCAGCACCAATCACCGCTGGGATCCCAAGGATCAGCGCCCGGAACTCTGGAACCTGTACAACACCAGAGTCAAACCGGGTGAGAGCATCCGCGTTTTTCCGCTCTCCAACTGGACTGAACTGGACATCTGGCAGTATATCCACCTGGAGAATATTCCGATTGTACCGCTCTACTATGCCGCAGTTCGCCCGGTCGTGGAGCGAGACGGTATGTTGATCATGGTGGATGACGAACGCCTGGGTCTCAAGCCGGGAGAAACGATCGAATATAAGTTGGTGCGCTTCCGTACCCTTGGCTGCTATCCCCTCACCGGTGCGGTCGAATCCGAAGCGGACAACCTCTCCCAGATTATCCAGGAGATGCTGCTGACTCGTACCTCGGAACGTCAGGGGCGGTTGATTGATCACGATCAGGCCGGTTCCATGGAGAAGAAGAAACAGGAGGGGTATTTCTGATGGCACATCAATCCGAACTGATAGAAAAGGATATCCTTGCCTACCTGAAAAGCCAGGAAGAGAAATCTCTGTTACGTTTCATCACCTGCGGCAGTGTGGATGACGGTAAGAGCACCCTGATCGGCCGACTGCTCTGGGACTCCAAGATGGTCTTCGAGGATCAGCTCACCGCGCTGGAAGCTGACAGCAAGAAGGTCGGCACCCAGGGGGGAGCGATCGATTACGCCCTCCTGCTCGATGGACTGCAGGCGGAGCGTGAACAAGGAATTACCATAGATGTCGCCTACCGCTTCTTCTCCACTGACAAGCGCAAATTCATTGTTGCTGACACCCCCGGCCATGAACAGTATACCCGCAACATGGTTACCGGAGCATCCACTACCCAGGTGGCCGTCATTCTGGTTGACGCCCGTAAAGGGTTGCTAACTCAGACTAGGCGCCACAGTTACCTGGTTTCGCTGGTCGGCATCCGTCATATTGTGCTGGCCGTCAACAAGATGGACTTGATCAATTTCGACCAGCACCGCTATGAGGCTATTCTGAGTGATTATCGACAGTTCTCTGATGCGCTCGGATTCGAATCAATTACCGCCATACCTCTCTCCGCGCTCAACGGCGACAACATGATCGAAGCAAGCCCTAACACACCGTGGCACACAGGGCCGACCCTGATGGAGTACCTGGAAACGGTTCAACTCCCAGACGACAACAGGCATCAGCCATTCCGGATGCCGGTGCAGTGGGTAAATCGCCCCCATCTTGACTTCCGCGGGTTCTGCGGCACCATAGCTGCAGGGACTGTCCATCCCGGCGATGAACTGCGAGTAGCGGCATCAGGGTGCAGCAGCAAAGTTGCACGCATTGTGACCATGAGCGGTGACCTGCAGGAAGCAACCGCCGGTCAGGCGGTAACCCTGACGTTTGAGAATGAAATCGATATCAGCAGGGGTGATCTGCTGACACCAATAGAAGCGCCACCGATCCATGCCCGTCACCCGGAAGCTCATCTGGTCTGGATGCATGACGTTGCATTACAACCGGGGCAGATTTACTTGGTAAAAACAGCCACCGCCATTACGCCGGGGAGGGTGACCAGGGTGGAGTATGCGGTTGATGTCAATACACTGGAACAGAAGCAGGTGCCCACTCTGGGACTCAATGAAATCGGTGTTGTCCAATTAGAACTTGATCGCCCGATTTCATTCGATACATATCTGCAGAACCGGGATACCGGCAGTTTCATTCTGATTGACCGATTCACTAACGCTACTGTTGCTGCCGGGATGGTGATTTCGGCAGCGCCTCTTGACCAACAAAAGGGTTCATCTATAAATAACAATCCCGACCTGTCAGCTATAATCGCCAGAAATCCTCAGCGTGTCATTCTGAGTGAGGCCTCCATCAGTAACACAAGGCTGAGTGAGATTGATCTGACCGGTGCAGAGGGATCAGTAGAATTTGATGTAGCTGAGAGCTTCTTAAACTATCTTGAAAAGGGTAACCGGATTCTCTTTCGTTTGAGAGGCCTGGATCAGTTATCAGTCGTTGCTCATCTTGCTTATGAGTACACGCTGTCGTTTGAATTTGATCGTACGGTTGAAGGGGTTAGTATTTTGCTTTTTAAACGTGCTGGGAAGTTGAAAAAAAGGGAGTTAGGCAATTGAACGAATATTGAATAAGCAATTGGAGCTATCCGATCCATCTGCTGGAAATTCAGTCTCCGTTTACTGAGACATTCCCTATTCACTCTTTTCAGGACAAAATTGTGTAATCATTATGACAACGTACTATGTGCCAAGAGTTGCACATATCGGTTTTTTCGTATACAATGATACTATTAATGACCCGTCAGGTGATTCATGGAACCGATTGTTACCTATAAAGAGCGCTGTCGCCGTTGCTATTCATGCGTACGCAGCTGTCCTGTCAAAGCGATCAAGGTTGATGGTGGTTATGCACAAATCATGCATGACCGCTGTATAGGGTGTGGCAATTGCCTCAGCTGTCCGCAACAGGCCAAGGTCGTTGTCGACCGCATGGTTAAAACCCAGGAAATGCTGGCCTCCGGCTCCCCCGTTGTTGCAGTGCTCGGCTGCTCTTTCCCCGCATTTTTCTATAAACTGCTTCCAGGACAGCTCGTTGCAGCATTAAAAAGCCTCGGATTTTGTGAAGTGCATGAAGGTGCGTATGGCGCAACAATGATTGCCGACAGCTACCAGTCTGCCCTTAAATCGTCTGATCGCCCTCTTATTTCTTCCCACTGTTCGGCAGTTGTTGATCTCGTCGAGAGACATTATCCATCGCTGGTCCCCAACATTATGCCAATCGCCTCGCCAATGGTTGCCACGGGACGCTTCATAAAAAGTGTCTTGGGTAATGAAGCCCGCGTTGTGTATGTCAGTTCCTGTATTGCTGCAAAGTTTGAAATGCAGGAAGACGCTTCCGGTGCAATCGATGTTGTTCTTACGTATCAGGAAATTGATAAACTTTTCAAAAACAGGGGTATTACTCCGGCAAGTCTTGCTGAGGCACCTTTTGATGGCCTTAATCCCGGTGATTGCAGGCTTTTCTCGCTTACCGGAGGCACTCTCAGGGCGTTCGGTATTACTACTGATTTTCAGGACAATGACACCATCTGCGCCGAAGGAGAATTGCATACAATCGGTATTATTCGCGATCTGGCAGCCCGCCGGATTTCACCAGCTTTTGTTGATCTTCGATTCTGCGACGGGGGCTGTGTGGATGGTCCGTTCCGTGATAAAGAGATGAATCATTTCTATAAGCGCAAGCTTATCATCGGCCACAACAGTTCACAACTACCATATAAAACGGCTGGTCATTATCGTTCATTGACGACTGTTCCTGATCTTACCCGTACATTTTCAGACAAATCTGTGAAGCTGCCTGTCCCGGGAAAGGATGATGTCAAACGGGTACTTCAATCCACAAATAAATATTCACATGGCGATGAACTGAATTGCCGGGCGTGTGGCTACAACACCTGCCGTGAACATGCGGTTGCTGTTTTCCAGGGGCTTGCAGATATTCAAATGTGCCTTCCACACAGTATGCAGCGCATCGTCGAGGAACGCGGCAGCCTCTTGCAAAAATATGAACTTGTTCAGCGGGAACTTGACCGGCAAGCGGGGGAGGATCTGATCGTTGGCAGAGACCCCGGCATCAGGGAGGTCATGGAACTGATTCACCAGGTTGGCCCGACACCGACAACCGTGCTGATACGAGGCGAAACCGGCACCGGCAAGGAGCTCACTGCACGAGGCATTCATCGCAACAGCCAGCGCAATGACAAACCGCTTATGACCGTCAACTGCACGACCCTGACCGACTCGCTTCTTGAGAGTGAACTATTCGGACATAAAAAGGGCTCATTTACCGGAGCCATTGCAGACAAAAAGGGGCTGTTTGAAGCAGCAGACGGGGGGACCATATTTCTCGATGAAATCGGAGATATTACGCCCAAACTTCAGGCTGAACTGCTTCGCATTCTGGATATGGGGGAAGTTCGCCCCGTCGGCAGCGTTTCTGCTAAAAAAATTGATGTGCGCCTGATCGCCGCTACGAACAAGGATCTTGAGCTTGGTGTGCGAGAGGGATGGTTTCGTGAAGATCTGTATTATCGCTTGAATGTCTTTTGTATTGAACTCCCGCCGCTGCGCAATCGGCCTGAATCCGTGCCAGATCTGGCCCAACATTTCCTTGAAAAGGCCCGAAAAAAACTCAATAAAACCATTGCCGGCATTGAAGACAGGGCCGTTAAGGCCATGCAGCACTATCAGTGGCCTGGCAACATCCGCGAAATGCAAAACGTCATCGAGCGCTCGGCCGTTCTTGTCAAAGACGGCATCATCCGCCTGGAAAATCTGCCCACCGTTTTCACAGATACGTACGAATCGTGCCTTGACGTGGATGTCAATCGTCGGCGCACTTCTTTCAAGGCAGAACGAGAGCAGCAAGTCGGGCGGACCGAAAAGCATATTATTGCCCGCTATCTCGAAGAATCGCGAGGCAACGTAGCGCAGGCAGCACGCCTTGCGAACGTGCCCCGCCGCAGTTTCTACAGGCTCCTTGAAAAGCATGGCATTGAAGTCGTGCGCTCACACACACCCAGAATATCCTCAGTAAACCTGGCAAAACCCGCCTAACTTCCGTTGTTAGTTACAGCACACACATCACTACGCATATACAGTATGTTTCAAAACAGTGTATACTTTTGGCCAACATGTGCCAAAATTGTCACTTATTTTATCATTAAAATAAAACCAACTAGACAAATATTTTTATAACTACTCGAATTAACTATAGTATACTGCTTTTAAAATTATTGGCACGATTATGGCTAGTAAAACGTTCATACCGTTCATACGAACTTGAAAATATTTCATACATACGGAAGGAGTACGGCCATGGGAAGAATGAAAGAGAATCCGCGCTACAATGTGATTTCAATGAGGGTAAGTGACGAGGAGCGCGACCATCTGGAAAACCTTATGAAAACCACACACAAAAGTGTATCTGACATCATGCGTGAGGCAATGGAGTATTTTTCCGCTCATCATGAGGAGGACAGCATTACCAGAAAAGCCGCCTGAAAACATGCATATCGATAGAAACAGACAGAGGCGGGGATTTATTCCCCGCCTCTGTCTGTTTCTATCATTCAATCATGCCTCAGTTTATCATTATTTCGAATTGTTCCTGATGAAAGCCCGGCTTTGCCCGCACAGTTATGCGTTTTTTAAATTTCTTCTCCAGTTCCTCCAACCCCTTGCGCTCTTCATCGTACAAAAGGTCGGCAACCTGGGGGTGCACTGTCACTGTCGCCTTGGTACCTCTGATATCCAGCATCTCCCGCCGCAGTTCGCGGAAAATTTCGTGGCACACCGTTGTTTTTGACTTGATGTACCCGCGCCCTTCGCAATAGTAGCATGGCTCGCACATCATGCGACTGATATTCTCGCGCACCCGCTTTCTGGTCATCTCGACCAATCCGAGTTCTGATATTTTCAGGATGTTTGTTTTTGACTTATCCGCTTTCAGAGCCTCTTCGAGCGCCCCATATACTTTCTCGCGGTTGACCTCTTTCTCCATATCAATAAAGTCGATGATGATTATTCCGCCTATATTGCGTAGACGGAGTTGGTACGCAATCTCTTTGACCGCTTCAAGATTGGTTTTAAGAATCGTGTCTTCAAGGTTGTGTTTTCCCACAAAACGACCGGTATTGACATCTACGGCGCTTAACGCCTCCGTCTGTTCAATGATGATATAGCCGCCTGATTTGAGCCAGACCTTTCTCCCCAACGCCCGGCTGATTTCGACCTCAAGGCCGTAATGGTCGAAAATCGGTTCTTCTTCATCATACAATTCGATTGAGTACTTCATTTTTGGTGCAAAGGTAGAAATAAAATGGACAATCCGGTCATGATCAACCTGCGAATCGACAATAATTTTGTCAACATGCTCGGTTACGATATCCCGCACCACCTTCTGGACAACATCCAGATCGGAATGAACCAGTGATGGCACAGCCGCGCTTGTCTGACGTTTGGAGATTTCTCCCCACAGGGTAGTCAGATACTGCATGTCAGAAACAAGATCGTCTTCGCTCTTCCCTTCCGAAACAGTCCTGACAATGTATCCTGAACCCGGTTTTTTAAGCCGTTCAACGACTTCCCGCAAACGTTCACGTTCTTCCTCATCCTCAATCCGCCGGGAAATGCCGATATGATCGACCGTCGGCATATATACCAGATGGCGGCCCGGAAGGGAGATGTGTGAGGTTATACGGGCTCCTTTGGTGCCAAGCGGCTCCTTGGATATCTGCACCAACAATTCCTGCCCCTCCTGCAATAACTCCTCAATCGGGTGAAGCGGTCGGTACTCGGGGCTGACGTTGTGATCCTGCTCGTCAGCCGGCTCATCATCTTTTTTGTTGCTGGCATACAGCAGCGATTCGTACTCTTCGATAGCATCAAACACATCGGCAACGTAAAGGAATGCGGCTTTGTCCAGGCCGATATCGACAAAAGCGGCCTGCATTCCGGGCAAAACGCGGATTACCCGCCCTTTGTAAATATTGCCCACTATGCCCTTTTCACGACTGCGCTCGATATACAGTTCGGCAATGGTGCCGTTCTCAATCAGCGCGATGCGGGTTTCGTGGGAAGCGGCATTAATAACCAGCTCAGCTCCCATAATCATTTTCTCCGTATATATGAAATGTAAATCGCAAACTGTTCAAAATTAATTTATGAGTGCGGGGCAAAGAGAACTTCCAGCTTCTCCACGTGCAAACCATCATCAGGGAACGCCTCAACACCCCTGATGGCACGGGCAAACTCAGCCGGCTTGCCTCTTTTGGCAACAAGTTCAACACTCATCCCGTCGGCAATAAGTGAGATGGTTTCACCTCGCAAATCAACCGTCTGAGTCTGCCCTTTTTTTGTTCTGCTAATGACCACAGAGTCATGTGCCATAAAGCGCACACATTGTTTTTGTAGTTCATCAGCGCACGTATCTACGAAAGTTATGCGATATCTGGTGGCATCAATAAGAGTCGAAATTGATGGTGATTTGGCATCAACTGCGTCGGCTTCAAGAATCCGGATGCCAACCGGCAGCACCGAGTTAAGACGGTCCTGCACTTCCCGGGCAGAACAACCAGAAGCGACAAACATGTCCATATATTCAGCATTCGATTCGACTCCGACTGACGTTGCCGTCCCGAATGAAAAGCGTGGATGTGGATGAAAGCCGTGGGAAAAAAGGATCGGCACCCCTGCCCTGCTGACAGCGCGGGTAAAAACAGTAATCAGCTCAAGATGACTCAGATATCGCATGGCCCCGGTTTTCGAAAACCTGAGGCGGATCCTGGCTGAAACCGGTTCACCACGTGGCACGTTTGGACGCGGCGGAAGTGACATCTGTCCGGAAATCCGATTTTTCACCATCGAGAAATCGCAGACACCGCAGGCACTGCAGCTGCCGTCGCGGCAATCCTTCGTCGCCGCTTCGGCACTCGCACGCTCCCGCTCGGCCAGCAGAAACTCACGCGTTACCCCGCAGTCAAGATGATCCCACGGCAATACCTCATCAAGCTCACGGCGGCGCACATACCATTCAGGATCGACAGCACAGTCAGAAAAGGCCCGCTGCCAGCGTTCCAGTGAAAAGTGCTCGCGCCAACCATCAAAGCGGCAACCCAGCTCGACAGCACGCATCAGCAGCGGGGCCAGACGGCGATCACCACGGGCAAACACCCCTTCCATAAACGAAAGAGATGCGTCCTGCCACTTGAATTTAAGCTTGCGCTTTTTCAGATCACAGTGGAGCTGATACTGAAGATCAGTCGTTTCCTGCATGGATATCTGTGGTTCCCACTGAAATGGCGTATGAGCCTTGGGCACAAAGGTACTTACGGCAACATTGACATCACCGGAAACGCCGCCCCCTTTGGCCTGATCTTTCACCTGGCGTGCCAGCGTCGCGATCTGTGCAACATCATCAGCAGTTTCACCCGGCAGCCCGATCATGAAATACAGCTTGATCAAGCGCCACCCGGCACCATAGATAGCCGCAGCACCGGCAATCAGATCCGCTTCGGTAATCCCCTTGTTGATGACTCGCCGCATCCGCTCGCTGCCCGCCTCTGGAGCCAATGTAAAACCGGTTTTGCGTACTTTTTTGATCTCTTCAATCAGCTCCCCGGTCAGGCTCCCCACTCGCAACGACGGCAGTGAAACAGCAATGCGATCCTCGGCATAACGGGCCATCAACTCGGTCACTAACGATGTGACGCAAGAATAGTCACCGGTTGACAGGGAAAGCAGTGATATTTCATCGTATCCGGTCGCTTTCAGCGATGCGTCAACAAGATTCAGGATTGTCTCGGGAGAGCGTTCACGCAGTGGCCGGTACAGATAGCCGGCCTGGCAGAAACGGCAGCCCCTGGTACAACCGCGAGCGATTTCTACCGCGACCCGGTCATGGATCGTTTTCATAAAAGGGACGACGGGAGAATCGGGATACGGCGCCGTGTCCAGATCTGCCAGAAACCGCCGCCGAACCGACGTATAGCTCGGCTCGAGCGCCTTTATTGCCAACAGCGTACCATCAGGGGCGTACTGCGGAGCAAAAAACGAGGGGATATAGACACCTTCAATGGCGGCAAGTCGCTCAAGCAAGCATGCCCTGCTCTCGCCATTTTGTTTTGCCGTCCGCACAGCACCAGCAATGTCAAGCACCGCTTCTTCGCCATCACCAAGTAGTACGGCGTCAAAAAAAGGAGCCAGTGGTTCCGGATTAAAGGCGCATGGGCCGCCGGCGATGATCAGCGGCATCTGTTCGTTCCGCTCCTCTGCCAAGAGCGGAATACCGCCCAGGCTGAGCATGTTGAGTATGTTAGTATATGAGAGTTCATATTGCAGGGTGAAACCGATGATGTCGCAGGCTGACAGGGGTGAGGCCGTTTCGAGTGTTGCAAGCGGTGTTGCGGCCTCACGCATTAACGCTTCCATATCAGGCCATGGTGCAAAAACGCGTTCCGCAACAATCCCTGCGGCTCCATTTAAGATATGGTAAAGAATCCGCAGCCCCAGATGACTCATGCCGACTTCATACACGTCAGGAAAAGCCAAGGCGAAGCGCACGTCAGCTTCGTCCGTACGGACAGAACCCATTTCGCCCCCCATGTAGCGGGCAGGTTTTTCAACAGAGAGTAAATTCATCAATTAAATCAGTTCTTATTCCATATTTTGTAGGTCGTGAACTGTACCAAATCAGTCGGTTCGATGCAAGAGAAATAGCTGATTTTATGTCTTTTTTTGCGTGGAGAAACCCATTTCTTGCACTTTAAGGTAATGGTGACTATTATTCGATGGCAGGCCTGACCGATGGATATGAGCGTCGGTAAAGCGGGACTGTCTGTTGTTATGCCTGCCGAGGAGATATGATGATCAGACACACCGCACAAGAAGCAGCCCCGTCGAATCCCCGCCAGGCTGCGTATGAAACTCTGCTCCGTATCAGGAAAGAGGGAGGGTTTGCCGATCGCCTTATCGATGCAGAACTGTCACGTGAAGCGTTGGTCGGACCGGATCGCGGTCTGTATGCCGAACTGGTGTTTGGCGTGCTCCGCCGCCAGGGAACGCTTGATCATATCCTCAGACAGCTGTTGGCAAAACCGATGGCTGAACTTGATCCTCAGGCGTTGGTCATTCTGAGAATCGGCCTGTACCAACTGACCTGCCTTGACCGCATTCCCGAGTCAGCTGCCGTAAACGAATCTGTCAACCTGGCCAAACTGGTCACCCCCGGCACCAGCGGCTTGGTCAATGCCGTACTGCGTAACTACCTGCGCCGTCGCGACTCCATAGCATTTCCCGCTATCGCAACTCACCCGACAGAAGCACTCGCTGCGCGTCATTCCCAACCGGAGTGGCTGGTTGAACAGTGGCTTGATCAGCTTGGCGTTGTCGAAGCAGGGCAGCTGGCGGAAGCATCTTCGCAGCAGCCCCCGTTAACCCTGAGAGTAAACACGCTTCGTTCTCGACGAGAAGAACTGCTGCAGGAGTTTACACAACAGGGCATTGAAGCCGCACCATGCCGTTTTTCGCCTGAAGGGATTCTCCTTGCCGGGCGCCACACCATCAGTGTTCTGCCCGGCTTTGCCGGCGGCCTGTTTGCCGTGCAGGATGAAGCATCGCAACTGGCCGGACGGCTACTGGGTGTCGAACCGGGCGAACGGGTTTGGGACGCCTGCAGCGCACCCGGCGGCAAAAGCAGTCATCTTGCCCAACTTATGGACGATCGAGGG
Source organism: Desulfuromonadaceae bacterium (assembly GCA_028712075.1). Classification (GTDB taxonomy): domain Bacteria; phylum Desulfobacterota; class Desulfuromonadia; order Geobacterales; family Pseudopelobacteraceae; genus JACRCG01. Next base: position 17,996 of record JAQTQX010000001.1, read on the forward strand.
GAGTTGATCGCAACAGATATATCCCGTTCCAAGCTATCCCTCGTGCAGGACAACGTCAGGCGACTCGGTATCACTTCAGTTACGACACACGTTGCCGATCTGCACCAGCCGGACACGTTTCCCGATGGATATTTCGACAGGATACTGCTTGACGCCCCCTGCTCGGGCCTTGGCGTCATCCGGCGAAATCCTGAAGCAAAATGGCGGCTCTTTTCCGGCGACATCACCCGTCTGGCAGCCGTCCAGAAAATCATGCTGAAAAATGCCGCCGCCAGGCTAAAGCCGGGGGGCACCTTGCTCTATTCCACCTGTTCGACATCAGAGGCGGAAAATGAACTTGTCGTCGAGGATTTTCTTTTGCATCACCCTGAGTTCGTGCTAGAAAACCTCAACGAACTCTTTCCGGCATGGAGCGAACTGTTTGCCTTTTACGGCATGTTCAGAGTCTGGCCGCACAAACACGGCATGGATGGCTTTTTTGCCGCACGAATCAGGCGCATCTAACATTATCTAGGAGTCTGCTATGAAAAAAATTGCTCCTTCCATTCTATCTGCCAACTTTTCACGACTCGGTGACGAAATACGGGCTGTTGAAGCTGCCGGTGCCGACTATATCCACATTGACGTAATGGACGGTCACTTTGTCCCCAACATCACGATCGGCCCTCTTATTGTCGAAGCCGCCCGTAATGTGACGTCGTTGCCGCTGGACGTACACCTGATGATCGACAATCCCGACCGCTACATTGGCGATTTTGCCGCTGCCGGCGCCGATATTATCGTCGTGCATGCTGAAGCTACCAATCATCTCCATCGCAGTATCCAGCTGATAAAATCTTTCGGCAAAAAGGCGGGAGTTTCACTCAATCCGGCCACGCCGCTGCACGTTCTTGATTATGTTATTGCCGATCTCGACCTGGCTCTCCTCATGACCGTAAATCCCGGCTTTGGCGGTCAAAGTTTTATTGATGCCTGCCTGCCGAAAATCCACTCCCTCCGGACAATGCTTGATCGTCACGGTTCCGAGGCCGAACTTGAGGTAGATGGTGGAGTCAAACCCTCAAATATTGCCGCAATTTCCAGTGCCGGGGCAAATGTCTTTGTCGCCGGCAGCGCCGTATTCGGGGCATCTGATTATGCCGCCACTATCGCTGAAATGAAGCGCCTCGCCCACGAACCACTGCTGTAGTTGTGGCAGTTTATTTTTATAGCGGTCGCTGCTTTTAGCATTTGAGTTTTATTATCTGTTACGCTACACTCCCGTCTTATGTCTGCCAGTATAATGATCATAGATGATTCTGTTACCGTCCGGGAACAGATAGTTTCCATACTCGAAACATCCCAGCTGTTTGCCCACTATTATGAAGCCGAAGATGGCCTGGAAGGCATTAAAAAGTTGCTCTCGACCCCGGCAGATGTAATTCTGTGCGATCTTGAGATGCCACGCATTGACGGCTTCAAATTCCTCAGCATGCTCAAAGTACGTCCCGAACTTCAGAATATCCCGGTAATCATTCTCACCGGGATGGATGACCGGGAGCGCAAGCTCAAAGGCCTCGAACAGGGCGCCAGTGACTACATCATCAAGCCATTTGATCACGAAGAGCTGATTGCCAGGGTTAAGGTACACCTCAAATTAAAGATACTTCAGGACGAACTCAAGCGCTCCAATGATCTGCTGATAAAAATCTCCAACACCGACCACTTGACCGGGCTTTTCAACCGGCGCTACATGATGGACATTCTTGACAAGGAAGTGCAGCGCAGTGTGCGAAAGGGGGGCAGCCTGTCGTTGCTTATGCTTGATATTGACCATTTCAAACGGGTGAATGACGGTTTTGGCCATCTTCAGGGAGATGTCGTTCTACAAAAAATTGCCTTACAGCTGCTGAAAGAATTGCGCAGCTATGATTATTCCGCCCGCTACGGCGGTGAGGAGTTTGTCGCCATCCTGCCCGATTCATCACTTCAGGAAGCAATTTTAGCTGCCGACCGAATCCGTCTGGCAGTACAAAACATTACCTTCAGTAGTCCGCTTGCCGACCTTCATCTTTCCGTGAGCATTGGCGTCGCCAACTTCCCCTGGGAGAAGAACCTTTCCATCGATGCCTTCATCAAGATGGCTGACGATGCCCTGTATCGGGCAAAAGCCAACGGCAGAAATCGGGTCGAGTTCCACGATCCTGATACCCCATAATTAATACATAAAAATATATCCTTGACCGTTCCAAAAAGTGTTGTAAAATCGGCTCTGTGACTATCGGCCTTGTCAATTGCCTGGTTTTCGGTTTGTACATGAAGGGAAACCCCTTACCAGACAGGAATTCTTAGTTATTCTATTTTCAAAGGGGGCTTCAATGTCCACAACAGCGCTGGTAAGAGTAGGTGACGGCGGCCAGCATGATGAACTCATCCAACTGGTCAGTTTTATCCTGGCCGAGGAAGAATATGGCGTCGAAGTATTAAAGGTGCGTGAGATAATTCGCATGCCGACAATCACAAAAATGCCCAATACGCCGACGTACGTTGAAGGTGTCATTAATTTGCGCGGCAAGGTCATTCCGATCATTTCCATGCGCTCCCGTTTTGGCCTGATGGAATCCGAACATAGCAACCGTACCCGTATTATGGTCATGGATGTAGCCGGGGATCTGACCGGTTTCATCGTCGATGCAGTTTCTGAGGTTATTCGCATCCATAGCAGCGAAATACAGCCGCCGCCTACAATGGTATCGGCCGGCGGTATCGGACAGGAGTTCATCACTGGCGTTTTCAACCACGCCGAACGACTGTTGATCATCATGGATGTGGACCGGATGTTTTCTGATGATGAGCGGGGCAGTTTTCTGTAATTCTATTATTTCCGTGAACGGGGGACCCACTAATGTCGATGAAACCTGCGACGCTGGCAGCTATCCACATGACAGAAGATGAACTGGTAGCGAGTCTTATAAAGGATGTTCAGGATGTCTTTATCAATATGGTTGGCGTGGAAGATCTGATGCACCTGCCGATTCAGATTGATATCACGACCCATTTTAAAGAGTGCCTTACTGCCATGGTTGGCTTGGCAGGGACATACAATGGTCTGGTGAGCGTTCACGTTCCCTGGCCACTGTCAATCAAGTTCACCTCGTTGATGCTGGGCATGGAAGTCACTGAAATCGATGATGATGTGAATGATGCCATGGGCGAAATTGCCAACATGATTGCGGGATCATTCAAACAACACCTTTCCAAAGGTGGTTCGGATATTCAGCTTTCAACCCCTTCAGTAGTTAATGGCACTGACTATATGGTCTCTTCCGGAGGCGATCTTGAAAATATTACTCTCAAGTTTGCCACTGACGATGAGTGGCTCATGGTCGCATTGTCAATTGAAGACTAGATATGCCGGTGCATCAGATTCGTCGGCATGTGCTTCAGCTGTCTGGACGAAACCCTGGAGTCAATTATCGGCGGCATCACAAGTACACGCAAAGAGCTTGATCCTGACAGGCTATCCGCCTGACCTTTCGGAATCCGCTATCACACGAATTGCTGCTGATACCTTGTGACGAGCCCCCGTAATCCCTTTTTCATGCCTCGTTTCCACGGGCCAACCGCAACGAGGCGAAGATTTCCCGGATCAAAGAGCGCCCGAGCCGTTTCCCGGATATCAACAGCGGTTATCCGTCGCGCTTCATGTTGATCCTCTTCAATACTTCGCACCACCCCCATCAGTTCCCCCCACCCGTACCTTCCACCCATTTCATACGCAGAATCGCGACTGAATTCGAGATCAAAAACATAGGAATTGCGAATCCTCTCCAATTCACCTTCCGGCACCGGGTCGCCTGCTATGCGCAGCAATTCCTTAAATGCTGCGTCGACAGCATCAATAAGATTGCCCGGAGAGGTTGACAGATCGAAAGCCAGGCAACCGGTCTCATCGTACGCCCCTATGGCACCATCAACAGAATAAATAATGCCCAGTTCTTCCCGGAGACGTAAATGCAGACGAGAGCTTCCGCCACCGGCAAGAATTCTGCGCAAAAAGCGCAGTGCCATAAAGCGAGCGTCATCACGGGCAAACCCGAGAAACGCCAGCTGCAGGTTCATCTGGCTGTCCGAGTCCTGAACACAGCTGATCTGCGGCGTATGTGTACGAAATGTAACCATGGGGGTTTGCGGAACGCCCCCTCCTTCCCACATGCCGAAGTTCTCTTGGGCAGCGGCACGGACAGCACGGTATTTCACTGGACCGGACACCACCAAAACCGCATTTGACGGGACATAATAGGTGCCGAGATGCTTCTCCAGATCGTTTTTTCCAATGGCTGCGATGCTTTCAAGTGTGCCAATCGTCGGCATCCCCAAAGGATGCCGGGGCCAGAGCAATCGGCTAACAATGGTATCGGGATTGACGTCATTACCCTGTTCGTCAAGATCCTCCCTGGCTTCCTCGGCAATAATGCGCTTTTCAATTTCGATGCCGCACAGGAGCGGCTCCATCAGCATCGAGGCAAATATCTCCATGCCCCGCGCGAGACATTCCGGGTGAACCCGTGAATAATAGTAGGTTGATTCAGCGTCGGTTGCGGCATTCGGAGCACCGCCAATTATCTCAAAGGATGACTCGATTGCAAGCGATGAAGGGAATTTTTTCGTCCCCCGAAACAGGATGTGCTCCAGAAAATGAGACAGCCCTTCTCTGCCGGGGGGGTCATTGCGCCCTCCCACCTTGAGGTAGATCGCCAGTTCGACAGAGTGCAGATGGGGCATTTCAACGCAGATGACCCGCAATCCATTGGCAAGGGTGTGGCTATAAGGGCGGATCATAGAGAGAGCACTCCTCGTCAAACTATTCATACCTGAGGGCATCAATAGGGTTCAGGCCGGCCGCTTTTTTGGCCGGATAAAAACCGAAAAATATGCCGACAACAGCTGAGAATACAAATGCAATAATAATCGACTGGATTGAAATCAGAGTCGGCCACTCCAACATCTGCGATACGGCAGTTGCACCTCCTGCCCCCAGAGCAATACCGATGACTCCGCCAAGCATCGTCAGCAGCACCGCCTCAGTCATGAATTGAAGCAGAATATCATTCTTTTTTGCTCCGATTGCCATCCTGATACCGATTTCGCGGGTCCGCTCCGTAACAGACACCAGCATGATATTCATGATGCCGATGCCGCCGACAATGAGAGAAATTGACGCAACTGCGCCGAGCAGCAGAGACATGGCCTTGGATGACTGTTCTGCCACCGCGAGAATTTCGGAAAGGTTGCGGGTCGAAAAGTCCGGTTCTTTGCCGTTGGTAATGCGGTGGCGCTGCTTGAGCAGGCCGGCTATCTCTTCTTCAGCCTCAGCAAGTAAATCCTCGCTCCTGGCCTTGACAATAATCGCACTGACAACGCCGCTCCGTTGTGAGCGGACCAGATTGCGCTGGGCGGTACGCAGGGGAACAAACACCGCATCATCCTGATCAGTACCTTGGGGCGACTGCCCCTTGCTCTCCAGAATACCGATAACGGTGAAGGGTATTTTTTTAATCCGGACGATACTGCCAATCGGATCGGCAGAGCCGAACAGGTTTTCAGCAACGGTCTGTCCCAACAGGCAGACTTTGATGGCGCCATCTTCGTCCTGCTGGCTGAAAGGGCGCCCGTTAACAACCGGCCACTCACGAATTTCAAATAGTTCCGGCGCCCCCCCCATAATGACTGTTGACCAGTTCATATTCCCGCTCACAATCTGCCCCGATGACCGAACTGTTCCTGCAGAATATGCCACGGAGGGGCATTCCATCATGATCGCCCGGGCATCATCACTGGTCAACGTCTGTGCACCGCCGCTGCCGGTACGCAGACCGCCACTGGTGGTGGAACCGGGAATAACCAGGATGATATTGCTGCCGATGCTGGCGATCTGTTGTGAAATGACATAACTGGCACCTGAACCGACCGCCATCATGGCAATAACTGCAGCAATGCCGATAATAATGCCAAGCATGGTCAAAAAGGAGCGCATCTTGTTAGTGCGCAGGGCGCGAATAGCTATTTTGAGGGTTTGCAGAAAATCCATGGTTCAGTCCGCCCGGCGTATCAGGCTGTCCGATATGATTCGGCCATCCTTGAAGGTGATCTGCCGTCCGGCACACGCCGCAACATCGTGCTCGTGAGTAACCATTATAATAGTGATGCCCTGCAGGTTAAGCGAGGTAAAGAGGATCATGATCTCTTCACTGGTGCTGCTGTCCAGATTACCGGTCGGCTCATCCGCCAGAATGACAGCAGGGTTGTTAACCAAAGCCCGGGCAATGGCGACCCGCTGCTGCTGTCCACCCGAAAGCTGGCTCGGATGATTGTTCTCCTTGCCGGCAAGCCCGACCTGCTCCATGGCCAGCAGAGCCTTTTGACGTCTCTCTTTGCCATGGAGTCCTGCATATACCAAGGGGAGCTCAACATTTTCAATCGCCGGGGTGCGGGGCAAGAGGTTGAATCCCTGAAATACAAAGCCGAGTTTTTTATTCCGGATGTCCGCCAACTGGTTGGCCGTCATGCCACCCACATCAAGGCCATCGAGGAGATACCTCCCGGAGGTAGGAATATCCAGACAGCCGAGGATATTCATGCTAGTCGATTTCCCGCTTCCGGACGCCCCCATGATAGCGACAAATTCACCGGCCGACACATCAAAGGAGACTCCTTTGAGCGCCTCAAACTGCTGATCACCCATGGCGAAGACTCGGCGGATATCGGTTAAGGAAATGATTCTGTCCACTAGAAATGAGGCCTCATCGGCGAGCTGGAAACCGATTTTTTCTTCGTATCTCCATCGGTTTGCTCAATAATGACCTCATCCCCTTCCTTGAGGCTACTTTCAGTCAGTTCGATGCTGCTGTTGTTGGCGATCCCGGTTTTTACCGGAATAGAAACCGGTTTGCCTTCTTTGAGCAGGTACACCTGCTGACTCTTGTCTTTCCTTTTGCCGCCGGCACCTGCTCCACTACCGGCAGGTAGATGTCCTGTAGTCGATATGCCCTTGCCTTCCGTTTCATCATCATTTGCTTTCGGTTTGAAGCGCAGTGCAGCGGGCGGCAGTTTGAGAACGTCATCTCGCTTTGCCACCTCAACCGACACATTAGCCGTCATGCCCGGCTTCAGTTTCAGATCATTGTTGTCTACGCTAACGACAACAACGTAGGTAACAACATTCTGGGTAATAACAGGGGCGGAGCGGATCTGAATGACTTTACCCCGGAAGGTCTGTTCCGGGTAGGAGTCCACCGTAAAGGTCGCATTCTGATCAAGCCTGACTCTGCTGATATCAGCTTCGTCAACACTGACCTCTATCTGCATTTTGGTCAGATCCTGGGCTATGGTGAAAAGCGTCGGAGTCGAAAATGAGGCGGCTACGGTCTGTCCGACATCAACAGCACGGGAGATAACTACACCATCAACCGGAGATCGGATCACAGAGTAGCGCAGATTGGTTTTTGCCTGCATCAATGAACCACGCGCCTGAGCAACAATGCCTTCTGCTCCTTTAATGCCAGCCATTGCTGACTGAAAAGACGTCTCGGCAGCATCGTAATCACCTTGTGAAATTATGCCGTCAGCAAGCAGCTTCTTGTTGCGGTTTAAAGTTCTTTCCGCATCTGCCAGAGTTACTTTTGTCTTTAGCAGGTTCGCCTCAGCATTCAGGAAATTCCCCTGCGTTTGCTCCACAGAGGCATTAAAGAGTGACGGATCGATTTCGGCAATAGCCTCCCCTTTTTTGACCCGTGAATTGTAGTCAACAAAGAGTTTTTGGATTGTACCTGACACCTGCGTACCGACTTGCACCGTAGTAACTGCAGAGAGATTACCGGTTGCAGCCACCGTAGAGACAATCGTACCGCGCTTAATCTTGGAGGTTTTATACTGTATCTCCGGAGTGCGCTTATAGAAAAAATAGCCGGCAAAGCTGGCTATGAGAATAGTCACAGACATAATAACAAGGATTTTTTTCATTCAGGAACTCTCGAAAGGCGGTAGTAGTTCAGCTTGAAACGACGGTCATCATATCAGATAATTGCGGTGACGACACAAAAAATGCCAAAAAAAAGCCCCCTGTCAACGACAGAAGGCTTTTTTCTGAACGCCCACAACCGTCTGGCTGCGGGCTAACTAGGGCAACCCTCTTTGCAGTGGGAAACCGGACGAATTCTGAATCTTGCAGTCCACATTGGCAGGGTCTCCTTTCAACGTAATATTTAATTCCTAACAGGATTGTTTTTATCTTAATACTATTTCAAAACTTGTCAAGCACGAAATACGATCGTGACATACCCGCGTCTGATGCTTTGCTTGTTATCTCAAATGTGCTAGGATGTCCCTTCCTGTTTTAGAGGAAATTGCGTATCAACTTACGACAAGGGACCTGAGAACATGCCGCACACCACCATCGAGCTGCCGGTGAAATTACCACTTTTCGCCCAACATGAAACCGTTGTTTTTCCTTATATGCTGCTTCCGTTGTATGTCAGTGCAAAAGATATCGCCCCATTCAACGAAGCAGAAAAATATGAACAGTATGTTGCGCTTGCCTTTGAACGCTTGGAGGAGCCAAGAGGTGAACTCCCGGGGGGACTAAGCGAAATCGGCACTTTGTGCAAGGTTACCCAGATCAAAAAGCTTGATGACGGCCGCTACAAAGTATCACTTGAGGGCATTACGCGTGTGCAGATACTGGAAACCGAGCCGGCCGGCGATGTAACTCTGGCTCAGTGCGAAATTGTTCGCGAATTTGTCGAAAAGAGTCTCGTCTCTGAAGCGCTGGTACAGAGCCTTAATGCCCTGCTGAAAATAGCGCTTTCACACGGAAAACCACTCCCCGATGATGTCATGAAAATGATTGACTACATTGATAATCCGGCCCGACTGTCTGATCTGGTTGCGCTGTATGTCAACCTGCCGGTTTCCGATCTGCAGGAGCTGCTTGAAACAATTGACCCGCTGGATCGACTGAAAAAAGTGTATGTGCATCTGACCAACGAAGTACAGCGGATGCAAATCAAGAATGAGGTCGCTGGTGAAGTCACCAAGCGGGTGGGCAAGAACCAGAAGGAATATATCCTGCGCGAGCAGATGAAGCATATTCAGGAAGAGTTGGGAGAAGAAGATCCCCGCTCAGTCGATTTGAACGAACTCCGCCGAAAAATTGAAGACGCAGGGCTTCCGGAAGAGATAAAAAAAATAGCCGACAAAGAGTTGAAACGGCTCGAACGGATCAACCAGGCCTCGCCTGAATACAACGTAGCACGCACCTATCTCGATTATCTGGCCGGCATGCCCTGGAATACCAGCACGGCAGACAGCCTTGACATGGTACGGGCCGAGGAAATTCTTAACGAAGATCATTATAACCTTAAAAAGGTCAAGGAGCGGATCCTGGAATTTTTAGCGGTGCGATCGCTCAAAGAAAACATGAAAGGACCGGTACTCTGTTTTGTCGGGCCGCCGGGGGTTGGCAAAACATCACTGGGCAAGTCGATCGCCCGCTCGATGGGACGCAAGTTTGTACGGATCTCTCTTGGAGGGGTCCGGGATGAAGCGGAAATCCGCGGCCATCGACGCACGTACATCGGTGCGCTACCGGGACGCATCATCAAGGAACTGTATCGCTGTGGCGTCAATAACCCGATCTTCATGCTGGACGAAATCGACAAGCTGGGCAACGACTTCCGTGGCGACCCGGCCAGCGCGCTCCTTGAGGTCCTTGATCCGGAGCAGAACTTCAGCTTCAATGACCACTATCTCGATGTCCCGTTTGACCTCTCAAAAGTGATGTTCATCACCACAGCCAATCAGCTTGACCCAATACCTGGCCCACTTAAAGATCGCATGGAGGTTATTCGTCTGGCCGGTTACAGCGGTCAGGAAAAGCTGCAGATCGCAAAAAATTTCATAATCCGGCGGGAATTGGAAGAGAACGGTCTCGCTGATCGAGACCTGGCATTTGAAGACAATGCGCTGGAGAAAGTAATCAGTGACTACACCCGCGAAGCAGGCGTTCGAGGACTACAGCGAACAATCGCCTCAATCTTTCGTAAAGTTGCCAAGGAAATTACCCAAGGAAAGGATACCAGAAGCGGCATAACTCCTGAGGCCGTTACCGAACTGCTCGGCCCGAGAAAGTTCCATAACGAAGTCACCGCCGAACAGGACCGCATAGGAGTCGTAACGGGGCTTGCCTGGACGGAAACCGGAGGAGATATCCTCTTTATCGAAGTGACCTCAATGCCGGGCAAAGCAGAGCTGATCCTGACCGGGTCGCTCGGTGACGTTATGAAGGAGTCTGCCCGGGCGGCACTCTCGTACATCGAGGCGCATGCGGATGAATTCGGTATTCTGGCTGATGCGTTTGAAAATCGTACCATTCATATTCACGTCCCATCCGGGGCCATCCCGAAAGACGGCCCTTCTGCGGGAGTTACCATGGTCACGGCATTGGTGTCACTTCTCACGGGGAAACCAGCGCGACGCAGTGTCGCCATGACGGGAGAAATTACGCTGACCGGTAGAGTGCTGGCAATCGGCGGCCTGAAGGAAAAAGTTCTGGCCGCCCACCGTGCCGGCGTACATACGGTTATTGCCCCGGAACGCAACAGAGACGATCTGGAGGATATCCCGGAGAACGTTCGCGACAGTCTGGAATTCATCTTCGTCAGCGAAGCCTCCGAAGCGCTGGCAGCGGCACTCTAGGTGCGCATGAAGCCGGCCGATATCGATGCCATCCTGCTGGACTTTTTTCACGAGTTGCAGAGCTGTTTCGTCCTCGCTGGGCGTGCTGCAGCTCGAATCTTCCACCGCCCCTATTATTATCGCGAATTTGCCATCCAGTTCGACAAACTCGGATTTTCATCCCTTTTTATCTGTATTTTGACCGGCCTTTTCACCGGCATGGTCATGGCACTCCAGTCATTGATCCAGCTGAAACCGTTTGCGGCGACCAGTTATGTCGGCGGTATGGTGGCGGTAACCATGGTCAAGGAGCTGGGTCCGGTACTCGCCTCGCTGATGGTGGCTGGACGAGTGGGGTCAGCCATCACCGCCGAACTGGGGACAATGGTCGTGACGGAGCAGGTTGATGCGATGCGGGTGGAGGGAACCGACATCATCACCCGTCTGGTGACACCTCGACTCAAAGCCATGCTGCTGGCGCTGCCGCTTTTGACCATCGTGACCGACCTTGTTTCAGTTCTTGGGGGCTATATCATGTCTGCGGGGTACGGCATCAATCCGCTCATGTACATCAGTGGACTGCCCCAGTTCATGGTATTTCAGGATTTGATCGAGGGGATCGTGAAGCCGGCGGTATTTGGCGCCATTATTGCCGTCATCGGCTGCTATATCGGCCTTCGCACCAAGGGGGGTGCCGAAGGGGTAGGAGCGGCGGCCAAGCAAGCAGTGGTGCTTTCGTCGGTACTGATTCTGGTGGTCGATTTTTTTCTGGCAAAAATTTTTGTCGTGTTCAGGGGGTAATATGGCGTATTGGCTGTTCAAAACCGAGCCTGGCTGTTTTTCCTTTGATGACCTGAAAAAACGCCCGAATATGACCGAACCATGGGACGGGGTGCGCAATTTCCAGGCGCGTAATTTTCTGCGGGAGACAATCAAGGTCGGTGATAAGGTGCTTTTTTACCACAGCAACATCCCGGAACCGGCGGTTATCGGCCTTGCAGAAGTCGTTCGAGATGGCTATCCCGATATAACGGCGCTTGACCCGAACGCCAAGCATTTTGATCCCAAAGCCACTCCGGAAAAACCGATCTGGTTTATGGTTGATGTACGCTATCGTGAACCGCTGAAAAAAATTGTGACTCTCGAGTGCATCAAACAGAACCCGTTGCTGACCGATATGCCGCTGGTCAAGCGGAGCCGCTTGTCAATCCAACCGGTAACCGAAGTTGAGTGGCAGACCATCCTCATCATGGGGAGGATAAAGGCCCTATGACTTCCGGCGATTCGATCCGCATGGAAAAGTTATGTTACTCCATCGGAGGGCGCAGAATTCTCCAGAATTTCGACTTCCAGCTGGAGCGGGGCGTCAACCGCACGATTCTCGGAGTAAGCGGTTCCGGAAAGACTACCATCCTCAAGCTGCTGCTCGGCCTGTTGGCTCCAGATTCAGGAAAGGTTTTCATCGGCGATCTCTGCATTACCGGCTTGCCGGAAGCACGCTTCATGCAGCAGCGCAAGCGGATAGCAATCGTCTTTCAGGGGGGCGCGCTGTTTGATTCCATGACCGTCGGAGAAAATGTCGGTTATCGCCTGTTCGAGGAGGGGCGGCTTACCCAGGCGGAAATAGAGTCCATTGTACGGGAAAAACTCGGTTTTGTCGGAGTGGAGTCAGCCCTTGATCTGTATCCGGCAGAGCTGTCCGGTGGCATGAAAAAGCGGGTGGCCATTGCCCGCGCCTTGGCGGCCGACCCTGACTACATCTTCTTTGACGAGCCGACAACCGGACTTGATCCGATCGGAGTCTACAACATTTGCAACTTAATGCTGCGTCTGCAGGCGGAAGGAAAGACGACCCTGATGGTGACCCACGATCTCGCAACCGCCTTTGCCACTTCGCAGCGATTTACTTTTTTGCACAAGGCACACGTACTGTTTGAAGGAACTGAACAGGAAATGCTCAGCAGCACTATCCCGGAAGTGTGCGAATTTTTGGAACCGACGGATCAGTCCCTGTTTTACGATATTCAGATAGCCGATGAAAAGCGGCAGGAACAGGCGGGTATGGTATGAAGCGGAGTAATCAAATCGGCTGGGCCCAAGTACGGGGCGGTGTTTTTATCTTGCTGGCACTGATTATTTTTGCCGGTGGCGTCCTTCTCATGGGCGAAAAAACAAAAATGTTCGTCAGTAAAGGATTAATGCGGATTGTCATGAGCGATGTCGTCGGCTTAAAGGTTGGCGCTCCGGTCTGGTTGGCCGGCGTCGATGTCGGCCTTGTTACCGATATCCTTTTCGCCGACCCCAAGCACAGCAATGAGGTCAGTATTAATGTTGAGATTGACACCGAAGCCCTGAAAAAAATTGGCACCGACTCAAAAATAACCATCAAAACCCGTGGTCTGATGGGCGAAAAATATGTTGATATTCTCCCCTCGCAACATTATTCGGAAATACCGCCCGCAGTCATCCGGGGAGTATCGGGCGCCAAGCTTGATGATGTCATTCAGAAAGCGGGTGATGCCTTCGACAAGGTCAACGGAATCATCGACAGCATAGAGCAGGGGAAAGGCACCCTGGGTAAATTGAACAAGGACGATACGCTGTACAGCAATGTGGCTCGTCTGGCGGTCGAAATGAAGGAGTTGGTTATCACCATTAACCGGGGGGATGGAACCCTCGGCAGGTTAAACCGGGATCCGGAGCCATACAATAAACTGGTTAGCATCCTTACTCGCGCTGATCGTACCCTTCAGGATATTCAGGCAGCTGACGGGACCCTGAACCGCTTGATATATGACAAGGGGCTCTACACCAGACTGACGTCACTTGCCGATAAGAGCATCCAGGCGGCCGATGATGTACGTGATCTGAATAAGAAAATCGTATCCAAAGATGGCTCCATCGGCCTGCTCCTCAATGATAGGGAATTTTACGATAAGGGCATGTCCCTCCTGACCAGAGCAGAATCCTCTGTCAAGGGAATCGAGGAGATTACCGCAAAGGTTCAAGCAGGCAACGGCACTGCGGGGAGCCTGGTGAATGACAAAACACTGTATGACAAAATGAACAGGATGGTTGACGATATGGATGCACTGGTCACTGATTTCAAGGAGAACCCGCGCAAATACATTAAATTTTCCGTGTTTTAACAGGAGCAGATACTAATGAAACGAATTATCGGTTTAGTTGTTCTGTGGGCCCTCTGCGCCACAACCGCACATGCCGCGACACTGGAAGAGAAAGTTGTCGAGCACACCTTGAAAAACGGCATGAAGATCTTGATGGTGGAGAGGCATACTTCACCGACCGTTTCGGCATGGATCCGCTTCCGGGTTGGAAGTGTTGACGAGCGAAGCGACGAACGCGGTATTGCCCATCTTCTGGAACATATGCTCTTCAAGGGGACAACCACACTTGGAACGAAGGATTATGCGGCTGAAAAGCCGCTCCTTGACAAGATTGAGACGACTGCACAAGCGATCATGGCCGAGAAGGCACAGCGAGGCAAAGCCGATACGGCTAAGCTAGAAACTTTACAAAAGCAGTTGACCGCTCTGGAAACGGAAGCGTCCAAATATGTCATCAAGGATGAATTTTTCGAACTCTATTCAAAAAACGGCGGTACCGGTTACAACGCGTTTACGAGTCGTGACGGCACCACCTATTTGATCAGCCTCCCCTCGAACAAGCTGGAATTATGGGCAGCAATTGAATCAGACCGCCTGAAAAATGCGGTACTTCGGGAATTTTATACTGAGCGTTCTGTCGTCATGGAGGAACGGCGCAGATCCTACGATGCAGATCCGGAGAGCAAACTGTGGGAGACCTTTGTGGCTGCAAATTTTTTGACGCACCCGTACGGCCAACCGACCATCGGCTGGATGTCAGATATCGAGAATCTGACCCGTAGCAAGGCAGAGAATTTCTTCCATAGTTATTATGCCCCGAATAACGCAATTGTGGCGATTGTCGGAGATATCGACACGACACGGACAATAGCTTTGGTCGAACGCTATTTCGGAGACATCAAACCTGGTAAGGAACCTGCACCGGTCACAGCCATGGAACCGGCGCAGGCAGGAGAGCGCCGCATCGAACTGATAGTGGAAGCGGAACCGACCGTGATGATCAGCTTCCATAAACCGGCAATAGCAACTCCTGACGATTATGTGTTTGACGTCATCACGATGATTCTTGGCAGTGGCCGCACGTCGCGTTTTTACAACAAACTGGTGATTGAACAGCAGCTTGTCACAGAAATCGGAGCCTTTGACGCGCCGGGGAGCCGCTACCCGAATCTGTTTGTCATCAGCGCAAATCCGCGATCACCTCATACAATCAAAGAAGTTGAAGAGGCGATTCAGGCCGAACTCGATCTCCTGAAGACGATGCCGGTTGCTGGGCGGGATTTGCAACGCATTCTCAATAAAATGGAGTATGAAGAGGCGCGGCGCATGGGGACAAACGGTGGGTTGGCGCGCAACCTGACCGAGTTTGAGGCAACTACCGGCAGCTGGCGTTACATGACCGAACTGCGCAATAACATTGCCAAAGTGACTCCGGCAGACATTATGCGGGTCGCTGGCAGCTATTTTACCCGTGAGAACCGCACCGTCGGCTTTATCACCAAAAAAGGGGGTGGCAAATGAGGCTGCTGCTTTCTCTTTGCGTACTGTTCACCATGAGTGCGTATTCCTCTGCTGCTGATCAACAGTGGGCAAATCCTCGCACCATGTCCTTTCCCGCGCTGAACTTCCAGATTCCCACGGCCGAACGGGTTGTCCTGGATTGTGGGATGCCGGTATACCTGCTCAGAGATACCGAATTGCCGATTATCACCATGTCCGCCATGGTGCGCGTTGGTGGAGTCTATGAACCGACAAATAAGTCCGGTCTGGCGGGCATGACCGGCAGCATCATGCGCAGTGGCGGCGCTGGCGGCATGCATCCGGAAGCTATTGATGATGAGCTTGAGTTTATGGCTTCTGCTGTCGAAAGCGGCATCAGCACCGATATGGGCACGGTTTCGCTGGCAGCGCTTAAGAAAAATTTCAGCAGAACCCTGCAGATATTCCGCAATGTGCTACTTAGCCCGGACTTTAACGAGAAAAGGATAGAAATTGCCCGCCGCCAAACTATTGAGGGGCTACGGCGCCAGAATGACGATCCAAAGGAAATTGCCGGTCGTGAGATTAACCGGGCCGTTTTTGCCGGGCATCAACTGGGAAGAGTCACCACCTATGAGACAGTCAAAGCCATAACCCGTGAGGACTTGGTTGAATTTCACCGTAGATTTTACCGGCTTGACAACATGATTCTGGCAGTATCAGGGGATTTTGAGCGCGCGGCGCTTCTGAAAGAGCTGAATTCCGTCTTCAAACCGGTAGCCTATCCAACGGTTTTGATATTGCCGACGATTTCGCAACCACAGCAGCTGTTTCAGGGTGAGGTGCTGTACGGCAAAAAGCAGGTCAACCAGACGGTCATCCGTATGGGACATCTGGGACTGGACAAGGATGCGCCGGATATCTACGCTGTGCGCCTGTTGGACTACATACTCGGTGGCAGCTTTACCTCCCGGCTGACAACAGAGATTCGGACCAATCAGGGTCTTGCCTATAACATCGACAGTCGTTTTGATATCGGGCGCCGGTATACCGGCAGTTTTATTGCCGAAACAGAGACCAAGGCGGAATCGACGATCAAAACCATCAACTTGATGAAAAAACTTATCACTGAACTGACGAAAGAACCGGTGAGCACGGGAGAACTAAAGGCTGCACAGGAATACATCATCAATTCGTTCATGTTCGGGTTCACCAGTCCGGCTACGATTGTCAGCCAGCGAGCCCGCCTCGAATATTACGGTTATCCCGACGGGTACCTTGAGCAGTATCGGGATAATATCGCCAAGGTAACCAAAAACGATATTTTACATGCTGCACGGAAATATTTGCATCCGGATGCCTTCAAACTGGTTATCATCGGCGATGCGACGAAATTTGACCAGCCGCTTGCATCGCTGGGACAGGTGCGGGAGCTTGATTTGAAGCAGAACATTCCCAAATAGCAGGCTGAGGGCTGAAGGGTGAGGAACAAAGAGGGAACCTTCAACCCTTAACCTTCAACCTCGCCGCTATGCTGTCGGCAATTCTGATGCCGTCCACAGCCGAACTCATAATACCCCCCGCATATCCGGCCCCTTCTCCTGCGGGATACAGCCTTTTGATGCCGACTGATTCAAAGCCGCTATCACGCAGGATACGTACCGGCGATGAGGTGCGCGATTCAATGCCAATAAGGGTGGCATCAGCAGTTACAAAGCCCTTCATCTTTTTCCCGAAGTTGATAATTCCCTCCCGCAGCGTTTCAATAATAAACGGCGGCAGAACCGTATCCAGTTCCGTTTCACAGATGCCGGGACGATAACTTGATGTGGCGGGGCCTTTCCCCGGTAGATGCAGAAAATCAAGCAGGTTTTGGGCCGGCGCGTGAAAACGACCTCCACCCAATTCAAAGGCCCGCTGCTCCCACCGGTGCTGTAGACGAATCCCTCCTAATGCTCCCGGCCCCTCGAAATCGTCCTCCCGGACATTTACCACCAGCGCGCTGTTGGCAAAACGAGAGTTACGCAACTGCCCGCTCATGCCATTCGTGACGACCCCCCCCGCTTCGGAGGCCCCGCCAACCACCACTCCCCCCGGACACATGCAGAAGGAATAGGCGCTCCGCCCGCTGGAGCCGCTGTTCCAGGTGACGGCATAGTCCGCCACCGGCAACGCGGAAAACTTGTGGACTCCGTACTGAATGCGGTTGATCAGTTCCTGCGGGTGCTCAACACGCAGGCCCATGGCAAAAGGCTTCCTCTGCAATGGTACGTTCAACCGCTCCAGCATTTCAAAGGTATCCCGTGCGCTGTGTCCACTGGCCAGAATCAGATGATCGCACGGAATTTCTTCGCACTCATTTACCGTTATAGCACTTACAAGGCCATTCGTTATACGCATACCGGTCAATTTACAGCTGAAGCGAACAGTGAAACCCTTCATTAAAAGCTCGCGACGGATTGCAGTGACGACCGATCGCAAGCGGTCCGTACCGATATGCGGCTTGGCTAGGTAGCGTATTTCAGGCTGGGCGCCAAAAGCAGCCAACTGTTCCAGCACCCAGGAGGCCAGTGGGTCTTTGGAGCGGCAGGTAAGTTTACCGTCAGAAAAGGTACCCGCTCCTCCCTCGCCGAACTGGACATTCGACTCAGGATCGAGAATGCCCTCTTTCCAGAAACGCTGTACGGAGAGAGCCCGCTGTTCAACCGCTTCACCCCGTTCAATTACGGTTGCCGTCAGACCGTACTCCGCAAGTCTCAGCGCGGCAAACAGGCCGGCAGGTCCGCTCCCGACAATAATAATCCGTTGTGCTGAGCTCACCGGTGCCGGCGCTAAAACACGTTGTTCTTCCTGCCACTCTATAGATGGATCAGCGGCAAGACGCGCTCTGAATTGATCGGCAGCAACAAAAGAAAGCGTGTAGACCACCTTGATGTGAGACTTTTTGCGGGCATCGATACCTTTCCGGATGATGCGGATATCTGACAAGGAGACGAGCGGGACGGAAAGACGATCTGCAAGCAGCGCCGGCAGCATTTCTTCATTGTCATGCGGAGAGACGAGAAGATTGCGATAGATAAAGGGCATGCTGTCAGTTCTGCAGGTATGTGCCGCGATCCAGGAGCTGTTCAACAATAATGACTATATCAAGCGGACTGGTAGACTTGGGGATATGGACGGTAGCCCCCATTTCAGGGGATTCGTGTTCGTGAGGCGCTTCGTGAAACATGGAGGTCAGCAGGACTATCACGGGGGGACGGTCTCCCGCCAGGCGGCTGATCTCCATGCAGGTGCTGACCCCTCCCATGCGCGGCATGACAAGGTCAGAAATAACCGCATCCGGCAGTTCCTCAAGATACACCTTCACTCCTTCAATACCGTCATTGGCGTTGAACACGAGAAAACCGCTCTCCCTGAAATTATCGCTCAGGATTTTCAGAAAAAAAGGGTCATCGTCAATGATAAGAAGTTTTCTTTGTGGTTTGCTCATGGGTGCACGCTGGAAGGCTTTCTATAGTGGAGGAAGATACACCATCTCAACAGGAAAAGGGAAGGGGAATTTAGCGGCAAACAGGAAACTCGAGGCGGAATACGGTCCCTTCCGATGACGAGGATTCCACCTCCATGTTCCCTTCATACATTCGGGCAATACGTTGCGCTACCGGCAGCCCCATCCCGGTACCGCGCCCTTTTGTACTGAAAAATGGTTCGAATATCTGTGGGAGCACCTCTGCAGCGATGCCGTTGCCGCTATCACCGACCCAGACAATCACCCGACCCTCTTTTTGCGTAATTTCGATAGTCAATCGACCACCGGCATTCATTGCATCCATGGCATTCAGAAAAAGGTTGGTAAAGATCTGTTCCAATTCAGCCGGATCAGCAGTAATCGGGGACGGAATGCAGTGGTACGTGCGATCAACCTCAATTTTCCTTGTTTCAATTTGCGGCGAAAAGGCTTCAAGTACGTTATCAATAACCTGGTTGATCTGCACATTTGACGAAATGGAGCGGGTACGCCGGGAAGCATCCAGTAGCTTCCGGATAATTGAATCAATCCGATCAACCTCTTTCAGGACTTTCGCCTGATATTCAAGCTGGTCAGGTTCTGTTGTCGTCTGGCGCATTAACTGGATATAAAGCGAGATGGAATTAAGCGGGTTGCGAATCTCGTGCGCCATACCGGCCGACAGGTACCCCATTGCGGCCAGCTTCTCGGACTGTGCCACCTCTTCCTGTGCTCGTTGCAGGGCGTCCGTTTTTTCCCGTACTCGCCTCTGGAGTTCGAGATTCCACTGTTCTATTTCGAACAGCAAGTGCTCCTGCTGTTTTTGCAGCTGCTTGTTGTGAATCTCAATTTCCCTGATTCTCAGCACATTGTTCAGCCGTTCAACCAGATTGCGATTGTTAAACGGCTTGAGTATGTACTCTGATGCACCGTTTTTCATCAATTCAACGGCAACTTCCTCACTTCCCTTGCCGGTAAGCATCACCACGTATGTATCGGGGAAACGTGCTTTGATCTTTTGCAGGGCAGCCAAGCCGTCAACGTCCGGCATCATATAATCGAGCAGAACCAGTTCCGGGGCGTGGCGGGAAATAAGCCCGAGCCCCTCGTAAGCGCTATCAGCAATATATGGCATAAAACCATTCTTTGAAAGAATCAACGAAGCCAACTCGAGGATATTCCTGTCGTCATCGATAATAACAACTGGCTTCTTAGTGGGGCGCGCCTCAGTATCAGTCATCATGATGATTTACTCTCTTCATACATGGTACCAAGACACCATCAGGTGACCGGGAGCCGGACGGTTAGAACAGGGCAAGCCGCAGAGCGCACGACCCGTTCCGCCGTGCTGCCAAACAGGATACGGTCAAGTCCGGTTCTGCCATGAGTGCCGAGCACGATAAGAGATGCGTCAATCCTCTCCGCCGCTGCAATTATTTCATCGTACGGGATGCCGGTCACGATGGCGGTCTTGTAATTGGCAAAGCCCTTCAATTTTGATTGGCAGAATGTCTCCATCATTTTGACAGCACTTTCTTCAATTTCCTTTTCAAGCTGCTCAAAGGAAATATGCGGCACATAGAAACCACGCAAATCAACCGGCTCATTAATAACATGAACAATGGTGAGCTCAGCCGAGAACTGGGTTGCCAGTGTCAAAGCAAGATCAAATGCACATTCAGAATTTTCAGAAAAATCGATTGCAGCCAGAATTTTTGAAAACGGTTTCATGGTTGTCCCCCTATAAATTCCGCTGGTCGCTCCACCTTGTTAAAGATCTTGTTGATGACTTTTTTCAGATCATTATACTTCACCGGTTTGTTGATGTATTCAAAAACGCCCAGCGTCATGGCTTCCAGATACGATTCAACCTCCCCATACGCTGTAACCATAATCACATTGCTGGCAGGATGACACCGGTTAAGCTCCCTCAAAAACACCAATCCATCCATTTCAGGCATATTGAGATCGGTAATAATCAACTCGACCTCTTTACTGCGCAGATAATTGAGGGCTTCCAAACCGTTTTTAACCGACGCAACATCGTAGCCATCGTGGGCAAGAATTTTTGAAAGTGCAACCCTGGCGTTCTCTTCATCATCTACAACGAGTATTTTTTGCGTTCCGTTGCTCACATATTTCCCCGATACCATTCAGAAGTAGAGGAAGTCTAGCATGGAGCGACCAAGTGTCAAGCGGATGAAATTTTTTTTCTTTCGGCAGGGAGATATCGGGATGAGGGGGGAAAATTCAGGGATTACTCTTTCGCACCATCGGCATCGAACTCGATATATACCGGTGTCCCAGGGGGGCCAAGTGATTTGTACGGCTTGCCGTCCAACTCGATTTCAACACCCCCCGCATTGCTCAATTCAAGTGTGACCATTTTTTCTGCCTTCCACTCAACGACATCACCGACGGCAAGCTCATGCAGCTGCGGGGCTGAGTCATCAACGGTAGATGTTAATGCACCGTTCTGGGTAACGCGGATTTTGAGAATGAAACCTCTGGTTCCCTCAGCGGGCGACTGTGCCGGCGCTGCTACAGGAGCAGGCTCTGTTGCGTGCTTTTCAACAGCGGGGAGAACGACGACCGGCGCTGCAACTTTCACGCTTTTAGCGGAGCTTTGTACGAGTTGGATGGCAGCATTCTGTACAGGCTGAACAGTTGCCGGCGGCGTAAACGGCTGACGAACGGGAGAGGGGGGGGGACGTTTGAAAAACGCCGCCGTAATAACAATCAAGACGAGCAGGATCGCCGGAAACAGCAGTCTCTTCAACAGGGGGAACGTGCGTGGTGTACGCGAAGAAGAAGGCGTCCGGGCAGCATCAGACGCACTGCTCTGGATTCCGGAGCGCTTGTCATACATCCGGGAAATATCATCGGAACTCAGACCAAGGTAGGTTGTATAAATGCGGAGAAAACCCTTGAGATAGGTCAGATTGGCAAACTCATCCGTTCGATCCTCCTCCAGCGCATTCAGATATGAGACGGCTATCTTTGTGGTTTCAGAAGCCTCTTCAAGGGTGATTTCGTGAAACTCACGACACCTTCTCAGAATCGCTCCCGGCGACCCGGCGGCTGAATCCGCTGAAAACGCCTCCTGATCTGGCACACTGACGGTACTCATTTTATCAGATCCAGATATCCAAGGGCAGAACGACCAAGCTCACTTTCGGGAATAAGACGGAGGACCTCGTTAAATGAAGCGCGTGCGGCATCGATCATGTTCATCTTCAGCTGTACCTGACCAAGATAGTAATGAACGGCGCCATAATCGCTGTAGATTGCGAGTGCTTTTTTGTATTCAGCAACAGCCTGATCATTGTTACCCATGGCAAACCATACCCGCCCGAGAGAGGCCCGGACAACAGGATTGCGTGGATTCATGACAGCAACTGCCTGAAGCTCTTCCAGTGCTTTCGGGTAATTTCCTTTGCCCAGGTACGCCAGGCCGAGATTGATGACAGCATTTTCGTTATTATCGTAAAAGAGATCATCCTTGACGATTTTGAACTGCTGTATCGCGTTGTCCCAACGTTTCAGATCAAGATAGGCGACACCGAGATCATTGCGAGCAGCAGAGAAGTTTGGCTTGAGGAGGATTGCCTTCAAAAATTTTGCTTCTGCGAGGTCGGGGCGTTTTTTGCCAATGAACGCTTTACCAAGACTATACAGGACGTCCGGATTCTCTGGATCAAGCTTCTCGGCCTCAGTCAGATCAAATAGTGCGGAGGAGTAGTTGCGCTCGCCAAGATATGAAAGCCCCATTTGATAATGATAGGATGCGGGATTCTGACTGACATTGTTCTGACTCCGTCCGGATACGCAGCCAAAAACAGCCGACAGCATACACCCCGCAAATATGGTGCAGAAAAAACCCTTCATATATGCATATTCCATGACATTCGCCCTCGCCGCTTGATACCGTGCGTCATCAAACAGCAACATCCCTGAAGCTTGTCAGCGCCTTGAAGCTGCTGAAGCGAGCCTTGATTTCTTTAAACTCAAGCCGTTTCATACGATTGAGACTGAAATCTTCTACATTGAAGGAGGCCATGACGCTGCCGAAAATAATCGCCTGGCGCAACCCTGCTTCTGACAGGTCACCCGTATTGGCCAGATACCCCATAAAACCGCCGGCAAACGTATCGCCCGCACCGGTCGGGTCAAATACTTCCTCCAGGGGATAGGCCGGAGCGGCAAAAACCGTCTCCGGGGTGAACATCAGCACCCCGTATTCCCCCCGTTTGACGACCAGACGTTTGCAGCCGAGGGCCATGATCTGCCGGGCCGCCTTGACCAGATTGGCTTCGCCGGTAAATTGCCGGGCCTCACCTTCATTGATAACAACGATATCGACCCGCTGCAGCACCTTTTTCAACGCGGCCGGTTTTGAAGATATCCAGAAGTTCATCGTATCACACGCAACAAGCTTCGGTTTCCGAACCTGATCCAGCACCTTCATCTGCAAGTCGGGATCAATGTTTGCCAGAAAAAGATATTCCGCATCCCGGTACGATTCCGGCAGTTCCGGCTGAAAATCCATCAGCACATTAAGCTGGGTATCAAGCGTCTGCGCCTCGTTCAGATCGTATCCGTAGCGCCCGCTCCAATGGAACGTTTTGCCCGGAATACGCTGCAAACCGGTGGTATCGACGTTGCGCCCCTGTAGAAACGTAACATGCTCTTCAGGAAAATCCTCGCCGACGACCGCCACCAGAGACACATCAGTAAAGAAGCTTGCCGAGGTAGAAAAATATGTGGCAGAGCCGCCCAAAACATTTTCCCCTCTCCCGAATGGGGTCTCGACGGTGTCAAACGCGACGGTTCCGACCACAACAATGCTCATTGTTTTCTCCCGTTGAAAAATATCGTGCAACGTACCACGCAGTTCTCCATGAGTCAAAAGGATTGTAACTACGCCGGATTTTCTTAAATGGAAGCACGAGAACTACTCCCCTACAATCCCCATAGACCAGAGATAATTTATCTGGGCCACACGAAAATCGCGCTGGGCACGGGCCAGATTGCTCTTTGCCTGGAGCAGATTAAGCTGGGCATCGTCTACTTCGAGTCTTATTTTCACTCCGAATTCGTATCCCTTTTCCGCCATCAGCAGCAAGCGCTCGGCCTGCGTGACCGTGCCGGAAAGTGCAGTACGTATCTCGGCGGCCTCCCGGTAGGCAAAACCGGCCTGACGAACCTCGAGTGCTATCGCATCGAGAAGTTTTGCTTCTTCTATCTGTTTCGTCCGGAGCTCGCTCCGCGCCTGAGCGACTTTGCCTCTCGTCTTTAGTCCATCAAAAAGCGGAAACGTCATATATAAGCCAACACTCCAGGCGGCACCATCGGCATCATAAGCCGGCCCCGGATCATCGAGGGTTGCCCAGTGCCAACCGGCACTCCCTTTCAGATCAAGACGCGGTTTATCTTCGGCATTGGCAATGGTCACCAATTCATCGTAAATACCGATGCGCAGTTGCAAATCGGTTAGTTCCGGGCGGCGCATTTTGGCAATCTGCAACGCTTCAGCGTAATCGACGGGAAGCTTGCTATCTTCAGCTGCTGACTCCAGCGTTCCAACAACTTCGATCTCCTCCGTCCCGAGGACAAGCAGGAAACGGAGTCTATCAAATGCTGTACGGACCGCATTATCTGTACGAATAACTTCCGGAACCGCATTTTGCGCAGCGACTTCGGCAGCCAGTACATCATAATCAGTGGCCACCCCCACGCTGAACTTACGGGTGGCCTCTTCAAGGTGCCGCAGTTTTTGCGTACGGTTATCCTGCGCCAAACGTGACAAAAACTGCGCCAACTGAATATCGAGGTACGCTGCGACGACATCGCGATACGCCGCCTGGCGATATAGCCGCAGTTGCTCGTCGGCGGTTTTCAGTCCAATTTCGGCGGCACGAATGGCTGCATTCAGCTTACCCCAGGTGTAGAGAGGCTGAGATACCGTCAGGTCAACAGTTCGACCAAACTGGCGCTGTGCAGGGTATCCGGCAACCTCCTGGCTTTTATCCTTTGCCACAGCTACTGCGCCGTTAAGTGAAAGTTGCGGTAGAGCGGCGGCGCGCTCCTCGACATATTTTCCCTGGACATACCGTGCGTACTCACGAGCCTTTTCGATATCACGGTTTTTCTCCATGGCAATGGAAAGCGCCTGGTCAAGAGTAATTATACGGGTTTCTGCCAGACAGACTGTCGGAAATAATCCGAAAATAATCAGCAGTGCAATTTTCATTGCTGCATGCCCCCTTTCAATTCACATCGCCGCCAGCCACGCACCGAGTTGATGAGCCATATTTCCTCCGCAGATTCAAGATCGCGTGGATAGAGAACCTGCTCTGATATTTTTCCTGTTTCAAGCAATTCCGCCCTCAGCACCCCCGGCAGGAGGCCGCATGCTAGGGGCGGCGTGACAAACAACCCTCCCAGCTTTATCACCAGATTGTGGTAGCTTCCTTCAGTCACCTGGCCATATTCGTTGAGTAATAGGACCTCATCACAGTCCGGGCGGTTTGATCGTGCCGAATCAAGCATGTTCCTCCGGGTGGTCTTGTGATAACGAAATCGATCACCGGAATGAACCGGCACCGAACTGACGCAGACATGCAACACTTCCACGGATTCGTCCAGAGCATCCGAGCTCAACTCAAGACTACCGTCAGCTGACAGTAAGAGGCGGACTTTATACCGTTCCGTTCTGTAATCGGAAAAATCCGAAAGCATGTGCCGTACCCTATCTTCGCTAAAAGAAAATCTGAAATATTGGGCCGATGCCGCCAACCGCGCTATATGTCTCTCGAGATGAGTATAGGTGCCTTTCTCCAGACGCAGCGATTCAATAAGCTTGAACTCCTGTTCCGGTTGATAGAGAAAGTCTCCTTTGCTCAAGCATTCCGCATATTCTGGCACCACTTCGGAATCCCAGGTAACCGCGCTGCCAACTCCCATTGTCAGCTTGTGCGTATCTGCATCAAAAAGCAGCGTACGGATTGCGACGGAAAAGAGCGCCTCACCACCAGGGGCAACGCATCCGATCGCCCCGCAGTAGACCCCGCGCGGCGCATTTTCGAGTTCGCCGATTATTTCCATACTGCGCCGTTTCGGCGCCCCAGTTACCGATCCACACGGAAACAGCGCCTGAAGAACTTCCGTCAGGCCGATGTCCGGGTTAAGCTTTGCGGAAACGGTAGAAGTCATCTGATGAACAGTCGGATATGTTTCCACCTCGAAGAGTGCGTCAACCGACACCGACCCGGTCTCTGCCACAATGCCGAGATCATTGCGCAACAGATCCACAATCATCAAATTTTCTGCCCTCTCCTTGGGGCTCCCGCGCAACTGTGCGACTAAAGAGAGGTCTTCTTCCGACCAGCGTCCGCGACTGGATGTTCCCTTCATCGGACGGGTAGTAATTATCCCCTCCCTCAGCGAGAAGAACAGTTCCGGTGAAGCAGAAAGAATCGTGAATCTGCCGATGTCAAGGTACGCGCAGAACGGGGCTCGCTGGGCTGCACCGATACACGAGTACAACCCCTGGAGACTTCCCTGAAAAACGCCATGAAGCGGGAAGGTGTGATTGATCTGATAGCAGTCACCGGCTGCAATGTAGTCACGGATGCGCTCAATATCGCCGGTATACTGTTCGAGGTCTTTCAGCGGTTCAAGTGTGGCATCGGCTGAAGAAACACAAAAATGTGCCCCCCCTTCAACCTCATGCCGCTCCCGAAATATCGCAAACCAGACCAGCGGCAATCCCGCAACCGACGGAAGTGCGGGTAGATCCCGGTTAAGTGCGGTAGCAGCCTCATAGGCGATAAAACCGGCGGCGAACAGACCATCAGCGGTTGCCTGTTCGACTTGCTTCAACACTCCGATCACTTCGCCGGGGTGGATGGCTGCAACGGTTTTGACATAGTCGCCAAAACGCCACGAAGAGGGAAAGTCATTACCGCCAAAACTATCGAAAAACAGTAGTGGAGAATTCGGCATTATACTCACTTGTCAGCCCGGCGACCAGACCAGGGCGTTTCCACGGTAATCACGGTAATTCAGATATTCCTGCTGTCGTAGGCCCAGTGCAACAGTGCCTGGCGCTGCTTTCTTCGGCATGACAGGCACCCCTCCGGGCAATTCTTCCGCAACTGTGCAATATGCCGTGTCATCGCCTGCCATCTTTTTATCTGCCGAAAGTCGTCACTACCCCTTCTCCCCAGATAGTACCGGCAGTACCACTGGAACCATCCTCGCGGGTCATCGGTATGAATCCATCCCTTTTCCCGCCAGTAGGATAACGGCTTCGAGGCATTGACGCCAAAGTGGTTCAGTTCGGGAACATGGTTTTCATGACAGAGCTTCGCATTGGCAAACCAATCACGGGGGAACTCTTCTGCACAGTCTGTCATATACTTCCCGCCAAACACACCAAGTTCAAGCATCTCCTTCGGGGTCAGTTCAGGTCTGAAATCCGGATGGAAGTTTCCCCCCACCGGCTCCGTCAGGAAGTAGATGTAACTCTTCTGCATCTTGTCATTGACGCAAACGCGGATGTTCATTGTTTGGGGCCACCGTGGGTTCATTTTTATCCTTAATTTGTCAACCGTCATAAGGCTGACCAGCCAGCCCAGCTTTTCCGGGCGGGCTGGTCGTGCCGCAAGCTGGACTTGTCATTGCTCCTTTAATATCGTATGGGAGCATCGTAAGGGGTCAAGTCTCCAAATATCAAATTTGAATTTTGGAGACTTGACCCCAATGTTATTCCAGGCGAGATTCTAAGCGGCACGTAACTTTTTTGTATGCCTGGCTGCGCGTGTTGTTTTGCCTTCTGTATTTCTTGATACCATTTCACTAACCAATCGCAACTCCAAACGGCATCCGAGGGCATGAGCGTATTTCTCTAATGTCGCAATTGAAGGAGAATGTTTTCCTCGACCTGATTCAAGGCGGGCCACAGCAGACTGGGTTGTGCCGATGCGCTCTGCTACTTCAGCTTGTGTGACACCTGCGGCAGCGCGAGCTTTGAGGAATTCATCAAAAAATCTGAACTCTTCATCCAGTCTATCATATTCAGCTTTTACGTCGGCTCTCTCAAGAGCCCGAGCTTTAAGTTCTTTGTGTGTGAGCATTTTTGTACTCCTTCATTCTTCGTTGTGCTGTTTCAAGCTCTCTTGGTGGAGTTATATCAGACTTCTTTACAAATTGGTGCAGCATCACAATCTTTCGACCAATCATCGTACAGTAGAAAACCCGAGCTATCCCTTCAGCAGACTTCAGTCGCAATTCAAAAAGGCCGTCACCCATCGCTCTAGTATGTGGCATACCAAGATCTGGACCAAAGATTTCCATCCTGTCGGAATAACGGAGATAGCGGCCTAGGAATCCGGCAGGCATGGCAAGGATTTCTTCTTGCACTGATTTGCTGTAGTAGGTGATTGTCCAAGTCATGATGTTAATATAGCATATTTGCTATTTTTAGCCATATGATTTTTGCTCTCATAAAAACCATTTAAACCATTCCCCTAGCTTCTCCATAAATTTTTCTCCGACAAGTGCACCAAGTACTCCAGATGCCAGTAAAACCAATGCCAGACTTATTTTAGAAGTTCTTTGAAATTCATATGTTGATAAATTCATGACATACGAAAAAATTCCGAAAGAGGCTATAACAACACCCCAGAAAAAGCCTCCGTAGTTTTGGAAGCATCGTAAGGGGTCAAGTCTCCAAATATCAAATTTGAATTTTGGAGACTTGACCCCACTGTTATTCTTCTGCAACAACAAGGGCAATCCTCATTTTATGGGTTCTCCTTGATTCTGACTAACATCTCAAGGCTGACCAGCCCGCCCGGTCTTTCCCGGCGGTCTGGTCGAGCCGCAAGTTGGATATTCGTCATTCGTATTTGACTTCTTGACTGCCAGTAAATCATTCTGTACAGTAATCCTGTACATATAAAGGAGACACAGACATGCTACAAACAACCTATACCAATGCTAGAGCCAATTTTGCCGGACTTTGTGACGAGGTAATAGAAAACCGAGAGATTGTCCTCATTCGTCGTCGCAAGGGTAATAATGTAGCTATGATAGCTGCTGATGAACTACAAAGTTTGGTGGAAAGTGCTTACCTGATGCGTTCACCCAAAAATGCCGAAAGGCTCCTGTCTGCGCTGGAACGTGCACTGAAGGGGGCTGGCACAGCATCTTCAGTGAAATCGCTTCGTTCCGAGGTTGGCCTTGAAGGCTAAACAGCGGGATTCAGTTTTTCAACCAGAGTTCCGTGAAGACTTGCGTCATTGGGTGGAAACTGACCGAAAAGTCGCGTTACGGGCTTTTGATTTGATAGAAGCAATCATACGCGATCCCTTTACTGGCATCGGCAAGCCAGAACCGCTCAAATACCTTTCATCCGGCACGTGGTCGAGACGCCTCACACAAGAGCACAGAATTGTTTATCTTGTTCGTGATGACAGAATCGACTTTCTTCAGGCACGGTATCATTATTGATTAATACTTTTTGGTCCATTTTACTTTCAAGGACAAATTCTACAGATTCTTATTTTCATTCGGGTCACCTATGGGGTCAACACCTATCTCCCGGCCGCCTTGTTAGCTCTTGTCCTTCGCCTTTGCTATCTCGTTTATCCTGTTGACGATGCGAGCTACCTCTTGCGCTGTCCAATTTCCGTTGACCAGAATGATGCCATCTGTAATTGGCTCGTACCCCTTTGGTGCAGCCAGTATTTCACCGTCCAGAATTATGGCGACAATTTTATTGATGTTTTCGGAAGTGAATATTTCTAGCTTTTTTCTTGAAGTGTCCTTGAACTTGATTTTGACGGCAGGCTGCCTGTCTATGACCTTGAGAGGGACAGCAAAGGCATCTTCAACGGTTTCTATGCTGTCAACGTAGGCTGCATCGATATCGTCTTCCGTAAGTCTCACTTCTTTTTGCACCCAGATAGTTTTCTTTGGTTCAAATTTATTCAACGTCGCTTGGGCCTTCGCATACTTTTTGACGTCGATGGTGACATTTTCGTCGGCCACTTCATTCATCGAGAATCCGGCATAGGCACTGGCAGTGAATCCCAAAAAAGACAGCACCCATCCGACCAAAATCACCTTTTTCATTTATCCCTCATTTTTCGAGCTAACTCGTTGTTGACCGGTTCACACGCGCGCGCGTGAACCGGTCAACAACCCAAATGGAACATTTATTATGTAACAACGCGCACATCAATTGTCACCCACAAGCGACAAGAACTCCGCAACCGTTACTATCCGTGTCTCAGCGTAGTTTATTAATACCAGCAGATCCTGGTCTCCGGTAACAAGATGACCCGCGCCGCCACGGGCAGCCACCGCAAGAAATATGTCATCATGTTGATCGCGGCAGATACCGGTTACCTGTTCCGTAATCTCCAGCGCTTCCACAAATGGAAGGATTTCGTCGTTGAGTATGGCGCGGATTTCTCGCTGGGAAAGTTTGAATTTCGGATACGACAGGACTTTTCTGAACTCGGCGAATGTTTCCTTTGATATCAGCGGGATAATACGACCGGACTTCCATAAATCGCGCAGCATCCCGACCTTGCCACCAAATAGTAAAGCCGAAACAAGGACATTGGTATCGAGGACAACCCGCACGCGTGTTATGTTCTCGCCCATTTCACCGCCTCGGTCACATCATTCTCATCAATGCCGAGCATCCGGATTTTTTCACGGATGCCTTCCATTGAGGGGTTCAGCGGCATAACCTTCACAGGGGTCAGCACAATGCGGTTATCCTCCACTATGGCATCAAACAGATCGATGTTGGGAAAATTGCCCACTATTTCTTTCGGCAATGTAAGCTGATTTTTTGAAGTTTTTCTGGCAAGCATAATTCCTTACCTCCTTACTATAAGAATATGTAAAATTACCGCTGATTACAACCGGCTTTTTAGAAAGTCCCTTCTCCCTGAGGGAGAAGGTGGCCGAAGGCCGGAAGGGGGCAACGGCACAGCATAATCCACCATTCCCCCCCTCACCCTATCCACTCTCCCTCATGGAGAGGGGACTTTTTGGTCGCCAATCGGCAGAATTA
Organism: Desulfuromonadaceae bacterium; assembly: GCA_028712075.1. Lineage (GTDB taxonomy): Bacteria > Desulfobacterota > Desulfuromonadia > Geobacterales > Pseudopelobacteraceae > JACRCG01. Next base: position 48,921 of record JAQTQX010000001.1, read on the forward strand.
GAATGAATCAGGACCGGCTATGCCTTGCTTCCTCGCCACTTCCGTTTCAGCCACCCGCCGAAATCATCCATAAGCGTGTACATGACCGGCACCACCAACAGCGTCAGCAGAGTCGATGTCAGCAAACCACCTACAACTGCGCGGGCCATGGGAGCGCGCCCTTCCGCACCGGCGCCGAGTGCGAAAAAGAGCGGCATCATGCCAAAAATCATCGCCAGCGTCGTCATAATAATCGGTCGCAGTCGGGTACGACCGGCCAGAATAACAGCCTCGCGGCGCGCCATACCATCCCGCCGCTGGAGAACCTTGGCGTAGTCAACCAGCAAAATGGCATTTTTCGTCACCAATCCCATCAGCATGATCAGACCGATTAATGACATGATATTGACCGTATCACCGGTCAGCTTGAGCATTCCGGCCATGCCAACGATAGAAAGCGGCAGGGAGAGCATGATGGCCAGCGGTTCAAAAAATGACTCGAACTGGGCGGCCAGAATCAGATAGACGAACAGAACCGCCAGCAGCAGTGATTCCCCCATGTACCCGAAGGATTCTGCCATATCTTCGGCCTCACCGGACAGGTTGATAAAATATCCGGGCGGCATGTTGATCCGTTTTGCCGCCTCTTCGACATGCTTCGCGGCCGTACCGACCGGTAACCGGTCAAGGTTGGCACTGACCGTTATTTGACGGGCGAGGTCCCGCCGGTTTATCTCCGTTGGTGAAGCGGCCACGGCTGTGCTGGCGAGACTTGAGAGCGGAATCAGCTTGACTCCGCCGCTGCCATCCGGTACCGATACATTTAAAGCAAGCACTTGCACCGCATTCTGCCGAAGATGCGCAGGCAGCCGTACTCGCAGATTGACCGCATCGCCGTCCTCGTCCTCATAGGTTGATACGTCCTCTCCCCCCACCAACCGGCTGAGTGCACCAACTACGTCACTGGTCGAGACACCGGCTGACAGCGCTTTCTCCCGGTCGATCCGCATGCGGTATTCCGGGATATCATTCTCCAGCGTCATGGCAATATCGACAATACCGCGCACCTTGTAGAGTTCCTCTTTCAAGCGCGCACCGAGCTGTTTGAGCACCGCCAGGTCCTCACCTTTGAGATTGACGTTGAGCGGTTTCTGAGCCCCGCCGATCTGTCCGACCTCTTCAATGGAAAAGGAGATACCGGCCACCTTGTGCAGTCGCTCCCTCACTTCCCGCTGCAGCAGGAATTGATTCTTGCTCCGTTTACTCCGCTCCCTGAGTTTTACGTACAACAAACCATCCCGCACCGTGCCGCTGTCCCCGGCACCGATGGTGGCATAGGTATGATCAACCTCCGGTGCCGTTGTCACTGCTGCCAGCACTGCGTTCATCCGGTCCTCGGTTTCAGTGATCGAGGCATCCGGAGCGGTTTTGAAGGAAATCTGAAACTCGCCTTTGTCCTCCGGTGCCATGAACGATGATTCCAATGTCCCGAAAATAGCTATTCCTGCAACAAAAGCGGTAACGGCAAGCGCCATGACACTTTTGCGGTGGTCAAGCGCCCAGGCAATAGCACCCCGGTATTTATCGGCACTCCTGTCAAACCAGGCATTGAACTTTTCCAGATAGCGGGCAATTCCCCGCCGTTTTCCCTGCAGATGAATTGAAGGATCATGCCAACGGGAGGAGAGCATCGGGTCGAGTGTAAACGACACAAACAGCGACACCAGCACGGCAAAAGCGACACTGATACCGAACTGGTAGAAAAAACGCCCGACAATCCCCTTCATGAACGCTACCGGCACAAATACGGCAACAATTGACATGGAGGTGGCAAAGACCGCCAGACCGATTTCCGATGTGCCGAAACGGGCCGCCTCCATATGATCCTTGCCCATTTCAAGGTGACGGACAATATTTTCCCGTACCACGATGGCGTCGTCAATCAGCATGCCGATAGCCAGGGAGAGCGCCATGAGGGTCATGACATTAAGCGTCATGCCAAGTGCGTTCATGATAATAAACGATGAAATAACTGAAATAGGCAGCGTTATCCCGGTAATGACTGTCGAACGCCAGGAGTTGATGAAACAGAATATGATCAGCACCGTCAGGATGCCGCCGATAAGGAGCGTCTGCTTGACATCAGCCAGCGATTCGCGGGTCATGATCGAACCATCGCGCACGAGCGACAGTGTAACTCCGGGAGGCAGCTCCTTCTCCAACTTCCCCATAACCTTTTTAACCGTGTCGACCAGCTCAACTTGGTTGCCGCCAGACTGCTTGTAAATATCCAGGCCGATTGCCGGTGCACCATTGACCAGCGCCAGCCTCCGTTTTTCCTCGATGCCGTCGTTAATCTGCGCCACTTCGCCAAGTGTAATCGGCCGACCGTTACGCTGCGCCACCGTCATCTGGCGATACTGGTCGGCACGAACCGGTTTCCCTTCAATGCGCAGCGGATATTCCGACAATCCTTTCGTTATGCGTCCGAGCGGGGTATTGGTGTTCTCGGAACGGATGCCGGACACAATATCATTGACGCCAAGCTTAAGTGCATCAAGCTTTGCCGGATCAAGATCAATGGTTATTTCGCGCTTCTGGCCACCAATCATATCGACCTTGCCGACCCCGGCAACACTTTCGAAACGTTTCTTGATCTTTTTCTCCACCAGCGTCGTCAGTTCGCGTGGTGACAGTGTCGTTGATTCAACCGCCAGGGCGGCAACCGGCGCGGCATTGAAATCAAGTTTCTGGATGATTGGCTCGTCGATTGCGTCCGGCAACGTGCCGCGTATGGACGAAATTTTGGCCCGCACCTCCTGGGCGGCATCATTCACCTTTTCTTCCAGGCGAAATTCGATAACAACCGTCGAGACACTTTCACGCGAGGTTGAAAATACGTGTTTCACTCCGGCTATCTGGTTCACCGCCTCCTCAATGCGCTTGGAAACCTCCCGTTCAACCGTTTCCGGAGAAGCACCGGAATATGTCGTCACCACCGAAACAATCGGAAACTCAACATTAGGGAACATCTCGACCGACAGACGGCGATAGGAAAAAATGCCGAGGATAACCAGGGCCAAAACCATGACCGAGGCGAAAACAGGGCGTTTTATGGAGGTGTTGGAAAGAATCATGTCTGCTTCCTGTTATTTCCAGCTGAATGTTTCATTCACCTGCATCCGCTTGAAAACCGTTGCAAGCTTTAGCTGTTTCATGGCTTTCTCAAAAACCTCCGGCGTGCCGGTCAATGCGGCAAACGTACCGAAATGCATCGGGATCACCATTTTGGGATTGACCAGTGCAACTGCGGCTGCCGCTCGCTCCGGTCCCATGGTAAATTTGTCACCGATGCAGGCCATCATCACATCAATTTTTGAAAAGTCGCCAATCAGCTTCATGTCGCCAAACAGGTCGGTATCGCCGGTGTGATAGATGGTAGGGCCCTCGGCAATGGCAATGACAAAACCACCCGGATTGCCTGCGTAAGCAAACCCCTTCTTGTCATCGTACTCCAGAGCGGAACTGTGCGGTGCATGAACAAAGGTAACCTTTACCTCGCCATTCAACAGCGTTACTGTGCCGCCGAAGTTACCGGTACCTGAAAAGTCTGCCTGCTTGGCCGGAAAATCGGCGTACTTAATCATGGCTTTCATCAGATCATTACTGGCAACAAGCTTGGCACCGGTCTTTTTGGCAATCTCGACGGTATTGCCGACATGATCGCCATGGGCATGGGTCAACAGAATTTGATCCGCCTTGTCAAGTCCGGCCAACAGCTCTTTCCCCTTTGGATTCGCCGGGTTGGCCAGCCAGGGGTCAATCAGCAGCACCTTGCCGCTCGGCGTAGTCACCTTGAACGCCGAATGGCCGTACCAGGTGATATCTGTTGTACCTGTCGCCGATGCGGTCAGGGAGGAAAGAAGCAGTACAGCCAGAACCATCAGTGTGACAGTCAGTTTTTTCATAATGCATACTCTCCTTTTGGGCATAAATTTTCAGCTACTGCGCCGCCGATGCGGCAATCTTGTCACCATCTTTCAGATTGAACCCGCCCCGAATGACATACTGTTCTCCTGCCTTCAGCCCTGCAACAATCTCGACCATATCGCCAGTGACACTACCGCTCTGAATATCCCGTTTTCTGGCTATTCCATTTTCTACGATAAACAGGCTGCCTTTCTTTGTCTGAGTGTCAAAGGCATTTATTGCACTACGCGCTACCTGCAACACCTCTGAACGAATCCCGGTAACGATGCGCCCTTTGGCAAAAAGGCCCCCTTTGAGGCTTTCCGGGACGTTGCGCACTTCGGCAATAACTTTGAGTGAACGATCTGACGAAGAGAGTTCAGGGTTGATGTACATCACCGTGCCGGTAAAAAGATGACCGGGGTGAGAATCAACCGAAAATTCCAGCGGCTGCCCCACTCTGACCCGTCCGGAGTCGGTTGATGGTACAGTTACTGTCAAATTGAGAACGCGGTTGTCAACTATCCGGAATATCGGCCCACCTGCCGCCGCATCGCTCGCAAGATCACCGACATTGACAGCGCACAGCGCAACGACTCCATCTATCGGTGCTACCACAAGTCCTTTTGCCTGACGGGCGATCCCCTGATGCAGCTCTTCTTCGGCAACGTGAATCTGTGCCGCTGCCACTCCGCTGCCGGCCTTGGTAGCCTCAGCTGCGCTGCGAGCATCATCGAGACTCTGCTGGGTCGCCAGACCGGACTCCTTTAGCTTGAGCATGCGGGTCAATTCACGTTCGGCACGAGTGGCTGCCACCTGGTTCTGAGCCAGATTTGCCCTGGCGGAGAGTACAGCCGCTTCAGCTCGCTTGACCTGGGCTTCCGTTTCAGCGACATCAATGCGCACCAACGGCTGACCCTTCCTGACATGAACCCACTCCGACACCAAAACCTCCTTGACCAACCCGGGAATCTGGGTTTTAACATCAACGGAATACTTCGGCACAAGGCTGCCGGTCACCTCAATACGGTCCGCCAGACGGGAAGTGGCTGCCGCTCGAACCTCTACAGCCACCGGCGGTTTTGCAACCAGGGAAGCATTATTGCCAGGGGCATTCTTTTCGCATGCAACAAGACAACTCATCACCAACGCCGCAGCAGCAAGCAACGGGAACAACTTCATGTCAAACTCCTTGGAATATACATAGCGTGTAGTGTTGTGTGCATATGAAAACAGCACGTGTTTTGTGCCGAAAAGCTGCGTGTCCTATACCTTCCCCTTCAGCTTATAGACATACGCCAGCACCTCGGCTACCGCCGCGTAGAGCGTCTCCGGAATCGGCTCATTCTCTTTTACCTGGTCGTACAGCTCTCGCGCCAAAAACCGATTCTCCACCAGAGTAACACTATGCTCACGGGCAATTTTCTTTATCGCCTCCGCCATAATATCCATCCCCTTGGCAAGTACAACCGGCGCGGCCATTTTTTGCCGGTCATATTTGAGGGCGACGGCATAGTGCGTCGGGTTGGTGATAACCACGTCGGCAAGCGGGATGATTTTTGTCATCCGGCGCCTGGCCATCTGGAATTGCATTTTTTTGATTTTCGATTTTATCTCCGGGCTACCTTCGGAATCTTTCGTTTCATCCTTCACCTCCTGCTTTGTCATTTTCAGATTTTCCATGTAGCGCCATTTAACATAGACCATATCGAGCAGGCCGATAACAATCAGAATCCCACAGCTGTGGGTGATAATCTTGAAAGCTATGTGACCAACAAAATTGAAAATGGTTTGAATATCAGCTTCTGCCAGAAAGGTGATATTCTGCATTTCATCCCGTATCACCCCATAGGCGATCCAGGCAACTACCACCAGTTTAAGCAGCGACTTCACCATCTCGACGAGCGAGTCTTTGTTAAATATTCGCTTGAGTCCACTTAACGGGTTAAACCTAGAGAAACTTACCTTAAGACGGCTCAGATTGAATTCCAACTTGCCGTTATCCTGAACCAGTGAGGAGACTAAGGATGAAGCTATTATAGTAACGATCAAAGGAGCAAGCATCAGTATAATAGATCCAAACAGTCTCAGCATCAGAGAATAAACATTCGATTCAGTCAGGTGAAATGTATCCAGCGTTGACAATACTCTGACCGTGTTCTGCTTGAGCCCGTCTATCATAAAACTGCCAAATACATAGAGACAGACGACACCGGTCATCAGGGTAAATGATAACGTCAGCATCTGACTCATTGGCGGGGGGCCATCTTCACGCGCCTTTGATAGCCTCTTGCCGGTCGGTTGTTCCGTTTTGGAGTGTTTATCTACATCTTCAGCCGTAGGTCATCCCCCCTTTGACATGAGCCTGAACAGCTGTTCAATCTGCGTATGTATAGATCCGAACGAAGCTTCCAGAACATGAAAGAAAATAGGCAGGGTCATTCCCAAAACCAGAAAACCGAGCCCAACATTCAGCGGCATACTGACCATGAACACATTCATTTGAGGGAAGGCCCGCGCCATAATGCCGAGGGCCACCGATGTGAGTAGCAGTGTTACCATGACCGGTGCCGCCAGCCGGATACCGATGATAAAGATATCGGCAGTATGTGTGACCAGAAATTTCACCAGTTCTTCGCTTAAGCGCCATCCCCCCAAAGGGATGACGTGAAAGCTGTCAATAATTGCACGAATAAATACATGATGGATATTAAGCGACATAAACAACAGCGTTGCAAACAGCGACTGGATGACCGACATTACCTGGGCTTGTGTCCCCAGGGAGGGATCCAGTATTGATGAGATGGTAAGCCCCATCTGCATGCCGATGATCTGCCCGCTGAATTCGATGGCGGCAAACACTATCTGGGCAATGAACGCAAGAGTCAGACCGATCATAATTTCACTGAATGCCAGCAGGGCAAGCGTGAATACATCCGGCGGCATCTCCGGCTGTGCAACGGAGAGTGCCGGAAAACAGACCAGTGTGATCATGAAAATGACGATCACTTTAAAACGGTTTGGCAGACGTCGTCCGCCGAAAACCGGCATTGCCGCGAAAATGCCGGCAACCCGGCTTAATATCAGCATAAAATAAACGACTTCGCGAGGAGAGGTAAATGGTACGAGTGGAAACATGGAAGGCTATCGCCGCATGATTGCGATAAACGAATAAATCTCACGGGTAAAATCAGTCATATAACTCATCATCCAGGGGAAAAAAACTATCATGGCGATCATAACGGCAACAATTTTCGGCGCAAATGCAAGGGTAGCTTCGTTGATTGAGGTAACCGTCTGGAAAATACTTACCAGAAGACCAACGACCAAGCTGGCGATCAGGAGGGGAGCCGAGATCAGCATTACAGTTTCAAAGCTGCGCCGGCCAAGCTGTATTACTAATTCTGGAGTCATTGCGAACGTCCTATCCGAAGCTTTTTACAAGTGAGCCGATTACCAGTCCCCACCCGTCTACGAGGGTAAAGAGCAGGATTTTGAACGGGAGCGATATCATGACCGGCGGCAGCATCATCATACCCATGGACATCAGCACGGATGCTACCACCATATCAACGACAATAAACGGAATATAGATCAAAAATCCGATCTGGAACGCCGTGCGTAGTTCGGAAATCATAAAAGCCGGGATAATGGTCAGAGTTGGAATGTCTTCCGCATTCCGTGGTCTCTGCAGTTTGGAGATATCGACAAAGAGTGCAAGATCTTTTTCGCGCGTTTGCGACAGCATGAAGGTACGCACCGGTTTGACTGCGCGCTCCATCGCCTGCTCCTGGCTGATTTGCTGAGCCTTCCATGGTTGGTAGGCATCCTTGTTGATCTGCTGCCAGACCGGCGTCATAATGAAAAAGGTCAGAAACATCGAGAGTGATATAATGATCTGGTTGGAGGGTGCTGCCTGAGTACCCATGGCGGTGCGCAGAAAGGAGAGCACCACTGCAATACGGGTGAATGACGTCGTCATTATCAGCAATCCGGGGGCGAGCGACATGATTGTCAATAGCAGGAATATCTGTATCGTCACCGCCACATCATTCGGTTTTGTAGCAGTACCGACTCCGATATTCAGGGAAGGAAACGGCAGCGGTTCCGCTGAAGCAGCAGCACCAGCCACCAGCAGCAGGGCGGTCAGCCCAAAAACAGTTGTGCGTTTTGTCAGGTATTTGGGCATCGTCATGTCTGTCTCAGCCGGTTAAGCAGGGCTGCAAAGCTGCCCTTGTCCGGATTTTCTTCAATTACATCTATATCTTCGAGCATGTCAATCTGTTTGATAAACGTCAATCCAGCGTCACTCCCCGCCAAGAGCAGATATTCGCCCCCTACTTCTATAAGCAGAAGAGACTTTTTGGGTCCCAGATAGCGCGTTTCAATTAGGCGAATATGCTTTGGCAGCAGTTGCTGTCCGAGAGGAAGTCCCCTGAGTAATTTACCGGAAAAATGCCAGATTATCAGGATAAGGCCTATGACAAGAGCCAGGGCGGCGACCATCTGCAAGAGGCTCGACAGAAAGCTGAACTCGTGACCGGAGCTATCTGCGGCACGTACTATGGAGGGAAGACAGAGAACGAGTGCGGAGACCGCACGTTTCACAAAATTTTCTCCACCCGTTCGTTAGGACTGACAATATCAACCAGACGGACACCGAACTTTTCGTTGACGACAACCGCCTCACCGCGGGCTACCAGTTTCGAGTTGACAAATATATCCAGCGGCTCGCCGGCCAGCTTGGTTAATTCAACAACGGCACCCTGATTAAGTTGCAGAACATCTTTTACCAACAGCTTTGTTCTCCCCAGTTCAACGGTTACCTGCAGGGGAATATCAAGAATAAAGTCCAGGTTTTTCTTGTCAAGCGACGTATCATTCGCTTCAGGCGTATCGCTCACACTACCCCCTATTGCTGCAAATCTTGCTTATTTGAATTGCCTTATTCCCATGTGTAATACCCGGGACACCAAAATATTTCGGCACCCCTTCAATTTTGACGACCATTTCGCTCGAACATGCCGAATCAAGCATAATGGTATCACCAGGTGATAAATCGAGCAGTTCGCGTAGAGATATACGGGCATTGCCCATCTCGACGGATGCCTCCATCGGCGCTTCCATGATTTCAGCCGATAGGCGGTTTGACCATTGAGGATCTATCGCCATCAAGTCAAACTGCATGCCGGTTTTGAGTTTTTCCCTGATAGGATCGATGGTCATGAACGGTACTGCGAACATAATGTTGCCGGAGATATCATCAATCTGAATCTTGAGTGTCATGGTTACTATCTGATATTCCGGCGGCACGATATTGAGCAGCCGCGGATTCGTCTCCATGCGGAGCAGACTCATATGGGTTGCATACAGCGGCGCCCATGCCTTTTCCAGATCAAGCAGGGCATCTCCGACGATTTTCTCCATTATACGCAGCTCAATAGAGGTGAACATTCGATTCGCTGTAGATACTTTTGCGCTGCCGGTCCCGCCAAGAAGGCTGTCAACCAACGAAAGCACAAGCGTGCTGTCAAACGAAACTAATGCTGCCCCCTTGAGCGGTTCAATTTTAAAAATACCCATACAGACCGGTGTCGGCAGCGTCTGAAGAAAATCGTCAAATTTGTAGGAACGGGCACCGACTTTTTTTATTTCAATGGATTTACGCAGGCGGTTCGAGAGGTTGACGCGATTATAGCGAATAAAACTGTCATAAATGATGTCGAGGTTCGGGACGTACCCTTTGTGGGCATCTGCGTTTACCAGATCATAATTGGCAACCGCGCCCTCAGCTTTTGAAAGCTCCTTCTCAGGCTCGATACGACCCTCGAAAACGGCATTCAGCAGCGCTTCGATCTCGTTTTTTGTCAGTATTTTTTCCATTAGCGCCACTTCACGTGCATACTGATCTACTGCACTACGAAATCGGTAAAATATACCTTGGAAATTTTGCCGGGAGGTATGTTCTTGTTGATTGCGCCAAGGATTTCATCCTTGAGCGTATTCTTGCCTTGAACGTCCTGAACATCGGCAAGTGTTTTCGCGCTTAAGAGGATCAGGATTGCGTCGCGGATCGGCGCCAATCGCCCTTCAATCTCTGTCTTTATGGCAGGGCTGACCATCTCCAGCTCAACCTTGACCTTGAGATAGCGCAACTCCTGGCCGTCATAAATATTTACGATAAAGGGGTCAAGCGGAAATATATTTGCTGAAGGACCGGCAGCTCCGGCAGCAGGGGCAGCAGCACCATGACCTCCAGCCGCCGGTGCGCCGTGCCCGCCTTCAGTTTGAGCCGCTTCACCCTCTTTTGCCGTCTTTTTATCACCCTTACCGCCTAGCATCATAAAGGCAACAACACCTATAATCAGCGCGGCAGCCACTGCCGCACCGATAATAATAAGCTTTTTCTTGCCGCCGCCTTCCGCTCCAGCTTCTGCAGGTGCCTGTTCTTCCTTGGCCATGTTATCCTCCGCGAATGGGTAATGAATACAATGGATTAAATAGTAGTGGTAGCTTGTAAAACGAATCCATTGTTTTTGCAACTATTAAACCTGTTCGGAGGCGCACCCACACATTGTGGACGCGCCTCCATCCTGAATCAGGTTACTGTGATTCGATTACCGTTTCAAGTTAAGCGCTTCCTGCGTCATTTCATCCGCCGTAGTGATCGTCTTCGAGTTTGCGGAATAGGCACGTTGGGTCAGGATCATTTTGACAAACTGGCCAGCCATATCGACAGTACTTTGCTCGAGATTGTTGGAAAGGATTTTTTCAGTCGATCCGTTTGCAGCGGTATATACGGCTGCCGCTGGCGCTCCGCCAGCAAAAGCTTTGGCATCAGCTCTGAACAACGTACCACCTAGTTTTGTAAGTTGCGTTTTATCTCCGATTGCAAGTGTCCCAATTTTTACGTTGGACGCTGTTACGAATGTTGCCGGTGTACCGGTAGCATCAGTAGCAGTTATAGTGCCATCAGATTCAATTTTCGAAATGGTTACGCTGCTACCGGCTGTCGCGCTTTCAATACAAATAGGTATCCCTGCCGTATCCAGTACCGGATAACCATCTGGATTAACGAGTAAATATGTGTCAGCAGTTGTATCGTCGGCAATCAACCTGAATGCTCCGGCACGAGTCAAATTAGCTGTTGTAGGAAGTATCGCTGTAGATGACGCTGTAGTTATTGGAACATTACCAAGCACAAAAAAACTGTCTCCCTGAATCGCCAGATCGGTGGTACTCGTGGTGTTCTCAAATGTGCCCTGGCTGAACAGGTTGTCAACCTTCTGAATCTGGGTGCCTTTGCCAATCTGAGAATTGTTGCCGATATTTGCTGATAGCATATCGGAAAAGAGCATGCGGCTGTCTTTAAAACCAACCGTGTTGACGTTGGCAAGGTTGTTGCCGATAACGTTAATACCTTCTGCATTTGCTAACAAACCGGATACGCCGGTAAACATTGCGGATGTTACACTCATTGTGTTGCCTCCTTGAATATTTGTGAGAGTTGTGTGAAACGCGTCAGTCGGTCGGCGTTTCGTGGGCTTCCTCTCGGAGGACCAGCCCTGTTGTGTTTTCTAGATAATCACTGCTGAATCGATGTTGGTAAAGACATTTCCCTTCATCTGGGCCCGATCCATGGCGGTTACCACGGTGCGGTTCTTGACGCTGACGACTAATGCGGAGTCACCCATCATAACCAGTGATTCCTTCCCCCCTTTTTGAGCGACGTTGTTAACTGCCCCTTCAAGGTTGGCAAGATCTGCTGCGGAAAAGGTGATGTTGCGTGCCTTCAATCGATCCTGAGCATGCTGGGAAAACTTGACCCCCTGAGACGGGAGTTTTTGATCCAGAACCTGAGCAAACGGCGAATTGGAAGTCTGACCGACGACAGGTTTCTGCTGCTGTGTACGTTCGATTCTACCCGGCTGCACCGGATTTGGTATAAATATCTGATCTACCATGGCGCGCTACACCCCCAGACTGATGACATCGGACAGAGCTACAGAAGTAGGCCCGATGGTCAGTTGCGGCACGCTCCCGGAGAGATCAACTCCGTCAATTTTCCCGGTAGTATAGGTAGTTGCCGTTACGGCACTGCCGCTTGACGTTTTTGCCGTTACAGTAAAGGTATATGCCCCGGCAGGAAGCAGCGCACCACTGCTGTCACGGCCATCCCAGGCAAAGCTGTTATCACCGGCGTTACATGACCCCAGATCTGCCGTACCGACAGCATTACCGGAACTGTTTTTTATGGTGATTTGTGTTGAAGCAGCCGAACTCGGCAGATTGAACTCCAGAGAAGATGAAGTGCTGCCGTCAAATGTAGTGGTGTTGCCATTCGCCTTGACATCTCTGCCAATGAATGACACCGCTGTCAGGCTGATGGAGTTGTTCTGTGCAGCCAGCAGACTGCTCATTGTGGTGTTGTTGTTGTACGACTGTTCCACCAGAGAGAGCTGTGAAAGCTGGTCCAGCATCGCACTCGGATCCTGCGGCTTCAACGGATCCTGGTACTGCAGCTGGGCTATAAAGAGCTTCATGAAATCATCTTTGTTCAATCCCAAAGATTTTTTCATGGCGGTCGCGGCAGCAGCTGGATCAGTCGTTGTGGTTACAGTGCTTACCATTTTTTCCTCCTCTCTTTTAGTAGTGAATATCAAACATTGACTGCCCTGCTTGCCTCTGGTACGCACCTTGACTGGTCGGAAGATCCGCCTGAGCCAGGTTATTCCCGCGCGGTGATGACCAGAATTGTTGCTGTTGCTGCTGCTTAACCAGTTCTTTCCAGGCATTCTGATTCTGCCCCTGGCTTCCTGAACCTTTACCACCAGTAGTTACGTCAAATGATTCCATTGTGATGTTTTGTCGTGCCAGCGATTCTTTGAGAGCATCGGTATGCAACATGATGGCATCACGAACCGTCCGGTTTTCGGCAATAATTTCAACCGAAAGCTTATGCCCCTGAAGATTCAGATTCATTTTCAGTTCACCCAGGCTATCTGGTGATAGAGTCAGCGTAATCTGCTGGCTCCCCTGTTTCAGATCGTGCTGCACCAGACGGTCTTTGACCTGCTGGGTGACCTGTTCCGGCAAATTCTGCCGAGCTGGCTCGGGTAACGCCTGCCGAGCGTCAGGTGCTGATATTTTCTGGTGCCCCGGATTCGATTGGCTGCGCATATCCTGCACCAGCAGCTGATCATCCAAGGCGGTCTCAGGCTGCCCCTCACTGCTGCTGAAATCATCTGGATTCAACAGTGATTCTCCCGACGCATTCGAAGCCGCACTTACGTCCCTGTCGATCCCCTGATCACCGTTTACCCGAAGCCCTTCACTTCGAGGTTCAGCAGTCATCAGTTGTTGACCTTGTACAACAGGACGATTCCCGACTGAGGCAGACGCCGCTACCAATTGGGCGGTAATCGGTCTCGGTTGGGACAGCTGTATCTCAACCTCCAGTTCCGGTGACACGACAGGTGTACGAGCCATATCTGTCGCTCCGACGTTCGTCGGAATTATCTGGGCGGCTGGCACTACTTTTTCAGGCTGCTGCCGAGTTTCTTTCGCTGAAGTTGCTACGTTCTGCAGCCTGTCAGTGGAAGGTACGACCATGGTGCTGATTTCAACAGGTGTAGCAACTTTTATTGGTGATGATGCCACCGGTGCAGCTTGTACGACAGCCTGTTTCTCTGCTGCAGTCGCGGCAGGTTCAGCTGCCGTATGCCCCCCCTGTTCTCTGCAAGTACTGAAGGCCGGGGAAGGGCTGATGCCCTGTTCCGCTGTAGTTGCTACGTTCTGCAACCTGTCAGCAGCATGTACTACCGGGGGGATAACATCTACTGTTGTGACGGTTGTTTTTAGTGGGAGCGCAGGTGTTGCTGCTTGTGCGTCAACCTGTTTCCCTGTTGTTTTGGTTGTTGCTTCAACGGCACTCTGTTCTCGCTCCGTTTCATTGCTGGCTGCTGGAGTTGCGCTAATGACAGGTTGTGCGATAGTAGTTGTTATATTCTGTGACGTGTCAACGAGGAACGAGGTGGAAATGTTGACCTCCGGCATTCTGCCGGATTGTAGATTCACTGCAGGGAGAGTCTGTTGTAACGTACTATCAATCAGAGCGCATTCCGTCACTGCATCTGCAATGTGTCCTTCTGCTTTTTCCGCTTTTGGAGCAATTTGTTGTGCTACCTGCAGCACTCCCAGTACGTTGACCGCCGTCAGGTCCGCATTAACTGCTATGTGCAGTCCGGCATTATCACCGTCTGCTCCTTCTTTGTCTGCCACTTCTGACTCAGGAAATTCTTTTTCCTGTGCCATACGCTGGATGCCGTTCAACAGACCGGCAAAATCTCCTCCCTTTTGCTGCTCGTTGTCCCCCAGGCCAGCGATCGCTGTCGCTGCGTCCTGAGTAACGAGAGGCATTACAGAGAGTCCTGCTGCGCTGCTTATCTGTCCATTATTCATTTTGTTTTCACCTCCTTTCTGTGCGGATTTTTTATGGAGTGGACGCTGTAGCTGTCCATAAAATCGAGGTCATCTTTCCTGCAAATTCTCGGATATCCACTTTAAGATGCGCGGCTGGTTTATAAATGGTACCATTTTTGCCACTGTTTTGACATCAAGCCGGCTTAAAAGTGTCTGGGCCTGGTCTTCTTTCAGTAAATCAATCATTTTGCCGGCTTGCTCACTCTTCATTGTTTTAAAGAGCTTGACCATTTTCTGAATTTTATCGTCCAGTTTTTTCTTCTGCGCATTTGACTGGGCTTTCAGGCTGTCATCAAGCTTCTTTTTGCTCTCATCAAGTGCTTTTACCTGCGCTTCGAGCTTTGCGCTCAGCTTTTTCAGCTCCTGCTCCTTGGCAGCCAGAGCGGCTTCTTTTTCGGCCAGTTGTTGGCGGCGCGCGTCCTGAAGCGCTTTTTCTTCACGCGCCGCGCGTGTGGCGTTGATTGGCTGTGGAGCAGCCGAGGATCCGCTACCGGCGGCTTCAGTTGTCTTGTCTGTTCCGGTATCGTTACTGGCAAACACGCTCGGTTGTCGATACTGGGCAAATGCAGCGATGCACCCCACACCCACTGCAGTTATAAAAATCTTTTTCAAGTTCACGCCGGTTTAACCTTTTTCTGGATAGAAATTTCGTCGAGAAAATTTCGCTCCTTAATTGCTATTTCCTGTTTATATTCGTGGGCTTTTTTCTCTTTAAGCGACTCAAGCACTTTCTTTTCCTTGCTTGCTTCAGTCAGATCTGTCCTTTTTTCGCTAACGGTTATTTCCAGATAATCAATCTGTTCCTTCTGCTGTTTAATTTCTTCTCTCTTGCGGGCAAAAAAATTGGAATACATCCGCAAATCATCAACACAACCAACGTCAGATTGGCAGCGTTGGAATTCCTGTGTCAAAAGTTCGACCAGCTGTTCCTCCCGCTGCAACTCCTGGTTTGCATGGTCAAGCGTTCTCCGTGCAGCAGCAAACTCCTGCTTGCGCAACTTTTCCATCTCCTGACGATACACCAGCACCTGCTCCAGCTCAAAACGCTTGCCAGCCATCGCACGTTACTCCCCGACAAACAGATGAATCAGGATGCGAACATCCGTCGTAAATCCTGTACCGCCTCTTCCAGCATAACCGGATCATCAACTGCCTGCTTGATATACGTCTGCATCCCCTCATTATGGTCTACAGCATAATCTATACCGGGGTTACTCCCGGTTTTATACGCACCGATATTGATCAGATCCTCGGATTGGCGATAGGTGGCCAGGGTTTCCTTGAACTTTGCAGCTAATTCCAGATGCTCTTTCGACGCTACGTCCGTCATGACTCGGCTGGAACTTGCCAAAACGTCAATCGGCGGATAAATGGAATGAGCGGCCAGAGCCCGCGATAGCACAATATGACCGTCTAAAATACTGCGCATGGCATCAGAGATAGGCTCATTAAAATCATCCCCCTCCACCAGAACGGTATAAAGAGATGTAATACTTCCTTCTGGAAAATTGCCGGTTCGCTCAAGAAGCTTCGGCAACGCGGCAAACACAGACGGAGTATATCCCTTGGTCGTCGGCGGTTCACCGATTGCAAGGCCGACTTCGCGCATTGCCATGGCAAACCGGGTCGCAGAATCCATCATCAATAAGACTTTTTTACCCTGATTTTTAAAATATTCCGCAATTGTTGTCGCAATGTAGGCGCCACGCATCCTCACCAAAGGGGGCTGGTCAGACGTAGCAACCACCACCACGGATTTACTCAACCCCTGCTCTTGTAAATCTTTTTCGATAAATTCGCGCAACTCACGACCCCGCTCGCCAATCAGAGCGATGACATTGACATCCGCTTCCGTATACCGGGCAATCATTCCGAGCAATGTCGACTTACCGACTCCTGAGCCAGCCATTATCCCGACGCGCTGGCCACGTCCACAGGTCAGCAGACCATTAATGCTCCGGATGCCGAGGTCAAGCGGTTTCCTGATCGGCGGACGCAACATCGGATTTACCGGTAGTGCGTAAAGCGGATATTCTTCGTCAACAGCTATCGGGCCTTTATCGTCAATCGGCTTGCCAAGGCCATCTATTACTCGTCCCAACAATTGTGGCCCAACTCCCAACGAAGCATTATCGCGCCGAACCGAAATCAGGCTGTCAAGGCCGACACCTCGTAACTCCCCCAGAGGCATCAATAAGGTTTTGTTATCACGAAAACCGACTACTTCAGCCAAAATCGGCGCGCCTTCAACCGGCTTTATTTCACAGATTGCGCCCACTGACGTGTCGGGGCAGTACCCTTCTATTACCAGCCCAACCACCTGGGTCACTTTGCCATGCAATCTGACCGGATTCAAACCTTCAAGTATGGCATGGTATTTCCCCAGATTACTTTTTATGTCTGGCATGGCGGGACATCAAGCGCTCGTAGCGGTTCATCGCCCGTAGTCATGGCGCGCTGTTCGAGAAGGCTTCGGTAGAGTTGTTCCATCTGCCCTTCCAGAGTAGCATTAATGGTCCCCATGTTTGTGTCGACAAGACAGAAACCGGTGGCGACAGAGGGATCCGGCTTGAGCAACAACCTGTCATTGAGCAGCTCGTCGCTGAGCAATTGATCACGACCGGTCGTCACCAGCTGGTAGTCCTCCGGGTTGATGCGAACCGTGATCTCTTCACGTACTGACAGTCCGGTCAGCGCATTTTTAACTACATAAGAAATGATAGTTCGGTCCTGAGAGACTTCACGAGTTATGACCTTGCGGGCAATAAGCATAACCAGCTTGAGTATTTCATCCTCTGATTCCCGAAAAACTTTTTCTCTCAAATTATGTATTGTTTCGCTTGAAGCCCGCAATGCCCTGAATACATTGATAAGTCCACGCTCAGCCAGATCCTTGCCTTCCTTAAGCCCGGCATTGAATTCGCTGCTTAGCCTCTGCCTGAATTCTTCTTCACTGATTACAATAGGCGGCGGCCCTTCTTCTTCGACATCCTTGCCGGGCCTGTCCTGCGAATTGAAAAGGCCCATTGGCACAAAGCTCGGTGCCGCCTGTCCTGATATGGCAACCACACCAGACTGTCCGATATTTCTGAAGTTGAAATCCGCAAAGCCGGCATTGCCATTTTCTGACTGTTTAATAATCTTAGACGAGGACATCGTCGCTGCCCCGGCCAGCCAGTACAATTTTCCCTTCTTCTTCCATCTTTCTGACAATCTTGATGATTTCTCCCTGCGCTTTTTCAACATCCGAGAGCCGCACCGGACCCATTACCTCAAGGTCCTCTTTGATCATATCTGCTGCACGGCTGGAAATATTCCTGAAAATCTTTTCTTTTACTTCGTCAGGCGAGGTTTTCATAGCAAGCGTCAACGTATCGTTGGAAACTTCGCGCATAATGGACTGGACACTGCGATCATCGAGCGCAAAGACATCCTCGAAGGTAAAGAGATGCTTACGGATAATTTCTGATAACGGCGGGCTCAGCACGTCCAGCTTGTCGAGAATTTGTTTTTCCTTGCTGCGGTCAAAATGGTTGAACATATCGACGACTTTATCGATACCGCCAACCTTGTATCTTTGCGTCCCCCCCATTGCCGAAATTTCACGTTTCATAACATCGTCAATATCCTTTAAAATCTCGGGGGAAACCTGATCGACATCGGCGATGCGCATAACGACCTCTGCCTGCAACTCCTGAGGCAGCATACTGATAATCTCGCTTGTCTGTTTCGATTTGAGCTTGGCCAGGATAACGGCAATTGTCTGTGGATGTTCCTGCGACAGGAAATTTGCAATACTTTTTGCATCCATGCTCGCCAATATATCGACCAGATCACCGTAGCTGGAGGCTTGCAGTTCATCCATCAATAACTGGGCTTTTTCCGGGCCAAGCGCTTTTTCAAGGATTTTCAGAACAAATTCATCCCCTTGCGAAAAAATACCCGATTCCGGATCAATGACATCAGTAAAATCGTTGACAACCCCCATGATCGTTTCACGCGAAACATGCCCGAGTGTACCCATGCTTTTACTGATCTTCTTTATTTCGGTATCATCCAAATGTTCAAAAACCTTGCTCGTTACTTCATTACCTAGGTAGAGGAGCAAGATCGCAGCTTTTTCTGAGCCAGTCATAACATCCCTTTTTGGTGTTCTAAAAGCCTATATCCGGCGCGCAATATGTAATTGTGTGGAGCGTTCTATTTATCTTCAGATACCCAGTTCTGCAGAATCTGGGCAACCTGATACGGATCTTTTTTTGCCTGATCTATCAAACTTTGCTGTTCTGCAATCTGGGCATTCACTATCGCCCGCTCAGCTGTCGACAACTGGTCCCCACTGGCTCCAAGCCCCTCAAAGCTCTCAATTGCGGGTCGCTTAGCAAGCCGGAGAGAGGCCAGGAGCGGGCGAATGACAAACATGACCAGAACAAGGAAACCAATACCGATCATAAGGTTCTTTGCAAGCGACATCATAAACGGACTGGTCCACCATTTTGCTGTTTCAGCAGTGCCGACTTCCTCGGTGTCCTGAAATGGAATATTTTGCAGGCTCAGTTGGTCGCCCCGCTCAGCATTGAATCCAACTGCGCTTTTGACCAGAGTTTCTATTTTCTGAAGTTCGTCAGGGGAGCGCGGAGCGTACTTTGACTTGGCAGGCTGGCCCTCTTTTACGGCAGCCGGTGCCTCGTATTTGCCATCAACCAGTACCGCAACGGAAATCTTGCTAAGTGCCCCTACCGGCTCAATAATTTTAGCGGTTGAACGGCTTACCTCATAGTTAAGCGTCTCATCGTTTTTAGAGCCACCCCCCGAAGTTCCCCCGGCTGCATTTCCGGTCCGGCCCAGATTGGTCTGCACGCCAGGCACCTGTTGGTTACTTGTGGTAGTGGATCCTTTTTCCTCTGTTCTCTGCTCACTACGAACGGCAATACTCTCAGGATCGAACTTCTCTTCCAAACGTTCGACCTGTTTGAAATCAAACGTTGCCGTTACCCGGGCCACCGACTTGCCTCCGCCTACTATCCGATCCAAAAGAGACTGGATACGCTCCTCAACATTTTTTTCATACGCACGCTGGGTTTCCTGCATGGCCGAAGTCATACGGGAGGTCGGGTCACTGCTCCCCCCCTTACTGAGGATCTTGCCGCGATTATCGAGAATGGTTACATTTTCAGGATCCATGCCTTCAATCGACGCTGCAACAAGATGGACAACTCCCTGCACCTCGGAATCATTCAGGGCTCTATTTGACTTCATTTTGAGGACAATTGAGGCGGTGGCCGGTCTTTCATTGTTTCTAAACAGCGACTTTTCCGGAATGACCAGATGGACACGCGCCTGCTCAACGCCAACGAGCTGGGAGATGGTACGCGACAGTTCCCCCTGCAGCGCCCTTTGATAGTTCAATTTTTGCGCAAACTCCGTGACACCGAAGTTCATTTTGCGGTCAAAAATTTCAAAGCCGACACCGCCTCCCTGGGGAAGCCCTTCCGAAGCGAGCGTCAGGCGCAGCTCATACACTTTATCTGACGGAACAAGGACACCCTTGCCATCTGCAGTAATTTGATACGGAGTTTTTGCATCCTTCAATTTTTTGACAATTTCACCCGCATCTTCTGACGTCAGGTTTGTAAAAAGAGGTCGGTAATCGGTGCGATTCGCAACAAAAATCAGAACGGCAAACGCCACAGCGGAGAGCAGTGCCACAACAGCAACAAGCATCTGCTTACCCGGAGTAAGTGCAGTAAATGGCTCTATAAGTCTACGTATTCCTTCAGGCATTGTTTGTTATTATGTTCCTTTCAGTGTTGTTATCTAGTAGATCGGAAAAGTTAAACCTGCATCCTCATCACTTCCTGATATGCTTCAAGTGCTTTATTTCTCACCTGTGCCATGAACTGAAATGAAATGCTCGATTTTTCAACAGCAATCATGACCTCATGGAGATTTTTGTTCTCTCCACTGGCAAGGCCCTGAATCGCCTTGTCTGATTGTACCTGCAAGTCGTTAACCTTTGACACAAGTTCGCTGAAAAACTTGCCAGCACCTTCAGCAGTAACTGACGAGCTGACTTTACCCGCTTCCGGGAAGGCTTTTGTCATCCCTATTCCGTTTTCAATTCCGTTAATAACCATGGCTGTTTTCCTCACAAGTAATCGAACTGTTGTAAATTTTAATGTTGATATAGCGATTGATGTGTGATGCGCCAAAACGATGCAACTGATATGAACTCGCTATTTGCCTATTTCCAAGGTTTTCAGCGCCATACTCTTTGCCGCCTGCACTGCAGTAACATTTGCTTCATACGCCCGTGTAGCCGTTATCATGTCAGCCATCTCTTCAACAACATTGACATTCGGCATCGCCACATATCCTTGCTCGTTTGCATCAGGATGACCGGGATCATATTGGAGCCGGGGAGGACTCTGGTCTTCAACAATCCGGGTTATCTCAACCTGGCGAACCTGCTGGGCAGTGGCATCATTAAATGCGCGATTGAACGATCCTTCCAGAGGAGTTGCCGAAAATACAGCGTCTTTCCGCTTGTAAGGCCCCCCCTCCGGGGTTCTGGTAGAACTGGCGTTGGCCAGATTACTCGATATCAGGTTCATGCGCGTCCTCTCGGCAGAAAGAGCCGATGAACTTACATTCATAGAACTAAAAAAATCCATTTATTTGCCCTCTCTGATTGCCGTGCGCAATCCCTCGAATTTTTTCGACAGCAACTGTACCGATGCGTTAAACATGATCTGGTTCTCAGCCAGACGCCCCATCTCGTTTTCAATTTCCACCGCATTGCCGTCCCTGCCGGGCGTCTTGGCCGGTTTTTCAACAACCTGACCAGTAACATACTCAACAGAACCGGTCGCACCAACGCCCCGCAACGGGATATGACGTGGGTTCGGTACCGATGAGGGCCGCCTGCCGGAGCTCTCCTTTTTAAGCGCTCCCTGTAGCTCCTCTTCGAAGGCGAGTACTTTGGGTACGTAATTAGGCGTTTCAGCATTGGCCACATTCGACGCGATTACGTTCTGATTTTTAGCCCGCAAATCAATGCTTTTCCCTAACACACCAATGGTGTCACTGAAAATTCCCTCAATTTGCATGTCCACCTCCCATTAAAAACGCTTTTAGTGCAAAAAATGTACCGCAAAAATATACCGCCCAGATTCTGGCTGTGCATCAAGCAAATAGCGGGGTGACCTGCCCATTTCGCCAGTTGATCGCTCGCTAAACTTGCCATTCTTTTGACTGGGTCATAATATTGACAGATACTGTTTCTGTGGGTGGAAGGTTATTGGTTTATGGCTGTCAGGGCCTGTTGAGCAAGTCGCTGCCAGTCGGCATCTTTGCCGTTTTTTGCCAGCTGCCCAAATAGAGTTTTGGCACGACCTGTGTTGCCTACCTGAAGATTGACCTGGCCTGCCCTGTACATGAACTCTTCGCTCCGCGGATTATCAGGAAGCCGGAGTGCTGCCTCAAACTGCTTCAAAGCCCCTTTTTTATCCCCACTATTCTCACGAGCGGCACCGGATACGAAAAATGCATCCGGCACTAGGCGTGGGTCCCGTCCGTCAGGCGAGGCAATAAAGAGACCCATTGCCTTTGCCGCCTGCCCATACAACTGGAGCGACCAAAGGGAGCGTCCCAGCTGGTAGTAACTTACGGCGTGCTGGGCATGTTCGCCTTTATTAAGCAGCCAAAGAAGCGTTTCCTTAACCTGTTGGTACTTCTCTTTCCCAAAGTAAATTGCTCCGAGCCGCTCCGTCATTAACCGGGCCCGGGAATTGCCGGGGAACCTGCCGAGAAACCCCTTGATCGCCCGTTCAGCAGTCGATGTATCACCAATCAGCTCAGAATTATCAACAATGCTGACATACAACTCGGGGGCAATCGGAGCCGCCCACATTCGTTCTACCAGCGCCGTCAACAACTTGACCAGTTCAATTGGTCGACCGGCCTCTGTGTAAGCCCGGGTAACTGTAGCCAAAAAGCCCGGCGTTTCAATACAACCGGAAAGATACTCATATTGTTCGTCCATAAACCGTATAAGCGCCACCGAATCATTTTTCCAGGGGGTGTTTTTAAAAACCTCTGCGACCAGCACTTCCCGCATGGTTCTGACCACTGCGACATACACACCGCGAGGAAATTTGCGCTGAAATCCCATCACCAACTGCAATGCCTCGCCGGCCTCCCCGTACATTGCTTCAAGCAGTACATGCTTGAAGTGTGCTTCTTCACGCATGTCGAGATCCCCCCCCTGGCGGGAAGCATTCAAATAGACCTCACTGAGTGGCCGGTAATTCCAGGGAGTTGTCTGAAGAAATGTACTGTCAGCCATCCGCATCAGCGCCATCTGGCTGGCTTTATTCTCCGTGAAATTCTCGGCAATATTCAGATAAATAGCGCGGGCCTCACGATCATGCCCCTGACGGGCCAGAATATCCCCCACCCGCACCAGAAGCGCTGGAGCATATGACTTATCAGCAAGATGTGATACCAGGGTCGCGAGCAGAGAACGAGCTGCACCGAGTTCACCGCTGCGAGCGAGGCTGTCGCAATAGCAGAACGCTGCTCCCGGATTTATACCAAGGTAGTTCGGCCAAAGCTTCTCAGCCTCCCGAAATGCCGCCAGTGCCTGATGATATTTTTGCAGTTTGTACCACGACTCTGCAAGCCGGTAGAGTGCCAGAGGGCGAATCGGCCCCTGCTGCGATGTAAACCGGGTGAAGATGGCTTCTGCATCAGTCAGGCTGCCTTTGTATAGTGCCGCCTCTCCAGACAAAAACTCCTTCATCTCCTCCTCAGGCAGGAAATTTTTCAAAATCTGGCGATCAGTTTGGGTAAATGGTATCTCCGACTTCAGCGGCGGGTCAAAATCACGCACCAGCTTTTCGACTCCATGCCAGATTTTTTCACGTCCCCTCGGAGCAGACTGAGAATTATTTTGTTTGAAAGAGGCGCCGATATCAACGGTGACTGCACTGATATCAGAACGCGACAGATCCCGCCACCCGGCATTCCGAGCAATCTGAAATGTTATCAGCAGACTGTCTCCACGTTTTTTCAGGACAAGTCCACCAATGTTCTTGTCAGAATAGCTCCTGAATTTTTTATACAAAGTGCCATTTGTATCGTGCAGCACAATACGCAGACGATTGCCAGGGATGCCAACCATTTTGTATTGGGGGGATTCGGCGAGACTTACCGTAACACGGGTGAAATCATAGTGGGGGAGAACATCCAACCGATAGAGATTATTCGGGATACTCGCAAAAGCTCCGCCAGGGAGCAGAACCATTGCAAATACAAGAAACAATGACCAAAAAGACGGGGCTCGATGGAGAAAAAAATATTTGGCCGATTGTCGCTGCTGAGATAGAGCCATCACAAGTCCGCTAACACTAAACCGATGCAATTTTACAGTAGCGGCTGACCTTGGCATTCACGTCGTCACCATTGAACGGCTTCATGATAATATCCCTCGCTCCGTATTTAAGCGCCTTCAGCACAGCCGTTCTCGTCCAGCGTTCGGCACTCATGATAATTGGCGGCGGAGAGTCTTGACGCATCGCATTAACTTTGATGCAGACAGCCAGCTCACGATCATCGGCGTCATACGAACCAATCATGACAAGTTTCACGTTCCGGCCGGCAAACAACTCTTTCAAATCGGCGCCGAGCGAGCCTTCGGCAATCTGGTACCCCGTAAACGTAAGCAACTCCGACATCTGCTGGAGATGTTCTTCATCGTCCTCAAGCACGACAATGCTGTCCACTCCGGGGCCATCAGATACCGCAGATCCGGCTGCTTCATCGGCAGAAGCACCAGCTTCAGCACCTTCTGCCGGCCCCTCAGGCTCGGGGGCAAGCGGCTGCGGGTCAAACAGTTCGCCCAACACAATCGGGATCAACACATCCAGATGGTTCATTTCCTGCCCCGGCATTTCAACCTTGGAGCGGAACATCAGGTAGTCGCCATCCGGGAGGGGTTCTTCTGGACTTAGCTGATCAATCTCCGGAATATATTTTTTGGGGGGCAACAACTTGAGACGAACCTTGTTGGGAAGAGTGCTTTGGAAAACGGTGTTGAGTGCTCCGTTTACCATATTGGCAATCTCTGAGAAGGCGTCAATATCATCATTCTCAATAATCGAAAGCCGCTTCTTTTCCTGGATTCGCGCAGGTGGGATACCAAGCAGGATACTGCTCATGACGATTGCATCACGCAGCGAAAAAATCAGGTAAAACTGGCCACTGTAGGCCTCCCCTGATTCAACACCCATGACAAAACAACCGTCGTCAAGCCCTCCGAAATAGGAGCTCTTGCTCGTCGAAAGCGAATCGAGAAGTTCAATGGAAAGTTCCTGCCCCAAGAGCATGCCGCTTTCTTCGCCGGCCTGTTTCAGAGCGGTCTCCAACATACCGTATATGATCGTATAACCGTCCATTAATCCATGTATCTTTCAGTTCGGGTTTTGGGTTCTGGCCAGTAGACTATGCGCGGAACAACGGGATAGGGCTACTCTTCCTTGGTCAAGGTCAGCCCGACCAGAAGCGTGAACCCTTCAACGGTAAACGGAACAACAACACAGTCATTGGCAGAAAGTGAATTTACCGTATAGTCCTCTCCGGAAATCACGGTCGGAATTGAGAGCTTTACATCCAAGCCCCCCTTGGAGAGCACCTGTTTGACACTCCCTCCCAACATATTGGCAATTTCACCTATCGCGTCATTGAGGTCTTCGTTAACTTCAGAGCACTCAACGCCAAGCATATTTGAGGTAACCAACAGTGCCAATTCAACCGGACAGTGGATCGAAATCACTCCGGAGTAGGTCCCGGCAAAGCCAACCATCCCGGTGATACTGCACTTGAAGCGGCTGACCGGCTCCTTGAGCGGGAAGTCATCAACCACTTCCATCATGACCATGGTTGAAAACACCTCCCTGGTTGCATCAATCACGTAACCTGCCACCTGTTCTTCCGATAGGCTGGTTGACTTGGAGATGTCAGGGTTGAGTGTCATATAAGACCTCCCAGCTTTTCCTGCAGCTGGTCGGGGGTAAACGGTTTTTTAATGCTGTCGCTTGCGCCGCTCGACATCGCTTCAGCGATAATCTCTTCGCCACCTTCCGTCGTTATCATGACAATCGGAGTAGAATTGCCATTGGCACGCACGGCCTTGACAAACTCAAGACCGTCCATGTTCGGCATGTTGATGTCCGACAGTATCAACTGAATAGATTTGCCGGACGCAATTACTCCCATACCTTCAATTCCGTCACCTGCCTCAAATATTTCGTCAACGGCAAGCCCTGCCTGCCGAAGCGACCTCGAAATAATTTTACGCATGGTGGATGAATCATCGACAATCAGAATGTTTGCCATAGCACAGCTCCTTTTCATGATATTCCATAATATGTATGGATATTTCGCACGCACGGTCACATCTGCCACACGAGCCAGTGAGCAGGATTATAACCGTTTTTTTTTCCAGTGCAACCGTGGAGTGACAATACGTTACAATTCTTTTAGCCCTCCGCAATAATTACCGCCTGACGCAAGAAGCGAGCTACCTGTTCCGGCACCCCCGCCTCGCTGTACAGCCGTAACACCGGTTCGGTTCCAGACGGCCTGATCAGTAGCCAGTCACCGTTTTCAAATATAAACTTGAATCCGTCACTGAAATTGGTGGCAACAACTTGTTTGCCATCAATTATTGAAGGGGGATTGGAACGCAACCTCGCTATCAGCTGTTCCTTTGCAGTGTTTTCGATGGTACGATCAATCCGCTGATAATAAAAATGCCCGATGTCATCCATTGTTTCTTCAAGCATCTGACGCAATCCCTTGCCGCTAACCGCCATGGCTTCGAGCAGCAACAGCGCGAGCAAAATCCCGTCGCGCTCCGGAATATGGCCCTTCACCCCCAGACCTCCTGACTCCTCGCCACCCATCAAAATATCCTGCTGTAGCATCAGCTCGCAAATATGCTTAAAGCCGATCGGGGTCTCAAAAAGTTCAAGCCCGTACTTTTCAGCCAGTTTATCAACCATACGAGTCGTCGAAACCGTCTTGACCACCGCACCGGTCAAATGCTTATTCTCTATGAGATGCCGTAAAATAACGGTGAAAATACAGTGGGATGAAAAGAAATCACCATGTTCGTCCACGGCTCCTATCCGGTCAGCATCTCCGTCCAACGCCAGACCGACCCGATAGTTACCATTCTTGAGCAGTGCAGACAGTTCCTGAAGATTCTGGCCGATAGGTTCAGGGGGAATGCCTCCGAACGATGGATTTTCACAGTTATGGATTTCTGCTACTCCGGGCAGAAGCCGCGGTATGAAACCGCAGCCGGCACCATACATCGGGTCGACAACCGCAGTGATTCCCGCCTTTGCTATGAGATCAAGATCGACGTAGCGGCCGAGCTGATGAAAATATCCTTCGCAGGGGTCAAACAGCACAACCGCACCTTTTTCCAAGGCTTCCTGATAGGGGATGGCGACGACACGCCGCTCGTTTTCCTGATTATACGCAACAATCTCTTCAATAATTTTTGTCGTGACCGGCAGCGCTGATCCACCAAAGGCCTCCTTGATTTTGAATCCGTTATATTCAGGTGGATTATGGCTGGCTGTAATCATGATTCCAGCTCCGGCTCCATTCTCGCGTACGGCCCACGAAACTGCCGGAGTCGGCGCATAACTTTCTGTCAATCTGACAGCAATGCCGTTGCCCGCAGCAACCTCTGCAACTCTCCGGGCAAAATCACGTGACAGAAAGCGCCGGTCATACCCGATCACCACCCCTTTGTTACCTAACCCCTCTCGATTGAGATAATCCATGGTGGCCTGCGCCACCAGCGAAATATTCTCAAAGGTGAAATCCCGGGCGATAACACCGCGCCAACCATCAGTGCCGAACTTAATCTGCATGTCTCCTCCTCACAAAAGCGATATGTTTTCAAGACATATTTATTTTTGCTGACTGTCCAGCCACTGCAGCCACACGAGAACCTCCGCAACCGCCCGGTACAGCTCGGGAGGAATGTACTGGTCGGTGTCAACCTGCATCAACAGCCTGACCAGTTCCGGTGATTCATGGACATACACGCCCGCTTCGCGGGCACAGGCGATAATCGCCTCAGCAACAACACCCTTGCCCCGGGCAATCACAACGGGAGCATAATACCCCTGTTTGTATGATATCGCCGCAGCCCGGCGCTCTTCGTCGTCACGTGGCCGCATGGCTGATACTCATCTCTGCCGGGGTCAGTCCGGCTCCTTCAAACTGGTCGGCAAGCCGTCCCCTGCCAGCTTCCAACACCGGAACGGTATCAAATTCCTCGGCAGTAATGGCAACGGACACATGAGTGCCATCCAGTCGCACCGATGACGTAACCGTGCCCAAGTTCGGCAGCGTTATGGAAATGCTGCTTTCCCAGCTCCGTTCACGTGAGCCAGAATTGTTGTGTTCCCCCTCCCGCTCGGCAACCTGCCACTCCATTTGTCGACCGGGGAATAAATCGCCCCGGAACAGGAGCGTACTATTTTGCAGTGCCAACAGCTGTTCACCGACCATCGGCAGCGCTCGTTGGTCGGCATTCCCCACATGCACTGCTTCGGCTCCTGCCTTATGAAACATCGCTTCCATAACTTTGGAAAATCCGGTCTGGAGAGTGGCCCGTGCCAGTTCGTTGGCCAAGACGGGGGTCTGCTGGCCCGGCTGTGCCAAGCGTGGTGACAGACGGCCCTGTGGTTCTTTGAGTATATCCTCAAGCGGATAGTCGCCGCCAAACCACCGGGCGAGGTGCGCTTCGTAAAAGAGCCCGCTTCCCTGCAGGCCCTGCTGCAGCGTCCGGCTCAAAAGTGCCGCATCACTGGTCGGTCCAGCCAGCAGCGTCCGAAACAGCCCGAAAATTGTTTGGGTCGTGGCTTGATTGGCCGTATCGCTCAGAAAACCGCTCAGCCATCGACCGGTGTTGCTGATGTGTGAATCACCCGGACTACCGAAGCGCACCATAAGAAATGTTGCATGCGGTTCTTCGGCAATATAAAACAGGTTCAGCGTTTCTCCGCGAACTATCCCCTTCGGCAGCATGAATTCAAAATTCCGGCCGGCAACCTGAACCATGAAGCGCCCCCCTCCAAGAGTAGCCAGCACCTCGCCTTTAAGCTGTTGCCCCGGTGTTAGCCCGCTCGGCAGAGCCTGCTGGGCGAGCGCCTCAAGCAGGGCAAGTCGATTACCCTTTATAATTGCCTGAAGAAGCTTGGCCATATCGTCACCCAGCACCAGCCCGTTTCCAGCCGTACCGGAAGTTCCCTGCGCAGACTGCAGTGCTGTCTGAGCTGCCGCGAATTGTTCTGGCGCTGCCTGGTTCCGTCTGACCGTCTGGTAGGTAATAGCTTCGTCGAGAATGGCCGTAAAGGCGGGAGAATTGGGAGGAAGGCTTTTCAGCACCGCACTCAGCCGGTCCAGAACGTACGTCTGCTGGGAGGACACGCCCCCCGCACTATGTTCGAGCACACTCAGCCAGCGCCCCGCCTCACTCAGTATTCCTGTACCGCTGTCCGGCATGGTGCGGGGAAACGCAAACGTTGGTTTCGGTTGGGACGAAATATACGTCAGTCGCAGAATGTCGCCAGCCTGAACCATCCTCGGCACAACCATTTCCAGTGCCGTCCCGGCAACCTGCACGAAGACCCGCCCGCCAGGCAGGGTTCCGATAACAGCAGCTTCAACTTCATCCCCCGGAAGCAGAGGTAGCGCAGTCACCGGCTGATTGGCCGCTTCTATGAGAACAAACCGTGAATTCTGGGCAATCGTCCGGAGAATGGCTGCCGCATTGTTTTCAAACATGGCCAGCCGCGCCTGTCCGGAAGGTGCGCTCGCCAAGCCTTGCTGAAACTTCGTTGCCTGCTGTCCGGTACGCTCCTGCATAGCGTCACCAAGGGTTTGTGGCACTCCTTTGACTCCCTCACGAAGGATGCCGTAGGTCAGCGCTTCATCCATCAAATTGGCCAGAACACCGGTTTCACCCGCTGAATTGCGTAACAGATCGCCAATACTCTGGAGCGACGAACGAAACTTTGGGTCAACGAACTGTTCGTTCGAGACAAGGAGACTGAGCAGACGCGATGCATCGGAAAGGCTGACCGGAGGAGCAAGTCCTGCTTGACGGGATATGGCAAAGGTTGAGCGAGGATCGTTGGAAACGAAGGTCATTTCCACGGCCTGCCCGATACGGACCGCCATCGGCAAATCAAGATTGAAGCGCTCCGGACCAATCTGGACCTGTACCCGGTTATTGGGCAGCATCGAGATGACTTCTGCGCTGACCCGTTGCCCGGGCGACAGGATATTACCGCTGCTTGCCGCTTGATCTGCCGTTACAAATGATATGTTGGAGGCGCGCGACAACAGGTCGAGCACCTGCTGCTGGACGTCCGGTGTCACTGCCATGCTACCCCCAAATCAGGTATCCAGGTTCGTAAATAGTGCCAAGTATGGGGTGGCGAGGGATTATCCGCAGCAAGAACCCGTGCCGACCGCAAAAGCGGCACTCAAAAGATCCGCCGAACTGGTAGACTCCACCGCCAAGATCGCCAGTCATGATCAACGGTACCGATTCACCACCCTGAATAGTGCCAAACGAATCCAGCACACCAAAGTATCCCTCAACCGCAATGTGGTCAACAGGGATATCCCCAAGTACTATCCGGGCAAATACGGGGATCAGGCTGCCGATTGCAACCGCGTCTGCGGCTTCCGCTCCTGCCAGTTCAATGCGTATTTGCGGCCAGGCCTTGAAAAGTTTCTCTTTCCAGCGCACCATGTCACGCGCCAAAGCAAGGTCGTCATCGACAAGGCGCTGCCACTGCGTATATGAGGGAATGTACGAGCGAGTGGCGTACTCCTGCACCATACGGTCGGTAGAAAAAACCGGGCAGAGGCTTTGCATGGATGCCTTCATGGTGGCAATCCATGAGCGCGACACTCCGTCATCCCCCTGATCGTAAAAATGAGGAATAACCTCCTTCTCCAACAAATCGTACAGTGCGCGCCCTTCAACCTGGTTCTGATACTCCACATCCGCGTAGACTTCACCTTTACCGATCGCCCAGCCGTTGTTCCCCTGATATCCCTCGCACCACCAGCCATCAAGCACGCTCAGGTTGAGACCGCCGTTAAACGCAACCTTCATGCCGCTGGTACCGCTGGCCTCCATTGGTCGAAGCGGTGTATTCAGCCAGACATCAACACCCTGAACGAGATGCCGGGCAACTTCAATGTCGTAATCCTCAATGAAAACGATCCGACGCCGAAAGCGTTCCTGATGTGCAGCCTGAATGATCTGGCGAATCAGTTCCTTCCCTTCCTGGTCCTGCGGGTGAGCCTTGCCGGCAAAGACAAACTGGACCGGCATTGTTGGATTGTTCAGGAGGCGGGCCAGGCGGTCAAGATCGCGCAGCAGCAGTGTGCCACGCTTGTAGGTGGCAAAGCGGCGGGCAAAGCCGATTGTCAGAGCCTCGGGGTCGAGAACTTCCTCTGCCGTTGCAATTTCCTTTGTAGTCGCACCAACTTTGATTAATTGTTCCTTGAGCCGCTTGCGGGCAAAGTCAACCAGCTTTTCACGGCAATTTTGCCGGGTTCGCCACAACTCGGCATCAGGAATTTTCGAGATTCGGCGCCACACCGTGTGATTGGTCGGATCCTCCAGCCAGCGTGTCCCCAGATAGCGCACCAGCAGGTTCCCCATATGGTTCGACACCCAGGAGCGCGTATGGACACCGTTGGTGATCGCAGTCAGCGGCACCTGTTCCTCTGGCAACTCCGGCCACAGTTTTTTCCACATCTTACGCGACACCTCGCCATGCAACTGGCTGACGCCATTGGCGTGCCCGGCCAGTTTCAGCGCCAGCACCGCCATGCAGAACGACTCCTGCTGATTCACCACACTCTGCCGCCCCAGGCCGATAAACTCATCATGACTGATACCGAATGATTTGTAATACCCGGAAAAATATTTATCCAGCAGCTCTGGCGCAAAGTGGTCGATGCCGGCCTCCACCGGGGTGTGGGTAGTAAAAATATTGCCGGCGGATACAATCTCACGCGCCTCACCAAAGCTGATATTACGCTTTCCCATCAGGAGGCGTATTCTCTCCAGAGCCAGAAATGCGGCATGTCCTTCGTTCATATGGCAGACATTGGGAATAATGCCGAGCATGCGCAGCGCCCGGATGCCGCCGATACCAAGCAGGATCTCCTGGATCATACGCATCTCTTTATCGCCGAAATAGAGCTGGGCAGTAATCAAACGGTTTTCAGGACTGTTCTCCTCAACATTGGTATCCAACAGATAGAGCGGTACCCTGCCGACCTGAACCCTCCATATATGTACCAAGAATTTTCGTGGACCAAAATTCAGCTCGAATGACAGCGGGGCACCCTTATCATCGCGCTCCAGAGTCAGTGGCAGGTTATAAAAGTTATTCTCCGGATAATACTCCTGCTGCCATCCTTCGTTGTTGAGATATTGTCGGAAATACCCCTGGCGGTAGAGCAGGCCAACTCCGACCAGCGGTAAACCCAGATCAGATGCAGATTTGAGGTGATCTCCAGCCAGAATGCCGAGGCCACCGGAATACATAGGAAGCGACTCATGCAGACCGTACTCCATTGAAAAATACGCAATCCTCATATTTGAAGCGCTCGTAGCACGTTTTTGAAACCAGGTATTCCCCTGGAGATACTCGGTCAGTTTGTTGTCAACCAACTGAAGATGCGCCATAAAGCCTTCGTCGTTCTTGATCGCTTCAAGCGTCGTCTGTTGGATAATACCGAGCATCTCGACCGGATTGTGTCGGGTAGCTTTCCAGAGATCCGGATCAAGCCGACGAAAAA
This sequence comes from Desulfuromonadaceae bacterium, assembly GCA_028712075.1. Classification (GTDB taxonomy): domain Bacteria; phylum Desulfobacterota; class Desulfuromonadia; order Geobacterales; family Pseudopelobacteraceae; genus JACRCG01. Next base: position 81,273 of record JAQTQX010000001.1, read on the forward strand.
GAGCTGTCGCATCCGGCTCCCAGCACCACCAGAGATTGTAGGCCACCCGTTGCAGCGCCACAAGGTCGTCAGTCAGGGACGGAACAACGGTGAATTTGTGCAGCATACTGGTGAAGTCCATAGTGAATTCTCCCATTTTAACGAAAAGCAGTTGCAAATTCTACTGATATTTCATGATGTTATATAAACTGTCCGGGCGTGGCAGTCTGCGTTTCCAAAAAATCTGTGGTCTATAACCGCCGTACGGGGTGATATAGATGGGGAGTGCCGGGGGCTGTTACTCGTCCGGTGCATGCCATATAAAAGTAGATAACAGAACTTCGATTATTGTCAATTTGATAAACTGTCCCTGAAATATGAGCAATAATCTGACAATTTATTGCCGTCATATTTTTTTCAGATTTGACTTATCAAATGTGTAAGCAATAATGGAATCAGGATGTGGAAATATAGATGATTCTGATAAACCTAAAATAAGTATTTTTTACTTTTCCTTTCAACGCCCCAGCCTTCTACGTGAATCACCAGAGCATACACTTTATCAATTTTTAAAAAAAGGGTGCTACGAATTAACGTAACACCCTAATAATGGTGGAGATGAAGGGATTCGAACCCTCGACCCCTGCCTTGCGAAGGCAATGCTCTCCCAGCTGAGCCACATCCCCAAATCTTTCACTGACAACCATACGTTGAAGTATTCCGACAAACCGTTACGACCACATTATTGACCAGATAGTTTTACAATACTATAAGTAGCAGGATGGCAGTAAACGGCGTAACGAGCTGTTTTTGTTGAATGAAATTTTTGCCAGTTTAGCGGTTTGTTTGTTGCGAAGGCAGCGCTCTCTCAGCTGAGCCACATCCCCGAGAAATCAACCTGTTACTTCAAGAGCGGCAGCGTTATCGTGAAGACAGCTCCCGTCTCAGAATTATGCGCTTCTATCGTGCCAAAATGATTTACTATAATACGGTTCGCAATTGCAAGGCCAAGACCGGTGCCATGGTATTTTGTGGTAAAAAAAGGGCTGAATATTTGCGGCAGCAGGTTTTGTGGAACTCCACCACCAGAATCCTCAACGGTAACAACAGCAGACACTTTGTTTTTTATGAACCTTTCTCCCAGTGTGATGGTAAGTTTTCCGCCCCCCTGCATGGCATCAGATGCATTGAGAATAAGGTTGATAAACACCTGCTTCAACTGGTTCGCGTCACCCGACACCGTCAAGTGTAGATCATTCGATTGTAGCGCTACTGCAATATTTTGATCTTCAAATGTAGCGGCACAGCCTGCCAGACAGTCCCGGATAATTTCCTCCAGGTCACAATTACAAAAACAGATAGTCGGCTTGCGGGAAAATGCCAGAATTTCAGCAAGCATTTTTTCCAGTCGGCACACTTCAGAAACAACGGTATCAGCATAGTGATGTTCTCGTGAGTCAGCCGGCAACGCCTTGAGCAGACGTCCGGCAAAACCGCCGATTGTCACAAGCGGGTTTTTTAACTCATGGGCAAGATTTGCCGCCATTTCGCCGATAGCAGCAAGGCGCTCGCCATGCACCAGTCGTTCACGAGCATCCTTTAAATTCAAATGAGCATCTTCTAAACGGGTATATAACATCGAGTTTTCTATTGCCATCCCAGCCTGATTGGCAAATAGTTGCAGAAAATTCAGGTCATCGTCAGTTATGTCACGGGTAAAAGTCTGGTTATCAACAACTATCATACCGATTGTTGTTTCACGAGCAACCAGTGGCGCAGCAACAAACAAACCATTGCATAACTGCTTGATGAAACGGCAGGCAGTGCACTCCTGGCAAAGAGCATCATCTGATCGGCAAAGAGTGCGCTCAATGACTATTTTATTGATCAGCGGGCAGATACCGTCTATTTCAATGCGGGTGAGCCGCACTTGCGAGCAAAATTCCGTAGAACGCTGCTGTTCGATGATCGCATCGCCTATATCCCATCTGGTGCCAAGGGTGCCGTGTCCACCGATAATCTGCAGACCTTCGGACAACTGGCGCGTGACACCTACCATTCCTTGCAAAACGTCGGTTTTTTCGTTGCGCAGAAACAGTATGGCGCGTTCAAAGAGGTTTGAGGAAGGTGTCGTTATAGCGGTAAGAACAAGGTGAGCCAGCTTGTTGATGCGTATGGTGGAAAGCAGTGTGTTACTGAACTGGTAAAGAAGCGTCAGCTCTGACAGGCGGCGGTCGGTTTCAGGGTGTTGCGAAATGTCGTCAGTGCCCATGTTCAATCTCATTGATTGTCGTGCAGAAATAGGAACCTAAACGCGTCGTTCTTTTTCCTCAGCAGCCATTTTACAGTCGATACATTGGGTTGTAACCGGTCGTGCCTTGAGACGTGCTTCACCGATTTCTTTCCCGCAATCGTCACAAATGCCAAATTCTTTTGACTCAATGCGGTCAAGAGCATCTTTAATTTTGTTTATCAGCTTACGCTCCCTATCCCTGATGCGCAGTTCAAAATTTCGATCCGACTCCTGAGTGGCACGATCGGTCGGGTCGGGGAAATTTGAGGCATCCGAGGTCATTTCCGTAACCGTCTTGCCAGCCTCGCCCAACAATGCCTTCATTTCTTCATTCAATATGTTCTTGAAATAATCGAGTTTTTCCTGGTCCATTCCCAACTCCTGTGTAATGTAAACTGTGAGATTCTAGTGAGAATGGAGCGACAAGTCCAGAAAAAAAACTCCCCGGGAGAACAATGGATCCCATACTTCTTTTACAAAACTATTACATTCCCAACGTTCATGCCTTGTTATGATGTCCGCGATTTTATCGCAAAGGGGGGAAAGGGTGATGGCACCACTAACGATAGGAAAGCATACGGTTCGCTACCCGCTGATCCAGGGGGGCATGGGGGTCAGAATATCTGCCGGCCGGTTGGCCGGTCACATTGCCAAAAACGGCGGTGTAGGTCTGGTTGCGGCAGCCGGAATTGCCCTCAACAGCGGCCTTTATACCGGAAAAAACTTTTTCCAGGCTGAAACCGAGGCCTTTAAGACAGAATTGCACAAGGCATATCAAATTGCTCCCGACGGGGTCATCGGCGTTAATGTGATGGTCGCGCTTGCCGACTTTGAACCTCTTGTCAAGGCAGCTGTTGAAGGGGGAGCAAAGGTTATAGTGTGCGGTGCCGGTTTACCCATGGGCCTGCCTGAATTGACCGCCGACCATCCCGATGTTGCTCTGGTCCCTATTGTCTCCTCTCTCAGGGCTGCTCAACTCATCGCCCGAAAGTGGCTGAAAGCATATCATCGGTTGCCCGATGCGGTGGTGGTTGAAGATCCTGATACGGCTGGTGGGCATCTTGGTGAAAAATTGGAGAATATCGGAACAGGCGAATATGACCAGTACGCAACGGTGCGCGCCGTTAAAGCATTTTTCCATGATGAGTGTAGCGCAACTGTGCCGGTAATTGCCGCAGGCGGAGTGTGGGACCGGGCTGATCTGGAACATGCCCTTGCCGAAGGAGCGGACGGCGTGCAAATGGCCAGTCGCTTCGTCTGCACTGAGGAGTGCGATGCCAGTGATGAATTCAAACGGCGCTACATGGGGTGCACAAAAGAGGATATCGGGCTGATTATGAGTCCGGCCGGCCTGCCCGGTCGTGCCATACTGAACAATAAGGACAATATCCGCCAGTACGATCTTGACCACCAGACCCCTTGTCGGATGGGCTGTTTAAAAAAATGCTCGTACAAAGAGTCCGGGGAACGTTTCTGCATAGTTACTGCATTGGATCGCGCCCAACGTGGTGATGTTGATACCGGTCTGGTTTTTTGCGGAAGCAATGCGTGGAAAGCGGATCGGATCACAACTGTTCGTGCCATTTTCTACGAGCTTTTTGGTGATGGTGGCAAACTTTAATAACTCGTTAATACTGCGTTATTCTGATGTTTGTTGCTGTCTGCGGCATATTTCGGTGTACAGCCCCCCCCTTTGGAGTAGCTCTGTTGGGGTGCCTTGTTCGGCAATCAGACCTGATTTAAGAACTATTATCTGATCGCAATTCCGGAAAGCCGACACTCTCTGTGAAACAATCAGCACTGTCCGCCCGGAGTAAAATGATCCCAATTCACCAAGAATCTCCTCCTCATGTCCGGCGTCAACTGCAGACAGGGGATCATCGAAAAGCAGGATCGGCGGATTGCTGGCAACAGCACGGGCAATGGCGAGACGCTGCTTCTGGCCGCCGGAAAGAGTGACCCCTTTTTCGCCTACCTGCGTAGCAAATTTGTCCGGGAACAATTCAACGTCATCAAGAAATCCGGCCTGTCCGGCCGCTTTTTTAACATCATCTGGTGCAACCGGGCGCGGCATTCCATAACTTATATTGTCTGACACCGTACGGGAAAAAAGGAATGTTTCCTGGGGGACATAGCCGATCAAACGGCGCACACTTGTCGTCGTCATCGAATTGATATCACGCCCGTCAACAAACAGGGAGCCTTCTGAAACCGGCAGCAGTCGAGCGACCAAACGGAGCAATGTTGTCTTGCCGCCGCCGATCTCTCCGGTAATACCGACGATTGCTCCCGCCGCAATATGAAAAGATATCCCGCTGAGAACCTCTGTTTCACCGTAGCTGAACCTGAGATTCCTCCCTTCGATTCCTTGCCGTAGGGCAGTGATCGGTTGTGCGCCAGAATGATCTGCAATAGCTGGTTGTGCCCTCAGGATTCCAGCCAGCCGGGACATGGAAGCCGCCCCCCGCTGAGCCAATGTCAGTATCCAGCCAAGAACTGCAGTCGGCCAGACCAGCATCGCCAGGTAGCCGCTAAAAGCGACAAAATCTCCTAACGTTATTACACCGGATATTACAAGATTCCCCCCCATGAACAGGACGATAAGAGTCCCCGATCCGGTAGCCGCAGCCATTACCGGGATAATCAGTCCGCGTAAACGGGCAAGACGAAGGTTCTGGCGGAGGTATCGTTCAGCTGTTTTACCGAATTCCTGTTGAAAATACTCCTCCCGACAGTACGATTTGATTAATCGCACGGCGGAAACGCTCTCTTCGGCCTGGCTGGACAACTGGGCAAGCTCCTCTTGGGCCCGAAGTGAGCGACCAAAGAGGCGGTGGCTGATTTTTTTGATGGTCAAGACCATCAAGGGGAACGGCAGGATTGCCCAAAAAGTCAATGCCGGATGAATTCTGATCATCATTATTACTGCAGCACTGTAGATCAGCACGGTATTGATGGCACTCATGGCGCCAAAACCGGTCAGCATGCGGACGTTGGTCAGGTCATTGGAAAAACGGGACAGAATGTCGCCACTGCGACTCCGTGAAAAGTAACCGGCATCAAGTTTGGTCAAACAGCAGAACAGGTCATTACGAATACGGAATTCAATAATCCGGGCGGCATTCAGAATGAACGTCCGGGAAAAGACTCGGGTGATACAGTGAAAAATTGCCAAGAGGATGATGGACTGTGCACAAACCAACGGTGAAAGACGCATCTCCAGCGGATGCTGCAGTGCTTCAATCGCCAGCTTTAAAAACCAGGGGATTAACAGTGCGAAAGCATTTGTCAGGACAAGAAACAGCGCCCCACCGGCATATCGCCAGCGGAGCGCAGCCAGGTAGGGAGTGAGCAGGAGCAGGTCTCTAATACGAAATCCTCATCTGTCAGAAGGGAATATCATCGTCCTGAAATGGCGGTTCTTCAATGTGAGGCGAGCTGGACCGTGATGATGCCGAAGCATCGCTGCCGCTTCGCTCTCCTTTCGGCGAAAGCATCTGCATTTTGTCTCCGACGACGTCTGTGGTATAGCGGTCGTTGCCGCTTTTGTCCTGCCACTTGCGGGTCTGTAAACGACCTTCAAGGAAAATTGTTTTGCCCTTGGTCAGATACTCTCCGGCAATTTCAGCCAGCTTTCCCCACAGAGTTATGTTGTGCCACTCGGTACGCTCTTCCCATTCACCGTTCTTCCCCTTGAACTTTTCGCTTGTCGCAAGGGAAAAACTGGCGACAGCCTGACCTGATGAGGTAAAACGCACCTCAGGATCCTTGCCCAGATTACCGATCAGCATTACCTTGTTAAGACTGGCCATGATGTAACTCCTTGTAGATTTAAAGGGATAAAAGAGTCTGCCGGTTTCATGGCAATAATCTCTTCTCTATGCCGGGACAATACCTCATAAGGCCGCCGTTCTCAACCTCAAAATCAGGTAGCTGCATGACACGGGGCAGGTCAATAATCCGACACGTTCAATGCTTTGACACTCCTTGAGCTATGTCAGACGAACCGTGTGAGCGAAAAACCGCCACTGTTCCGACTGCCTTGGCGGCCAATTGGCGTTTAAATACAGCATGAATGCGGTTTTGCGGCACGAAAAATGCAAAGCAAATCAATTCGCTACACTACAATAATCAAGCAACGGGCAAATATTCCATTATGGCTAACGGTTCAGCAGAAGCGATAGAGTTACGCGGCTTTCGCAAAAACTCCGACATATACGTCGCCGTTGCGCTGATAGGCATCCTGGCGCTGATGATAATCCCGTTGCCGGCATTCATACTCGATATTTTTCTGGCCGCCAATATCACAATCGCTCTGACAATTTTACTGATATGTCTCTATACTGTTCAGCCGCTTGATTTTTCAGTATTCCCTTCTGTACTACTGGTTACAACCCTCTTTCGCCTGGCTCTCAATATCGCGTCAACCCGTCTCATATTACTTCATGGCAGTGAAGGGGCGGAATCAGCAGGTACGGTAATCAAAGCGTTCGGGCAGTTTGTCGTCGGCGGAAACTACATTGTCGGGGCCGTCCTGTTCCTGATTCTGGTCATCATAAACTTTGTGGTCATAACAAAGGGCGCCGGGCGCGTTGCCGAGGTCGCCGCACGTTTTACGCTAGACGCCATGCCGGGCAAGCAGATGGCGATCGACGCCGATCTTTCATCCGGCCTACTGACTGATAAAGATGCAAAGCTTCGCCGCCTGAAAATAGCTCGCGAATCTGATTTTTACGGTTCCATGGACGGTGCCAGCAAATTTGTACGGGGCGATGCTATTGCCGGGATTTTGATCGTATTGATAAATATTTTTGGCGGATTGATCATCGGCGTCTGGCAACAGGGTATGCCACTCATGAACGCCCTTTCCAACTATACCCTGCTAACCATTGGTGAAGGATTGGTCGCCCAGATTCCGGCACTTATCATTTCAACAGCTGCCGGTATTCTCGTCACCCGCTCCGCTGATGAAAACAGTTTTGGCACAGAACTCACCGGGCAGTTTCTTAATTATCCAAAGGCTTTTTTCGTCGCATCCGGCGTCATGTTTCTGTTTGCCCTTATTCCCGGGTTGCCGCATTTTGCCTTTTTTCTTTTGTCCGTCGTTACTTTTCTGACTGGCAAGATGGCCCGTGAAAAGGCTGAAGTTGTTGAAGATTCCGCAGTTGCCGAAGCAACTGCCGGCGAGGAATCGATCGATCAGGCGTCGAATATTCGACCGCTTGATGTGCTGGAACTTGAAGTCGGCTACGGGCTGGTGCCAATGGTTGATGCAGCCCAGAGTGGTGAACTGCTGGAGCGAATCCGCTCCATCCGCCGACAGACGGCGCAAAAAATGGGTTTTGTCGTGCCGCCGATTCATATTCACGACAACCTCCAGCTTAAACCATATGAGTACAATTTGCTGATTCGTGGCGCCCGGGTTGGTGGCAGCGAATTGACCGGCCAGTATCTGGCGATGGATTCCGGCGCCGTCACATCTAACCTGCCCGGTTCAACAACCAAGGAACCGGTTTTTGGCCTGCCCGCCGTCTGGATACGGAGCGAAGACCGCGACCAAGCACAGATCAATGGCTATACCGTGGTAGACAGCACAACCGTTGTCGCTACCCACATCAGCGAGATCATCAAACGCTACTCCCATGAACTGATCGGCAGGCAGGAACTGCAGCAGCTCCTTGACAACGTTGCCGTGACAGCCCCCAAAGTTGTTGATGAACTGATTCCGAACCTTCTTAACCTCGGCACCTTGTTGCGGGTCGTCAAGAGCCTGCTTAAGGAAGGGGTATCGATACGTGACCTGCGCACCATACTGGAAACACTTGCCGATTATGCGTCACTCACCAAGGATCCTGACGTACTGACAGAGTTTGTCCGGCAGGGGCTCGGCAGGTTCATTGTTGATCAGTACAAGATGGATGATGAAACTCTTTTTTTGGTAACAATAGATCGTGAAATTGAGGATATGATTGCCGATGCGATCCAACCCTCGGACCAGGGGAGTTTTCTGGCAATAGAGCCCGCACTGGCCCAACAGATAATCGCATCAGTCCGAAATGCATCAGAACGGTTCGGCATGAGCGGAGCGCAGCCGGTGCTGCTGGCGTCTCCCTCGATTCGCCGTCATGTACGGAAATTGATCGAACGCTTTGTTCCTCACCTGGCGGTGCTGTCACACAATGAAATACCGCAAAATGTCAAAATCCAGTCACTCGGGGTGGTGAGCTTACATGCTGGTTAAAACATTTCAAGCGGCAAGCATGCCGGAAGCATTGCGTATGGTAAAAGCTGAACTTGGCCCTGACGCTATGATTCTTTCGACAAAAAAAGAGAAAACAGGCGGTTTTTTCGGTTTTTTCAGTAAACAGGTATACCGCGTCACGGCCGCCATTGACCCGGTACGGAAACAGGCGCCACCTGCGGCTGCTCCGGTAGCGTATCGAGACACTGCTCCTCGTGAAAAAACAGCCCGTGAAGAGATGGAAAGTTCCATGCTTGCTCCTCTGGCACGGGAGCTGAAAGATCTGCGCGAGAAGGTAGAATCTCTTACCCGACGAGAAGAAGAGTTGCGTGAAGAGGGAAAGTCGGCCGACGAGGCCGCAACGGCCGAACAAAAAGTCGCCGGAATCAATTTGAGCAATATTCCTCGCTCTGATCTGGAGGAAATCAAGAAACTGCTCCTTGCCACACTGGTAAAAAGTCAGGAAGGTGATGCCAAGGGCGTTCAATGGCCGGCCATTTCAGATGGTGCTATTCTTGGAGTGCAATCCGGGGCTGAGCTTCTTCCTGAGGACTCACCTCTTGCACGGGAGCTGGCTGCCAATGGTGTTTCTACCGATCTGATTAGAAAAATTGTTGATACCCTCAATACTCTGCCGTTGCAAAGCGGCAACCAGACTGTCAGAGGGCGGCTTGGCGAGACCCTCGGACGCCTGATAAAATTTGCCGGCACTCTTAAACTGAAAAAAAACTCTCCCCGAATTATCGCTCTTGTCGGGCCGACCGGCGTTGGTAAAACGACCACAACCGCCAAACTGGCGGCCATGTATGCGCTCAACAAGGGGAATAAAGTTGCGCTGATCACCATGGACATATTCAGAGTCGGGGCGGTCGAACAGCTCAAGACCTACTCACGCATCATGGGGATTCCTCTGGAAGTTGCTTCCACTCCCAAAGAGCTTGAAAAAGCTGTCGAAAAGCACTCTGCCTGTGATCTTATTTTCATTGATACTGCCGGGCGCAGTCATAAGGATAAAGAAAAGTTGGATGAAATGAAAAACTTCCTGGAGGAAAAAATCCCGATTGAAGTATATCTTTGCCTTTCAGCCACCACAAAGGACAGGGAACTTGAAGAAGCATTAAACCGTTTCAGGGTGTTTCAGATAAGCAAGGTTGTTTTTACGAAAATTGACGAGTGCGAAAGCGTTGGCAATGTGGTCAACCTGTTAATGAAGGATAACCTGCAGATCGCATACTTTACCACCGGCCAGCGGGTGCCTGAAGATATTGAAATAGCAACCCCGGCAAAACTGGCAGACATGATATATCGTGAGGTAGCATAATGAGCACAGTACCAGGAACTGGCGACCAGGCAGACACTCTCCGCCAGATGGCCCGCTCCGCAAAAGAATCCCCGAAAAGCGAGAACCTTTCGATTCGCCAGAAGACCAATTTTGTTAAAGAGAGCCAGAGGTTGGATGCTTTGACAGCAAGCGGCCTGACCGATCAGCAGGGCATCCGGGTAATCTCGGTCACCAGCGGAAAGGGTGGCGTCGGTAAAAGCAATGTGGTTTCAAACCTGGCCATTGCCCTTTCTGCTCAAGGTAAGAAAGTTCTACTGATTGACGCCGACCTTGGGCTGGGGAATCTGGATGTATTGCTGGGGCTTTCACCAAAACACAACTTGAATGACGTGCTGAACGGCGATAAGTGCATTCTGGATATTCTGATTGATGGCCCGGCTGGCATAAAAATTATTCCTGCAGGCTCCGGCGTACAGGAATTGACAAGCCTTGGCCAACATGAAAAGCTGAAACTGCTTGATGAGCTGGACATGCTTGAAGAGCAGTTCGATATCATGATTGTCGATACCGAGGCCGGTATTTCTGAAAATGTCACCTATTTTACCGTGGCAGCCCAAGAAATTTTTGTTGTTGTCACACCCGAACCAACCTCAATTACTGACGCATATGCACTGATCAAACTTCTTGCCACCCGCTACTCGGAACATCATTTCAAAGTGCTGGTCAATATGGCAAAAGACAGTGAAGATGCCCTGGAGGTGTTCCGAAAGCTGGCCAATGTTGCGGGCCGCTTTCTGGATATATCTCTCGATTATCTCGGCTGTATTGTCAGGGATGATAAAGTAGTCGATGCAGTCAAACGTCAAAAAGCTGTCTCAGAGCTTTTTCCCGAGTCAGAAGCCGCCCAATGCTTTACTACTATTGCCAAAAGAGTCATCGAAAACCGGCGCCAGGGACGGATAAAGGGAAATATTCAGTTCTTTTTCCGGAGAATGCTTGAAAATTCCGGTGGGAGTTGAGTCAGTGACCGGAGCTGACCTCTGCCTTACAGTTGACCAGGCAGCGATGCGCGACCAGCTGATCCTTGAACATATTCCGCTGGTACGCTATCTGGTAGGGAAAATATCGGCCAAGCTGCCGCCGCACCTTGACCAGCAGGATCTGATGAGCTCGGCGATGATCGGTCTTATCAACGCGGCCGACCGGTTTGACCCCGCTAGGGGAGTGCTCTTTAAAACCTTTGCCGAGCAACATGTTCGCGGAACCATACTGGACGAACTCCGTTCGTATGACGTGCTGAGCCGCTCCATGCGGGACAAGTACAAGAGGCTGGAAAAAGAACTGCACCACCTTGAGAGAGTGCTTGGGCGTCATCCAACGAGCGAAGAGGTCGCAGCCGCTCTGGAGATTACTCTTGATGACTATTATGCTTTACTTGAAGATGTGCATGTATTCACCTTCATCAGTTTAGACGACAGTTGGGAGGGTGATGATGGCAGTCAGCTCTGCTTGGCTGATGTCCTGTGCGAAGCAGAAGCAAAGAGTCCGCAACAACAGGTTATTTCAATGCAGTTGGCAGAAGCGCTGGGACTGGCGATAGACACCCTGCCGGAAAAAGAGCGCCTGGCTGTGACGCTTTATTACACTGAGGATTTCAATCTCAAGGAAATCGGTGAGACACTCGGATTAACGGAATCCCGGATCTCCCAGATCATCAGCCAGGCAATGGTCAGGCTCCGTTCGCGCCTGAGGCTGCATCGGGACTAGAAGGAGGAATAAACATGAACAGTGGCATGTACCCTGCGGTATCAAGCAGTCTCGCGGCCATGCGGCGACTTGATATGATCAGCAATAACCTGGCAAACATCAACACTCCCGGCTACAAAAAGGATAAAATGTCCTTTGAGGGATTATTGGCCGGCCCTGCTGACCCACCGAATGTGCCGCAAGGCTTGACGGCAGACCCGATTATGCAAAAAGAGAATGTCTATATTGATTATTCAAATGGACAGACAAGTCAGAGCAGTAACCCACTTGACTTTGCCATTGAAGGGGACGGTTTTTTCGCAATCACCACACCGCAAGGGACCGCATATACCCGTCAAGGCAATTTCCGCACATCGGCGAATGGCACGCTGGTCACCATCGACGGTTACCCGGTTCAGGGCAGCGGCGGAGCAGCCATACGTATCCAGGGAAACCAGATTGATGTTGACTCCAAGGGAGTTGTGTCCGTAGATGGTACGCCATCTGGTACAATCTCGGTAGTGGACTTTCCCAAACCGTACACATTGACAAAAGTGGGCAATGCACAGTTTATTCCGTCAGACCCGCAGGCACAGCCTCAGGCAGGGCAGGCACAGGTCCTGCAGGGGTACCTGGAAGGTTCCAACGTTGACAGCATTTCAGAAATGGTTCAGCTGATTGAAACCAATCGTTTTTTCGAGGCGTGCTCGAAAGCAATCAAGGGTTTTGACGATTTAACGTCAAAAGCGGCCAATGAACTCGGCAGGGTCTAACTAATATTAATAATACCAATCAAAAGGGGTTACCGCTATGATTCGTTCGCTCTGGACAGCCGCATCAGGCATGCAAGGACAGCAGAAGAGTGTTGACGTTATCGCCAACAACCTGGCCAACGTCAACACGACCGGCTTCAAGCGCAGCCGTGCCGATTTTCAGGATCTTATTTACCAGAATCTGAAAACAACCGGCTCACCTGCCACCAATGCGACCCAGGTTCCGACGGGAATTCAGATAGGCCTGGGGAGTCGACTGGCTGCAGTGACGAAGATTTTTACCGCAGGGGATTTTACCCAGACCGGTAACGAACTCGATGTTGCCGTTGAAGGTGACGGATTTTTTCCGATTACGCTCCCTGACGGCACTATCGGCTACTCCCGGGCCGGCGCCTTCAAACGCGACAGCACCGGACAGATGGTCACTCCGGACGGCAATCCGCTTTCACCCTCGATTACCATCCCCAGCAATGCCTCCAAAATTAATATCGGCAGCGACGGCACGGTTTCTGTGCAGATTGCCGGCCAAAGTGCCACAACAACGATCGGAAACATTCAGCTGGCGACATTTCCCAATCCTTCCGGCCTCTCCAGTCAGGGGAAAAACATCTACCTGCCCACTGATTCCTCCGGAACTGCGACCACCGGAACTCCGGGTCAGAACGGCGCGGGGACAATCGCACAGGGAATGCTGGAAATGAGCAATGTCAGCGTGGCTGAAGAGATGGTCAACATGATCGTCAGCCAACGGGCGTACGAGATTAATTCAAAAGCGGTTACCACATCCGATGAGATGCTCCAGACCGCCAGCAATCTGAAGCGGTAGTGCAGGGCCCGTGGTTATGAAAAATGTGCCGTATATATTTGTGTGTTGCTTGGTGATTCTGTTGACTCTCACCCCTCGACACGGGCTTTCCGCAGTCGATCGTGAGCAGGAGGTGCGTACTGCAATCACTTCCTTTGTTGCAGCACGCACTGCCAGCATGGGTTGGGATATCCGCATTCGCCGAATGACGTTTTCCGATATCCCCAAACTTCCAGATGGTTTAATTGAGTACGAAATAGTCGCACCACAACAGTGGGAAGGGTGGGGAGGCATCAACATAGCTGTATTGGCGCGCCAGCATGACCGGGTGATCAGCAATATTCCGGTACGAATAGATGTGGAGGCGCTTGCTGATACGGTGGTTACCCTTCGTCAGGTAGACAATGGCACTATCCTGACTGCTTCTGATCTGGCCGTTCAGAAGCGTGAGATCACTCAGAACTCCCGTTTTGCTGTACACAGCATCAAGGATCTGACCGGTAAAAAAGTTCGTACGACAATCAGACCCAATCAGCCGGTACGGCTTGATCAGGTTGAAAAAATACCGCTCATCAAGTCAGGTCAGTTAGTGACAATAGTAATCGAAAATGAAACTATGAAAATTTCAGTCTCCGGAAAAGCACGCAGTTCTGGCGCTGAAGGAGATACCATCAGAGTTCAGAATTTGAGTTCCCTCAGGGAAATTCCGGCTCGAGTGATCAGCGCCTCTACTGTGCAGGTCGCGTTCTGACCGGGGGGTTGGTGAAAAAATGACTGTAAAACGGATATTTGTGCCACTATTAGTTATTCTCGCTACGATGTGCGGCTGCGCCGTCGAAAAGGCCGCCGTCAAAACGTCCGGTTTTGATAATGCAGAGGCAAAGCCGGTCGCAGATTATTCGAACGGATCTATCTGGCAGTCCGCGACTGCCGGTGTGACAGATGATCTAAAGGCCCGCCGCAGGGGGGATATCATCACCATTGTTATTTCCGAAACAGCCAGCGCCTCCAAACAAGCGAATACTGACACCTCACGCAGCAGTTCTGCCGGCGCCGGAGCGTCGAATTTGCTTGGCCTGCAGAACCTCGGATATTTCAAGAATAATTTTGACGATCTCAAAAAGATACTCGAAACAAATTATGATTCATCATACAAAGGGGCCGGTTCCACCTCACGCCAGGAAAATCTGAAAGCTACCATAACCGCCCAGGTTATCGATGTACTGCCGAACGGCAACCTGGCAATTGAAGGGCGGCGCAATATTAAAGTAAATGAAGAGGACCAGGTGATTGTCCTGGAGGGGACTGTGCGCAGCCGCGACATTGCACCTGATAACACTATCAATTCAATTTACGTTGCGGATGCCCGCATCAGCTATTCCGGCAGGGGAATTATTTCAGACCGGCAGAGCCCCGGATGGCTATTGAACATTCTGGACAAAATCTGGCCGTTCTGAGTGATGAATGGATAAAAGGTAGCCATATTATGAAAAACTGCATAACGATAATTTTGTGTATCTTCTGTATGGTTGTGGCGAACACGGCCCATGCAGTACGTATCAAGGATCTTGCTTCGTTTGAAGGAGTACGTGACAACCAGCTGATGGGCTACGGCCTGGTGGTTGGCTTGAACAGTACCGGAGACAGCGATCAGGCCAAAATACAGACTCAGTCTGTTGTAAACATGCTCGAGCGGATGGGCATCACCACCAATATAAATGATATTAAAATAAAAAATGTCGCGGCAGTCATGGTAACGGCAACACTCCCCCCCTTTGCGAAACAGGGCAACCGCCTTGATGTTCTGGTCTCCTCGATCGGTGATGCCAAAAGCATCGCCGGCGGAACGCTTATCATGGCTCCATTGAAAGGTGCTGATAATCAAGTATATGCTGTAGCCCAGGGGTCGATATTGACCGATTCTTTTGCCTTTGGCGGTCAGGGTGCCACTGCCCAGAAAAATCACCCAACCGCTGGACGGGTGCCGAATGGAGCTCTTATCGAGCGGGAGTTGCCAAATACGCTGACAGGCAAGTCGGCACTGAATCTCAATCTGAATGTCGCCGATTTCACAACGGCGTCGCGGATTGTTACTGCTATTAACGACATGTTCAAAAGCACCGTAGCTTTCAGCAGTGATCCAGGTTCAGTCACGCTGACAATCCCCGAACCGTATGCCAATCGCACAGTGGAATTTGTCGCGGCTCTTGAACGTCTGGAAATTAAACCTGACATCCAGGCAAAAGTTGTTCTGAATGAACGTACCGGAACTATTGTCATGGGTGAGAGCGTGCGGATAGCCACCGTGGCGATCACCCACGGCAGCCTGTCACTTGTTATCAAAGAAGCTCCACAGGTGTCACAACCGTCGCCATTCAGCAAAACCGGAGAAACGGCGGTCATCCCGCGTACCGATCTGAAAATTACAGAGGAAAACCGGCGGCTGATGGTCATGCCGGAAGGAGCCAGCATCGGTGATGTCGTACGTGCACTCAATCTGCTAGGCGTGACGCCTCGAGATTTGATCAGTATTCTCCAGGCGGTGAAAGCTGCAGGAGCCTTGCAGGCGGAACTCACCATCATATAATTTAATGCTAAACCAGAGAGGTCATAGGGACGATAAGTACTCATGGATGTAAAACTGACCATACCGGCAGCGCCAGATGTATCTGAGAGCATGGCAAACAAGGCCCGCATGTTGCAGCGACGGACAATTGACAATGGAGCCGGGTTGACAGACAAACAGCTGCAGCAGGCAAAAAAGATCGGCCAGGATTTTGAGGCGCTGTTCGTCGGCATGATGCTGAAGTCGATGCGCGAGACCGTTGTAAAAGACAAGCTTACGGATGGCGGACATGGAGAAGAGATGTACCGATCGATGCTTGACCAGGAATATGCTGCCGCCTCCGTGAAACGTGGCGGAAGCCTGGGAATAGCAAAAATAATTGAAAAAGACATTATTCGCCAGGAAGGCAGAAAATACGTACCGGCTGTTGATACAAAGGAATAGCGGCATGCCCGGATTATTCCGGCATGATTGGATGTCACATGAAAACTCTTGTTATAGCCCTTGAATTACAATTGAAACTGCTGGAAGAGCTTCATGCTTTGTTGAATCGCGAGATGAGTGAACTTTCGGAGATACATGTCGATGCAATGCTTGAAATAAATATCAAAAAAGAAAATGTCGCCACGTGTATCCAGACTCATTCTACGGTGCTTCGGAATGAAATCGTGCAGGCTATTAAGAAAGAGGGGCTGCCACCTGCTGCTACGCTCGGTCAATTGGCAGAAAGGTTCTCCCTCAAGGGAATAAAGGACATTTCCCGCCTGCATACTGAACTCAATAAGGTTGCCGGGCAGACGAAACAGATGCTCCAAATCAACAGTGAAATTGCAGAAAAGTTCGCGGCATCAGTCAGCAACTCGCTGGCACTGCTGACGCGGGTTATCAACCAATCTAATACGTACGGTGCATCGGGCGGCTACCAGCAGCGGCCGACAGGCGCTGTTTTGGTAAACAGGGAGGCATGACATGGGTCTGAGTACAGCCATGGAGATAGGTAGAAGCGGCCTTAACATATTTCGCGTCGCACAGGAAGTGACGAGTGAAAATATTGCAAATGTCAATACACCCGGCTATTCACGGCAACGGGTTATTTTTGAAACCGCTCCGCCGATTTCAGCTAATGGCTTTCCAATGGGAACCGGAGCTCAGATTGCCTCCGTAGAACGCTATTATGACGGATTGTTGCAGCAACAGCTGGTGAATGCCCAGACCACGGAAGGCTTTGATACTACGAAATCAACGGTGCTGCAGCAGGTTGAACCTACATTCAATGAAGTTACGAATGACGGCCTGGGTGCAGCCATTTCCAACTACTTTGGTGCATGGCAGGATTTAACCCTCAATCCTGCGGGAATGGCGGAACGTCAAACCGTAATAAGCCGGGCCCAGATACTGACTGATAATTTTCATGCAGTGAGCAAGGCCCTCAACGATACCATCTCTATTCAGAACCAAACTCTCGACCCACTTATCAGTGATATCAATGCGACCCTTAATAACATCGCCCAGCTTAACGGGCAAATTAATACAACCGAACTGGTAAGCGGTAATGCCAACGAAACCAGGGACCAGCGGGATCAATTGATTCGCGATCTTGCCAAGCAAATCGGGATAACCTATACGGAAAATAGTGACGGTACTACTGACATTAACTACGCCGATGGCGGCGGTGCCCTGGTCACCGGTGCAACAGCAGGAGCTTTCTCTCTTGATAAGGTTACGGACCCGACAAAATATGCTGTACAGTTGACACCGGTCGGTGGGCCTCTTGCGGTGGTTACCCCACTGACCGGACAGCTTGGTGCAACCCTGGCATTGCGTGATACCATTGTTCCGGGATATCTGACTCAGGTTGATACCCTTGCCAAATCGATAGTCGATGAAGTAAATGTGCTGCATGTTGCCGGATTTGACCCGGCAGGGGGCTCCGGCAAAAACTTCTTTGCTCCAATTGCTGCGATTCCCGGAGCTGCAGCTGCGATTTCCCTTGACGCAGCACTGACAACATCGACTCTTGCTGCCGCGCAGGGCGCTCTGCTGCCGGGAGATAACCGCAATGCCGTCGCAATAGCTCAACTCCTCAATGTTACCACGACTATGGGTACCGCCACCTTCAACAGCTATTTCGACAGCCTGGTCAGTACGGTTGGCCTGGATACCAAGTCGGCCAAAAGCACGGAAGCGCAGGATGTAGCCTTTACCAAACAGTTAACGACACTTCGTGAATCGAACTCAGGGGTCTCGCTTGATGAAGAGCTGACCAATATGATAAAATACCAGCGTTCGTATCAAGCTTCAGCCAAAATCATTACGACGGCGACCGAGATGCTGGATACGGTCATTGGTCTCATACGCTGAACAGGAGAAAACAATGCGAATAACCGCCAATATAACCTCAGACAATTCCCTCTATAATCTTCAGCAAGGGCGGGCAAGACTGGACAGGCTAAACGAGCTGCTCGGTTCGCAAATGAATGTCAACCGCCCCAGCGATGACCCGATCAATGCCAGGCTTCTTTTGGATATTGGCGATAAAATAAGGGTTGGTGTCCAGTACAGCAGCAATATCAGCAAAGCATCCACCTGGCAACAGATGACGGATACCGCCCTTTCCGGCATGTCAGATACACTGCAATTGACACGACAGCAGATATCCGGTATTACCAGCGGAACGAGTGACTTAACCGTTAGAAGTACCGTCGTTGCCCAACTCACCGCATTGAAGCAACAGATGATTGATATGGGTAATACCCAGCTGGGTGATCAGTTCCTTTTCGGGGGGGCAATGAATACTACAGCACCGTTTACCAATGTTGTCTCCCCGCCCGCTGCTGCTACCGCTTATTATACGGGAGATGAGACTGCCATTCAGATTGAAATTGGCAGCAACACCACTCAGCAGATGAATGTTACCGGCAATCAGATTCTTACCGGGACCGGTGCTTCAACGCCGTATGGAACAACCAATATACTCAAGGCATTCGACGACTTGATTTCTGCCGTAACCACTAACAACATCTCCCAGATTCAGGCCGGCGCCCAAGCGCTGGAGGATGGTTCACAACAGATTGATAACGCGCGGTCCGATGTAGCCTCAAGGACGTTGCGACTCGATTCAATGGCAAAACTGAACGAGAATACCCAAAATACTCTTGAAACAATTTATGGTAATACCCAGAATGTTGATGTTGCCAAGCTTGCCGTAAAACTGACTCAACAGCAGACAGCATTTCAAGCATCGCTTTCGGCTACGTCAAAAGTCACTCAGCTGTCATTGCTCGACTATCTCTGATTCGCGGCAACACGAATCGGCTGCATGTAGGAATACCACCCCCTGCATGCAGTCTGTCAACCGGAAACATTGACCTTCCCGCTCACGAGTCTTATAACAAACTCCATGTTGTTTTCTTTTTCTATCCTTACATCGAAACAGCGCAAACCGATATCGATTCGTCGCAACGTGTTCCTTCTCTCCATGCCTGTGCTGCTCTCCTCCCTTTTCCAGCGACTGGTCTCGATTGTTGATGTCTTTCTGACTGGCGGGCTCGGTGCTTCAGCTATTGCCGCCACCGGTTTGGGGCAACTGCTGATGACCACCACCATGACTGTTTTCTGGGGGCTTTCGACCGGTGTGACAGTGGTCATCTCGCATCTGTGGGGTGCCGGACGGCGCGAAGATGCCGGTCGGGCGGCATATATCGCGTGTCTGGCTGGTCTGGTTATGACGGTTATCTGCTCGCTGGCAGGTTCTCACTGGGGGGGAGATGTTGCCCGCCTGATGGGAGCAGCGCCTGATGTTCAGGCACTGGCTGCCGAATATATCTGCCTGGTGTTCCTCTGGATGGTCTGGACAACGGGCCTTAATCTCCTTTCGGCGATCATGCATGGAGCCGGTGATACCCGCACACCGATGCAGGCCATTATCCTGGTCAACATTCTCCACGTACTACTGGCATGGCCATTGATTTACGGCAAACTCGGGATGCCGGCGCTTGGTGTCAAAGGGGCCGCCATTGCCATTAACAGCTCTGAATGTATCGGCTTTACCTATCTGCTGGTTAAGGCACTGCAAAAGCGGTATATCACATTCAGCCGACCCGATTATCTGCTGTTCGGCAAAATCTGGAAAGTCGGCTGGCCGGTGGCTCTGGAGCGTGTTGCACAGCAGAGCGGTCAACTGTTCTACTCCAGCTTTATCATCGCCTACGGTACAACCGCTTACGCAGCTCACCAGATTGGTCTTTCAATAGAATCACTCTCTTTTATGCCGGGTGCAGGCATGGGCATAGCTGCGGCAACGCTGATGGGCCAAGCGCTCGGCGCTGGAAAGGTTCGCCGCGCTCGTATCAGTCATAACGAAGCGCTGCGGCTTGCCATTGGTGTCATGACTGTCATGGCGCTGCTGTTTTTCTTTGCTCCGAACTTTTTGATCAGCCTGTTCAGCAGTGACCCCGACGTAATTGAAAAAGGGAGCATGTTTCTCAAACTGGTCGCGTTCGCCCAGGTGCCGCTGGCAATATCATTTGTCTATGCCGGCAGTCTGCGCGGTACCGGTGACACCTTCTATGTGTTTATCGTGACGCTGGTAGCCATGTGGGGAATTCGGGTTGGGCTCTCGTGGGTGGCGTCAAGCTGGCTCCACCTTTCACTGTACGCGGTATGGGGAGTGTTTCTGATTGACTGGTATACGCGAGGAGCCGCTTTTGCATGGCGCTATCACCGGCGAGACCTGCACAGTGTGGTTCTGTAATCGCCACGCCATTCGACACCAAAATATTGAATAATCGTTCATTATACATTACAGTTGGCCTCTGTGTGACACGAGAAACGGAGTTTACCGGTATATATGGGTTCACCACAGTGCAGTAAAAAAAGTATTTCATTCACTGTTCACAGCATCACCTGTGGCCTGTTGACGCTGTTTCTCACCATGCCGGCTGCCGCAAGGAACTATCAGCTTCATTCTCCCAAACTTTGGACGCAACAGGAACGAGAGCTTTATGAGAAGGAAAATCCTTCCGTCAGCAAGGAAAGCGCACAGGTCGAGCAGGAAAAGGATCCTCAGAAAAAGGAGCGGGAACAAACGGAAAAGCAGAGAGTACAGCTAAGAAAAGAACGGGAGAGAATTAAAAAAGAAAAGGAGCTCATCAGAAGAGACCAGATTCTGGTCAAGGATGGTGTGACCTATCGCGAAGTAACGGTACAAAAAGGGGATACTCTTTTTGACATATCGCGAAAGTTCCGCACTGAAGGGGCTTCATATACCGAAACACTCCGCTTTAACAACATCAAAGATCCGAACAGGATCGTCAGCGGCGATATAATCAAAGTGCCACTGCATCGAAGCCGAAACACCGCGCCAGGTACCCCGCCGAAATCCGCAAAGAGTTCCGCTGCGCCTGTTATATCGGCTCAACCAGCCCCACATGCAGCACCGCTACCATTCTCACACAATTCAACATCACTTCAGAAGACAAGCCCGCCATCCGAGCTCGCGACTCGCAACACGCCGTCTGAAAAACCGGTTGGCGCCACACACACACAGCCGTTCGCCAACAATTCAGCCTCACGGCAACGACTGTACGAGCAGGCCATCACCGCATATCGCCATAATGATTGTCAAACGGCGGTCCAGCTGTTCGGCCGCTTTCTTGCCGAAACGCCCCGCACTTCGCTGGCTGCGGATATAAGCCTGTTTATTGCAGACTGTTATCTGAAGCTATCCGGAAAGTAATTTGAATCGTATAGCTACGGATTAACCGTTACTACGTACAGTTTCTGGGCACAGTTATCACCGGGATCCGTGCTACTGCACGCGGCGCTGGTAGCTACTGTATCAGCATTGTCGCGGACGACCGCCGTTATCGGGTAAGCTCCGGTTGCCACTATGCCTGAAGGGAATGAGAGGATCAAACCGGACGAAGCGGGCGCCCACGCCTCCTCACTGAGGCCGTAACAATCTGCGCTCTGTACACCGCCACTCTGTGCGAACCCGGCTGGCAGAGTGTTGACACACCATTTAAATGTGCTGGGGTTTGCTGCAAAGGGCACACCACCGTCTGCAACTAGGGTGACCGAGTAATCGATAGGGGCTGCCCCGTAAGGGAGTTCGTTATTTACTATTTTAAGTTGCGCCCCCTGACAGCCGATCTTGCTGCGCAGTTCATCCAGGGTCACCCAGCGGATCATGTCGCTGTTGGGACCGGTTGCGGTGATGGTGCTGGCGGCACCAGAAGCTGCGGCTGAATCAGCCGTGAGCAGCACACCGTTCAGTCTGCTGTTAAAATCGTAATTGTCGGCGTGGCTCACAACAGCATATGCCACGTTTCTGACAGTGGCCGTCGGGTCAATGGTGCTTATATTGAGGAATGTGGAACGGCGTCCACAGATGGTATCCTTGGTGGCAGCGGCCGGAGCAAGATTGGCGTCATAAATGAACGCGTACGGTCGACCCCACGCGTCATTCTGGTTTTTGGCGGCGGCGACCCGGAACTCCCCCAACTGCGGCAGCCTGTTGTGCGAAGAGGCCCAACTGATAACTGACTGGATATTGGCGTCCATACTGTCCCGTGTTTCGCGGACTTTGGCATATGTGGTCAGCGTGCCAAGCATATTTGACCCCAAGCCGATCAGCATGCCGATTATCACCAGGACGATTGAGAGCTCAATCAGGGTGAAACCGCTATGATTACGGTATGTATGCATGGTATCTTCATACCACATTCGGCAGGATAAACAAGGGGGTTTAGTCTGGTACATGACCAGCGCGACATCGCCAGCGATCTCTGGATGGCCGTTTCTTTGAGTGACAGCACTGTTCTGTCGAGTCAGCAGGCTCGTTCCTGGGCGCTTGTCCTGGACTCACGCACCATCCCTTGCTGCATAGCACCCGACCCGAACGGCTGGAAACTGCTGGTACCGGAACAGCAGCTGGAGAGCGCACTACGTGAACTTCGTCTGTATGAGAACGCCAATAGCAACTGGCCCCCCGCGCTGCCGGTTTCCCGGCAACTGATCGAGAACACCTTGCCAACTGTTTCTGTGCTGCTCCTGCTGGCACTCTTCCACAATCTGAATCTGCTCGGACTGTCACTGCCGGGACGCGGCATCATTGATCTGAAGGAACTTGGCGCTGCTCACGCGGAAATAATCACACAGGGGCACTGGTGGCTCGCGGTTACCGCACTTACCCTGCACGGCGACCTTACTCATCTGCTCAGCAACCTGACCATCGGCGGCGTATTCATTCTGTTGCTCTGTCGCGAGCTTGGCTCCGGCTTCTCCTGGAGCCTGTTGCTGCTTTCCGGCACCATTGGCAATCTGCTGAACGCCTGGGTACAATCACCTGATCATCGTTCCGTGGGAGCCTCAACTGCCGTCTTCGGCGCGGTCGGCATGCTTGCCGCCATCAGCATGGTGCGCTACCGCCACCACCTGCAGCGACGCTGGTTTATTCCGGTTGCCGCCGGACTGGCGATTCTGGCGATACTCGGCACGGAGGGGAAAGAAACCGACCTCGGTGCGCACCTGTTCGGCTTCTGTTCCGGCGTGTTTATCGGTATGGCCGCTGAATTTTTCTTGGGAAAATACGGGCGGCCCGGTGGAGTGCTGAACTTTCTGCTCGCCCTGCTGAGTGCGGGGCTGGTGGCTGTATCGTGGTGGGCTGCCATCGAGTTGGCTGTATGAACAGAGCTAAACGGGCCTTTATTCCTGCCTTTAATTGCTGATTTTCTGAATCACTTCACGCAGCACCGCCAGTTTGTACGGTTTCTGGACAAAGCCGGCCAGCCCTTTGCCAACGAATTTCTGCGTGACATCCTGCTCGTTATACCCGCTGCTGATGATGACTTTTACATCAGGCTTGAGTTTCCTTAGTTCACGGAAACACTGTTCTCCATCAAGATGTGGCATTGTTAGATCAAGGAGGACAAAACTGATATTCGAAGTCTGCTTAAATATGTCAAGCGCCTCCCTGCCGTCGTCGGCGGTGACAACCGTAAAGCCCAGCTCTGCCAGCATTGCCGAACCGATTCCCCGCACCGCTTGTTCATCGTCGACGAGCAGTACAGTACCGGCGCCTCTCCAGGTGTCGTGGAGTGGTACGGAGGCCTCCGGGCTAGACGCACCGGAACTTGCGGGAAGCAGGATTTTAAACGTAGTGCCTTTACCCGGTTCGCTGTAGACTTTGATGACACCTTTGTGGCCGCGGACGATGCCGAGAACCGCCGCCATACCGAGGCCCCTGCCGGTGAATTTGGTCGTGAAGAACGGGTCAAACAGCTTGGCAAGCGTTTCCTTGTCCATACCGCAGCCGTTATCAGCTATTTCAAGATATGCATACAGGCCGTCAGTGAGGTTTTCATCGAGCCAGATATCTTTCAGATACTGCCGATCGCACTCCATACTGCCGGTGGATATGGCAATGAAACCGCTCCGATCACCAATTGCTTCCGAGGCGTTGATAACGAGATTCATGATTATCTGGCGCATCTGGGTGGCATCCGCTTCTACCGAGGGAAGCGGGATGTGCTGGTCGAGGCGCAGTACCGCTTTTTTTGAGATAGACACTTCAATCATATGGAGCATTTCTTCCAGCAGATGGTTCAGGTCGAGCTTTTCGACGACAAATTTACCCTTGCCGGAATATGCAAGCATCTGTTTGGCAAGATCAGCGGCACGGGCCGTTGCCTGCTCGATGCGGTGGAGGTTTTCCACCGCCGGTGATTCCTTGTTGATCCGCATCAAGGCAAGGTCTGCGTTGCCAAGGATCGCCATCAGGAGATTGTTGAAGTCATGGGCAATGCCGCCGGCCAGCACCCCGAGACTCTCCAGCTTTTGTGCATGCAGAAGCTGTTTCTCCAATGCAAGCCGTTCCTCCTCACTACGCTTCTGCTCTTCAAAACGAGAGTCGAGTACATCGACCATGGTAACAAGTGACCGGCGCAGCGTCTCCAACTCGCCGATAAACGTCCCTTCTGCAATCAACTCACGGTGCCTGCCGCCGCCAATAACGGTTCCGGCAAACTGATCCAGCATTTTAAGTGGTTTCAGCACCTTGCGTGACAGTATCAGATACAGGCTGATAAAAATTGCACCATCAAGCAGCGCCACAACAAAGAACATGTACAACGCATCATGAAGCAGGGCACTATGCACATTGTTTGTGGTCAAGGCGACCGTTGTCGTACCGATTTCCTTGCCGGAAAGGAGTATCGGCTGCACCTTTACAACCATTTCAAACGAATCTGAAGACAAAATCGACGGTGTCACGCGCCAACTTCCATCCCTGCCGCGCTGATAAACTTTCCCACCGGTTTTGAGTTCCAGCCGGGCAACTGACTGATTCTCCATGAAGCCGTTCATAAACGAATTTATCTGCTGCTCATCAAAGTTCCAGACCGGAACAGCCAGACCATTGGCAAACTGGCCGGACGCGATGACCAGATCTTCATGCAGAGATTTCATCTGCCGCTCACGTTCCTTGAAATAATACCCGGAGCTGAATATACAGAGAATCAGGGTTATTATCGAAAGGAGCATCACCATGGAATAGGTGGAAATCGATTTATGCGTGATGTTCATCATCACCTCGTTTTCAAGCCTTGAATGCATCAATTGATGCCAACTGAATTACTGTTACTTCAGATACTTCTCGATCAGCTTTTCCGGAATTTTTTTTCTCTCAAGCTCGGCCAATTTCCGGTCGAAATCCTTGAGCAACAGAGCACAGGGCGACTTTTTGCTGAAACCAAAATGGATCCCGGTATCGGAAATCGGCGGAGCAAGAGTTGTGAGCGACCCGTTTGAGCGGGAGCTGCTCAAAAAAGCGGTCCCGGTAAATTGGCCGGTAACGAAGTAATCTATCTGGCCGTTCTCCAGACGTTGAAAATTTTCCTTCATGGTGCCGATTTCCTGGATCGTCAGCTCTTTTTGCCAATATTCATCAAACCCTCCGCCGAATTTATCCCCCAGACTTATGACTCCGCTATGCCCCTTCAAATCGCTCCA
Organism: Desulfuromonadaceae bacterium; assembly: GCA_028712075.1. GTDB lineage: Bacteria > Desulfobacterota > Desulfuromonadia > Geobacterales > Pseudopelobacteraceae > JACRCG01. The sequence goes on from JAQTQX010000001.1 coordinate 106,969, forward strand.
GGTGCGGTAGGGAAACTGTCTGTCCTTGCGGACAAAAATCACTATCGGATTGGCAAAGGATCGATGAGAGGTAAAAGACAAATATCGAGAGCGTTCCGGAGTAATTCTGAGGCTGAGCAACAGATCAATCTCCCCCAGTTCGGCCAGGTACAGCGACCGCTTCCACGGATAAATTACCGGCTTCAATGTTACTCCGGCAGGAACCAGTTTCTTGAGCAATTCGACACTTGCTCCTTCAAAAATGCCCTTTTCAGAGGCCCAGTGATACGGCGGGTACTGGGGATTAGCGGAATAAATTATGGTGTTACACTCTTGCGCTATCTCTTCTGCGCAAGAATACCCATTGAATAGCAGAACGGTGATGAGTGCCATAGACCGAATCATGTTGACGCACATGTACGCACCCCCGTCCTTCTCTATTTGAACGTTTCACCCGGTTGGCTTTGGAAACGCTGGAGATATTTTTTCAGGAGCTTCTCCGACACACCCTTCCGGTCAACCTCAGCCAAACGCCTGCTGACAGAGTCAATCTGCTGAGTGCAGGGGGATTTTTTGCTGAAACCAAAATGGATATCCATACTGGAGATGGCCGGTGACAGGGCAACAATCTGGTTCTTGAATTTCTGACTGGAGATATATGCCTCCCCCAGATAGCGGCTTGTGACAAAATAGTCGATCCGCCCCTCGTCAAGCTTTTTGAAGTTTTCCACCATACTCGGGGCATCCTCCATCATCAGCTCTTTGCGCCAGTATTCATCAAAACCACCGCCGAACGTATCACCAAGGCTTCTACCGCCCCGTTTTCCGATTAAATCCCTCCATTCCTTGTAGGGAAACGAGCCATTTTTGCGGACAAATACTACGATCGGATTGGGGAAGGCGCGGTGGCTGGTGAACGTCAGATATTCAGAACGTTCCGGAGTTATCCGAAGGCTGAGCAGCAGATCGATCTTTCCTTCTGCTGCCAGTGACATCGAACGTTTCCAGGGGAGAAGGAGCGGTTTCAATGTTATGCCGGGGGGTGCCACCAGAGCAAGAAGCTCAATGCTGGCGCCATCGAAATGGTCGCCGCCAACACCCCAGTCGTATGGCGGGTACTGCGGGTTGGTGGAATAAACAATGGTGTCGCATGTACCGGTGGAAAGTTTTTCAGCACCATACGCCGCAGTGGTGCCAGAAAGAATGATTACCGCAGACATCACCAGCGTAATACATTTCAACATACGCACCCCCACAAAACAGTATGGCAGCAACTCTATCGGAATAACCTTGATTTATTGAACAGACGACACATTATACACTCGCTTCTTCGCGCTCTAGCAGACAAGATTCGATGGCCGAGAGCATGTCGGTCGGTCTCAGAGGCTTCTGCAGGAAGACAACGTCGAGCGCCTTGATACCGGCATGTCCGATAATGTCATCTGTATAGCCGCTGGTCATAATGATCGGCAGCAGCGGCCGCTGGCGCCTGATCTGTTCGACCAGATCCCGACCATTCATGCGGGGCATGATCACATCAACAAGGGCCAACCGTATTTCATCGCGATGGGCAGCGAACATTTCAATTCCCTCAACTCCGTCGGCCGCCATGAATACGGTGTAACCGCAACGGCTCAGCACCTCGCGGTGGAGTCTCATGGTCGCAATATCATCTTCGACGACAAGTATACCGAACCCACCACCAGGCCTGGACGGCACCATCGCCTCGACGTGCTGTACCTGTGGAGCCTCTCCGGAATACAGCGGCAGGTATACATGAAAATCCGTACTGTTACCAGGAGTTGTGGTAACGGAAACATAGCCGTTATGCTTGCTGACAATACCTTGGACGATCGACAACCCGAGGCCGGTACCGGTGCCCATTTTCTTGGTGGTGAAAAACGGCTTGAAAATATGTTCCATATTTTCGGCCGAAATACCGCTCCCGTTGTCACCAACAGTAAGACAGGCGTACTGTCCGGACGGAATGACCGTATTTCCCTCTACGTGTGCTTTTTCAAGCTGAACCACATTCGTTGAAACAGTAATTATTCCGTTGCTCTTTACGGCATCACGCGCATTGACAACCAGATTGATCAGCACCTGTTCAATCTGGACACGATCAACAATCACCGGTATCCGACCCTCGCCAAGAGAGATGGTCAGTTCGATATCTTCACGAATCAGCCTCCCCAGACTTTTGCCAATAACGGCAAGTATCTGATTAAGGTCATCAAAATGCAGTTGGACGTCATGTTTGCCGCTGAAAGCCAGCAGGCTGCGCGTCATATCAGAAGCCCTCTCGACAGAGGCCGAAATTTCACGGGCAATCGTCTGACTCTCTTCATCCTGGGGAATGGTCATTTTCAGCAGATCAGCGTACCCGCTGATAACAGTGAGCACATTATTAAAGTCGTGAACGACCCCTCCGGCCAGCGCTCCGACGGATTCCATTTTCTGGGCATGATACAGCTGGGCTTCAAGGCTCATCCTCTCAGTGGCGTCCTCAAGCATTTCGAGCGCCGCAATGACTCTGCCGTCACGGTCGCGAATGGGTGTCGCCGAAAACACCAGATGGCAGTTGCGGCCCGAAAAAGTATAGTCCCCCTCGCCATGAATCGCCTCTGGAATGAGCCGTGAACGGATAACACCGGAATAAAAATCGGGGGCCTCCTCGTATTTCCCTTCCAGAACAATATCGGCAAGACAGGGTCGGACAGAGGGGTAGAATGGCCGCCACTGTTCTTTGGTACCGACAATGTCCTCAGCCTTTACTCCGGTCAACTCCTCCAGAGCACGGTTCCAGATCAGAACCACATGGTCGGCGTCAATAACAAAAGTTGGAGTTGTGGCGTTCTGCAGCAGGTTTTCGGCAAAATCCATCTTGTCACGCAACTGCCGCTCTGCGTTCAGGCGGCTGGTAATATCGAAAACAATCAGATGCAGTAGTTTCACGCCGCCAATTGTGGTCAGACTGCCGAACACCTCGACATCCTTGACGCTACCGTCAGCACCGCGGTGGCAGGACTGAAACTGCAGAGCCCCCGCCTCCCTGACTTCGTCCATCGACTTCCTGACCACTTCCGCACCGGCACAGTTGAACTCGAATATACTGGTCTGTAGAAAAACCTCGTGACTGTAACCGTAAAACCGGCAGGCTGACGGGTTCGCTTCCACAACGGCACCATTGGCCGGATTAACAATCAGCATAACAGCCAGACTCTTCTGAAGCTGCTGCCGGTGGCGTTCTTCACTCTCGTGGAGCATCCGGGAAACGGTGGTGACCCTGTGCCAACCAAGCAAGATCACACATGCAACAAGCAGCCAGGTAAACATGACAACAGCGACGAAGGGCACGACGATTCCGCTTGCTTTGCCCCCCGCGGCATTTTCCAGGGTGGTGACAACTATAACCGAGTGCTTGTCAAAACCTCCCCAGAGAAGTATGACCACAGCCAATATTGTCCAGATGACGGCTGCGCCGGCATACCACAAAACATGCTTTTTGCCCGGTTGTAACTCTGTTTCCGGCTGGGTCATGTCACATTCCCCCGTACTGCCCGGCCAGACGGCAGCATAGTAGCTGCAGAACACGCTTCACAGACATTTGAGCACCTCTTTCAGCACCGATAATTTGTACGGCTTCTGGATGAAGCCGGCCAGGCCTTTGCCGATAAACCTCTGTGTGACTTCCAGTTCGTTGTAGCCGCTCGACATAACCACCCTGGCGGCCGGCTTGATCAGCCGTAACTCGCGAAAGCACTGTTCACCATCAAGATGCGGCATAGTCAGGTCAAGGATGACCAGACTGATATCATCCCTGCTTTTGAATACATTAACCGCTTCCCTGCCGTCATTGGCGGTAACAACCGTAAAACCAAGCTCCTTGAGCATTTCGGCCCCGATGCCCCGCACCGTTTCTTCGTCATCAACCAGCAGTACCGTACCAGAGCCTTTCCAGCCATCAATATGTGGAGCACCGTTGAACAGTTCGGCAGGCCGGCTGCTGGCAGGAAGAAGGATCTTCAGGATCGAACCTTTGCCCGATTCGCTGTAGACTTTGATCGCACCTTTATGACCACGCACAATACCGAGGACGGCGGCCATACCTAGACCGCGCCCGGTAAATTTCGTGGTAAAAAACGGATCGAAAAGTTTTACCATCGTATTTTTATCCATACCACAGCCGCTATCGGCTATTTCCAGATACACATACAGGCCATCGGAAAGATTTTCATCCAGCCAGACATCTTTCAGGTAATCCTGGTCGCAGTCCATACAACCGGTAGTTACGGCAATAACACCGCTCTTATCGCCGATTGCCTCCGAGGCATTGATAACAAGGTTCATAATGATCTGGCGCATCTGGGTGGCGTCGGCTTCCACCGTGGGGAGAGGAGTGTGCAGATTAAAACGGAGCACCGCTTTTTTTGAGATGGAGACCTCCAGCATGTGGAGCATTTCTTTCAACAGGCTGTTCAGGTCGAGCTGCTCGACCTGAAACTTACCTTTGCCGGAGTAGGCAAGCATCTGATTGGCCAGATCGGCGGCCCGGGCAGCCGCCTTTTCGATCCGGTGGAGATTTTCAATGGCGGGAGATTCGGGATTCATACGCATCATTGCCAGATCCGCGTTGCCGATAATGGCCATCAGAATGTTATTAAAATCGTGCGCAATGCCGCCGGCCAGCACGCCAAGGCTCTCCAGTTTCTGAGCGTGGAGCAGTTGGCGTTCCATACCGTCGCGCTCCGCTTCAGCAAGCTTGCGGGCCGTGATGTTGGTGACAAAAGCAATATATCTGGCAGGTGAGAGTTTGACGCCAGCCAGTGACCAGTAGCCAATTTCACCATCTTTCCTCTTGAAGGCCATTTCAGCAAAGGTGCGGCCGGATTCCACAACCTGCCTGAAGCTTTTGCCAGCCGAATCCAGCGACTCCGGCGGCAGCAGATCAGGTATGGAGAGAGTCAGCAGCTCCTCCTCGCCGTACCCGGTCAAGCTGCAGGCAGAGGGATTCACATCGACGTAGTGGCCGGTCTCGTCACAGACAAAAATAGCATGAGGGGAGTTGGTGATGTAATGCCGGAAACGCTCTTCGTTCTCCCTGATAAGCGTTTCTGATTTTTTCTGGTCGGTAACGTCGGAGAAGATCACAAGAACCCGATACGGAGAGGATGCGCCATCCCTGAACTGCGGCACGGCTGAAACCGTAATCCAGCGATATTGTTCCCGGTCGGGATGGAACACCCCCATCAGGGAGTCTGTGACTTGTAACCCACTCCGCAGCGCCACCATGGCGGGGTGTTCTTCTCCGGCCAGAGGGTCGCCCTGTTCGGTTATGCAGCGCCACATGGGATCCAGTGACATGCGCCCAATTATCTGATCGCGGCTGAGTCCCAGAATGTTTTCGGCCGCCCGGTTGGCCTCTACGACAGTGCCGTCAGCGTCTTGGTATATGACGCCCTGGCTCATGGCATCAAGGAGTATCCTGAACTTTTCTTCGCATTCAATGACGGCAGATGACATATGCGAAACCTTTTTGTATTTGGAATTTCCGCAGGGTACCAGGTGACAGCAGAATGACGTTGAATAATACATTATTACTGCGTCAAATCAAGGTATTTAGCCGCACTATTCCATCCATTGCACACAAAAAAACCGCCCCTGTCTGGGTGACAGAAGCAGTCCGAATAACTCGAATTGAAAACACCCCTTACACGCAAATATGGAATTGGAATTACATCGGGTTCTCCAGGCTATCTTCAAGGAGCGGTATGATGACCACCTTGATTTTCCCCTTACCCCACAAGTCGATTTTTTTTGCAGCGGCACGAGAGAGGTCAATAAAATGGAACGGTTTCGATGCGCACCGGTCAGTGATGGTAACAGTGACTTCCTGCCTGCTCGCCTTGTTAACCACCCGCACAACCGTGCCAAGCGGCAGGCTTTCGTGTGCAGCGGTTAACTTATCCGGATTGTAACGCTGGCCTGACGTAGTGCGGCGCCCTTCGAAGCGACGCGCATAATAAGACGCAAACCCCTCGACCGATTCAAAAGCACTACTCTTGAGCACAAGCTCTTCGAGGCCGCCCAGCAGCTCTGCAGAGGAATCAGGCACAAGCACCGTACCGCTTGCGGCCTGCTCGTCGGCAGTTACGGTCGACACCCATACGAGCAGGGAACAAAGGGTGATGAGTACCGATTTCACGCTGAAGTTAAGCCGTTTCATGAGGGCGTGTATACAATGCATGGCTGTTCCGGTCAAGCTTTGCTCAGATATTCGGCGATACCCTCCCGTACGCCACGAGGAGTAAAGCCGAACACTTTCTGCCATTCGTCACCGCCAATGTTCTCCTCCAGCAGCATCTGCAGCTGGTCGCGGGTAATCGGAAACTGCGGAATGTTCTGCAATAACGGGATAGCCAGCTTCATCAGCTCCAGTGGAAGATGTGGCTTCCACGGCTTCGGACGCCCCAAGGCAGCGGCAATCAGATCAAGAAGTTCCTCATAACTGAGCCGATCGGCGCCACACAGTTCGTAGGTCTGCCCGACTGTTTCGGGCAGTATCAGCGCGCGTGCGAAACAACGGGCGACATCGTCTGCATGAATCGGCTGCAGCCGATAGCTGCCGCTGCCGATAACCGGCATGACCTGTGCGAGTCGCATCTGTCGCGCAAGCATGTTGATGAAGGAGTCATGCGGACCGAATATGAGTGACGGGCGAAATATCGTCCACTCCCGTGAGCAGTCCCGCACCGCCTGTTCTGCCTGCCACTTGGTCCGATGATAGGCAGAAACCGCACCCGGCCGCGTTCCCAGAGCGGACATCTGCAGATAACGGCGGACACCGTTATCTGCGGCGGCCGTCAACAGGTTGGCCGTAGCCTGTTGATGCAGCCGGGCAAACGTAATCCCGCGCAGAGGGAATTCACGAATAATCCCTACCAGATTGATGACGGCATCGCACCCTTCAAGAGCCGGTGCAAAACTCTTCCGACTGGTTACGTCACCAGGAATACGTTCAACCCCCTCGGTAATGATGCTGCGGCCATGCACCAACAGGCGTATTGAATGGCCATTCGCCAACAGTTCTCGGACCAGATATTCTCCGACAAAGCCAGTTCCCCCGGCAACAAAAATTCTCATGGCACCTCCGGCTATCTCACATCTCTCTGGTACATTCTTTTTCTGATATGGTTTAATGTTGCATTTCATGGTATTTAAGGTACGTATTTCCTCAAAATCGCCGGATACGTTCGCCCTGGAGGTTCCCCTGGATTTTTCGCCGTTCAATATGATCAGCGTACACTTGGCGGTTATGCCGTGAACCGCGTCCTGTCATTTTATTATGACGGAGCACTTGTTCAGGCGGTAACAGTGCGCATTGTTGACGGCTTGGCACTTGTCGAGGATGCCAGATCCTTCCCGTTTGAGGAACTCACGGGATATCTTTCCATCTGCCAGGAAAAAAGCTGCGTCGTTTGCAGCAACCCTCAGCAATTCAACCAGGATATCATACACCTCCCCCCTGCCGCTGCCAAACATTATGAGAAACTGGTACGCGGTGAAGTTCTGCGGCTTCATCCGGAACTGACCGCCTTCAGCTTCATGTATCATATCATCGGCGACAGTATGATCGACACCAAACCGTTCAACAAGATTGCCGTGTTCAGCTATGCCGATGCATTTCTGGCAGATTTCATGTCTGAATTGAACACGGCCGAAATGGCGACGTCCGCTATTTACCCGGCACCATATGTAATCCAGAAACTGGCGCTTTCCACCTGCAGCGCTGATCCAGACCAGCCCTGCATAGTTATCGCATCTCTTCAGGGAGAAAAGTTTTTTCTCGTCAGCGAAAATGGTGAACTCGAATTTGTCCGGAAGATTCCATCCCTGTACGATTCCCTGCTGCCCGACGACACCAACAACATCAACATGACAGTCGATTACTGTTTTCAGTCGCTGCGCCTTCGCCCGATTGAAGCTGTCATGCTCAATCAGCCGAAATTTTCTCTGGACCTGTCCCATCTGGTTTCCATTCCGTTCAGGGCCGCTCTGCCGCCAGAACTTACCGACCTCCCCGCCTATATTGTCCAGGAGTATCTGGCTCCGGTTGCAGCCGCACTACATGCCGTCACGTCACCCCGTACCGGGAATATCCTCCCCTCAGGCTATACACGCGATGCCGTGCACAAAAAGATTTTCGCCGGTGCAACACTGTTTATGGCACTCCTGTCGCTGGTTGCCGCGCTACTTTTTGTCAAGGAGTTTATGGCGGTTTCCCGGCTGAAATCATCCATCAGCGGGATAAAGACAGAATTACGTGATTCGGCACAGGAACTGGCAGCTTTCCGTGCTCTTGAAAAAGATGTGGGACAGTTCAAGCAGCCGCTCGAACTTATCAATAAACACAACGCTTCGGCTAATCCCGCGACCGCTCTGGCAGCGCTACATTTACCCGTTTCAGAAGACTATCAGATCAAGTCGGTTTCTGTTCAGAATGGCGTAGGTTGGACCAACATCCGGATTGAGGGGACACTGAACGGCTCGGGCTATAGCAATACCCAGGCGTTATACGAAAAATTTGTTGCGCAAGTTGCCCAGCTTCCCGGGCTTACAGCCGTATCCGGAAACGTTGATGTCAAACTGAAGAGTGTCAACATACAGGCCCGCTATATCGATAAAGGCCCAAAAAGCAAATGAACGACTTCATGAACAAAAAGAGCATGCCTGAGAACATGCTGAAGAGATGGTTCTTCATAGCTGCTGCACTGTTACTGTTAGCGGCGGTTGCCTGGATCACCGAGTTGCGGCAACGCATAGTACTCGAGAAATCCCTGAAAGAACTGGCCCGTGCACAAAGCGGGCTCAGCCGGCTGAAGGCCGCCTCCGCAAGCCGCCGGCAGATGATTACGACACTTCAATCCCAGCTTGGACAGGGCCCAGTCAAAAAATCTCCTGAGATGGTTTTGTATGAAAAATCAGAGGAGATGCAGACAGCTCTCAAGGCGGATGATATGATTTTTTCCGGCATTGCAAAAAATGGGGGGGAGGCTTCACTGCAGTTCACGCTGACGTTCAACAATCCGGATTACACCACTCTGCTCAATACGGTCAGCTCGCTTCATACGGCTGCATTCCCTTTGACACCAATCAGTTCAATCGTGGTTACGCAGTCCAGTGTAAAGGGCACCGAAGGACTGTCGGTAAAGGTTGTTGGCAAAATTATTACTATAGAGAAGGCAAAACCATGATCAGCGACAGAACTACCCTGATGCTGCTTGCCGTCTTTTGTGTCGTGTGTGCCATACCGACAGCGCTTTATTTTCGCACATTGCCTGTTGCAGGGCTGACTGCCTCCGAGAAAGAACTGGCTGACTTCTCCAGCACATCGGTGCCTGTCACGCCAATCCCACCACGTATGGCATTTTCCGGAGTGGCCTGCCCGGTCAAACCGGCTCAGAAACCGGTGGCACATGACATCGGAAAAAGCACGGCACAGACTCCCATGCCTCTTCCTGCACCTGCAAGCCCAGACAAGTCACAGGCGCGTACTTTGGCTAGTCTCCCGATCGTTTCCATGATATCGTACGACGAATCTACAAAAATGGCGATAATCGACAATCGAGTCGTAAGCGAGGGTTCGAAACTAGATGGCGGTGTGATTGTCAAGATTGAGCAGGAGCGCGTGCTGTGGCGAAAGACCGGAAGGGATATATGGTTGACCATCGATCGATAAATAGTGCACTGACGGCCATAAAACGTCTGCTTCCGCTGTTTGTGACGGTGTGCCTCACCGCCTGTGCGACTAACAGCACCGTCAAAAAAAATGACGAACATCTCGTGAAAGACCCCATGCCCCGTACGAGGGAATGGAAACTCGAAGCAAAAGAACCGCCTGCCGAACCGGCTCCCCCCCCCTTCATTTCCATGCCGGAAGAGATCATTCCGCTCAAGACGAAGATAGTTAATATCGTCGTACGGAACAGCCCGTTGGGTGATGTTCTGTATATTATTGCCAATGCAAGCGGCCTCAATCTGATGACCGACCGTGATGTCCCGCTCGACCTCCCTATGACTCTTTCCCTCAGGAACGCAACAGCCGAGGAAGCGTTGAAAACAGTGGTTGGCAGCGCCGATTGTTTCTACACCGTCACCGGCAATGTCATTAAAGTAGAGTCTATCATCACCAGAGTCTTTGAATTGGGGCACCCCGCCCTCACCAACACTTACTCGGTCAATGTCGGCGGAAACATTTCAGGCGCCGGCATGAGTGGCGCTATCACATCAAGCAGTACCGCTGATGCCAAGGCTCAGGATTTTTGGGGTTCCATGGAATCAACGCTGAACAGCATCATGGACAAGAAGGATACTCCTGCTGCACTTCTGGCCGCAGGGGCCGATGACAAAACCAAGGGTTCAACAGCCCGCACCGGTGAGGCAAAAGCCCAGCAGGGGATTGTCGTCAACCGTCTCACCGGTACCATCATGGTGACCGCCTCCAAAAGAAACATGGAAAAGGTCGAAAAATATCTGGAAAACGTCAGGAAGGTGCTCAATCGCGGGGTCATGATAGAGGCAAGAATCATTGAGGTTCAGTTGAGCAATGACCTGAGTTACGGTATTGATTGGTCTTTCCTCAAGAACTTTAATGGACTGGGGGGTGGCACAGTTAAGGGCGGGTTCGGAACGTTGAACGTTGGCGATACCACACTGAACGACATCACTTCTGCCGCTGCTACCGCCGCCGGAAAATTTCAGGTAGGCATCACCGCAGCTAACTTCCAGGGGTTATTGACTGCCTTGAAAACCCAGGGAGATATAAAAACCCTCTCGAATCCGAAGATCAGCGTCATGAACGGCCATGCCTCCGTGCTAACGGTCGGTACCAACACCAGCTTCATCTCCAAAGTGACTACAACAACGACTGCCGGCACCGGCATAAATGCCATTAATACGATCAGCTTCACTCCGGAAACTTCCAGCGTCCTTTCCGGCATGATCATCGGCATCGTGCCGTACATCTCCGAAAAGGGAGATATCACGCTTAACATCTCTCCGATAACATCAGACCTGCTCAAGCTGACCGACAAGACATTCGGCAATGCCGACAATCAGGTCACCGTTACCATCCCCACCGTAGCTCTGCGGGAGATGACCACCACGGTTAAGATGCGTGACGGGCAGATGGTGATCATCGGCGGCCTGATTTCAAAGAAAGAATCTTCCGACAAGGAGAAAGTCCCGATTCTCGGCGATATTCCGTATCTAGGCACCCTCTTCACCAGAGTAAACAATACTGAGTCACGCTCGGAGCTGGTTCTGCTCCTGCGGCCTCATATTGTTGAGAATGAGTGAAATCCATGTTGGCCCCCACAAAAAACCTCGGCGATCTCCTGCTTGCAAGCAGGAAAATCAGCGAAAAACAGCTCCGGATCGCTCTGATTCAGCAGCGGGTGACCGGCGCAATACTGGGCGAAACACTTATCTCTCTCGGTTTTCTCACCTCACAGGAATTTGCCCAGACCATCGCTCTGCAGTCCGGCCTTGACTATCTTGACCTGCGCACCTGTACCCTGTCCGAGGATGCGCTACGGCTTATTCCAAAGGAAACGGCACTCAACAACGGCTATATTCCGCTGTTTCTTGAAAACGGCGTCCTTTCTATCGGCATCATGACTCCCAGCAATGTTATCGCTGTTGACAGCGTCCAACGTCTGACCGGAAAGCCTCCCAAGGTTTATCTTGTTGATCAGGAGGCCTACGGCGATATTTTCGAACGTGCCTACTATTTCTCAAAAAACTCGGTGCAGCAGCGCCTTGAAGAGTTCGCAGCCTCCGTCGGCAGTGGTGAGGCGATTACGAGCAACGTTGTTCCGGAGTTGGCCGAACTCATCATAATGGACGGGATCCTCAAAATGGCATCCGACATCCACATGACCCCTTCTGATGAGGTGTTGCACATTTTTTACCGCGTCGACGGCGTCCTGGTGTATGGCCATTGCCTGCCAAAAGTCATCCAGTCTGCACTGGCATCACGCCTTAAGATCCTTGCCGAGTTGGATATTGCCGAGCAGCGAATGCCGCAGGACGGCGCCTTCACGCTGTCGTTTCTGAAAAAGAGATACGATCTCCGTATCTCGACAGCGCCGACCATATTCGGTGAGAACATCGTTATCCGTGTGCTCTCAACTGATGGCGCACTCAGGGATATTTCCACCCTCGGTCTGAACGAGGACATTGTCGATACCATGCGACAGCTGTTTAACAAATCTCACGGGATTTTGCTGATTACCGGCCCGACCGGCAGCGGCAAAACCACGACATTGTACTCCAGCCTTCGCGAGATCGATCTGCTTGAAAAGAACGTCATCACCATTGAGGAGCCGGTTGAATATCGCCTGAATTTTGTCCGTCAGACGGAAGTCAACGAGAAGACCGGCTACACCTTCGCGACATCCGCTAGAACCTTCATGCGTCAGGACCCCGATGTCATGCTGCTTGGCGAAATCCGGGACAAGGAAACTGCGCAGATAGCAATCCGTGGTTCCATAACCGGTCATCTGCTCATCTCCACACTGCACGCAACCGATGCGGTTTCCTCTATTCCCCGCCTGCTGGACCTGGGAATGGACAAAATGCTCCTCTCATCAACGCTTCTGGCCGTCATGTCCCAACGTCTCGTACGTAAGATCTGCCACTATTGTAAAGAAGAATATTCCCTCTCTGAACATGAACGGTTGATTTTCCAGAAGCACGGTTTGCGTGTTGCAAATGCATATCACGGCACCGGATGCAGCCGATGCGGCAACAGTGGTTTTGCCGGTCGCAGCAGCATTGCCGAGGTTATGGTTGTCACAAGCGAGATCAGGGAACTGATTTTTGCCGGCGCCTCCATGGAGGCCATTTTTCAGGCCGCCCAGCGGGGGGGGATGGTACCGCTGTTTACCGAGGGACTGAACCAGGTAGCGGCAGGTCTCACAACGCTCAAAGAGGTTCAAAGGGTAGCGGAATGAAATTTTTTGCCTATCACGCCACGGACTACTCCGGTAAGATCCTCAGAGGAAGCATCGCGTCGGAAACGGCAGATGCCGCTTATCAGGACTTGAGCACACAAGGGCTTTACGTCATTTCGATCCGGGAGACAGCCGGTCAATTGACGTGGCTTCGTAAGCATTTCTTTTTAGCACAGGTCAAACGCACCGATATCCTCGAATTCACCGGAAGCCTTTCCATTATGCTGCTGTCGGGGGTACCGATCATAAATTGCATGAACGATGTCATAGGGACAACTTCCAATGCCTCATTCAAGCCGATCTTGAGGGAAATCCGGCAGCGACTGGAAAGCGGCAGCTCTGTTACCGAAGCCCTTGAAGCACAGGGGAAACTGTTTCCAGAGGTCATCAAGACGCTGGTGGCCGTGGGAGAAGAAACGAGTCATCTGGGTGAGAGCCTTAAGGATGCAACGGAACATCTTCAGAGAATGCAGAACCTGTCAGATGCAATCAAAAAGGCGCTCATGTACCCTGCCTTCGCGTTGATCGCCACCCTCGGGGCGCTGACGTTCTGGATGCTGTTTGTCATCCCCGCCCTCAGCTCGACCCTGAAAGGGCTTGGAGTGAAGTTGCCCATGCTAACGGTTCTGCTCATCAACTCCAGCAGCTTTTTCAAAGATCACTGGAATAAAATGGCAATCGCAGCGGTTCTGCTCCCTTTTATCATCCATCTGATCAAAAAACAGCATATGGTCAAGTATTATCTGGACAGGACCGCGCTGAAACTGCCGATTCTGCAAGTTGTCACCTTCAACAAGTTGCTGGCAACTTTCGCAGAACAGTTCAGGATGCTGACTGCGGCAGGCATTCCGATTCACCGTCTCTTTGACCTGTTAATACCTGCGATTGGAAATGAATATTTCGGCGTGAACCTTGTCACGGCAAAGGAAAACATACTTAACGGTGTCCCGATTTCCGAATCTCTCGAACGGCAAAAGATAGTTCCCGTTCTCGTCATCAGCAAGATTCACATCGGTGAAGTGAGTGGGACCCTTGACAAACAGCTGGATTTTCTGGCTAAGTACTACACCAAAAAACTGGACGATGCCACCGAGAAGCTGAGCAAAGTTATCGAACCGCTGGTCATGGTGGTAATCGGCGGATTGTTTGCCATCATCATCATGGGACTGCTGCTCCCGGTGTACGATCTCGTTTCACAACTTGGCAGGTCATAGGAGGACCTAACAGGGCATGGCAACGGATTATCTCACATTTTTCAACCTCAACGATGACCCGTTCCGCCTGACGCCGGACACCGCCTACTTCTACAACTCCCCCGCTCATGCCACGGCGCTCCAGTCGCTTGAATACTGCGTCACGCACAAGGAGGGGTTTTGCGTCCTGACCGGCGACCCCGGCACCGGCAAGACCACGATCCAGCGGCTTTTCACTGAACGGTGGAAGGATCGGGCCGAAATCGCCCTGATCATGACGCCGCGACTGCTGCCGGATGAATTTTTCCGGGCAATACTGGATGATTTCAAAATTCCGCTCAGTGACAGCAAGAACGAAATGCTCAAATCGTTCCGCGATTTTCTCCTGACTCACGCATCAAACGACAAACGGATCGCCATCATTGTCGATGAAGCCCAGGAACTGCCCGACACCACGCTTGAAGAATTGCGGCTGCTCTCCAATCTGGAGACGGAGAAGGAAAAACTGCTCCAGATCATCCTGATCGGCCAGCCGGAACTTTCCAACAAACTGCTCAGGACTCCACTGCGCCAGTTGAACCAGCGCATTACGGTCCGAGTCAAACTGAACCCGCTCACCGCCCCGGAAACGTCCGACTACATCAATACCCGGCTGATCAAAGGAGGAAACAGCTCCCTGCTCTTCAATCAGAAAGCCAAGGAACTAATCTATAGTCTCTCCAAAGGGATTCCGCGCACCATCAACCTGCTCGCTTCCCGGGGACTCATGTCCTCCTTTCTGGAGGGGAGTCATGAAGTGCTTGAAAAGCATATCGAGCTGGGAGCAGCGGATGTCATGGAAGCTACAGTGCCGGTCCATACCCGCAGCCCCCTCCCGGTTCGCACAATCGCCGTTGCCGCAGCCGGCATCTGCGCAGCTGTCGCCATCGGAGCAGCGGCCTACAATTTCACCAGGAAAAATCCGGACAACGACGGCAAAGAGACTGATCAGAGCGCTATTGCCAAACAGGTGATGCCGCGCATAAGTACGGCCCGGCCAATCCCCCTGGAAAGGCCTGCCGATGCGCCGCCCCCCATTTCCTTTGCGGCAACAGTCGCCAAGGAAACCTCCGGTGTAGATTCCGGGCAGGTCGTGTTCCAGTCATTCAACGCGATGGCCGCCGCCTGGAATATCCCCCAGATGGCTCAGTTCACCAGGCAGAAGGGCACTCCGCTCAAATATCTTGCCAATCTGGCGCTGCAGGGCGGTATGGAGCTGATCAATTTTGACGGCAATGCAGAAGGAATTGTCGAGATGGGCTATCCACTCATTCTTGAGATCAAGCCGTCAAGCTCCGATAAGGAAACGTATAGGGCACTCACGGGCGTCATTAACGACAAGTATCTCATATCGCCAAGCCTGGGCGGAAAAGAGCTCCTGACGAAAAATGAGCTGAACAGCATCTGGCACGGCAAGGCGGTTATTCTCTGGAAAAACTATGAGAAGATTCCCGCATGGCTGCCGAATGGTGATCGCAGTCCCGCGACGATCGGTTTGCAGAAACTCCTGGGAAATGCCGGGATTGCCGTCGAAAAATCCGGCGTGTTTGACCAGAAAACCGGCGAGGCACTCAAGTCGTTTCAAAAGCTGAAAGGGCTGGAAGTTACCGGGCGCCCCGGCCCCAAAACGTTGCTTTATCTGTATCAGAACGCTTCCGGGTATTTCCGTCCGGTGTTGAAACAGGGTAAGTAACCCCTCATCCGCCCTTACAGCTGAGCTCATTACTGGACGCTGGGCATTTGGTGCTTTACCCTTCAAGGAGAAGGTTAGGATGGGGTTGAAGTTGTAAACAACGCACCGCCTCTGACAAGGCACTTTAATGACGAACAGAAAGTACAGTGCATGAGTCTTCTCGCAGACCTTCTTTCAAAATACAAGGCGGGCTCGCCCAGTCGCAGCAGCGGGAAACCGGGCGGACTCGGCATTCCTCCGACCCTGTTTAAGGCATATCGCATTCCCGAAAAAGTCCGCACTCTTGACAAGCGCTACGTCATCCTGACTGTGGCATCGCTCAGTTTTGTCGTGCTTGGCTTCTTTGTGTCAGCAAAGTTCAAGCTGCTGTCCCCTCCGCCAAAAACCATAGCGCCCCTCCCCCTGCCCCCGAGAACGGTGCAAAAAGCCCCCGCCACGCCGGAGCCCGCCCCAGTGCAGCCCCTTATAAGTCTGTCACCACCACCGCTGGTGCCGGCTAATACTGCCCGGATAACGCTGGCTGAACCGAATGAATCCGCACCGCAGAAGAAAAAACGGCATCCCAAGGAGAAGAACCGTCACCGCCCGGTGCAACAGGCGAAACAGGCTCCGTCTCAGACAACAGCTTCTCCGCAGAAAGCGGCCCCTTTGCCAGCTATTGACACCGCTGCCCGTGATTCACTGCTTTACGCGGCACGTACGGCGGAACTGTCCGGAGACTGGCGGACAGCTCTGCTTAATTACCGCAAAGCGCAAAAGATCGACCCCGGCAACTACATCATCATGAACAATGCTGCCGCCTCGCTCAACAACCTCGGCATGTTCAGCGACGGTGCACAGGAAGCGGAACGGTCGCTGGCTACAAAACCGGACTATGTTCCTGCCCTGATCAATGCAGCCATCGCTTATTCATCAAAAGGAAACACCCGGAAGGCGGTGCGCCTGTTCACCGCTGCGAGCGCCTACGATCCGGGCAACCGGAGCCTGGTAATCAATCTTGGCATCCTCCACGAACGGAACGGCGACCTTGATGCCGCACTGGCAACCTATCGCAAACCGGCTGATGACGGCGATCCGCTGGCTCTGCAGGGGCTGGCTCGCGTCTATGAGCGGAAGGGAAACCGCCTTGAAGCAGCCCGCGCCTGCCGGCAGATCATGGCGCTGCCGGGCGCACATCCGGAGCTGAAAAAAGAGGCAAAACGGAGGCTCATCAAGCTCGATGAATAAAATATTTATACAAGTGCTTATTTTATTTGGAAATCTACTTGACTAACCTCATTTTACGCGGTATAGGCAGACAATAGAGTTTTAACTTAGCTGGAAATCTCGATATAAAAGGAGCGAATAATGGAACACACAACTTCACCGGTACTTTCTGGCATCATGGTTAGACTCAGGAATCGCAAAGGTTTTTCTCTGATTGAGCTGGCAATAGTTCTGGTTATCATCGGTATTATTATTGCCGCCATCCTGAAAGGGCAGGATTTGCTGTTCAACTCCCGCACCAAGCAGTTTATTACTTCTACCAACGCCTGGAAGGTTGCCGCATACGCCTATATGGATCGCAATAACCGGTTCCCGGGGGATGCCGGCAGAAACGGCAATATCGCCGACGAGTCAACTACCGAGCAGACGACGACCGGCACAGCCATTGCCGAGGTTGCTACCGCATTGTCAAACGTTCCGCCAAACCCTGTCGTCATCGGCGGCCAGAGTTACTGGACCTATCTCGGTTCCATGGTGAGTACTAATGGAGGGTTGCGAAACATCATGGTCATCTGCCCTTCCGTTGAATGCACAACGGCTCTGTCTCCGGATGACGTGGAGATGATCAGGGCTCTTGATATTTCGCTCGACGGCACTGCTGATGGCGGCATCGGGGCGCTCAGGGCACTTATACTGTCTGGCGGCGCCGTAGGGACGGATGCTGCAGCTGCAGGTGCCAGGGCTAATGGCTGGGTTCAGGGAACTGACAGTACTTTGTTGGCAGATACCACAGTTGACGGCGCTACGGTGGCTTGGACTACCGGGGTCGTTCAAACTCAGTATGGCGCAGTCTGGGCGTTCGACAAGAAGTTCTGATAGATGTGTAAATGATCTTTCAAGGGAGGCTGCTTGCCTCCCTTTTTTTATACGTATATTGTGAAGGCATTGATGGCCATACATGGGGTGAACATGGCACTGACACATCCACCACGGTCGTTCGGTATCACGGCCCGGCTCAAAGACCATAAAGGTTTTTCCCTGATTGAGCTGGCGATTGTGCTGGTAATCATCGGCATTATCGTTATCGCAATCCTGAAGGGTAATGATTTGCTCTTCAACTCCCGCACCAAGCAGTTTGTCTCCACCGCCAACGCCTGGAAGATTTCCGCGTACGCATATATGGATCGCCGGAACAGATTTCCGGGTGATAGCAGCAGAAACGGCTATATTGGCGACGAAACAACCCCCGTTGATGAGCAGACATCGCCAAATACGGCCACGGATGAAATCGCCACCAAATTATCGGATGTTCCGGTCAATCCGGTCCTCATTGGCGGTCAGAGCTGGTGGTTTTATTTCGGGTATTTGACATTAGCCGGCGGCAGCAAGATCAACGCCATGGTAATATGCCCGTCAGCAGACTGTACGGTGGGATTATCTCCCAACAACGTTGAAATGCTGAGCGCTCTCGATTCATCGATTGACGGCATCCCCGATGCGGGTATGGGCCTGTTACGCGGATTGTCTTCCGGTGTAGCGGCGACGGTCGGCCATGGCGTTACCGTTGTTGCTACTCCCTCTGTTGCCGGCAGGGCCAACGGTGTTGTTAATCTTCTTGTTGCCGCAGACTTGGAAGATGCAACCTCACTTGGTACGGAAATACCATGGGCTGTTGGACAATATGGTGCGGTGTGGGCCTTTGACAACAAATTCTGAGCCAGTTGACAGTGCTTATGGGGGAGGCTTCGGCCTCCCTTTTTTATTGGCACCAGATGAACAGGCGACCACGACAGCAGCATACTACAGTGACAGTACATATTTGTAATAGCCGAGAGCAACAAATTCGCGCAGTGCTCTCTGTGCTGTTTCCAGTGCATCTGCACTTGCCAGAAATGAAGACCATCCATACTCCTGCCGATGCCCATTCCTGAAGTTTGCAGGGACCGGAAGAACATGCATCCCGAATTTGTTGAACGCCATGATGGAACGTTTTATGTGATACGCAGAAGTAACAAGGATTGGTCGTTTAAAATTGCGCTGTCGGCAGACTGTTGACGAATTCCCGGCGTTTTCCAGGGTATTGGCAGACCTGTCCTCGATAATCAGCTTGTCGCGTGGAATGCCGAGATCGATAAGAATTCTTCCAGCTGCCGCCGCCTTGGGAGCTTTCTCCCCCGGAGGAACACCCCCGGAAACAATGACCGGCACCTGCAAAATGCGATATAGTCGCGCCGCTGTAATAAGTCTTCCAAGCATGTCTTCATCAGGCATTCCGGTGCCGGTTAAATCAGGGACGGCATCATAGGATCCTGCGCTGAGCAGAATGATGACATCACCAGAAATCGTGTCAGGTATCGCCACGCCTGATTCAAGGGGCAACATGATGTTGTCGGTAACCGGTGAAATGGAACATCCCCAGATTGCCAGGGCGAATATTATGCTGATACTTGCAAACCGGGGCTGTTTCCTCAGTACGAAATACACGGAAAAAACGAGCGCACAGACAATAAACAGCCCAGGCGGAATCATAAAACATGTAATAATTCTCTGTACAACCGGCATGAGCAACACCTACCTTATCGAATCGGGATACCCTGCCACGAGACCGCGCCATATCCCTGCTGCGTAACAGACATGCGTGCCAAGCAGAATAGCCGCAACCCGTCCTGCCGAAGCACTGTTTTCCCTGCCTGCCAACCAGAAGCCTGCGCCGAATATCAGCGGAACATAGAGCCAGAGAAGCCACGCCCATGGCCAGAAAAATCCGGCCAGGCTTACCATGACCAGTGCGGGGAAAAAGCCGGCAGCGCACGCATACGCCGGAGAAAAAAAGGTGCGATGCTTGCGCATTATCCGTCCACGCCCCACACCATATGCAAACATATTGCACAGCCAGCTTCTCAGATCGTGTCTTGCACAGTGTTTCACATCGGCGCCCGGTATGAAATACAAGGTGTTACCTTGGCACCGCAGGCGAAAATTAATGTCAGCATCTTCGCACATATTGGCCAGGTTTTCATCAAATCCACCCACTTCCTCTAAAGCATGGCGGGAGTAGAGCACATTCAGGCAGGCCAGGCTGGCTACCAGCCGCCCGCTCCTGAAAATCCGGCCCTGCACCGACCCCAGGCTGCCCAGAAATGAATTCAGCGCTATCCCAAGCGCCTTGTGAAAATGAGTGTTCCTGCCCGGAGGGAGATTGCCTCCCCCCACGCCGGCAACACGAGAATCACTCTGCATGGTCTCTTCCCAGCCACACCGGAGGGTATGCAGCCAGTGGGAGGGGACAACACAGTCAGCATCCGTAAATGCGATAAAGGGGTGCCGAGCTTCCCGAAGCACGACATTGCGATTTGATGCAATTGTCCGACCCGGGTTTTCAATCAAGCGTATCCGGGGGCCGAATTGCTGCACGGCCTCCTGGGTGCCATCATCAGAACATCCGTCTACCACCAGAACTTCGATGGCGCCACCATGGGGAACCAGTTGCATGAGAGATTCCAGGCAGGGGAGAATACACCACGCCGCATTGTACGTCACAATTGCAACCGTGATATCCATCGCACCACTCTTCTCAGCCACTTCTCACCACCTTGCGCCTTATTACTCTAAAGGCTTGAGCCAATAAAACCCTCCGGAACGCGGCATTCCGGCACCCGAGTTTGATTAGTTGCCATGCCGTTTTTCCCAGTCCCTGCCTCCATACCCCGCGAATAAGCACGACACCTCTCGCTAGGTCATCCGGCTTCAGGGATTCTAATTGCACCGGATACTTCCCCGGCCATACGTGATAATAATTAAAATCCTCCTGGGATGCCGCTCGAAGCCGGTCCACCGCGCTGGCATGGAGAGGCGTACCCGGCAATGGCGTCGTCAGGGTGATTGTCAGGACATCCGGATGCAGGCTGCGAACCATGGTGGCAGTAGCCTCAATCTCCTCCCACGTTTCATCAGACTGAGACGGCTCTTGGCCGGGCGTACCGATCATTGTCGACCCTACCGTGAGCAGGCCGCCAGCGTGCGCTGCCCGGAATCCCGCCTTGATCTGGTTGACTGTCAGGTTGCGGTCGAGTAGGGTGAGAATCCGGTCCGAACCGCTTTCCATACCCATGCTCACACCGGCGAAACCGCTCCGGGCCATGATCCGGCACAGTTCGTCATCCATCAGGTCTGGCCGGGTGAAGCACCAGAAGGGCACTCCCAAACAGGCCTCCCGGAGACCGGCACAGAGTTCCATAACCCAGGCGCGATCTTCGGTAAACACCTCATCGTGAAACAGCAGCATATAGTTGCCGGGAAACTTCCGGCGCAGTTCGGTCAGCTCCCGGATAACACGTGTCACGGAGCAGCGGCGCGTCGGGCCGGTCGCATGGATCAGCGGCGGCTCGTTGAAGGCATCCGGACGGTCCAGCCCGCGCGAAGCCGTAAACACCGCATTATGAGTGGCCTTGATATAGCGGTCGTAATCAACCAGGTCCCAGTCGGGAAAAGGGAGTGTTTCGACGTCAGCCGGTGGCGCGAGCTGCGGGCAGGGATTGTACACAGTTGCCAGACCGGCGTGCGGAAGCAGATTCAGCGGTCCACTGCTGTTTTGGAGCAGTTCCGGAACCACCGTTTCCGGTTCGCCGATCACGCAGGCATTAAAACCCATCTCCAGCAGGCGGTGCGCTTCTGTCGAAGCCTGAGGTCCGAACGCAATGGCCGGGACTTTTGCGTTTTTGGCATGCAGTCGGCGAACCGCCTCCTCTGTCTCGCGGGTGAACCGGATCTGCGTATTAATCAAGACCAGTTCAGGGTCGTCATCTAACGCAGCTTCCCATGTGGACCAATCCCCATCCCCTTCCCATGCGTGATCGACCATTCGACAGCTATGGCCGTGGTCCTTTAGTACTGCTGCCAGATACATGATACCCAAGGGCGCATCCAAACCTTCGGGTCGCCGCGAACCGAACGGGGGATTCAGGAAAAGCACATTCACGGCAAGACTCTCCACCACTGCCAGGGATTAAGGAGGAAATTTCTGGTCTGGAAGTTGCTGTGGGTACACGCTTCTTCCCGGCACTTGCCCGTGCGCCTCGCTCTGCGCGTAGTTTCTTTGTTCCAGAATGCCTCGAAGTCGCCGCCTGTTTCGAGCAAATTGCCGATGGTTGGTGTCAGCTCACACAGTCGGACCTCGCCATTGGGTTCTATGACGGCAAAACCGTCGCCGGCGAAACAGGGCTGAGATTTATTGCCCGTCCGGAGAAAACTGAGAAAAGTCTTATTTATGTACCGGTGGGCCCGTGCCGCACGGTGCGCTGCCATGCCGGGATAGGCGGGGCTTTCTTCGTAATAGCGCCGGGCGTATTCTTCCGTTACTTTCAGTATTTCGGCAACTTTTTCCGGAAGCGGCAAAATCAGGTTCCTGTCGGGAAAATCGCCGCGCATAAGTCCGATATCGTGGAAATCGACGCCCAGTTCGCGCACGAAGTGAAACAACTCCGGTATTTCCGATACGTTGCGATTGTTCAACACGGTACAAATGTTCAAAGAAATCTGCGGTTTTTCGGCCTTTAGCCGCTTGAGCATCGCTATGGTCTCAATAGTTTTTTCCCAGTTGCCGGGAACGCCGCGCAGGTAGTCGTGCGTATCTTGCAGTCCGTCAAGAGACAGGACGATGTTGAGCCGGCTGTCAGGGCACAGTTCAAGAATCCGCCGCGATTTTTCTTCTATCCCGGCGCTGTCCAACCCGTTGGTCGGGATGCCGATCCGGCGTACACCGGCATGGCGATAGAACGCCGCCACCAGTTCAGGAATATCCTGGCGCATAAACGGTTCGCCACCGGACAGATGCAGCCAGGCAAGGTGGCCACAGGAACGGGCCAGAGCCTCATAGAACGTCAGCGGCAAGTCTGCGGAGTCGGCATTGTTCAAATGTTCATGGTAGAAGCAGGTACGGCAGCGCGAATTGCACCGGTACGTGACGAAGACTATCAGATACAGCGGCATACGACCGGTTCGCGGCGCAAGATGCCAGTTCAAGATATCCCGAAGCATGTTATGCGGTTCCTTGCTCGTGCCGTGCGCGGTCAGTGGGGCCAAATTTACGTTGGTACTCACCGCAGCCGGCAATCGTGCCGAGATACTCGACCGTGCGCCCGAGCCAGTGCAGGGGGCTGAGCCAGATTACCGAGCGATCGCCGCGCCAGGCACGCAGGACGGTAAACCCGGTGGCCAGCACCGCGTAAGCCGGCCAGAGCAACGCCAGCAGGATACGGCTGTTGGGAAACAGCCGGGAATACGGCGGCAGCGGCTTATGCTTCAGCACAGTCTGAATCGTCCATTTTCCATAGTTGTACCGTTGGCGCAGAAAAGATGCCAGCGTCGTACGTGGATGGCAATGCTCAATGACGGCCGCCGGCTCAAAAAAATTTTCATACCCTGCACAGTGCACGCGAAAAGCAAGATCAGAGTCCTCGCTGCCACGCAGGCGGAAATCGAATCCCCCAACAACCGTAAAAACTTCTCTCCAGAGGCACATGCTGGCTGTAGAGGCAAACAGGGTTGGCCCTGCCGGTGAGTCCGGACCAGTGGAATGGGCCCATGCCTGATGGTCCAGCCGCTGCCATATATTCGCCCCTGGCGGAATCACTACGGCGCCCCCTACAATGCCTCGCCGTTTATGCTCCCGCAACCGCCGCACCAGCATGTTCAGCCAATCCGGGTTCGGTATACAATCGGCATCGGTAAAAGCAAGGACATCGCCGGCCGATTCAAGAATGCCGCGGTTGCGAGCGGCGGCCCGCCCCTGATTTTTCTGGTCAATCACCATTACTCCTGAAAAACTCCGGGCTACTTCCGATGTGCGATCGGTAGATCCGTCATTGATCACGACTAACTGCACGGCACCGGGATAGGTTTGTGTCTGCAACGCCTGAAGGCAGGCGGATAAGGTCTGTTCGCCGTTTAGGACCGGTACAATGACAACAGCTGACGGCCAATGTGACATCACGCTCCTCCCTCTCCGGTTTTGGCCAATGGCGGCACAACGCCTTTTTGAGATGTCAACCAGAACTGATTGTACAGCTTTTTCAGCGCCGGCCAGCATGTGCGTGGCGAAGCAAGTGACATCAGGAGCTTGCGCAAGGCAGGAAGACGCGACGCCGTAATCGGATGGAAGAGGAGGAAAACAAGATATGCCTGCGACATGGCTCGATGCCGCCATTTCGGCAGATCGAGGCCCCCCGGCATCTCCATCATTGGGACCCGGAATGAGCTCAGATAGTCATCCGGCTCGAGGGAATGTTCCGGCAGTCCGCCTGACCTGATGAACATTGCCTGCATCGCCGTTCCGGGAAAAGGCGCACCGATGAAAAACAGCGGAAAAATTCCCGCCAGAGCCAGGCGATGTCCGAAACGGACGCTCTTCGCCAGCTCCCGTTCGGTTTCGCCGGGGAACCCCATCATCAGGAAGCAGGTAACCGCAAGGCCCTCCTTCCGCGCGATTTTACCGGCCCTGAAGATATCCTCCAGGTTCAACTCTTTGCGCACGACCCTTTTGAGAAATTGTTGATCGCCATGTTCAGCAGCCAGCGTGATTTCATAGCATCCCGCCTTCCGCATGGCGGCTACCAGCTGCGGAGTGATCCGGTCGGCCCGCAATCCGTTCGGAGTATTCCAGCGCAGCCGAAGATCGCGGCGAACGATTTCATTGCAGATTGCCACCGCCCGGTCTACGTCATAACTGAAATTGCTGTCTTCTATGGTGAACGAGGTGACGCCGTAATCTTTCTGCAGCAACTCCATTTCGTCGACAACCCGTACCGGCGAGCGGCCTCGCCAATGGCGGCCGTTCAAGCGATGGGCGGCGCAGAAAATACACTTATAAGGGCAGCCGTGGCTGGTGACAATCGGCATCGTGAATATGCCACTCTCTCCGCGACTGACCAGATCTTTCTGCGCTGCCGTACGATAGAACTGCATGTCGAGCAGGTCGTAGGCCGCCAAGGGCAACGCGTCCGGATCGGCAATTGGCACCGGGTTCCCCGATTTCCGGAAGCCGCCGGATTCTTTCCAATAAACGCCGGGTGGCATGCCGGTTCCACCCGAGCCTTCCAGGTGGCGTACCAGTTCCGGAAATGCGACTTCGCCTGCTCCACAGATAACATAGTCAACCGCTGCCAGGCTAATGGCCTCTTCAGGGGCGCAGGAAGGATGAACACCGCCCAGCACCACCTTCGCCGCAGGAAACACCCGGCGCGCAATCTCTGCGCACTCCGATGTGCCGGAAAAGGATGCGGTGAACATGTTACCAATACCGACCACGCCCGTACCCGTCTGGCGCAGCCGTTCAGAAAGGGCATCATCGGAGAGGCCGATTCTGCAGATGCGCCGGCCGTTGCGTTCGATCCACGTGCGGACATCATACCCTTCGGCCAGGGCATCAATAATGCTGACCGCGTAACCACGTACGCGAAAAGCGGCTGCAATCAAGGCCAAGCCGTTGGGGACCGGCAACCAGAGATCGTCCAGATTTTCTTCACTCATGTACCAGTGCGGATTGATGAGGATAATCGAGGGCATGGTGATTAGCTCTCACTACACGTTTGACCGGCGTTTGAACCGGGTCTGCAACTGAAACAGGAACACAATGTATGCCCCACGCAGCAGTGTAAACAGCGCGGTAGCCGACTTGATAGTCAAGAAGCGGCGCCAGATATAGCGGGGACGAAAGTAGAAGCGCCAGAATGCCTGCGCCTGGACGCGATGCAACTCATCAGGTGAAAGATCGCAGAGGCTTATGTCCAGCACACGTCGGGAATGTCCGAGATAGCGGTCCCACTCCTTCAGGCCGGGATATTCCCGTTTCAGAAGATCCTCAAAAATTCTGGAGCCCGGCATCGGCACCATGACACAAAAATTGGCAAAGTCCGAGTCCAGGGCAAGTGAAACACGCATCGTATCTTTTACGGTAGCCCAGGTATCGCCGGGATGGCCAAAAATATAACTGCACAATGAATCGATCCTATATTTCCGGCAGAGGGCAACAGCGTTGTGCGCCTGCTCCAGGGTGATGCCTTTGTCGATTTTTCTCAGCATTTCCGGATTGCCTGATTCAATGCCGAAGGCCATTCCGGTGCAATGCGCGGCTTTCATTGCCCTGACCACTTCTTCGTCCAGTGTGTTCACACGGGCATGGCAATTCCAGCGCAGTTCGAGACCTTCCTGCCGGTAACGTTCGCAGAACTCGAGAATCCACTTTCGGTTTACCGTAAAGGTATCGTCTACGATCAGCAGCTCTCCGTACCCCTGCTGTTCAAGTAATTTCATTTCGGCAATTACGTTTTGCGGCGAGCGCTGGTTGAAGTGTCGTCCATAAATGGAGCTGGAGCAGAAAATGCAGCCGTAGGGACAACCACGGCTAGTGAGAATTGTGGTGCTTTTTGAGGAGGTGGCCCGCCGATTCACATTCAGCCGGTACCTGTCAATGTCGAACAGATCACGGGCAGGAAACGGGATGGTATCCAGATCACGGATCGGCGGCCGTCGGGGATTGACCAGAACCTTGCCCTCACGGCGATATACGAGATTCGGGATGCCGGTGGGATCACGTTTCTCCTGCAGTGCTACCAGCAGCTCGCGGAACGGTTCTTCCCCTTCTCCCACCACCCCGTAATCGATCGCCTGTTCCTCCAGCGTATCCTCCGGTAGTGCGGAGCACTGCATACCCCCGACTACAACCACCGCATGCGGTAAAACTTCTTTCACGATACGCGCCATCTCCCAGGTTGTGTGGACTGTGGCGGTCAGAATGCTGATACCCACCACATCCGGCGCTTCTGCGCGAAACAGTTCCCGGTACTGCTGTGGCACCAACTTGATTACATTGTTATCGAATCCGCTCACCTGCATACCGGGCAGATCCCGCACGAAAGCGCCAAGATACGCCAGTCCGAGCGGCACCGAGATTCCCCCCTTTTCACTGAAGGAAGCGACAAGCGGACTGTCATTTGCACACGCCAGCATGACTTTCATAGACGGAACGTCTCTTTCCCAATCAGATCGCAGGC
The DNA here is from genome assembly GCA_028712075.1 of Desulfuromonadaceae bacterium. Classification (GTDB taxonomy): domain Bacteria; phylum Desulfobacterota; class Desulfuromonadia; order Geobacterales; family Pseudopelobacteraceae; genus JACRCG01. Next base: position 134,144 of record JAQTQX010000001.1, read on the forward strand.
TGATCTGACACAAAGCCAAAGATTGCAGCTCATAATTTGGCCAGCATCCTCATTCCGGAGGTCAGCCAACGCAGCAGGTTCCATGCTGTCTGCACCGTATGACGGAGCTGACTGAACGATCGGATATCGATCAGGATACGCACGATGTTGCGGGGTTTCAGGTAGAAATGGCGAATGGCCAGGCGCGACAATTCTTCCATGCGCCGGCGAGAGAGCGCTCCTTCGAATCCATACAGTAGCGCATCCTGAAATGGCGAGCTTTGCCCGGATTCGGCCAGCGCGCTCTGTACAAGTTTGCCCGATCCGTACTTGCCGCACTGCACATCCGCATAGAACTGGCTTCCGGGATAGACGGTCATGACTCCCCAGTTTACATAATCCGGCGCCAGGCGATCCATAAACCGCATCGTTTCCTGGACGGTTTCCTCCGTTTCCCCAGGCAGACCGACCATGAAGTACCCCGTGACCTTGATTCCAGAGCGTTTGGTTTCCCGAAACGCATCAATAGTCTGCTCGAGAGTCACACCCTTGTCAACCGTGTTGCGTAGCGCCTCGTTACCGGACTCTACTCCGTAACTGATCATCCAGCATCCTGCCTTTTTCATGAGACGGAGAAGTTCGGCGTCCACAAGATCGCACCGAGTCGTGCACGACCAGATCATATCAAGGCGGGCCGCAATCAGCCCTTCCATAATTTCAACAGTCCGCGCTCGATTCAGGGTTAAATCATCGTCGTAAAAGTGGATTTCCCGTACCTGATATTTTTTGACCAGTTCGGCGATATCGGCCACCACACGTGACGGAGAGAATGCCCGGTACGTATTGCCGAAAACGCTTTTAGTGCAATAAGCACAGCGAAAGGGACAACCCCGTGAGGTAATTTCATTCATATACCGCCAGCGGCGACCATAGGGCGGATGCGGGTGGTAGCGGTCCAGCGGGAAAAGTTCACGTGCCGGTCGCGGAAGGCTGTCCATATCAATTATCGTGGGTCGCGGTTCGGCTTTGACGATAGCCCGATTCCCGGCGTTTCGCCAGATGGTACCGGGCAGACCTTCCGGTTTTTTCCCGGTTTTTCGGACGGCTTCAAGCACTTCCCGCAGAGTAATTTCCCCTTCTCCATACACGCCCAGGTCGGCGTCTGGAAACTCCTGCAGAACTTCTTTCGGCAACGCGGAGACGTGCGGGCCGCCGATTATCAACAGGGTTTCCGGGAAAATTGCTCGGGCAGTCCGGATGGCATCCTTGGCGCCTCGCAAGTTAGGCGTTAACACTGTGACGCCGGTGACAAGCGGGGCGGGATGCTTACGCAGCTCCGCAGACAGGCGTTGCGTATCCCACAGGTCCTCCGCCCAGGCGTCGACCACGTGAACCGAGTAGCCCGCTTGCTGGGCCACGGCGGCCAGCGAGGCCAGGCCGAGCGGAATCATTGGGTTCGCATTAGGTGAATACGGATTTATCAACAAGAGATCCAAAGACATAGTTACGATTTTTCCGGTTCCCCCGGCTTAACGCCTACCACCCATAGATCATTCGCGAAAATTATGCTAAGCGGCCAGAGAGCCGTCACCGGCCAGCCGAAAAAAAGTATTTTACGGATGAGCGTCTGCCATGACCGTTTTTGTTCCGGTGCAATGAAATGCTCGCTCCACACACGAAAGTGAAACGGGGTCTTGGACATTGCGGCCCGAAGTGTTCCGAGCGATTGCTCATTCACATGCACATCGGCCACGTTGGGGTTCAGGGAGTGCATTCCCAGCAGCCGGGCATACAGCTTGAATATGGTTGCCTGCAGGAAACGGTTTCGGATTAGAGCTCGCGTGACACCTCCGATAAAGCGATTTGGATGCGTGTGGATAAGGAGGCGGCCCCCGGGAGCAAGATAACGATATGCTGTTTGAAGCATTTCATCCAACTCATGTGGATAAACATGCTCAACCACATCGCAAAGAAAAACGATGTCGAAACTTTCCGGAGGAAACTCGCTGGACCAGTCCCTCGTCAGGCGAAACTCAACAGTCTGGAACTCCGGCCTTGAAAGCCGCAGCTTGATTTCCTCGGCCATGGTGATGGCATCCGCAGAATAATCAACACCCTGTACACTTAGGCCTTTGTAAGCAGCATAAAAGGCGAGCTCACCACGGCCACAGCCAACGTCAAGTACCCGATCACCCTGTCGAGGGTTGGCCCGTTCGAAAGAAACTCGCAAGCGGAGCGGCGGATTAGTTCCGTCGAATGCGTCCAAAATCGTGCAACCTTCGCAATATTTCAGGAAATACTCTCGGTCGTACAGTCGGTCGGAATCGGCCGATGACGGCGGCTTTGCCGCTGTCTCGTCCAGCATATTTTCATGTATTTGTGCGTTCATATTAGTGTCGCCACTCGAAATGGCTAGTTGCCTCCTGAAACGGTATAACGTAGAAACTGACGTCCCGCATGCCAAAACTTAATAGCTTCACGAGGATCCTTGGCAATTCTCCACAGAGCACCCGCCATATACCCCGGCCTCAAATAATAGCGGACGACTATGCGATGCATGGCTTTCTTCATATCCTCTCCAGAAAGCCCCGGATAATCCATCATTACATTCTGGGCCCCTTCCGGAGTAAGGAATTGCGAGAAATCCTCGGTTTTCAGGTACCCATTTGTCTTCAGCCAGTCATAAAATTCCGTGCCCGGGAGCGGCAGGGCGATTGAAACCTGCATCGTCGCCGGCTTCAGGCGCAGTGCCGCCTGGAACGTCTCTTCTATAGTTTCAGGAGTTTCACCGGGCAGACCAATAATGAAATCGCCATGCACCTGAATACCGGCTTTGCGTGTTGCATCAGCAAATTCAACCATACGTTCAGCAGTAATTCCCTTTTTAATCCGTTTCAAAATTTCAGGACTTCCCGATTCATAACCGGCCACCATCGCTCTGCAACCAGCTTTTTTCATCAATCTTAACAGATCAACATCCACTATGTTTGGCCGCACATTGGCGGACCAGTTGATCTTATAACCGCCCGATATTTTGCGTTGGCAAAACTCTTCCAATCGCTTCAGATCAAAAGACAACGTGTCGTCATCGATCATAAGCTCTTTTACATAGGGCGCCCGGTCTCTGATATAATCAAGTTCGGCAAAAATACTGTCGAGACTCCGCTTGCGGTACGTTCTCCCCATGAGTGTCTGCGGCCACAGACAGAACGTACAGTGAGCATAGCAACCCCGTCCGAAATAGGTTTGAACCCATGGATAAAGCAGGTAGTCCATATGGTAGCCATAAATATCCAAATGTTTTTCAATAACCTGGATGGAGAATGGCAGTTCGTCGAGGTTTTCAATTGGGGGCGCAGCATCGTTGGTCAGAAATTCCCCATCACAAAGATACGCAAGCCCTGCGAGCGATGATGGATCACCCCCCTGCTCCAGCACGGCCGCCATATCACGCAGCACATAGTCGAATTCACGGAGAACTACATAATCAGCTTCCGGACAACGCCTCAGCGAATCTTCGGGCAAAACGGATACATGAGGCCCGGTGACCACCATTGTCGCCGTGGGGCATAGCCGTTTCAGCAAACTCGTGATTTCGAGATCGTTAACTATGCTTCCGGTTGCCGTATAGATCACGATCATCTGAGGATTAAATACTTTCACCTCCTCAGATAACGACTCGCGAGATTGTTTTTTTGCCGGACTATCGATAAGACGTGTCTCATGGCCTGCATGATCCAGCACACCGGTAGCATAAATCAGCCAGATCGGCATCCAGAGAGCCGTCCCTTTGCTTGACGCCTGCCAGCGTGCCCCCCGGCAAAACCGTTCCGTAAAAGGCGGATTTATTAAACAAACTTTCATCGTGCCAGTTTCTTAAGAAGAATTTTTTGTACGTGCTGATTTGTATAACACCCGAAACAAGCCCCCGTCAACGCAGATTCGGGGTGTGAACACAGGCTTTTACAACACGTTCATCCAGAGAGGGGGAGGAGCGGTACTCTTCTCTTAAAGCACATGGCCGGTGTGCTTTGACTGATGAGGTTCGGCAGCTTCGGCACGCTCCCTCATCGTTCTTAGTTCCGTGCCCAGGATGGCATTTTGTTGTGCAAGCTCTTTTACCCGCTCATCAAGCCGGGAAATTTCCTCTTCCTGCCGAAAGGTTACGAACACGACAAACAAAATACCGAAAAGGAATAACAGCGACGGTGGGTAGACAACTCCGAGCAGATGCGACAATTTGATGAACAGAATTGGGAAGAGGGAGAGAACCAGCATAAGTACCCCACCCATGATCCAGAAAATACTTTTCCCCTCGGAAAACTGATTTCTGGTGACCTTTGCCAGTACATAACAGATGAAAGCAACGCTGATTATTGAAAAATGCCAGTACATGTGTACACCTTATGTCATTTTTTGTGCAAGCCGCACCGGAAGATATTTGATGATAATGATGAATATGCTGTACATGACCTTGATCGTGTAGATAAAGGGATTCAGCAATCCGCTGTGCATGCTCTGTCCGAATTCCCGCTGGCGCATGGTGACCTGGACTTCGGCTATCTCGAAATCATGGAGGAGCATCTCTATGATAATGTTGGCATCAGGAAAATAAGGAAAATTGTGCATCATTGAAAATCGTTCGAACGCCCTTCTTTTGATTAACTGAAATCCGGATGTGGGGTCATGAATCGTAACGCCGCAGATTGCCGTAATGAGATAACGAAACAGACGTGTGCCAAGCATCCGGGCGGACGAATGCCGGTATCCGCAGGACCTGATGAAGCGGGAGCCGATAACAATATCTGCCCCGGATTCGCGTTGCACGTCGAGGAGCTTTCCAATTTCTCCGGCAATATGCTGACCGTCGCCATCAAACTGTACGACAATATCATAGTCACGGGTCACCGCATATTTATAGCCGGCTTGCAGCGCCCCCGAGTAACCGATGTTGAACGGAAGTGAAAGGCACGGCACCATTGTGTGGCGAACCAGTTCGGCTGTACGGTCGGTAGAACCATCATCCACCACGAGCAGATCAAGACCCGGCATATCTGACTTCAACTCGTCTATTACTCTGGCAATATTCTCTTCTTCGTTGAATGCAGGGATAACGACCAGTATTTTTTCTTTATCGCATGGCACAGTCATGTCCAACAGGTGTCTCTCTTTCAGTCCGTTTGTCGTGCCGGGCGGTCAAGGAGTTTTTTGGCCGCAACAAGGTTATTAATTGCCTCGATATTATACGGAACACTGGCGATAGCCATAGAGAAATATTTGATCGCCTCCGGAACTTTCTTCTGTCGCAGCAGTATCATACCCATCATATTGGCGGCATCCGAGTGATCTGGCCGGTATCTGAGTGCCTCGGCAAAATCTGCTGCAGCATTCTCCAGGTCTCCTTTTTGCTGCCTTACAACTCCTCTATGATACAATGCTTCAGCGTTGTGCGGTTCTTCCGCCAGAGCCTTATCGATATACTGCTCCGCAACAAGCAATTGCCCCCGCTCACGATATAAAAATCCTACCCAGATATTCGCCTTTACATCTTTTGGCATAATGACCAGATACTGCAGAAACATTTCCAGCGCCGCGTCATAGTTTCTCTGCTTTATCAGGAGCTGGCCGAGACGATACATCGCTTTCGGACGCTTCATACCGTTTAGTTCGATAGTCGCCTCATATTCTTTTTGTGCCTCTATGAGCATCCCCCGGGCATTGTACGAATGAGCCAGATTAAGATGGCCCCGCTCATTGCGCGGTTCTTTTTCCACATTTTCCTTCCAGATTGAGATCCTGTCCTGCCAGACACTGTTCCTGACATATGTAGCCGCTGCCAGTGTCATCGAGAGTACGACGACGAGCGGTAGCAGTGCCGGTATTATTGATTTTCCGATATTAACAGGTACACAAGTCGCTGCCAAGCAGCTTACCGAGAGGAAAAAACCGATCGAGGGTAAGTACATGCGGTGTTCAAAAAGTGTATCACGAATGGGAATAATACTTGATTCGACGCTAAGCGACAGAAAAAACCAGAAAATGCCAAACGCGGCCAGGATGAGTAGCGCGTTGCTTCGCCTGATGCCGACCCGGTAACATCCCACTCCGGCGGCTAGTAGGGCTATAAGGGCGATAAACGGCAGAAATACGGCAGGCTGGGCAAACGAGGTAAGGAGTACCGGCTCGTAATCAATATGCTGGCCGACCGGGAACAGCAGCAACCGAATGTACGTCATGATGACGTTGAATTGAGTAAGCAGATACTGGTAGCGGGATATATCGGCCGTTTCGGTCGCTGCGCGATCAAGTACCGCAACAAGGTTGCCGGAGCCGGCATACGGCAAGATATAGGAAAACGGAATCAATGACGCTATGACAAAATAAGGCAGGAGCCGACCCATTCGGGGGAGCACCTTTCCGGTAAAGAACAGATATTCGACAAGTACCATCATCAAAGGTAGTGTAAATGATATCTCTTTGGTTTTCACTGCCAGCAGTGCGGCCATAAGGGACGCAAACAGGCATATCGCCTGTTTTTGCCTGGCCATAGTGGTCTCTTTGTTGATGCGAAACATGAGATAGAGTGCTATCGACAAAACATAAAACAGGGTCGCAAGCGATGTATAGCGTTGTACGATGTATGTGATCGCCTGAGTCTGTACCGGATGTGCCACAAAGAGAAGGGATACGCAAAAGGGTAAGTATGAGGCAAAACGTGGGGACTGGCTGTCCGATGCCAGCCGGGGTGTTTGAAACAGGCATTGAACCGTTGCATAGACAAGAAGTGACGTAATAAGATGTATTGACAGGTTGAAGACATGGTATCCGACAGGGTTGAGTCCGTGCAGCGCATAATTCAGGGCAAACGACACGTCGCAGACGTATCTGCTCTTCGCAAATGAGGCCGGGGTGAGAAAGAACGTTAATTCCCTGATCGTAATGTTGTTAACGATTCTGCCAAAATCATCGAAGACAAACTCTATCTGCAGGGTATTACTGTACGCTGCCACGCCGAGCAGACAGATTATCACTATCTGAAACTTTGACCGGAAAAGCATGCAAGGCAATGATAGTGACTGGTTAACGGATTGCCGTGAAAAGATCGCCTCCGTTTTCACGTGTGTATGTTCCCGTAAAGCATCTCTTGGTTACCGTTTCAATCGACCGGGTTTCGTCCCGTAAGATGTAAAATATTTTTTCAACTTATCATGCTCTGCAGTGGTAATCGTAAGGTTTTTACGAAAAACTTTATTATCAGGAGCTTTTTGTGACGCTTTTTCAAATGCCGCGATGGCTTCTTCGTACCGGTACAGCTGTTTCAGGGCTATGCCAAGGTTGTCATAGACTATGGCAGGAGCAAGCTCGGGCTCAAGATCGATGGCGGTGCGAAATTCCTGCGCGGCCAGCTCGTACATGCCATTCACAAGGTACGCATAACCAAGGTTGTTATGGGCAAGTCCTCGTAACGGGGTTTTTTTCACATTATCCCTGTTGATGGATATTTCATCTTTCCAGACGGCATTCCGTGCCAGGGTTGCCGTCGCATAGGCGGTAATGGAGATGACCATAACGACCAAAACAGCGTGCCGAAACATGTTGCTATTCCTGGAAAGCTTACCAAGCAACAGGATGGTTCCGGTGGCAATGGCGATGAAAGCACCGACAGAGGGAAGGTAGACGCGATGCTCGAAAATCAGGTCGGAAATCGGGATGATGCTCGATTCAATGGAAAGAGCAAGAAAGAACCAGAACACGCCAAAAGCTATCAAGCAAAGCAGTGGTCTGTTTTTGCGCATCCCCCTGATGTGCAGATAGAAAGCCAGAATGATGATCGATAACAGCAGGAAGAGTGGTGCGATGACGCTGAACTGAAAAAATTTCATCATGCTGTACTGGGAATGGTAATAATCGATTGTCTGGTTAATGGGGAGGAAAATCAGCCTGATATAGGTGATTATGACGCCGAACTGACTGTAGAAATACAGATCACGCGGTATGGACGCGTTTTCTGTCAGCAGATTACCGGGAGTCAGCAACTGGGTGGAACTGGACAGCCGGATCATGACAACCTGAAACGGAATTATCAGTAACGTAGTAGCGATAAGGCCGATATACCCAAGCCGTTTGAGGACAGAACCACGAAAGAAGGTGAACTCGTAGAGCCCAATCATGAAAGGGAGCGTAAGAGCGGTTTCCTTGCTCTCCATTGCTGCGACAGCGGCAAGAAACGAGATGAGGAAATAGGGGGTCCGTGTCCTCACGGGTGACTCTGTTTCAAGGCGACCCTTTATGTACGACACGAGCGAGAGGAGATACAACAGGGTTGCCAGCGAGGCGAAGCGTTGAACAATATAGGTTACCGCCTGGGTTTGGACTGGATGTGCGACAAACAGCAATGCGGCATAAAGTGCGATGACCTGAAAGACAGACTGACGTGGCGTATGTTCCGACAGCCTGAACAAAGGCGTTCTTGCTGTTACTAAAACAAGACCGAAGACCAGGAGAGCAGCCAGGAGATGGATAGTGATGTTGACGACATGGTAGCCGAACGGGTCGAGTAACCCGAAATGGTAATTGATGGCAAAGGAGAGTCTCCCGAAGTATCGGAGTTTTAAAAGGCTGGCACCATCGAAGAAACTGGACAGATTCCGGATTTCTACGTTGTTGACGATATTTGAATAGTCGTCATATATAAAGGGAGAATGCAGGGTATTGCTGTAGACGATGATGCCGACAAGAACTATCAGAACCAGTGCAGAACGAGTGCTGGCAATAAAATTTGGCAGCAGGGAATTTTCCGGAGGCGCGGATGATTCTGCTGCAACCGTCACATCCTGTCCCGTCATAAAAAGCCCTCCGCATCACATTGCACAATGAAAATCAGCCTTCTGACAGAAAGCCTCGCAGTTTACGTGTGGACAATATCACAAAAATCTAACGGTGACAAAGCCGGAATAAAGCCGTGTCGGAATCAAGATAATCCTCCATTTCCCTCCTTGCCAACCTCGCTGTAAAAAGGCATAATACCGCACATTTTCATTGTGGAGTTCAAGCTATGGCATTGCGTGTCTACAACACCCTTACCGGTGAAAAAGAGCTGTTTATCCCGCTGACCCCCGGGAAGGCCGGCATGTACGTGTGCGGCGTAACGGTGTACGATTATTGTCACATTGGACATGCACGCGCCTACATCTCGTTTGACATCATTTATCGTTACCTCAAGTATGCCGGCTACGATGTTACCTACATCCGCAACTACACCGACATCGACGACAAGATCATCAGGCGCGCCAATGAAGAGAGCACCGATTACCGCACGGTGGCCGACCGTTATATACGGGCGTTTGATGAGGACATGGAGCGTCTCTCCATAAAGAAAGCGACCTTTGAGCCAAAAGCCACCGATCATATCAGCGGTATAATTGAGATCATTGAAGCCTTGATTGCCAAGGACCACGCATACGTGTCTGAAGGGGATGTGTATTACGCTGTAGAGACGTTCCCCGATTACCTGAAACTGTCCGGGCGCAATCTTGAAGAGATGCAGGCGGGCGCTCGGGTTGAGGTGGGAGACAAAAAACGCCATCTAATGGATTTTGCACTCTGGAAAGGGTCAAAACCGGGTGAACCGTGGTGGACATCGCCATGGGGAAACGGCCGCCCGGGCTGGCATATTGAATGTTCCGCCATGAGCATGGCCTTTCTCGGCAAAACCTTCGACATACATGGCGGCGGCAAAGACTTGGTCTTCCCGCATCACGAAAACGAAATCGCGCAGTCAGAAGCTGCCAACGGCTGCCAGTTTGTGCGCTACTGGCTACATAACGGTTTCGTCAATATCAACGCCGAAAAAATGAGCAAGTCTCTCGGGAATTTTTTTACTATCCGCGAGGTGTTGAAAAAATTTGACCCCGAGACGCTACGCTTTTTCATATTATCAGCTCACTACCGCTCACCAATCGACTTCTCCGATCAAAATCTTGACGAAGCACAGTCCGCTCTGGAGCGGATCTATTCCTGCCTGGCCGCTCTGAATGAAGTTCTTGCAGCGACGCCTGCTGCCAACCCGACCGGCCCCGGTGAAACCCTGTCACATGCGGGGCAGGAACTGCGAGAAAAGGCGGACCAGTTCCGACCGCGCTTCGTTGAGGCGATGGACGATGACTTCAACAGCGCACAAGCACTCGGGATCATATTTGAAACGGTGCGAGCTGCCAATCGTTTCCTGGCGGGAATGAAACAGGCCACTCCATCGGTGCTGACACTGTGTGCCGATGTCCACAGCTTGATTGCCGAGGCAGGCTCCGTACTTGGCCTGTTTAATGACATTCCCGAACGCTGGCTGAAGGGGATCAAGACTGCCAAGGCTGGTCAGATCGACATTTCTCCGGACGAGATTGAGCAGCTGATTGTTGAGCGAACCGGGGCTCGATCGTCAAAGAACTTTAAACGAAGCGATGAAATCCGTGATCTGCTGTTGGAAAAGGGCATCCAACTGCTTGATTCTGCACAAGGGACAACCTGGAATGTGAAATAGTCCGCTCGCCCGCTTGCGGACCCTTTATTGACTGTTATACTGGCTCGTATCAAATCTGATGAGGTATTGCGTGGATCGGGAATGTTGCTGGAACCAGGAACTGCTTGAGCAGGAGGCGTGCCCGAAAACAGGTGAGGGCGAAGAGGATCTGCTTGCTTCACGGCGGCAGCGTAATCTGGAAAAGTGCTGTGAATGCCCCCGCTTCTTGAGCGAATTACATCGATGGCGTGATGACGGCAATCCTCTGGCTCCGATTGTTGATAATCTTCTTGGTGAATACCGCCTGCAAAAATCACAGATTCAATCCCTCGTAAGTTTTCTCGACAACAAATCCCTTGAAATCCGCTTTTTTCACGAACTTGGCTCAGTTCTGCAAAGCTCTGTCGATCTGGACGAGGTGCTTTCAGTGGCGTTGACAGCCATAACGGCCGGCAAGGGGTTTGGCATGAACCGTGCCTTTCTGATGCTGACGGACCGCGAGGCCGGGGTATTGCGCGGCTATCTCGGCATCGGTCCCCGCGACATTGGCGAGGCAAGCCAGGTGTGGAACGAGATCACCCAGAACGATATGGACCTGCAGACGCTGGCCCAGAACTTCCGCCTGAACAAACTCTCTTCCGAGCGAGCCAAATTTCATGATATTCTGGAGTGTCTGACCGTTCCCCTTGAAAACAAGGAGCATATCTTTATCAAGGCACTTGACGGCAAAACACCGGTCATGGTTGAAAATGCGTATTACCACCCGGATGTCCCCGCCGAATTGACACGCCTGCTTGGGGTAGACACATTCCTCCTGATGCCGCTGATTTCCCGTAATCGCCGGGTCGGCATGATCATCGCTGACAATTTCATTACGCACCGCCCGATAACCGAGGCCGATATGCACTCGCTGGAAACTTTCGGCTTTCCGGTCGCGTTTGCGATAGAGCGTGCCTCACTGTACGATAATCTGCAGATTGAGTTGAACCGTGTCACCGAGGCGGGGAGAAAGCTGAAAGAGCAGCAGGAGCTGATCGTCAGAATGGAAAACATGGCGCTGGTCGGCCGCATTACTTCCAGTATTGCCCATTCAGTACGCAACCCGCTGATGATTATCGGCGGGTTTGCCCGCTCAATGCTGAAAAACAGCCCTGAGTCTGACCCCAAGCGGACCTTTATAGAATCAATTGTCGCGGAAACCCGTCAGCTGGAGGGAGTACTTGATGAAATACTCAATTATTCCGATTCACTGTATCCAACCCGCGACTTCTGGGATGTGAACCAGCTGGTAGAAAGTGCTCTGCGTGATACGGCTGATGCGTTGAACTTGCTTGGCTATACCACCGCATATTCACCCGGCATTGAGTTGCCGGTAGTCTATATCGACTTCAAACAGCTTTCCTACTGCCTGCGGACCGTTCTGCAAAATGACATCAACTGCCTGGGTAAAGAGCGATTCATCGCCATCAGCGCACAGGCCAGAGACGAATCTGTTGTCCTGCTCATCGAAGACCGCAGCCGGAGTATTTCACAGGCTGAACTTGACCGGTTGCTGGTGCCGTTTTCCGAGACCAGTGATCTAGGCGCCGGACTGGCGCTGGCGCTGTGTAAAACCATGCTCGAAAAACAGGGCATTCCGTTTGTCGCGCAGGCAGATCCACAGGAAGGAATTCACTATAGCATCACACTTCCCACCCGTAAGGAGGAACATTAATGAACAGAATTCTGGTAGTAGATGATGAGGCAAATATCCGCCTGCTGTACGCGGAAGAGCTGAAAGACGAAGGGTACGAAGTTGTGACGGCAGCCAACAGTGCCGAAGCGGCTGAAAAGCTTCAGGCGGGCACATTCGACCTGGCTGTGCTCGACATCAAGCTTAAGAACGAAAGCGGCATTGAGTTGCTGCAGAAACTGGTCAAGGAGCGTCATGAAATGCCGGTGATCCTCTGCTCGGCGTTTTCCTGCTATAAAGATGATTTCTCCGCCTGGCTGGCAGATGGCTATGTGGTAAAATCCGGTGACCTGTCTGAACTGAAGCAGGAAATTGCACGGGTGCTGGCCAAGAAAGCGCTGAAAAGCAAAGTTGAAGGTTGAAGTTAAAGGGCGAAGATTGAAGATACATTGCAAGAATGAAACGAAGGAGAAAGGGTACCGATTATTCTTTCAGCTTCAACCTTCTACCTAATAAAAGGAGAATTCTATGAAAGCCGTCATCATGGCGGGTGGTTTTGGCACCCGCATTCAGCCACTGACCGGAAGTATGCCAAAACCGATGATACCGCTGTTCAACCGTCCGATCATGCTGCACATCGTCGAACTGCTGAAGAAGTATGATATTACCGAGTTGGTCATGCTCCTCTATCATCAGCCATTCTATATCAAAAATTTCTTTCGCGACGGTTCCGATTTCGGCGTCAAGATCACCTACGTCACACCAATTGCCGATATGGGAACTGCCGGAGCGGTCAAAGCTGCGGAAAAATATCTGGATGAGCGGTTTATCATCATCAGCGGCGACCTTCTTACCGATTTCAACCTGAAAAAAATCATCGATTTTCACGCTGACAATAAGGCAAAGGCAACCATAACGCTGACGTCAGTCAAGGATCCGCTCCAGTTCGGCGTTGTCATTACTGACAAGGAAAAGCGGATTACCCAGTTTCTGGAAAAGCCCGGGTGGGGCGAGGTCATTTCCGATACCATCAATACCGGCATTTATGTACTGGAACCGGAGGTGCTAAAATATATCCCGGAAGGGGAAAACTTCGACTTTTCACAAGATCTGTTTCCGCTCATGCTGAAAAAAAAAGAGGCCCTGTACGGAGTGACCGCCCGGGGATACTGGCGCGATATCGGCAACACCGATTCCTATCGGGAAGCGTATCATGACATATTCAAGGGGAAGGTGAACCTCAAGATTGATGAGCTGAAGCAGGATTTTGTTGGCAAAGATCTGCGTATCGGTGCTGACGTCAAGCTTGAGAACGCAGTCGGGCTTGAGGGTACGGTCGTTATCGGCGACAACAGCCAAATTCTTGGCGATGTACGGATCAAGGATTCGGTCATTGGCCGGAACTGTACGATAGAAACCGGCGTCAGGCTCAATCGCTGTATTATCTGGGACAATTCGTATGTCAAAAAAGGGGCAAAGATTACCGATAGCGTGATCTGCTCAAACGTCCGGGTCGGGCAGGGTGCGGTTCTTGAAGAGGGGGTCATTGTTGCCGATGAAACATCCATCGGTGATGAGGCGGTCATCAAGAACGACGTAAAAATATGGCCGAAAAAAACCATCGAAGCCGGTGCAACTGTTACCTCAAACATGATCTGGGGAGAAAAGTGGAAAAAAGCACTTTATGAGGGAGCGCTCATCAAGGGGCTCTCAAATGTCGAGCTTACTCCGGAATTCTGTGCCAAGCTCGGGTGTGCCTACGGTACGTCACTGCCCAAAGGGAGCTTCGTGCTCGCCGGCCGTGATTCCAATCCGTCCTCCCGCATGCTCAAACGCTGCTTCGTGGGTGGCCTGCTCTCGGCAGGTGTTAATGTGCGCGATATGAAGATGACCTCACTGCCGCTTGTGCGCTATAAGTTGAAGACGTTCGGCGAGGTCGGCGGAGTTCATTTCCGCCAGGCGCAAGATGACCCCGCCTTACTGGAAATAGTCTTTCTCGATGGCGATGGGATCGATTTTTCCAGCAACATGGGAAAGAACGTGGAGCGCACTTTTTTTAAGGAAAATTTCCGTCGGGCACACCACACCGAACCAGGTGTCATCACCGATATCAATAACGTCGGTGACTTTTATCGTGAAGGTTTTCTGCGGGCTCTTGACCGTGAACTGCTTAAAAAATCAGCATTCACGGTAGTTGTTGATTTCAATTTTTCTCCTGCAAGCCAGATATTGCCTCAACTGTTGAACGAGCTCGGTTTTTCCGTCATAGCACTCAATGCGTATGTTGATGAAGGCCACGGAGTGCGGGCCAAGGGAAAAGAACAGGCCCTTCAGCAGCTTTCGGCAATTGTCGCATCGCTGGGAGCTGCGGCCGGCTTCTGGCTGGACTCCTCTGCGGAGGCAATTACGCTGGTAGATGAAACCGGCCGGATTTGTACCGGCATCGAGCTTCTTTCGCTGACCGTGTCACTATTGTTGAAGAATGGCCCGAAAGGGGTAATTGCCGTTCCGGTACAGGCACCCTCGACGATTGAACAGATGGCAGGGCAGAAGAAGTGTCAGGTAGTTCGTACCAAAAGTTCTGATCGAGCCATGCTGGAAATCGCCTCCTCTTCGGAAACGGTATTGACCGGCACGACTGACGGACGCTTTGCCTTCCCGCATTTCCAGGCCGCTTTTGATGGCATGTTTGCAATTGCGCGACTGATGGAGATGAGCGCGGCTGCCGGGCTCAAACTTTCCCAGACACTCCAGGATGTGCCACGCAGTGCGTATATACAGACAAACATCTCCTGCCCCTGGGAAATGAAGGGGGGCATCATGCGCAAAATGAGTGAAGACAGCCTCGAACAGGAAGCGACCTTCATTGACGGCATAAAAGTGCATACCGGTACGGATGAGTGGGTGCTGGTGCTTCCTGATCAATATCTGCCTCTGATTCACATTGTTGCCGAGGCGCGCGAGCCTAAAACGGCACAGAAGCTGCTTGGCGAGTATGAGAAAAAAGTTGCCGGATGGAAAAAGGAGATGGTGTAACCATCTATGAACAAGCCGCTTGACGTTGTCATTATCTGGCATATGCACCAGCCGTATTATAAGGATCCGCTGAAAAATGAATACGCGCTCCCCTGGACGTATCTGCACGGCATAAAGGATTATTTTGACATGCCTGCAATCGTTGAGGATACGCCGGGCGCCACAGCGGTATTCAACCTGGTGCCGTCGCTGATTGAACAGCTGCTGGAATATGCCTCCGGGACAGCCGTTGATCCGTTTCTTGCCAAAGGGAAGACCGCACCGTCCGAACTGAATCAGGAAGATCGTATTTTCCTGCTGGAAAATTTTTTTTCTGCCAACCGACAGAATATGATTGAACCGTCACGCCGCTACCTGGAACTGTTGCATATGGCCGGCGAAGGAAAGCCGGGGAGCGCGGCAGAGCGGGTAAAACATTTTACCGATCAGGATTTTCTTGATCTTCAGGTCTGGTTTTTTCTGGCCTGGACCGGCGAGGCCGCACGGAGGCGCTATCCTGTCTTTACTGAACTGGTTGCCAAAGGGGAGGATTTTACCGCTGCTGACAAAGAGCGACTTTTCGCCGCGCAACTGGAAGTATTGCAGGCGATAGTGCCGCTGTACAAGCGGCTGCACGTCGAAGGGCGCATCGAACTATCGGTGACTCCCTATTATCATCCGATTTTGCCGCTGCTCTGCGACAGCAAAATGGCCCAGACCGCGATGCCTCGCGTTACCCTTCCAAGTGCCGGTTTCTGCCATCCCGAAGATGCCCGCGCCCAGATTCGCCGGGGTATTGCATATTTCCAGGAAATTTTCGGTTTTGCTCCGACCGGAATGTGGCCATCGGAAGGTTCTGTCAGCAACGAAGTGCTGACCATTATCACCGAGAGCGGCATCCGCTGGATTGCTACTGACGAAGAAATTCTTGAAAAAAGCCTCGACGGAGGGCTCGGTGCCGGTAAGGAACGCCTGTATCGTCCCTGGCATTTCAGCAGCAGCAAGGGGGAAATAGGTGCCTTTTTCCGTGACCACCAGATTTCCGATCTGATCGGATTTACCTACTCGCAGTGGGAGGCAGAGCGTGCCGTCTCTGATCTGGTCGGCAGATTAAGTCTGATCAAATCACGCCTGGGAGGTGAGGGGCGGGTCGTGCCGATCATTCTTGACGGCGAAAATGCCTGGGAATATTACCCTGACAATGCCTACCATTTTCTGCAGGGAATGTACGAGGGGATCGCCAGATCGACATCGCTCCGCTTGACCACCTGCAGCACCGTCCTGAAAGAGTCCCGCTTCGACGGGAAGCTGCATACGATTTTTCCCGGCTCGTGGATTAACAGCAACTACGGAATCTGGATCGGGCACCCGGAAGAAAACCTGGCGTGGGATCTGGTTGCAAACGCCCGCAGTGCAGCTGTCGGCGCTAACCCGCTTGTTGCTGTAGCACTTGAAAGCGGTGTACCAGCTGCAGATACGAATGTCGAGATGATCTGCCGCTCCCTGTACGCCGCCGAAGGAAGTGACTGGTTCTGGTGGTATGGCGATGATCATTTCTCGCCGCACAGCGATCGTTTTGACCGGCTTTTTCGGCTGCATCTGATGAATGTCTACCGGCTTCTGGGGCAGGATCCTCCGCGTGAGCTGCTGGAACCGATCAAGAAGAAGAGCCCGGCAGGGCTTATCCGCGAACCGGCGGCATTTATCGATCCGGAGATAAACGGAAGAATCAGCGACTACTTTGAATGGTTGGCGGCGGGGCTCTACGACCTGACCCGCCAGGGTTCCGCCATGCACTCCTCCGACCGGATGCTGCAGAGCTTCTATTACGGCTATAACAAAAACTCCTTTTTTCTCAGGATTGACGCGGTTCAGGAGTTATCCCGCCTGCTGCGGGAGGATGACCTGCTCAATATCCACCTGATTTATGACCGCGAATTCCGGCTGCCGCTACAGATGAAGGGGGACGAAGGACTGCTGCAGGTCAAGGAAAACGGCGCATGGATACCGACCCGAAGCCGCTGCCGCTGGAGGATCGCAAAAACGTGTGAAGTCTGCATTCCGCTCAGCAGCATCAAGCTGGCGGCAGGAAGCAAACTGTTTGCCTCGGTATCACTAGTACGCGATAATGAGGAGATCGGGCGCTGGCCAAGTGATGCACCGTTAATGCTGTATTATGCAGGCGCAAATATTGAGCTGGACAATTGGCTGATATAATCAAGGTCAATGGTCAAAAACACCTTGACCCTTGATCCTTTTCATTCCGGAGGAATAATGTCCGAACTTCGTTGGGACCCGATAAAATTACACTGGGTAATTATTGCCGTTGAGCGTGGCCGACGACCGCGCGATTTTCTGGTGGAACCTGAACAGACCAGCATGACTGCCTGTCCATTCTGTTACGGCAATGAGGATAAAACTCCGACCGAGATTTTTGCGATACGCCCCGGTGGTGGCACCAACGCTCCCAACTGGCGGGTGCGGGTTATCCCAAACAAGTATCCTGCTCTGCGAGTGGAGGGTGATCTCAACAACCGGGGTTATGGCATTTATGACGTCATGAACGGCATTGGCGCGCATGAGGTCATCATTGAAACGCCTGAACATGACATGACTCTTGCCGATCTGACCGTGAACGAGATCAAAGATGTGTTAATTGCCTATCGGCATCGGTATCTTGA
This sequence comes from Desulfuromonadaceae bacterium, assembly GCA_028712075.1. Taxonomy (GTDB): domain Bacteria; phylum Desulfobacterota; class Desulfuromonadia; order Geobacterales; family Pseudopelobacteraceae; genus JACRCG01. Next base: position 152,007 of record JAQTQX010000001.1, read on the forward strand.
TCTGCGCAAGGATTTCCGGTTTCGCTATATGGTGCTCTTTAAAAATCATGGCGCTCGTGCCGGCGCGTCTCTCCACCACTCGCACAGCCAGCTGATTGCTGTGCCGCTGCTGCCCCCGGTGGCAAGTACGCAGTTGAAGGTGGCGCGCACGTACTTCGGCGATAAGGAACGCTGTATTTTTTGCGATGTGATTGAGTTTGAGCTGCGCGAAGGGGTGCGGGTAGTCAAGGAGTTTGCCAATTTTGTGACTCTGACGCCGTATGCTTCCTGCTCACCGTTTGAGCTGCGTCTGTATCCCAAGCGGCACGGCCATGACTTTGCCCTGATGGATGATGCACAACTGGCCGAGTTGGCGGTTGCGATGAAAGACATGCTGCTGCGGGTCAAGACAGTGTTGCGCGATGCACCCTACAATTTCATACTGCATACTGCGCCGCCGATGCACCGGCGTCCTGGTAAACCTGACCATTGGAACTCGCTGGAATATGATTATCACTGGCATATTGAGCTGGTGCCGCGCCTTACGCAAGTAGCCGGTTTTGAATGGGGTACCGGTTTTTACATCAACCCGACCTCTCCCGAAGATGCCGCGTTGTTTCTGCGTGAGGCGGATATCTGAACTGAAACACACAACATTCATACCACGACGAGGAGTACGATTTAAGCGTTATAAACTGCCATGATTTCAGTGTTTACTCTGAATGATGACGCATCTTTTTGTCTTAAGCTTGATTTCTCGGTGTCCTCCGTGTCTTCGTGTTATTGAACTGATCTTTTCATAATTCACATGCCCTCTCTACAAAATAATATGCGTTCCGTGCTTGACTCACTCTATGCTTCCCGATCATCGCAGCATCTGCACAATGATCCCCTGTCATTGTGCCATCGCTATTCTGACCCGCGTGACTGCGAGATTGTTGCAGTTATTGCGTCATCGTTTGCCTACGGAGCCGTTGGCGTCATCCTGCGTACTGTTGAGACGATATGCGCAGAATTGGGTCCATCGCCACGAAAATACATCGAGAGACTGAATCCAGCTGCTGCCGTTCGCACTTTTTCCCGCTTCAAACATCGCTTTAACGATGGCCGTGACCTCGCTGCCCTGCTCTGGGGGATACGGCAGATGATTGAACAATCCGGCAGCATCCAGGCATTTTTTCTGCGCGGATACAACTGCAGTGACCAGGATGTCGAATCTGCACTGAACTGCTATTCCGCTGCAGTATTGTCTCTGGATTATTCTGCACTGTTCCTGCAGCATGATATCCCTGCGGATTCCCGTTTCCCGTTTCTGTTTCCCGCTCCCCGCTCCGGAAGTGCCTGCAAACGCCTCTGCATGCTGTTGCGCTGGCTGGTCCGTCCCGCCGACGACATCGACCTCGGATTATGGAACACGATTACTCCTGCTCAGCTGATTATTCCTGTTGATACCCACATCAGCCGAATCTGCCGTTATCTGGGGCTGACAGGCAGAAGTACCGCAGATTGGCGCATGGCACAGGAAATCACCGCAGCACTGCGACATTTTGATCCTGCAGATCCGGTGAAATACGACTTCGCTCTTGCTCACCTCGGCATCAGTGATGGTTGTGATGGCAAGGCCGTGGACCGCTGCACATACTGTTCGATTGCATCAATCTGCGCACAAACCACCAGATAGCCGCCAGCAGGAGCCGGTGTAATGATTTGACACCCCCCACCCTTTCTGTTATAGGACTATCGTAGTTTCATATAGTTCCGTGATTTTATGGACTAAATCATCATCGAGGAGTCGCAGATGATAATCCGATGCGATAAATGCCAGACCAGATTTCGACTAGAGGATTCCAGAGTCCCCGATAAGGGCGTAAAAGTCAGGTGCACCAAGTGCAAGAATGTGTTCCGAGTTTATAAAGAATCACCCGTAACGAAATCTGGAGAAGAAGCACCGGTAGTTCTTTCGCCCTTTGCATTCGAGGAAACCCCGACTGCTGTTCAGGAACGCGAAGAGATCGCAACCGACGCTGAAATGCCGGAAACATCCGAAACCGCTCCGTTTGACGCAGCATCTTTTGACAGCTCTGTTTTTTCTCATACCGAAGATGAAGAGGAGAGTCCTTTTACTGCATCGGTTCCTGAAACGGAGAGCATCTCAGCAGGTGAGAGTGACTTGCCCGGTTTCGACTTTGATACCGCTACCACTGATGTTGATACGTTTTTACCGTTTGACGCAACCGATGATGCCTTTTCGGGAGATGTTGACACCAAACCTCTGCCGCAACAAGATACAGTACAACATATCGATTTTTCCGACGACGGTCTGTTCGGTACAGTGGTAAATAGTGCGCCTGAACCATCTCTTGACCGGTTGTCTTTTGCTCCTGAGAGTGGGGAAGAACAGCTGAATTCCACTGAACCGACCGCTTCCCGTGATACTCATGGAGTGGAGTCATTTGATCCGGGTGATATTGATTTCGGCGATGAAGCTGGCGCAGATGCACTTCAGGATAAGTGCACTGGTGAGCAGGCGTCCAACTTCGAATTTCATATCTCTTCTCCAGCCAGCGATACCGGTACCTGGCAGAGCGGAACTGCTACTGCAGATGACACGTCTACTGATCAGCAGGAACTTCCACCGCTGACGATCACGTCACGACGTAAAAGCAGCACGCTTTTCACGGCGCTGATTGCGCTGGCAACCGTAATTGTTCTTGCGGTACTTGGCTATCTTGGTTTTTCAACTCTGTCCACGCCGAAGGATGTTCCTCAAGAGAGCGGCAAGATTACGGTCCGATCAATTAAAGCTGCATTTGTCACGAATGAGAGTGCGGGTGAGTTGCTGGTTGTTTCCGGCGAAGTGCTTAATGAGTACTCGAAACCACGGGCATCCTTACAGGTAAAGGTGACTGTATTTGATGAGTCCGGCAAAGGTGTAATAACCAAATCGGCGTATGGCGGCAATCCATTGACCAAGGAGCAGCTGATAAGCTTGCCGCTTGACAAGATAGAGGCTGCCATGGCCAACCAGTTTGGTGACTCTCTGGTGAATATGGAAGTTGCACCGGGACAGGCAATTCCATTTGTTGTGGTACTTGCCACTCTTCCAAATGGTGCCAAAAATTACGAAGTTCAGCCGGGTGGGTCAACAGTGGCAACCGGGAAACAGCAATAGCATAAAATTTCACAGCATATTATGCAAACGGCCGCTGACAGGTATGTCAGCGGCCGTTTGTGCATCCGAATAAAGTTTGACTACAGAATTTCAACCAAGCGGATATTAAAAGTCAGATCGCAACCGGCCAGTGGATGATTGCCATCCAGCGTAATGGTCGTATCGGAGACCTCAGTCACCAGAACCGGAAAAGGGGAGCCATCTTCAAGAATCACTTCCATCTGGTGCCCCGGTTCTGGGTTGATGTCGGCAGGTATTTCACTCCGCTCAATAACTGCGACCATCTCCGGAACACGCTGTCCGTAGGCTTCATCTGCGGGAATGGATACGGTTATGCTCTGCCCCGTTTCGAGTCCGATAACTGCAGCCTCGAACTTCGGTATCAGCTGCCCCGCTCCGATCACAAATTCCATCGGGCCCGAGGATTCGCAGCCGCAGCCGGCATCGTTGTTACCGCTATCGCAGCCGCACGCATGGGAAGTATCCGGTGCGTTACAAGACTCTTCCGAAGAGTCAAAGACAGACCCATCCTCAAGTGTACCTGTGTAGTGTACTTTTACTGTATCGCCTGTTTTTGCCTGCGCCATTCATTGCATCCTTTCAATATATGGTAATGTGAGAACCTCAGGATGGCTCGTCGCCTGAAAGTTGACGACTGAAACTGTCGAGCAAACCCTTGAAACTCATTTCAAACTGTATTTTCTGCCGGCGAATCTCTTCAATCTGGGTTTTCAATTCGGCAAGCCGACGTTCGGCGTCCACAACAATGCGCTCACCTTTCAGTTCCGCCTCGGAAATGATCAACTCTGCTTCTTTACGGGCATTTGCCTTCATTTCTTCGATGACACGCTGAGCGGAAAGGAGCGTTTCGCGCAGCTCCCGTTCTTTTTCCGCCATTTCCAGCAGATCATGGTTCTGGCGGGACTGAAGTTCCTTCAACTGGCCGTTTTCCCGGAGCAGTCCCTCCATTTCGCCGGCAACCGACTGCAAAAAGGCATCGACATCATCCGGGTCGAGACCGCGAAAGGTTTTAACCTTGAATTGCTGCTGCTGGATGTCAAGAGGAGAAATATTCATTGCGTAGTTACCTCTGATGTAACGTGAATTAGACTGGGACGGCCTGGTGCGTGAAATAGAGGAGTGCAGCACGCCTATTGAGTTGACAGTTTCAAATAACAGTCACCTTTGTACAGGCTCGCATCTGCGGCACGGGGTGATCCTGGATTTTCGGCCAGAAAACGGTCCAACAGGTCAAGCGCCGTATGACAATCATCCTGACGATATGCCTTCATTGCCGATTCGTAGAGCTGTTGCCCTGGGCCTGTTGCCTGTGATGCAGGCATAACGGCATCGGCATGCCGGACAGCCTGTGCAGCGGGAGAGGATTTACGCGCTTTTTTTGCCGCCCGCTTCGTCACTTTTTTCTTGTGACCGCGCACAGCAGCGCCGGCAGATTTCTGTTCCGAAGCAACAGGAATCGCGGTCACTTCCGTAGCAGTCGTCTGCTCGCCCGCGACGGCACCCGACTGAGCTGCGACTGGTGGGGCTGCACTGATTCGCTCGTAATCATTGGAAGCACTGTGCCGAACCGGAACTCTGAAAATGTTGCCCGGATAAATCAGGTTCGGGTTTTTTATCGAGTTGAACAGCAGAATTTGGGAGAAATACATCCCATGTCCGCTGAACTTTCGGGAAATACGGTACAAAGAATCCCCTTTTTTAACGTGAACCTCCTGCACCAGAATTCCATCCTGAGCTGAGGCTTTTTCGCCCGGAACAACTGTTTGGGGAATGTAGATAAATTGCTCGCCCATGGCAGGTGGCGCCAGACAGAGAAGCAGCACTGCAGATGCAAGCGAAAGGCGATCAGATGCTGTCATATTAATACCTGTTCCCCTGCTGATCTTCATACGTCAACATGTTGTTGACCTGAAGTGCAGTACCGACACCGATGCCCGGCTTGACCCTGAACGAGACCTTGATGTGTCGTTTTTCACCGGCACCCATTTCTTTAAAACGCCACACAATGGTACCGTTGCTGACTGTGCTGGCGGAAGGAACCGAGGCGATTAACTCCAATTGCTCCGGCCAAGCGCTCTGCAGTTCAACTACTCGTGCGATGTTTGACCCGCTGTTGGTCATTGACAGTTCGAAAGAGGCGATGTCACCCGGTTTGAGTCGAGCGTCGCGAGAGTCCATGGCCATTTTCAGTACCGGCCTTGAGCAGGTCAAGCGCGTTGTTCCTGAGGCTGAGCGGGTTGCATCCCCTTCTGCGGTAAATGCGACCTGTACCGTTCCATGACTGCCGTCATCGGCATTGAGCGGTGTTTTCACTTCAACGGCAACGCTGGCTTCTTCGCGCGGAGCGAGCGGTCCGATAACGCTGATCACCGGTTCATGCGCCTGCCGCATACCGTCTCGGTTGATGTCATTGAATATAACCGCATCCGTGGCCCCGGTGATACTCGCGGCAATCTTGAATTTTTCCCTGATATTGCCGGTGTTGGTTACTATGAAAGGCACCGTTAGCGACTGTCCGGGAATGGTCACGAGACGTTCCGAACCGGCCCGCACAGCTACGCCGTGCTGCGGTTCCACGTAGACAACGTTTGAAACGAATGCTGATGCAGTTTTAAGAGGGTTATTGATCAGTTCGACACGGGTCGAGAGTTCCTGGCCGGCAAGTGAGTCTTCCTTGAGCTGAAAGGCAACACTCAATTCGCGGCTCTCACCCGACTTAACCTGCAGACCATCGAGAACAAGAGCCGACTTCATCTCCTGCCTGAACCCGGCGGCAGCATAGTCAACCGGTTCAAGCTGCGGAGGGAAATCAAGGCGGAAGGTGACATCCGTTGCCGCTGTCGAGCCGACGTTGAGAATGGCAATCCGGTAGACAACACGTTCACCCGGCAGCGGTCTGGTGCTCTCCGTACGGGGAACTGCTCGCAGAAGCGGGGCTGAGGCGATTAAGCGAATTTCCCGCGATTGGCTCGCCTCGGTAAAGAGTCTCGATGCGGTTTTAACCGGATACGTTATGTGCAGACCATCAATGGTATCCGGCGGAATGGCCAGTGTAATTACACCCTTGAAAACTTCACCCGGAGCAAGTTCGGGGGTTTGGCTGATTGCCACATCCGGGGCTGTGAAAGAGGCGAAACGGGATTTATAATCAGCGGGAAACGCCGACTCAAGATAAAAGGAATCTTTGCCGTTACCGCGATTGATAATGTCAAACGGCACGGTAAACGGGCGACCAACGGCGGAAGAGGTCGGAACCGCCAGCAGGTTAAACTCAAAACCGGCAAACTGGGCAACTTCGAGGTGGAATATCTGGGCATTTTCCGGGGAAGGTACCTGCGTTTGATGGGGAGGGAGTGCCACGGCAATGCCAAGTTCCCGCAGTTTCGCCACGGCGGTAATTGCCGCTGGCGATGCAGGATATTTATCAATAATTGACTTATACTGATCGATTGCTTTTTCACGATACGCGAGCTTTGTCGCCTTTGCCTGTTCCTCTTCCCGTTTTTGTTCCGCCTGTCGCGCATCCTCAACCTTACGGGCGGCAATACGGGCCTCTTCGGCCTCTTTTGCACGGCGTTCCGCCGTTTTCCGCTCTTCTTCCACTTTGAGCGACTCCAGACGGGCAGACTCGGCAGCAGCTTTTTTCATTTCTTCCGCCTTGACACGTGCAAGACTCTCCCGCTCTGCTTTCTGAGCGGCAAGGCGAGCAGACTCCGCCTCGGCTTCTTTGCGCAGCTTTTCTGACGCCTGTGCAGCAGCCACTCGTTCCTGCTCTGCCTGAGCAGCGGCAATGCGAGCGTTTTCAGCCTCGGCGCGCAGCCGTTCGGTCGCCTTTTCCGCCGCCACATGGTCCTGCTCGGCTTTAACGGTCGCGATGCGGGCATTTTCGGCTTCAGCGCGCAACCTTTCAACAGCCTCTTGTGCAGCTACCCGCTCCTTCTCGGCTTTTGCAGCAGCCTCTTGTTCAGCCGCTTCAGCAGCCTTACGAGCCAGTTCACGCTTTTCGGCTGCGGTGGTTTCTTCTGCCCGCTGGATAGCTTCAAGACGGGCAGCCTCGGCGGCTGCAGCGCGGGCAGATTCGGCAGCAATGGCGGCTGCCTGCTCCTTTTGCGCTTGTGCCTTCTGCTCGGCAACGAGGTCAGCTCGCATGGGAAGAGGTGGCCCCAGCGGTAGTTCTTCACCTTTTTCAAAGCGTGCAGCAAGAGAGTGCAGTTCGTCACCGACAGTGTTCTTGAGGGGATTTTCAGGGTATTCTTTGGAAAATTGGGAGAAATAGCGAGCCGCTTCCTGTTGGTTTCCCCGTTCAAAGTAGGAGCGGGAAAGCCAGAACAGGACCATATCCTTGAGGGGTGTATCGGGGTATTTCCGCAGAACCTCTTCCATTTTTTCGATGGAGGCGGTGTAATCCTTTTGCTGGTACGCGTTGAATCCGGCGATAAATATCTGAGAATCCTCCGTTTCCTGACTGTATGCGGAGGGTGCCGTTAAGGCTGAAATTATGACCAGGGCGACCAAAAACCGTACAATAACGTTGCGGCATAATCTCAATAAAATCACGTTTTTGACCTCTTTTGGCCGACTGCGCAGATGACAGCGCACGGAGAGCGAATATAGGTACAGGTAAAATGCTGTTTAAGTAGCACCTCTCCACACCGTTGTCAACGAAAGAAACGGTATGTCAGCAGGTTAGAGAGTGTTACGGAGTGCGGATTTCCAGAGGATCGGCGCAGATGAAACGAGTGTACCGATTATCAGCGAATACAATTCTTCCGGCAGGCTCTTTTTGTGAATTGCGAGATCGGCTCCGTTGAATTCAGTCTTCCTGATCAAGACGAATAGCGACGATTTTGCGCATGAGGCCGTATACAACAAAACTGCCGGAAAGGCAAAGGCTGCGGCAAGGTTATTGAAATGTGTGGGATCGTTGGAAATATCAGTTCCGTCATTGTAGATTAAAGCGCTTGATCATCGTTGCTATCCGTAAATGGTGCGGTATAATCCCAATACAAAAACTGATCGTAGCCAGCTTGGCCAACAACTATTTCAACTATGCGTCACCCCTACACCATCTGGGGAGTTCGTCATGGAGTGGATATCGCATCGGGACGCCACCTTAATTGCCCATAATCAGCGACTTCGTTCTGAACAGCAAACTTAACCAGGAGGTACAATGAGACGGATGCTCATAACAATCACTCTGTTTTTCGGTTTTGCTGTTACGGCTCAGGCCGGTGATCGTGTCGTCATCGGCGTGTCCCCGGCGCTTTCCGCGACTCTGAGCATTATTGCCAAACAACACGGTTTTTTCTCCCAGCAGAACGTCGATGCCGATGTTCGCGTTGTTACGTCAGGCAGCAAAGCCGTAGAAATGATGCTCAAGGATGAACTGGATATCTCGGAATCCACCGTTTTTGCCCTTGTAACAAACAGTTTCAGCCGCGCGGACTATAAAATATTGACCCAGGTGTCTACCGCCGACAACAGATAGTGGCGCGGAAAGATTGCCATTGATTACAGCCTTCCGCTTATCAGCAAATCTGTCATGCCTGCAACGCTTTTTAATAAAGTTCGTGAAATTCTTGATGGTGAATAGATGTCCGTAACCAAACAAAAAGAGAGGACTACACCATAAGACCAAGTACTGCCCTCACTATTTTCAGTCAGTGGTTACCCGCAAATTTCGACGGTGCTTCGTGTCAGCGAATACTTTCTTCCGGGTAGGCTCCAATGTTATGAATGGAAACATCGGCGCCGTTATACTCTTGCTCCTGATCAAGACGAATGCCAACGGTTTTATTTAGGACGCCGTACACAATAAAGCTGCTCGCCAGAGCGAAAACAACCGCAAGCAGGCTCCCTCCGAGTTGTGAAATAAAGCTGACCCCGCCGATTCCTCCCAATGACTTCTGACCGAAAATACCGGCTGCTATCCCTCCCCAGGTTCCGATAATACCGTGCAGCGGCCAGACGCCGAGCACATCGTCAATTTTGAGTTTTTCCTGTTCAAAGTGAAAGCCGTAGACAAAAATTACCGAGGCGATACAGCCGACGGCAAAAGCTCCCAGAGGATGCATGATGTCGCTGCCGGCACAGACGGCAATCAGGCCTGCCAGTGCACCATTGTGTATAAAACCGGGATCGTTCCTGCCGGCAATCAGCGCTGCGAGAATGCCGCCGACCATCGCAAGCAGGGAATTAACCGCTACCAGACCGGAAATCTTTTCCAGGTTACCGGCGCTCATGACGTTGAAGCCAAACCATCCGACCGCCAGAATCCAGGAACCGAGTGCCAGAAAAGGAATATTGCTGAACAGGGTGGGGTGAGATTTTTCCGCGAACAAAGCGCCCCATGCGCGGGCCAAGGATCAGGACGGCGGGCAAGGCAAGCCAACCGCCGATGGAGTGAACAACAACAGACCCGGCATAGTCATGGAATTCAGCGCCGCCGAACGATTTGAAAAGGGATTGCAGTCCGGCACAGTTCTGACCCCAAATCAGTGATTCGAAAAGTGGATAGGCGAGCCCGGCAAAGATAGCACCGGCGACTACCTGTGGCCAGAACTTGGCACGCTCAGCGATGCCGCCGGAGATAATGGCCGGGATGCACGCGGCGAAACAGAGCAGGAAGAAGTAATGAACAAGATCATACCCTTGAGTTTTTCCGAGCAGTTCTTCGGCTGGTTTTAAAAAAGAAATGCCGTAGGAGATAGGAAAGCCGATGACAAAGTAGACGACGGTAGAGACCGCCCAGTCGGTGAGGATTTTTACCAGTGCATTCACTTGATTCTTTTTGCGTACCGTACCGACTTCAAGAAAGGCAAAACCGGCATGCATTGCAAATACCATTGCTGCGCCTAACATCAGAAAAAGAACATCTGCACTACTCTTCAGGCCAGTCATCGTTGACATGGTTTCCATACAGCGTACCCCCATTGGTGTCTGTTGCCCGTCATTGGACAAGCGCATTAAGCAAGAACACTGCCAACGTAAAAATTACCGTAACTATGCAGTTCGTAAGGACACTTGCGCGGGCTTGGAGTGCAGCACACTGCCCGTATTATCGGCATGTGCCTAAAAAACAGGCACTATCTGCCCGATGAAGACACTTCACATTCGTGTGGTAAACGGGTAGGATCGCAACCATGATTCTTGAAGAGAAAATACGCCAGTTCCCCACATCGCCAGGGGTGTACCTGATGCGTGACGTTGCCGGGGAAATCATCTACGTAGGCAAGGCACGCAGTCTGCGGCAGCGGGTGCGTTCGTATTTCAACCAGTCCGGCGATTCGCGCTATCACATCACGTTCCTGATGGCAAAAGTTACCGACATTGAGATAATGCTGACTGACACCGAAAAAGAGGCGCTGTTGCTGGAAAATACGCTAATCAAACAGCATCGTCCCCGCTATAACCTGAATCTCAAAGATGACAAAACCTACTTTTCGTTGCGGGTTGATCCTCGTGAAGAATTCCCTCGCTTTACCGTCGTACGCAAACGTCCCGTTGATGGAGCCCGTTATTTCGGTCCGTACGTTTCCGGGGCGGCGGCGCGGAACATGTTGCGCCAGATGACCCGCATGTTTCCCCTGCGCCATTACCCGCTCGGCACCTGCATGTCCCGGGCCCGCCCCTGCCTGTACCATCAGATCGGACAGTGCAGCGCCCCCTGCCATGGCCTAATTTCGAAAGAGGCGTATACGGTGCTGGTACACGGGGCAATGCTGTTCATGGAGGGGAAAGGGGGGCTACTGATTGCCGAATTCAAGCGGCGCATGCTGGCCGCTTCCGAGGAAATGTTGTATGAAGAGGCCGCCCGTTGGCGCAACCTGCTCCGTTCCATAGAAATTACCGTGGAAAAACAAAAGGTGGTACTGCACGGCGGCGACTGTGACGTTATCGGTTTCTATCGCAACGGGAACAGAATTGAACTGGCCCTGCTGTTTATTCGCGCCGGAGTGCTGTCTGGAAGCCGGCTCTTCTCTCTTGAGTGGCAACTTGACGACGCAACAGCTATTTCGGCTTTTCTCCAGCAATACTACCCAACAGCGCCATGTATCGCGGAGGAAATTCTGCTGCCTCTGAATATCGAAGATACGGATACGCTGGCAGATCTATTCAGCGAGCTGAAGGGGAGCAGGGTTTCCCTTGCCACTCCGCAACGCGGCACAAAGCGGGAGTTGGTTGCCCTTGCCGGCAAAAACGCACTGGCTGCCTGCCAGGAGCGGGAGCAGAAAAATACGACCGCCACAGCCGTGCTTGAAGAGCTTGCCGAACGACTCCAGTTATCCCGGCTGCCGCAGCGGATCGAGTGTTATGATATTTCCACCATCCAGGGACGTTTTTCTGTCGGGAGCCGTGCCGTAATGACATTCGGGCAGGTAGACCGCAAGAGTTACCGTCATTACCGGATTCGCACCGTTAGCGGCCAGGATGATTTTGCCATGCTGCGCGAAGTTTTTTTGCGCCGGTTTCGTCGCGAAATCAGTGAAAATGAGGGGCTACCGGATCTTGTTGTCGTCGATGGAGGCGTCGGGCAACTGCGCGCTGTACAGGAAATTATTGCCGAGCTTGGTTTGGCCGGCAGCTTCGATCTGGTGTCACTGGCCAAGAGCAGGGTTGCGCACGATGCAGCTGCACAGACGGTAGACAAAAGTGCCGAGCGGGTGTTTCTCCCGGGCAGAAAAAACCCGGTCGTATTGCGGCAAAACTCAAAGCCATTGCTCATGCTGGCGGCCCTCCGCGATGAGGCGCACCGTTTTGCCATCAGCTACCACCGGAAATTACGCAGTAGCGAGGGGATTGCATCAGGAATCGACGCTATTCCCGGAATCGGGGCAAAACGCCGTGCGGCACTACTGAAACATTTCGGCAGCCTGCGGCGCCTTGCTGAAGCGAACCACGCGGAGATCGCAGCGGTCAAAGGGGTGAACCGCACAGTAGCAGATGCCATCTTCAAGGAGTTGCACCCGTGACTAAAGCGACTACGGCACAAAAAATGGTGGTGATTCTCGGTCCGACCGCCTCCGGTAAAACGCGTCTTGCGGTAGCCCTGGCGCATGAACTGGGTGGTGAAATAATTTCGGCAGATTCCCGACAGGTCTTTCGCGGTATGGATATCGGCAGCGGCAAGGATCTTCATGAATACGGTTCTATTCCGCACCACCTCATCAATATTCTGGATGCCGGAGAGGAATTCTCCGTTTTCGAGTTCCAGCGCAGATTTTTCACAGCGGCGAAAGAGATCACCTCCCGGGAAGCGCTACCTGTATTGTGCGGAGGGAGTGGTATGTACCTTGATGCTGCTCTGCGCGGCTACCGCATGGTAGAGGTGCCGTATAATGCGGCACTGCGGGATAAATTGGCGCGGCTGAGCGGAGCCGAGCTGGCGGATGAGCTAATGAGAATAAAACCGGATCAGCATAACAGCACTGATCTGCTCCAGCGCGAGCGCACTGTCAGAGCTATCGAAATTGCCTGCGGTGAGCGTGACAATGCCTCCACTGAAGAGCCCGCACCACGCATGAACAGTTGTGTTATTGGTATCCGATGGGAACGCGACCTGCTGCGCCAGCGGATAACTACACGCCTGAGAGATCGCCTTGACAACGGCATGATAGAGGAAGTACAGCAATTGCATGACAGCGGCATTTCCTGGGAACGGCTGGATTATTATGGCCTTGAATACCGCTTTGTCGGGGCGTATCTGCGCAATGAGCTGAGCAAGAACGATCTGTTTCAACATCTGGGTTGCGCGATTCATCAGTTTGCCAAACGTCAGGGCAACTGGTTTCGGCGCATGGAACACCATGGCATCACGATCAATTGGATTGATGGTAGCGGTGACCTGCCGGGGCAGGCACGGACTGTTATTGTCCGGCAGATGTAGGAGTGCGTCAGCGGCATAGATAACTGGTTTACGATTTATTTTTAACATGGCATTTTATTTTCTTGACTTTGCTTGTGCTGAGCTGGTAGATTGGCCGCAATTCGGATAAGTCCGATAAAAAAACTGGAAGAATCAGGAGAAGTAAGCACATGGTAAACGGAACAGTAAAATGGTTTAACGACAGCAAGGGTTTTGGATTTCTTGAGCAGGAAGGTGGCGAAGATGTATTCTGCCACTTCTCCGCTATCGCAGGCGAAGGCTTCAAATCCCTTGCAGAAGGCGATAGAGTAACTTTTGAAGTGACAAAGGGTCCGAAAGGGCTTCAGGCCGCGAACGTAACAAGAATTTAAGGCCCACTTTGTTGCAGAACCGAAAAACCCCGGAGATTCTTCGGGGTTTTTTTTTGATATTTTCAGGATGACGACAGAAGCGATCCGTATATAATATCTGTTTCAATTTAAAGATGAATTCAAGACAGCGAGGACTGAAACGACAAAGGCTTACCAAGCGTTCGTTGAGGAACCGAAGTCACGCCAAGATAGATGCGGAATTGGCATTACCGTCCCATCTTGAGCATCATACTGGTACTTACAAGGTACTGATACGCAGTATCAAACACAATTATCTGCAACACATAAATGGCGGCAAAGGCGGCCAGCGGCGACAGGTCGAGCATGCCGGTGTCCGGCATATACCGGCGGATACGGCGCAAAACCGGATCGGTGGTACGATAGATAAAATTGACGAGCGGGTTGTAAGGGTCGGCATTAACCCACGAAACAACGACACTGGCCAGCAGAATGTACTTATAAACGGTTAACAGGCCGCTGGCGAGTTCCACCAGCTTGGCAAGCGCCAAAAGAATGTTTCCAAACAAGACCATTGATGCGCCCCCGAAGTCAGGATAAAATCGCCGTTACTATGCCGTAATCCTTTCTTAAAGTCAAAATAGAAACTACAGGGCACTCAAGACGTGTACATGTACAGACAAAGGAAACAGCAGCATGAATAAAAAAGTGACCGCTCTGCTCCTCTCCGCACTGGTGTTACCGGGACTCGGTCAGCTCTACCTCGGACGCAAAACCGTCGGCGGGATAATTATCGTCCTCGTCAATCTGATTTTACTGCTGTCGCTGTTTGTTCTGCTGCGCGGTCTTTCGCCGCTGCTTGCCTCGCATCTCGCCGGCGGCACTATCGGCATAACTCCGGCTGAAGTCATGAATGCTCTTGAAGGCTCCTCGGTGTTTGGCAAAGCGGTACTTGCTGCATTTTTCATTATCTGGGCCTATTCTGTTGCCGATATTATCAAATTTGAGGAGCATCGGTAATGTTCTCTCTGATATACCCGATTTGCTGATGCGCTGCCGTCGTACCGCCCTCATATATTCTCCGCTGTTCGGCAATTTCAACTATGGCGACGATCACCCGTTCAAGCTGCAGCGGAACCGCATGGCATATGACCTTCTCGATGCATACGGCCTGCTGAATCTGCCAAACATGCAGATTCATGATTGCCAACCGGTGCCCGATGATCTGGTTCTGACGTTCCACGATCCCGCGTACGTTTCCCGTCTCAAGGAATTCAGCAGTGCAGACGAACCGCGCGCCGATTTCCGCTTTGGTCTTGGCGACGCTGAGTGTCCGGTGTTCAAGGGGCTGTACGATTGCGCAGCGCTCGGTGCCGGAGCAACTTTTGAAGCGGTGCGGCTTGTAGAGGAGGGCAGAGTTGACACTGCCTTCAATCTGACCGGCGGCTGGCATCACGCCCACCGCGCCAAGGCGTCCGGCTTTTCCTACCTGAACGATGCGGTTGTAGCGATAAACTGGCTGGTCGCCCGAGGACGGCGAGTGGTGTATCTCGATATTGATGCACATCATGGTGATGGCGTTCAGGAGGCGTACTACGACACAGATCAGGTTTTAACGATCTCGCTCCATGAAAGCGGCATTTATTTCTACCCCGGCACCGGTTTTGAAAATGAAACCGGTGAAGGGCGCGGCGCTGGTTACTCCGTCAATGTGCCGCTGCTTGCCCACACCGATGACGCCATCTACATGAAGGCGTTCGATGAAGTCGCCTATCCGCTTATCGCAGCCTACAATCCGGACATCATCGTCACGCAGATCGGCGCTGACACCTTTCGCACTGACCCTCTGACCAATCTGGAGATTACCACCAACAGCTACATCGAAATTCTGCAGAAGATAACGCGTTTTAAAATACCCTGGGTTGCGCTTGGCGGCGGCGGGTATGACTTGATGAACACGGCGCGTGCCTGGACCCTGGCTTGGGGAGTCATGAATGATGTCGAGTTAAACCCTCGCCTCCCCCCCGCATTTATTGATAAAATTGCCGCGCATGGCTATCAGAACCGGGTGCTGCTTGATGCCCCGCACTGGGCAGAGGAAGCTGATCGGATCCTGGCGCTGGCGGCTGTGGAAAAAAGCATTGCCCGGATAAAAAAAACCATTTTCCCGGGTATACTCGGAAATCATGGCAACGCTCCCGTATAACAGTCAGCTATCAGACACGGCCGGACACCCGCTTTCATCACTGTTGGCGATCAACCGGCTGGATGAATCCGAAAAGGAACGGATTTACAGCCGACTGTTGCCGCAGCGTCTGCGTGACGTCCTCGGTTTGACGGGCGGGTCCCTTTGTAACAGCGCCGGAGAACGGCTGGTCACCATTATTGCCCCACAGGGGCTGCCGCTGGTGCGGATTGAGGCGCGTTCAAAACCCGTTGACAGCATAGTGGTCTTTTTCCTGGAGCTTTCAGATACGCAGTTTCATCAGATGGAGCTCAGTTTCTGCATCATCAGGGATCCTGCAGCACCGCGCTATGCAGTTGACGTTGATGAAAAGGGGGATAACAACTGGTTTGCCTCGCATGGTCGTAATATCCCTGAGGAATTACGCGCCATGAGGGCAGGGCTGTTCCCGAACCAGACCCATCACGGGCTGCAGCTGTTTGTCACATTTTTCCCGCTGCTCGAGCGCTTTACCGATTCGCTTGGCATACAGATGATTGTGGCTGAACCGCTTACCTACGACAACGCCATCCGTTACGAAAAGTACGGTTTTGACTATCTACGCGGCAAGCGCCTCATGCGTGAAATTGATCGTGAGTTCCAACCGGGCGGCCGCTATTTTTCCCGTTTGGACGGATCGAACCCGTTTCGCATGCCGGGGATGGATCGCACCGTCATCGGGAGAAGTTGGGCAATTCACGACGGCATAATGGATGAGCCGTGGGACGAGATCCAGATCTACCGAATGATCGGCGCACCTGCCGCTATCAATACCTTCCCCGGAAGAGAGGAGGCACAACGATGAACAACCTGCTCCAAAAGCCGACACCGGCGGCCGGAATAGCATATTTTACCCCGCCAGCCGACTACCAACTGAGCGGCCGGGACGGCATGGTCGCAATTACGTGGAATGACAGGCCCCCTATCCCGTTGCTCGATGAAGATTTCGTCTTTTTGGAAGGGGTAGAAGTTCCTGATTACGATATGGTCGGCCGGGGCATTTACCAACTGCTGCGTCTGGACCCTGATTGCACTGGCGCCGACGTGTATGCCGGCATATTAAAAGATGCGTACCCGCATATCATTTCCGAGCTTGGCGGGCAGATCATCATGCTTGAAGCAAAGGAAGTGGATACCCCCTACCTGGATCGCAAAATCAATTTCCTCAAGATCATGGCACTGCTTGATCCGTACAATGCCGGACTGCTCCTGGAAATCGGCAGGGCATATATTGAAAAAGGCTCCACACTATCAAACATGCAGTATGCGGTGACGAGCTGGTATGCCGCCGAAAAAAATTTAAAGCGGGCACGGGAGCTCAATCCCGATGATCGTCATGCAGCATACGAATATGGCGAGGCGTTGTACATACTGGGTCGCTACCATCAGGCGGTCGAAGTATGGAGTGAGCTGCTCCCCCTTCTTGAGTCTGCGGAACGTCTGAAAGTTGAAGCAAGGGTGGGCAGGATACTGGCCGGAAAGACTCCGAAAGTACCGCCTCTCGACTACCTCACAGCGTTGTCTGTTGCGGTTGAGCAGCATTACAGCGGCTTCAGCGACAATGCCGCTGCGATCATAGAGGACGTCCTGACAGATCAAATTTTTGTCGAACAGTTTCCGATGAACGAGGTATACTTTCTGCTCGGAACCTGTTATCAGGAAACAGGCTTGATGGACGAGGCGGCAGAGGCGTTCAAGAGGAGTTGACATGTTCGGTTTCAGTGCTGCAGACTGGATTTTTTGTGGTTTCATTCTGCTGGTTATTTTTGCGTGCGTTGCGATCAGTGACATGCGCAAACCCAAAAAAGTGTAATACCGATTTCACATCAAAGATGGATTCAAGACAGCGCGGATTGAGGCGACGAACGCGTACAGGTCAATACGTTAAGGAGCCGAAGATAAGCCAACGAAGACGATGCTTTGATGTGGAATTGGCATAATGCAGATCATTCCGATGGAGGGACTACGTGCACGACAGCAACATTGATGACGAACATGAACTACGGCGCCCACTTGCAATAACGCTGCTCGGCGGTCTGTACCTGTTCTTTTTCATGCTGACGGTATCGACCTACGGCCACCCGCTCCCTTTTTTCGGTACGATCTATCACGGCAGAACAGCCAACATACTGGTATTTGTCGACAGCCTGGCCTGCCTCTATCTTTTTCTGGGGCTTATGAAACAGCAGAATTTGACCTGGTATCTGCTCCTTGGCTACAACGCTTTTGAAATCATGAATACCGTAACGAACCTGCTGATAATAACCGCTGGCGATCTGGAAAAAATTGTTGGTGAACCGATTGATCCCTCCGGGTTGCTATCAAGCAATATCAGCGTTATTGTAGCGATAATACTGCTTTCCACCTTCATTTTCCGCCATCGCGACTATTTTACCAACCGCTCGAAATACCTGTTCTAATGCCGGCAGATGCACAGCGGTCGTATCATTTTTATTTCACCACGCAATCGAATACGCTATAGTACATATCATGGGAAAATTACTGTTGATTGATGATGACCCGGCCTTCACCCGCTTTCTGGCCGACTATATTGCCGAAAACTACCCCCTGTTGCAGGTCGATATCTGCAATAATCCGTTGACTGCCCTTCACTACATAAAAACCGGCTGCTACGACCTGATGCTGATTGACCTTGAGATGCCGGCGATGGATGGCCTCAAGCTCCTCAGATTTGCGGTAAAAACCGGTATGGATAAGAACCGGATCGTCATACTTTCCGGCAGGGATGCTGATTTTCTTCACGGAATCTGCCCCATGGGCACCTGTCTCGCCGTGCTGAACAAATTTGAGGCTCGCCAGAAGAGCGTGCTTGACATGGTCTTCAATTCGCTCAATCAGAAAGCGGCAGCGAACTGACGCCATGACCGATCTGCTCAAGACCTCGGCAGTACTGATACTGATCGTCATACTGTTACGCCGGAAAGTCTCAATGTCGGCCGTTATGCCAATCGGAGCACTGCTGCTCGGCATCCTTTACCTCACACCGCCGCTTGAATTCCTCAGGGCGACCGCCATCGGTTTATTCTCCCCAAAATCTCTCGAAATGACCCTGACCCTGATGCTGACGATGGTTATGGAAAACATCCTCCGCACAACCGGCATGCTCAAACGGATGGTAAGTTCCCTCTCGGTTGCAATCCCCGACCGGCGTTTTGTCATGGCCGCCATGCCTGGCATGATTGGCATGCTCCCCTCACCGGGCGGTGCGATCTTTTCAGCACCGATGGTCAATGAAGCGGCGGGAGATGCCGAAATTGACCCTGAACGGCGGGCACTGATCAACTACTGGTACCGGCATATCTGGGAGTATATTTCGCCGCTCTACCCAGGAATCATACTGGTTGCGGGACTTACCGGACTATCCACTCAGACCCTGTTTGCCGTCAATCTGCCCTGTGCGGTCTCGGTGGCTGTATGGGGAGTGCCGTTCTGCTTCCACGGCATCGGCCGCCAGCAAACTCAAACGGTTTCGACCAGCCGCCGTCGTGAATTTCTGACCTTTCTCGCCATGATCTCTCCGATCATACTGGCACTGCTGCTTGTGGTGATTTTCCGGGTCAGCGCCCCGCTCGCCCTCGGGGGAGCCGTTGTCTCGCTCTATGGCTTTCATCGCTATACCCCTGTCATGATCATTAAAAATCTGCGTGAAAGTATTTCTGCCAAAGCCCTCTTTCTGGTCATCGGCATCATGATATTTCAGGAAGTACTCCGTGCTACCGGTGCTCTGGCAGGTGTTTCCGCCTTCTTCGCCGCCTCCCGGATGCCGGTGCATCTGCTCCTGATGGTAATACCCTTTATTGCCGGCATAATGACCGGTCTGACGGTTGGCTATGTCGGGATAACCTTCCCGCTGTTGCTTCCGCTCATGGGAACTCCGACCCCCTCACCTGCACTGGTCGCCCTTGCCTTCAGCGCCGGTTTTGCCGGAGTCATGCTCTCGCCGGTTCACCTCTGCTACGTCCTCACCTGCGAATATTTCCACGCCGACATTGCCAAAGTATATCGCCGCCTGTTTCTGCCGTCAGCCTGCGTCCTGGCCGCCGTGTTGATACCGCTCTATTTCTGGTAGTTCCGCTTCCACATCAAAGTCAGGATTACCCTCTTGCCTTACGCGAGGATTATGGCACAATAAACGCGCACAATGCTGGTTACGTTCCATATAAACATTACGACAGGAGGAGCAATCATGAAAAAAATCGGTGTAGTGTTGTCCGGATGCGGCGTATATGACGGCAGTGAAATCCATGAAGCGGTCCTGACCCTGCTGGCGATTGACCGCCAGGGGTGTGAGGCGGTCTGCATGGCGCCCGCTGTGGAACTATCGGTCGTCAATCATCTGACCGGTCAGGAAACGGGAGAAAAGCGCAATGTCCTGGTGGAATCGGCCCGCATTGCCCGTGGCGCTATTCGCGATATCAAGGAAATCAGCGCTGCCGAACTGGATGCCATTATGTTTCCCGGCGGTTTCGGCGCAGCGAAAAACCTGTGCGATTTTGCCCTGAAAGGGGCAGCAGCGTCTATAAATCCTGAGGTCGCCAAACTGCTGCGGGAGATGGCAGCCGCAAAAAAACCGATCGGAGCCGTCTGTATTGCACCAGCTCTTATTGCAGCAGTGCTTGGCAAGGAATATATGACTGTGGTGACTATCGGTTCCGATGCCGGTACCGCTACGGAGATTGATAAAACCGGGGCAACTCATAAAATATGTCCAGTCACAGACATTGTCGTTGACAAGAAAAACAAGCTGGTCACGTCACCCGCCTACATGCTGGCAACCAGTATTTCAGATGTTGCCGTCGGAATCGAGAAATGCGTTGCAGAGGTGATAAGACTGGTCTGAATTTGTCACAACCAACTCTATCAGGGGCGAAGCATGCTTTGCCCCTGTTGCTTCCCCAAGGAAATCTATTCTGATGAAATTCCCGTTATTCCTGCTTTTTGCGGTAATCACCGCATTCACCTACTGGCTGCGCCATATCAACCTGTGTCACCTGAAGCAGCATGGCAACAGAGTGCCCGAAGGATTTGAAGGGGCTATTGACGAGGAAAAACTGCGCGTCAGCTCCGCCTACACGTTCGACTCCAGCCGCCTCGGCCTATGGGACTCGCTACTCGACAATGCACTGCTGATTGTCTTTCTGTTCGGCGGCCTGATCACACTATATGACTTCTTTATCAGCTCGTTGCAACTGTCGGCGATCATGTCGGCGATCCTTTTTTTTCTGTTGATAACCTGGGCAACGACCCTGTTCGGCATCCCGTTTGACCTGTACGGTACCTTTCGTATTGAAGCCCGTTACGGCTTCAACACGACAACCCCCTCCCTCTGGATAACAGATTTTCTCAAATCTCAGGCGATTGGCGCCGTTCTGCTCCCCTTCCTGGTTACCGTGGTATTCTGGCTGATCAGCTGGAGCCCTCAGCAATGGTGGCTCTGGGTGTGGGGTTTCATGGCGCTGTTCAGCCTGTTCATGATGTTTATCTCCCCGTATGTCATTGAACCGCTTTTTAACACATATGAGGCGGTGACGGAGGAGGGGTTGGAGGATGATATCAGGAGCATGATGGAGAAGGCCGGCTTGAAGGTCGGTAAAGTGCTGCAGATGGATGCGTCAAAGCGGAGTAATCATTCCAACGCCTACTTTACCGGGATAGGCAAGGTCAAACGTATTGTGCTGTACGATACTCTGATCAAACAGATGAGCCATGAAGAGATTGTTGCCGTGCTGGCCCATGAAATCGGCCATTGGAAAAAGGGGCATATCTGGAAACGGCTGCTCTGGGCCGAAATCATCGCCTTTGCCGGTTCGTGGATCGGCTTCGAACTGTTGACGTGGCCGGGACTGCCAGGGCTGTTGAATCTGCCGGGAGACATCTCGCTCCCTGCCAAAATGGTGGTACTCGGCTTTGTCGCTTCCCTGACGCTTTTTCCGTTTGGACCGTTTTCCTCCTGGCGCTCACGCTGCCATGAACGTGAGGCAGATCGCTACGCCTCCGAGTTGACCGGAAGGCCTGAGGATCTCGCTTCGGCTCTGGTCAAGATGTCTTCAGAAAATCTCTCGAACCTGTTTCCCCATCCACTCTACGCAGCTTTCTACTACTCGCATCCACCCACTGTTGAACGGGTGCGCCACCTGAAAAAACTTTCCTGAGTTGTGCCCATCATGCCGCTGCAAAGAGCATAATAAATTGCGCATGCAGTGTCCGTAATTATTTTATGCGTCCGATTGTCATCTGCGGTACCAATGGTATACTCCTCCTGCACATCGTACAAAAACAGCCACTGATGCAATGTGGCAAGCCAACAAGCCGCAGCAACTGGTTATTATTAGAAGCGAGAGCAGTGTATGCTGGGTTCTCTTCAACATACCATCCCGATCGTCGATGACACCCCGGAGAACATTAGCGTGTTAATGGAGTTGCTCGGCGGAGAATACCTCATCAGCGTTGCCACCAACGGCAAGCTGGCACTGCCGCTGACGGAGAACGCTTCTCCACCGGATTTTATCCTGCTCGACATCTTCACGCACGCCATGAACGGCTATGAAGTCTGTGCCTACTCAAGGAAAATCCCCGTACCGCCACAATTCCGGTCATCTTCATTACCGGACTTACGGATGAATCGGATGAACAGAAGGGCCTTGACCTCGGCACAGTTGATTATGCAGGAGTTTGTCGATCTGGCAGAAATATTCCGGAAAACGTCGATTGGTGGCGCTGATGAGGGGTAGACAATGAATCTCTTCGCACATCTTAAAATTCGGGAAAAGCTGATTCTTGGCTTTTCCGTTCTTGTCTTGCTGACTCTTGCCACCGGTATTTTTGGCTATATGCAGATCAATAAAATTATTGTTTCTGATACCAGGCTCTACGAAAAAGGGGTTATTGCACTGGAAAAGATCGGGGTGATCAGCAGTAATTTCCAGAGGGTGCGAAGCAACGTCCGTGAAATTGTCCTTGAAACGACTCCCCAGAAAATCGCTACCCGAGAAAAACGGATCTGGATGTTCCGCGAAAACGTCGGCAATGCCGCCGAGGTTTTGGAAAAAGCTCTGCCTGATTCCGAAGCAAAGAAACTCTTTGATACGTTTATGGAAGCCCATAAGGATTATGGCCTCCATCTTCAGAAAACCATTGCCTTGGCGAAACAGAATAAAGATGCGGACGCAATTATCTATATTTCCGGGACGGCCTATAAAATCGAATCCGTCATGATTGCCAGCATCAATGAACTTTCGGTGTATTTGTCGACATCGGCCAACCATCTCTCGGAGCAGAACATCGCAACGGCAACAGCGTCCGGAAAATTCATGCAGGGTTTGGTGCTCTGTACGACACTTATCGCACTGATCATGGCCGTGCTGATTACCCACAGCATTGCAAATCCGTTACGGCTCGTTCTTGATGCCGTCATTGCCCAGCAGGAAAGAGGCAAGGAAAAATCCCGGCTAGTTGAGGCGATAGCCGGTGGCGATCTGGATCAGGAGGTTGTGATTGCGGAGCCGTTAGCGCTTGAAGAGGACCAGACACACCGAGATGAAGCTGGTCAGTTGCTTCAGGCGGTAGTTGGTATGAATGACGTGCAGCGATCGCTTGACCTGGCATTTGCCGCCATGACTGAAACCCTGCGGCGGAACAAGGAACAGGAACTCAAGCGGAACTGGTTCAAAAACGGCATCAATGAACTTAACACCATCCTGCGGGGAGATAAAGGCACCGCCGAACTGACGGAACAGATCCTTGCATTTTTGTCCGAATATCTGGGGGCGAAAGTCGGGGCGTTCTATACCTATTTTGAAGAAGAGGAAACTCTGCACATAGCCGCCAGCTATGCTTACAGCTGTCCCGAACGAATGGACAGGCCGATCGCCCTTGGCGAAGGTGTTACCGGGCAAGCAGCTTTGGAAAAGTGTATGATCTGCCTGCGTCCCGCCCCGCCTGAATACCTCACGATCAGTTCCGGTCTCGGCGCAGCTGAACCGATCAACATTGTTGTGCTGCCACTCACCTACAACGATCTCCTTGTCGGCGTCCTGGAGCTCGGCTCGTTCAACGTTTTTACCGATGATGATCTGGACTTTTTGCAGCAATCCAAGGAAGGGATCGCCATCGCCCTCAACGTCAATAAAGCGCGGCAACTGGTTAATGAACTGCTTGAACAGACGCAGTCGCAGGCTGAAGAGCTGCGCGTACAACAGGAAGAACTGCAGCAGACCAACGAAGAGCTGGAGGAGCGGGCTCAGATGCTGGAACAGCAGCGTGAACAGATCCGCGCCAAGAATCGCGAAGTTGAGGAGACCAGCCAGGAACTTCAGTACAAGGCCGAAGAGCTGGAGCGGATCAGCACCTACAAATCGGAATTCCTCGCGAACATGTCACACGAGCTGCGCACCCCGCTGAACAGCCTGATGATTCTCTCCAGCCTGCTCAGGGATAACCGTGATGGCAACCTGACGACAAAACAGGTGGAGTTTGCTGCGACCATCAATGGAGCCGGCCGCGACCTGCTCAACCTGATCAACGATATCCTTGATCTCTCCAAAATCGAATCGGGCCACCTTGAATATCACTATGAAGAACTGTCGCTTCGGGACATCTGCGCACAACTGGAGGCAACCTTCAATCCGATTGTCGGAGAGAAGGGAATCGGCCTGACCACGACTGTGGACGGCTCTGCGCCGGGCTACATAACCGCCGACAACCAACGGACCCAGCAAATTCTCAAAAACCTGCTCTCCAACGCCTGCAAATTCACCAGCAGCGGATCGGTGGCACTGCGTGCCTATACGCCATCAGCCAATGCTAATCCGCTGACAACAGGAGCTGTCGCTTTCTCGGTAACCGACAGCGGTATCGGCATTGCGGCCGACAAGCTTGCTCTTATTTTTAACGCGTTTCAGCAGGCCGATGGCAGCACCAGCCGCACATACGGCGGCACCGGCCTTGGTCTGTCGATTTCCCGCCAACTGGCCCGTTCCATGGGGGGAGAAATATCCGTTGAAAGTGAACCGGACAAAGGAAGCACCTTTACCCTGTATCTGCCGTCCAACGCGAGTTGCGATATCCAAGCGGGCGGCAGCCACATCTTTGACGCGGCACAACCGACCGTCATTCCCGCACCAAATGGTTTGGATGCAGCAGTCACGACAAGAAACCTGCAGCCGCTTCCGATGCCGCTTCCGGATGACCGAGAGCAATTGGCGGAGGGAGGCAAAAGCATCCTGATTATTGAAGATGACCTGACCTTTGCCGGCGTACTGATCAGGTTGGTGCGGGATCGCCGCTTTGCCGCACTGGTCGCCGCTGACGGGGAAAACGGCATTGCCATGGCTGAGCGGTATCTGCCGAGCGCCATCATTCTGGACGTTATGCTGCCGTATATTGATGGCTGGGGAGTCATGCGCAGCCTGAAGGACAGTCCGCTTACACGGCACATCCCGGTGCATTTTATCACTTGTCTTGAGGATCGTCTGAAAGCCATGAGTATGGGGGCAATCGGCTTCGTAACCAAGCCGGTCACCAGTAAGCAGATGGATTCCGTCTTCAGCGTTCTGGAATCGGCCATAGAAAAGACCATGAAAAAACTGCTGATCGTCGAAGATGACCCGACACAGGTAAAGGCTATGGTCGCGCTGCTGGAAGACCGAAATATTACCATCACCGTTGCCGAAAACGGTGTCACGGCATTAACACTGCTCGTCAGCGAACAGTTTGACTGCATTGTCCTTGATCTCGGCCTGGTTGACATGGGCGCGTTTGATTTGCTCGAAAATCTGAAAAAACATGATCCTGAACGGCATATTCCGGTGATTATCCATACCGGGCGCGATTTAAGCCAGGAAGATGAGCGGCGGCTGCACCACTATGCCGAAAGCATTATCATCAAGGGGGCAAAAAGTCCCGAACGCCTTCTCAATGAAGTTACGCTCTTTTTGCATCTCGTGGAAACCTCGCTTGATCTCGACAAGCAGCGGATGATCCGGGCCTCTCTTGACAAAGAAGCGATGCTGTCGGGGAAACGGATTTTGATTGTCGATGATGACATGCGCAATATTTTCTCACTGTCCAGTGCTCTTTCGGAAAAGGATCTGATCATTCACGAAGCGGAAAACGGTCAGGAAGCCTTGAAGCAACTTGATGAGAACCCGAATATTGACTTGGTACTGATGGACATCATGATGCCGGAGATGAACGGCTACGAGGCGATGCGTCACATCAGGAAAGATCCCCGCTTTCATGATCTGCCGATAATTGCCCTGACCGCCAAAGCGATGAAGGGTGACCGTGAAGAGTGCATCAAAGCAGGGGCGAGTGACTACATTCCCAAGCCGGTCAATCTGGACAAGCTTTTCTCGCTGCTGCGGGTCTGGTTGTATTCATCCGCCACACCGGATACGGAAACGTAACTTTACCCCACCTCCACCCGACCCTCCCCCTGATGGGGAGGTGACTTTTGTTTCATTTCTCCACCTTCAAGAGGGAGAACAGGAGGGGGTGGGGGATGTGTCGGAGAAATAACTAAAGAGACCATCCACTATTGTTGAGGACCACCCATGAATTTCACGCCGACAATACCAATTCTGCTCGTTGATGACCGTCAGGAGAACCTGTTGTCACTGGAGGAGCTCCTTGGTGATCAGGGGTACCAGCTCGTTCGGGCGCTGTCCGGCAACGAGGCGCTGCGGCTGACGCTTAAACAGGAGTTTGCCTTGGTGCTTCTTGATGTACAGATGCCTGATATGGACGGCTATGAGACGGCGGAGCTGATGCGGGCCAATCCGAAGACCAGGAATTATCCGATCATTTTCGTGACAGCCGGGCTGAAAGATAGCCGCTTTCAGTTCAAAGGGTACGATGCGGGAGCGGTTGACTACCTCACCAAACCGATAGAACCGTTGATTTTGCAAAGCAAGGTCAAGGTATTTGCCGAGTTGTACCGACAGCAGCTGGAGCTTGAACAGCACAAAAAGCGGTTGGAAGAGTTGGTGAGACAGCGAACGGCGGAGCTGACTGTCAGCAATGAACAGCTTGTCGGGCGGAACGTGGAGCTGCGAGCCGTTGAGGAACTGCTGCGCGGACAAATCGCTGACTTTCGCGCAACACATGGCCAGCTGCTGGCAACCGAAGAGATGCTGCGGATACAGATCGAAGAATACCAGACCGGACAGCAACTGCTCAAGGAGGCCAACCGCAACCTTAAGACCCTTTTCGACGTGTCACCGCTGGCCATTATTGTCTCTACCTTTCCCGATGGAGTGATCCGCGAGATTAATCGAACCTTTAGCGATGATTTTGGCTATACGGCTGAACAAGCCATCGGTACAAGCGATATCGAACTCGGCGTGTGGCTTGACAGCACCGAACGGGAGCGCTTTTTACGGCTGATGGGAGCTCAACAGGGAGTTGAGAGTTTTGAAACGGCTGTTAGCACCTGCCAGGGGGGAACCCGCCAGGTACTCTTGTACAGCAATCTTATGGACTTCAATAATGAGAAATGTCTGTTGATCGTTTTTCTGGATGTTACAGAACAGAAACGGCTTGAGGCCCAGATCAGGCAGACGCAAAAACTGGAAGTCATCGGCCAGTTGGCTGGAGGTGTTGCCCACGATTTCAACAATATGCTGACCGCTATTTCAGGTTCTGCAGAGCTGATGGTGCGCCATGTCAAGGATGACCAGCATGCCATGAAGCTGCTCGGGAGCATTCAGCAGGCGGCAAGCCGGTCGGCCGATCTGACCAGGCAGTTGCTGGCCTTCAGTCGCAAAGAGCACAAAAACAGTGTGCCAATCTGCATCGGCACTACAATCACTGATGTCATGGCGCTTTTGGAACGCACAATTGACAAGCGAATTACCCTGGAGACGCACCTCTGTGCCAGTAACGACCTGATAGCGGGAGATCCGGCACTGCTGCAGAACGCGCTGCTTAACCTCGGAGTCAATGCCCGCGATGCCATGCCAGAAGGTGGTGTTCTCTCCTTTGCCACTGCAAATGTAGAGCTGGGGGAAGATCAGTGCAGTGCAACCGGCTTTTCTATTAGCCCCGGCAGCTATATTGAAATTTCAGTGTCCGATACTGGTGTCGGTATGACGCAGGACGTCCTCCAACACATTTTTGAGCCTTTTTTCACGACAAAAGAGGCCGGCAAGGGCACCGGACTGGGGCTTGCCGCCGTCTTCAGTACCGTCACCGACCATCATGGCAGTATCACCATCTGCAGTGAACCGGGCAGTGGTACGATATTCAAGCTGTATCTGCCACTTTCTGATGAAGTGGCGGTTGAAAATGCGCATATTGGTGCGGTTACGCACGGCTCGGGTGGCATCCTGCTCGTTGATGATGAGGAGATTCTACGGGACGTGGGACAAACCATGCTGGAGGATCTGGGATACCGGGTCTACCTGGCCGAAGATGGGGTGCAGGCACTGGAGGTATATGCCCGTGAAAAAAACAACATTGCCCTTGTTATCCTCGATATGCAAATGCCCCGCATGGGTGGCAGGGAGGTACTGTCACGGCTGACTGAGAGCGACCCCGGCGTCAAGATTCTGATATCATCAGGATTCCATCAGGAGGGAACACCGGACGATCTGAAAAAACATGGCGCGTGCGGATTTCTTCAGAAGCCGTATACCCTTCCTGAATTGTGCAGGGAACTTGCAGCGGTATTTGCTTCAGGTGATGCTGAATACAATTTTGGGGTACATGACAGATGAAAGCATTCCGTATTCTCATAGTTGATGACGATCTGATGATTCGTGAGATGCTGGAGCTGAGCTGGCCGGGCAGTGCGATACGATCCTGCAGGCCCGGAATGGCCGTGAAACAGACCGGGTGATGGCCAGTCATCTGGTACGGCAGTTCAAAGGGGAATGGAAATGGATGAGCGCTTGAAAGTGCTGGTAGTGGATGATGAGCCAATCAATGTCGCGGTAATAGAGTCTGCACTCGAAGAGGAGTATGACGTCATTACCGCGCAAAATGGTTTTGAGGCCATCAACCTGACCGGGAAGCAGAAGCCGGATCTGATTCTTCTTGATGTGATGATGCCGGAACTGAACGGCTTCGATGTCTGCAAGATAATCAAGGCTGATACGTCATTTGCCGATATTCCGGTCATCTTCCTGACCGCACTGAATACCCGCGAAAGCGAGTCGCAGGCGCTCGAAACAGGCGGCATCGACTATCTGATAAAACCGGTGAACCTTGAACTCCTCAAACTGAAGGTGCATAACCATCTGGAGCTAAAGAAGCGAAATGACCTGATCAGGGAGCAGCGGAATCTCCTGGCCCGGCAGAAGGACGAGTTGGAAGCGACGTTTGCAAGAGTCAAGCGGTTGGAGGGAATTATTCCGATCTGCATGTACTGCAAAAGCATCCGCTCTGACAGCGATTCATGGCAGAAGCTGGAAGATTATATTTCAGAGCACTCCGATGCGTTTTTCAGCCACGGCATGTGCCCGGACTGCTTTGAAGAGCATTACGGATCGCTCGACAGGGAAGCTCAACAAAAGTGAGCATACAATGAGGGCCAAAATGAAACCATCGAAGAAACCGCTTTGATGTGGAATCGGTTTATGCCTTCGTGTACATAACCGCAACCGCCCAGGCACTTCCTTCGCCGACAGCCACCCAGCCGTGCGGCTGGCTGGAGTTGTAATAAATACTGTCACCGGCGCGCAGGCGGAGCACTTCGTTGTTGTAGTGAAAATCAAGCTCCCCCGCCGTAATATAAATAAATTCCTCATCCCCGTCATGCTTGAAGAAGAGCGAATCATGCCACTTCCTGTTTTCAAACTCGACCAGGAACGGTTCCATATGTTTATGGCGGAGTCCCTGGGCAAGAGAGTGATAGGCGTATGGCCTCATACTGCCCGTGGCGGTGGGACGCACGACCATGGCATTATTCGGCACATCCTCGTGTCTGGTTAACACATACTGTTGACGATTGCCGGCGTCCTCAAAGAAAAAATGGATATCGACCTTGAGTCCCTTGGCAATCTTGAGCAGAGTCGCCAGAGGTGGAATGACCTGCTGATTTTCGATCTGTGACAGCAGCGGCTTGGAAAGCGTCGTCAACTCTGACAGCTCCTGAAGAGTCAGCCGCTTCTGCTTGCGCAGCCCCCTGATTTTTTCGCCGATGCGAAATTCCTTGATCTGCTCCTTGATATCGGCCATCTCATTTCCCCCCCCACTGCCGGTTTGATTGAGGTGGTACTTTTACATAAAGCGGAGCGCGTTTCAATAACATAATTATGCTGAATAGAACACCAGTGTATCTGACCGTGAGCCTTGACACCGTACGGTAGAGTGACTATTGTTTCAGCATGTTATACCATTCCATGCCGATACAGGATAATGCAGACCATGAATATTTTCAATCGCATCTCATCAGGAATCTTGGCACTGCTGCTGGCCGCAGTCACCCTGGGCGGCTGCAGCGCCACTAATGACACTCCACTGTTTGTCGAGTCAAACCGCAAAGGGGGGGAGGCGGAAGCACCGGTCAAGGATGTGCCGAGTGACATTCTTTCGACACAGAAAGCGTTCAGCAATGTCTCAAAGAAAGTAACTCCGTCGGTCGTCAATATCTCGACCGTCAGTCGCAAGAAATTCGTGCAGCCTTTTTTTGAAACAAATCCATTATTTGAAGACTTTTTCGGTGCTCCGCAGACCCGACGCAACAAAAGCCTCGGCTCCGGATTTCTGATCAGCAAGGACGGCTATATCGTCACCAATGACCATGTCGTGCGCGATGCCGAGTCTGTTCAGGTGAAGCTCTCCAATGACAAGATCTATGATGCCAAAGTTGTCGGTGGCGACCAGAAGACCGATATCGCCGTGATCAAGATTACAGCGACAGATCTTCCGACAGCGGTTCTGGGCGATTCAGATAAACTGGATGTCGGACAGTGGGCGATTGCTATCGGCAACCCCTTCGGACTTGACCGCACCATGACGGTCGGCGTTATCTCCGCCACCGGTCGCTCTAACATGGGAATTGAAACGTATGAAAATTTCATCCAGACCGATGCCTCCATCAACCCCGGCAATTCCGGAGGACCGCTCCTGAATGTCTACGGCGAGGTTATCGGCATCAATACCGCCATCGTGGCAGCCGGTCAGGGGATCGGCTTTGCCATTCCGATTAACATGGCCAAACCGATATTCTCGCAGCTGATCCAGAAGGGGAGCGTGAGCCGGGGCTACATGGGCGTGACGATCCAGCCGGTCACCGAAGAGTTGGCTCAGTCATTTGGGCTCAAACAGGCCAAAGGAGCTCTGGTCAACGATGTTATCAAGGGTGGTCCGGCCGACAAGGCCGGTATCCGGCAGGGAGATATCATAACCGCCCTCAACGGAAATGAAGTCAAGGATCCCTCACATCTTCAGCGTCTGGTCGCTGAGGCGGGTACCGGCAAGGTGGCCACGTTCTCTATTTTCCGTGACGGCAAAGCGCTTGCAGTCAGCCTGACTCTGGCAAGCGCCGACAGCATGCCCCAAAAAGCGCAGCGTGCAGACCGTGGGGGGCACCAGCAGAAGGGAGAGGCCGATCTGCTCGGGTTGGTTGTTGACAATGCAGAAGAGGGCGACGGTGTCGCAGTGGTAGATGTGTTACGCAACGGAGCAGCCGCAGAAGCCGGCATCAAGCGCGGTGATGTCATCGTCTCCATAAACAGGAAGCGCACACCGTCCCTGGCCGAGTATACCCGCGCCATTCAGCAGGCCGGGCAGACAGGCAGCGTGATGGCTCTGGTGCGGCGCGGCAACGCAAGCATCTACTTTGCATTACGCATAAAATAATGCTATGGTTGCGCAACGCTACTCAGTGAGGGAGACCTTTCATGGACTTGATTGAGAATATGGAGCAGGCACGGCGGCTGGCGAGGGCTATTCTTTCTGATGTGGCCATGTACAACAAGGACAAGGTGGAAAGCGGCATCAAGAATGATAATATCTTTGATCTTCTCAGCGAAGAGCTTGAGGAGGGGCGCCAGCATTTTCTCTCCCGGGTATCGACAGGCATAGATCCGGACCGGATCTATGAGACCGCTGTCGTTGATGTACTGATCAAACGGGCCGGCAAGTTCGAATCGTCCATCTGGTAGCAGCGCGTATCTGTTTGATTTCTGTGAAGGCGTACCTGTCCCGGTACGCCTTTGTTTTTTCAATTGATTGAGGAACGTTATGGACCATATTATTCTCACCTTTTCCCCTGAAAACGAGCCGACCAGAATCGACCAATTCCTGAGCAGCGCACTGGAGGGAGAATCGCGGGCAGCCGTCCAGCGCTTTATCGAAAGCGGTGCTGTCCTGGTTGACGGCAAGCAGGTGCGCCCGTCGCTGAAACTCAGGGGGGGTGAGCTGGTCGAAATTGACATTCCGGAACCGACTCCGGCAACACCACAGGCCGAGGATATTCCTCTTGATGTGTTGTATGAAGACGGCGATCTGATTGTGATCAACAAACCGGCCGGAATGGTCGTACATCCCGGTGCCGGCAACAGCTGCGGCACCTTGGTCAATGCCCTGCTGGCCCACTGTCATGACCTCGCCGGTATCGGGGGGGAACTGCGCCCCGGCATTGTCCACCGCCTCGACAAAGGCACCTCAGGCGTGCTCGTGGCAGCCAAGCACGACCGGTCCCATCATGCGCTTGCAGAACAGTTTGCCGTTCATTCCGTCAAAAGGATTTACCAGGCGCTGATCTACGGCTCTCCCGAGACAGATACCGGCAAGATCGAGGGGATCATCGGGCGTCATCCGACCGAGCGGCTTCGTTTATCAGGGAAGGCAAGAAACGGCAAGCATGCCGTGACACGCTGGAAGGTGAAGGAGCGTTACGGCAGGATATCACTGGTGGAGCTGAGGCTTGAAACCGGGCGCACTCACCAGATCCGGGTGCATTTGACTGAAGCCGGTTTTCCGCTGCTCGGCGACCCACTCTACCCGGATGGCGGGCGCTGCAACAACATTCCGGACACCAAACTGCGGGGCATGATCAGCCGCCTCGGCCGACAGGCGCTCCATGCGCACTGTCTCGGTTTCATTCATCCATCAAGCGGCGAGTATATCGAGTTTACAACCGAACCGCCGGAGGATCTGCAGGAACTGCTGAGATATCTCAGGAAAGAGGAAGAGTAATACCAATTCCAGATCATAGATGATCTCAAGGCGGCGAGGAATCGGCGACGGAGGCGTACTTCAAGTACGTTGAGGAGCCGATGACGAGCCAACGAAGAGAGGGCTATGATCTGGAATTGGAATAAGCAGTGATTCCAGCCGGAACAGCTGCTCAAGGCTCTGAATCAGGTACACGGGACAGCCAAGCTGTTCCGGAATACGCAGGTCAACGTCATAGCGGTCACCGACAAACAGCACCGATTCGGGGCGCAGCCGCACCTGCTCCAACACCTTCTGAACCATCCGTTCATCCGGTTTCCCCTGCCAGGTGTCATCAATGGTAAAAATGCCGCTCATGACGCTGTCAAAGCCAAGATAATTGATAATGCGGGTCGCCAGGACACGATTGTTATTCGTATAAATGTAGAGTGCAAAGCGCTTGGCAAGGCGCTCCAGCAGCTGCACCACCTTTTCATCACGAATTAAAAAAACTTCCGGCCGCAGGATCGCTTCAAAAAATCGATGCAGTCCCTGAACGGTGCCACCAAGCTCGGCACAAACTGCCGAAAGCGTCGATTTTGTGCCGTTTTCCTCCTCAAGCCTCAGGCGGGTTGCCGCCATAAGCTCCGACGCATCGGAGTGGTCGAGCAGCTTCAGTTCAGCAATATAGGCGACAGCAGCCTCTTTTATTTCGTCAGCAAAACGGTCATTGACATACAACGTGCCATCGAGATCAAAGACAATCCCACGAATATCAGCAGACATGAACACCGATCTTACCCTCCTATTTTTTGCTGACACAGTAAGCGAGGTGCCGTAACGCCCTTGGATTGAATCAGCACTTTAAACGTGTCTCCCATGCCCCCTTCGGGAAGGATCAGTTTTTTCAGGGTCAAACGAAGCCGTAATTTTTCTTCATCAGACCGTACAGAGCGCTCAATCTCTTCAATTTCTTCGATAATACCCGTTGCAAGAAGAAAGCGGTACTGCTCTCCAAACCAGATATTCTGCAATCCTGCCGTTTCACCGCAGAGCATCAGGGTGGTGAAATCAACGTGGCTTGTAATGTCCTGCAATCCTGGTCGAATATACGGATTTTCTTCGGTCTGGTGGCGGTAATAACAAAGCAGCGTTCCAGACTTGCGGCGCGGTGTGTAGAGTTCCGCCGCCGGGTAGCCATAGTCGATTGTCAGGATAAAGCCCTGCTGAAGCGCACTGGCCGCAACTGCCAGCCACGCGGGAGCATTCAGATTGATTTCAGCGTGCTGGGTCGGGTGGAGTTCAACCCCCACACGCTTTAGATGCGCCGCTAGCTCCGGTGTTGATGGTTCGTCCGCCTCTTCGGCAAATTCCCCATTTTTCAAGGTGACATACACTTCCTTCAAACCGTCTGACGCCATGACAACCCGATGGGTCGGCAATGCATCGATCAGTTCGTTGGAATAGAGGCAGCCGCTGAAGGTAAAACGGCCCGATGCAAATTCATCGGGAGAAAGCCAGACAAGCCGGTCGCTATGACCAGCAAGCATTTCACGTTGCGCAGCCTCAAGTGACGGTTCCTGCTCCACAAGCACCAGGCGCACCCCATGGTACATGTCCGGTTCGCGCTCCACAAGAAAATCCATGATATCGCACGCCAGCCGACCGTTGCCGGCGCCGCATTCAACCAGAGTGAACTCACCCGGATTCCCCATGGTTCGCCACATCTGGGCAATTTCACGGGCGATGACCCGACCGAAGGCGGCATGCACGGTGATACTGGTATAAAAATCCCCCTCGGCGCCGACTTTACGCCCCGCCGAGGTATAATAACCGATACCCGGTTCGTACAGGCATGCTGCCATGAAGTCAACAAAGGTGATGCGCCCTTGATCAGCAATGCGGGCCGCAATGATGCTGCTGAGCGGAGTGGTTTCGATTGTCATGTACTTACGTGCTCCCTTTGAAGGCGATTCCAGCAAGTTACAAGGAAGTAAATATTCCTCAAACCCATGCACCCTTTTCTGAACTGTCCTTTTTCTTTCCGCGATACATCTCACGCATCTCTTTGACCTGGCGTTTGACCTCTTTGCGCAGTTCCACCGGCTCAAGCACCTCAGCGTGAATGCCGTAGGAAAGTATCCACGATACCAGTTCCATCTCGCCCGCCGCCTTGAAGTCAACCGTCACTCTTCCCGCAGCATCGGTGGTCATGTGCTGGCCAGGCATCCAGATCCTGCCGGTGACGGCATGGGCAATGTCAGAGGAAAAGCGTACCTGCACACGCATCATCGTGTCGCTCACCAGGCCAAAAGCGCTGCTGAAATGGGCCTCCGGCTGGTAGTTGTCCGGAATGTCAAAACGTATGCGGGTGAGTTCGATCCCCCGGATGCGCTCAAGGGCAAAAAGTCGCATACCGGGACGGTTATGGGCCTTGCCGAGTAGATAGATGCCCCCCTTGTGGAAGACCATGGTATAGGGATCAACCTCGTATGTATCTGCTGAACCGACACCTTTTTTGGCATATGCAAGACGAATCCGGTACTGCAGCAGAAGCGCTTTCTGCAGATCAGGGATATAGCCTGCAACCGGAGTGTAATCACGCGCTCCGTTGAAAAGCGGCAGTGAACAGCGGGCAATTCGCTCCAGATGGGCGGCATACCGGTCCGGAAGCACCGAATGGATGCTCTTGAACAGGTCATCAATTTCCCCCTGGAACGGAGTGCCGACCAGATGTGCTCCGAGAGAGCGCAACATGTAGAGCGACATCAGCTGCGGAAGAGTAAAGGTGATCGGTTGAAGGTTGCGTGATCTCGTTAGAAAGCTATAGACCTTTTTCCCATCGCGCCACTCCGTTGTCAAAGAATATCCTGCCTGTTCAACCGCGTTTAAATCGCGGTGAATGGTACGCCGGTCAACGTCGAACGCCTCGGCAAGCTCGTCAAGTGTCAGTCCGCTCCTGGTTTCCAGCAGCCTGATAATGGAGTGCAGTCGCCCCGCCTGGGAATATTTTTTTGCCGGTTTTCCCTTCAGCATCGCTTCTCCCTTGCCGAATCCTGATTTATCGATACAATGTTGCAGATACGTCACAGCGACAGCGGGGGCATTGTAGCGGTTTGAGCCATTTTGACAACCAATTTCTGACATATATTGTCATGCTGCATGACTGGCTTAATCAGCCCGGTTATCTGGCGCTTTTCTGCATGAGCTTACTCGCGTCAACGTTGCTGCCTCTTGGATCGGAATGGCTGCTGGTGACCATGCTGGTCGCCGGGTATGACCCGGTTCCAACCGTCATCACCGCAACAATCGGCAATTACCTGGGCGCTGTCGTAACCTACCTGATCGGAGTGTGCGGAGGAACATGGCTGGTGGAGAAGGTTTTGCGGGTGTCGGCAGAGCAGCAGGAGCGGGCCCGCAGCTATTACCGGCGTTATGGAGTATATTCGCTGCTCTTCTCCTGGCTGCCGGTAGTTGGAGATCCGCTCTGCCTGGTCGCCGGGCTCCTGAACGTACATTTCGGCCTGTTTTCTTTGTTAGTCGCTGTTGGAAAGTGTGCCCGCTACATTATCACCGCTGTTATTACCGTAACTGCGCTCAGATAGAGGCCGTCATATTCCTACGCCCGTTCCAGTCCGGCAAAACGGAGCATGAGTTTTTTTGCACCGACCGAGTTGAACCAGACAATAACTTTCTGCCCGTCCCCCTCACCTTCAACCTTTCTGATCGTGCCGACACCGAACTTGCTGTGCCGAACCCGCATGCCGAGGTAGACCCCGTCAGTTTCCTCGGCAGGTTCCGGAATGATTTCAATATCGCCAGAGAAGGCTGCCGCCGTCGCAAGATTATGCAACGAGTGAGACACAGATGCCGCTTCAACCCATGTGCCTTGATTTAATTCTCTTGGCCCTTGTCCCTGACCAGAGTCGTCAAGCAACTCCCCCGGTATATCCTTCAAAAACCGTGACGGAGGATTTTCCTGCTTTTGCCCAAACAGGTAGCGATAGCGGGCGTTCAGCAGATAGAGCCGTTCACGGGCACGGGTCATGCCAACGTAGCAGAGGCGCCGCTCCTCCTCCATGCCGTCGAGATCATCCAGCGACCGGACATGCGGAAAAAGCCGTTCTTCCATACCGATCATGAAAACCGCTTTGAACTCAAGCCCTTTGGCAGCATGGAGGGTCATCAGGGTGACTGACTGTTTGCCTTTCTCCCCCTGTTCAAGATCGGAAACCAGTGACACCTGCTCCAGAAATTCCGACAGCCCTGCGTCAGGCTGTTTTTCGCTGAACTCTTCGATGGCAGCCAGCAGCTGCTGGAGATTTTCCAGCCGTTCGGCGTCCTCCGGATCCCGGCTGTTCTTCAGTCGTTCCAGATAGCCGCTTTCCCGCATGACCGAACGGGTCAGCTCCAGAAGGCTGCAGCTAGCGGCATATTCGCGGAAGCCTTCCATGAGCGCGACAAACAGGGCAATTTTGCCCCGTGGCCCAGCGCTAAATGAACTGCTCCCCACTGCATCATGAAGCGCATCAAAAAAGCTGTTTCCGCTCCGCAGCGCCTCCAGAGATACTTTATCTACTGTACTGCTGCCGATCCCTCGGGCCGGCACATTGATGATCCGTTTCAGGGAAATCTCGTCGGCAGGATTGTCCAGCACCCGCAGATACGCGAGAATATCTTTTACCTCCATACGTGAGTAGAAGCGCACCCCCCCGACAATGTGATACGGAAGCGCACTCGCAACCAGTGCTTCCTCGATCAAACGCGACTGGGCATTGGTGCGGTAAAACACCGCCATCTCTTCCAGTGGCAGACCGCCGCCTCTCAGCCGCGCAATTTCCCTGCTGACGAAACGCGCCTCTTCCCGGTCCGATTCGACCCGTTCGTAGCGAATCGGCTCCCCTATGGGATTTTCCGTCCAGAGTGTCTTTCCCTTGCGACCATAATTCTGTTTGACCACTTCACCTGCCGCCGTCAGGATTGTCGAGGTGGAGCGATAGTTCTGCTCCAGACGAATGATCGTAACACCCGGAAAGTCTCTCTCGAACTCTAGAATATTGCGGATGTCAGCGCCGCGCCATGAATAAATCGACTGATCATCATCA
The DNA here is from genome assembly GCA_028712075.1 of Desulfuromonadaceae bacterium. Lineage (GTDB taxonomy): Bacteria > Desulfobacterota > Desulfuromonadia > Geobacterales > Pseudopelobacteraceae > JACRCG01. Next base: position 189,826 of record JAQTQX010000001.1, read on the forward strand.
CCCACCACGCAGAGATTGCGGCGTTCTCCTGCGAGCAGCCGTATCAGCTGATACTGAACCGGATTGGTATCCTGGTATTCGTCCACCAGCAGCCACTGAAACCGCTCACGGTAGTAGCCGCACACCTCGGGGAAACCGCTGAGCAGTCGTACCGTCTGGATCATCAGGTCGCCGAAATCGAGTGCGTTGCACTTTTTGAGACGTTCCTGATACACCGCGTATATATCAACAACCTTCCGGTTATAGACATCACCAGGTGGAATATGCCCGATATCCTCCGGAAACAGCCCCCGGTTTTTGAAATCATCGATACGTCCTGCTACCGCCTTGATAGCAAACCGTTTTTCATCGAGGTTCATCTCGGCTATAACGTCCTTTAATAGCCGTTCACTGTCGCGATCGTCATAAATGGCAAAGGATGCCTGAAAACCGAGATGGTGGATATCGCGACGCAGAATGCGTCCGCAGGCTGCATGGAATGTAGATATCAGCGGCAGATCACCTCCGCCGAGCAGTCTGCCGACCCGCTCGGCCATCTCTTTAGCCGCTTTATTGGTAAACGTAACGGCCATAATATGCCAGGGGCGCACACCCCGCTCGCGAATAAGGTGCGCGATACGATGGGTTATAACGCGGGTTTTGCCCGACCCGGCCCCGGCCAGGATGAGAAGCGCCCCCTCGCCGTGCAGCACTGCTTCTTTCTGCGGGGGATTAAGATGTGTGAGAAGATTCGTCGGCATTACCAGAGCCATCCCTTTTCGTGCCTGCCGTTTTTTGTCTGCACCTTGCGGAATTCCCATGGCGGCTGCGGATTTGATTCCCGCCAGAGACCTCTTCGCCCGGAGCGGGCCCTGTTCTCGCTATCGATATAATCCGACGCGTACGAGCCCTGCAGATAGTGACGATACGCCCACGCCAACCCCTCTGCCACCATTTCGCGATTTATGTCCCGCCCCTCATAGCGGATAACCGCCACAGCCCGCTGATGCTGATCAATATCAATCAGTTCAGCGGAAACACGTCGCCCCATAATCTTGTACATCAGCGTACGTTTGGCAATGGCACCGAACTTCTGACCCGGATGCTCAGGCTTTTTCGTTTCTGGAGAATCAATGCCGTATAGGCGCACCTTGAGTCGACTTTCCGAACGGGTGGTCAACAGTATCGTGTCACCATCGTAGACAGCCTTGACAATACCTTCAACAGTCCTGCCGGCCCATGCGGTACCGACCCAAATTACAATCTGTACAAATATCGCCACAGAGATGCCTACTCTGCATAACCCCATCCCCCTCCTGACCTCCCCCTTGAAGGTGGAGGAAGGAGACCAAAATCCCCTCCCTTTCAGGGGGAGGGTTAGGGTGGGGGTGGGGTTATGCAGAAAGAGCTTCATTCAGATCAGCTCCGCAGGATAGTTGAATTCGGTTGTCCCGGAAAGCTCTCGGCTTGCTTTGAACGCGGCAATGATCTCGCCCCATCGTTCGCGCGGCTCTTCGGTAAGATCGATAACGCAAGAGTTGCAACCGCTCTGGCGCAACTCACCATGCCGGGATGTCAGAGAAAATGGCAGCGAAGAGCTGATTGTCTGCAGGCCGTCATGGGTGGTGATCCGGTAGGTTTCACCACGGTCAGAGCGGAGCGGCGTATTGGCATGCACGTCCTTGATACGAATTTTTGTCGTCATGACCGGCAAGGGGGAATAAACCATCACCCGGCGCTGGATATCAAGCCCGGCGGAAAGCAGCTCGGCAAGATTGGAACGATCATCTTCAAGGTACAATGTTGCCGCTTCAGCACCCAATTCCTGCCAGGCCATCAGCGCCTGACTGTTCAGTGAAAAACAACGATGCCATGCCGAGATATGCACCCCGTCAAGACCCCGCAGCAGCATGAAATGCGAGATGTTGGACGCCTCGAAACGACGGAAGCCGTTCCGGAACAAGGAGCGGATCGTATCGATATAGAGCGGCACATCACGGTCAAAGAGCATAAACGGAAGCTGCCAGATAATCTGATCCTCAGCCCCCCGTATGCGGGGAACCGCCGCAGGGATCTGGTGGATGGCGGCTTTTGAGAGCGGCAGTATGGTTGCATCAGCGCCATTCTGGAGCGGAAAGCGCCACTCCTTCGGTTCAGCCAGGACAACCACAAAAGTGTCGCGCACAGCCGGTTTTTGCAGTGTGGTGTGTACCGATGCAACATCCCGTAGCGCTCCTGCACGTGCGGAAGCAAGCTGTGCGCGGAAACCGGCTGAATATGATTCGGCCAGCTCTGCGAAGAACCGGCGGCGCAGTTCCTTGAATAGCGCCGATGGGATCAACACTGAGGGGAAACCGGGCGCCTCCAATGATTCGAGCCGGAACGGCGTATCGCCGCATTTTACGAACTGGCCGTACAGCACCGCCTGCATGTTACCACTGCGCGCAGCTTCAAGGGCGCCGAGCGGGAAGCTGAACTGATGCTGATATCCGGCCACAGATGCAGAGACACAAAACTGCCCCCCGTTTAGCGAAACGACCAGTCGACAGGGCAACTTATCCCCCTGCCCTCCTTCAAGCCGGCGCTGGCAGGCGCTGTCACTGAGCGTATAGGCCTCTTTTGATGAGACTTTGTAGATCGAATCACCAACCGAAAAACTGAACGGCGTTTCCACCTCAACAGTACTTCCTGCCGGAGCCTCCATGACCTTTTTCCGGTTGAGGGCCATTTCGCGCACAGTCCAGGCCTGACCGGCCATATCGCTTTTAGGCTGGGCCCTCAAACGGTCGCCAACGTACAGGGTGTCCCTGCTCTCAAAAACCAGGCACTTCCCCTTGATGCTTTTTATCTGCCCGATAAAACGCCCGGTGCCACCCTTCTGCCAGGGATTGGCGATATCGTCCGGCTGCTGTGACGCCAGAAATCCTTTGGTCGGAGTCCGGCCAAAGGAATATTTCAATTTTTCTTTGGCCGATTTCAGCACCTCTTTATACGGGCGTTCCGTTGCATCAAGGACGGTACGATACGCAGCGATAACAGTGGCAACATATTCCGCAGATTTCATCCGCCCTTCAATCTTGAGCGACGTAACCCCTGCCGAAATCAGATCGGGAAGCAGGTCAATTGCCGACAGATCACTGGTCGAAAAATAGTGTCCCTCCTTGCCGCGATGGCTATACAAGCGGCGACAGGGCTGGGCACAGCGACCACGGTTGCCGCTATGCCCCCCGAGGAGGGAAGAAAAAAAACATTGCCCCGATATGGAGAAACAGAGTGCGCCATGGACGAAACATTCTATTTCGACCGGAGTGGCGGCCGTTATTGCAGCAATTTCGTCCAGTGCCAGCTCACGCGCCAGCACGACTCGTTGGAAGCCGAGCTCCTGCAAAATTTTGACACCTGGTGTGTTGTGGATCGTCATCTGGGTTGAGGCATGCAGCGGGATGGTGGGGAAATGAGCACGGATCAGCCGAGCCACCGCCAGATCCTGCACGATGACGCCATCAACCCGCATACCCGCCAAAGCTGTCAGCGTGTCCACCAGTTGAGGTAGTTCCTTTTCCTTCACCAGGGTATTCAGTGTGACATAAATTCGCCGGTTTTGACCATGGGCATACGCGAGCATACGTTCCATCTGGGCCAGTGTGAAGTTTCTGGCGCGGGCGCGGGCGGAAAAATCCTGCAACCCGGCGTAGACGGCATCGGCACCATTTTCCAAAGCGGCAAAGAATGATTCCAGCGATCCGGCAGGGGCGAGCAGTTCAGGTTTAGCATGTATTTTCATAAGCGCTAACCTATCACAGAGCAACAGACAGAGAGAGAAAAATCGACGTCAGGGGAAAAAGCAAACGCCCCGCAAAGGGGGCGTTTAGTGAGACATCTTACGGAACAAGGTTTCCGCTACTTCTCCAGCAGGATCCTCAGCATCCTGCGCAGCGGTTCCGCAGCACCCCAGAGAAGCTGGTCACCGCAGGTAAACGCCTGGATATACTGGGGGCCCATCTTCATCTTGCGAACACGGCCGATCGGCACGGTCAGGGTTCCGGAGACGGCTGCCGGGGTAAGCCCTGCAAGGGTTTCTGCCTTGGTGTTGGGGATCAGCTTCACCCACTCATTATCATTGGCAATCAACCGCTCGATTTCGGCAAGCGGCAGATCTTTATTCAATTTAATCGTGATTGCCTGGCTGTGGCAGCGCATCGCTCCGACCCGGACACAGATGCCGTCAACCGGGATGGGTGTGCTGTTGCCAAGAATCTTGTTGGTTTCCTGGAATCCTTTCAACTCTTCGCGGCTCTGCCCATCCTCAACTTCGCGATCGATCCAGGGAAGCACATTTCCGGCCAGCGGAAAACCGAATTCCTTGGTCGGCATCGAACCATCGCGAAGAGTGGCGGTTACTTTCTGATCGATTTCCAGAATTGCCGAGCCCGGATTCTTCAGCTCTTCGGCAACAACACCGTTCAACACGCCCATCTGCGCAAGCAGTTCGCGCATATTGGGTGCACCGGCTCCGGAGGCTGCCTGATAGGTCATGGAACTGATCCATTCGACTGCACCGGCACGGAATAATCCACCCAAAGCCATCAGCATCAGGCTGACCGTACAGTTGCCGCCGATAAAATCCTTCTGGTTGTTTGCCAGTGCCTTGTCGATAACGTTGCGGTTAACCGGATCAAGAATAATGACCGCGTTATCTTCCATGCGCAGCGTGCTGGCAGCGTCAATCCAGTAACCGTTCCATCCCTGTTTGCGCAGCTCAGGATGCACCGCCTTGGTGTAATCGCCCCCCTGACAGGTGAGGATCACGTCCAGTTTCTTCAGTTCGGCAATATCATCCGCGCTCTTCAGTGTCCCGGCATTCATGGGGGCAGGCTGCCCTGCCTGGGATGTTGAGAAAAACACCGGTTCAAAACCGAGAGCAAAATCATTCTCCTCCTGCATCCGCTGCATAAGCACCGAACCAACCATTCCGCGCCATCCGATGATTCCAACTTTCATAGTGTGCCTTCCTTTTCTCTCTGTGTTTTGATACTAAAGATTTGCAATGATCGCCGCACCAATTTCCTTGGTATTGACCAGCTTTTCGCCTTCTTTCTTCTGGTAGATGTCGGCGGTACGGTAGCCTTGATCAAGTACCTTTTCGACAGCGCTATCAATGCAATCAGCCGCTTCATGCATGCCGAAAGAGAATTTGAGCATCATCGCTGTCGAGAGAATCTGCGCGATCGGATTGGCAATCCCCTGTCCGGCAATATCCGGAGCTGAACCGCCTGAGGGTTCGTACATGCCGAAGGTGCCTTCCGCGAGGGACGCGGAGGGAAGCATGCCAAGCGACCCGGTCAGCATGGCGGCTTCGTCGGAGAGAATATCACCAAACATGTTCTCGCAGAGAATCACGTCAAACTGCTTCGGCCATTTCACAAGTTGCATGGCAGCGTTGTCCACATACATATGGGAAAGATCGACATCCGGATATTCCGTGGCAATGCCGATAACGATTTCGCGCCAGAGTACCGATGTAGACAGGACATTGGCCTTATCAATGGAACAAACTTTTTTGCCGCGTTTTCTTGCTGCCTGGAAGGCGACGTGGGTGATTCGCTCGATCTCCGGAACGCTGTAGCGCATGGTATCAACGCCGACCCGTTCGCGACCGACGCCATCAATCCCCTTCGGCTGGGAGAAATAGATCCCTCCCGTCAATTCACGGATTACCAGAATATTGAAGCCACCGCCGATAACCTCTTCCTTGAGCGACGAAGCTCCGGTCAATGACGGAAAAATAATAGCCGGACGGAGGTTCGCGTACAGGCCGAAAATTTTCCTGAGCGGCAACAAAGCCCCGCGCTCCGGTTGCTCATCCGGCGGTAGCGTTTCCCATTTCGGCCCGCCAACCGACCCGAACAGGATAGCATCAGACGCTTTACAAATATCTATGGTACTCTGTGGTAGCGCCTTACCTTCGTTGTCAATTCCGGCGCCGCCGACATTTGCAGCGCTACGGAGAAAAGAGACACCAAATTTCTTCTCAATGGCATCAAGAACATCAAGCGCAACAGCCATAACCTCCGGCCCTATACCGTCACCAGCAAGCACCGCAATTTTATACGTTTTCCCCATAGTTCCCCCCACATTCATTTCAACAGTAAATTTTTGTGATAATAATTTTCGCGGTACTGTTTTGTCAAACGAAAAGCATCAACAGGCGGGACATCATAGCTGTTGATTAACGTATTTCCATACCGTACAATAGGCGCGTTTTCAGCCACAAACAATTCAGGATGTAAGTGAAGGGGTTTCCCGTGAGTAATCTGTTGATAATCACTGACGTAGCACGTTTGCGCAAGATTTTTGGCCGACTGACTGAAGACAAGAATATTCGCCTGCGCATCGTCAACAACCTTGAAAAGGGGGGCGAAGAGATCGCGATCGAAAAGCCTGATGTCGTGTTTGTCCAGACACATCTGTCCGGATTGTCAGCCGACATACTGCTCATGCACCTGAAAAAGCAGCTGGGGCGCAGGCGCTCGCGCTTTGTCCTGCTGGCATCTCCGGGACAGGTTACTGATGCCATCCTGAAACCGTATCACGGGTGGCTTGACACTTCAGCAGAAGACGGCCAGTTATTGTACAATTTGCAATCGCTGCTTGACACTCTTCTTAATAAGCCAAAGAAAGGTGACGCTACGACCACGGCACAATCAATCGCTACCGTTCCCACTCCTGAATCGATCAATATCCACGATACCCCATCCGCTCCGGTGGCACTGTCACAACCGGAGGATCCCGGACACGAACTTATGACCACAATTCCGGCGATTCCGGAACCATCGCTGGAGGAACAGGGTGTTACCTATGCTCCCCGCCAACGTCTGAAGGTATACTCCGAATTCAACAGCTCCTTTGACAATGCCGTCAGTAGAACCCCCGAACCCGAGCCGGTTGAGCAGACGACTCCGTCCCAGATTCACGACTGGAGTTCAGAGCATATTGACTCTATCGAAACAACTCCGGTCCGGTCAAAAAACATTACGTTCCTGCTCTGGTTGGCGCCGGTAGTCATCGCTGTCATTGTCATAACATACCTGCAACAGCACAAGTCTTCTACCAAAGCTAAGCCGACATCAAAGATTGAAACACCTGTAGCCGTTGCAAAACCAGAGGCACAAAAACCGCCACAATCTATACCCGTCGCCATAACAACGCCACCTCAGACAGTTATTCAGAATCAAGACAACGTAAGTGACAAGGCCGTACTGTCTGCCATTGCCGACAACCGCACCCAAAAGAGCCCGGTACCAACTGCCTCTTCCGGTGCCAGCCTGACAACCCTGCCGGACTTTATTCCCCGCTACGGCTTTGACAAACAGTTCGGTACCACAAATCCTGGTTGGGAGCGCTACAAAGGGCAGGTTACCGAATTCAAGATACTGCGCGAGGCCGGGGCAATCAAGGCGATACAGGGCATTGACCGGGGTGGGGAGGGCATACCGGAATCATTCATGAGAGCCGTGGTGCATCAAACAGCCAAAAAACCGGCCCTCGTTACCGACTCTACCGAAAAAAAAGACGGCTACCAGATCCAGCGCGGTCGTATTGCAAACAATATCAAGGTGGTATATTACCGGGATGAAGATGGCGGAAAACTACGGGCGTTTGTACTGACGTGGCAGTAAGAGAGAATTACACTTTTCAGGCAGGTCGCCAAGTGAGGTTAGACGTCAATAGTAGACACGAAAGAATTTACGCGGCTACCAACACTGCTGTTCGTATGCCACTGGCGAAAGATAGCCCCGTTTTGCCTGAATTCTCTGCCTGTTGTTAAGCACCTTCTATGTACTTCGTGATTTCCTTTGTCGCTTCCTGCCTGGTGGCAAACTGTCTGTGATATACCAGCTCGTTTTTCAAGGTTCCCCAGAAGCTTCCCATAGGAGCGTTGTCACAACAGTTACCCTTTTTACTCATTGAGGCGGTCATGCCAAACTGCTCCGGTAACTTCCGGTATTCTTTTGAGCAATACTGGCTCCCACGATCTGAATGATGCAGTAAACCTTTGCCTGGACGTTTTGCGGTTACAGCACGAGAATCGCAAAATGAGGGAGATCAAGATGCTCGACAGTAACAGATCCGAAAAACTTTCCCATATTGGAGCTGTCTCTGCCGTAACCCTGGCCCTTTACTTCAGCAGTCTCCACAGTTATCTGTTGTTTCACAGTCTCATCGAGATCGTCACCATTTCGGTTGCCTTTACTCTTTTCATCCTCACCTGGAACACACGTGGGTACTCGGAAAATAGCTATCTCAGACTGCTTGGTATCGGCTATGCCTTCATCGCCCTGATCGATCTGGCTCATACCCTTGCGTACAAGGGGATGAACGTATTTCCCGGATACAGCGCAAACCTGCCAACCCAGCTCTGGATAGCAGCGCGCTATCTGCAGGCGATCACTCTTATTACGGCGCCATTCTTCATTGCTCGCAGGTTGAATGATCGCGCCGTCATCGCCGGTTTTACCATGGCGGTATCGGTGCTTGTGGCTACGATATTCTCCGGTAATTTCCCTGACTGCTTCATCGAAGGCAAAGGGCTCACAGCGTTCAAGATCGGCAGTGAATATGTAATATCCGCTCTCCTTCTCGCATCCCTATATTTCTATTACGGAAAGCGGAGATATTTCAGCGACAGGGTCTTCATCCTTACGGCCTGTTCAATTGTCTGTACGATCTTCTCAGAAATAGCTTTCACCTCATTCGTGAGCGTGTATGGCTTTGTCAACATGCTGGGCCATTTTTTCAAACTGGCGGCTTTCTATCTCATCTACAGGGCAATACTGGTCACCGGCCTCAAGGAGCCTTTTACTCTTATTTTCAGAGAGTTGAAACAGGCGGAAGAAGCCCTTCATAAGTCAAACGACACTTTGGAGGAAAAGGTCAGGGAGCGCACTGAGGAACTGCATATTCAGGCGGTCGAACTTGAAGAGGAGGTGGCCGAACGTCAGATGGCGCAGGAGAACCTTCAGGAACAGGCTATCCAGTTGGAAGAAGAAATTGAAAAACGGCAAGAGGCACAGTACGAACTGGAAATACTGAATGAGAGCCTGGAGCAGCGCGTAGAGGAGCGAACTGCCGAATTAATCGAGAGAAATATCGAGGTTCAGCAGGCCTATGACGACATGAAGAGAGTACAGGCCCAACTGCTCCAGCAGGACAAGATGGCCTCTGTCGGCCAGTTGGCGGCCGGGGTGGCCCATGAGATCAACAACCCGATGGGCTTCATCATCAGTAACCTGGGGAGTCTCGGCAAGTATGTGGAAAAGCTGACCGCGTATCTGGACGCTGATGAAAGAGTGCTTTTCGGATGCGACCCGGCGATACGGCAGATGGCGGCCCAGGAACGGCAGAAGTATAAAATCGACCATATCTGCAGAGATATGCCGGATCTGATACACGAATCTTCCGATGGTGCGCAGCGTGTCCGTCAGATTGTGCAGGACTTGAAGAGTTTCTCCCGTGTGGATGGTGGAGAGTTCGCATCCGCAGATATTAACGAGGGGCTGGAGAGTACTCTTTCAATCGCCTGGAATGAACTGAAGTATAAGACGACCGTTACCAAGGAATATGGTCAGCTGCCTCATGTCTGGTGCAACATGGGGCAGATCAATCAGGTGTTTTTAAATATTCTGGTAAACGCCGCCCACGCTATCGTGGATCATGGTGAAATCAGGATAACGACATGGGAAGAGGAGGGTTCGGTTCTGATAGCCATCAGTGATACCGGCGACGGCATTCCACCGGAGAATCTGAAACGGATATTCGAACCGTTTTTTACTACCAAAGAAGTAGGGAAGGGAACCGGTCTCGGGTTAGCCATTGCTTACGACATTGTCGTCAACAAGCATGCTGGTCGGATTAATGTAACGAGCGAGGTCGGTGTTGGGACGACCTTTACCATCATGCTACCGGCCAAACACACGTGAACGGAGAATGGAAAGGGCTAGGAAACGGCAGCTTGGAGCATGAAAAATTATGTTTGCAGTTTGTTGGTGTCAAATAGTGGGGTTTCATTTGCAGTTGATTCGATTTTGAGCATACAGATGTTGTAGATACTATGGTTGCAAAATAAGTGATGATTGCAGTTTTAATGTCGGATGTTTGCAGCTCGTTTCAATCAGGCTAATTTTACCATTTCGAGGGGTCGGGTAAAAACAGCCCATTACATCCGGCATGTAAAGCAGCGAGGCGAAGAGATTCGGAAGAAGAAAGACCATCCAGAGTTCAGGTGCCGCCGGTGGATTGTCGAGGTTGCTCACTCCCGGTTCAACAGGTTTCGAAAACTGTTGGTGCGATACAAAAAACTTACCAAAACCTATGAAGCACTGTCACACATGGCTGCTATCATAATCGCCCTCAGAAAAGCAGGCGTCATTTACGGATAAGCTCTTAAGCTACCTCGGGCTTTGTACGTAATCCGGCAGCAATGTTAAAGTCTATATCTATGACAATCTTCAATTTTTGTGGCTCGGGATATGCGAGCACGTCAAACAGACGCTTGTCAATGAATATACTCAAATTCAGAATATCTTCGCGGATGTTTTTTGGCAGGGGGTTTTCAGGGTCAGAAAGCTCCGCCTGAAAAAAACTCCATACCTTCTGATTGAATTTGATTGCTTCCATCAACTTCTCGTCACGATCGTTACTATGCCAGTTATCCACAACTGACTTAAGCATCAATCCGGCACGGGTAAGAACGGATGCCTCAAGTTCACGTCCGGAGACTGAGTCTTTTTGCATGGAGCTATAGGAATTATAGGCATTTTGTTGCATGGCGGCAAGACTCCTTAAGGTAATTTACAGGGCTATATTAACGTCTTTATCCAAAAAAGCAAGTGTTCCTTGTGTTAAAACGGCGAGCCCCGATAACCATTATATTGATCTGCGAGTGGGTCCATTGTCTTACCCTTTACATCAGTCCCATTAAATTTGAATACAAGGTGCGAAGGATCTATCACACCATCACCTGACGAATTCTGGGTAAGAGTGAAGGCAAGCGTCGCTTCACGGGCGACCGGATCGTAGCTTACCCGTTGTGGTAACGTTGGTGCTGCAATGTTTAACGGATTATAAAATCCGTTATTGTAAATTCCGGCAGTGCCACCGGATGCCTTGGAAATGGACCAATTAGTAATATTGGTAACAGAGGACGCCTCCATATCGCTGTTAAAGACAAATTTTACGGTTACCTCTTTGCTGGCATTGGGTGTAATAAAGGTAGACGAATCGATAGCGAGAAGAGAAATGGGCCCAAGGTTGAGATTAAAGGAGCTGGTCACAGAATCGGCATAATATATTCCGGGTCTGGTTATCTGATCTGTCAGTTCGGTTGCGGAAATAACGGCGTCCGAGGTCCCGATCTTGTTCAGACGTGCAATCTGTTCGTTGGTCTTGTCAAGATCCCCTATACCGGCGTATGCCTTTCCAAGTTCATTGATTGCCGCAGAGAAATCCTTTTTCAGCGTAGTAGCCTTCTTTAGATAACTAATGGCATCATCATATTTTCCTTGGCCATTCAGGGCCATTCCCAAGGCATAATACCCGTTGCCATCCTTCGGCTCCAATCTTATTACCTTGCGAAACTGCTTCTCGGCATCCACATACTTGCCACTTTTTGATTCAAGCAGGCCAAGAGTGTAGTAGGCGAGAGTATTTTGGTCGTTCTGTTTAATGCCGTCTCGTAATGATTTTTCCGCTTCGGCTGGTTTTCCCAGATCCACATAGAGTCCTGCAATATTTGTGTAGAGAGCATCCTGAGCACGATCCACTTTTAGAGAAAGTTTATACGTATCTATCGCTTCCTTTTTTTTGCCGAGCCTCGTATATGCATCGCCAAGGAATGTATAGGCCTCCGTTAATTCCGGTTTGTAAATTGAAGCCTGCTTGAAGGCCAAAGCAGCCTGAGAGTATTTTTTTTTCTGCATCAAAGCGATGCCATTGGATAGCGCCGTGTTTGCCGAATTTTCTCTCAAAGTTTGCTGCATGGCGATAACGGAGAAAATGTCTGAACTTCCACTCGTAGCATCGATTGCCATAACTGCCCCCTATTCGTTGGGAAACCCATCAAGGGCTAAAAAACGATTTTTGATGTTACCACAACAGAGATGTTGATGGTATAGTTATTCATATAATCTTATCGGCTATAAAGGCGTAACATTGAACTGCAATACTAATATTTCACTCTCTACAAATACTATGTCGCCTGACCAGCTTCTTCAAGAGGCTTTGCAGAAACACGAATCGGGTGATGTTGAGACGGCCGCTGAATTATATCGGATGTTGCTGACGGAATATCCATTTGTCTCGGCAGCATCTTTCAATCTGGGCAACATTCAAATGGAGCAGGGGCTATACGAAGAAGCTGAAAAGTCTTACCGGAATGCTCTTGAATACGAACCTGGTATAGTCAGGGCAAAACTCAATCTTGCCTTTGTTGTCCAAGAGCAAGGACGCTACGACGAAGCGATTGCTCTGAATGAAGAATTGATTAAAGATAACGATGAATTGCCTGAAGCCGCATTCAATCTGGCAACATTACGTCTTTTGACAGGTGATTTTGAAAGTGGGTGGAAAGGCTACGAACAAAGATTCAATACACTCAATCCGGTACCGCGCATGCATGATGATATCCCGGATTGGGATGGGGAATCGCGCCAGGGACTCCACCTGCTGGTGTGCCTGGAACAGGGGTACGGAGACGCCATACAGATGAGCCGCTATATTCAGATTCTTGCAAACTCAGAACTTGCTGTCACTGTGGAAGCTCCGAAATCTTTGCACACGTTGTTCTCTTCAATCCCGGGAGTAAAGGAGTGCGTTGCCAGAGGTACTGATCTTCCTAGGGTAGATACAAAGATTCACATCATGAGTCTTCCTGGCATCTTGAAAACTTCTCTGGAAACTATTCCTACGGTTTCTCCTTTTATCTCTCAAGATCGACTCGTACAATTTTTCCGTACGCTACTTGCGAACAATGGCGGCCTCAAGGTCGGGATTTGTCTGTCCGGTCGGCTTGAATTGCCGGTTAACCGGAAGAGAAGATGCCCGGAGTCCTTTATTAATACACTTTTGGCGACCGGGGGGGTAACTTTCATAAGCCTTCAGAAAGACCTGCCTATCACTGATGAGCGAGCCGTAGATCTTACCGGATATCTGACTGATTTCAGCGATACCGCAGCTCTGATAGAAAACCTCGATCTTGTCATAACGATTGATACCGCTATTGCTCATATTGCTGCGACTATAGGAAAGCCAACCTGGCTTATGCTTCCATTTGTACCGGATTGGCGCTGGCTTCTCAAGCGCGACGATTCACCATGGTATCCCACTATGAGAATCTTCCGCCAGCAGGTAAGAGGTGAGTGGGAGCCGCTTATAGTGCGTGTTAAACAAGAGCTGGATATCATGATTTTCAATACCGCTGTGACGCTTATCAATCAGGGCGTGGCTTTTGATGAACAGGGCAATTTTGAAAAAGCACTTTCCTGTTACCGGTCCGCGATTGCGTACGATAAAGATAGTGCGCTGCTTTACTACAACATGGGGAACTCTCTGAAAAATATGGGAGAGTCCAAAAAAGCTGAAGAAGCGTATGAAAAGGCACTATCCATTAATTCACAGATAGCCGAAGCATGGCATAACCTGGCAATTTTATATCAGGAGCGTGGAAAACGGGAGAATGCATACAGGTGTATTGCGAATGCCTTGGCAATTCGCCCAAATTTTGCAGATGCACTTCATACACTTGGAGAGCTTTATCAGGCCGATGAGAGACTTCCCGAAGCGATAGATTCCTTTTTGAAAGCCGTCCGATCCGAGCCAGGCTCTGCTCGTAGCTGGAACTCTTTGGGGATCGCCTACCAGAATGCGGAAGAAGACCGAAAAGCGGAAGAGTGCTACAGAAACGCCCTGAAACACGAAAATACACATCTTCATGCCCGTAATAATCTGGGAGCGGCCCTTCTTACACTCAGAAAGGCACACGAATCCATCTACGTACTGGAACAGCTTGTAGAAATGGCACCAGACTACTATGACGGGCACTGGAACCTCGCCTGTTCGCTACTCGCAGTGGGAAATTTTGAACATGGATGGGCTCAGTTTGAATACCGCTTGTTAAAGCACTCGCCAGTAGAGGAAGAACATTGTGACATTCCGCGATGGGACGGTGTTGCTCCATTGTCCGGGAAAACGATCCTCTTGACCGGTGAACAGGCGTTTGGGGACACAATCCAATTTGTCCGATTTGCTCCGTGCCTCGCAGCATTGGGAACGCACGTGATTCTGGAATGTCAGGCCCCCCCCCTTGTCCCCCTCATGGCCGGAGCCGTAGGAGTTGACCGCGTAATCTGTCGTGGTGAAACTCTGCCGCACGTTGATTTTCGACTTCCATTATTGTCCCTGCCGTATAAGTTGGGAATCACTCCGGTGAGAATCGCTGAAAATTACCCCTATATCCATCCTGACCAGGAAAAACTCGGCTTCTGGAAGCAGCTGGTATCTTTGGATCCCGGTCTGCGGGTCGGTATCTGCTGGTGGGGGCGTCAAACCACGCGGAATCGTCGCAGAAGCTGTTCTCCTGATCTGCTGGTCCCCTTGTCAGAAGTATCCGGAATAACCCTCTATCGTCTGCAGGTTGGAGGCGAAGCACCATCTCCTCCATTTGAATTGATTGATCACACCGAAAAAATCAAGGATTTTGCCGATACAGCCGCTCTAATCAGCTGTCTTGATCTGGTGATTACCATTGACACTGCGGTGGCTCATCTTGCCGGAGCACTGGGAAAACCGGTCTGGCTCATGTTGCCGCCAACCGGTGACTGGCGGTGGTTGTTAGAGGAGAAGGACTCCCCCTGGTACCCTTCAATGCAAATTTTTCGTCAGTCCAATGAGTTTGGATGGCGCACTGTTATTGATCGAATTGCCAAGAAGCTGAGACACGTAACCACTCCTTCCGTATATATGTATCGCCCCGGTTATGATTTCCCCGAATTGGATCATTTAGGGAAGCGCTTGATCCCGTTTTTGACTGATAACGACACATTGGCTGAAGGTATCAATGCCAAAACAGTTACTGATCCGGAAGATGCCGACCTGTTTCTGTTCCCGTATTATCTGGAGAATCTTACCGAGTGGGTCACCATTGAGGGTATGTGGCAATTGGTGGAAATGCTGCAGATGTTCAAGTCCAAAGAAAATCAGCACATCTTCTTTTCCGACCATGATACTGCTGCTCGCTATCACACTACGTCATGGTGGTATCGCACCAGCATTAACATTTTGGATCGGGATCCCGGAGCTCTTCCACTTTGTTACCGTACCGATGACTTGTTTGATTATCTCCATTTTGACACTGACAGGATACGGTATCATGCCTCTTTTGTCGGTTTTCTTGGGACGAGAAAACAACGGGCACACATATTGGAAAATATCGCAAAGGAATCACGACTCACGGTAATGATCGAAGCGACCGATGCTTTTTATGGACATTTGACGGCTGATGAAAAAATTGCGCGACGACAACGCTTCCTTGAAATATCTGCACAATCTCTGTGTATCCTTTGTCCCTCTGGTGAGGGCACCAACTCGATTCGCTTCTATGAGGCACTTTCTCTGGGACGCCTGCCGGTGCTGCTTTCAGATTGCCCGTTACCGTTTGAAGATGCAATTCCATACCAACGATTTGTCTGCCGCATTGCTCCCGAACATGCTGAAAACGCCGGGGAGATGCTCCTGAATTGGCTTTCCGGTATGGGGAGCGATAACCCTGTGGATCGCTGCAAGGAAGCCCGAAAAATATGGGAAGAGTGGTTTGCGCCCCCAGTGCTGCCTGATAGGCTTTGGAACGATTTTATCAGGACGCGTTTCAAGCGGGAAGCCCGGGAGAATGTTACGGAGCCTATTAATACGCCACATGACACCGAGCCACACTCCCCGAGGTCACCGATTATTTATCTACAGCAGGGGCGGATTTCTGCAGCCGGGAACAATGTTTCAGAGGCTGAAAAGGCCTTTCTCAAAGCGATCAGATATGACCATCGATGTTTTGAAGCCTATTTTGAACTTGGTTGCCTGCTCGCTTCTGCGGGGCGGTACCATGAAGCATCTGAGCGATTTTATGAGGCGTCGCTGCTACAGCCGGATAATCCCGACATTTACCGCAGAGCGCTTACCTGCCTTGAGCAACTTGGGCGATTGAATGAGGCGGAATTTTGCAGAACGGAACTTTCCCGCATCGCAGAACTACACCAACCCCGGATACTAGTTTCGGGAACTATTGCACCAGAAACGCATATGGATCTGGGCGATATTTTTCGGGAAGAAGAGCGTTGGGAAGAGGCCTTTGCAAGTTACTCTCAGGTCATTGCCATTGAACCCCGCAACCGGCTGGCGCAATTGCGGGCAGGGGGAGCACTTATTTTTCTTAACAGGCACAATGAAGCAGAGAGTTACCTCCGGCAGGCAGTGGCGCTTTTTCCGGATGATCCGGATTCTCACGTTAACCTCGCTTTTTGCCATCTTGCGGTCGGTCGCTGGCAAGACGGTTGGAGGGAGTTTGAGTGGCGCAGAAAATATATTGCCGAAACTTTGCCCGATATCGCGGAGCTGCCGATACTGTCCGATCAGTCAGAAGTTCGGGGGAAAACGGTTTTAGTACATACGGAGCAGGGTTATGGCGATATGCTTCAGTTTGTACGATATCTGCACTTGCTGAAAGAATGCGGACCTGAAATTGTGTTGTCGGCTCCACAAAACCTGTGCAGGCTTTTCAGCTCCAGCAGATGCGCCATCAGGGTCGTTCCACATGGGGAAAAACTTCCAGCCACAGATTTTCAGACGCTGCTAATGAGCCTCCCCCTGGTTCTGGGTAAACTCCTCACGGCACCATTTGTTACAGATTCGTATGTAACCGCTGACAAGGAACTTGTCGAAATATGGCATACCCGTCTTGCGGAACTTGAAGGGATCAAAGTCGGTCTTGCCTGGAAAGGACGTGATTTGGGGAAAAGCGGCTACCGCCGCTCTCTGAACTTTGAACAGCTTGCCCCCTTGCTTGAGGTCCCGGGATGTTCCTTTGTCAGTCTGCACCCGGAAGCTTTAGGGCCAGAGATATCCGGGGTAACGGATATGTCGCACTGCATATCTGATTTTGCCGATACAGCCGCCATCATCAAGAACGTTGATCTGGTGATAACCGTTGACAGCGCGGTCGCCCATCTTGCAGGTGCGTTGGGGTGTCCCTGTCTGGTCGCTTTGCTGTACAGCCCTGACTGGCGGTGGTTCCCCCTGAATGCAAACAGCAGCCTCTGGTACCCTTCAATCAGAATCTATAGACAACCTGCACCGGGTGAATGGCCACCGGTCGTCGAGAGCCTTGCATGTTCTCTTCGCGAAGAAATGCTTACCCGGAAGGGTAACGCCCTGCTAGAACATGGCAATGAAATAGAAGCGCTGGCCTGTTATCAGGAGGCAGTAAGCCACAATGGCGCAACGGCTGCCGCATGGCTAAATCTGGGCGTACTGCTTCACAGATCTGGCAGATTTACCGAAGGGCGCGATGCCATGCTGAATTCTGTACGCATAGACCCTGCGTATCCTGAGGCATGGCAGAATCTGGGTTTGCTTCAGCAGGCCCTTGGTGACGTTACGGATGCCTGGCATTCGTTTCGCCGTGCTCTCGTTTTACGCCCGGACTACCCAACTGCGAAGTGGAATTTATCATTGCTGCAACTGCTTCTCGGCGATTACCGAGAGGGCTTCCGGAATTTCGAATTCCGTTTCCTGAAATCTCCGCCCACTCCAGTGCGTCACCAGAGTATCAAACGCTGGGAGGGAGAATACGTAGAGGGAAAGACGATTTTGGTACACGCAGAGCAGGGATACGGGGATACCATCCAGTTTGTCCGCTTCCTACCGTTGCTTGTGTCGAGAGGTGCAGTAATCATTTTAGAACTGCAGGATCAGAGCCTGACCGAACTGTTACGGTCCATTGACGCTCCGATTACGGTAATAACCAGAAACGATGAAACGCCTTATGCAGACTTTCAGATACCTTTGATGAGCCTTCCGCGTATCTTTGATATCACTCTGGAAACAGTTCAGGCATGCAAACCGTATCTGTGTCCTCCTTCTGATAAGGTTAAAGTGTGGGGAAACCACTTGGCCAAAGAGAGTGGGCTCAAAGTCGGTCTTGCCTGGAAAGGGCGGGATGAACATATAAATGATAGATTTCGATCATGTCCTCTGGAAGTGCTTTTGCCACTGGCAAAACTGAAAGGGGTAAGATACTATTCGCTTCAGGCCGGTGTTGGCAGAGAGCAGATAGAACCGCTCAGACAGCAATTTGAGATTGATGATTTTTCAGATCTCATTTGCAGTTTTGACGATACTGCGGCTCTAATGGTAAACCTTGATCTAATAATAACGGTTGATACTGCAATGGCTCATCTTGCCGGTGCTCTGGGATTACAAACGTGGCTCATGCTTCCTTATTCGCCTGACTGGAGATGGGGGCTAAATAGTGCAACAACAGCATGGTATCCAACTATAACCTTATTTAGACAAGACTCGCCTGATGATTGGCACGGGGTTGTATCGAGGGTTGTAAACGAACTTTCCTGCCAACTATATAAAATTATTTCCAAGTAGAGGATCGTATGTATACTTCACCACGATCAATAGCTAGATTTTTTGAATTTATGGAAAACATTTCCTTCGAAACCTATCCTGAAACTCCATCAGAAATCCATAATACGGCAACGGAACAAGCAATTGCTAACCTGTTCAATAACTTTGATCTCCCGTATTCATCCCGCATTTTGGATGTTCCACTGGATGTATCTACCGACACAGGATACAGCGGGAATTATGAAAATATTTCAATCGCTACGATTTGATTACTAAATTGAACGGTGGATAAGATGAAAATACTTGATGACATTTTCTGCTCATACGGCACAGATAAGAGTTCGAAAGTCCACAATTTTTCGGACGTCTATCATGTCGCACTCAATCCTGGACGCCACGAAGTGAAAGCTGTTCTAGAGATCGGTATATTCGGTTCAACACCTGACAATGCCGGAGCAAGTCTGAAATCGTGGGCAGAATATTTTCCCAATGCAGTTATTTACGGCGTGGACTTGTTTAATTATTCATTTCTTAATACGGACAGGATCAAAACCATCGTCGCCGATCAGGGACTGATTCCAGGCAATCTCGATCATATTATTGAGGAAATTGGTGGTGAAATCGATCTGATTATTGATGATGGCAGTCACATGATGCATCACCAGCAGACTTCTTTTGGTTATCTGTTTAAGTATCTTAAGTCAGGAGGTTATTATATCATTGAGGATCTTCAGACCTCCTACCATGAGATCTGCAATCCAACCAAAACTGAGTACAATACTGTGCTTATGCTTGAGATACTCAGACATTCCGGGATTGTGCTCAGTGACTATATTACTGATGCTGATAAACAGTATATACAACGTTTTGTAGACTCCTGCGAAATTCACAAAATAACTCCATTTGCATCTGAAACTTCGCTGATCAGGAAACGATCGGTCTTGCCTCGCAATGGATAACGAATTTTCTGAAGCCATTCAGTTTTACCACAACGGTCAGCTGTCAGCGGCTGAATCTGTATGCCGCCGAATAATTGCCCGGAATCCGTCAGATGCCGAAGCAATGCATTTATTGGGTTTACTTGCGTATCAGCAAGGACAATTTCAGGATGCCTTAGAATTGATTGGTCGTGCCATCGATCTTTCCCCTGCCGTTCCAGGGCCATACCTTTGTTTGGGCGAAATATTCAGATCTATTGGACGGCCTGAACAGGCCGAGGCAGTCCTTTGTCAGGCTTTAAAGGTAAATCCGGACTTTTCAGAAGCATTTGTCAATCTTTCTAACCTATTGAATGAGCAAGGCCGTTGTGTCGAAGCTGAAAATATTTGCCGTAAAGCTTTGGAGATAAATCCTGACAATATCGAGGTTCTCTGTAACCTCGGCAATTCTCTGCATGACCAGGGTAAATTTCAGGATGCCGAAACAGCTTATCGAGTGGCGTTAACTCGAAATCCGGAATACGCTTCAACATATAACAATCTTGCAGTTACCCTGAACAGTGCCGGTCGTTATGGAGAGGCTTTACTAGCCTGTGAGCAGGCACTGGCACGTTCTCACAATTCAGCCGAAGCATGTGTCAATAAGGGAATTGCGCTGAAAGGATTGGGGCGTTTTCAAGAAGCTGAACATGCATATCGACAGTCGTTGGAGATTCGCCCTGATCAGGCATCAACATATAGCAGCCTCGGAACAGTGCTTTCCGGGCTTGGTCGTCATGATGAAGCGATTGCCGCATACCAGCAGGCATTGATTCTGAAACCGAACCTGCATGAATGCCGTCTTAAGCTGACCATGATGATGGCAACACTACAAAATGAAACGAGATCGTTATCAACTCCGGACGCGAAATTTGAACAGGCGCTTGATGAATTAGAACAGGTAATGTCTCAAGAGACATGGCCTTCACTGGGAGCTGCCATAGGGGTTGCACAACCATTTGCCATTGCCTATCATCCCGGTGATCATACAGCTTCCCTGTCACACTATGGTTCCATTGCCTGTCACGCGCGATCCTTATGGTTTGCAAGTCGTTCTTTTCCGGTGCCTGTTGTTAGCCATACTCGGGAACGATTGCGATTATTGATCGTTTCCGGGCAGATCAGCAACCATTCGGTCTGGAATGTAATCCTGCATGGACTCCTGAAGCATCTTGACCGTACCCGATTTGAAGTCATTTTATACAACACCACTCCGCATCATACATCCGAAGCCGATCTGGCAAAGAAGATGGTGGATTGCTATCGTCATGGGCGGGCAGACTGGTTACAACTGCTACTCGCTGACCAACCGGACGCAATATTCTATCCAGAAATAGCGATGGATCCAGTTACTGTTCAGCTTGCGACCCTCCGTCTGGCCCCTTTGCAGATCGCCGGCTGGGGGCATCCGATCACTACCGGTTTACCAACGATGGACCTGTTCGTTTCAGGAGAATTGCTGGAGCGTTCTAACGCAGAGGTAGATTATTGCGAACAATTGGTACGGCTACCGGGTACCGGTGCCTGTAGCGTACTTCCACTGATAGAGCCATCACCTCCTGATCCGATATTTTTGGATCTCCCTCTGGATCTGGATTTAACCCGTTTTTTCATCTGCCAGCAGGCAGCAAAATTTGCACCAGAGTTCGATGATATCTACCCCCGTATAGCCCGTGCATCATCTCCCTGCAGATTCTGGTTTGTGTGCGATGCAAAGGCTTCCGATGTAGCAGTGTTGCAGAATAGAATATGTCATTCCTTTGTTTCTTGGGGCCTTGATCCAGCGATATATGTTCGCTTCATCGACTGGATGCCCGGTGAGCAGTTTCTCGGGACACTCGATGTTATGGACATCTTCCTTGATACTCCGGCATTTTCAGGATATACCACTGCGTGGCAGGCTTTGCACAGGGGTCTGCCAATAGTGACGCTTGAAGGGCGCTACATGCGGCAGAGACTTGCGGCCGGATTGCTCCGGCGTATAGGAATTACCGGCACTATTGCAACGGATGAACATGATTATGTGCATAAAGCTGCTGCTCTCACCCGTAATCGAGAATTGAGAATTAAACTTCGCACCTGCCAATTGCAAAATGCTCAGAGAGCCGATGAAGATATTAATGTAGTCAGGGCCTTTGAGTCGGCCATCTCAAATTTCCAATGAGAATGCTGTCTCGTGACACCTTTATGGAAGGTTCGCCATATGTATCCTGGCCGTATTCTCTACCTTAATCATGACAATCCAAACCCATCCGGTGGGGTTCGGGTTGTCTATGATCATGTCCGTCATTTGATGAAAAATGGATACCGTGCATATGTCGTCCATCAAAATGACGGCTTCAGGCCAGCCTGGTTTGAGGAAGATGTGCCGGTATTGTACTGCAATCATCAGTTCCGTCTTCAGCCTGATGATCTGGTCATACTACCTGAGGACCATTCCCTGTTTCTGGAACTTTTCCGATCCGCGCCGGTGCGGAAAATTGTATTTTGCCAGAACCATTTCTACATTTTTGAGGGACTTCACTCTCACTGCTCCTGGGAATCACTCAGCATTTCAGGAGTAATGGCCTGTTCAAATCCGGTTACTGACTTTATCCGCACTTCTCTTTATTTCAGGAATGTCGAGACGGTCCATAATGCCATCTCTCCGCTATTCACTGAAACTTCGCCAAAAACATTCCAAGTGGCTTACATGCCACGTAAACGTCCGCTTGAAGCACAATTTATAAGAAATCTATGTGACCGCCTTCTCGAGCCAGAGTATAAAATTGCATGGGTAGCTATAGACGGAATGAACCAGCATGCTGTTGCGAAAACCTTGGGAGAATCCGCCCTGTTTCTTTCTCTGGGACGACTTGAGGGGTTTGGCTTGCCACCTCTCGAAGCAATGGCAAGCGGTTGTCTTGTTGTCGGTTTTACCGGTTTTGGCGGACGGGAATATGCCCAAGCAGATAACGGACTCTGGTGTGCAGAAGATGACCTAGTGGGTTGCAGCAACGCTCTGGCGGGAGCTGTTCGCATGATACGCGACCAATCCCCTGAGGGGACACGTTTAATCTCGAATGCACTCAAAACCGCCGCAGAATACTCGCCCAAGCGGCAGGAAAAAGAACTACTTAAAGCAATTCGGCATTTTCTGGGAGTTCCCCGTGAAGATTGAACTGATTACCATGTGGTACAACGAGGAATTTCTTGCGCCGTTTTTTTTGAATCACTATAGCTGGGTAGATAAGATTCACATACTGCTTGATGCAGATACCGATGACAATACCGAAAAAATTGCCGCACGCTATCCTAATGTTTCAGTTGAATATTTTAAATTCCCGAACATGATGGATGATCTGATCAAATCGAGAAAAATAAATGAAAAATACCGGTCTATTACTGATGCGGATTACATAATCGTTGTGGATTCGGATGAATTCATTTTATGCAACAGGCTAACCGATGTGGTAAAAGATCACATTATTTTAAAAGATAAAAGCATCTATTTTGCCGTATTATGGCAGATTTACCAACATGAGCATGATATCAGACCTGATCCGTCAAAACCGGTTTACCCTCAGCGCCGCCATGGTGATCCGACCATCGCCAATTGTAATATCAAGCCTGTGGTCGTAAAAGCGGGATTAAATCTTGTGTGGGGTGTTGGCAATCATTCGGTTGTGCTTGATGGTAAACATATGAGTTGGCTTACGCCACATGTCGATGTTATGTCTGAACATGGTGTGAGCGTCCGACCTGTCGATATGATGCAAGGAGCCCATTGGAGACTGTTTGACCTGAATGAAACCATCAACAGAAGAATAAGAAATAGAGCAAACAGGCAATCTCAGGTTAACTTATCTACCAATTTATCATCCCATCTGCATAAGACATCTGTTAATGAGATTACTGCTGAATTTAACCGGATGAAAGGGTGTCCTGTTGTGCTACAAGATCGAATATGTTCATCTGACTGTGGAGTGGAGCATACCAGTATATTTGAAGCCCTGCTGGCGGACAATTCCTATTCGGGGAATTACGAAGCCAATCAATATCCCTATGGTGTCAGCCATATGTTTGAGTGTAGTGAAGTACCGGATTGGTATATTTCGGTTAGACCGCAGTCATCATTTGAAGCATTGGTTGATGAAACGTTTTTGCTTGCCTGCGAATATCATAAGAACGGCAATCGAGACAAGGCGATCACGCTACTGAAAAAAGCGCTATTGTCGTCACCTGATTCTGAACATTACAACTTTTATTTGCTACAGTGGCAAAATGAGGTGCGTGAACCTGGAAAGTGTTTCTGACTGAGGAGGATAATGTCTTGAAAATTGAGTACCCAGACTCTCAGAATAGTTTTTTAGCAGAAAAAACCATGTTAGCAGCTGTTGAAGCATCCGGCGGAATACAGACGGAAACTGAGGCGCGAGCTCTCTACCGGATCGCATTCAGTTTGCCAGAAGGTGCCCAGATTCTCGAAATAGGCTCCTATCTTGGAGCATCAACAACGGCTCTCGGCCATGGGATTATGTTGCGAAGGAGTGCTTTGTACTCACTCTATTGTCTTGACAGTTGGCAAGACTATGAGAAACAGGGCTTTTATGCCAAAGGTATTGCACCACCAGAAGCGTCTGATATTGACATTCTATCGAGTTTTATTCACACAACAAGTTTTATGGGGGAACAGCTTAGAATCCTGAAAGGAACATCCTCTCAGTTTGCACCGCTACTCCCAAGCGAATTCTTTGATATGGTTTTTGTGGATGGAGCCCATGATTATGAGAATGTTTTTTTTGATATTAACCTGGCGCTTCGGATAATTAAGCCGTCAGGTCTGATATGCGGGCATGACTATCACAGTGATGGGTTGGATGTAGTTCGGGCCGTTGATGAGCTTATCTATAAAGATGCCGGAATAACTACCAAAGGGATTTTTCCAGGAACGAGCATCTGGTATGCCATTGCTCCCGGTCAGATTGATACAAAATGACGACCTCCTGCGTACAAGAAAAGGTCATCATCTGCATCGCGACATCCGAAGCAACCTGGCCCAACCTGTTACGTTACTGTTTTAATCACCATTTCAAAGCGAATCGCGAACGATTCGATCTTGCCATTGTTTGCAACGGATCTTCATCTGCTTTCAGCGGATTTATCGAGTCGATTCGTCCGGACTATTTTCTTGGCCGCCTGAACTTGGGTTTTGATCTGGCAGCTTTCGACGCCCTGCTGAAATATATCCCTGTTGATCGATATGACCGGTACATCCTGCTGCACGACGATCATTGGTTTGATGACGTTGATTGGTTTGATACCCTGCTCAATCTCTCGAATAAAAATCCGAATATCGATATTTTTGGTAACTTGCTGGATTGTTCTGAAGGAAAACTGGTGGAACATTTTGAGATCGCCAGCAGAATTCTCGGCTTTGGGCGTTTACTCGATCCGATCCCTCCAGTCTTTGTACAGGGGGTTGCAGGACTCTTTACCCGAAAGGCGATCACAGCTTGGCAGCAGGCAGACGGCATTCCTCATATTCATAATAACCTGAAGAATATGGCTGAAGTTTGCGAACGGCTTGCCAGCTATGTCCTGTATGATGCCGGTTGCTGGTTTATGCAGATACCTCCCGGATTCCAGCGGTATCTGCGACATCGTGACTGTGTATCAAGTGTGTTGGAAGCACCATACACTATCTATGGTAAAGGCCTTCATCCTGCCGGAGGCTTTTGACTGCATTCATCCGGTGCGTTCCCCATGCCCAAATATACTGAGGTAGCAGTGAGATTTAAGCGGCTTGAACCACAACAGATCATCCCTCCCTTTGTGAAGCGCCTTCTATGCGTGGGAGATATACCTCCATCCATTCGGAAGTTAGGTAGTCATAAGCCGGGAATGACCTGTTTTTTGAGTGATGGTGAATTGCCGTCTGGCCCGGAGTCGGCACTAGAAAAGGTGGATTGGATTCTGCTTGCGCCTACAGCCCGGGATATCACCCGGCTGCGATATCCTCTTGAACAATATATGATGCTTATAAATGCGCATGGTCGTATTCTTGTTGTTTTTGAGGGTATTGATCATTTATCTACAGCTGAAACCGAGTTGGATCTTTTTCTGTCCGATACCGGCTGGATTCGGTATCTTGACGGGGCAATTCATCTGGACGTCGATTCTTCAACTGCCAGGGGAATCATTATCGTACCCAAAACGTACAACCCCGTCCTTCACGCGAGGGAGCTATCCGGTAATGGACATCCTGACTGGGCTATTACCATTCTAAAAGAGATTCCCGAAGTTCTGATTGCCTCTGAAGAGACTTTGGCAATGCTCGCCGTGGAGAAGCAGCGTCATTACCTCTACTGGCAAGAATTACGAACTGAACAGGCAGAGGCGCACGCACTGTTCAGCAAGGAGAGACGCGAATTTGCCCAAGCAACGGCAATTAAGCCTGAATTAGCAGAGAGTTACCGTATCCACAGCCGTTTCTGGTCTCAGGTTGGCCGTAACGATATGGCGGAAAGAACTTTAAGGTCAATAGAATATGTCCGGCCTGATTCCGGGACACGATCCTTGTTACACTCTTTGCAGAATAGTGGGCACAGACTGCCAACAGATAGAGGGATAATAGCGGATTTCCCAAACTGGCAAAATGGCTGGCCAGTTCCCAGAATATTGTTTATTACGCATGGCACCAGCGATTATGGTCAGGATACGTTTTTCCATGGGCTGTGTACCATTCTGGGGCAGGAGAATGTTGTTGAATACCCTTGGAAGCCGACATTGCACAACCGAGAGATTGATACGGCAAACAATTATCCCTGTGTCTTTGATTATCCCGGAAATCCGATATCTGTCGATGATCTGGTGGATCAGTTGAGTAATGGCCTGTTTGATGTCATTGTTTATGCAGATGTTATTGGAATGGAAAACAGGGAAGTGGTGCAACGCTTGGTCAATGCTGATCCTAAACTGCCTGTTGTGCTTTATGATTCGTGGGACGACTGCTATACACCAATACATTCTTTACTGAAATATATCGACCGCGAAAGGATTGATCTGGTTTTCAAACGCGAGATGATTGACTGCGTGGATTATTATAATTCATGTACGTATCCTTTCCCGTTCGGTTATCCAGAGAGTTTAAGCAGTATGGGCGCTCCGTTCTCCGAACGCAGTACAGAACCGTTCTGGGCGGGCAGAAATGAATTCGGGTTAAGACCGCTGTATCTTCGCTGCCTGGAAAAGATGGTCGGCCATTCTCTGGATACCCGCTTTGATCAGGCAGTGTATCGCCGAAAACTACGTTCGAGCCGAATTGGTCTCAGTTTCTTCGGCTGTGGATTTGATACGGTTCGTTATTGGGAATTGCCTGCTAATGGTGTCATGCTTCTAGCTGAACGACCACCCATATGTATTCCCCACAACTTTGTAGACGATGTGTCCGCAGTGTTTTTTGATGATGTAGCAGAGATGGAAACCAAACTTGATTATTATATGAACCGTCCTGAAGAGGCGGCACGGATCGCCGCCAATGGTTATAACCACTATCTTCGCCACCATACGACAACATCCAGAGCCCGTCAATTCTTGAGTGTTCTGTATGCCAACCTTTCGATATGAAGGGTTTCCACGCAATGTCCAATAAATTCCATGTAACCATTCCTGACAACGATACCGTCCATACTTTATCGGGTTACCAGGAGGTGATAGATACCTTACTGTGGGGCCTGAGGGAAATTGGATATGAGGTCAGTTTTTCATGTAACTATCTACTTCCTGATGCCCGGAACATAGTTCTTCGAGCCGATTCAGCATCTTCTGCGCTATTGGAAACCTTTCCCATAGGGACAATCATCTATTCTCTTGAACAGTCCTTTGAAATGTTTCTTACTCCTGAAAAACCCAAAGATGCACCATTCGCAAGAATTTGGGAATCCTACAGATATATCCGGCAGAACTTTGAAGTTTGGGATTATAGCAAAAAAAATATCGATGCAATGCTAACAATAGAATCAAAAATGCCAGTAAAGCATGTACAGATTGCATATGCCCCAATCTTGCAACGCATTGTGCGACCTCAATACCAGGATATTGATGTGCTGATTTACGGTATGCCGAATGACTACCGCTTTGACATATTCAGAAAACTGAGTTTGATGTCCATACGCTGCATGTTTATCTGCGGTTTTTATGGGAGTGCCCGCGATGAGATGATCGGCAGAGCAAAAATCATTCTTAATCTGAGCGGAGAAGGAATATTCACCATCGTTCGCGCATCTTATCTGCTGGCAAACCGTAAACTGGTTATTGCCGATATGCACCCCGATCTTCATTATGAATTTGATATGCTTGAAGCTGTGAAATTCTGTCCAACAGAACATATTCCGTTTTATGTCCAGCACTGGTTATCCAATGACAATGCACGACTTTGCGCTGAGAATAATGGCTTTGATGTAATATCACGGCGTGACATTCGTACCATCCTTCAAACAGCATTGGCGTAATAATAAATATTGTGTGTGGCTACAGTCAGCATCTCGTTCGGAAAAGAGAGGTATAATGACTCCAAGAACAAGCCGTAGCAAGTAAAGAGGCCGAAATAACATGATAAAGTACTCTGATAAAGTGGCTTGCTGTAGTTACTCCTCCGCAACTCATCGAACCACCATTTTGGTAACCTGTTCTGATTTCAATAAGAAAATGACACAGAAATGCCTTGCGTTAATCAAGCAACATACCTCGAACTATGAGCTACTTATCATGGACAACGGAAATGATCCCAACTTCAGTCATCCTGCTGAAATGAACAGTGCACTCAGAGCTGTTAATACTGATTTTATGGTGTTTATGGATGATGATGTCTTTGTTGAGGCTGGTTGGCTTGACGGCCTGCTTGCCTGCATTGACGACAAATCTGCTGTGGTAGTACCTGTCCATCAGGGCAAAGCCCATTTCTCGGGGATATACATGGCTGACGATGGTGAAATGTTTCATGTTGATCCGTCCGAAATCCCATCGTATCCATGGCCAGTTCAACGATACAGTAGCGCATTAATGCTGCTTGACGTGCGGAAAATAGGTTCGCTTTATATGCAGCAACAGTATAAAAAGTTCTATTTCGATTGCGTGCATGCGTTTGAAGTATGGGAAGCCGGATACAGTGCTATATGTACACCGCTCGTTTCAATTACTCACCTTTGTGGTGCGACGACTAATGTTGCAGTATCGAATGCACAAGCCATTATTGAACAGGACAGATCACTTTTTATCAAGAATTGGATTGAATCCGGGCGGCTAGCAAAGTTAGAACAATCCGTATGGAGACATGACATCCATCTTGGAAAATACGTTGAGATAGTGACACTTGCCAGGCAGATGCAGCATTTGTGCGGCGAGGAGCTATTAAATGAATTGCGGAATCTCTCAGGTCAGTTGACAGACAGCGTATGCATAAAAGATATTTCAAAGTATATTGTGGCAAGAAATAGCAACATACTTACAGGCACTGAACCGGGCGATTGGGAAAAACTGTCTGCTAACGGTAAAATTCTCTATGATCTTGGTGCCTACCTGCCTGCCCTATTCAGCTTCAGACGAGCTTTGGAATTGAAGCAGAATGACGTTGATGGCTGGGTATGGATAAGCCTCACAGCAACAAGGATAGGTGATTTTAAATTGGCAGCCATGGCAAGGGACGGAGCTTTTGCCATGGCCCCAAGTCATCCCGCACTGAACTTGTTAGCCTAGCAACTTGTAACGCTTATTTATTCGGTGGTTTTATTTTGTAGGTTGAGTTATGCAGATGTTTACCTAATGGGTTAAGCGATAATATCGCTAACCAACCTACGAAATACATGATGTTACATGATACTAGCCATATCAGACTCTTTGGATACGAGATAACAAATGGGGATAA
Source organism: Desulfuromonadaceae bacterium (assembly GCA_028712075.1). Taxonomy (GTDB): domain Bacteria; phylum Desulfobacterota; class Desulfuromonadia; order Geobacterales; family Pseudopelobacteraceae; genus JACRCG01. The sequence goes on from JAQTQX010000001.1 coordinate 219,367, forward strand.
CTTGCGTGTTTTTTCGGAGACCGCAATAGTGACTACGGTTGCATTTTAAACATAACATCCCGATAGTGTAGAATTTTATTTATTAATTTCACGAAAATGGATTTTACCATGAACATTATGCTTTCCTATGTCGCATATCCGGTTACAACAGCAGTTTATCTTGAACGGGCTCTTCGCAAACTGGGTAATGTTACGACAATAGGCCCTCGTTTCCCTGCAGAGCTGATTGAAAAGTGGAGTCTTCAGAATATGAAGCTCCCTTTGTATGATCAGATGATCTCCACTGACTTCACCCCGGATATGGAAACAGTACTTGCCGCTTTGCCCCCTGCCAATCAACCAGATTTATACATCTGGGTCGAATCGGTTGGCGGGCACGAGCCAATCAATCTTTCTGCACTCCGCTGCCCGAAGATCTGCTATCTCATCGACAGTCATCTGAATCTTGAACACCAGCTTCTCTGGTCTAGACAATTCGATTACATTTTTATCGCCCAGCGTGAATATCTGAGCAGTTTTCGACAAATTAACCAACGTTCCTACTGGCTGCCGCTTGGCTGTGACCCTGAAATTCATGGGTCTAAATCCATAGAAAAACTTTATGATGTCGGCTTTGTCGGAGCCCTTGCATTCAATCCAAGGCGTCAGCAGTTGTTGGATAAGTTGGGAGAGGGGGTAAATCTGTATCGCGCCAGATGTTTCTGGACTGAAATGACGGGGGTCTTCGCAGCCTCCAAAATAGTCTTCAATACCTTTGCGCGGAATGATCTCAATATGCGCTTTTTTGAAGCACTTTGTTCTGGATCAATGCTGCTGTCCGACAGGGCTGTCGGGAGTGGACAGGAAGAACTGTTCCATGACGGTGAGGATTATGCCTGCTATTCAGATGCAACCCTTATTGAAACGGCGCGTTTTTATCTCGAAAATGATGAGCTTCGCGAAATGATTGCTGATCGAGGGCGCGCGGTAGTTCTTAATGCCCACACATACCTGCATCGCATGGAAGATATGTTTTCGATTGTCTGTGGTGACAAACAGGACACGTTTTCAGCCGCTGAACTCAGGGAGCGGTCTCTTAAAGGGGTAGAACCACTTTTCAAGCAGAAGATTGCATCACACGTTGAGGTAGGAGGAGAGAGCCGTAGCTTTGTCATTCCTGTTCTTGATTACTCTCCGGCGAGTGAGTTCAATATTGCTACGCTTCTTCAGGCTCTTGAGAATATCTCCGGTGATGTCCTGATAGTTTTTAACTGTCAAAGCGTGGCTGATGAACTCAAGGGCCATCCAAGAATCAAGCGCTCCGCCATTATGACTGAAAACGTCGGGGTCTCCAGGGGTTGGAATATTGGTGTCAACATGGCGATAACCCCAAATGTATTTATCCTTAATGCAGATTTACACGTAGGGTTATCAACAGTTGCTGCGATGGAAGCTGCCTTGGCCGGTTTGCCCAAGGCAGCGTGTGTCGGACCGCAAGGCTCATTTGTCAACTACCCCCTTACAAAGGATTATCTCTATTTTGACAAAGGCACTTTCTGCGAACCGATTGTTGTAGATGCGGTTTCGGGATTCCTTTTTGCGGTAAAGAGAGAGCTGTTTTCGCCCGGCGGCCTTAAATTCGAAGATGCTTACTCTCCATGCTATTTCGAAGAGTGGGATCTCGGACTCCAGATCAAACAGGCAGGGCTCAGGAGTTATGTAATACCCACCACCGACTACACTCATCACTGGAGCGGGACTATTGCGGCACGGTCGGAAATCCCATTTATGGGAAGAAGCGAGACACCACAGAATATTTTAATGCGTAACAGGGTGCTTTTTTTGGCAAAATGGCGAGAAATTGCCTATCGGAAAGAGAACAACCCATTATTTGACAGCAACATCGGAACGTTTGCTTCAACTCGATTGCTGAGTATGTTGAAGACCGAAGACCCGGCAATTGTGGATGCCGCCCATCAGGTAGCAGCACTGGCTCCTGATCGTCCTGATCTGCAGATTCTCGCAGCCTTTGTGCTTTCACGCACAGGGAATCCTGAAGAAGCTCGCCCCTACTTGAGCATGGTAAAAGCATTCTTCCCCGGATTTCACTCGGATAAATATCTTGCAGAACTAACTTCAACTTATTTGGCAAGACCCTAAAAATTAGTAAGGAGTCCGGACGAATGAAGGTTTCAATGCCTCTGGGAAGAGCCCACGGATGGGGGATAGCTGGAGAATATCTCAGCCGGGAGATTGCCAGGTTCCCTTTCCTTGAAGACGTGACGCTTCATTGTATCAAAGGGAACGACCTTCAACCGTTTGACCCAGGTCAGTGGGGCCGGATAAATATCGGGTACTGTTTTTTTGAAGATGCCATCTCGGTTCAACAGTATGCCAGGGAAGCGGGGCGAAGATGGGATATAATCGTTGCAGGCTCACATTGGTGCGAATATATATTAAGAATGTGTGGTGTCCACAATTGTACCACGATACTTCAGGGAGTTGATCAGAACATCTTTTATCCCGGCCCCAAACAGGGACATCCAGATCTATTTACGGTTTTTTCGGGGGGGAAGTTTGAAATTCGCAAAGGGCAGGATCTCGTAATTGCTGCGATGAAAATTTTTATGGAACGGCACGATGATGTGCTACTGTCCTGCGCTTGGCATAATCAGTGGCCGTTCTCAATGGCAACCATGGAGATTTCCGACACTATCCGGTATCGCCACAGAGAGGAAAACTGCGAAAAGCTGTTGGCGGAAACCCTTGATGGAAACGGAATTCCCCTCGACAGGGTTGTGCTGCATCCCCCACAGGATAACAGCCTGATGCGAACCGTGTACCTTTCATCGGATATTGGAATTTTCCCGAATCGGTGCGAGGGGGGGAATAACATGGTGATGTGCGAGTACATGGCGTGCGGTAAAACTGTCATTGCTTCCGATATGTCGGGGCATGCAGATGTCATAACTGCTGAAAATGCCTTCCCGCTCAAAAAATATATACCGAAGCATTATCGCCACTACGCTGAAGGCTTCTGGTATGATGCGAACGCAGACGAGATTATTGATCTGCTGGAATATGCATATCTAAACAGGCGTGAATTACGTTTGAAAGGGTTGAAAGCGGCGACAGATATGGCTCGTCTTTCGTGGCATGATGCGGCTCGACGCTTCCACGCTATCGGATCGGCGCTTGTGCGGAATCACAGAGATTTTGATAAATTTCCATATACTTGACTTCAAGTGAAGCAGTAAAACCCTTTTCATCGGTCAGACGAGAAGACATCAATTCGTCAGGGAGCGAATAGTGCAAACTGTTTAATCGATCAGGCTCGTTCGCCAAATCGATCGCAATCTTGACATACTCCTCGGCAGTTTCTGCAATCAGTTCCTTTCGCCCAATCGACGTCAATAGAGAAACTCCGACTCTCGCTGCATGATGTTCCCCCACCATGGTTACGACCGGCACCCCCATTGACAGAGCTTCGCAGGTTGTTGTGGTACCATGATACGGGAACGTGTCCAGAGCAATATCAACCTGGTTATAAAACGCCAGATGTGAGCCGCGATCCGGGGTTGAGGCAACAGTCACGACTCGGTTTGGATCAAGTCCCATTCGCTCTAACGTCATAGCTGTCGCTTCAGGATCAGCAAAGATCTCTGCTTTCAGAATAAGCCTTGAATTCGGCAGCGCTTGGAGGATTTGTATCCAGCAACCAACGATTGTCGGACTTGCTTTAGCCAGATTGTTGAACGAGGCAAAAGTAATACTTCCATTATTGTTGGAAGACGGGGCGAATCGACGCGCCGGGCACGACTCATACCTTTTGAAACAGAGAAACGGGCCCGGAAGTCGCAGAAGCTGTTCGGTGTGGAAGCGTTCGGTAAGGCCCGGGGGGTCGGCAATAAAGTCGGAAATTCTGTAGTCTATTGCATTCATGCCGGTCGAGTGAGGATAGCCGAGCCAGGTCACCTGCAGTGGTGCGGGTCTGATAGCAAAGAGAGCGAGGCGATTCCAGGCCGTATATCCGGCAAGGTCGACTAATATCTGAATACCGTCGTTTCGTATCAGTTTTAAGGCTTCAGAGTCCTCCACATTAGAAATATCCCTCCAATTAACCGGGATGCTCTTGATTCGATCGGTGACCTCATCCTGCTCTGGGTGAGTATGGTAACAAAACACTTCAAATCGGCTTCGATCATGGGAACGAATTACCGGCTCAATAAATGATGCCACAGAATGTTCCCTGAAGTCAGGCGAGACATAGCCGATGCGAATTTTTTTATGTGCCCTGAGTTGGCTATTACAAGTGGTGATCCGGTTATAATCGGTACTCCGGGCAAGATGGGCCTTGAATATTTCTTCAGGGCTCATTTTGTCGCTGAAGAGCAGTGTAAAAACAAGATTGTCATGTGCGGTGGATGAATTAGGGGCAATAAAAATTGCATCCTGCAAAAAACGGATGGAGTCGTCTATGCTGCCGAATCTCTTGTGCAGACGCGAGAGTTCAATCAACGTATTTACATGGCATGGATTACGCGGAAGAGATTGCTCGAGATAAGAGAGCGCTTTGGCAAATCGTTTTTGGTGAAAACAGACGCTTGCCAATCCGCAGAGTGCTTCTCCATCGTTAGGAACATATGAAAGACGGATACGGGAAAACTGGTCAAGTTCGTCCCACTTCCTGTAATGCCGGCATAGATTAGACAGCGCGAGGTAATTGGCTGAATTGGCCGGGTCAGCCAGGAACATTTTTGCAAGGAGCAACATTGCTTCATTACTGCGCCCGTTGGCTAAGGCTTCGTATGCCGATTCTCTCAATATTTCAAACAATCGGTTCATCTGAAGTAGCGCTCATTATTCTTAAGATTATTGCACCATTGAATCCAGATGGATCTATACGCTTCTTCTAGGCGTGCGGTAAAGCTGACATTATCGCAGAGGGGACTGTTGAGCAATATGGTGCGCAAGTTGCGACGTAATGTTGTAAGTAGCGGAAGATTCGAAGCAAGGGCGACCGCTTTTTCAATATATTCTCCCGGATCGTTGGCTATAAAATCCTGTAGGCCGACCGTTTCAAGCAGGCTCACTCCTACTCGGGAAAGATGGCTTCTCCCGGCAAGAGTAATAACCGGCACCCCCATGTATAAAGCTTCACAGGTGGTTGTGGTTCCATGATACGGGAACGTGTCGAGAGCGATATCAATACTGCGGTAAGCCTCCATCTGCTCAACAACTGAACGTGCATGGCCAAGGACGACAAGTCTGGATGCAGATTCGCTATTTAGTTCAAGTCTGTCACACAATTTATTTTTGATGCGGTCAGACTCCTGCCCTCTATAGCGAAGTACAAGCTGAGAGTCAGGAACACTCGCAAGTATGTGGCACCAGATATCAAGCAATGGTTCGTTGATTTTGCTGAAATTGCTCATAGAGCCGAAGGTGACATAGCCGTTTCGTGTAACCGGCGCTTCTCCTTCACGCGGAAAATCTCTGCCGGGATTGTAGCACAGAAAAGAAATGGGTAGCCTGAGGAGCTTTTCAGTGTGAAGATGTTCGGTAAGCCCGGGAGGATCAGCTTTAAAATCAGTAATCCGGTAGTCCATTCCTGGCAATCCGGTAGTGTCTGGGTATCCTATCCATGTCGCCTGTATCGGGGCGGGGCGGAGTGCAAACAATGAAAGCCGATGCTCTCCGGAATGTCCGGAAAGATCAATAAGTATATCTATTTCATCATTTCTTATCATCGCACAAGCTTCAGTATCTGTAATGCCGGCGATTTCTCTCCAGATGATTTTATGATGCTGAATAAGTTGTTTGGTAACAATATCCTTCTTTAGCACATTCGAGTAGCAGTATATTTTGATTTTCTTTGGATCATGAGCAGCCAGCACCGGTTGAATAAAAAAAGACACAGCGTTCATCCTGAAATCACCGGATACATAGCCTATTTTGATTATGCGATCCGGCTCAGGTGAGTTTAAAAATGGCGGAATAGTCTCTTTCGAAAAATATGATTTCCCCCAGAGGTAATGTTGTCGAGAGATTTCTTCGGGAGTGATGTGAGGTAAATAGTGCAGATGGAATAATCTGTTTGATGCAAAGTGTCTCGCCTGTTCATAAATCGAAGAGCAATCCACTGACTTTCTAAAATACTCAACTGAGTTATCTATTTCGCCTGTGTAGCAATAAAGAGCTGCAATTCGGTTAAAAACTTCGGACGGTGATGTGGGGCTCAAGTCAAGTAAATGCAGATAGCACTTAATGGCTTCATCATAATTAAATGAAATGGAATACAAGGTACCCAGTTGCATCCAAACATCGGGATTTCGTGGTTCTAAACGGAGTGCTATATGGTAGTAACTGGCTGCATCATCAAAGCTTCCCAACTCTTTATAGGTAAGGCCGAGATTTATCAGGGCTGAAAAGTAGTTGGGATCCAACTCTGTAGCTCTTTCAAAAACCTGGACGGCTCTGCTTAGTGATTCCGCTTCGTCGCCATTATTGTTACGAGCCACCTCCAGCAGCGCAAGTCCATAATTGTTTAAAACAACACCATTATCAGGGGCCAGTTTTGCCGCACGCCTAAAATAGTCCGCAGCCTCATGCCATCTGGATCTATAGAATGCAATATTACCTGATAAAAACAAGGCATCTAAATAGTTCGGGTCCTTACTGACAAGATATTGGCATAACGTATCTGCCTCGTTAAGTTTACCGATATTTGCTAGATGCTCCGCCTGGCAGAGCAATTGCGTATAATGTTCGCGCATATTAGATTAGTCCCAAATATTGTATACCAATACCTATCGTTCAAGCCAAGGTAATAGGTGTATAACAACTATCTATAAAGTTTCTACAAATTAATTCCGCGAGGAATAACATTTTTTTCTAAAGTTTATTGATAATCTGGCGATAATGATAGGTAGCGTAATAATTACCGTGGCAAGAATGCCGCGAGTAACAACCCAGAAAGGAGCACTACCATGGCAATCAGCGATATCTCCCTAACCGCAGGAATGAGGAACAATCTTCTCTCTCTTCAGGAGACCAACAAGCAGACATCAGTTACACAAAACAGGCTGGCAACAGGCAAAAAGGTTAATACCCCTCTGGATAATCCGACAAACTACTTTGCGGCCCAAGGTCACATGCAGAGAGCTGGGGACTTGACCATACGTAAAGATGGCATGAGTGAAGCTGTTCAGATGCTGAAAGCTGCAGATGCAGGCCTTAAAGGTCTTCAAACATTGATTCAGTCCGCTCAGGGTGTCGCTTCTTCAGCTCTGTCGACAGCCAATACTCTTGAGCAGTCCGCATACGCTCACACCTTTAACACCCTGCTTTCGCAGATTAACCAACTTGCCAGTGATTCAGGTTACCGAGGCACCAACTTCCTGACCAATGGTTCGCAGACTGTTGAGTTTGGTCAGCGCACTGGTGCTGCGACTCTTGGAATTTTCGGTTTCAATGCGACTGCTACAGGGTTGAGCTTGACAACTGTTGCAAGTGCAAACTGGAGTGCTGCCGCCCAGGTAACTACTGAGGCGGGAAAACTTGAATCTGCGCTCAGTACCCTGCGTACAAATTCAGCAGCTCTTTCGGCAAGTCTCAGCGTTGTAACAACCCGTCAGGAGTTTACAGACAGCCTGATCAATACCCTTCAGGTTGGAGCAGACAATTTGACTCTGGCTGATACAAACGAAGAAGGCGCCAATATGCTGATGCTGCAGACACGGCAGAATCTTGGGATTTCAGCATTAAGTATGTCATCGCAGGCAGCTCAGGCAGTATTAAGACTCTTCTAGAATTTGAGTAGTAGCTGATTTTTCTTCATGCGTTATAGAGAAACAGGGGGAAGGAGCAATCTTTCCCCTTCTCTTTATCGTACTCTTAAGGGGGTATTCAGATGAAAGTTGATATGAATTCACCGATTGCAGCCAATATTTCTATAAACAGTATTGATGCTGGGAATCCGCTTATGAACAAGATGAAGTCAACTCTCCAGAAAGAGAAATCTTCTACGGGTAACGGCAACCAGATTCCGACAGCAAACGTAGATCCGGTGACCGTAAATCTGAGCCTTCCCAAGCAGACCGTTGCCGCATTGGAGCGCCTAGGAAACCTTAATGATTTCCTCAAACATGTCGCAACTAACTTGACTAAAACAGACGATGGCTTGAAAACAGCCAACATCTCTGTCGAACAGATGAAGGAACAACTTGAAAAGATAGTTAAAAATTTCCCCCCCTTCGGCATCGAGAGTCAGGAGCGCAAGGAAATTCTTATGAGTTATAGTGCGATCCAGAAAGAAATTATCAAGATGACGATTCCTTCGCCTCCGCAACCTTTATTGGATAAAGTAGAACATCTCTGGAATGATCTTTTTAGCGGCGTTGGCGGGCAGAGCTTGTCAACACCTATGGTTCCGCTGGATGCGCCTGATTCTCATGTCAACTCCGCACTTCAGCGGCTTGATGGCACTCAAGCCCAGATTGAAGCCGTTCGCTCCGAGCTGGGTAATTCGCTGCTACTAAAGAAAGAGAGTAATTGAGAAGTGTCACTAAAGATTCGCCTGAAACCACATGAAAAAATACTTGTTGGACAGGCGGTTATCAATAGCGGTGAGAAGGCGGTTGAGTTCCTGATTGAAAACAGGGTCCCGATTCTGAGGGAGAAGGACATCATGAAGGAGGAGTCGGCAGATACTCCTTCGAAGCGCCTGTATTTTCTCGTGCAACTCATGTATGTGGATGGGGAAAACCTGCTACATTACCACGACATTTATTGGCAAAATGCGCGAGAAATAATTACTGCCGCACCAAGCACAAAAACATATATCGCAGAGGTAAGCGCCCGTTTATTAGCTCAGGATTTCTATCACGCACTTAAAGCAGCAAAGCAGCTTATCGATTATGAAGCCAAACTTGTTGCCAAAGCAGATAAATTACTACTTTAAGCCATAAGATCCGCCAGTGCCTTGATTATTTGAGATTCACCGCTCCGGTTTACGCTGTCCAGCAAGGTTGCCGTTTCCTCTAAATACACGCTCACGTCGTATCCTTCTGTAACCAGCCTGCGTATCCCTTCAATAGATTTTCCCAGTTGCCCCGTCAAGCAATACGCTAATAGCTCCAGTATTTTTGTTCCGTGGTGGAATGGTAACATATGTCGTGCTTTTTGTATGATTTGAGTTGAATGCTCTATCGGGAACAGTATGAAGCAACAAAGTGCATAATTTGCAACTGCTGCCGGATAATCACGTTGAAAACTCAGAGCTTTTTCTGTCACAGCAAGAGCATCTCTGACTCGTTTCATTTTTAAATACGTATAGCCCAGGTTGAACCAGGCAACGGCATGCTCAGGTTCAATAACAAGAAATTCATGCCACAATTCTTCCGATTCGCTATACCGCTTCAGCTCTGCCGCCTGAACAGCAAGCTCATACAGTGCCTTTGCTGAATTGACATCTGCGCCAGTCGTTGCTTTTTCTTTGCCAAGAATGTAGTACACCTCCTGTTTTCTGAGTGCCCGCTCCGTATCCAGGCATCCATAATGATGCACTGGTGTGGGATGGTGGTGTATTGAAAATCCGGAAATACGAACACTATCTTCCACGGTTTCATGGACCATGCCCTCAAAAAATATTCCCGGATGATTCGGAAATAACCTGATTTTGCTGCTTGAAGTCCATCCGCTCCCTGCATGAGTTTCAGGATAAGAATTATCCAGAGGGTTAAATCCATCAAGGGCGTTATTCTTTGTGTAGTTTCGTGTAACCATCGAGAAAGCTTCTGTACACCTTGATTCATTTAAAATTGCGTAGAAGGTTTCATAATCCCTGGTTGATATTTTCTCATCAGCATCAAGCACCAGTATCCAGTCCCCCGTGGCAAGCGAAAGAGAATAATTCCTGGCTTTGCCAAAGTCATTGTCCCAGACGTACGGATATACCTTGGCTCCCAATATCTCCGCAATCTGAGCAGTCGCATCATCAGAACCGGTATCAACAACAATTATCTCATGCACAAGCGGACGGCACGATAAAATGCATTGTGCCAAATACCGCTCTTCATTTTTCACAATCATGCAGAGTGTCACTGACTTACCGGAAGGAGCACAAGATTTCCATGGACCTGCCATTCTGCGGGCACCGAGACCATGTGCAACAACTTTTTCATCAATGGCAAAATTGGCAATAAATTGTTCTGCTGAATTTAGTGTCACGTTGAGGTCTTGCTGAAATGATAGCTGCTCGACCAGCAAGCGCGCAATACGGCGGGATCGTGGATTCAAATGGAGAGATTCTGATAAAATGGCAGCAAGTATTGGAGAGCTGTTTGGTCTGTTCAAAAGAGGTAGTAGGTAACCAATCCTGCTTGAAGTCGGATCAAGTAGAATTCCTTTTATAATGTATGCCGAACCGTATTCAATTTCTCCCTTTCTGATGAGACAGTGTCCGAGCTCAATGTATGCCGAGCCGAATCCGCGGTCCAAAGCAATTGCTGATTTCAATATTTGTTCTGCTGCATCGAATTTTCCCACTGCGTTAAGAAGATATGCCTGCAGTGTCTTCTGCAGGGGCGGGCTAAACGCAGAGAGGTCCAACGCCCCGGAATAATTACCTGTGGCACAATACGCGTGACAGAGGAGAATCTGTATTACACGGTTTCCCGGATGCCTGCTTGCAGCATCTCGGATTAGCGAAATGGCCTTTTCAGCCTTTTCTTCCAACAGCAACAATTCTACATCTTCACGAATGCGGCATAATGCTATCTGCTCGGCTTGCGTGCGGTCATTAACAGAATTACTCCATTTTTCGTGAAATATCTGATTGTTGCTAAATATCATTGACGAGTAATCTATTCCGGCGGCGGCAAATGACGCACTGCCATGGTGATGAATAAATACATCGCCGGCAACGACATTGGAGAAACCTGCAATGGCAGACCTTAAACAGAAGTCGTCATCCTCAAAATTCCCCGTTCCGTATCTTTCATCGAGACCTCCTATCAATTCATACAGAGAGCGATGAAAAAACATGCAAAAACCGACAAGTCTGCGAGATCGGATTCTCCGATAGCGATTTTGTGTACGGTAATTAAGAGCAAAGCTGTTGAGTGAATCAATACTTGAATATAACTGAGGTCCCAAACCCTGAATGCCGCTTGAGTTGTTAGTGAGAGGTCCTGTAATTCCCGCATGCGGTTCACTATGGTGACATTCCAGTAGACCGTTGAGCCAATCAGGAGTGACAATGACATCATTATTCAGCAACACAAGAAACTCACCTTTTGCAACTGATAAACCTTGATTGCAGCCAGCGGAAAAGCCCCGATTGTCATTATTTAGAATTATCCGATAATGTTTATATGTGGATGCCACGTCCGTAAGCCATTGCCGGGTCCCATCCGTAGAACAATTATCAACCAGTATCACTTCATGTGGCTCCGGCGTACAATCAGCTATCGAGCGGAGGCAGGACTCCGTATGCGCACGCTGATTAAAAGTCAGAATGATAATAGACACCAAAGGGTGTGTATCAGCAGTTGGTTTTTTAGCCGGAATAGGCAGAGTCAGTACCTGGTTAATCGCTACGTGCGTATTGAACACAGGAGTACTCGGAGTAAACCAGTCGATTCCCCATAACTCTACGGGAGTCGGCACCCGGTCAATACCATAATGTTCCTGCAGTATCCGGTACAGGGCATCAGTGCTTTGTTGCACCTTGACAGATGTTGCACCAGTCGGCTCGGACGCAAAACTGTGTTGACCTTCATGGTACACAAAAACATCCGTAGCAATTTTCAGGTTAAATCCATGTACTCGAAGTCTCCAGGAAAGCTCCAGATCGTCGTTGCCGAGAATCAGACGTTCATCAAGGTTACCGAATAATTTGAGCACATCACGCCGTACGGCAAAGCAAAAACCTATAAGGAGTTTTGTATATTCAGATCTCGATATATTGTGTGCGCAAAGAATACTGACAGCATCGTCAGGAGATATTGATTCTGGTAATGCACCGTTCCAGTGGCAGGCAACGGACTGCCGCCCGGCAGCAAAGTTGGATAGCGGGCCAACGGCAGCAGTTGAATCATCTGAAAAATGAAGCAACATATTCTCAAGCCAGCCAGTAGTTACGATGGTGTCCGGATTTAATAAAATTACATATGGCGCTGATGTGACGAATATCCCTTGATTGGTAGCGATGGAGAAACCGACATTGTCACGGTTTTCAATAATTGTGAGGTTAAAGTTGCAAAATTGTGGTTTAAGAGAGTGGATTATAGCAAGTGTGTCATCTGAAGAGTGGTTATCAATTACAGCAACTTCGTCCCCTTGTTCAAGAGTACCAAGCAGCGAGAGGAGGCAATTATAGATAGTTGATGCGGAGTTGTAGGTCACCACAACAATTGAAACAACCGATCTTGATGCACCGCCACAAACAACATGATTGGCATTCTTCATGTAACATCACCAAAAAGAAAAGGGGGAATTGCTTCCCCCACTAGTAAAACAGAGTGGCACAATAAGTTTATAGCCCTGACAGAAACTCTCTTGCTTCAATATTCCATGGTTCCAGTTCTATCACCTTGCGAATAAACGTGCGGGCCTGCTCTTTCAAGTTGTTTGCCTTGGAAACGATAGCAAGTGATGTAAGGAGTTCGGTGTCTTTTGGCGAGGATTTAAGAAGTGACGTGTATATATCTATCGCATCGTCAGTGCGGCCCAAGTGAGCATAATAAAGGTCGGCAAGATTCTTTTTATAAAGGTTGTTAGCAGGATCTACCGCAGATGCCTGTTCGTACAATGATGCCGCTTGAGTGAAATTTTCAGCGCGATATTTTGCCAGTGCAAGATTATTTAATGCAACGGCGTTCCTTGGATTTTGAGCAATCATGCGTTGAAGCTCAAGCTCCGCTTTCTCTTCATCCGTTTTGCCAAAAGCGTTCTGAAGGGGAGCAGGTTCATGTGCAGGAGACCGATACTCGGCTGCTGAAACCGGGCTGGAAATCTGCGCCAGCAACTCACGAAGCTCCATGTTGGAAGAATCTATTTCGAGTGCTTTTTTGTAGAAGATCCGCGCTTCATCAGGTCTTCCGACTTTGATGCTTATCGCGCCAAGCGCAGTAAGAACTTCAAAATCATCCGGATAGGATTTCAGCAGATCGGTGAGCATCTCAATAGCATCATCAGTCCAACCAAGAACTGCGAAATAAAATTCCGCAATGTTTTTTATTGTCGACGGGTTGTTTGGATTCAGTCTGTTGGCTTTTTCATAATAGGCAAGCGCCCGGAGGTTATCGCCGGTTTTTTGGTAAAGAACACCCAGATCGTTGTACGCAATAGAAATACCAGGAAACATTTTCAAAAAAGTTCTGATTTCAGGAATTGCGGATTCAGGATCATTCTTATCGAGAGATGCACTCAAGCGAAGATACGCATTCTGAGCTTCATACGCATTGTAAGGAATTAACGAGCTGTTCATTTCAAACTCCTAGCCGAATATTTTCGTAGATTCTACCTATCCACGCTAAAGATGCAATCATTTTATTCACGTTATACCTGTTTCATCTGTGATATTTGTGCAATTCTTTGTAAACGTTGATCGTGCCTGCACAGATAATGGCCCCGAATCCTTTCTATCTCCGGATCGGCGATATCACGTTTGTTACCGATGCCATCTTCTGAATACCAATAGAGCCCGGTATATTCAGGAATGTGATGCATTTGATAGCGTTCAGCAATCCTAAGCCACATATCCTGATCCCCTATGGCAATGAAGGTTTCATCAAAATATCCAATAGTACCATGTACGATGCGGCGCCACATCGGATGGGGTCCGACACAACAGTTGTTCAATATGAAATCGAAAGAGTAGTCAGGCCAATCAAAAGCACCGCATTGAATATGAGCTTCAAAGGTCTGGTGCGGAGTAAGGGTCAACCAGGTGTTGCCATAGACCAGCATGACATCCGGATGTTCATCTAACGCTGTTTTCAATAATTCGCAGGCGTTGCTGGCCAGTCGGTCATTGGTACTGAATGTAATAATATACGGCGCGGAAGAGCATTGAATAGCAAGATTCCACGCAGCATAAATGCCGATTCTTGTTTCGGCCCTGATATAGCTAATATTGGGATGCAGCTTTTGATATTGTTCCACAACAGCTCGTTCGTTTTGCGGGGAGGAGGCATCAACAACAACAATTTCGAGCTGGTCTGCAATAGTTTGTGCAACCAGATCAGACAGGCACTCGGCTATAAAGGCCTCGGAGGCATAACTGGAAATAATGACGGAGACAGTTGGGATCATGGCAAGTTATCGCGGTTCCAAAGAAATTGACATGGATTGAATTACTTCGTCATGGGGATTTGACATCAGATATTCCGAGCATACACCACGAGCCAGGTCAATCGCCCCACATCTAGTCAGGATAAGTACAGCTGCTTGTACAACACCGGAATCATGTGCGTGAACAGCCAAGATCGATGAAAGCATCCTGAGACACTCCTCCCGATTCCCGGATTTTTCAAGACAAAGAACCAGCGCCTTTGCAGGCTGTGCCGAAAAAGGCGCTATGTCAAGCGCTTGGCGATAGCATCCAAGAGCTTCAGAGTAATTATCACAGGCTGCAAACTTTTGCCCCATCGTAAGAAGGGGATCCAATTGATCGTACGACTGTACCATTTTGTTTATCGTATCACCGAGAAGCCATGCTGCCCTCGGCTTAACCAATGAAAACAGAGAAATCTCGTTTTGCCAAAAAGGAGTACCCTCAATTCTACGCTCATGTAGCATTGTGTTCGTAATTGCTATCAGATCTTCGGTATACTCACACCAACAACCGGTTCGATTAGGGGCGAATGAGATAATGTCATTCTGACCAATATATGCGGCTAAGCGCTCTCTGGTTACTGAAAGGCTGGCTGGAGGTGAGGAGAGTAAGTCGAGCGGGCAGTTGCAGAGGTGCCGCTCTCGCTTTATGTATTCGGTACATTCCTTTAAATACTCTTCTGCATAAACAGATGCACGTTGCCCGTCGTGGAAGCGGTATCCCCCGAGCATGGTATCAACTGTATATAGAGAAGTATGACGGAAGAATCGGCACCATAATTCAAGATCCCCGGCCAACAGAGCGGTGCCATCAAGCGAAGCGCCCGAAAGCCCCCACAGTGAACGACGCCAGAATGTGCTCTCCTGCTGGATATATGGTTTATCAAAGTGACCTTTCAAAAATTTCATTTGAGTCGAGATTCTCAAAGCACAATCGACCCAGTCTAAATTTCCTGAGGCATCCCAAAACGTTGCTCTTCCAGTGAGCCAGCCAACTTCCGGATGGTCTTCAAATACAGATGCCACTTTGGCAAAAGCTAGCGGGTGGTATTTATCATCGGAATTAAGCCATGCCATGATTTCTCCACTAGTGTGTTGAAATCCTTCATTTATTGCCTTGTATTGTCCGCCATCTGGGCGTGATTGCCAGTAAGTTAGATGCTTTTCATACTTTTTTATTATTTCGACAGATCCGTCGGTACTGCCTCCGTCCATAATGACATATTCAAGCAGAGGGTAGCCTTGTCCCAGAACGGATTCGATGCATTCCTCGAGATACTCGGCCTGATTGAGAGAAGGAGTGACTATTGAGATCTGGGGAAGCATTGGTTTTTATTCCTCCACAATCTCTACAGAGCCCAAATCCAAGAGCTTTCCTAACTCATTGTAGTAGAGAAGGGGCGGACAATCAGAGTAGAATGACTGTGTCTGCAGACATACTCTTGGAAGCACGCTTTTGCGTGTCAATGCGTGCTTAATGGCATTTATCACCAGATCCGGTCTGATATCCTGTACACAGTGGCAGCGGTCATATTTGCACTGCCAGTTGCAATTATGGCATTCGAGCAGATAACTGACCACCGTCGTCAGTGGCGAGTATGGTAAAAACCTGCCAAAATGGCCGCCACCCAAAATTACAACATTGGGCAATCCGACCGCACAAGCGATGTGCGCACCAGATGTATCAACTCCGATATAAAGGCGAGCTCTTCGCATTATGGCAGCCAGTTGCGGCAAAGTTGTCATCCCTGCCAAATTATAGGCACGGCCAGAAAACCCATGGAATAGCTCATCGAAATAATCAGACGTTTGGGCATCACCAAGCAAAATTAAATCGTAATTCGATAAACTCTGTATTACCCGCTTAAAATGGGGATAAATTTTAAAATCCATTTGCGCACCGGGAAAGAGAACAATTGTGTTTTCTTGGACGATTCCGAGGCGGTGGAATAACTCTTCTGCAAGGCATTCATCATTTTTCGAAATCCAGACTTGGGGCATAAGTTCTGGAGCGAAAATACCAAGTTGTTGCAACAAATGGCGATGCTTTGACAGTTCCGTTTTGTTCTTTGGATCATTTGGGATAAGATGAGAAAAGTTTTTGTCAAATTCAACTTTAGATTCGGGGGAAATATTGCTCGTGTCGCCTTCGCAGGCAATTCTTACGGGAGCATTGCAATTCAGGGAAAGATAATAATTTTGATTGTCACGAGAAAATACCGTGTTTATCAATAAAGTCGGATTTATATCGTTGATCTTTGCGACAGTACTATTTCGGCACTCCTCACTATTGAATAACTGCCATAAATTATAGTCGATAATGTTGTCGACATACGGGCACTCTATATATAAAGGTGCAACTCGGTCCTGACATACTATTGTGAGTGTTGCATCAGGATATTTGCTTTTAATGTGCGGTAGCATCGAAGATGCCAGGACATTGTCACCAATTGCGTCGGTACGCAAAAACAGAATTTGCTCATTACGTTTTTTTCTGCCAACCACAAACATATCATCAATAAAATAGCCCGGGAGGATGGTTGTTATTTCAAGTCCGGCCCGGCTAAACAGATCTTTCACATTATATTCATTGTATAAATAAAGGTGCTCAATTGGCTTGAATTGCTGCCAAGCACTATTCTCCCCTCTATAGCACGGAGTTTGAAAAATAAAGCTGCCATCTATTGAAAGGAGTTGGCAAACTGCCTGTAAGTCTTCGACGGGATTTGCAAAATGTTCGATTACATCAAATCCGGTAATAAGATCGAAAACTGAAAACGGAAGCTCCACATCAGGAAACAGACCGCTCACTACATGAGGCAGATTGAAATGGTTTTTTGCAAAACGGCACGTATCTTCATCAACCTCAACACCAACAATATTTTGAATACCGTGTTGTTGACAGTACGATAAAAATCCTCCATGAGAGCATCCAATTTCGAGCATTGAATTTGGATTACCACCATATTTTTCTACTAATCCGTACCAGAAAGGGATCCGGTCTGAAAAGTCAGTTACGGCTCTGACATGTATTGGCGGGTAACCAGCCAGTTGTTCCTGATATTCGCGCCAATAGCCGTCAAAACTGTAAAATTTTGAAAGTTCTTCTGGTGTTGTAGATACTACCGACACAAATGATCCGCAGCCGGAACAGACATTGTATTGAGGATGTACTGACGGGACTAATGCAGCCTTGCACCAGCACTGACGAATATTCGTGGGGTGTTGCCTGGTTTTTCTATGGTTCTCGACTAATGGGAGTATTGCTTCAAAAGCGTATCCGATTATTGATTTGTGCGTCATGCGTTCAAGCACATGTTTCTGCCCTGCTAACGCAATAGCTGTGCGTTCATCTTCGTGCGCCAGATAATATCTGATTTTCCTGATTAGATCTTGTTCGTCATCGAACAACACCAGATGTTTTCCGTCTTCAAAAAGAGACTCCATGCCATTATTGTGAATTCTATCCGTAATCAATAAAGCACCGCATGCTAATGTTTCAAAAACCCTTAAATTAATATCGTTGTTCAGGCTGATGTTAAGCATGATTTTCATCCGGCTTACCAACTTCGCCTTGTCAGCCAGAAAAACATTGCTATGCCACTGAAACTCCGGGAATTCCGTTTGGACTCTCTCAAGAATCCTTATCCGTCTATCATGCAGTCCAGGATAACAGTTGCCAATGAAGCCAACATCAATTGTCCGCTCAAGTTTATAATCAACTTCATGTATTGATGCACCAACAGGCAGCCAGCGGGCATGATCACCCAGAACCTCCACTGCGTTTTTCATTGCAGAAAAAACCAGATCAAAATGCCCTGCTTTTTCTTTCTGATGACCCAGAAACTGGTGGGTGTCGATTGCCCAATAAACCCTAGGCACCGTCACCAGGTCTGGATAGCGTTTAAACATAAAATCTTCTGAAAGAACCCAACCGTCAATATCCCAGACGACATCAACTTTATGCTGCTGAACAACATTTTCAACCTGCAGGTAAAAATCGTGCGAGTCCTGAATGTCAATTTCGTTGTTCGGGCCACATGCATAAACATCAACAGTTTCAAAGTAATGCTCTCTTAGCGCTTCTTTAATCCATTCGGGAATGGTGATCCTGCCAAATAGCGGCCGCATTGCATAAACAAGCAGTATCCTGATCTTGTTCTCTGCGTGTATAGTGCCGGTAATGTTACTTGACATAACCTGTTTTCCTGACGTTTCAAATGTCATTTATGGTCAACCATTCTGTATATTGCGTACCCACATCGTGATTCGATATTGCCGTCGATCAGGCAGTAATCAGGATCCTTGTTCAGCCTGATAATATTTGCATAATTTTTTATTGACCTTACACTATTCAGAACTATGTATTTGGATCCATAGACAGCATTCAAATCTGCTTCGCCCGTAAACATGGACCCATCTAGAATTGCAAAATCAAAAGCAGATAATGAAAATGAAGCTTTAATTTCGTCTATTGCAGAGTCTGTCAGGTTATTCGATAGTAGATTATTCAATTCTGCCTGTCTTTGTTGAAGCACCGTATCAAGAGAGTAATAATTGGTTATTGTAGGAATATGTTTATAGAAAAGAGAGGTGGCCTTTAATGTCATATAATCATTAATCGCAACAGAAGAGCCTTTATAACAGGTAGCGTTCACATATAAACGTTTCTTAAGCTCATCGAACTTCTTTACATCAGCTTCAATGCAAAATACTCGCACATCTTGCTTATTTTTGATTGCTGTTATTACAGCATCAGTGGTCCCAGACCCGTCTCCTGCTCCGACATCAAGTATTGTACGGATTGAATCGTCAAAGTACAAAATTCTTTGGATGGTGAAATATAATTCATGGTCCGCCTTATCCGGAAATAGAATAATTTCGGCATTATCAACGGTAATCCATGCCGGCAAACGGAGACACGAAAGAGATTTTTCGTAGGACCCCGCCAGCAAATCGGTTTTCTTAATTAATTGCGACGCCAAATCAATCGTTTTGCGTTCGGGTTCAGTCCCAGCAATTTCTTTTTGCAAGGCAATCAGTGCATCTGAATGAAATCCGAGGTTATCCAGACTCTTTGCTTCCAGATAAGAAGTGTCAGGTAAATAAAATACTGACTTGTTCAGAGCCTTGGTTAGCTCAATGATATCAGTATGGTTGCCAGCTGAAATTTCAGAGTTCAGCATCTCGAACAGGTCTTCAATCGCATATAATTCTGAACGAATATAGTTGATAATTTGTGATCCCTGCAGCGTGGCATTATAATCTCTGTAAAGCTCTTCTGATAATTTCAGCTCCGAATCGTTATATAAATAACTCTTATGCATAAGCTCCGCAGCAACCTGCATAGCTTGAAGATGCGCCCGATCAAATGCGGCTTTATCATCCTTGTATATGGCAGAGAGGATCTTGCTTGCATCGTGAAAGCGCTCTTTCAAGGTGTTTGAAAAGTAGGCACACCAGAAGGGGAGATTCCTCATTCGCGGAGTTTTACCTTTTCCGCCCGGAACATCCAATACGATCGGGATCATTACTTTGCGATTTACCATGTTGGCAATTTCATCAAGCCACATATCGTCAAACCAGTAATAAAAGCGGTTTGTGATAAAATACCCAAGGATGTTAAGCCATTTTGCACTCGGGATTGCAAAAGTGACCTGATAGGGCTTTGCTGTTGGATCCGGGAGAAATCCCAACATAATACCATCACTGTGTCTGCTGAAACTGTCACGTAACATTGCGTCCCAGTTGGGTGTCGCGATTAGGTAGTCGTCCGGGAAGGGGAAATAGATTCCAGGGTTAGTGGCGCAGTTTTGCCACAACTTGTTGAACATCTCCCCCATTGAGCCAGTACATCTGTCAATATTCCAGTTGATGGACAAATCATACTTTTTCCACTTGTCTGATTTGATGTAATCCAAAGTGACAGCGTCATCATCATCAACATACAGCCAGACATCAAGAAGTGACTTTCTTTCTATTGTAGCCTGAAAATTCTCAAAAACCTTTTGCAGGGCTTCCGGATGGCCTCGAGTAGGGATCAGGACACTGATATTGTCCGGTCGTTCAACTGG
Organism: Desulfuromonadaceae bacterium; assembly: GCA_028712075.1. Classification (GTDB taxonomy): domain Bacteria; phylum Desulfobacterota; class Desulfuromonadia; order Geobacterales; family Pseudopelobacteraceae; genus JACRCG01. The sequence continues at coordinate 239,760 of JAQTQX010000001.1, forward strand.
CTTAGGAGGATGGTAATAGCTGGGTCGCATTTCAAGCTTTCCGGACTTTGATTGAAGTGAATTAATTGTTACTATACTTGATAGATTTAAATGTTTCCCAAAGAAGTTCTCGAGCCTGCTCAATATCAGTTTCGCTCATCATTGAAGTTGATACTGTACTTCTGTATTCATCGGCCCTTCCTTTATACCAACCGGCCTCTTTGAATGTAATATCATATTTTTCCGGATGGTTGTGGATATCAGTGCCCTTGTATACAGAAAGAATAGTTATATCAAGAGTGTCTGGCTCAGTATCCAAAAGAAAATTTCTTGACTGTTCAATCGTTTCCCACGACTCCCCAGGCAAACCAACCATCATTAGTGATTTGACTCTTATTCCCTGGCGCTTTGCCCATATTATGGCATTTCGCTGTTGTTCGACTGTCTCCTGCTTGTTTATTGCATCTAACAGTCTCTGACTACCACTTTCAACGCCAATAAGCACTTCATGACAGCCTGCCTGAGCCATGCGGGCGAACAGTTCTTCGTCAACCTGATCCGCCCTGACAAAACAGCGAAAACGCAAACCGGTTTTTTCGAGTCCCGCACAGATCAGCTCAATTCTCTTGCGGTTGATGGCTATAGTATCGTCGTAAAACATCACAGCGCCATACCCAAGAGTTTTGATCTCATTAATTTCCTGTAAAATATTTTCCGGAGACCTTAGGTAAATGCCCTTATCCATCACAGCCTTGCAGCAAAATGAGCATTTGCCGTTACAACCCCGCGATGTAATCATCGTCGTTGCGCGTTTGCCGTCAATTTCATAATGATAACGATCAGCGTTTGTTCTATCCGGGAACGGCAGCAAATCAAGATTTCTGATCCGTTTTGCGTGGATAACCCCGGAAGGCCTTGACTTGATGACCTCCTCGATCAACTCTTCACCTTCACCTGTAATCACAAGATTGAAATCATTTTCAAGTGAAGAGGGATCAATCGAGGCGTGAGGACCTCCAACCGCAGTATAAGCATTTCGCTTAAGTTTCCGTATTTCCGGTAGCTGTGGAGTTGTTCCGGTTATAAAAAGATCTCCATCGGGAACCTTATCGCCAATCCCCATATCTATGACCTGAGCTTTGATCCCCTTTAAATTAAGCATTGCGGAGAGATACATGATGCCTAAAGGCGGCATCACTGCTTCATCTTGCAAAAAAGGGCTGCGTGGATTGACCAAACTTATCATGATTTTTCCTGATTGTTATTGAGGAACACATTGCCAAAGCTCATTGACAGGAGTGCAATATCAGGGAGAAGCGGGATATCGCCTTGCCGCACAGCATGCTGAATTTCCGCAGGACTCATAAACAAGAGTTCCAATTCTTCCATGTCATTTGACACGGGCACCGAGACTTTACGGAGCAGTTCAGCAGAAAAGAGGTGGGCTGTACATATCCCACGGGTACCATCCACCACAAAAGAACCCAAAGATGACCAATTATCAGCCTCAAATCCGGTTTCTTCAAGCAATTCCCTTTTTGCTGCTTGAATGGGGAGTTCACCTTCATCAACCCCACCGGCCGGTGAGGTCAGGATAATTTTCCTGAGGCACTGCTTATAGTGCCGTTCCATTAAAACAGAGCCGTCATCGCGCCGGGCCGATATAAGAACATAATCCGGTGTTTCAATACGATAATAATCATTAACGATTCTGCCACTTGGGAGCTTTATGGTGTCTTCGATGACTGAGAGCCATGGTTTTAGACTAAGAATAGTTCGTGAGGCTTCAGTATACCATGGAGCAAGTGCCGACAAAATTACTCCTCTGTAAAATATATTACCTGACTGCCCAGAGTTTCAAAACGGAATGGCACGTGTAGCAACGGAGACAGTCCATTCCTGAGACGTTCGCGGTCTTCTGGGCGGACAAAAAAAAGCATGAAACCACCTCCACCAGCCCCCAGAATTTTACCTCCTAGTGCACCGTTATTCATTGCCTTAACATAAATATCATCAATAACGCTGGTTGAGACTTTTGAAGAAAGCCGCTTCTTGAGCATCCAACTTTCATGTAGGAGTGCGCCGAAATCAAGAAATCCAGACAGATCCCCGTTTAGTATTCCGGTCGCTGCATCAACAATGGAATGCATAAGCGACAGCTCATGCTTCTTTTTGTCCAAATGAAGCAGTTTGTCCCGTTCTATCTCCACAGCAAATCTGGCAAATCCAGTAAAAAAGAGCATCAAACAGCTTTGCAGATATGATGATTTTTCTGTAGATATTAAAAATGGCTTAACTTCAATGTTATCCTGTGCTGAAAATATTATCTTGTTCAGACCGCCAAATGCCGATGCCAACTGATCCTGTGATCCAACTGCTTCACTGATCATATTTTGTTCGATATGTATTGCTTCCATAGCAAGACGTTTCTTGGTCACCATTTTGCCGTTATATGCATACAAGGCATGTAACAGACCAACGGTAAATGCCGAACTTGAGCCTAGGCCCGAATGTGATGGGAGATCACCATCATGCTGCATTACCAGACCATCTTGAACATCCAAGAATCGGTAAGTCTCACGTACTGCTGGATGTTCTATCTCGTCAAATTCGTTAAATGCTTCCTGCTTTGAAAAGAATACAATCTTGTGCTTATAGTCAAAAAACGGAGGGAGTTTCCGAAGACTGACATAGCAAAATTTATCTATTGATGTTGAAAGTACAGCACCTCCGTTTTCCCGGTACCACGCCGGGAAGTCTGTGCCGCCTCCGAAAAAAGATATTCTAAAGGGTGTACGGGTGATTATCATGGTGTTTTGCGATTCATACGAACCGCCCCTCCTCGTCCCTGCGGGAAATTATCGGATTTTTTGTCGGCCACCAGATTTTGAGTTTGGGATCGTTCCAAACATAAGTAAACTGACCTTTGGGATTATAGTATGTTGTTTGCTTATAGTGAAAAATCGTTGTCTCACTCATGACAAAATGGCCGTTGCCATGCTTGGGTGGGACTAGTACCTGCCAGCGGTTTTTGTCTGACAGGGTGAATGACTGCCATTTGCCAAAGTTTGGAGAGTCCGTATCACAGTTTACGACCACAAAATAAAACTTACCATACATGCAGGAAATCAGCTTCCATGTTTCTCCATCACCGTGAATGCCACGGAGCACTCCTCGAGAGGAGACCGAGATATCATCTTGGATAAATTTACAGGCAATGCCATTATTGAAATACTCTTCTTCATTGTATGTTTCTACATATTCGCCACGGAAATCTTCAAAGGTACCTGGTTTAATAAGTAGAACACCGTCCAAATCGGTTGTGGCTATTTCCATAAATATTTCTCCTGAATGGACTAACTACGCAAATCCGTTCCTATTCTGAAAAATGAACTGTTCCAGTTTTGAGCAAATTCCCGAAAAACCTTTGCATCGATCTTTCGGTCCAATGGCGGCGAATAGATGCCCGTGTGTCGTTTCAACCGGACATTAAATCGTTTGCTACATGCAGGACATGCCGTTACAAACGTAGCAGTTTCCTGCTCTACATCGCTGTCATAAATCAGTTCACGGCAAAATATTGCTTTGGCACAGTGTGGGCAAGGGAAATATACCTTCCAGATTGCTTTTGACCTTCCTGGTTCTATCTGTATTTCCTTAGGCTCCCTATAGTATGAAACAGCATATACTGATTTAAGAAAGGGAATGTCGGTTGCCGGATAAACAACTCCAAAAAACATCAGCCATTTTGTCCAGACATCGTCTGACATGGTGGTCAAATTATTCTGCAAGATAGTCTCATAATAGGTAAGTTTATCCGGGAGCATCTTATTATCAAGACAGTGTTCGTATAATTTACTCCCCGGATAGGTACAGACCACCAAGAGACTCACGAAAAAATCCATACAATGTTCAATAAAGAACTCGAGTGACTCCATGATTGTTTCCGAGTTTTCTGCAACATCCCCAAAGATAAAATTACCGCCAAAACCTATTCCTACCTCTTCAGCCAGGGAAATCGCCTCAGCAATCTGGGTCGGTCGGATCTTTTTGTTCATACTCGCCAATACTTTCGGGCTGGCACTTTCTATGCCATAGCTGAAGAAAGAGCATCCAGCGTCACGAGCCATCTGCAAATCATCACGATTAAACGCTGCACTGGCATGAGTATTAAAGACCCAATCAAAATCCCATCCAAAGTTTTCACGACCATATGTTATCCCGTTGCAGAACTCCCTTAGCCGGTTTCTGTCAGCAGCGAACAACTCGTCTACAATAAACAGGACATTAAACTTGTACTCTTCGTAATTAAGCTTGATCTCATTCAATATGTTTTCCATTGACCGTGCACGGTATTTGGGCCCTTGGGTATGTACGCAGAATGTACATTTGAAAGGGCAACTGCGCGCAGCAACTATCGGCATAACTTTTGGGTAAGGTCTCTTGTAACGGATTGGATAGAACTGCGCCAGTGTATATTCCTCGATAATTGTCCTCATGCCGAAAGGTTCGTAATCAGGAAATGCACGGGAGTTAAGGTCTGGGTAGTCGTAATTCAGAAAAGAAAAGGATGCGGAGCTGTTTTTCCAATACCAAAGGTTAGGTATAGTCTCAAAGCAATCATTGTCGTTTTCGAGAAGTCTTACAAGTTGGCACAGGACCTCCTCACCTTCTCCCATTACTGCAAAGTCCGGTTGTAGCTGGTTAAAGATGAATTCAGCATCATGAGTAATCATTCCGCCACCGCACACAATCGGAATGCCTGGTGCAATTGAACGGATAAACCCGATGGCATCTTTAATGAAATGATAGTCAGTACACAATCCACTGAGACCGATAAGTTGGGGGCGTTCACTTTCAATCATCAGTCTCAATCGGTAATAAAGCATTGCCGGGGCGGATGGATTATCGAAATCATTGTTCGGGTTCAGGCCAATAACATTATGGCCGGCGTGCTTCAGAGCACCGGCAAGATATGCCAACCCATTGGGGAAATGGAGAACTGTCATGCACATATAATTTGGGTAGCCAATAGCTGGTGCTACGAGTGCCACTCTCATTGATCATTCCTGTATTGAAAAAGAAGGTGTCGTCAGGATATCTGCGTGCGGTCTATCTCTAAAGGTTCGATTTGTACCATTCTATGGTTTTACGCATTCCTTCCGTTACATCGGTCTGCGCCTTGAAGCCAAGCTGTCGCTCTGCCTTGCTGACGTCAATCAATCGGATAGGAATCATCGATGGTTTGCCGGTATCATACTCAACCTTCAGATCAGTGCACTCTTCCATCTCCAGCAATAGCCTTAACAGTTGCTTGATACTGTATCCTTTACCCAATCCGATATTCACCGGATCATATGTGTCGATCTTTTCAGTCGCAAGCACCATTGCATCTATGAAATCATCAATGTAAATCAGGTCACGGATATCCTCTCCAGTACCCCATACCTTGAGGGGGTTCTGGCGCTCAATTACTTTTCGGATGGTAGCCGCCATTACATGTGAGGTTGCAGGGTCAAAATCATCGTACGGGCCATAGATATTGGACGGCCTGACCACAATGGCAGGCATGGTTGATTTGAGCTTTTGAGAGTACATCCGGCATAGAATTTCAGTATAACGTTTCATCCAGGCCACACCAAAATAGATGTCGTATGGGTCGGCATCGAACATCTCTTCCTCTTGGACATATCGGTCATCACTGGGAGGATAAGCCGCATTGCTGCTTAAGAAAACGAACTTGCCCACTTTAGCTGCATATGCTGCTTCAAGCAGCTGTGCGTTCATTATTATATTGGGAGTAACATGAACCAGTGGTGTAGCTGCTATGACTGCAGCGCCAGACGTATTGGCTGCGCACATGAAGACTAAATCCATGTCCGTAACCACCTTTCTGCAATCTTCCATGCAGAGAAGATCGGCTGAAACATACTCGATTCGTTTGTCAACTATAACCGGCCCTTTACGGTGGATTGTAGCCCTGACGTTAGCCCCCAGGGACAACAGTCTGTTTATCAGGTTTATGCCGACAAAACCTGTCCCCCCCGCAATTAATACATTTTTACCATTGAACATATGATTCCTCGATTCCACATGAAATAGTTACGTCCGGGCCGACCAGAAAACAAGGGGTTATATTAATTGCGGCAAGTTGCTGAACATCTTGCGGTAGTCTTCAAGTGAAACATCTCTGTTAAACACTTTGGGCACCAGTAGATCGATTACTCCGCGAAACTCCTGAGGAATGAGGCAATTTGTCAAAGCGTATTCGAGCAACTCTATTGCACAGTCCTGCAACCCGAATATTTCGAATAAGCATACCGATTTGAGAAGTTTTACCGGGTTAATGTCTGCAGTAAATTCTGGAACTCCTACCAGATCGCGCATGTATAAGGCATCTCCACCAAGAATCTGGCCGTAATTTGACGCCTCTGCCACATACGTATTCAGCGGCGGCAAGGAGGAACGCGCAAGCCGAACTGTTTCCATATCATACAGATTGAACCCTTTTCCCCGTAAAAATACGTCAATATCTGAAAAAAGCGGCCTTCCGGTGTGGTATGGATAGAATGCAACCTCCACAAAAACTGCAAGCACTCCTGAGTCAAGCATTTTATTGCTTCCCTCGAGTATTTCCAGCTCTGAACCTTCTGTATCAATTTTCAAGAAATCGAAATTCCCAATATTGTTCTCGGCGCAGAATGAATCAAAATCGGTTGTTTCAAAGCGCTCAGTTTTGACCGGTTCAAACATATATGCATTGGGGAAACGGTTCCAGAATTCCATGTTAAAGGGGACTGTGGAAGAACTGTATGGCCAGCGTGTGACGGTTAATGTTTTCGTTTCTTTGCGCTTTCCGAGGGCAACAGGATATACTGTACTAATGGGAGTCAGGTTACACTTGAGATATTCCTCTGGGTTGGGCTCAAAACCAATAACCCGAAGCTGATCACAGAAATGATTCCAGTACGCAGCATATCCGCCCGAAGCGCCTATATCCACAACAGTCATTGGATTATCTCTAAAGCACCCGGCTTGAACGAGCGCCATTGTAAATTTTGGATTTTCATTGATTTTGGGAGACATATAGTTCCTGTTTTGTAAGGCAAATGTTACCGTAATGGCGAAGCCATCCGGAATTGCAGATTTAATATAAACTCGGCGAGCCTCGCTACTTCCTGTGGATCGCATCTGTAAGGGACTGAAGCGACATGAAGCGTCCTTTCGCCTTCAGGGGATCTATAGACCACTTCAGTTGCTCCGAAAGTCCCTTCCTCTGTTTCAAACAACGACTTGTAAATCAACCGAAAATACGTCTGTCCAAGACACGCGGAAACCTGTTGGTAGCCTATAGTTTCTCGCAAAGCATATTTATAGTTTTCCTCACTCATCAAAACAATGATTGCTGCATCCCGTGGAGCCCATACCTGGCTGAACATGCCGGAACCGGCTGCTCCCACGATAATACTTGCTTCCGAAAATAAACGTATCTGCTCGTCAATCGGCAGCAGTTCCGGTGCTACAGTCTCAAAGCCAATATGTTCGAGAGCAGTGCTCAGTTCCGATTCATTTTCAATGCGGCATTCAAAGTTACTGCTTGATTTTCTGGAAATGAATATTTTTCTCCCGCTACCGTCTGAGTGTTTATCAGGAGCACATTTGAAAGCACTTCTAACCACTTCGATTACAACAGGCAGCGGCAGATGAAGCGGGAAATAAGCGCTTTCGATCCGAATAGAGCCACTGAATCCATAGGCTGCCGCCATTTCCGGCCAGGTGATTATTTTTTCACGCGGGATATTCAGGTACTGCAAAAAACGTTCTTCAGTCCCATTAATCGATGGAACAAGAATTCTGCAGTTTCTTGTCTCCTCGTGAGAGTGGGCAAGAAGAATATAGGGTAAATAATCGTGCATGAAATGCGCAAAACATTGCAGGCACGAGTCAATAACTACAAGCGGTTCCTCTATGGTAAGGTCGGGTATATTTTCACTAAAAAGTGCATAGGAGCGGTCTTCAGAGACAAAAGGGTTCTCTCTTGTCGGTGTAATTGCAGGCAAATAGCTCGTAGGAATTTGACTGCCCTCTTCATGGAAGATTGTTAGTTGATGGGATGTTTTTTGAATAACTGCGTTGCGTGTTTTATAAAATAGCGGATATGATCGACGGTTGTTAGCTGCAGGTCCCCATGGACTCACAATACTGAATACAGGTGGTTTCAGTTTGCTTTCTGACAAGTAAACCGTTTGTTTCGAGTGCGTATTCTCATCAAACGAAAAAATCTTGTGCAAACGGTATGTTCTGTTGTCTGATTCAAATCTGGAAAGCGGCAGTGTCAAAAGTTCGGATATTTTGCCGGATTTAGCATATGTGCTTATTATTTCTGAAAGTACTTTGCCCAGATTGGCATATCCTTCAACATTTGCGCTGTCATACTCAATGCTGTTAAGAAGTGAGTCGGCCGCCTCTTTTAGCCTGTTCCGGCCTCGTAATTCAAGAGCGTTTCTGGAATGGATCCTGCTGAGAGTAATACTGAGAATTTCACTGAGTTTGGTAATATTGAAATAAAGGTCATTACTGGCTTTAACTGCTGATAATTGCTGAAACATATTTCTGCAATCAATTGATTCCTGCAAATTGCATAACGTCTTGTGCATAAGCTCTGTCAACAACCTGATATTGTCGATGGAAATGCAATATAGGCCAATTAATCGCAGCGCTCTGATATTGTCAGGTTGTTGTGCGAGTACAGATTCGCAAACATTCAGTAGCAGAAGTGGCGAATTCTTGTATTTGAATTCTGCATAATCTAATACACTGTCTATGTTGGTGGCCTCAGATTGTGGAGATGTCATAATCTATCCGACTGGAGTATAAGAATATAATTATCTTGTTATCGCAAAATATTTGCTTCTTTTCCGTGGAATAACTGTATATGCAGCAGGAGCATATGTTGATGGTATCGAATAAAGCGGGAGGTCGTATTTACTTACAAATTCATCTACTGCATCCGTTTCGCCGGGGAACAGAGGGAAACCGTACTCGTCAAAAGCAATGATTCCCCCAGGCACCATGAGTTCGTATAAATTGTCCAGAACAGTCTTGGTCGGGACGTACATGTCAAAATCCATGAGGCAGAAACTGAATCGGGCAAATGAATTGGTTTTCAAAAACTCCGGGAAGGTTTCGACAATATCCCCTTCAATGATATGCATCCTGTTTGCTATGGAAGAATCTTTCCTGTAACATTCAAGCAGGTCGAAAAATGTCTCGCGGTTCCCGGTCAATCCACCTTTCTTCTTGAACGCAGGCTCATCCTTGCCGGTCATGTCTTTTTCAGTAATTGAAGTGAACCCCTGGAAGGTATCAAATCCAAATAGATGTCTGGACGCCGCATGATAATGCTCCAACTCAGGGGCATTAAACATTTCGATAAGTCGGGCCAGGTAAAAGTATGTTGACCCGTTGTATACCCCGAACTCTGCCACTGAACCCGGAAGATTTATGGTCTTCTTGTAGAGTTCGTAGATGGCAAGATGTCTCGTCAGATGAGAAGGGCGCAAATATCCGGCATATTTGCTCATCTCGTTGAAGAAGTCCAGTTCCCTGCCTTTTTTATCATACATCGTGTAGTTCATAGTCATTGCCTGTATGCCAATCTAATAGTGATTTTGTCCCTATTGAATTTATTTTGTGGGCTTTCGGTGAAGAGCAAAAATCTGATTTTCAATCGAGTATTCATAATATAATTTATGAATCATTGAAAAAATGGAATTAGAAGGAAAATTCTTAATGGCCATCTTGCCTAACCAGTCGAGTGGAAAAGGGAGCCTTGATGCGATAGGACCAAGCAAAAAAATGTTAAACCTGATGTTCCGCTCTCGCTTGTTGAAACATTTCAGAGTCGTCGGCTGGGTACACCCTGTCATGTCACTGATATGCTTTTCAGGATCAATAAGACCGTTATCAACACAATAGGTATACAGAACCGTCCCCATCATCGGGACGGTTGTGCTGTAGTTGGTATAAGTGACATTCCCTTTTTTGCTCAACGAGATGGTTTCCAGGTCATCCTCAAGTGTTGACTCTGGAGCGGCTAACATGAAATTTACCCATGTTTTGATTCCGTAACTGTGAATCAACCTGAGCACTTTGACAATTTCAATTTTTCGCATCTTGCGCCCGAGTATTTTCTCCCGTACATGTTCAGACGCACTATCAACTGAAAGATGTACGGAATGACACCCGGCACGCTTTAATAATTCAAGCAGTTTTTCATCAACAGTATCCAATCTCAGGAAACAGTTGAATGGCACGCCGATACGTTTCGGATATTTATCTGAGAATTCTGCAAGCCAGGCATCAGCCGTCATTGCAAACACGTCATCACCAAATTTGATAAAATCGGTTCTGTAGGATGCCTTCACATGTTCAATCTCTTCAAGCACACGCTCGACAGGAAACCGTCGAACCATAGGCCCCTTACCTTTGTAAAGCTTCATGTAATAACTGTTTGCACAGTAATGACATTGAAAGGGACAACCACGGGTTGTGTAAAAGGTTTTTTTCTGAGTGTGCTTGAGAAAAGAGTGTGACATAGTTATGTCACGATCCGGGATTGGTAGTTCACTAAGATCAGCAATCAGGGGACGGACAGTATTCCTGACTGATTTCGTGATCAGATTCAATATATCGTCATAAGGTTTACCCTGTTCCAAACACTCCAGAAACTCGCCGAAAGCCAGCTCCCCCTCACCAATACAGAAAGCGTCAACACCAGCTTCATCAAAAGATTCGGGGGAAAAAGTTGCTTGTGGCCCTCCCATAATTGACACAAAGGAGTGGATTTTCATGGCCTGCTTATGAGCGGCAACAATTTCCTTAAACCCGAGAATATTTGCGGAGTATGCAACTACATCAGGTTTCAGTCTCGCTACTGTATCTACAAAATTGTTGTCCTTGATTACACATAAATCAGTACTGTTCCCGAGTTTTTTTGCAACCGCAGAAAGGTAAGGAATAGCGATGTGATCGGCAAAATCCAGCTGGTAAATACAAAAAAGAACCTTCATGTTTTCCTTTGTAATAAATTGCCTGTTTAAATAGAACTGGAGCCGTTATGATGGTCTTTTTCCAGAAACAGGAATCTGTTTTTATTGTACTCGCTACCGAGGTCAATAGTCTCTTTGGTAAAGTTGAAAATTTTGCGTGTCAGATAGTATTGATCAAACAGGTAATGCATCTTTTTGAACAAGAGGTTGGGCGGAACCACCTTGATTAGCTGAATTGCCAATTCGTGGAGTGGTGAAGGCAGTTTAGAGATAATTCCACCCATCAAAAATACGTTATAACGGATATTCTTTTCTTTTTCGGAAAAGCATTTCAATGTTGATCGTTCATAGCAGCCAGACATGTCGTAATTATGGTTTTCAGGGTCAATATATTTGTGCGTGACACAGTAGTCATAAAGCTCAGTCCCTTTCATCGGCACAGTCGTTGAGTATGCCGGGAAAAGCAAACCTGCCTCCTTGCTTAATCGTATGGTATCCAGTTCATTTTCTATTGTTGATTCAGGCACCGCTGTCATGAAATTTGCCCATACGCCGATTCCATAACTTCTGATTTTCTTTAACTGGTCTTTAATGTCTACCTGCTTGAATCGTCGTTTCAGTACGTTTTCTCTGACATGTTGCGACGTGCTGTCAATGGAAACACTTACAGAGTAGCAACCGGACTTTTGCAGAAGTTTAAGCAGACTGTCGTCTACCGTATCCAGTCGCAGGTAACAGTTGAACGGGCGCCTGATTCTCTGAGAGTACTGTTCTGCAAACTCCACCATCCAATCATCAGCTTTCGCAGCAAACAGGTCATCGCCGAATTTGACGAAATCCATTCGGTAGTGAGCACCAACGTATTCAATCTCGCGGATAAGCCGGTCAACAGAAAAACGTCGGACAAATGCTCCTTTTCCTTTGTACATTCGATGGTAATAATTGTTACAGCAATAAGAACATTCGAACGGACACCCGCGAGTCGCAAAAAAAGTTTTTTTCGGGGTGTCCCGCAAATAGGAATTTGCAAGTGTCAAGTCACGGTCCGGCATAGGGAGCTCGTCAAGATTGGCAATTAACGGGCGGACAGGATTTTTTTTATTGCGCGTAACAAGATTGGCAACATCATCAAACGATTCGCCGTTCGCCACTTTGACAAGAAAATCCCTGAATGCGTAATCGCCTTCTCCTATGCAAAAGGCATCCATTCCGCTTTGCGGAAAAGTCTCAGAGGAGAAAGTGCTGTGCGCCCCACCCATAATAGCTGTGAATGTATGTTTCTTCCGGGCTTCGCCATTGAGACGAACCATTTCATCATACCCTAACACTGTTGCTGAATATGCAATAACATCCGGTTTGGTCAAATCAACGGTTGCAAGCAGGTCATCACGGTCAAGCGAACAGAAAGAGGTTTCGTGCCCCAACTGCTTGGCAATTGCTGATAAATACCCGAGAGCCGAACAATCTGCGTACATGAGTTGATAAATGACAAACAATATTTTCATATCTGCAGTTCTCTGATTATGTATTTGAAATTCATGATCTAGTTGTCTGTCTTGAAATAATTCTGTTTCAGAAGGTACTCATCCTTGTTGATCAGGAACCATTCCCACGTCTCTTTTAACCCGTCATAAAGAGAGGTTGTCGGATTGTAATCAATTACTTCGCGCGCAAGGGAGATGTCCATAACCCTGCGAGGGAAACCTGAAGGCTTTGTTGTGTCGAATTCATAATTAAACTGGAGAAATGAATGCAATGTTTCGAGAAGCTCCTTGACACTGCAACCGATGCCACTCCCCAGATTAAGGAACTTGTGTCCCTTTGTCCCGTGATACAGCGCCAGAATGACCCCTTCCGCACAATCCCGGCTGAACGCAAAATCTCTGACTGCGGAACCATCACCCCATACTTTAACCGGATTTTCCTTGTTGAAAATGCGAGACATCAGAGTTGGTATCACCATGGCATTTTTGGGGTCGAAGTTGTCTCCGGGGCCGTAAACATTACATGGCCTTACAACGGAATAATGCTCGATGCCGTACTGAATTCTGTAGGATTCAATCTGCATCTCTGCCATGCGCTTTGCCCATCCCGGGAACATATCCATGGGGGGGCCGTCGCTCCCTTGGGACTCACAAAATATCTCGGCACTAGGATATGCCCCGATGGAACTGGTGTACACAAGTTTTCTGACTTTATTAAGCCGGGAAGCTTCAAGTATGTTGGTGTTCATCATTAATAGCGGGACAAAGAAGCTTGCCGGTTTTGACATGGTAACATCAATAGACCCTTTGATCCCAGCCACATGAAAAACATAATCCATATCCTTCACAAGTTCGTTGCACAGGTTGAAGTCTGTCAAATCCGCAAACGCATGGCTTGCGCGTTTGTCAACGTCAATCCTGTCCAGAGAGGCTATCTTCACAGAAGCCCCGGCATCGCACAACATATGGACTATATTTCTGCCGATCAAACCGGTACCGCCAGTAATCAGCACATTTTTTCCGGAAAAACTCTTCAGCACCTGATCCTTGATCATGAAAACAATACCTTCTTTCGATGTTATTCAACTACAAAGTAAGATACCCTGGATGCGTATCTGAAACGTCTCAATTTGATATTATTCAAACCATAAACTTCAGCTAACGCAGTAGTTTCACCGGGGGAATCCGGGTCGTTCAGCTCATCAAATCCCAGAATGCTCCCCTTGACCAGGCGGGGTCTTATAAGCTCCAGACATTTTTTGGTAGGTTCGTAGATGTCGAAATCAAAATATGCCAGGGCTACAATGGTTTCAGGGTGTCGCCCCAGATATTCCTCCCATTTAACTGTTGCGTCTCCGGCAACAACTTCAAATTTGGTGATATGTGCAAGAGGATTGTCCTGCTCCTGGCACTCAATTATGTTCCTTAGGTAATCATCATAGCCGGGCGTTACGGCAAGCTTCCCCTCTTGCATCAGTTCTGACCCCCCGTCTTTTGCGTGAACCGAGGGGAACCCTGAGAATGTATCAAACGCGACTAATTTCCGATGACGGTTAAATGGGTCATAGATGCCTCGAAGCGCTGCCAGAAGTGACGCATTCTGCCCCCACCGGGTGCCAAACTCAACAATTATTCCCGGAATGTCAATGATTTGCTCATATAAATGGTTCATGAACAGAATCCGGGCAAGGTTTTTCGAGTTCAAAAACAGTCCCAAATTTGAAAGCAGTTCATCATCAGGAATCGGGCAGTTTTTGAAATGCTGCAGTAAAGATTGACGTACATTTTTCTCCGCATCACTATTAAATGTTATATTGCCGAAATCACTGTTTTTCATGGCGTATCCTTTATGGGTCAAAATAGTTATCTGTTACGCAACAGAACTGGAATAGGCAGTTCCCCGTCATGAGCTATCACCCATGCCCAGTAGCGTATTCTGCCTTCCACAAGATCATAATCATACCGACCTGAACAGTCCGTTGTTTTTCTCACCCGAACCGGCTTGATCGCCTCATCAAGTCTTTTAATGTCAGATGCCAGTTCCACGGGTCTTGGACAGAAGCCCAGCTTGTTTTCGAGCGCATCATCAAGCGTCTGATACACCGATCTGCTTCCTTGCCCATCAACTGCCACCCGTATCCTGTCTACAGGTACCTTGATTGGTTTGAAGCAGAACTCCTTGTCAATTGCCGCGATATCTTCAAGTTCCAGTTCAAAATCCGCAGCCTTTGCATTCATCTTGATATGCTCGGGGTTAACCGCTTTCGGGATGGCAACAACATTCTTACGACTGATAACCCAGTTTAAGGCGATTTGTGATGGGGTGCGGTCATATTTTCCAGCAATAGTGCTCAACAATACGTCCTGTTCCTCGTTCAAATTGATTTGCCCCTGATTTAACGGACTGTATGCAATAACCGTTATCCCCTGCTTAGTGCAGAAAGGAAGAAGATTGTCTTCAATGCTTCGGTCAAACAGATTATATTCAACCTGTTGAGCGTTAATCAGGTCAGGGAATAACTGGCAGGCTTCTTTCAGCTGCCCGAGTGAAAAATTGCTTACACCGCAAAACCTGATTTTCCCCTGGGTACGCAGTTCATCCATAGCTCCCAAGGTTTCAGCAAGTGGCACCCCAGGATTTGGCCAGTGTATCTGATAAAGGTCGATGTGTTCGACTTTAAGTCGTAATATGCTATTTTCGCACGCATTTATCACGTCATCGTAACCAAGATTTTCGGGCGAAACCTTGGACGCAATGAATACTTGATCGCGAATACCCGTAACTGCCATTCCTGTCAACTCCTCGGAATGCCCTGCGCCGTAAACCTCGGCAGTATCAATAAATGTTAGTCCTGAATCTATGCCGAGCCGGATTTTTTCTATTGCCGCAGAGTCATTGGAAGTGTCTGTTGTCAGGTATCCTCCGACTCCCATTGTTCCCTGACCTATAGATGTAATTGCCTGACCGGTTTTCCCGAGATTTTTGAACTTCATGTCACGTTCTCCGGGAGTCTCTGTCCCTTAATAATATTGGCGGGTATCGGTTTTTCTTCCCCATACGCGATAACCCAGGCCCAGTAACGTATCTGGCCATGAATAAGGTCGTAGTCAAAACAACCGGATTGATCAGAAGTAGGTATAATTTCAACAGGTTTCAGCATTCCGGCCTCTTCAATTTCTTTTGCCAGTTCGACCGGGCCGGGTTGCATGTTGAGCCTGTTTTCACGGGCATCCTGAAGCGTATTGTAAATCCAGGAAGGCTCCGGCGTCTCAGGGTGCAGCAGCCTGATTCTGCCCGTGGGGATCACGTGAACTTCCCTTATAAACAGTCTGTTTATCGCTTCAACATCTGCTGTTCCCAAGGCTATTGCGGCAGTCGCTGCGTTCGCAGCTGTGTTTTCCATACCCGTAGACCTGGTGATTATGGCAGTGTCCGAATGAGTAAGCATCCACGCAATAATCAACTGATTAATGGTTGCGACATATTTTTCCGAAAGGTTTGACAACAACGATAATTCATCTGGGCTGAACATCTGCCTCCCCTGACTGAAGGGGCTATAGCCGACGAAAACTACTCCCGTATCACGGCAGAACGGCATAATATCAGCTTCTGCAAACCTGTTCGATAGGTTGTATTCCATCTGAATGGTTGAAATTTTGTTCCCCGAAATAACTCTGGCTTCCTTCAGTTGTTGCATCGTGAAGTTGCATACTCCCGCATAACGAATCCGCTTTGACTCAAGTAGATACATTAGGGCATTTACGGTTTCTTTTAGCGGTATTGACGGATTTGGCCACTGAATTTGATAAAGATCTATGTAATCGGTATTCATTCGTTTAAGTGACCCTTCAAAAGCCTTCATCACTCCCGGATATGAATTATTGAGCGGGTTGAATTTCGAACCGATAAAAATTTTATCCCTTCTGCCACATACAACTCTTCCTGTTATCTCTTCTGAAAGCCCATCCTCATAATGCTCACCCGTATCCAGAAAGGTCATCCCCAGATCGATGCCATAACGTAAAACATCTTCACGTTTCCTAATTGCACCTTCAGTGGCTGTTTCTCTGCGTCCTGCACCGGTTGTTCCTTGGGCAACCGATCCTATCTGCGTGCCATCAGCAGTGGTGAGTTTAAGAAGCGGTGTATTTCCTGATAATGGCATCATTTGTGGTTATGATTTTGCGGTATGGCGATATATGAAACAGTACCTATATCAACCTGAGTACCTCATCCTTGAATTTTGTCAGTTCTGTAACCGGCTTGTTTTCACAGTATTTACATGTGGGTAACGGGTCAAGATTGCCGGATAAATGAATTTTTCTGAACTTGCACAGTTTTTCACCGTTCAACATCTCTTTGAGCGAAACGCTATCGGTGAGTTTACCAAGAGTCATGTCATAATTAGTATCTATACAACAACATGAAACAATTCCATCGTAATGTATGGCTACCTGATAGAAGAGCAAATCACATAAGCGATGATCTGCATGGAGTATAATTTCCTTGCTTTTTGTGTACCAGTTGAATTCATTCAAAAAATAAATGTGAATTCTTTCCGAGTTTTCAGCATGTTTCTTGAACAACAACATGACACTGTCAGTATCTGATTCTGAAATGCCATGTATTCCTGTCTGAATTGTGCATTTGATTTGGAGGCTGAGTTTTCGTTTATGTGATGAAATAACTTCTATTGCATTGACAATATTATCAAGGACAGTGTCAAGTTTGTCGCTCCCCTTGAAACTCGCATATTTTCCACGTTTTGCCGTATCCAGGCTGATTATGAACGTATCTATACCTGCTCGTATCAATTCATTCAATCTGGCATCTGTCAGTAGTATGCCGTTTGTCGAAATGGAGTAACGCTCAGCGATATTATTCTCGTGGGCAACACGAATCATCTCCACAATCTTCGGATTAAGCAGCGGTTCTCCATGTAGATTGAAGTAGACGACTTTGAATTTGAACGGCAGAGAACGTACATTCTCCATGATTACGTTGAATGTATCCATTGACATATTACCCTTCTGTTTTCTGAAGGGTTCGGTTTTATTGCTGTGAAAATCGCAGAATTTGCAACTCAGATTGCATGCTGATGAAGGTTCGATAAACAGTGACGTTGCTTCATGATTACTCAGTGAGGCCAGGATGTTTTCTGTCCGCTCAGCAGCATTTTTAGGGTCACATCCGTATGCCAGGTATATCATTTATGCTGCTCCATCATAGGCGTATCAGGGCTCAGATACTTATATTCCACCCTTCAAGCCCATCAGTATCAAAATTGGTCCGTTTTGCGGATGGTTCTGAATCTTTCAATTCGACAAGCATCATATTTTTCAGCTGATTTCTGGTTCCGTTAAGTTGATGGGCCAGCTTCAGGTATTCATTATACTTTTCAGGATACTCCTTCATCCGGTCTTTCAGAGTCCAGATGTGCAGATTCAATTGTGCCAGAGCAATAATCATACGGATCAATCGAGAGTTAAGCTCAATGTTACGCTCTTTGAGCAGGGCATCAACGTCATGGGATATTTTAGTCATCTCATCCGCAATGGTATCTTTGCTTTGGGGCAGCAACACTTCCTTAATCTGGTCAACTGTCAACCTGTCTATCAATTCGGCAAATGCCGGAAGAAACGCCCGGGTTTCTTTATTCATGATATTTCCATTTCATTTTAGTGACATTACCAGCAATACCAATTGGTCAGTTAGCATCTTTTTCGACAAAATAGTCATCAATTATCAGGCAATCGATGTTTGTTGACTTATAGCAATCTATAGCTTCCTGAATTGTATTCACGATTGGCTGGCCTTTAACATTGAAAGACGTATTGAGAATGACCGGCACGCCAGTGATTTTGTAGAATGCCTTCAGCAGATCATAGAATTTCAGATTGTTGTCCGGAGTCACCGTTTGCACTCTGCAGGTTCCGTCCACATGGACAACCGCCGGGATTACGGTGCGTTTTTCCGGGACCACATCTGCAGCAATCAACATATGGGGACTTTCCTGTTTGATCTTGAAATACTCTTCGGAGTGTTCCCTCATAACTGCGGGGGCAAAAGGCCTGAACGGTTCCCTGAACTTTACGCGCGCATTGATATAATCTTTCATCTCCTCAGGGAAGGGACGGCATAAAATAGAGCGGTTGCCCAATGCCCTTGGTCCGAATTCAGAGCCGCCCTGATACCAGCCGACGATTTCTCCCTGTTCCAGACGTTTTGCCACAAGTTCCAAAAGATTGGCCGGTTTTGTAAAAGAGAGTCCGGAGTCGGCGATCGCCTGAGCTGTATCGGTCTCGGAAAACCGGGTACCCAGATAAAAATTGTTCACGCGTGAAGGTTTAAGTGGTTGACCTTGGTTGCGGGCCTGCAACGCGAGATAGCATGCGCCCATTGGAGTGCCTGCGTCACCGCTGGCAGGCGGAATGAATATTTCATCAAAAATACCGCTGGCAAGAATTTTCCCGTTCATTGAGCAGTTAAGCCCTACTCCCCCGGACATGACCAACCTAGGGACATCAAACTGTTTCCTTGCCCGCCGTAACTGGTTAAGCACGACAGCATCAAGGCGGGCCTGGAGCCCTGCAGCAATGTTCTTGTGGTGCTGGGTAAGTTCGTCTCCTTGTTCACGTTTGGGGCCGAAGACTTCCCGGAATTTTTCACTGACCCATTCGCCCCGCTGTAAAAAATAGGACATCCATGACTGGTCTACTATGAAGTCATAGTCTCCCGTTTCCCGCAGTATTTCTGAAAAAACATCATAATAGGTACGACTGCTGCCAGGGATAACTGCGTTCGGATCGCCATATGACGCAAGTCCCATGATTATTCCTTCATCGCAATGATGTTTCCATCCCAGATAAAAAGTAACCGCTGAATACAACAGCCCAAGCGAGTGCGGAAAGTAAGTGCTGTTGTGGACTATTTCAATCTCGCCGCATTTTCCTAAAGCAATAGTGGTTGTTTCTTTTTCGCCGCGTCCGTCATAACTTACCAGCAGTGCATCCTGAAATCCGCTTGGGTAATAGCCGCTTGCAAGGTGACACATATGATGTCGGTAACAGTTTATCGGACCTTTAAATGATGTGACTGATCGTATTCGCTCATCCATCCTGTAAGAGTTTCTGATTCGGTCAATGTCATAAATTATAAAGTCAATCCGCTCCTTATCCTCTAGCGCCGGCCTTAAGTAGACTTCACGAATAAAGTCAATGGTATCATATGCAATGGCAATTTCATCGACCTGATCAATAGTAACTCCGCCGATTTTCAGGCAGTCTGCAATTGCGTTTTTGGGGAAAAGCTTGCTGTGCTTTTCGCGTGTATATCTTTCCTCTTCGCATGCGGCAACCAGCTTCCCATCAATCATCAAGGCTGCTGCTGTATCATTGCCGATAGGGACAATACCCATAATCACGGACTTTTTCATTGTGACCCAACCTCCTGAGAAAATTAGCCGTCAAGTAATACGCTCACATATAGTTCCATATATCGCGGAAAGCTTATTTATAAGCAAGCCTGCATCTATCCCCTGTTCCTTTTTCATCCACTCCCTGTCACCATACCCCGCAGGATAGACATCCTGTATGCCAAACCGTTTTACGGGAATCATTACCTCGAATCCAGCAAAGAGTTCTAAAACAGCACTCCCCATGCCACCTGCTAAAGTATGCTCTTCCAATGTGACAATGCGGTCATACCCCTTTGCAATCCCAACTAGCTCTCCGGAAACAGGTTTCAGACAAAACAAATCCACTACACCCGCCTTAATGCCTGAATGGTGTAGTTCATCGGCTATCTGCAATGCCGAATGCGTCATGTTGCCAGTAGCAATTATGAGCAGTTCAGATCCGTTACGGAGGTGCGTCAAACCTTTGGACAAGTCTTCTCCGGCCTCATGAAGCACCGGCCAGGCACCTTTATCCAGCCTGACATATACCGGTCCTGCTGCATCTGATGCCGATTTTGCAGCGTGTTGAGCCGTTATCTGATCGCTTGGATTAAATATGGTCATACCCGGAAGCGCACGCATGATCGATACATCCTCGATGGCGTGGTGCGTCGGACCGTCACTCGAGTAGGTGAAGCCTGAACCGGCACCGATAATGGTAACAGGGAGGTTCATGATGCAGAGATCAACTTTTATCTGTTCCAGGCAGCGAAGAGTTATAAAAGGGATTATCGCGTAGACAAAAACTTTTTTTCCTGAAAGCGCCAGACCTGCCGCAACGCTGATAAGGTTCTGCTCCGCAATGCCAACATTAATGAACCTATCGGGGAAGTCGCGCCGAAAGCGCTCCAGACTGAATGCCCCCATGTCGGCCGCCATGAAAATTACGGAATGGTCTTTTGCCGCTATCTCGTAAAGTTCATCGAAAAATGCGTCGCGTATATCAATGGATTTTGTCATTATGATGCCTGATAGTTTGTTTGTTGTGCCAATTCGGTTCTTGCTGCGAACAGTTCATCCTGGTTTGGCACAGCATGATGCCACTTGAGAATCCCTTCCATAAAGGACACGCCTTTGCCTTTAACAGTGTTGGCGACGATTGCCCGGGGCCTGTCTTCAACAATTGCCACAGGTTCTTCCAGCACGGCAAGGATTTCTTCAAACGAATGACCATTGATTTCTCTGGTGTCCCAACCGAAAGCAGCAAGCTTGTCTGAGAAAGGATCAAGCGGGGCGCAATCCTCAGTGAAGTCAAGCACGCATTGCCGGTTCCGGTCTATTATCAGGGTAAGATTGGCAAGCTTGTGGCGCGCTGCAAAAACCATTGCCTCCCATACAGCCCCTTCAGCACACTCACCGTCGCCGACAAGGACAAATACCCGCTGCCCGGTGTTGTTAAGTTTCGCTGCCAGAGCCATTCCGGCGCCTATGCCCAGGCCATGCCCGAGAGAACCTGTATCAGCCTCAATGCCGGGAACATTACGGTCCGGGTGTCCGCCAAGAATGCTTCCGTTTTTGCAGTATAGTGCAAGTTCCGAGGTATCGAAATATCCGAGATCAGCCAGAACGGCAAATAGCGCAGAACCGGAATGGCCTTTACTGAGAATGAAACGATCCCGTAAACCCCACGAAGGATTGTCAGGGGCAAAACGTAAAATGCCACCATAATAGAGGGCCACAATAATATCCGTACAGGAATAAGCCCCCCCGATATGGCCTTTCCCTGCTTCCGCGATCATGTTCAAAACAGTCAGGCGGATGGCGCGGGCTTTGTCTTCAAGCATTTCAATCTTGTCTGCGTCCACCATGGGCAAATGCCTCCAAAAGCAATAACGGTGAAGGGACTTCAGGTCAATTTATCGATTTTATGAATTCTATAATTCGATCTTCTCCCAGTCCTGCCAAAGCATGAAGATGCTTGCGGTCACCGACTTCAAAAACATATTGATCGTCAAAACCGAGCGGATACACAGGTTTTGGTGAAGGAGTTGCGGATGAAATTGAAGTAATCAACGCATCCAACCCACCCTTCCTGATAAAGCCTTCCTCCATGGTTACAAATATGGAATATTCGTTTAGTGAAGCTTTCAATTTATCCATATCCGGTGATTTGACCAAATAAATGTCTATGACACCCACAGATATTCCGTCGTTTTTTAATACTTCAGCTGTCTTTAATGCAACATGGGTCATGTATCCGGTTGCAACTATGCATATTTTTTCGCCTTTGCAGATTTGGCAGAAACCATCGTTGAAGTCAGGTTTAGCGGTTTGGTCATAGATGCGCGGCAGTGCTTTGCCGTCAAGACGGATATAGCTCGGTTTTTTATTTACGAGAGTATAGGAAACAATGTCTTTCATGAACGTCGCATCTGAAGGGGAGATCACGCTGATATTCGGCAGAAGGTTCATCAGGGCGATATCCTCAAGACAATGGTGTGTTGGTCCCGTAACGTCATAGCTTAGCCCTGCTCCAACCCCGATCATGTTGACGTTCACTTCTCTTGTTTGGCCCATCAGGGCAAGGCTGATCCGGATCTGCTCAAACGCACGCATACTGATAAACGGGGCTATGGCATAGGCATATACGGTAAAACCCTCCAGCCCGAGGCCGGCGGCAATGGAAACAAGATTCTGCTCAGCAATACCGACATTAAAGAACCGATCGGGAAAATCAGCCCGAAGTTGATCTAGCGCTGGAGAGCCGAAATCAGCGGAAAGGAAGAATATTTTCTTGTTGTCTTTCATTCTAAGACAAATATCTTCAATAAGGAGGTCTCTCATAACTTCTGGTTTCATGACTGCATCTCCCGGAGAAGGGCATCTATCTCTTCAGGCTTTAATGCCCGGATATGGCACAAAGAATCTCCCTCAAGCTTTGGCACCCCTTTGCCCTTAACTGTATTGGCAATAACAACTTTGGGGCTACTGCAGGCCTGTTCTTTTGCAGCAGAGAGCACAGAATGCAATTCCTCGATGTCGTGCCCATCTGCCGTGAAATGTTTCCATCCAAAAGCGGCGAATTTTTCTTCGATCGGCTCAATATTGATGATTTTAGTGCAGTAGTCGAGCATGCAGATTCTGTTGTTGTCTATAATCAGTACGAGATTGTCCAGATTGTGCTGGCTGGCGAACATGATCGATTCCCATACGGATCCTTCAAACAGTTCACCGTCTCCGAGAAGAACAAAAACCGAACGGCTGCTTTGCTTTGCCTTCAGCCCGAGGGCAATGCCGCAAGCCACGCCAAGACCGTGTCCAAGTGAGCCGTTAATTGTTTCGTAGCCTGGGATGGAATTATCCGGGATATCACCGAGAATTGAGCCGACTTTACCGACTTTACCGAGCTGGTCAAAGGGGAAGTAGCCGAGATCCGCCAATATCGGGTAAAAGGACACTGATCCGTGAGCCTTGCTGATGATGAACCGGTCACGATCTTCATCCGACGGGTTATGAGGGTTGAACCGGAGGATTTTCCCATAATAAAGAGCGACGAGTATCTCAACGCACGATAATGCGGAAGCGACACGTATACCGGGTGCAATTTTATGTATTTTCAGGGTTTCAGTCCGCACCCAATTGCATTTTTCCTGCAGGGTTGGGGTCAATAAAGTATTGTTAGAGCTATTTTCTTCCATTTTTCACCTTTCCGCAGTCACTGCAATCAATCTCTATCTTACGAGGTGATATTTCCCTGAACCTACCCGCCCTCGCCAGTAATCGAGGAGATCTTGCATCGTTTTCTCAAATGTTATGACCGGTTGCCAGCCGGTATGATCTCTGAACTTTGTTGTGTCTGGAACCTGAAGATCCGCATCAAGCGGTCTTAATCGTGACTGTTCTGTCTCAACCCGGATAACATCCCTTTTTGTTGATATTGATATGATGTGTTGCAGCATATCCTCGACAGTGCAGGAAAAGGTTCCGCCGATATTGAAATACGAACCAGGAACAGGATTAACTGTAAGCAGCATATGATATGCACGCACCGCATCGCGGACATCAGACCAAGTGCGCAGTGACTGTAGATTCCCGGTTTTAACCACTGGAGGAATCAGTTCCAGTTCGATCATTGCAATCTGTTTTGCAAAGCTCGATTCGGCAAATACATCACCGCGTCTGGGCCCGGTGTGGGTGAACATTCTTGTTACCAGTACCTTCTGGCCGTAAGCCTCGGCATGGAATCTTCCCACAAGGTCGGTGCCGGTTTTTGATATGGCGTAAGGGGATGCCGGATGAAATGAGCATTCTTCGTTGATGGGGAGTTTTTCCTGTGGCACTCGCCCGAATACTTCCGAAGAAGAACAGACATGGATAATCGGATCTATCCCCAAACAGCGTCGCAGTGCCTCCAGTAGGCGTTCAGTACCAAGAATATTCGTGTCAAGTGTCTGAATTGGCGAAGTAAAGCTTGTGCTCGGATAACTCTGGGCTGCAAGATGGAAGACGTAATCTGGTCGCGACTGTTCAACAGCATTCGTCAGAGAAATGTAATCGCAAAGGTCACTATCGATAAAATAGAGCCTGTCTCTGCGGTTAGCTCTATCGAGCAGATGTTCAACATTATCCAGCGGACTGCGCCAACGACACATGCCGTAGATGTTCCAGTCGGTATTCTCCAGTAAGTAATCTGCCAGGTGCGACCCGACCATGCCGGTAATACCCGTTATCAGTGCATTCACACAAAACTCCGTTACGTTTTTTTAACGTCTTGAAAAAGCAACTGGGCACGTCTATAGTCAGCCGGTACGCCAATGTCTATGAACATTCCGGTTGTTTCGTAGCTATATATTGACTGGTGAAGATACTGTGGAAAGATATCCCTTTCAAGTGAAATCATCCTATCAGGCGTGATCGCCAACAATACGGACCTTTCAATCACGTATACACCAGCATTTATGAGTCCACCAGCGACTTGAATACCTTTCTCCCGGAAATATTCAATAAGCCCCTCACCGGTGCTCGTTATCGAACCATATCTGCTGACATCCGGCACAGAAACAGCTGCAATAGTTACGAGAGCATTTTTTAACATATGTCTTTTAAAAAATTCATTAAAGTCGATATCGCAGTAGGAGTCGCCATTTAATACCAGCACTTGTTGAGATGTGATAAAAGGCAAGGCATGGTGCAGGGCTCCGGCAGTTCCTAAAGGGACATGCTCTTGAGAATAATGTAAAGATAGTGTCTTATATGTGGATCCGAGTAGAGTCTTGATTTGTTCGCCCAAATGACCTGTTGAGACAATGACCCGCTTGATGCCGAAACTGTCAAGCTGATCAAGCACATACTCAATAAACGGCCTCCCACAAACCAACGCTAACGGCTTGGGCCTATCCGACACAACAGACTGTAACCGTGTCCCTTTGCCACCGGCCAGGATAATTGCTGTTGTATCTGAAATGCTCAAATAGCTACCCATCTTCCACTAGCCATATTGTAATCTACAGTTTCTGTTGAAATTTTTACGGCTATTCTGCATCTTCGCTGCCCGGTTCACCATGTGGCAGGGATCCGGATTCTCCTAGATATCTGCCACGGTAGATGCCGTCAATAAAAAACACACGTTCTACAAAAGCAAACTGGATATGGTTTTCTTCAGCAATTGCCAACAGTCGGCGGATGTTGTAGGTTATTTTCAGATCCCACCCTTTTTCCAGCAGACGTGCTTTTACGTATTTTTCAATAGCGTGCTCCGCATGGTAGCACGCATTTCGATAAAAATTGCCGCCCGCGAGTTACCGTACCGTGCCCAGTCCCTCGTCAGACTGCCTCAACCATTCATTGACATGGTTGTTCATATGGAGAGCCCTCTCTCCCATGAGCACTGCACTTAGAAACGGTTCTCCCGAATGCAACTGTTGAAGATACTACGATACCGGCAATACAAATGGGTCAGTATTAAATCTGCGGCAGAATTCCCCCAGAGACCGCTGCAATTTTGAGTCGGTTTCCAAACTTTCATCTTCCATAACGACAAGAAAATCTAGATCATTTCCGTTACGATTGCGCACCACTAATCCAAACAGCATGACAAACAGTGGGTCAAATTCTTTAGCCGCTACATCTTTGGCGTCGTCAAATGTTACCAAAATCCAAGGTGTTGTCTATTTCGCTGAAACGAGCGGACATTATGCCGTATTAAGACCGGTAATGCATCCAAAAAAAGTGACGAGATTCGGGGAACCTGCTCCGCTATGACAACATTTTTGACAGTGCCCCAGACACTGCTTCTATGACTCCCTGCCAATCACCGGTTTTTTCCTGCCTGAAGAGCCGTATGGACGGATACCAGGGAGAATCGCTCCGGTCAAGCAGCCAACGCCAGTCAGGCGCATAGGGCAGCATCACCCACGCGGGCTTGCCCATCGCGCCTGCAAGATGAGCAAGCGCGGTGTCAATGGTGATTATCAGGTCGAGGTTATGCAAAAGTGCTGCCGTGTCGCTGAAATCATTAATATATGGGGTCAGATCTGTCATCGGAAAAGGCAATTCTGTCGTGTTTTGGATCTGTAGTGAATACCAGACAATACCATCGAGCTCTGCAAGCGGCTTCAGAAGCTCGGCAGGGCAGCTGCGACCAGGGTCTGGATATAATTTCCCAGACCAGCAAATGCCGACTTTAAAAGCACCCTTGCCAAAAAAATGACAAAACTTTTCGGCTGCGGAGTTTTTTAGATATGGAATATTGACAGGAATGGTAGTTAAAGTGGTATTGAATATCATTGGCAGCGATAACAACGGCAGATGGATATCAAAACAGGGCAACCGTTCTCCCTGGGCAACAATTGTTACCCTTTCGTCCAGACTCTTGAGCAACGAGGCTAGCGGCGGATGGCATTCAAAGATGACCATGGCTCCCAGATCAGCAACCATTGGCACAAACCGACTGAACTGAATGGTATCGCCGAAGCCTTGCTCTGCGTGGATCAGGATGGTTTTCCCGGCAAGCGACTCTCCCCGCCAGAGTGGTTGCGCAAAATCGCGGCGGGGAGAAGTGAAGCCACGCTTCTGCCAGCGCCATTCATATTCGCGCCACCCTTCTTCATAGTTACCTTTAAGGAGCAGCAACAGCGCTCGATTCCAGTGAGCTTCGGCATGTTTCGGATCATCTGACAGTACTCTGTTGCAGGCTGCCATCGCCTCTTCCAGTCGTCCGAGCGCCTGAAAACATGTTGCCAAAGCTACGCGGATATCATGCAGTTCGGGGACTTTTCTCAGGGCACTGGTAAAGCACTGTGCAGCTTCATCATAGCGGCAGAGAGCCAGGAGCGAGTTACCACAGTTCCCCAACGCAGTGACAAGGCCAGGGGACGTCAGCAGCAGCTGGTTATACACTGCTACAGCCTCGTCGAATTTTTCCTGTGAATGCAGGCAATGTCCCAGGCACAGATATGCATCGACCAAATTCGGTTGCAGCATAAGAGCTTTTCTGAAGGTGAGTGCCGCTTCCCGGAACCTGCCGACCTGTAACAGACAGAGGCCCACTTCATGGATAGTGCCGGCTGTCTCTGAAAGATATTTACTGGCTGGTGACATGGGGTGAACTTTCGCCCGGTTATATAATATTTTGACGGAGCCGTTTCAGAACAGGTATCATAGCTCGGCAGAATTTACCAGTGGCTCATGCATAAATTCCATTACCTATAGGAGCGGCCATGCAGACAGGCAATTATGTTATCGGCATCGACATCGGCGGGACAACAACGTCACTTGGCTTTGTTGACAGAAACGGAATAGTGCGGTGTGAAGCGACTCTGGAAACACTTGCAGAGCAGCGGGCCGACACTCTGGTGTCCCGCTTGAGTGATACCATAGTAAAACTACGCGGAAATAGTGCCATTTCGGGAATCGGTATCGGCGCCCCAAATGCCAACTATCTTCGCGGAACGGTTGAGAATCCGCCCAACCTGAACTGGGGGGCATCGGTCAATCTGGTGGAACTGTTCCAGCAGCATTATTGCGTGCCAGTTGCCGTCACTAATGATGCCAACGCAGCTGCGATCGGTGAGTTGCAGTTCGGCATCGCCCGCGGCATGAAGCACGTTATCGTCATTACCTTAGGGACCGGTCTTGGGAGCGGTATTATTGTTAATGGCGAGCTGCTGTACGGCGCTGACGGGTTTGCCGGGGAACTGGGACATACGACCGTTGATCCGGAGGGTCGCGACTGCGCGTGTGGAAAGCGTGGCTGTCTGGAAACATATGTTTCTGCTGCAGGCATGTGCCGGACGGTATGTGAGCTGCTGTCGCAAAATTGTGAACCGAGTAGTATGCGAGAGATCCGTTTTAATGAAATGACGTCAAAACAGATTTACGAGGCGGCCTGCAACGAAGATTCAATTGCCCTGGCTGCTTTTGATATAACCGCCCGGACTCTCGGCATGAAACTGGCTGATGCTGTTGCACACACCAGTCCGGAAGCAATCGTTCTCTCAGGTGGATTGGCGTCTGCGGGTGACATATTGCTCACACCGACCAGACATTACTTTGAGGAGTTTTTATTCACGCCGTACAAAGGGAAGGTAAAACTGTCGCAATCAGCCTTGCCTGAAGGCAAGGGGGCGGTGCTTGGCGCTGCCGCCTTGGCGTGGGCTGAAGTGGATAAAATGTCCTTGTGAATCATGCCCTGAAACGGGGTGCGACTATCTCCGCTACTTTTGCAGCATACTATTCAGCTCAACCATGTCACTTTCCGCAAGAATTCCCGCTGCTGCTTTCAGTTCCATCTGCCGCTGGACATTGTCATACAGGACTGCAGCCAGGTCACGACGGCTGACTGCATAGCTTTGCTCGGCATTCAGCAGGTCTATTGCCGTACGTGTGCCGATATCTCGCCCCTTTTGCGTCGCTTTCAGCTGTAACCCGGCCGATTCGTGTTTGCGCGTATATGCATCTACCAGACTGACGTTGTACTGCAGATTGAGAAATGCTTCTTTTAGCCTCCTTACCCCTTGCTCCTGAGCATCGTCGAGCATGGCGCGGCGCTCGGATTCTCCTGCCAAGGCGCGACGGGTACGAGCGCTGGTTTCCCCGCCGGAATAGAGCGGGATATTGATACTTGCACCAAGATACCACTGTTGCGTTTCAACGTTGGGCAGAAAAGTGCTCCCTTTATCGACCGTATACCCCCCGTTTCCGGAAATGACCGGCAGATGGCCGGCATTTGTGGCCTTACGGATCTCTTCAGCCTGCAGCAGGTCTTTTCTTGCCTGAATAATTGCCGGGCTGTTTTGACGCTGGGTCTCAAGCCACCACTCCAGCTCCGCCGGGTGGGGACCGGATGAGGTGCTGACCGCTATGTCTCTGACCCCATCAATCATAATGCCGGTAAGACTGGACAGGTTCTGTTTGGCCAAGCGCAGTTGCCCTTCGGTTTTAACCAGATCTGCACTTGCGCTGTCCAGACGCGCACGGGCTTCGTAGACGGCAATGACGTCGCCGGTTCCAGCCTTGAGAAAGGCTTCGGCCTGTTCCAGCACCCTTCCCACCCTGCTCAGTTCATCCCGATACAATTTTTCATCCGCCAGCGCCTTGAGGTAGTATACATATCCGCTCACCAGACGCACCATCAGATCCTGACGCGTCGCCAGGATACCCGCTTCAGCGCTGCCGATACCGGCACCTGCAGAGGCAATCTGATAATATGAGGCCATGTTAAAAATCGGGATCCCGGCGCCAGCCCCATAGCTGTAGCCGGTATATTCACCATTGAACGGCTCCGGTTGATAGTCAATCACCCGATGCCAGAGGTGACGAGCCGATGCGTTGGCGCTGACGCGTGGCTGAAGAGCGGCCCAGGCAATTTCTTTGTCCGCCTTGCCCGCTTCGAGACGCGCTCCGGCACGGGCAAGCACGGGATCCTTTGCCGTGGCCAACCGGTAGAGTTCCAGCAGATCACGTTCCTCAGCACATGCTGGTAAAGGTGCAACTGACATTGCACACAAAAACAGAATTAAACCGAAACAAAACTTCAAAGGTGCTCTCACCACAGAGTCACGGAGTGCAGAAAGAAATCCCTGTATGTTCATATAAATCCCGTAGGGAGTTTTTGGTTTACTTAACTCTTTTCTCTGTATCTCTGTGGTGAAACATTTTTCCCGGCTTTGATGACTGTTATTTCGCATGGAACGCCTTCCCCATCCGATCGCGGAGCGGACCAATCAAATAATCCAATGCAGTGCGCGGCTTGGTGGCAATAGATATCTGGGCCTGCATCCCCGGCACCAGCTGCAGGTTGTCCAGTTTTTTAAGCACGGCCGGATCCAGTTCAAGATGGACGGCGTAATAGGGCATTTCACCCTGTGCTGTCCGGACGGTCAGACGGTCATCCGATATGTATGTGACGGTTGCCTTGACCGGCGGTACCGTGTAGCTTTTGTAGGTGACCAGTGTCACTTCCGCCACCTGGCCGAGCGAGACATCGCTGATGTCGTTGACGCCAATCCTCCCTTCGATGATCAGATGGTCGGTTTGAGGCGCGATCTCCATAAGCGGTTCCCGCGGTATGACAACCCCGCCGATGGTAGCAACTTTCAGGCCTACCACCTTCCCTGCAACCGGGGCACGAATGACCTGACGCGCCATCATGGAGCGCGATGGACGCACCCGCTCTTCCAGCTCAAGGCGTCTCATCGAAGATTGCTTGATTTCGTTGGCGGCCTGCTGGATCCGTTCGGTTTTGACGGACAGTATGCGCTGCTCAAGCTCTGCCAGACGCTGGGTGTTTGCAGCAATGTTGCCGGCAATCTGCTCGCGCTCACCGTTTTTTTCAGCCAGCATCTGCCCCAACTGCAGCACGATCGTTTTCGTAACGTATCCCTCTTTCAACAGAGACTGGTTTGCCTCCAGCTGTTCTTTGAGCGAGGAAGTCTCTTTGGTCTTTGACGCCAGCTGTTCCCGAGCACCCTTGATCATTTCCCTGGTCTGCCCGATCTGACTCTTCAGCACATCAATCTGTTTCAGGAAGGCTTCACGTCTGGCAGTAAAGAGCCGGGTCTCGGTCTGAACAATCTGCGCCGGGATCCCTTTAGGAAAAGTGACCGTGGCAAGGTCGTTCTTTTCCGCCTCCAGACGAATTATTGTGGCAGTTTCGCCAATACTCTGGACTTCAAACATGTCTACAATCGGTTTGACCTGATCATCGGTCAGAACAATCAATGGCTGTCCAGCCTTGACCAGATCACCGTCTTTTACCAGGATCTGCTTAACGATCCCCCCTTCCTGATGCTGCACAGCCTGACGCTTGTTCTGGAAGACCATCTCTCCCTGGGCGTTTACCGCAGAGTGCAGCGGTGCCAGGTAACCCCACAGGGCAACACCGCCAAAGAATATCAACAGAATAGCTGCACCGGTCAGGATAATTGGTGTTGGCGAATAGCGGGTATCCCGTATCGGTGCATTCATTGTTATAGCGTTTTGTTTGATCTTAGCCACGGGCCACCTCCCCGCCGTCTGCAGCGTTATCTGATTCAATGGCCGGTGAAGCAGCAGTTTGTTGTTGTGCCTGCTGCTGTTTCTGCTGCTGTTGCACCAGGTGCTGCAATACCCCATCCCGCGGGCCGAATACCGCCAGAGCCCCGTCCTGCAGTACCAACAGCTTGTCTACGTTAGAAAGCAGGCTGACCTTGTGGGTGATAACAACCACGGTAGTCCCCATCTGTTTGAGGTAGGCCATTGCCTGCAGCAGTGCCGCTTCTCCCTCGTTGTCAAGGCTGGCGTTCGGCTCGTCAAGCACCACCAGCTTGGGATCGCCGTACAGTGCCCTGGCCAGTCCGATCCGCTGGCGCTGCCCCCCGGAAAGAACTGCGCCATTGTCTCCGATGTAGGTGTCGTATCCTTTTGGCATCTTAAGAATCATTTCATGCAGACCGGTCAGACGGGCCGCCTTGATGACCTTGTCGGAATCTGGCTCATCAAGGCGGGCAATATTGTCGGCGATGCTGCCGGCAAACAGTTCGATATCCTGCGGCAGGTAGCCGAGATAGGGACCGAGACGCTCCGACGGCCAGGACGCCATATCCGCCCCATCAAGACGGATAGTACCCTGCAACGGTTTCCAGACCCCAACAAGCAGACGGGCCAGAGTTGATTTCCCGGCGGCACTGGGACCGATAATGCCCAAGGACTCGCCGGATGACAGGGCAAAGGAAATCTCTTTCAGAATAATTTTATTGGTCGACCGAATGCCGAAAGAAACCTTTTCCAGTGCTATCTGGCCGGACGGAGGAGGAAGCTCCATCGGCTCGATTTCCAGGTGCTGTGCTTTCATGAAGCCATCAAGGCGTGCATACGCGATACGCGCTTCCAGAAGACCTTTCCAGCTGCTGATCAATAATTCAATCGGGCCCAGCGCTTTGCCCAGCACAATCGTGCCGGCAATCATCATTCCCGCAGTGAAAGTGGGCTCGCGCAGGACAATAAGGGCACCTACTCCCAGAGCAAGCGACTGGATCGCCTGGCGAACGAATTTGGTTACGCCGGACACGGTGCCGGCGCGTCTGCTTGCCCTGGATTGCAGGGCGATGACCCGGTCGTTGAGTCCCGCCCAGCGGCCAGCGATTCCTTTCAGCATCCCCATAGCGTTGACCACCTCGGCATTGCGCAGAGAGACCTCAACATGTCGGCCAGCTGCCCGACTTGCCATATTGGCATCCTCCATCGGTTTGCGCGTCAGGAGCTCGTTGAGAATCGTCAGCCCGACCATCAATACCGTCCCCGCCAGTGCAACCAGAAACAGGTAAAAGTGCATATACCAGAGAATAATCATGGCAATCGGCATCCAGGGAGCGTCAAACAGCGCCATGATACCGGGGCCGGTTAGAAAACTCTTGATGGAGTTCAGGTCTTTGAGTCCGGATGAGTACTGATTGCCCTCGGGGGAAGTGGCACCTTCAGCCATCTTCCTGAGCAGGAAAGGGGCCAGCTGGGCATCGATGGCGTTGTTGGCGCGCACCAGCAGGCGCGAGCGAACCAGTTCCATCGTTCCCATGACCATGAGAGCGGCAAGCAGCAGCAGCGAGATAAACCAGAGGGTCTCCTCACTGCGGCTTCCCAGTACCCGATCATAAACCTGCAGCATGTAGAGGGATGGAGTCAGCAGCAGCATGTTCATAAAAAAACTGAACACACCGGCAGCGACAAAGAAGGGGAGGAACTTACGTAAAAAAGAGCGCATTAAGTGATGACCAAAACCTTTCAAAGGGGTTGAATGGTGCCGTTTCCAAGGTAGGTATGCAACGGATAATTGTCAAGGCAGGGTAGTCATTTGTTTTAAAATTTCATGCTTTTCAAACAGTTGCGGCAACTACAGAAGGAAATTAAACAGACGCGTAATCACCCGTCTGCCCGCTTCTCACGCTCGGCAAGCGCCAGGTCGGCATCAGTCATCATATTCACCAACTGTCCAAAACTGGTTTTGAGTTCCCAGTTCAGCTGCTTGCGCGCCTTGGTTGGATCACCCAGCAACAGGTCTACTTCAGCCGGACGGAAATATTTCGGGTCAATCTGAATAACCGTCTTGCCGTTGGTGGTATCAATTCCTTTTTCATCAACGCCATTCCCCTGCCACTCCAGCGGCATGCCAAGCCGGTCAAAAACCTTTTCGGCAAAGGTGCGCACCATGTAGGCTTCACCGGTGGCAATAACATAATCTTCCGCCTGGTCCTGCTGCAGCATGCGCCACATCGCTTCGACGTAATCACCGGCAAACCCCCAGTCCCTTTTCGCATCAATATTGCCAAGATACAGGCAATGCTGCATCCCAAGTTTGATGCGGGCAGCGGCACGGGTAATCTTGCGGGTGACAAAGGTTTCGCCGCGCCGGGGCGATTCATGGTTGAAGAGGATACCATTGGAGGCGTGCAGGCCGTAACTTTCCCGGTAGTTCATGGTGATATAGAAGGCGTACGCTTTGGCACAGGCGTATGGTGAACGGGGATAGAACGGGGTGGTTTCTTTCTGGGGGGTTTCGATAACTTTGCCATACAGTTCCGAGGAGGAGGCCTGATAGAAGCGGGTATTCAGGCCGGCTTCCCGGATTCCTTCCAGAATGCGCACCGCGCCGAGTGCATCTATTTCACCGGTATATTCCGGGATGTCGAACGAGACGCGCACATGGCTCTGTGCGCCGAGGTTGTAAATCTCCTCCGGCTGGATATTGCGCAGCAGGGTGTTAATAGAGCTGGCATCGTTGAGGTCACCGTAATGCAGGAACATCCTCACATCTTTTTCGTGCGGATCGCGGTAGAGATGGTCGATACGCCCGGTATTGAACGAGGAGGAGCGGCGCACCATACCGTGAACTTCATATCCTTTTCCAAGCAGCAGTTCCGCCAGGTATGAACCATCCTGGCCGGTAATGCCGGTAATGAGCGCTTTTTTCATATCAATGGTTCCTTTTCGTAAAACGAGACGTTCGGTCTTGCCTCATCCCTCATCCCTCATCAACCTTCAACCTTTTTCCCTACCCCTGCATTTCAATCAGCGAGTGATCGCCGATGTTCATCTTGCGGGCATGGCTGATCAACTGGACATTGTCACCAAGGATGGAATCGGTCAGCACCATGTTGAGCACGACGGAATTGCCGTTTATGATGCTGTTGCGGATGATGCTCCGCTCAATGGTACACCCTGCGGCAATCGAAACGTTGGGGCCAATGACGCTGTCCTTCAGTACCACGCCGCGCTCGATATGCACCGGTTCGATAAACACGCAGTTGAAGGCCTCGCCATGGATATGGTGCCGCCCCCGAAGCAGGTAGGCATTTGTTTCAAGAATGGTCTCCGGTTTGCCGCAGTCGAGCCAGGCGTCAATTTCCGGCGCCTTGAGGCGGCAGCCATCCTGTACCATGCGCATGAATACCGGCGGCAGGTAATATTCTCCCTTTACCATGTCTTCAGCTTCAATGGCCGCAGTCAGATATCCCATGAAACGGGGGCCGTCTTTCAGGTAGTAGAGCCCAACCTGGGCAAGCCGTGATATCGGAGTGTCCGGCTTTTCAATCATGTTGACGATCAACCCGTCTTCCACGACATTAACGCCGAAACGCTGGTAGTCCTCAACCTCCTTGGAATAGATGAGGCCGTCGCTCTCCCGGCACAGATTCGGAATCCGGGCAAGATCTGCGTCAAAAATCGTATCGTTAAACACAATCAGCAGATCATCTCCTGGCTCAATGTGGGGGGTTGCCAGCCAGACGGCATGCGCCGGCCCCTTGCGCTCTTTCTGGATGATGTACCTGCAGTTCAGATCGGGAAATTTTTTCTTCATGAACTCCTCGATCTGATTGCCGTTTTCATCAACAATAAAAAGAAACTCGGCAACATCGAGGGTCGACAGGCGGGAGATGATATGCTCAAGAACTGTTTTGCCCGCCACATGCACGAGAGACTTGGCCTTGGTGTGGGTGTGGGGACGTAATCTGGTTCCTTTCCCGGCAACCGGGAGAATGACTTTCATATCAGGATGCGCTCCTTATCAGCTGAATTATTTCCCCAGTAACGGACTCATCACCTGGTATGTCAGGTAGGCAGCCAGTGCCGAGGCAGGAATGGTCAGTACCCATGCAATCAAAATCCGCTTGGCAACATTCCAGTTGACTGCATTCAGCCGCTTGGAAAGACCAACTCCCAGAATGGTAGAGGTAATGACATGAGTAGTACTGGTTGGCATACCAAAGGCGGAAGCCCCAAGGATAACGCCGGCTGAAGCGGTCTCCACGCAAAAGCCATGTACCGGCTGAAGCTTGACAAAGTCGCTGCCGACAGTCTTGATGATCCGCCAGCCACCAGCCGCCGTTCCAAAAGCCATCGCCGTAGCACAGGCAACCATGACCTCCCATGGTACGGCAAATGTTTTCAGTGTCCCATAGCTGACCAGAGCCAGGGTAATGACCCCCATCGACTTCTGCGCATCTGCCGTCCCGTGAGAAAACGCCATTAGAGCCGCCGAGACCACCTGCATTTTGCGAAAATTCTTGTTAAGGCCGCTTGGCGCCTTGTTTCGAAAGATCCAATAAATTGCCACCATAAAAATAAAGCCAATCGCTGTTCCAAGGATTGGTGACAAAACCAATGCCAAGACAATTTTTTTGAGACCAACCCACTTGATGGCACTCAGACCGGCATGGGCGAACACTGCTCCGATGATGCCGCCGATGATAGCATGCGACGAGGAAGAAGGAAGGCCGTAATACCAGGTAATAAGATCCCAGACAATTGCACCGATAATTCCTGCCAGCACCACCATCTGGGTTATATTAGAACCGTCCACAATGCCTTTCCCTATAGTGGCGGCTACTTTAGTGGAAATCATCGCACCGGCAAAATTAAGAGTGGCTGCCATGACAATTGCAGCCCTGACTGAAAGCGCCCGGGTCGATACGCAGGTGGCAATGGCATTGGCGGTATCATGAAAACCATTGATATAGTCGAAAACAAGCGCCGCCAGGATCACCAGGCAGAGCATGATAAAAGCTTGATCAAGCATTCTTTACCACCACGCTTTCAAGGATGTTTGAGGCGTCTTCGCATCTGTCGGTGGCTTTTTCGAGTGTCTCGAAAATCTCCTTCCATTTGATCAACTGGATCGGATCCTTCTCCTCATCAAACAGCCGGCTGATCGCTTCACGCGAAACACGATCCGCTTCATTTTCCAGCGAGTTGATCTCTATACAGGCCTCGAAAATTTGCTCGTTGGTCTTTTTGCCCAGCATTGCAACTGCTTTGTCAACCGCATGGCACGACTGCAGAATTATGAATCCAAGCGACTTGGCTTCGGAGGGAATGGCTTCAACATTGTACATGATGATCCGCTGTGCGGAGGCATCGATCAGATCAAGGATGTCATCGAGCTTTGATGCCAGGGAATAAATATCTTCGCGATCCAGAGGTGTTACAAAGGTTTTGTTCAGCATCTGAATAATCTCGTGCGTCAGGGAATCCCCTTTGTGTTCAACATCCTTGATCCTGCGCTGGCTTTCAGGCGGATTCTCGAAGTTGTCAAGCATATCCTTGAGGAGTTTGGCGCCTTCAATAATATTCTCCGTCATCTCTTTGAAAAGCTTGAAAAACTTCTCTTCCTTGGGTATCAATCCGAACATAGGGTTCCTCCGTTAAGTTATCAATGCAGTCTGCGTTAAAAACTCGGAATTAGTAGCATACTTTTGGCTTCGTTCACAGAGTAAATTTGCCACGATGCACAACAACATGGATTGCCTTTACCAGAAAGTTACAGTATCTTCAGGTCTTTCTACTTGAGGGAGTAATTCATGAATCTGTTCCATGCCGCAATTCTCGGTTCACTGCAGGGTTTTGCCGAAGTTCTTCCGATCAGCAGTTCAGCACACCTGATTTTGCTCCCTTGGCTGCTCGGCTGGCCCGAGTCCGGGCTGACGTTTGATGTGGCTCTGCACCTCGGGACTTTTCTTGCGCTGTCACTCTATTTCCGGCACGATATCATTGAAATGACAGTGTCCTTCTTTGATGCCCTGTCAGCCCGGCGCCTGAACACCTCTTCACGGCGGCTCCCCTTTCTGATAGTCGCCGCAACGATCCCGGCCGCCCTGGTCGGCAAACTCTTCGAGCACCAGGTTGAGGACATTTTTCGTTCCAATCCACTGTTAATCGCTTCGTTTCTGGTCGGATTCGGTCTCCTTCTCGGGGTCGCAGACTACTTTGGCCGCAAACGCCGGACCATGGATGCACTGCGACCGTCATCGGCATTGTATATTGGCCTTATGCAGTGTCTGGCACTGCTGCCGGGTGTATCCCGTTCCGGCATAACCATTACCGCAGGACTGATGCTCGGTTTCACCCGCGACAGCGCCGCCCGTTTTTCATTCCTTTTGTCACTGCCGATTGTGGCAGGTGCGGCGTTGCTGAAAACCGTACATCTGTTCAAGCACGGCATACCTGCCGGAGAGGGGATGCCTATGCTGGCCGGCATCTTTTTCTCCGCTCTAACCGGTTATATCAGTGTCGCCCTGCTGCTCCGCCTGGTCCAGAAACAGAGTCTGTCGCCATTTGTCTGGTACCGGGTGATTATCGGAGGGGGCTTGATCGTTGCCATTTTGTCGGGGTTTACGGTATAGGGAACCTTCTCTTTTGTAGAGGAGGATGCAAGGTCCCCCCACTTTTATAAAGGGGGGTTAGGAGGGATTTATTTATGCAGGGTGGCATCAAGGAGTGGCCGGAAGACGAACGCCCCCGCGAGAAAATGCTCAAGCAGGGTGCTGCAACACTTTCCGATGCAGAATTGCTGGCGTTGATCATCAGAGCCGGTGATCCAAGCTCCGGACAGAGCGCCATCGATCTGGGACGAGGCCTGATAAGCCACTTCAGCGACAATTTGCGTGAACTGGGGAGTGCCGGCCTCGCTGAACTGTGCGCGATAAAAGGGATCGGCCTCGCCAAGGCAACCAGTATCAAGGCCGCATTTACTCTGGCCTCGCGTTTTCAGGCACGCAAACTGGAACGGCTCGACCGCTTCACCTCACCGCAGCAGGTGTTCGACTATTTTCATCATGAGTTTCGCGACAGCCGCAAGGAGTATTTTCTGGTCCTGCTGCTCGACGGCAAGAACCGCATTATCAGGCGGGTACAGGTTTCAGAGGGGAGTCTCAATCAAAGCATCGTCCATCCACGCGAAGTGTTCAGCCCGGCGGTTAAAGAATCGGCTGCCGCAGTGATCCTCGTCCATAACCACCCCACCGGCGACCCGGCACCCAGTAGCGAAGATATCGCCATCACCCGCCGCTTGAAAGAGGCCGGGGAGCTCATGGGGATCAAAGTGCTTGATCACATTATTGTCGGTGACGGAGAGTATCTGAGTTTTGTGGAGCGGGGAATGCTGTAACATTTCATCGTGTTATTCAATCGACTGCCGTTTAGACATGTGTTCCCGGGCCAATTTTTCCGCCTTGCGCCGCCGGCGCCCACCGAGAAACGTCTCCTCAATGACTATTGCGACAAAACAGACGATGAACAGCATGAAAATGACGCCGAGCGCAATGCGCATAGTTGCACCGATACTGAACAGGCTCTCATATGTCATGGCAATTCTCCCGCGCTACACACATGCCAGCGCCTCGTCTGTCGCACGTTCAGCCGCAGCTACGCAGTCGTTAAGCCCGATGCCGCGATATGAGTTACCAGTCAAGATCAGCCCCTGATGCGCTTGCAGGGATTCTTTCAACGCCTGCAGTCGTGCGCCATGCCCGACAGTGTACTGGGGGATAGCCTCGGGATGCCTGAAGATCCTCACAAAATCTGGCGCGCCATCAATCCCCATCGTTGCCTGCAGATCCTTTCTGACCCGCGTTACGACTTCGTCATCACTCAGCTTGACATACTCAGGAAAACAGGCTCCACCCATCATGCTGCGGAGCAGTACTTTTCCCTCCGGAGCCCGATTTTCGAACATACTGGAATCCCAGAGGGTGCCGAGCGTATTGCATCCCTCTTTTTTCGGGATCAGGTAGCCGAAGCCATCCAGAGGATAGTTGATCCGTTCTCGGTTGTAGCCAAAGCAGGCCACCGTCATGCTGGCATAGGGGATCTGCTGCAGAAGAGCGGCAATGCGGTTGTCGAGTCCGTTAAGCATTTCCGCAGCCGCATACGCGGGTGACGCGACGATAGCCACGTCAGCCTCATAATTGCTGCCGTTGCTGCAGACAACCCGATATGGTGCACTGGCACCTTTTTCTACCGCCGTAACCGTAACGTCAGAGCTGACAATTCCCGCCAGCGATGCTGTCAGGGCCTCTGAGAGAAACTGGATTCCGTCGCGGAACGACGTCAGCACTCCGCCCGGCCCGGCGGCGCTGGAGACAACCTTGCCGTCGGCGATATCCTTTTTCTTCTTTTTCCCCAGCATGATCATTGCCCTGATCAACCCGCCGTATTCCCGCTCCAATTCGGCAATGCGTGGGAAACAGGACTCTAGCGACATGGTTTCCGGATCACCGGCAAAAATGCCGGACACCATCGGCGCAATCAGCTTGTCAAGCGCCTCTCCTCCCAAACGACGCCGCCCGAAGGCGGCCAATGTTTCATCGACCCCAACAGGAGAAGATGCAATGAAGGGGGTCGGCTCCATAGCCAGGCGGAATTTACCCGGCCAGGAGATCAAGCGGCTGCGAAGGAATGCCGGACCGCCGTCCGGCAGCTGGTGCAGCTCGCCACCGGAATAGATAAACCGCTTGCGGGCATTGTCGTTGCTGCGATGCAACTGCCCCTCCACACCAAGTGCCCGGCACAGGTCAAGCGTTTGGGGTTTGCTGTCGAGAAAGCCGTTGGGGCCCCATTCACAGGTATATCCTTCTTCCCTGATGCTCCGGATTTTCCCCCCCGGTGCCGCTTCTTTCTCAAGCAGGGTGATCTCCAGCTCTTTCCCCGTAGCCTGAGCTTGTGCCCGCAGCAGCCAGGCAGTTGCCAGACCGGATATACCGCCGCCGATGATGATTATTTTTTTCATATCTGTAAATTCCTTTCAATGTGGAGAGCGGAACCGTCCCGTTACTGCGGGTGCCAAGGTATGCTTCGGCAGGAATGTACCGCGCGGCGGGTTTTGGTGCAAGAAGTTTGGTGAGAGTGCCCATTTCAGTGTCGCTCACCTATCGTATGTAATGTCAAGCACCGTTATGTTATTCTGTTGGCTTGGCTTGGCCCTCTGCAATGTCCCTCTGGTTGACAACAAGCGCATGCAGCTGTTATAGTGGCCGCATGTACAAACCAACCTTCAGCATATTACCCCCACCACCCGCCACACTAGCCTAGCAGGGCAGTTTGGTTTTCTGTTCACTCCCCGTTCGCCTGATCGCGTTCTCACTTGAATTGTGCCTTTCTGCCCTCATCTCGAATTACGATGTTCATTCTTGAGGTCAAGGAGGCGTTATGCACTCTACTATAAATACCCGCGCCGAGGCGCGTAATGGGCTGTTACGTATCATGATTGCCGCAGTTATGTGGGGCACTGTCGGCATAACAACAAAGACTCTGTATGGTTTATCGGCAACAAACCCGTTATCAATCGGGTTTTTCCGGCTGGCGCTGTCGCTCCCCGTACTGCTTGCCGTCTGCTGGGCTACGCAAAAACGGCGGATGTTCATTGTTGCCCGGCAAGACCTTTTGCTCATGCTGCTGATCGGCATGATGACGGCACTGTACCAGGTCTGTTATTTCAGTGCCGTCGAACGTACCGGAGTTGCCGTGGCAACTGTCGTCACCCTTTGCACCGCTCCCGTCATGGTTGCCGTTATTTCGGTATTCATATCAAAACAGAGGCCGTCCGCGTATGTTTTGATGGCGTTGACAGGCGCGCTTGCCGGTACGGCGCTCCTTGTCGGTTTTCAGGAAAATGCTGGCGGGAGCAGTGCCGATACGGGCGGAATACTGTTGGCATCAGGTTCCGCGTTAGGCTATGCCATAGTTACCCTGGCTTCTCGCAAATTGGCAGGGCGCTATCATCCCTTTCAGTCAATCGCAATCAGTTTCAGCTTTGGTGCGATAATTCTTTTTGTTTTTGCCGCTAGCCAGGGGCTTGTAATGAATTACACTCCCGTTGGCTGGTCTTTGCTCCTCTATCTTGGCACCTTTCCGACCGCATTGGCGTATGTGCTTTTCATTGCCGGTATGCGCGCTACCACCGCAACGGTTGCCAGCATCAGCACGTTGATGGAGCCGCTTGTCGCCACTGTATTGGCGTGGCTGATTTTTGGTGAACGCTTCAGTGCCATGGGTTTTGTCGGAGTTGCCCTGCTATCCGGTGCATTGGTGGTTTTGTACATAGGCGGGACAGTCACTCTGTCCAGGATTGTGCGGACGGGGTGAAATCTGCCGTATTGAAAAGGGGGAAAGCCTCAAGTAAGCTTTCCCCCTTTTCAGTTTTCATTGTCATGTGCGCTGCCGGTTTGGTTACTGCCCATTGGTCAGTGCAGCAGGCTGCGGTAAAATTGCGAGAAGCTTCCTGAATGCAGACCGGGTCACCATTACACCTGCTATCGTTGCGCATTTGTTTGTCCGCTCGACATCTTCCTTGGCAACGACGGCTACTTTCCGTCGATAATCTGTTTTGCTCTTTCCGTGTTGTTGGGAAAGAGGTCTTGCGGAACTTTTTCTCTGCCAACAGCCTTGTAGATCATATGTCTGGCGCAACCGCTGTTCTCTTCACGGCAGTACCTGATCTTGATGACTTCTGCAGTCGAAGGCATATTCAACATCTTGTCGTTAAAAAATATACATGTTTTAAGCAGTTCACAGTCAGCCATATAATTCACCCCCATAGTATGCAGGTACAATAGCAAACTGAAGCAAAAATTTAAACACAATGATCGGGACTACCCCGCCTTGTTTCAATATTCTTCAAATTAGGGTCTGGGATGCCGATAATAGATACTTTGCAGCCACTGGTGACGATATTCAACAACCGCAATTGACACAAGTTTATTTATTTTTACCTGATCGTTTTTGCCACCGTTGACACCGAGTCAAACAGCGCTTACACTCCATTAGTTTATTAGAACTGAAAGGATGATGAAGCTATGGCACAAGTGGATTACTACAAGGCACTCGGGGTCGAAAAAGGGGCCTCGGCAGACGATATCAAGAAGGCATTCCGCAAACTCGCGGTCAAGTATCACCCGGACCGTAACCCGGAAAACAAGGGCGCTGAGGATAAATTTAAAGAGATCAATGAAGCATACGCGGTTCTTTCCGATCCGGAGAAAAAGCAGCAGTACGACACCTTTGGCTCCAGCGGCTTCCATAAACAGTACAGCCAGGAAGATATTTTCCGTGGTTTCGATTTTGGCAATGCCTACAAGGATATGGGTGGCGGAGTCGGCGGAGGCAATGCCGATGACCTCTTTTCGAGGCTGTTCGGCGGTGCTTTTGGACGGGGTGGCGGGCGCGGCGGCTTCCGCTCAGGAGCGCAAAAGGGGGGTGACCATGAAATGGAAGTTACCATCAGCTTCAGGGACGCGGCACAGGGTGCCGAGAAGCAGATCGCGTTTCGTCGCAACGGGCAGCGGGAAGAGCTGAAGGTAAAAATCCCTGCCGGCGTTGACAACGGCAGCAAAATCCGTATTTCGGGCAAAGGGGCTCCGGGAGAGGGGGGCGGTCCCGCAGGCGATCTGTTCCTGATT
Source organism: Desulfuromonadaceae bacterium (assembly GCA_028712075.1). Classification (GTDB taxonomy): domain Bacteria; phylum Desulfobacterota; class Desulfuromonadia; order Geobacterales; family Pseudopelobacteraceae; genus JACRCG01. The sequence goes on from JAQTQX010000001.1 coordinate 282,875, forward strand.
ATTCACGTCATGCCCGATCCTGTTTTCATCAGGGATGGCGGTGATCTCTTTGTCGAGCGTTCCATTCAGTTCAGCGCGGCCTGCCTGGGAATTTCGATCGATGTCCCGACTCTCGAAGGTGATAAACGGATCAAGGTACCGGCCGGTATGCAGCCGGGCACCAAGATCAGGCTGAAGGGGTGTGGCGTCAAGCCGCTCGGCTCAAACACCAAAGGGGATTTGTTTGTGAAGATCGGAGTACATATTCCGGAAACACTTAACGGCGAACAGAAGAAGTTGGTAGAGGCGCTTGCAGAGAAGGGATTGTGATAAAGACTACTGAAACACGAAGCAACAGAGCAACGGAGACAATCTGAACCTTTAACTATTTTTGTAAAAGGTTCTGAAGGCTCTGATATTTTTGCCTTTCTCAGTTGTTCCGCTGCTCTGTGTTATTCAAAGTTTATACTGACTTGTTACCATCAACACCACTGCATGTGCCGCGATACCCTCATCTGCTCCAGTGAAACCAAGCCCCTCTTCAGTCGTCGCCTTGACGTTAACCTGCGTCACGTCAGCATTCAGAACCCGGGCTATGTTCTCCCGCATCTGCACAATGTGCGGTGCCATCTTCGGCCTCTGAGCAATAATAGTGGCATCAAGATTGCTGAGGACAAAATCTTTTTCCGCTGCCAGCGCTGCCACGTGAGCCAGTAGCTTTAGACTGTCAGCCCCCTTGTAGGCCAGGTCACTGTCTGGAAAATGCCGACCGATATCACCCTCGCCAATGGCACCCAGAATAGCGTCGGCTATGGCGTGCAGCAGTACATCGGCATCAGAATGGCCAAGCAACCCCTTTTCCCACGATATCTCCACCCCGCCCATGATCAGTTTTCGTCCCTCCACCAGCCGATGAACGTCATAGCCATGCCCGATGCGCATTTCAGATATCTCCTGTTCCGTTTTCGGTTTCACTCTCTTCATCTGCCAACAGGTTCTGGGGGAGCAGTGCCGTGACATCGCCAGCCGGAAGCTCCTGGACATCCTTCAGTTTCCTGCCGACGGCCCGTGACCGTGTCTTTGCCTTTTCAATTGTTTCCGATGCCTGATGCAGCTTTTTTTGCACAGAGTCGAGGACATCACCATATTTAGTCCACTCGGTTTTGACCGCCGCAAGGAGGTTCCAGACCTCGCTCGAGCGCTTCTGGATCGCCAGGGTGCGAAAGCCCATCTGCAGGCTGCTTAATATCGACCACAAGGTCGTCGGACCGGCGATGACGACGCGGCAGTCACGCTGGATTACTTCAATCAGACCGGTACGGCGGATAACTTCGGCGAACAGCCCCTCAATAGGAAGGAACAGTATGCCGAAATCGGTGGTTTTCGGCGGATTTAGATATTTTGAGCTGATGTCGGCGGCACACCCCTTGACGCGGATCTCCAGCTGTTTTCCTGCCGCCTCGACCCCTTCAGCATCGCCCCGTTCCTGCGCTTCGATCAGCCGCTGGTAGTCTTCCACCGGGAACTTGGCGTCAATTGGCAGCCAGACAACTTCATCCGCCTCCATTCCCTGTCCCGGCAAACGGACCGCAAACTCGACGCGCTCACTGCCGCCTTTCGTCGCCACGTTGGTGGCAAACTGGTCAGGATTCAGCACCTGTTCGAGCAGCACGCCCAGCTGCACTTCACCCCATGTTCCCCGCGTCTTGACGTTGGTAAGGACTTTTTTCAGATCGCCGACACCGGAGGCAAGTGTCTGCATCTCGCCAAGCCCTTTATGTACCAGCTCCAATCGTTCGCTGACCTGCTTGAATGATTCACCGAGACGCTTTTCCAGCGTGCCCTGAAGTTTTTCATCAACTGTCTGCCGCATCTGCTCAAGCTGTTTGGCGTTATCAGCCTGGATACTCTGGAGTTTGCCTTCAACGGTAATCCGGACCTCTTCCAGCTTTTTCTCGTTTGATTCGGAAAGTTTGCCGAGCACTGTTGACATGGCATCGAGCTGGCCTTTCTGGATGCCAGCCAGTTCTGTCATCCGCCGTGCAACGGAATCGCCGAAGCTCTTGAACGCTTCCGTAAGCTCCTGCCGCTGCTCACGAGCACCCTTGCCGAGCTCATCCCTGCTCCGGGCAATCTCTTCCCGGACGATCCGTTCGGTTCGCTCCTGAGCTTTTTCGATGGCGTCAAGACGGAGAACAAGCGGAGAAGAGTCTGTCTGCGCTGATCTCTTCAGGAGGACGACAACGAGCGTTATAGTGATAACTAACAGGGTCACAGCTACAAACATCAGTATATCGGTCACGTTCTCTCCCCGCCCATCTTCTTTTTCATTTTATTATTCCCTTTGACCGTCACACTCACGACAATTACTTAATAATGGGTATTTCTATGGACGATTTATTATCTGAAAGTAAATTTATTTGCCTCAAGCTCGGCCATAGGATTGTTACGCATAATTAAGTGGTTATGATGTCATGCATAGTTCTATAGACATTTTTTCAAATCAACTTTGATGGATTCCGCCTTGTTTTGTCCATAGGTAACGCGTATGACGCAGCTTACCTTTTTTGCCAATATTTCCTCGTTCAACCATGATTCGTAACTGGTCTTTCAATAGTCTGCGAGGAATCTCGTCACCAATTCGGCAGTGTATTTCGCTGATACTGGCATCACGGTATATTTCAAGATCGCGCAAGACCAGTTCATGAAGCCTGTGCGCCTCAATACCCTTAGACGGGCAATTTCTCGTCTGCCTATTTTTTACGTTTTGCTGACTGCTTTACAAGCTGCTTTTCTTCAGACTTTACCCGGCGCTCAACTTTCTTGAGATCCTCGCCAGGCGGCAGTTCTTCCGGCCTTATGCCACGATCCGTAAGAACCTTGCGTACGTCGAGATTATTTTTCACATGCTCGGATGTTATAGCACCTTCGTGACGTAGATCGTCGCGTTTGATATTGAAGTTGGTTATCTCGTTGGCAAAATCTTTGGCCTTAATGGTGATCGTGGGTAGAAAATCAGCTAATGCCCGGCTATCAGGCATTCCCAGCCGGTCTTTCATCTGCTGGGTTGTCTTGCCGCCAAACAGCGCCGCATCACCCTTGCTACGGATACGGGCGAAGCCGCTGTTGTCCCCGATACGCTCGAAGATCAGGCCGGAAAGTTCTTTTTCGGATAAGGTAAGTTTTTGGCGGGCGGCCAAACGTTCCTGCTCTTCAAGCCGTTTTTCGATCAGTTCCAGTCTGCGGGTTTGAACAGCAAAGTAGGTCTGGGCAAAAGCGATCTCCACCTTGCGGGGGTCGCCGTTCTGGGCGATCAGGTAGCAGGCGTAGCGGGTAAGCATGAGATCGTCTATGTCTTTTTCCGCACCCTTGGGCATCGGGATCGTTTTCCTGACGTCAGGAAAATGATCGGAAACTTCATGCCCCGCTGTCTTGCAAGCAATCTTTGCTTTCTCGATAACCTTGGCAAAGTTCTCCCACTTGGAATAGCCCAGAAGTCCTTGAAGATCGCGGGCAAACCAGAATTCTTCGTCATCGATTCGGTGGGCGTAGTCCTCGAAGTTTTTGTGTAGTTGGATAATAATGTCGCTTTTCATGGTTTCCTCGTTTTACTTTTTTGGATTTCTCCCACCACCAGCGGCGCAACCAACTCCTGATACCGCTCAAATAAAAACGCCACCCGCTCGGCTTCTGTTTTGAAGGCGGTTTTGCAGTAGGCAGCATCCACGGCGCGATCCAGTGCCTGATGCGCTTTGACCAGTTCCGGCGGCATGGTCAGGGGATCGTAAAGGTCGGCAAGGGTAGCGGTTCGACTCCGCTCACCGACCTGACCTGTTCCCTGAGCGGAGTCGAAGGGAGTAGGCATGAACTTGGCGCGGGCGTCGAGCACCCCTTGAGCGGCTGCTTCGATGGCGGACTGTTGTTTTTCGGTCGGCTCGGGCCAGGGGAAGTTGTTGTAGACAAAGCTTCCTGAATATCGATAATCGCTCTTTAAGCGTCCGCATACAGCACGAGTCCAAGCCATGTGCATGGTGGAGGAGAGAATACCGAAATGGTACGGAGTGGCATCCGGCACCAGATAATTCGTGTTGCTACAGATGGTTTCCGGGCCCATAAAACCAATGGGAATAAAGCGGCGGCGTTCTGACGATACTTCCGGAACAACCAGATAGTGTGTTTTTGGTTGTGAAACATAGAAGAAGAGGCTTGGCGTATCGGCAGTTTTACGGGTTGGTTCAGCGCTGCTTGCTCCCCTGAAAGCACGTACCTTTTCAATCCGTGCCAGTACATCCGGCATTTCCCTCAAACTATCCGGTGCAACTCCCAAAAGCCACAAGCAGTAACGCTCCAGCCCGTTGATAAAATCCTCTGACCCCATGTACGGCTTAATATAACCGGCAACAGCAGGATATTTGGCGAGCAGTTCAGCGCGTTCTGCTCTGGACAAAATCAGATTGCCGTCATCTGTCGGTTTATTGCCGTACTTCATTGCCGGAACCTGGCAAAGTGGGGCACTTCTTTTCACCACAACCACGTCCGGCGCATCCACCAAATACGGATTAATGTTACTAGCCTTGACAGAGTGCGGCTCGCTTTTGAGTGTGTCATAATCAAAGATGATTTTTTCAGGAACATCAGTCAATCCGAATCCAATAATTACGCAATGAACCGCAGCTTTGCCCCGTGCCTCATTGTTCCACTGAAAGGTACGATGGGCAAAATGAATCCTGATACCGCGTAGAAAGAGATTGGGCCAGAGGATGCCGACCTGTTCACCTTGGGTGATTGAATTAGTGGAGACAAAGGCAGCACGTAGTGCTGGATTCTCGGCCATATATTCCGTAGCCTTGCGATACCAGCAGGCCACGTAATCGAGGTCGGAGGCTGACTTTATGCCAGAGAAAATTTCTGTCAATTCGGCTTTCTGTTCTTTTGTCTGGTAATGCTTGCCCAGAAACGGCGGATTCCCTAACAAATACGACAACCGGTACGCCGGAACAACCTCGTTCCAATCGATCCGCAAGGCATTGCCATGTACGATGTGCGGTGCCTTCTTGAGCGGCAGGCGGGCGTAGTACTGACCGAATTCTTCCGATACCTTCAGGTTCATCTGGTGATCGGTCAACCAGAGCGCCACCTCGGCAATCCGCGCCGGCCACTCTTCGATCTCAATGCCGTGGAACTGATCAACGTTGACGCCGATAAGCTGGAAAACGTCCAGCATGAGCTGGTCGCTCTGGCGCACATGGCGCAGTACCTCCAGCTCCAGCAGACGCAGCTCGCGGTAGGCGATAACGAGGAAGTTGCCACAACCGCAGGCCGGGTCGAAGAAAGTCAGATGAGCGAGCTTTTTCAAAAACTCGAAAAGCTGGTTCCGGTTGCGCTTGACCTTGTTGAATTCCGCCCACAGTTCATCGAGAAAAAGCGGGTGGATCAGCTTGAGGATGTTGGTTTCGCTGGTGTAGTGAGCCCCCAGGTTGCGCCGGGCGGTGGTGTCCATGATCGACTGGAACAGTGAGCCGAAGATAGCCGGTGAGATGCGGCTCCAGTCAAGGGCGCAGCAATCCAGCAGCGCTTCGCGCATCTGCCGGGTGCAATCGGAGATCGGAAGGGCTTCACTAAATAACTGGCCATTGACGTACGGAAAAGCGGCCATCTGCTCGTCAAGCGCCGCTGAGCGGCGTTCAGGCGCGGTATCAAGCACCTGGAACAGTTTGGCGAGGTGCATTCCCAGATCACTGCCGTCCTCCGCCGTGCGTTGCTCCAGATAATCCTGAAACTGGCAACGCTCAAACAGAGCCGTATCCTCGGCAAACATGCAAAACAGGATACGCACCAGCAGTACTTCAAGCGGATGTCCGTCGTAGCCGGACGATTTTAGCAAATCGTGCAGTTTTCCCAGTTTCTCCGCTGCCTGGATGTTGACCGGGTCTTGCTGGCCGAAACTGCGCGTTTGATAACCGGCGATGAAACCGAAGAGCTTGATGTTTTTGGAAAGATCAGCAAGGGAGAAGTCGTGCTGTTCTTTATTATCGAGATCGTAGAGGCGGAAACGGGCAAAGTCCGATACCAGAACATAACGTGGCAGGTCACGCTCTTTCAGGCCGGGAAAATAATCGAATGCCTGACGGGCAGCGCGATCCAGATCCTTGCCGCGCGACTTGTGCTCGATGAGAAGCACGCCTTTCCAGAGCAGATCGATAAAGCCGCCGTGATCATCATCTTTTTTAACCGGAGCTTCAAACGAAGCAACCCGTCGCCGGGTAATACCGAAGACATTGAAAAAACTGTCCCAAAAGCTCTTGGCTTCGGCATCTTCGGAACATTCTGTTGCCCACTCACGGCTGAAAGCCAGGGCGCGGTCACGTATTTCATTCCAGGAAAGTGGCATCAGGGTACCTCAATGACCTTGTCTGGCAGCCATGTTACAAAAACAGCACGGTATCCAAAAAGTTGATAACTCGTGCTGATGGTTAGATAAAAGAAACTGGCTGGACGAAAACAAGCAACTACCCCTCTTTCTTTTCCACCAACCCCTTCGCGTCCTTCTCCTCAAGCTCCATCAACGGCGGTCTACACTTGATCCGCTTTTCCACCTCGCTGATATGTTCAGCAGGCGGTATATGCTCCGGCATGACGCCACCGATTCGCCTGATTGCCTCACGTACTTCCTTTCCCACAGCTTCATGGGTGTGGATGGCCTGCTGCTGATCCTTCACACGTGCACGCGCCAGCTTGTCCCGTGTCTGGGTCATGCGGAACTGGTTAGCGGCAAGCTCGGTGGTATCCATCCGATCCATGAGGTTTTCCTTCTTTGGGATACCCTTGCGCTGCTTGATCCCCTCATTGCCAAGTCCGCCATAAAGCCCCTTGTAACCTGCGTCATGAAAAATACCGAACATCCTATCCTGCACCCCCGCATCACGGGCCGCGCCGGAAAGGGCTTTAAACTCTTCGCTGGTCTGTTTGCGAATTTCAAGACGCTCCAGATCGGCAGCCAAAGCGTCGGACATTTCCTGGCGTCGAGCCTGGATTGCAAAATATTTCTGAGCCTCTGCAATCTCGGGTTTGCGCGGGTCACCGTTTTGGGCAATGAGATAACAGGCGAAGCGGGAAAGATGGTAATCTTCAACCATCTGGACAGCACCCTTGCCGCCTGTGATCGGTTTGCCGGCGCCGGCAAAGTGATAACCAGGATCATTCCCTGATTGTTCACAGGAAGTTATCGCCCTTTTAACCGCATCCTCAAAACGCCGCCACTGGCTGTACCCGAGCAAGGGCTGGAGTTCACGGGCGCTCCAGTATTCAGCCCCATGCTCGTTCAGTTTCTTCTGGTCTTCAAAGGATATATTTCCCCGCACCGGCAATGTTTTTTTCGTCATAATTCATCCACTTTTTGAAGTAGAATTTTAACGTCGCAGAGCAGCTTAAATCGGCAGGAGACATCATGAGAGTGGCATTCAGAATATCGGTAAAACCGTGTTGAATGAAACAACAGGTGAAAAACAACGCTTGGATAACTACTTGCCGCATTATTAGACAATGCGGCAAATACTACCCTTCCGCCTTCAGATCCCGCGCCATCAGCTCTATCACCGCCTGGCGTGCCGGCTTGTCTTCATGCAGGATTTCAAAGGTCTTCTCCACAATCGGCATCTCTACGCCAAGCTTGCGGGAGAGCTGGTAGACTGATTCGGCGCTCTTGACCCCTTCAGCAACCATGCGCATCTCGGCAAGGATATCGGCCAGTTTCATCCCCTGGCCAAGCTTGAAGCCGACCGTCCGGTTTCGTGACAGGTCGCCGGTGCAGGTAAGCACCAGATCTCCCATACCAGCCAGACCGGAAAAAGTTGCTGTCTGTGCCCCCATCGCCTGGCCAAGACGATTCATTTCCGCCAGCCCCCGCGTAATAAGGGCGGCCCGGGCATTGTGCCCAAAACCAAGACCGTCGCTGATGCCGGCAGCAATGGCGATGACATTCTTGATCGCGCCACCCAGTTCAACACCGACCACGTCGCTGTTGGTATAAACGCGCAGACAGGGACAGCTAAAGGCATTCTGGACGCGTGTAGATGCGGCGGTGTTACGCGATGCGGCCACAATCAATGAGGGAAGTTCCTGAGCAACTTCCCTGGCAAAAGTAGGCCCTGACAACGCGACGTAGCGGTTCAGGACATCATCACCAAGCAGATCAGCGCAAATGCACGATACCGTCTGAAGAGTGTCGAGCTCTATCCCTTTCGAGGCGTTGACAACAATTGTTTCCGATCCGATCTTCCCAGCCAGCTGTTGCAAGACGCTGCGCATCACCTGTACCGGGGTCACCAGCAGCACGATGCCGCGCCCGGCGACCGCCTCCTGCAGATTTTCTGTGCAGGCAAGTGCGGGATGCAGGATAACGCCCGGAAGAAACAGCGAATTGGTATGACTCGTTGTGATCTCCGCCACCAACTCCGGCTCATACACCCAGAGTATCGTATCATTGCCGTTGGCGGCCAGACGCCCCGCCAACGCGGTGCCCCAGCTGCCGCCGCCTATGACGGCAATCCGCTCGATACCTGTCACTTTTCCGGCACGCACGTCAGTCATCATAGTCATCGTCCTCGTACTCTTCCTCCAGACGCGGATCATACCCCTCGGCCAACGTTTGCCGGGCAGCGTCAACGCTGTCCAGCAACAACCGCCTGATAAATGGGTGGCGGCAGTCAGGCATAAAACTACCGACGAGGCTTAAAGCCGTAGCCAAGGTTTTTTGCACCGCGCTTTCATCGCTGTCAATCTGCTGCAGGTAATCAGCTGTCAGCAACAGACGCTTGATGATGTCGGCACGACGCGGCACAATCAATTCATCGCAGCAGCGGGCAATCTCTTTCTCCAAGGCAGCTTCCGACACACTATCAGGACCGCCATCCCCTTCGAGGGCGGCAAAACGATCAGCAGCATCGTACAGAGCCACCTCCGTCAGCACCCATCCCTCCATGCCAGCGTCATCAAGCAGTTCATTACTGGCAGCAACATAGCCTGGAATTTTTTCAACAATATTTTCCAGATGCGTCAGCTTGAACCGGGGAATATATGCTTCCGGCTTAAGGGAGTCCGCGCGAAACAGGCGCATGTCAACGTAGAAATCCGGGGGCAGATACACCCCCCCTTCGCGACTGCGGTGGAGTGCATCACGCAACGAAGCCAGCGCGTAATCCGCGTTAATTGGCGTCAGCATTTCGCCTCCGGCAACATCTTTGAGAATGTGGCCGTACTCCTTTTCATCTTTCATACGATAGCTTATGGCATTCAACAGGCCGTCCGTCTCGCCGGTCAGCACCAACATGGCCGCAAATGCCTGGCTGTCAAGCCGCCAGGAAAACCACAAGGTTCGGGAACCGTAAAAATCGACCGGGCCGGCATACACTTCATGGAATGGCAGTGGCTGCTGGAAGGAGTGTGGAAGTTTTTCCGCTACAGTAATTCCGGTAAAGGAGAGTCTTTGAATACCGCGCCGTATAAGGAGTGCGGACTCTCCTTCATGTCCTTCCTCGGCCCGCATAAGAACATCCAGGGCATACCCGCTCCTGTGACGTCCCAGGGAGCGAACCGCTGCATGGACAACTTCCTCCTTTTCGAAAGAGAGCAGAATTTCCAGAAGTGCGGCAGATTCTGCAGAAGCAGCATCAGCAAGCCGCTGCATCATCCGCTCCCGGAACTCATCCGTCACATCAAGGAAGCTGTCGATAAAACGGACCAGACCGCGCTCACCATCCTTGAGACAGTCATTGACAAAACCTTCCAGTGTGGGGGAACCATAACCGGTCATGGCTGCAAAGGGGGGGGCGGTAACATCGATGCCGCTGTCATGCAGCAGATCAAGAAGGGCCAGTTTGCCATCCTCTTCAAGGTCGGTACGCTTGAGGGTTATCTGAATCAGCTGGTCCATCCAGGCAGATGCGTCAAAAAAATCGAGCATGCAGGTATATCGGTAGAGGGCGGTGCCGTTCTGTTCCCGCCACAACTTACGCACCAACGGTGAAAGCGCCCGTTTTCCGGATTTTTGCAAACGGCGCCCAATCCGCTCCATCTGCTCACCAGTCAGATCCTCACGCTTGAGATAATCGAGCAACCGATTGATACGGCGCCGTTCGCGTAACGTTTTGTCTATCTTGAGGAGCTGCGTCATCTACCCTTCCGTTTCTTCCGCCTCTTCAATACTGTCATCGATTTCGTCTTCATCCTTTTCGGCGAGACGAGCCACAGCTACAACTTTCTCGTTATCCTCGGTGTTCATCAGGGTAACACCCTGGGTATTACGGCCAATAACGGAGAAGCCGGAGACAGGCACTCGCAGAATCTTGCCCTGGTCGGTGATAACCATCAGATCATGATCGTCGGCCACTTGCATGACATTCACAACGGAGCCGTTGCGCTCAGTAGTCTTGATCGTGATAATCCCCTTGCCACCGCGCGACTGGTCACGGTATTCGTCCAAATCGGTGCGCTTGCCAAAGCCGTTTTCGCACACGGTAAATATGGTTGAGCCGACAGCCGTATTGTCAACAATCTCCATGCCGATTACCCGGTCATCTTTGGCAAGGTTCATACCGCGCACCCCACGGGTAACACGCCCCATTGGCCGGACATCCTCCTCATTGAAGCGAATGGCCTTGCCGCATCGCGACGCCAGGAAAATATCCTTACTGCCATCGGTTAACGCCACGGAGATCAATTTGTCGCCGTCGTCCAGATTAACCGCTATGATGCCGCCGCTCCGGACGTTGGAGTAATCAACGAGCGGGGTTTTTTTGACTACGCCGTTCTGGGTAGCCATAAAGAGATAGGTGTTCTCGCTGAACTCTTTAACCGGCAAAATTGTGGTGATCTTTTCCCCTGCCGATACATTAACCAGGTTGACGACCGCCTTCCCTTTGGTCGTGCGATTCCCTTCCGGAATTTCATAGACCTTGAGCCAGTACATACGGCCGGCATCGGTAAAGCAGAGTAGATAATCCTTTGTCGAGGCGATAAAGAGCTGCTCGACAAAATCCTCCTCTTTGGTCTTCATGCCGGTTTTACCCTTGCCGCCGCGCCGCTGTGAGCGGTACAGGTCCACCGCGCTCCGCTTGATGTAGCCGGTATGCGAAATGGTAACGACCATCTCTTCGTCCTCGATAGTATCTTCGAGCGAAATATCGGCGCTTTTGTCGGCGATTTCGGAACGGCGCTTGTCGCCAAAGCGATCCCGAATTTCGGTCAACTCAGCAACAATAATTTTGAGAATCTCGGTATCTGAAGCGAGGATCTCCCGCAAACGGGCAATAAGCCTGTTAATTTCATCATATTCGGAAATAATTTTGTCGCGCTCAAGGCCGGTCAGTCGCTGCAGACGCATCTCCAGAATCGCCTGCGCCTGGATATCAGTGAGCTGCACCCGATTTTCATATCCGGCAGGTTGCGGCAGGTTCAATTTTGCCAGGTATTCAGGGTTGGCAAATTTGCCCTCCATCAGTCCCTGTTTGGCCTCCGGCGGGGTTTTTGACTCGCGGATCATTTCAATAACGGCATCCAGCCAGTCCAGAGCAATTTTGAGACCTTCCAGAATATGAGCCCTTGCCAGCGCCTTTTTCAGCTCAAAATTGGTGCGGCGCGTGACAACCTCACAACGGTGCTCGATGAAACAGTCCATCATTTCACGCAGAGTCAGCACCCGGGGGCGATTGTGAACAATGGCCAGCATGATGATACCGAAAGAAACCTGCAGCTGTGACTGCTTGTAGAGTTGGTTGAGCAGTACTTCGGCGTTTTCGTCCCGCTTGACTTCGATGACGATGCGCATCCCCTGACGATCTGACTCATCACGAAGCTCTGTAATGCCCTCGATCTTTTTGTCCTTGACCAGTTCGGCAATTTTTTCGATCAGTCGGGCCTTGTTGACCTGATAGGGGAGTTCTGTGACGATAATCGCCTGGCGCTCAGATCGCTTGGAAGCCTCCACATGGGCTTTGGCACGGATTTGGATGATGCCCCGTCCGGTACTGTAGGCTGATATGATCCCCTGACGGCCATAGATAGTGGCACCGGTCGGAAAGTCCGGACCTGGCACCAGCGCCAGCATCTCTTCAAAGGTGATGTCCGGGTTATTGATAGTGGCAATGATGCCGTCGATTATCTCGCCCAAGTTGTGGGGTGGAATGTTGGTTGCCATGCCAACTGCAATGCCGGTCGAACCATTGACAAGCAGATTGGGGAATTTGGAGGGGAGCACCATCGGCTCCAGCATTTCATCATTGTAGTTGGGCGCCATGTTGACGGTTTCTTTGTCCAGGTCGGCCAACAGTTCGTGGGTGAGGTGGCGCAGGCGGATCTCGGTATATCGCATGGCGGCGGGCGAGTCACCGTCAACGGAGCCAAAGTTACCCTGACCTTCCACCAACATGTAACGCAGAGAAAAATCCTGAGCCATGCGGACGATCGTGTCATACGCTGCGGTGTCACCATGCGGATGATATTTACCTATGACATCACCAACAACACGGGCAGATTTCTTGTATGGCTTGTTGTAATCGTTGCCCATGTCGTACATCGCGTACAGGCAGCGCCGATGAACCGGCTTGAGGCCGTCACGGACATCGGGCAGAGCACGGCCGATGATAACAGACATGGCGTAATCCATATAGGAACGCTTCATTTCATCTTCAATATTAACCGATATCTTGTTGACTGGAATTTCTATTGGGGTCTGCATTGGTACCTCGTATCTGCTATTCTCGTCGCAACGACGAGAAGGTTATTTTAAAAATTGTCGCATCAAATGTCCAGGTTAACGACGTTCAGCGCATTCTTTTCGATAAAATCACGGCGTGGTTCAACCTGGTCACCCATCAGAACCGTAAAAATCTCGTCAGACTCAACGATATCCTCGATCTTGACCTGCAGCATCACGCGGTTTTCCGGGTTCATTGTGGTTTCCCAGAGCTGTTCAGGGTTCATCTCTCCCAGACCTTTGTAGCGCTGGATCGTCAGCCCTTTTTTGGCGTTTTCGATGAAGAAGTTGAGCAGATCCTGGTGGTTGGTCGTCTCGAACAGCACCTTGCCCCCATCCTGCTCGACAAAGGCCCGGCCATCAGCCATGGTCTCTATGATCCGTCGGTGATTATCCACCAGCAGCTCATATTCGTGGGACGAGAGCACTGACAGAACCTGCTGATCAATGATAGAGCGGATATTGCCAATCCGGAATGTGATGCGCTCCTCCTCGACCTGATACTCGGAGCCTTCGGCTAACGCCTTCATCGCTTCCAGATACGTCACCATCTGGGTCAGCTCCTCCAGATCGGCTGGCACGTTGCTACGAATAACAATCGAAAGCAGTTCGGGAGAAATCCCCTTTTTAACAACCTTATTGAAGATGGCACGGTTTTCGATGAACTGTTTGATAACCGGGATAATTTGCTTGCCGTTGTACGTCCGATCCCCTTTTTCCAGGTGAAGCGTCAACTCTTCTGATCCTTCCTGAAGCAGGAATTCCTGCATGGCATGTTCATCGCGCAGGTACTGCTCTCTTTTGCCGCGCTTGACCTTGTAGAGCGGTGGTTGGGCAATGTAGAGGTGACCACGTTCGATCAGTTCACGCATGTTTCGATAAAAGAACGTCAACAGCAGCGTCAGAATATGCTGACCATCTACGTCAGCATCGGTCATGACAATGATCCGGTGATAGCGGAGCTTGGCAATATTAAAGTCATCTTTGCCGATGCCGGTGCCAAGTGCTGTGATCAGGGTGCGGATCTCTTGTGAGGCTATCATCTTGTCAAAACGGGCCTTTTCGACGTTGAGAATCTTTCCCTTGAGCGGCAGAATAGCCATGTTTTTCCGGTCACGTCCCTGTTTAGCCGAGCCGCCGGCCGAATCACCTTCGACCAGATATAACTCACAGAGAGCCGGGTCTTTTTCCTGACAGTCAGCCAGTTTACCCGGCAGGCCGCCCATATCCAAAGCCCCCTTGCGGCGAGTCAGGTCACGGGCCTTACGGGCCGCTTCGCGTGCCCGGGCGGCTTCAATTGACTTGTTGAGAATATCTTTGGCAATCTTGGGGTTTTCTTCCAGGTACACTGCAAGGCGCTCGTTAAGCAACGATTCAACGTATCCTTTGACCTCGGAATTGCCGAGCTTGGTTTTGGTCTGCCCTTCAAACTGCGGCTGAGGGATCTTGACCGAGATAACACAGGTCAAACCCTCCCGCAGGTCGTCTCCGGAGACTGTAACTTTCTCGTTTTTGAGCAGGTTGTTGGCCGCTGCGTAGGAGTTCATGGTACGAGTGAGGGCGCCTTTGAAGCCTGCCAAATGGGTGCCCCCCTCATGGGTGTTGATGTTGTTGGCAAAGGCAAAAACCTTCTCGTCGTAGGAGTCGTTGTACTGCATGGAGACTTCCATCTCCACTCCCCCTTTTTCGCCTTTGAAATACATGGGCTTGGGGTTGATTACCACCTTGTTGCGGTTAAGGTACTCGACAAAGGAATTGATCCCCCCTTCATAATGAAACTCGTGGGATTTGCTGTCGCCCCGTTCGTCACTGATCTTGATACGGACACCTGCATTGAGGAATGCCATCTCCCGGATACGCTGGGAAAGGATATCAAAGGAGAATTCTGTTGTCTCGAAGATCTCTTCATCCGGCATAAACGTAATTTTGGTGCCGCGTTTTTTAGTTTCGCCTACCATTTCCAGGGGCGCCTGGGGGTCGCCACGACGATAGGACTGGCGGAAAATCTTGCCATCACGCCGTATCTCGAGGTCAAGCCATTTAGAAAGTGCATTAACGACTGAGACACCAACGCCATGCAGACCGCCGGAGACCTTATATGAATCGTTGTCAAACTTGCCGCCTGCATGCAGTACCGTCAGGACGACCTCAGCGGCAGACTTCCCCTCGTTCGGCATTATATCAGTCGGAATGCCGCGACCGTTGTCGATAACCGTTATCGAACCATCGGCATTGATGGCGACCGAGACATTGTCGCAATAGCCGGCCAGAGCCTCATCAATCGAGTTGTCGACGATTTCATATACGAGATGGTGCAGGCCTGCACTCGAAGTTGAGCCTATGTACATGGCCGGTCGCTTGCGTACCGCCGACAACCCTTCCAGAACCTTGATATTCTCTGCACCATATTCTTCGGAGCCGTTTGTTACATTTTCCTGTTCACTCATGCGGTTAGCTTCCTTCAAACGTCAGATTGCCGTCTTCGACATGAAAGACGGCGCAGTGTGGTGCGGCATCCAGCAGTGCTGGAGACCGATCCGTTGTGGTAATAAAAACCTGAATGTTTCTCGTCGTCAGAAACTCCATCAGGTTGTTGTTCCTGTCGGCATCCAGTTCGGAGCTCATGTCATCAAGCAGTAGCAGCGGCGATTCACCAAAAGTATCATACAGATTGTCCATCTCCGCCATTTTGAGGGCCAGGACAAAGCTTTTCTGCTGTCCCTGCGAGCCAAAGGCTTTGAGAGGTCGGTCATCAAGCAAAAAGGTCAGATCATCCCGATGTGGACCGGAGGTCGTAGTCCCATAGCGTTCATCGGAACGCTGCTGCTGTTTGAATAAGGTCAGTAGCTCAACTCTTATCTGTTCCCGGTTTTTTGACTCAACTCCGGTCGGATGATAACTGATTCGTGACATTTCACCGCCACCTGCAATTGTGGCGTAATACATCTGCAGCTTTCTGTCCAGAACAGCAACAAACCCAAAACGACGTTCAATAACTTCTGCACCGGTTTCTGCAAGCTTTTCGGTCCAGATATCTAGCCCGGTCCGGTCAGAGTTTTTCAGTAGGTGGTTACGCTGCTTCAAAATTCTCTGATAGGAGTGCCAGCAGTGCAGATAACCGATATCACCCATGTAGACCATCCGGTCGAGGTAGCGTCGCCTCGACTCCGGCCCCATCCGTACCATACCGGTGTCGTCAGGTGAAAACACCACTGCGTTCAGCTTACCGTGCAGTTCCGATGCTTTATGAACCGCTTTGCCATCGAGGCCCACTTTTCGACCGGCAGTTTCAATAACCAGTGACAACAGACTTTCACTGCCACCTGAAATTACTGAACCATGAATCCGCGCCTGATGCTCTCCGTGTCCGACCAATTCAGGCAAACGCGCTGTTCTGAATGATCGGGGAGACCCAAGCAGGTACATTGCTTCAAGCACATTCGTTTTCCCCTGACCGTTCTTGCCGTACAGCAGATTGAAGCGTTCACCTGGCTCAAACTGGGCAGAATCAATATTCCTGAATCCGGCAATAACTACAGAGCGCAGCTGCATCAGTGGTATTTAGAGCCTCATAGGCATGATGACGGCAAGAAAGGTATCGGAATTTTCCGGAACCAGAATAGATGGGGAAAGTTCGTCTTTAAACTTCATCTCAATTTTTTCTGTTTCTGCAACGGAAAGAACATCAAGAAGATAACGGGCATTAAACCTGACGGCGATAGGTTCTCCGGTATAATCAACATCCAACTCTTCCATGGCATCACCAAGCTCAGGATTACTGGAAGAAATTTTAATCCCGCCTGAGACTATTTCCAACATAATTCCCTTAAACTTTTCACTTGATAAAATTGCCATTCGTCGTACGGAATGACTGAAATCTTCCTTGTTAACTGTCACTATGCGTGTATTACCGGTAGGAATTACCCTATTGTAATCGGGAAATTCACCGTCGACGAGGCGCATAACCATATAGGAATCACCTTTTTTAAGAACGGCACTATTATCCAGAAAACCGAACATGAGGGTTCCCCCCTCTTCATCAGTAACCTTCTTCATCTCGTAGATACCTTTTTTTGGCAGAATTACTCCCTTGAGCAGTTCCGGTCCAGGATTACCTTTCAGCTGTCCTGATGCTATTGAGAGTCTATGACCGTCCGTTGATACCATTCTCAAACCATTAGTACCGTCAGAGTTTACCTCCACTTTAATGAAAATACCGTTTAAATTATACTTTGTTTCGTCTGTACAGATGGCGTACGATGTTCTTTCTATCATGCCTCGTAACAAGGATGTTTCAATTTCAAAAAGGTTTTCCTCTTTTACTTCGGGAAAATAGGGAAATTCGTCTGAAGACAACCCCACAATATTGAACTGAACCTTACCGCATTTTATCTCAACCCAGTCATTATCCTTTGACAAAAACAGAATTGGCTGATTGGGAAGTTCCTTAACAATTTCATACAATTTTTTTGCAGAAACTGTTATTTTTCCGGGAACAGTAACGTCAGCGGCATAACTACTTTTCATTCCGACTTCCAGATCTGTTGCAGTGACAAATAGAGAACCTTCCTGAGCTTCAAGAAGGACATTTGATAGAATAGGCATTGAAGTTCTTTTTTCAATTATTCCCTGAATTTTCTGCAACGCTTTCATGAACTGTTCTTTGTCTATTTTAAATTCCATACATGCCTCCCTCTTGTTACTAGGTAGTATATAATTAATATAAGATCTTTGTAGTACGTTGTAGGCATTGTTTAAACTGGGGATAATTATGTAACAACCTTGATTTTAAAGGATACTATATCTTAATGACTGTGTATTACGGTGACCAGTTACGGCGTTTATTACCAGTCAGGAAAATTATCAACAGATGTTAACAGTGAATTAACAGGTTATCCGCTTACTTGAGAAGTATATTTTTTATCTCATTTATATTTTTATTTAAATTTGGTTCGTCTGATATGGCCTTGTCAATTTTTTTGAACGAATAAATAACTGTTGAATGGTCTTTTCCGCCAAATTTGGAACCAATGTCGGGGTAAGATGCTTTGGTCATATCCCGACATAACCAGATGGCTATCTGACGTGCCTGTACAATATTTTTCAGGCGTTTTTCCGATTTAAGATCGACTGTTTTCATTCCATAGTAATCAGCGACAGTTTTTTGTATCAGTTCAACAGTTATGTCCTTAGTCTTGTCTCCCAGAATATCTTTCAGATTATTTTTTGCCATTTCAAGTGTGACCGGGATATTCTGAAGGCTGCTGAAAGCACCGAGTCGGATGAGCATTCCTTCTAATTCACGTATGTTTCTGGTATCGCTCGACGCTAGAAAATAATAAACATCCTCTGGAAAAAATACTTTGGTGACCTCAGATTTTTTTTTCAGTATAGCAATTTTTGTTTCAACATCGGGAGGTTGGATATCGGCGATCAAGCCCCATTCAAATCTTGATCTCAGCCGTTCTTCCAGGTCGGAAATTTCTCGAGGGAACTTATCTGAAGTTATTACAATCTGTTTATGGGCATCGTGCAGGGCATTGAAAGTGTGGAAAAATTCTTCCTGGGTTCCAACTTTTCCAGATATGAACTGTATGTCGTCAACAAGCAGTACATCAACATTTCTGAAACGGTTTCGGAATATATCCATTTTTTTCAATTTGATATGATTTACCATTTCATACATGAATTTTTCAGCAGAACAGTAGCAGACATTAAGTTCCGGCGATTTTTGACGGATGGTGTGCCCTATGGAATTCAATAGGTGACTCTTGCCAAGTCCAACTCCGCCGTAGATAAAAAGGGGATTGTAAGTATCAGCCGGATTATTAGCTACCGCCATTGCTGCCGCATGAGCAAATTGATTTCCTGTACCACTTACAAAGAGATCAAAGGTGTATTTTGGGTTGAGTGGTGTGAACACATGTTCAAGCGGGGCATTTTTTGAGACGGTCAGTTCAACATCTGAAGTGACAATAAAGTCTTCGGAATTGTATGGTTTGTGATCTTCCTCAGTCCGTATGACAAAGTTGAGTGTAACGGTACAACCGGTTGTAGCAGTCAACGCTCTGGTCAACATTTCGAGATAATGGTCTTCAAGCCATTCTTTGATGAATGAATTCGGCACCGTCAAAAAAACATTGGAACCGTCATCGTGACTGTAATGAACCGGTGTGATCCATGTGTTGAAGTCCGCTTCCGACATGACTTTTTCTATGTTATCGGCAGCTTGTTGCCATGCATCTAACATGTGGGAGTATCACAATCTTGATTGTATTTGTTTATCAACAGAATCACCAAAAATATATGAAACGGGTATTCCAAGGCTATATAGCCACTCACCATGCAGTATAAGTTATCAACATAATTATCAACACCTGTTGAAAACTTATTTATACAATTAAATCAACGAGATAAATATAAAATTTTACATCAAATGCGTTGATCAGGCCGGTGAGGATAACAGAGCTGACTTTCTTTTTCAAGGCAAATAAATTGCTATAGACTACCGTGTATAAGAAATGGCGAGGTGCAGATTAGACTTGACACGTTCGGGGCAGTTATGCTTAATAACCCATTTCCAAGAAAATAACTTTTAGAGGTAAGGTACAGATGAAAAGAACATTTCAGCCCAGTAATATTTCACGTAAACGTACGCATGGTTTTTTGGTGAGAATGGCGACTAAAAACGGCCGTCTGGTAATTAAGCGGAGAAGAGCTAAGGGACGTAAAAACTTATCCGTGAGAATTGCAACAAAATAAGTTTATACGGCGTGCAAGAAGTTGGTTCGTTGAGGTTTATAAAAACAGTCCGGCTGAGGAAGCGTTCTGATTTCGCCCGGCTCGCTTCCTCACGGCGTAAATGCACGGTACAAGGTTTTTTATTAGTATGGTCTGAAAATGACCATAACGTAGCCCGTTTGGGAATCACCGCCAGTAAAAAAATTGGCTGTGCTGTTGTGCGTAACCGGATTAAACGGTATCTGAGAGAATTTTTCAGGCAAAATTTTTTCAGACTGCCTGCTGTGGATGTTAATATCATAGCTAGAAGTGAATCAGCTCTGATGACGTATCACGACGTTGTACGTGAACTAAATATGGCCTTTAGGTTTGTAGGCAAACCCCCATGTTCAAGTACTGTTTGCTCCTTGTAATCAGTTTTTATCAGAAGATGATCTCGCCGTTTCTTCCACGGACCTGTCGCTTTTATCCATCCTGTTCCGAATATTCCCGAGAATCATTCATTCGGCATGGTGTTGCCAAAGGTTTCTTACTTACCTTTACCAGAATATGTAAATGTCATCCTTATCATCCGGGTGGCTATGATCCGGTACCTAAATAATAGTCAGTAATATTCAGGAGTCTTGATGGAAAAGCGCGCTATAATCGCAGTGGGTCTCTCGATTGCCGTATTTTACCTGTTTTCCATGCTGTTTGGTCCGGAAAAACAGAAATTAGAATCACCCGCTTTTTCAAAGATATCGACTGCAGCACCCGGTCAGGTTGCCGAAAGCACTCCGGCGCCTTCTCTTCAGGCGGCACCGGATACACCAGGAATGGTCGCCACATCAAGTCGGATCCCAAAAGATTCAATAGTTGAAACAGATCTTTTTACGGCGGTTTTTTCCCCTCGCGGTGCGAGTCTTAAGAGCCTGACGTTAAAAAAGTACCGCGAACAGAACACCCCTTCGGCACATAATGTAACTCTTGCGAGTGATTCTGACCCCAATGTATTTTGCTTTTCAACCAGGGCTGCAGGTATAAATCTTCCTGATAGCACAGTATTTATAGCCGACGCAGATTCTCTCAAAATTGATAAGAGCGGTTCCCGTAAACTTACTTTCAACTATGTTTCTGGACAGGGCTTTACCGTTCGTAAAATTTACACCTTCACAGCGGGGCAATATGGAATAAATCTCGAAACACAGGTATTCAACAATTCTGCCGCACCGATAGTCGGTGGAATTCAGCATTTAATGACATATCCTGCTGAACCAAAAGTGAAAGATAACCGTTTTGATACTGCCGGTGCATACCTCTTTTCTGATAACGCGCTTCAGACGAATAAAATTAAGGATGTTGCAAGCGCGTCAAAGCGGTATGACAAATCAATTCAATGGTCTGGTTTTGCAGATAAATATTTCTTAAATGCGATTTTGAGTGAAAATAACAGCATCGCTGCAGTAGAGTTGAAGAAGAACAGTGCCGGATTTTTTGAATCAGTGGTTTCTTCACCACAATTTACTATTAATCCCGGTCAGTCGGTTACCGTTGTTCACCGTTTGTTCGTTGGTCCCAAAGATATCGATATACTAAAAGGACAGGGCAATTCTTTGGTGCAGTCGCTTGATTTGGGATGGTTTACCGTAATCGCGAAACCACTGCTCTATTCACTTAAATTCTTTTATCGCTATGTTGGCAACTATGGCGTGGCAATTGTAATTATAACAATTATTTTGAAAATATTCTTTTTCCCCCTGACTCATAAAAGTTATAAGTCAATGAAGGGCATGCAGAAAATCCAGCCCGAAATGACAAGGCTGCGGGAGGTTCATAAAGATAATCGTGATGCCATGAATAAGGCGGTAATGGAGCTTTATCGTGATCATAAAGTTAATCCAATGGGCGGTTGTTTGCCCATGGTTGTGCAGATTCCTGTTTTCTTTGCACTGTACAAGTCATTGATGTTTTCTATTGAGCTTCGTCATGCCCCATTCTTTTTCTGGATAACCGACCTTGCAGATAAAGACCCCTACTACGTAACTCCTCTAATAATGGGTGTCACCATGTTTATCCAGCAAAAAATGACGCCGTCCAATATGGAGCCAATGCAACAGAAAATAATGCTCGCCCTGCCGGTTGTATTTACTTTTATGTTTCTCAGCTTTCCTTCCGGACTGGTACTGTACTGGCTCGTTAATAATGTGCTGACAATCGGCCAGCAGATGTACATTAACAAGTTAGTTAAGGACTGATTGTCTGATACGGAGATTTCTTCATGTATATCCGTGATACCATAGCGGCAGTGAGTACCCCCCCCGGAAATGGCGGCATAGGCATTATTCGGATAAGTGGTCCCCAAGCTGCCGAGGTCGGGCACATTATTTTTAGACCTATTCATGACGGTGGCCTTGTGAGCCACCGTTTTTCTTTTGGCACAGTCTGTGACGGTGTCTCAGGAACACCGATTGATGAGGCAATGGCGGTATTTATGCGGGCCCCCCGCTCATATACGCGTGAAGATGTTCTTGAGCTTCATTGTCATGGCGGATGGCTGATTGTCGAGAAGGTACTAGCCCTTGCACTCTCGTGTGGTGTCAGACTAGCCGACCCCGGAGAATTTACTCGTCGTGCTTTTCTTAATGGTCGCATTGACTTGATCCAGGCTGAAGCCGTGATGGATATTATTGCTTCGAACTCAGAAGCTGCTTTACAATTGGCTCAGCAGGAACGCGAGGGTTCCCTGTCAATGCATCTTGGTGAGGTACGGGAGCAATTGTTAAGAGCGCTTTCACGGGTAGAAGCGTACATAGATTTTCCCGAGGATGATCTTGGAGAAACGGATGTATCAAATATTGTTGCTGCTGTCGGTGTCGCCAGCGACATGGTGTCCTCGCTCTTGTCTACATATGATGACGGGAGAGTTCTGCGTGATGGTGTTTCTGTCCTGATCGTCGGTAAGCCGAATGCTGGAAAGTCCAGCCTGTTGAACAGATTGTTGGATGAGGAGAGGGCAATCGTTACTCATTTTCCCGGAACAACTCGCGATATAATTGAGGAAACGGTAAACTTTGGCGGGCTAGCGGTACGTTTGCTTGATACCGCCGGCATTCGACATACGGAAGATTTTGTTGAACAGACTGGTATTAGCAGAACGTTGGCAAAAATACCACAGGCGGATCTTGTGCTGGCGGTATTTGATTCTTCCCGAAAGTTTGATCAGGAAGATCAGATGATCCTGGATGCTGTGGGCGGCAGTCGCACAATTGCAGTTTATAATAAGACCGATCTCCACCAGCAGTTGCTGATGCCCGGCCCCCAGAATTTTATTGCCACTGTTAACATTGCTGCCATTACCGGCGATGGTCTTGAAACGTTAATAAATACAGTGAGAGAACAAGCGTTGAAATCACCGATACCGGACTCCCGTGATTTTATAGTGCTTTCCAGGGCACGACATCGGGACTCTTTGGCTTTAGCCGAAAAGTGTTTGGATCGTATTGCGCAAAATATAAGTGACGGCAATCTTGAACTGCTTGCGCTTGATCTACGCGAGGCTCTTTTCGCTATCGGCGCCGTTACTGGACAAACAACTACTGACGAAGTACTCGATCAAATATTCTCTTCGTTTTGTATTGGGAAATAATATGTTCTGTGTTTCACGTGGAACAGCCATTAATAGCTGGGATGAGGAATGATACTAAATAGCAGACCATATGATGTAATTGTCGTCGGCGCGGGACATGCCGGGTGCGAAGCCGCATTAGCCTCTGCGCGCATGGGGTGTAGAACCATGCTTTTGACGATTAATCTTGATGCCATTGCACTCATGTCCTGCAATCCATCAATTGGCGGTCTTGCAAAGGGACATATTGTTAAGGAAATTGATGCACTCGGTGGCGAAATGGCTAAAAACATTGATGCCACTGGGATTCAGTTTCGCGTGTTAAACACCAGAAAAGGTCCCGCTGTGAGGGCCTCGCGCGCACAGGCCGACAAACAGTTGTATCGGCTTCGCATGAAAAGCGTTCTCGAACAGCAAAACAATCTTGACCTCAAGCAAGGCGAAGTAACATCTCTCTATCTTGAAAAGGGCATATTAAAAGGTGTCGAACTTCGCTCCGGCATAACCTACACATCAAAAACAGTAGTGCTCACTACCGGCACGTTCATGCGTGGGCTCATTCATATAGGGTTAAAAAACTATCCAGGTGGTCGTGCCGGAGATCAACCATCAATAGGGCTTTCTGATCATTTGAGAGTAGTTGGATTTAACGTCGGCAGGCTTAAAACGGGGACACCGGCCAGGCTTGACGGGCGTACGATTGATTTTTCAAAATTGGAGCGCCAGTACGGGGATGACCCGCCGATCCCATTCTCCTTTTCAACGAAAATAATTAGTATGAAACAAGTTCCGTGCCATATTGCCTATACTAATAATCGGTCACATGACATAATCCGCTCAGGATTAGACCGGTCGCCATTATATTCTGGCGTAATTGAAGGAATAGGGCCACGTTATTGCCCTTCCATTGAAGACAAGGTGGTCCGTTTTCCAGATAAAGACAGGCACCAAACGTTTATTGAGCCTGAAGGGCTTGATACGGTAGAAGTTTATCCGAGCGGCATGTCTACATCTCTTCCTATTGATATCCAACACGCTTTTTATCAATCCATAACCGGACTCGAACGTGTAGAAATTATGCGTCCAGCGTACGCAATTGAATACGATTATGTAGACCCGATTCAGATGCATAACTCATTGGAAACAAAAATTATTGATAATCTTTACCATGCAGGCCAGATAAATGGAACGTCAGGATATGAAGAAGCGGCGGGCCAGGGCCTTTTAGCTGGCATCAACGCGGCTCTCAGAGTAAAGGGATACGATCCGGTTGTCTTGGAAAGAAGCCAGTCGTATATTGGAGTTATGGTTGACGATCTTGTGACACTCGGTACAAAAGAGCCGTATCGTATGTTTACGTCCCGTGCAGAATATCGACTGCTGTTGCGTGAAGACAATGCCGACTTGCGTCTGAGGGATTTAGGGCACCGTCTTGGCCTTGTAAGTGACAGTGATTATGCTGAGTTTATTGCCAAGCGTGTATTGATAGCAGATGAACTTGAACGCGTCGCCGCTACCCGTTTAAGTGATATTGTTGGCAGTGACGATGGATTAAGAAATCTTGGCATTGAAGGTGTCCAAAATAACGTAACCCTGGAGCAACTGCTCAAGCGACCGGATATCTCATATGAAATCCTGGCAAAGTTTGACACGGTTTCACGTGAAACCCCAGTACAAGTAAGTGAACAGGTGGAAATTCAAACAAAATACAAAGGATATATAAGCCGACAATTGTTACAGATTGAACAGTCAAAAAAACTTGAAACGACCCGTATTCCCGAGGCAATAGATTATAATATTGTGAAAGGGCTGACCGCGGAAGTGCGTGAGAAGATGATTGCTAACAGACCGGATACTCTTGGCCAGGCATTGCGGATCCCAGGCATTACACCAGCGGCGATCTCAATTATATCTATAGCAATCAAAGCATCATCATGGAAGGAAGTTGAATAACAATGCATTCCATAGTTGGAGAAATTGTAGCAAGTGAATCAAAATCAATGCAGCTAGTTCTTTCAACAAGTGAGATTAAATTACTTGAGGTTTATGCCGCTGAACTATTGAAGTGGAATCGTAAAATTAACCTTACAGCAATTACGGAAGAAAAAGAAGTTGCAATCAAGCATTTTATTGACTCACTGGCTCTTCTCCCGTTCATAAACCAAAATGATTACCTCCTTGACATAGGATCCGGTGCCGGTTTGCCGGTAATACCATTGAAAATATGTGCATCTGGCACACGAATGGTCTCTGTTGATGCCGTAGCGAAAAAAATAAAATTCCAAAAGCATATCATTCGACTCCTCAAGTTAGATAATATAGAAGCAATCCATACCCGGGTTGAGGATCTATATACTCATCAACGATTATTCAGTGTAATTACATCTCGTGCGTTTTCCAAACTTGACAACTTTGTTTCATTGGCCGCTCCTCTTATTGCCGACAATGGAGTGATGATTGCAATGAAAGGTGCCCAGGCCGAAGAGGAAATGACAGAAAGCGACAATTCCCTCAGTAGAGATGGTTTTGTAATTACGGCTACTCATCGCTATGTGTTGCCTATGGGGATGGGAGAACGAATGTTGACATTTATAAAACGACAATAAAGGCCCATTTTAGAAGGCCTGGAGAGGATGCGCCCCAAAATTGCCTCCAGGGCTCATTGCTGGTTCAGCCAATAGCAGGATTAGCTTTTTTGGTGTGATCCGGTTTTGGGGCGTTTATGCTCTAACAATGATGGCTTACCTGTTTTGGGGGCAGTTATGTTTAGCCTCCATTACCATGTATGTCTAATCGTAGATTCAGCGCACAGTTCGGTAGAAATATGGCATTAATGAGGAGATAACAGCACAACGATAAAATCGGAAGAGCTTCTGACTGTGCTCTATGCTTTACTTTCATGGTATTGTGAGCAATAATGCCGGGCGCAGTTGCATTTACCAACGATTACCGATTTTACTGTTTTTTTTGACAGACGCTTAACAAGTTCGAGGTAGTGACAACTGTCTTTTAAAGGGGTTTTATTGCCTCAACTCCACGGTTGAAAGCGGTACGCGCTCGAAGATATGGAGTAATATTAGTCAATGGATGTCAGAATATATTATGAAGATACCGATTCCGGCGGTGTCGTTTATCATGCTAATTATATCAAGTATATGGAACGTGCCCGAACGGAGTTTTTTCGCAATCATGGTTTTCTTGTTGCCGAACTTGCACTGAATGGCAACGTGTTTCCTGTTGTAAGGATGGAAATAGATTTCAAAGCTCCCGCTTTCCATGACGATCTTCTTTCAATTATTACGACTCCGGTTCGTACGAGCGGATCATCCGCAACAATGTCTCAGAAAATAGTCCGTCACCGTGACGGTACATTGCTGGTGGAAGGGTTGATTACCCTCGCATGCATTGGGCTCAATCATAAAGCCCGCCGGATTCCAGTGGAGATACGGAATCTCCTTGAAAATGAACTGAAAAAGTCTGAAGGGAAATGCCCAGAAAGTTTAATGGATGGTGGCCAGTGTGAGTAGGATCGAACGTGCAGATGCTCTGGATCTGCTTTTTAACGGAGACCTGCTGGCTATTGGAAAGCGTGCGGATGAAGTCAGGAGGCGCCTGCACCCGGAAGGTATCGTAACTTTTGTAGTTGATCGCAACGTCAACTATACCAATATATGTGATTCAAAATGCACTTTTTGCGCGTTTTACCGTGAAAAAGACGCTGCTGATGCATATATTCTGGCCAATGAACAGATTTACGACAAGATAGCCGAGCTTGTGGCACAGGGTGGGACCCAATTATTGATGCAGGGGGGGCTTAATCCTGACCTGAATATTGATTACTTTGAAGAGCTTTTCCGGGAAATCAGGAGACGATTCCCGACGGTGCAAAACCACTCTCTTTCTCCTGCAGAAGTAACCTGTATTTCAATAAACTCTTCCCTCACTCTTGAGGAAACGCTGGTCCGGCTCAAAAACGCTGGTCTTGATTCTATTCCAGGAGGAGGAGCGGAAATTCTTGTCGATGAGGTACGCAGCAATATTTCACCCAATAAGATCGGCTGGCAACAGTGGGCTGAGGTCATGCTGAAAGCGGCCAACTTGGGAATGCTCACTACTGCCACCATGATGTTCGGCAGTAGTGAGAACCCGGAAGATATTGTTGAGCATATCTTCAGAGTCAGAGAAATTCAGGATCAGGGAGGATCCTTTACCGCGTTTATTCCCTGGACCTACCAGCCGGGCAATACAGAGCTTGGCGGGACAACAGCCACCGGCGTCGATTACTTGAAAATACTCGCATTGTCACGAATTGTTCTCGACAATATCCCGAACATTCAGGCAAGCTGGGTGACTCAGGGCGCAAAAATGGCTTCAGTAGCACTCTTTTTCGGGGCAAACGATCTTGGCGGGACCATGCTGGAAGAAAATGTTGTTGCTGCTGCGGGCTGCAGCTTCTGCATGTCTCGGCAGGAAATGATCGACCTCATCCATGGTGCCGGATTCCGTGCAGCCCAACGCACCACTACCTATTCAATTATTCGGGAGTTTTAGGTTTGAGTTATTTCCATATGCAGGCAGGAACCTGCGAAATCATTACCACTTTTGAACGGTTAGCCGAAGTAGCAGCCATCCTCTCACATCAGACGGAAATCGCGGTTGATCTGGAGATGGATTCCCTGCATCATTATCGTGAAAAGGTCTGCCTTGTCCAGGTATCAACTCGCCAAGATAACTGGTTGATAGACCCGCTGGCACTGAATTCGCTTGCGCCGCTGGCGGAGCCGCTTGCCAATCCGGCAATCATTGTCGTCATGCACGGCTCTGATTACGATATCCGCTCCCTGCACCGTGATTTTGGCATCGAAGTCTCGAACTTGTTTGATACCATGATTGCCTCCCGCCTACTCGGATTCACTGAATTTGGCTTGGCTTCACTGTTAAAAGCGAGATTTGGTATTGATCTGGACAAAAAATACCAGAAGGCCGATTGGAGCAAACGCCCATTAAGCCACGAAATGTGCTGTTACGCCTCCGCTGACACCTCCGATCTGCTCCCGCTCTATGATCAGCTACGATATGAATTATGTGATAAAGGCCGCTTGTCCTGGCTTGAAGAGGAGGGGCAAATCGTTTGTCAGGCGAGGGTGGCAGAAAAAGGGGGGCCGTTATTTCTTCACTGTAAGGGTGCCAGTAAGTTGCGGGGACACAACCTTGCCATTCTGGAGGAATTACTGCAGTTAAGAGATCGGCAATCTGAACTCCTCGACCGTCCTCCATTTAAAGTGTTATCGGCAGAAACATTATTTGAAGTTGCAGAAACCAAACCGGGTTCTCTACATGAGCTGTCACTTGTCAAGGGGATGACTCCCCGCCAGCTTCAGCGGCATGGTGCGGCGATAATGTCGGCAGTTGAACGAGGGGCAACAACCCCTGAGAGCCTGCTTCCCTGTTTCCCGCGCAGTGCAAAAAAAGAGGTTCTTGAGCGGGTGAAAGATCGCTTGAAGAAGTTGAAAGCTTGGCGTGAACAATACAGCATGTACCTCGGCCTTGACCCAGGTGTACTGGCTCCCAACTGGCTGCTGGAAGCTATTGCCGATACCGAAAGTGCTACACCGGAAGAGCTTGATACCATATCCGGTATGAGAGAGTGGCAGAAGAGGCTCTTCGGGGCTGAGCTGCCGCGAGTGCTTACACAGATCTGATGTCATGAAAGCCGGCAATCATAGCGGGTTTACCCTGATCGAGATTGCAATCGTGCTGGCGATCATCGGTATGGTCATGCTACTGGTGATACCGCGCCTCCCGTCATCAGATCTTGAAAATCTAAAAATATCCTCCCGAACTCTGGCCGCAACGATTCGCTACATGCAGGAGAGAGCGGCAACGTCTCGAACGACATATATTCTTGCGATGGCACCAGGTTCGGAATACCTAAAATGCATCGAAGTAGGTGGCGATGGTAGCGACAAAGAGCCTGCCGACCCACTGCTGCAAAGGCTGGCGCTTAAAGAGGGGGTTATCGTTGCAGATGTCCGTATACCTCGACTTGGCAAAATCGCCGATGGGCAAATTCGTATCGATGTCGGAATGGGAGGAATTCGTGATTTTATCACAATTCATCTCCGTTCGACGGGAGGGCAGTTCTGGACGGTAATGGCGTTCCCTGCAGGGGGAAAAGTCAAGGCATTCGAAGGCTATCTCGAGCATCCGCCATGAAGGGCTTTACGCTCCTTGAGGTGATGGTGGCTCTGGCGATCATGGCTGGCGTGGTGCTGACACTGCTTGGTTCAGTGAATTACCATCTCGGTATTATAGCTGCGGAGCGGGACAATACAGCTCTAACCCTAGTGGCCCGTACCCGCCTTGCGGAAATAGAACAGGCTCCTGCAAAAGGGGAGGGAACCTGCGCTCCTGCGCATCCCGAGCTGACTTGGAAAGCGGAGCTGTTGCCGTCGGAACAGCCCGGACTACAGAAACTGGTAGTTAAAGTAAGGCGGATCAGTGATGGCAGGGAGGTGGCGCTTGTCCGCTATCTCCCGAAATAGAGGCTTTACATTACTGGAACTTTTGATAGCGTTGGTGCTGCTTGGTATCCTCTCCACTGCACTTTATGGCAGCTATTTTGGCGTAATCCGGGCGAGAGAGCGTGCCTCTGCCGGAATGGAGTCGCGGCGGGAGCTGGGCGCGACGCTTGATTTGATCCGCCGAGAAATCACATCGGCTCTGTTTAATCGTGCCGACAAGCGGTTGCGCTTTGTCGTTGAAGATCGCGACGATTTTGGCGCTCCTGCCTCAGCTCTCGAACTGACGACACTTGCACCGCCGGCGGGACAAGGTCGGAGTGAATCAGGGATTGTTGCGGTGACCTACCGGATGGCTGAGAAAGGGAGCGTACGTATCCTGACTCGCCAGGAACGCGATCTTTTCTCCGAAGCGGTGACCAGCCCTGCATACCCGCAAATGGAACAGATATCCTCGTTTCTGGTCGAGTGCTATGACGGCTCTAAATGGGTCAAAAGTTGGGATTCTGCGATCAATAACACCCTGCCAAAACAGGTACGGGTGACAATACAGGTCGCAGAGGAGGGGAAACCGGTTGAATTTTCTGCTCTTGCCTTCCCACGGGTGAGCGGATCATGGTAAAATCCCTGAAAAACGATTCGGGTTTTGCCCTGGTGTTGACACTGGTGGTAACTGCTCTAATGGTGGCAGTCGTGGTTGAGATGGTCCACCAGGTATATGTGGACACCTCACTCAGTCGTGGTTTTCGGGATGGGCAACAGGCGTCAATTCTGGCTGAATCAGGCGCTACGGGAGGAGCAAGACTTCTGCAAATGGCGCTATCGGGTCGTTCTTATACGGCACTTACCGATCTTTGGGCTACGCCAATCAAGCTTGAAGATGAAGCCGGATCGCTGGAAATAGTAATAAGTGAGGAAAACGGCAAGCTCAACATTAACGGCCTGGTGCAGCCTAATGGTGAGTATAATCCATTCGTGCAGGCGGCGCTCTCACGACTTGGCGCTCGTCTGAAGTTACCGCTGGATATCAGTGGTGTAGTGGCGGATTGGCTTGACAGTGACGACATGCCGCGCTCCGGCGGCGCCGAATACCCCTATTACAGGACCATGAAGCCGCCGTACAACCCAAGGAACGGGAAAATGCTGACGCTGACAGAGTTGTCGCTGGTTAAGGAAATTACTCCTCAACAGGTGGGTGTGCTGCGTCCCTATCTTACGGTATTTTCCGATGTAGCCGGCGCCCCGCAGTCGACTATCAACATAAATACTGCGCCGAAAGAGGTACTGTCCGCGCTTGATGATCGAATTGACGAGCGGATGGCTGCGCGCATTATTGACGAGCGGAAAGTACAGCCCTTTAAATCGACGGGTGAACTGTCACGAGTCCCCGGAATGGACACGATTGCCACTGGGTTGATTGGCAAAATAAGCGTTAAAGGCAATCTATTCAAAATAACGTCCATGGCCAGAGTGAAGGATTCCGGACGGACGGTTGAGGCGATAGTGCGGCTTTCGGGGAGCGCCCCGGAGATTCTGTCGTGGCAGGAATATTAATCGTGTCCACTTGTGCGCATTATGGGTGAATAGATCATTTCACGTGGATGGTATGCATATTCTAACAGAAGACGAAGGTACAGGTATTAATGGATTATCTGATTTTACAGATTGAACAGACGCGCTTGAGCGTTGCCCATTTTGAGATATCGCGGCGTTCAACGGAGCTGATTGGCGCGGCAACTCTTGAGCTGGATGAAGGAAGATCACTGGATGATGCCGTTCGGTCTGTTGCAGAAAAGATTACCGGTTCTCCAAAGGTTATTCTCTGTCTTCCTCCCGCGCTGTTTGCGCAGCGCACCATTACATTGCCGTTAAACGACCTCCGCAAGGTGCGTGAGGTACTTCCGGCGCACTTGCAGGGTGACAGTGCACTGCCGGTTGAAGAGCTGGCACTTGAGGTTATGCCGGCTGAAGAGGGACATTTTCTGGCCCTGTGGGCTCGTAAAAGCGACATCGCAGCAGCAATTGCCCAATTCAGAAATGCAGGCATTGAACCGCAGGTGGTTAGTTCTCTTGCGTTTGCAGCTGCCCGCGTACCGGGCCTCCCTCCAGAGTGTGCCGTGTGCGACGGCAATGCATTGGCACTGCTAAAGGGTGGGCGGCTGTCTTATTTCCGTGCGTTTACCAGCCCGATACGCGCAGCGCAGATTACCAGCACCCTGTCTGTATTGGAACTTTCAGGTGAAGTCCTCCCGGAACAGCTCTACCTGATCGGGGATACTGAGAACCTGCTGGCCGATGCAGCTATACTGCCGCTGATGACTGAAACGGTCACACTGCCGCCGGAACTTGGGGCCCTGTTCAAGAATGACGAAACATTCCGGCAGACCGCGGGATTGTATGCTATAGCCCGTGCCAGTCATGACGGCTTACTCCCTAATTTTCGTCAGGGAGATCTTGCCTGGACAGCCGGGGACGCCGCACTGCGCAGAAAGCTGCTGTTGACCGGAGTGCTGACCCTCGGTATTCTGTTGCTGCTGTTTGTCAGCAAAGGTCTTCAATATCGTGCTGCATCAGCGGATCTTGCCTCGCTAAATAAATCAATTGCGACGATGTATCGTGAAATTTTTCCGACCCGTGTGAAGGCGGTAGACGAACTATCGGAAGTAAAAGGGGAGATCAGAAAGCTTTCCGGCATCGAAACGTCCAGTAGATGTCTGGATGTGCTGAAAAAGCTTGCAGAAGCCAAGGGCAGTGGCATTAACGGTCTGTATGAGGCTGAAGTAGAGGGGTCTGCGCTGCGGATCAAGGGTGATGCCCGTTCCGTGCAGGCCGCAAATGAATTCAAAGCTGTTCTTGCCCCTCTGCTGGTAGCTGCAGAATTGGGTGAAGTCAAAAGCCGTCCCGATGGTACGGTTACGTTCAGCCTGACCGGGACACTCAAGGAGGGCTCCAAGTGAGACTGCTGGAGATGGTTCGCAACGTCTGGCATGATCTTGATGCGCGTACCCGCCTTTGGATAGGCTATGCCTTGATACTGCTGCTCGTTGCGGCAGTCGGCTGGTCGGCGTTGGATGTAAAAGTCAAGATGCTTGAAAAGAAGCGATCTGCCCGTGAAACGGTGCTGAAAGAGTTGCTGCCGCTCAAGGTTGATTATCTGGCGGCCAGGAACACATCCGTTCAGTTGAGTGGACGCATGGCCTCAGTCCGCCCGGATGACTCACCGGCAAAAATAGTTGAAGAGACCGCTATCAAGGGCAAGTCGGTAAAGATTGTCCCGCTTAAAGGCGACGAACGGGGCGGTTTCACGGAAGACGCCGCTGATATCCGCATGGAGGGGCTAACGCTCAACGAAGTGGTTAACCTGCTCTATCGGCTTGAAAAAGGGAGCCGCCCTCTGGTGATAAAGAAATGTAATCTGCGGATGCGCTTTGATGACCCGTCACGATGTGACCTGACGCTGATTCTGGCTCTGCTCAAACCGGCTCCAGGCCAGGTAAAATGATGACCGCCCGACTGCTGGTGCGACGGGCAGCCCTGCTGGCGGCGGCACTGGCTCTTTTTCTGATCTTTTGCTATGCTCTTTTCCCAACGACACGGCTTGACTCGCTTTTTACCCAGCTACTGTCGCGGCAGGGGCTTACGCTCTCTCCGGCGGCTCACAAAACCGTGCTGCCGGGGCTGGCGTGGGATGATATGCTGCTGTCATCAGATAAAGGAGCACTGCTACATTGTGACCGGTTGCAGCTACGGGCACTTTTTCTCCCCCTCC
>JAQTQX010000020.1 GCA_028712075.1 Desulfuromonadaceae bacterium
ATTGCGGTGAAGGAAACCATCGCAACCGAACGCAGGATTGAACTGTTACGCCATGTGTGACGCTCGAGTTCTTCGATTCTGTTCAGCAGTTCAAGCTCTCTTTCGCTCATCGCTCTTCTCCTTAGCTAACATGATTGCGGTAAACACTATTGAGACCGCCAGCGGCAGAATCAGATGAAACCCGTTGTAATTGAGTACAAGATTGTACAACATGATTTTCTCCTTCAGTTCGATTGGTTTTTTAGCTCAGCATGTTACCAACTGGAATTTTTCATCGTGAAAGCGATCTACAAGCTCCATATACTTGACGCATTGCGAATGCCGATCACGGCAGAATTTTATTATCATGTTAGCATCATATGACGAGATGTACTCGCACCCGACATCGCAATAGTCATCGTTTTTGCCATAGAATGGACAGATATCGTGTGTTCCCATTGATGCCTCTTCGTACTGTATGATCACGTATACAGCATTACTCATGCCAAATTGCTGCAAAGTTAAAATAACATATATATAACGGCATGTTATGCGATATGATGGACGTCTGATAGACGATATTGGTGCCCGTATTTTGCAAATGTGCAAATTAACGTTAGGGAATAGTAGTAGGCAAGGAGGTGATTACAAACAAATATGGGGATGCTGAAAGATATTACGGTGTGATTTTATGTGGTTAAAAAGTTATTGCAATATCGCAAATGGTACTCTTAACGGAATTTGCATTAATGCAAAAGAGCCGACATCTCATGTTGGATGCCGGCTCTCATTTGTTCATGGTTCAATGTGTGCTCGTCTGTCAATCAATCACGTGAGTCACGTTTTCCGTCCTGGCGTCTTTCCTTATGTTCCCTCTTTTCCTGGTGCCGTTCCCCTTTATTTTGCTCTTTGTCGTGCCGTCGCTCTTCCTTTATATACTCTTTTCGTTCATGGTCCGGTCGGAATGACCTGCCGCGATAATGGTTCCTGTCTTTCTGGTACGTGCGATACTCCCGGTCACGATAGGAACGGATTTGCTCGATCCGGTGTTTGCGAATATCAGGTGGCATCTCGCGATACGGAATTTCGGCCCAGGGCCCGTTATAATGCCGGGACCGATGCCAGCTATTGCTGTAATAGAGGTAATAATTATCTGCGCTGAAGATGATGTCATATGGAGTTTCCACTCCGATGTAGAAGCCAAGCCGTGAAGAGGCAACAAAAAGCGGCGCTACCTCAAAACGGATTGACGGCGGAGAAGAGACAGACATGCGGTGGGGCGGTGGAGCAGGTGTCCCGATATTCACACTCAAGCTGATCTCTGCGTTCGCAGTCGATGTTACCGATACGGCGGCAACAAATAGAATAATCAATACATTTTTCATAATTCCTCCGATTCACCGTGTGTATTCATGAAAAACTGGCGTTGAACTTTGAGCTGGTTTAGCTTACTGTTCGTGCGTATCATGACAGCACAAAACAAATATATCAAGATGCTTCACAATTGCTCACATTTTCTTCATGTGATCTTCTCATTATCGAGATAGGGTGTGCATACTGTTACCAATTAAAGGGAGGAAGTACACATGAAAAAGACGTCTACACTGTTATTAGCACTCTGTTTATCTGTTTCGCTGTTCGGTATTGCCAATGCCGGCTTCAATAATGGCATGGGTGGAGGGTGTGGCAACTGTCAGCAGAGTGGTGGCAGCTCGGTCTCTGATCCGTTCCGGAAGTTTCAGGCTGATACCATTGACCTTCGTCAGGAAATGATGACCAAGCGGTTCGAACTGCAGCGTGAAAACCTCAAGGTCGCTCCTGATACTGCAAAAATTGCTGCATTGCAGGCGGAGATAACATCGCTCCAGACAAAAATCCAGGATTTTCGCGCTCAAAGTGGTCTGCCCGTTGGTATGAGAGACGGCGAATGCGGTCAGATTCCGGGTGGATGCGGCAAAAAAACGATGGGTCGCACCGGTGGCTGCAACGGTCCGTGTGGTGCGCAGAAGTAGCCGACAGGGCGGCTTGGGGTTAATCCCGGGCCGCCTGTTTATGGAGCCAAAAATGAAACGCTGTCTTCTTTTCTTGATGGGTTTTCTGCTGCTGACGGTAGTGCCGGCTAGTGCGGAACCTGGCCGGAATGCCATGCATGCAGCCAGGAAGTGCCAAACAGATGGCCGAAACATGAATGGCTCTGTAAACCCTGTCATATGTGCCAGTGGTCAGAACGGCTGCAATCCCGAGATGCGCGGTCGTTGCGGCAAAATGCGGGGTGATTGGTACGGTGCCCGCCAATCTGTGGCAACTGCTTCGGAAGCCCTTGGGCTTATACAAAATTATTTCGCTGGGCAGGCTGTAACCGTGAGCGGGGTAATAGAAAAAAAATGGGGCTATTTAGCTGATATTACCGATAAGAGCGGCGTTGTTGTTGATCGGGTTTTGATTGACAAGCGGTCAGGCCGTATTCGCTCGCTGTATTGAGGCCTTAGTATGTTGCCGCCTGTCTTGATTGTGGAAGATGACACTAAACTCGCCCGGATAGTGAAAGCGTATCTGGAGGGGGCTGATTATAGAACCGTTCATGCGGCAACTGCCAGAGACGCACTGCAGAAAACTGAAGCGGAACTTCCGTTGGCAGTCATTCTCGATCTGGGACTGCCGGATGCGAGTGGGGAGGAACTGTGTCAGGGCCTGAAAGAGCGCGGTGACTTTCCAGTAATAATGCTGACGGCAAAATCATCTGAAGAAGAGCGTATTGCCGGATTTGCTCTCGGAGCTGATGATTATATGGTAAAACCGGCTAGTCCGCGCGAATTGGTATGCCGCTTGAAAGCTGTATTGAAGCGGTATGAACGCGGCATATCGGTCGATACGATTTCGTCTTTCAATAATGGTGCGCTTGTTCTTAACAGCATCCGTCACCAGATAACGCGTGACGGTCACGCAGTTTCCGTTACTCCGACCGAGTTCAAACTCCTTCTCACCCTTGCTTCGTCCCCCGGTCGAACATTTACGCGTGACGAACTGGTTTCACGAGCGTTAGGATACCAGTTTGACGGGTATGACCGGAGCATTGATGCCCACATTAAAAATCTCCGCCAAAAAATTGAAATAAACCCCCGCACACCCGAGTATCTCAAAACCG
Organism: Desulfuromonadaceae bacterium; assembly: GCA_028712075.1. Taxonomy (GTDB): domain Bacteria; phylum Desulfobacterota; class Desulfuromonadia; order Geobacterales; family Pseudopelobacteraceae; genus JACRCG01. The sequence goes on from JAQTQX010000020.1 coordinate 3,125, forward strand.
TGTACGGCATCGGCTATCTGTTTTCCGGAGAGCGGGATGCCATGTAGTCTGCGCTGCAAATTTCTGTTGCTGTTCATCCTCATTTCAGCACTGGCGCTTTCATCTGCGTTTGTACTTCGCGATCTGATCATGCGTGATTTTGCGCGGTATCTTGATGGTGAATCACAGGACCGGATACAGCGCGTGGTTGCGCTTTTGGAAGGGGAGTATGACCGCAATGCCGGTTGGCAGAAGGAAAGGCTTGCCGTTGACCTCGCCTGGTCACTCCAGATGGGGGTAGATGTGCAGCTGTTTGATTCAGTGGCTCACCCGGTGATCAATACTGAACAGGCAATTTCGGCAATGACGCCGCTGATGCGCAAGCGGATCATTGAGTCAACAGGATATGATCCCCTGCTGGTTAAGGGGGTCGCCGTTCCGTATCCTCTTTACCTGCGTGGGGAAGAGGTCGGGCATATTAAAACGAGAATGCTCGATCAGGTCAAGGAGGATTACTTTGTCCGCTCTTCCCGCCGTGTTTTGCTGATTTCAGTGACGATTCTGGGGGTTCTCTCCGCTCTTGCCGGCACTGTCGCTTCAAAAAGGCTCGCACGTCCTATTCTTGAATTGGCTGATGCGTCCGATGACATTGCTGCCGGAAATCTGTCGCGCCGTGTTGCCAGAGGAGGAGGTGACGAGATTGGCCGCTTGTCACACAGTTTCAACAGTATGGCCCACACTCTCGAAGCTCACGAGAAGTTGCGTCGGACACTCCTCTCTAATGCTGCCCATGAGTTGCGCACCCCTCTTGCAATTATCTCAGGAGAACTGGAAGGGATGCTTGACGGCATCCTGCCGGTTGACCAGAGTGCGCTACAGTCACTGTATGACGAAGCATGCCGGCTAACAGCAATTCTGGACGGTGTGGATGAACTGGCAAAAGCGGAAGCGAGTGCTTTGAAACTGAACAAGGAAACGTTTTTGCTGAAACCGTATCTCTCTACCATCGCCAGTCGTTTTGAACGTATTATTGCAGATAAACATGCTGTCCTGCTGGTTGATTGTCCTGACAATATGCTCATACACGCTGATCCTGACCGTCTCTGCCAAATCCTTATCAATCTGATCGGTAACAGTATTAAGGCGATCGCCTCTGGCGGAATAATTGCGCTTGTTGTTGCCGCAGAGTATGAGCAGATATCCATTGAAGTGACTGATAACGGGTGCGGTATTAAGGTTGACGATCTGCCGTATATTTTTGAGCGTTTTTACAAGGGGAGCAACGGTGGCTTAGGATTGGGACTGGCTATTGTGCAGGAGCTGGTGGCAGCGCATGACGGTACCGTGTCGGCCAGGAGCACACCACAAACCGGCACTTCTGTCTGTGTAAAATTTCCACAGTAGTATTTTACCCGCACACGGCAGTTACGCCTCCGTTCGTACTGGTGGTCGTACTGATTGACTTTGCACCGCTGTTGCAGTACTGTAGCCCAAAACAAGGCCCTGGGGGAGTTCGCCTGAACTGAGATCCGCCTTCGCCGAACCTGAACAGTTCGGCCAGCGGGAACCCTTTGCACCTGATCCGGGTAATACCGGCGTAGGAAAGCGGCTTGCGGGATGATCTGTTTATCCAGCCGCCTGATATGTCAGCGCGGTTTTTTTGTGTGAAGGAACGATGTATGACTGATGCCAAACCGTTTCGACTGATCGTCAACAAGGTATCGCGGTTGCCTGAAATTTCAGGGGTTTATCTTGTCACTGATCAGGAAGACGATCTTTCTGACAGGGTTTGTCGTGCACTTGGAGGCGGGGTTTCGGTTCTTCAATACCGTGCCAAAGATGTGCCGTACTCCGAACGCGTCACGCTTGGGAAAGAGCTGAAGCGTCACTGCGCCAGGTTTGGAACAACATTTATTATCAATGACGACGTTCAGCTTGCCAAAGAGCTCGATGCCGATGGTGTCCACCTTGGACAGGATGATGCTACTATTGCTGACGCCCGCAACCTGTTGGGATCAGGAAAAGTCATCGGGAAGTCAACGCACAATCTTGACGAGGCATTACGTGCTGAACAGGAAGGTGCTGACTATATTGGATTCGGGGCGATTTACCCGACCGGGAGCAAGGTGGTCACGCATCTTTCCGGGGTAGAAGGGTTGGCATCCATCCGTGCCGCAATAACAATACCGATTGTGGCGATCGGTGGGATCACCCCCGGTAATGCCTGTCGGGTCATTGATGCCGGTGCTGATGCGGTGGCTGTGATATCATCGGTTCTTTCGAACCCGCGTCCCGAAATTGTCACCGCTGAACTGGCACTTCTTTTTAACCGGACCAGCCCTTTTCCACGCGGTGCTGTATTAACCGTTGCCGGAAGTGATTCAGGCGGTGGTGCCGGTATCCAGGCCGATATTAAAACTGTGTCACTGCTTGGTAGTTATGCGGCGAGCGTATTGACCTCCCTGACGGCCCAGAATACCTGTGGCGTGCTGTCAATACACGGGTTGCCGCCAACTTTCATGTGTGATCAGCTTGATGCCGTACTCAATGATATACCGATCGATGTCATTAAAACCGGCATGCTGCATACGCCGGCAATAATTGCTGCACTGGCCGAACGTCTCGGAGAGCGGAAGGTAATGATACCGCTGGTGGTTGATCCGGTAATGGTTGCCAAAGGGGGGGCCGCGCTGCTCGAACGTGAAGCAGTACAGGTTTTTTGTGACCAGTTATTGCCTATGGCCTATCTGTTGACACCCAATATTCCCGAGGCGGAGCGTCTGCTTGGACGGTCGATAAAGGATGAAGAAGAAATGGAACTGGCCGCCGCCGATCTGCATGCAATGGGTGCTGCCAATGTTCTGGTCAAGGGGGGGCATCTGACCGGCGGGGTCTCTACCGATATTTTGTTCGATGGCTATCGGCATCGCCGGTTCAGCTCGGAACGAATTTTTACCAGCAATACCCATGGTACCGGCTGCAGTTATGCGTCGGCTATTGCAGCACTGCTTGCCCAGGGAGAGCCACTCTTGACAGCTGTTGAGCATGCAAAAACATTCATTTCTGCAGCAATTCGGACTGCCCGTTCGCTCGGGAAAGGGCATAATCCGGTCAATCACTTTATGGCTGCACGCGAACTTTTACTATCTTCAAAGAACCAACCAAAGGATTAAATCATGACTCAGCTTGAATATGCCCGTAGAGGTGTCATTACCGAAAAAATGCAAAATGCAGCTGCGGCTGAAGGTGTTCCCGCAGAATTCATCCGTGACGGTATGGCTGCCGGGACCATTGTGATCTGCCATAACAACAAGCACGTCAATGGAACACCGCTGCCGGTAGGAACAGGACTGCGCACAAAAATCAACGCAAATATCGGTTCATCATCCGACGATATGAATATGGAAAACGAGCTGGAAAAGGCCCGTATTGCCGTTAAATACGGTGCTGATGCCATTATGGATCTTTCCACCGGCGGCCCGGTGGATGAAATCAGAAAGGCGATCATTGCCGAGACAAGCACGTGCATCGGCAGTGTGCCTCTGTATCAGGCTGCCCTGGATGCTGTTCGCAACAAAAACAAGGCGATTGTCGATATGACGGTAGATGATATTTTTGCCGGGATCGTCAAGCATGCCGAGGATGGAGTTGATTTTATCACTGTTCACTGCGGGGTGACACGCGGTACTGTCGAGAGGATGAAAAACGAAGGGCGCCTTATGGATGTTGTTTCGCGCGGCGGGGCCTTCACCATCGAATGGATGAGCTACAACAACAAGGAAAATCCGCTCTTTGAACATTTTGACAAGCTGCTGGACATTACCAAGGCATACGACATGACCCTGTCTCTTGGGGATGGTTTTCGCCCCGGTTGTCTGGCCGATGCGACTGACCGTGCCCAGATCCATGAGTTGATTCTGCTGGGTGAGTTGACCCAGCGTGCTCAGGATGCGGGGGTGCAGGTGATGATCGAGGGACCGGGCCATGTACCGCTCAACCAGATTCAGGCCAACATCCAATTGCAGAAGCGCCTCTGCCACGGCGCACCGTTCTACGTATTGGGGCCGCTCGTCACCGATATTGCTCCCGGTTACGACCACATTACCTGCGCCATTGGCGGCGCCATTGCGGCGGCTGCCGGAGCAGATTTTCTCTGCTACGTGACACCATCCGAACATCTCTGTCTGCCCAATGCACAGGACGTGCGCGACGGGGTGATTGCTTCACGTATCGCTGCCCATGCTGCCGATATTGCCAAAGGGGTTAAAGGGGCAATGGATAAGGATATTGCCATGGCAAAATGTCGCAAAAAGCTCGATTGGGAAGGGCAGTTCGCCCTGGCGCTTGATCCGGATAAGGCTCGTGAGTACCGGGCTAATTCACCGGTGGCAGATCACGGTGCCTGCACGATGTGCGGAGAATTTTGTGCCTATAAATTGATGGATGATGCGATGAAGCGGTAACGACAGCTTGTCCGTGTCTACGCAAAAAGCCCTCCCGGATGTGGTAGTCCAGGAGGGCTTTTTGCGTGTGAAAGCAGGGAATGTGTCAACTCAGCAAATGCACAAACAATCCACTCCGCAGTTTCGGTTCGAACCAGGTTGATTTGGGGGGCATGATCTGATCCTGATCGGCCAGTTCGATCAATTCCCGGATTGATGTCGGATGAAGGGCAAAAGCTATTGCGTATTCGCCGGAATCAACCAGTTTGACCAATTCGTCATTACCTCGGATGCCGCCGACAAAATGGATTCTCTGGTTGGTGCGTGGGTTGTCAATGCCGAGCAGTGGCGCGAGAAGCGTATTTTGCAGGATTGATACATCAAGCCGGCTGACGGTATCATTCTCATTGACGATTTCCGGGCGGGCCTGAAGCGTATACCAGTAGCCGTCAAGGTACATGCCGAAGTGGTGACGATCAGCCGGAATGACCGGGAGAGGGGAGGGGAGAATAGCGAAACTTTTCTCTGCCTGAGCCATGAATTCCTGAACGCTGTGACCATTCAGATCTTTCACGGCACGGTTATAGGGCATGATGTTAAGTTGACTCTCCGGAAAAATGACGGTCAGAAAGGAATTGTACTCTTCGCTGCCGGTGTGGTTTGGATTGCTGTCGCGCCTCAGTTCCCGCACCCGCCCGGCGGCGGCACTGCGGTGGTGTCCATCAGCAACATACAGTCTTGGAATTGCCGCAAAAAGGGTGATCAAACGATCAATCTGACTCTGGTCGGCAATGATCCACGCGGTGTGGCCAACGCCGTCATCAGACACGAAGTCATACTCCGGTACACGGCTTGTTACTGCTTCAATAATCGTTTCCACCTCTGCACAAGTACGGGAAAGATAGAAGACCGGTTCATCATTAGCATCCAGGTAATCAATATGTTTGACCCGGTCTTCTTCCTTGTCTGCCCGGGTATGTTCATGTTTTTTGATAACACCCGACTGGTAGTCATCAACGCTGGCACAGACGACCAGACCGGTTTGGCTGATGGAGCCCATCCGCTGGCGATAGACATAGAAACAGTCGTGGCTATCCTGAATCAGAGTCCCATGATTTATGAAATCTTTAAGGTTCCGCTTGCCCCGCTCGTACACCGATTCATCGTGTGGATCAAGCTCTCGCGGCAGGTCAATTTCAGGACGGGATATATGCAGGAAACTGAGAGGATTTCCGGCTGCCATGGAGCAGGCTTCTGCAACATTCATAACGTCGTAGGGGAGGGCGGAAACCTTCTCAGCAAGATTTTTGGGAGGGCGAACTGCCCGGAACGGTTTAATTGTTGCCATAGGTACTTATTCTCCGTAACACTTAAAAATAGCGTCTTGCGCCAACAAAACGCTTCTCAAAGTAACTTTCAGTAACAGAAGTAACGCGTATATCTTCTCCCTGTCGCGGAGCATGTACAAACTTGCCTTCACCGACATAAATGCCGACATGGTTAATGTTATCGGCTGATGAACCAAAAAAGACAAGATCGCCGTCTTGCAGATCATCCTTCACTACAGCATCACCGGCTTTGAATTGATCACGTGACGTCCGGGGAATACTGAGGCCGCACAGATTATAAACTGCCCGTACAAAGCCGCTGCAATCCATGCCGTCGACAACATTGTTACCTCCCCAGCGATAAGGGATACCGACAAAACGTTCAGCAGTGCGCGCAGCAATAGATCCCATGTCACTGTTGCTCTTTGTGGGTTGCGCTGCCGGTATTACCGGTTTATCATCCGGAACCACCGGCTGAATGACCTTACTCTGCTTGCGAAGCTCCGTCGGAGGCAATTTCTTGTATCCCGGCGTTTTCCTGTCGCTAAAAACCATTTCATTTGGTGGGGCAATATAATAGCTGCCAATCAAACCTTCCTTTACCAATTTTTTTGCAGCGGTGCGCGCTTTTTCCTTGCTTTGAAAATCGCCAAAGCGCACCGCATATACGCCATTGTCCTTGCGAAAATAGAATGCGTCAATCCCTTTGGCCTGAAGTACCGTCGTAAAGCGCTCCGCATTTTTTATATCGGCAAACGCACCCATCTGGATAGTATAGCCAAGCCGACTGATACCGAATGATTTTGCGGCATGAACAGCAGCTGTGCAACCGTTGAGTAATAATAGTATCAGTAAGATGCGAAATAACATGAATGACCACTAAGGTGTATAAGAATGGGGTTACTCTGCGTCAGATACTAGCCGTTATCTGGACGGCGGTAAAGCAGAAATTTCCAGTAGAGTGACCTGCAGCATTGACAGTTACCCTGCTTTTAGTGTACTTAGTCGTGCGCGTATGAGGTTTTCAGATCGGTATCATTGCCATTTTAGCTCAGTTGGTAGAGCACATCACTCGTAATGATGAGGTCGTCGGTTCGATTCCGACAAATGGCTCCAATAAACAGTCCGGAGACGTCCGGTGAAGTAATTAAGCCCCTTGAAAATAGGGGCTTTTTTATTGCCTGATGTCTTTGTAGTCCATTCTGGAATGGCAATATCCATGAGTTGTGACGGTATGTGTGACGGTATAATTCTGCTGTCTAAAGGTGGATACCGCCAAAAAGGAGAAGCGTTATTGCTTGTGATTGCCAGCAAACATGAAAAAAGTGCAGCGGTAAACTGCCCAAAAAACTTCAATAAGATTCCTCTTTAAAACAGCGACGATCATCCCTTATCTGCATCATGGCTCGAGTAAAACCGTGGCTATGGAGCAGACAATCGTCAAGACGATAAATACTTTTCCAGGTTAATCCGCATCGAACGCATGAGCACGCTTGGATTATCTCACCTTTGCCGACAGATATGTGGCCTATATTGAGATTTTTTATCTGGCATTTTTTTTTGATGATCGGATACCTGCGTTTCATAGTGGATCCTTTTCAAATTTATTCCATGGACTGTAATGGATTGATTATGTTAGATAATCTGTCCCGATTCCCTGGAGGTTGTAACAAATGACGCTAATAGAAGAAGATTTGATTTCGGCTCTGAAAGAATTACAGGAAGCATCATTATCATTAGCCATGATATCAGGTAAACTGCCCTCTGCCAGTGACCTGGTGGAGCGGGCTATTGAATGGTCGAAACAAGTGATTACACTTACGGAGAATGACGCATGACGAGATCTGATCTGATTGAACTGCTGGCGGAACGTAAGAATGTTCCCGTAACAGTTGCTGATACCATTGTCCTGGAAATTTTTGACAGTATTGCTGACACCCTTATTGCCGGTGACAGAATCGAAATAAGAGGTTTCGGCAGCTTTGAGATTCGGGAATATGCTGAGCGTACCGGCAGGAATCCCAAGTCCGGTAGCGAAGTAACCGTCACCGCTAAAAAGCGACCATTCTTCAAAGTTGGTAAGGAGCTTAAAGAGCGAATACTTAACAGCGGAGCGTTATGAGCGAATCAGCACGCGGGACGTTCTATGCCATGCTGGCGGTTTTCATGTTTGCCACACTTGGAACCGGCTTCAAAGTGGCGGTCACCCGAATGAACAGCTATTCTGTCGTTGTCTGGATAGGCGTCTGGGCAACTGCGGCACTCTTTAGCTTTGTGGTCAGAGAGCAGAATGTGGGAAAAGTTGTATCTGAACTCCGGCAACGACCACTGTTTTTCCCATTAGCCGGTGCAATCGGGTTGGGCGTCCAACAGATTCTTTGCCTAATGACATACGATTACATACCGGCCAGCCAGGCTATCATCTTACATTATACGTACCCATTGATGATGCTACCGTTATCGTGGTTGCTTTTTCGGGAAAAATCAGGGTGGAAGTCTATTTTATGCGTATTCCTTGGTTTTTGCGGTGTTGCAATACTGGTATCAGCGGGGAGCGGATTCGGGAGTGTACGGTTGTCTATCGGAGTTGCGATTGCGCTTGGCACTGCTATCAGCTTTGCCCTCTTCTGTGTCCTGATCAAACATGCTGACTTCAGTGTGATACCCGGCATGTTCTTGCTCAACCTATTCGGTCTGCTGTTTCTGTTATGCCTTTTACCACTGTACCCCATGCAGTGGGCGCTGCCATGGACAGATATGCTGCTTATGGCGTATCTTGGGACACTCCCAACCGCAGTTGCTTTTATTCTTTGGAACAAGGCATTGCGGATGATTCCTACCGGTCGCTCGTCAAACTGTGCACTGCTTGTGCCGATTCTCTCCCTTGTTATTATCGCAACCGTACTGAAAGAACGTATCATGCCGCTACAGGCAGTTGGCTCAGCAATTGTATTACTATCGGTCTTTCTCAATGTTCGGTCGTCTGGACGAGTGTAAATGTTTGATAGTGGTGCGGAACAAGCCTTGCTGTTCTCAAGGTGGATCGTTTTATTACTCCAATAGCGGGGTAATCCTCCCAATTGTAGCCTATAATGAGGTCGTCGGTTCGATTCCGACAAATGCTCCAAAAATCACTGTAACCTACTAGAAAATAGCATGTTTTTTTGACTTTCTAGGCATTTTGCTGACTGGTACAGTTTTTGGTACAGTTACGGAGGCCGGTGTTTTTTTTGTGGTTATGTATTTTGTCGGCTCGTTTTTTCGCTTTTTCATATTTAGCCTTTTCTTGGGGGCACAACGGCTATGGAAATAACCCGCCTGTTTCTTTGGGTAGTCGTTATCAGACTATCTGCTCGCGGATGATGTGAAAGACGTCATCGAGACGATCAGGATGGGTCCGCATCAGCTCGCTGAGTCGGGCTTCAACAACACTATGCGTTTTCACATCCTGCAAATCATCAAGTTTCTGGTAGAAACCGAGGCGACGACCTAATGTGAAGTTATGTTGCTCATTTTCCGGAAGGGCGAGGTAGCGATCCATGATAGCCAGAAGTTTTGTTTTGTCATCCGGGAATTGGCCACGGGCCTCAAGGAGGAGATCGACCGCATGATGATTGACGTAAGAACTGGTGATTCCGTCCAGTGAGGCGATCAACAGTCGCTGCTCTTCGATGAGGTTTTTCTCGCTCTGGAGCAGCCAGGTACCTTCCAGCATCTGCTTTTTCAGGTCGGAACCTTCCTTGACCCCGATGGTCAGAACCCGGATGAAATGCGGGTTGATGGCATTCAAGACGCGGGCGGTTTCAATTGCGTGTTCCCTCCAGAGTTCTCGTCCCCCAAGCCCGAGGATGATGAATTCAGAAATCTGCATTCCACATTCCTTGGCAGTAAGTCCCGAGCGGATGATGTCAGCAGCGATGGCCCCTTTGTTTACCTTCTTCAGAACGGTGTCGGATCCTGATTCCATGCCGCAATAGAGCTTGTTCAGACCCGCTTCACAGATCTGCCGGATTTCTTCGGGAGATCTCCGGATCAAGGTCTGGGCCCGACCGTAACTGCTGATCCGTTCGAGAGTTGGAAAATACCGCTTAAGGCATTCCAGAATTTCTATGAGGTCTCCGGTTTTCATGATAAAGCTGTCCCCGTCCTGGAGAAAGCATGATGTGAAGACGCGGGTCCCGTAATAGTCGGCGGCCGCCGCTATATCCCGCTTGATTTCATCGCTGGAGCGCATGGAAAAGGGCATGTCATGATAATTGACGCAAAATGCGCAGCGGTTCCATGGACACCCCCGGGTGGTACGAATGAGCAAGCTGTCGCGCTCATCCACAGGTCTGATCGGTCCCGTCTCGAATGGAGGTTGATTCATTTTTTGTCCTTTCCGCGATATTGCTTGCCGACGTTCCAGCACTTTCCCACCGCCTGCCCAAGGGACCAGTACTGCATACTGTTCATATCGAACAGCAGCGGTTTGACCTTTGCCATATCGACATTGCCGTCAGTAAGAACGGCCTCATCAGCGTACGTTGCCACTACCTCACCAATGAACACCTCATGGGTCTTCAGCTCATATATATCGACAAGCCTGCATTCCATTGAGAGCGGACAATTCCGGATAATTGGTGCGGTCTTTATTGCTCCGTAGAAAGTCTCGAACACGTCGGACTTGTCGGTGTTGCCACCCGAAACCATGCCAACGTAATCCATCTCTACCATCTGGTCCTGTGACAAAATATTTACACTGAAGGTTTTTTGTTCCCGGATGCCGATGTTGGTATAATGCCCCTTGTACATGCTGAGTGAAATGAGATGAGGGGCCCCGGCGTTCAGAATGCCGACATGTGCAACATTCAAGAAGTTTGCCTTCCCGTTTACGAGCGCACCCACGATTGTCACCGGCGTGGGATAGAGCACGTTTTGGTTCCCGATCATTATTTTCATAAACTCTCCATTTATTCTGCGTCTATCTAATCGTTATGTAGTCTTTGGTCATGATTTTCAAGACTTTCCAGCCATTCTTTGACCACAGGCCGGACCTTGGGGCTGCCAACCGCATCCATGTGCATGACGCCGGGTAGCAATTCAACTTTTTCCTTTGTAAGTTGAGAAAACTGTGGACACTTCCCAGTTTTTTGCCACTATAGCAATTTTATGTTGAGAAATACGGGAAGTGTCTCTAGTTTACCCCGGTTCCGCTATTACCGGAAAAGCTTATGCCGCGTAGTTCGTGTTTTTAGGTAAGTTGGTTGGTTTGTAGTCAGCCACCTTTTGCAGCCTTTCCCGGGTGGAGATGTGCACCTTTTCTGAATCGCTGATCTGGCGCGCGCTGGTGCCGAAGGCCTTCCAGATGCCGTCGAAGGAATCGTGAAGGGTACCGGAAGTGTAGTCCTTGTTCAGTGCGTTTACGGCGCTGACCTTGAACCGCAAGCCGTGTTCATAGGCACGGTCGATCATCCACCGCAAGGCAAGATCCGACTGCCGGCAATCGGTGTAGCCGCCTCCCACATCAGAGTGCACGCCGGAAAACCATATCTGGTTGACGCGGTCCTCCGCATTCCATTTGAGCACCGGGAAGAACTTGCGTTTCTCGTCGATGGCCATGGCGTGATACCCTTTGACAACGCTGGATGAAAGGGCCAGATCGTTGAAATCCTCATCGGTGGTGGTTTTCACCGTGTCCCAAACACCGAGCATTTCCACCGGGATATCGAAGAGCCTGCCTTCCTCTTTTAATTTTTCGGAGCTGATGGAATCACGCCGCAAATAGATCTGCCAGGCCAGATCAACGTCAGCAGCCTTTACCGGCACGCCGCAGCGGGAAATGAGTCCTGCCAACCGTCGCGCGGCATAGGCGCCTCTGCTGAAGCCGAAGATAAAAACCTTGTTGTCTTCTCTCTGCCAGTCTTTGTCCGCAAAGCGCCGCCACAAAAAGCGATAGGCACCTAGAATCTGCCGGTCCAATCCCTTGCCGTAGATGCCGCCGGGCAGCGCCTCCCAGTACGCGGTGCCGACCCCCTCTTCATAGTGGGCAACCTGGTTTTTCGCGGCGCAGGATTCTAATAACTTTGCAACGTTGGTGATGGTAGAGTCAGTGTCATTCCAGGTGCCGTCGCAGCCAATGATTAAATTCCGGGTTTGAGCCATGTTCGCACCTCCTTAATAGCTGTTTTACTGGGCAGGCTTGTATAACTCCTCTTCCTCCTCCTGTGCCGGGGTGCTATCACACCACCATTCGGCGGTCTGGGGCACATAGAGGCCTAAGGAAACGATAGACACCAGCGAATAGAGCGCGTTGGTATGAACGCGCACCCTGTAGAGGCCCTGGCCGTTTTCGCACTTTTCAACCGGAGGTTCCGACCATACGAAGTCGTAATAGGAACCATGAACGGTATGGGTGCCATGCTCCGATTTCGGCGTTTTCTGGCCATCTCCTTCGATGGTCATGGTTGCACAACTGGAAATGTTTCCGAGCAGGAAGCAACCTAAGACTACCCAAAAATATCGCTTCATATGATCCTCCCTGTTCTCCTTCGTTATTATTTAAAACGCCTCTGCGTTAACCAATAATTGACACGTGAAATGAGATACAAACGATGTGGGAAATCACCGGCCTTAGTCCGGTGGATTTTCCTGGTTAGGAGTCATAAGTGGCGCCATTGGCAGTTCAAACTGCGAAACCTTGCTTTCCTCGTAATTCGAGCTATGCCAATGGTTGTGGAGTTCAACCTCAAGCCAATCTGCAATCTGCAGGCAAAATTCATGAGATACTAGAAAGTACTGAATATCCGCGGGTAAGCCTACTCCCGACTTTACTCGCGCATGAGACCCAGCTTTACGAACGTAGACATCATTGGCTATGCCCCGATTGTGGATAAAAATATCCCTGCTTGCTTTGACTTCCATGTATCGGTGAAAAGCAGGGCATTCAAGAATGTTTACAGATAGTAGTTGTTGAAATGATTCGGCAAACTCTGCCGGTGATTTGTATGCAAGTTCATTGAGCAAAGAGTCTGTTGCCCGCAGGTGAACCTCTTCAAGTGAGGTTGATTCCAGGAGTGACTGAATTGAAAGATTTCGTTTTCCTCCAAGTTTATGCGGTTAACGAACTACAACAGCGCGGAGAACATCGCCAAGCATTGTTTCTACGATTGTTACAAGCTGTACCAACGCATTTACGCTCAGCTGATGATATGCAAGAAACTGATATTTCGAGAGAAGCTGTTCCTTGCGGTATTTCCGGGTGCTCGACATGGCAGTTCTATCCGGTTTGTATCCAACAGGAAACGTAACCTCGACCTCTTCTTCCTCCATTTTTTGCATGCTCCGAGCCGCAATATCAAAAGCGCCGTATGTGAATTGCGCCAATTCGCCTTGATCGAACATCATACCTCTGGCAGATGAGACACTATCTGATTCAAGTTGTTGCCTAAATTATTGCTACTCATTTTTTCTCCTAACAAGTTAAGAGTTTATGCGGTGCGTAGCGCAGCGTAGCCACCACATAAAGTCAAGTTGAACTTGACCATCTCGCTTTGTTTCCGCTGTCTGGATTTTTATCGGAATTTTTCAGGGCTTCGGTGGGGATAGTACTCGGAGAATGAGACTGTTTCAATGACAAACTTGAAAGAATATGTCGTATCAGGCAGATCTTTTGACGATACACTTGATTTCTGCTGAAGGTGTTTTCGTTTTTGTCCGGTAACGGATAGTCTGTTTCGGTGCTGAGGACGCACCGGTAGTGTGAGCAGCAATGATCTGTATTGAGCGCTTCATTTTTGCCCCCAACCTGTCTGTAGTACTGCTGATCCACCCGGCGGACTCCTCGCCCGGCGCGGCAGCACCTCAATGACCACCATCAGCCCTTTTCCGCAGCAGGGACAGATGCGGCCTGTGGCCGCAACCGGCTCTGCCGGTTCCTTTTTGCGCCGTTTACCCCGCCAGCGCCAGATCCTCGATCATCCTTCGTCTCAATTCGGTCATGATTTTTTTTCCTCTCTCTTGGTTTAGTTGGCCCTCAGGCCGTAAAAAACGTATCATGACAAGGAAATATCTCAATCAGGGCAATAATAAAGGCAGCTTCGAAGAAAGCTGCCTAATACCTGTTTAGGTGGGGTAGTGCTGTATTAGTCTTTGATTCTATAGCCTTTTTTATTCTACCGCGAAGCGGTTTAGTTCAACCTCGGTATTCATGGCTGGAAATTCGACCAGGACGGAATATTGTGGATGTGAGACTGTCGACAAAGTTTACATAATAGAACCCAATTGAAAAGTACCACTTGGTTTGTACTGTAATTTTAGGTTCTTATAAGTTTGGTATAATATTTGCTCTGAAACAAATATCTGATTTTGATTATTGAAAGCAACTGAGTCTTAAGGAGAAAATAATGAAAAAGCAAATGGTAGCATTATTGGCAGGGGCGCTGTTGATGATAACGGCAGGGATGGCAAACGCATATACTATTGATTATGCCTCTCAAAATGATGGCTTTAATGGCCTTACAACTACTGTCGCTGGCGCAGTTGTGGAGACGTTTGATTCCGCAGCTATTTGGACATGGGATGGAGATTATTCGATCCGGAATACTTCGCAAAGTGGTGTGTCTGCGCAACCCTATGGTGTTGGACAGGTTGATTCTACATACTTCATTTCTGTACCGGATTCGAAGTCATCAGGAACAGCCATTGCAACTCAAACAACAGTAATCCTTGGTGGCTTGTTCGACTATTTCGGCCTCTGGTGGGGATCAGTTGACACTTACAATTCTATTACGTTCATAAATAATGGTGTCGATAAACTCACTATCACCGGCCAACAGGCAATCAACCCTTCAACTGCCAATGGCAATCAAACTGCACCTGGAACCAACCTGTATGTAAATTTTTATGATCTTCCGACATTTGATAGCTTCAGGTTCACAAGCACGCAATATGCGTTCGAAGTTGACAACATTGCTGTAGCTGCTGCCCCAGTACCCGAGCCCGGCACAATAGCCCTCCTTGGCCTCGGTATGGCTGGACTTGCTCTCTATGGCAAGCGTCGTCAGAACAAAGCATAATCAGTACGGCATACATAGTTTTAACAAAAGGGCGCTGCTTCGGTATCGCCCTTTTCTTTTACCCTGTCGGGAAACCTTACAGTTTGAATTGTTGTTAGAAAGAAAGGATATCCGTCAAGACACCCCTTCTGCTACATTATGCCTCCAGCGTTATGCAGGCATTGCTGTAACCCCAATACACCCAGGGATTAGCGCAACAAGGGTGCGTATCTCATCGATTGTAACCCTATGTTCGACAACTTCCGTGAGTGAACGATCAAGCTTGTAGCTCACAGACCACGCACGACGACAGATAAATCCGCAGACTCCACCATATCAGCGAGCCTCTCAGCATGGCGGTGTCTGGTAACGGCTTTAGGTCACCGCAAACATTTGATGCGATCTCAATACCTGTCAATGTCGGGCAGTTACAACTATCCGGATTCACGAGGGGAAAATGTGTGAAAACTCTCTGGTGTTAAGTGGCTCCTGTAAAAAACGTGGTAGCACGGTGGCACGTGTCATTGAGCCAGAGGGCAGATAAGAACGGAGCTGAATGAGCTATTGCCATGACCTGAATAACGACCTAAAATAGGCTCTACATAAATCAAGGAGCACTCCATGCAAACTATGTTTGCTACAGCTACCGTCAGTATCAGCGACCTCAAAAAAAAACCTTCCGATATCATAAAGCGTTCCCATGGTGCGCCGGTTGCCATTCTCAACCATAGTCTACCAGGTTTACGACAATCTTGTGCTGGTTACTGTTATTGCCGTGGGCAAACGGGAAACAATCTGATGTATTCATCCGGATGACAGGGATTTTGTAAACAGGGCATGTAGCGAATCCGTGAAAAACAAAAAAGGACATGACATCGATCACCGGGTATTTCTGAAGAGTGGTGAAATACGGTATGCCACTGAGCCATGCGTTACTGAATATAATGAAAAGGGAGAGGCGGATGGTGGAGCTGAAGGGGCGGATCAAGGAGCCGGAGGTGCAGTAATGAATACGGCTATGAAGATGAATAGTGAGGCTGAGACATTCCTGTTTCAAGGCAAGCGACTTCTTGCCGCTATTTGCGGCATCATGCTCCTGTTTCTTGCTCTTGCCGCTTCTTCTGCCGAGGCAACTGATGAAACGAAACTGCTCTTTCTCGGCAACAAGAATATAGCTCCGGTAGTCTACCTGGATAACGGCATCCCGGCAGGCGTTGTCGTCGATATCGTGCGGGCGCTTGCGCCGCATCTGCCGAAACCGGTTGAAATCAAGGCCATGGATTGGCAGGAAGCGCAGGCTCTGGTGGCTCGGGGGGATGCGGATGCCGTGATCCAGATAAACGCGACCGAAGAGCGCAAGAAAATTTATGATTTTTCCGATACGTTGCTGGAATCTCAATTTTCAATCTTTACCTCGACCGGCAGGGTCGGCATATCGGGCATGTCAAGCCTTCGCGGTTTGCGTGTCGGCGTCGAGGCGGGAGGGCTCCCCCGGCAACTTTTGGAAAAAGAGCCGCTGATTCAATTACACATCATTCCGAATTTTCTCGAAGGATTCAAACTGCTGAATAATGGTACTGTTGACGCTGTTGTCGTGGATTACCGGGTCGGAGCGTATATCATTGCCGAAAACGGGCTGCGCAACATCAAGGTAACCGGTATGCCCATCACATCCTCCTTCTCAGCTATCGCGGTAAAAAAAGGAAATACAACGCTGCTTAACGCCATCAACAGCGCTTTGCGAATTATTAAAGATGACGGCGCTTACGACACGGTTCTCAAAAAATGGAAACCGAAAGAGGTTGTGTTTCAAACACGGGAGCAGATCAGGCAAAGGAGAGACTTCGTAATCATAGTCGTTTTACTCGCATTGTTCCTGATTGCGGCTGCATGGACGCTGACCCTGAGGAGGGAACTGGTGAGAAGAAGGGCCGCCGAAAAGAGGCTTGGGGAAAATGAAGCCCGTTTTCGAGCCCTCTTTGAGGATTCACCCATTTCCCTTTGGGAAGAAGATTTCTCGCGTGTCAAACAGCAGATCGATGCACTTAAAACCTCCGGAATTTCAGACTTCCGGGCGTATTTCACGGAACATCCGGAAGAGGTAGTCCGCTGTGCGCACGCAACGAAGATTGTCGCGGTCAACCGAGCCACACTCAAACTGTTCAAGGGCGATAGCCAGGAACAGCTTCTGGAGGGGCTTGACACTGTTTTCAGCGAAGAGTCATTTGATATTTTTCGAGAGGAATTGATAACGCTGGCATCCGGCGGCACGCAGTTTGAGAGTGAAGCGATCCAGAAAAATATGGCAGGAGAAAAATTCGACACCATCGTACGGCTTTCGCTGGCGCCCGGATATGAACGCAGTTGGGAGAAGGTTTTTGTCTCTGTCAGCGATATTACCGAGCGCAAGCAAGCCGAGGAAGCGCTGCATGTCAAGGCAGCCGAACTTGAAGAGGAGGTGACCGAGCGCCAGATGGCGCAGGAGAATCTTCAGGAAAAAGCGCTCCTGCTGGAAGAGGAAATCGAAAAACGTCAAAAAGCGCAGGACGAGCTGGAACAACTTAACGACGAGCTGGAACAGCGGGTGATACAGCGGACAGCCGAGCTGGAGGCAAGAAACGCGGATCTGCAAAAAATGAATAAGGTCTTTGTCGGCAGGGAGCTGCGGATGGTGGAGCTAAAGGGGCGGATCAAGGAGTTGGAGGGACGCCACGATGGATTGCTAATGGAGCCTCCGGCATCGTAGCCAATCGCGTTCCTCCTCGGGGAGACAGGGGGCGTTATGTACAGTGCTGAACAGTTACAAAATATCTTCGTAAGAAGCGCAGAAAATCCCGGATGTAACTACCCATCATTACTTGCGCTGCGCACACTTGCCAGATCTTAATTGATGAACGTACCCATCACTCTTTACGCAGGCTTTCCTTTAAAAATTTTTGTCAATAGCGCCATTGACAGCAAGAAATTCAGCGATAAGATTTCTTCTGTTCCAATGCGTACGAAGCGACCGGCTTCGACGAGAGCATTGCCAGGAACTCTCGGCAGCGGCCGAACAGATGTCTCAGGGAGCGGCCGCCAGCGTCGAAGTGATATCTTCCTCCATGGAAGGGATGGCCTCCAGCATCAAGCATAATGCCGACAACTCCAGCCAGGCAGAGAAAATCGCCATCAAGATCGTAGTCGATGCCAAAGATGGTGGCTAGTCCGTCACCGAAACCGTTGCGGCCATGAAAGAGATCGCCCGGCAGACGACACGCACGGTGCGTGTTCCGCAGCACAAGGCCCAAGTGCCCCATATCGGCCATAAGGCCGCAAAAAACCACGGAAAAGAAGGCGTCCGGAGACGTTGTCCATCTCCAGTTGAGGCGGTACTGGCGGGCCGGACCACCTGGATGATGAGTTTGGGACATCTTAAAGGTAGCTCCCCCAACCCCCTCCTTCTTTTCAAGGAAGGGGTTGGGAGGGGGGTACGTTTTTGACTATAGAGTCTCTTGCAAAATGATTTCATATCTGCGGCGTAGCTTCCGGCAATGGTATTTTTAGAAGGTAACCCTGATGCCTGGCTTCAGTGTGTTGCCGCAGATTTACTCAAATACTGTGTCAGACTTCGGTACTACCATCAAGGTGGCGACATGAAAGAAAAGCCTGCCAATGTCTGGTAACAGGCTACCCAGAGGTGTTGTTGCACTTGGCCTGGTCAGTCTCTTCATGGATCTCTCCTCAGAGATGATTCATGGTTTGCTACCTGTATTTCTGGTCACTGTTCTGGGTGCTGGCGCGCTTTCGGTAGGACTTATAGAAGGAATTGCCGAAGCGACAGCATCCATCACCAAGGTTTTTTCGGGTGTGATCTCAGACTGGATTGGCCGGAGAAAACCTCTGGTGCTTCTGGGTTACAGTTTGGCTGCGCTCACCAAACCGTTGTTTCCACTCGCCACCGGTGTCGGCTCTGTACTTACGGCGCGCTTTCTGGACCGTATAGGTAAAGGTATTCGTGGCGCGCCGCGCGATGCATTGATTGCCGATATCACACCGCAGGAAATACGCGGAGCCGCCTATGGACTGCGTCAGTCAATGGATACTGTCGGTGCCTTTGCCGGGCCACTAATGGCCATTATACTGATGTATGTCACCCATAACAATTTCCGTCTCGTATTCTGGGCAGCAGTGGTACCTGCAATTATATGCGTTCTGCTGATTATATTTGGAGTCGAGGAACCGGAATCGTCGTCAATAACCTCGTTATCGCGGTTTCCAATCAATCGCTCGAACCTGCGGCGCTTACCAAGGCGTTTCTGGCTGGTTGTTGGATTTTCTGCAGTACTGACTCTGGCGCGTTTTTCAGAAGCCTTTTTGCTGTTGCGCGCTCAAGGCCTTGGCTTATCAGTAACCTGGGTGCCGATTGTACTTATTGTAATGAATGTTATTTATGCAGTCAGTGCCTATCCCTTTGGCAAGCTTTCCGACAGTGGCAACCGAAAAACGATATTTGCCGTTGGTATTATATTTCTCATAATTGCTGATGTGATACTTGCATTGGCGGACAATTATTGGCTCGTGTTCCTTGGTGTAACTATGTGGGGATTGCATATGGGGGCGACACAAGGCCTGCTCTCTGCGTTGGTCGCTGATGCTGCTCCAGCTGACCTGCGTGGTACATCATTCGGTGTATTTAACCTGGTTAGCGGAATTGCGTTACTTGCCGCAAGCGTCATTGCCGGCAGCTTATGGGCTCTGATTGGCCCAACGATGACATTTTACGCTGGTGCGGCATTTTCATGTGCTGCCTTGGCTGTATTGAGCACAGCTTTACAAAGAAGAGATAATTTTTCCTGAGGCGCCTGATCCTATTGTTACAGAATTATTGATTACGTCGTACATGAGGATTTACAACAACTCAAACCAGCAGGACAAAGGAATCAACATGACAAAAGCTGCGCCGCAAAATAATACTGAACAGATAACTCCCCATGACAGCAGGTATATTTTCGTCCTGCCGTTCTCAACTGACCATGCGCTTGCCAGACGTTTTCTGGCCAGAGACAGTCAGATTGTCGGTAACATCCGCTTTGGCAAACTGCTTGAAACACTCGACAAAGTGGCCGAGAATACGGCACTTGCATATGTGAATAGCTACTACCCTGATGCCAGAGTTGTCACCGCTGCCATTGACAGCATTGTCGTGAGAAACCCGGCCGACACTACTCATGACGTGGTGTTTTCCGCGCAGATAAACCATGTGGGCAAGTCCTCAATGGAGGTGGGGATCAGAGTTGAGTGCCTTGGTGTTGGCTCCCATCATGTGGCAAGCTGTTACTTCACTATGGTGGCACGTTCGACAGACAGCGGCGAGAGTAAAAGTCTGACATTGCCGCCATTGCACTATAAACAGAAAATAGAGATGAACCGGTATAAAAAGGCCGAACTGCGCCGTCAGGCGTATCGGGATAGCCTGGCAAAGGCTGAGGAGATGCCGTCGCTGGAAGAGTACCTTTTTCTCAAAAAACTGCACAGGGAACAGGAATCGGTGGATTTTAAAGGTATTCGTGCCAACGAACTTGTCCTTGAATCAACAATCAGGGCATACCCAGAGCAGGAAAATGTCCCGAAGACGGTGTTTGGCGGCCACCTCATACGCAAAGCATATGAACTGGCTGCGCTGGCAGCAGAAATGGTTGCCCCTGACCGGGTGGTTCCTTTCCAGGTGAACCGCATAAACTTCAATCAGCCCGTGCTATTGGGCGACCAGTTAAAATTCACGGCACGAGTGGTTTATACCGGGAGAACAACCATAACCGTGCAATCGGACATTGAACGATTCAGCCGTAAAGACGGAGCTAAAGCGCTTTCCAACTCATGCCTGTTTACCTTCAGAAATGTTGACAACAACATGGAACCACAACCGGTCTCATTCATCTATCCGGTAACCTATGCTGAAGACGCCCGATTCCTGAATGCATATCGCCAGCGGGTTGATTAGAGTGACAGTTTCCCAAAAACTTGACCACGATTCAGAGGGCAGAATACCGATCGGAATACGGGAGGTATATCAATGGCAATGATAATGCTTACGGGATTCATTGTGCTTATTGCCCTGCCTTCTGTCCTTTGGCTTTATGCCTTGGCTGATGTAATAATAAATGACTTTCAATACTTCACGACAAAATTCGTATGGCTCGTGGTATTATGCTTTTTCCCGCCATTTGGCACACTACTCTATTTCCTGATCGGGCGTAATCAAAGAAGAACCTATTACCCTGTCGGCAGGTTTGTTGTTCTATGCATCCTCATTGTTCCAGCGCTAATGATTGCAGTATATATACTCTATTCGTTAGGGCATTTGACCTTTATGCCGGAACCTCCAAAAGAAATTCTGATATAACCGGAGCAATAGACTGCCACAGCTTACAGAATCGAACTACACATATTGTCCTGTTATCTATCTGCGTATGATTACAAAGGAACCCTTTTAACCAAAGGAGTGTGACCATGAAATTGCTTACTACGTATAAACTTGGGACTGCCGAGCTTCAAAACCGCATTGTTATGGCTCCAATGACACGTTCACGTGCCGCTGGCAACCTCCCCAACAGCTTGATGGCTGAGTACTATGGTCAGCGTTCAAGTGCCGGATTGATCATTACCGAAGGGACTTCACCATCACCCAATGGCCTTGGCTATACCCGTATTCCTGGTGTATTTTCAAAAGAGCAGACAGACTCCTGGCAACAAATCACAACAGCAGCCCACGCCGGAGGCGCCCGCATCTATATGCAGTTGATGCACTGCGGACGTGTGGGTAACATGCTGAACCTTCCTGAGGGGGCTGAGCTGCTGGCACCATCAACAGTAGCCATGACCGGCGCAATCTGGACGGATACCAAAGGAGAACTACCTTATGACCAACCAAGAGAGATGACCCTTGAAGAGATTCACCGCGCTATAGCAGAATATGCCCAGGCCGCGCGTAATGCTATCGATGCCGGTTTTGATGGCGTTGAGATTCATGGTGCCAACGGCTATTTGATAACCCAGTTTTTGGACCCCGGTTCCAATCAGCGTACTGATGACTACGGCGGTGACGCTGATAAACGTAATTGCTTTGCCATAGATGTTGCTATGGCAGTGATAGCTGAAGTTGGCGCAGAAAAGACCGGCATTCGGCTTTCCCCCTACGGTGTCTTCAACGACATGAGCGGTTCCTATCCGGGGATTGCAGAGCAGTATGGTTCTTTGACCGAAGCTCTCGGTCGCTTGGGACTGGCCTACCTGCATCTGGTTGATCATTCAGCCATGGGTGCGCCAAAACCTGACCCGGTCACAGTAAAAGCGATGTGTCAGGTATTTCGAACTGCTGGCAGAGGGGCTGTACTTCTTTCCGGTGGCTACGATTGTGAGCGGGCTGAAGCTGACCTGCAAAGCGGCTCAGCAGACTTGATCGCCTTTGGCCGGCCCTTTATAGCCAATCCGGATCTGGTGGCAAGAATCAAGAATGGTCAACTTTTAACTGTTCCGGACCAGACAACCTTCTACTCACCTGGTCCGGTTGGTTACACTGACTATCCACGAATTTGATCCTGGCGTCGCTACTTTTTCACGAACCGTTCAGTCCGGAACATTATCACTTCAGCCTCAGCCACGATTTTACCGTCAAGTTCTATCCGGCCTTTGGCATCAATCAAGCGGCGGCGTTCGCCCGTTACTTCGCCAATCACGGTAACCATTGACCCGGTTGGCACTGGTGCCTTATAGCGTATTTTGATCTCACTGGTAACCACGGTAAACCCACAACACATGCAGGCTTGAGCGCAAATTTCATCCAGCAGGGCCGAAATAATGCCGCCATGAGTTATTCCCTGCCAGCCTTGGAACTCAGCGCCTATACATACCCGAGTCTCTGCTCGTCGTTTTTCAGGATCAAGCGCAAACTCGGCTTTCAGGCCGATCTGATTATCTTTGCCGCAGATAAAGCAGCGATGATCATCAATTATCTGCATCTGTTCTCTCCATTGCTCCAATTACGATATGGTTAAACGGTCATACGCTATCCACGATACATTAACTTGTAACCGTTTGTCTGGATCGAACATAGCGCACCAGCATTGGTACGACAAACATTGCACCAAGGACGATCAGCATTGTCGTGTTTGGGTCTCGGAAGTACGAATTCAGACGCAGCGTAGTGATAGCAATAACGGAAAAATAAAGCATATCTCCAGCAATGGCTATTGCCCAGCCTGCTATGAAGCCATGCCCCGCAGCGTGTGCAGTGGCGCGCCCTGTCATTGGATCGACGCCAAAGGAAACCATAATGAGTGCAAGGGGGCCTGCGCCGGTGCCGCCAATATGCGCGACACTGCGTGCCGTTGCTGCCTTCAACGCGGCGCTCAAGCGGGTGAGCACAGGGATTTTGCCTGCTACTATTGCGATTAGGCGGAGGATCGGTTCAAAAGCAAGGGCCAGAGCGATGTCCGAAACGAGATAGAGAACAGTGGTGATCGGCCAGACGAGGCCTTTTGCTTGAGCAAGCAATATGCCCGCAGGGATTCCGCCACCTACGGGGATTATGAATAGCTTGAGCACTGACAGAACATCTGCTGCTGGTGGGATTACTACAGTCATTGTGCAACATCCTCTGGCACTCGCAATAAAGTCAATCTGTTCGACGAGGATACAATATCCAGGATTGATCGAAGGAGTTAAAACAAGCTCGAAGAGCGCATCATCTTTGGTCACAACCGCCTAATGGAGCAACGGGGTATCACAGCCGTAGAGACGGAGATTTGCGTTTACGTTACTGGTAAAGCGTGTTTATCACCGCCAGGTAATGACCGGTGGTTTACGCGGTGGCAGCCGTTTGTACTGGTATTTGGAGAAGCCCGCCATCATAGCTCCAAAGCATTGGTGTCCTTCCGGGAGAGCTAATGCCGCCATCATAGGCGGGAAGGTTGTGGCAGCAGCATTGAAATAGCCAGCCCAGCAACCACCCAAGCCCATCGAAGTAGCAGCAAGTTCCAGATAAGTAAGTGCGATGGTGCAGGTTGATGGAGCAAGTCGGTCACTTTTGGCCGCATGAGCGATTATGACGGCAGGGGCGCCACGGAGAATAACATCGTGGCCCTGTTCCCACCGAGCAAGGGTCCGGTCCATGTGCATTGACAGGGCAAACTCTTTCATGTTGGTCAACATCCAACGCATCCAGTCGGCTACTATGCCGGCCAGTTTGTGGAGTTCTTCCCGGTTATTAATGACCAGCCACTCTGCAGACTGTGAATTATGGCCTGACGGTGCGTATCGGGCAATGTCGATAAGTTTAATCAGACGTTCTCTCGGAACAGGCTTGTCCTGATAGACTCTTATTGAGCGTCGTTGCCGGAGAAACTGTTCGCACTGTTCGGCAGATGCCAAAAACTCTTTCTTGATATCGGAACAATCAGTAAGTGGAATATCTCTGTGGAGAAGACTTTCCGTTGAACAGACGGCTACGCAATGACCACATGTGATGCAGAGTTCCTCCGCTTCGGCTATTGGTGCCGGATACTCTCCCTGTTTGAAGTCAATAAGGTTAATCGGGCAGACAGCAGCGCATAAGCCATCCTTGGTGCATGTCTGCTTGTTTACGGTAATCAGGTCCATAATCTGCTCCCGGAATCAGTATTTGTGCTTTGCCACTTATTTTGTACAAAATATGACACTAATACATCAGTTCAGTCAACCGGTTCACCGGCACTTTTCACAGCGACTGTTTTCTATCCCGGTAAGCTCACAGCCACAGCCTGAACAGGCATTGAGCCATTCCGGGTGTCCAGCGTTGATCGCTCGCATCTGCGCCTCCAGGTGTTTCACTTCAGCTTCCATCTCATCGTTGTATTGGGATTCAAACATATCTACCTCGCACGCTTCTTTTCCCAGTATTCTCGCTCGAAGGGCCAGTACTCCTTCATATATTCGACCAGCCCAGACATACGTAATGTAAATCCTTTACGAAACATCTCCTGTTCCGGATAGGCTCGCTTGTCCGTGATGCTCTGGCAGATTTCCTGCCCGAGGGTACGGGCTTTTACAAAGAGATTATTTTCATCGGGGAAGGTTCTGACTCCTGTTATTGCCGACCCGATCCCTCCGACTGAGTTTGCTCCCAGAGTATTGGAAAAACGACTCATGTACGTCAATACTTCGTCATCTTCCCCCCCCCCTGATGTTTCAACCATCAGGGCATATTTCCCCTCAAGCGCCATGCAGTGAATCAAGCCGTTACAGCGATCAAAAAGTGCTTTCATCTGGGCTGATACGCTGAAAATGTAATTCGGGCTGGCCAGAATGAAACCATCACACGCGAGTAATTTGGTTTTGATGGTCTCGTAATCATCGTCAATGTTGCAGACACCGGTTTTATGGCAGATGTCACAGGCCACACACGGCTTGACGTCCAGGTCTTTCAGAGAGAGGACTTCTGTTTCAGCCCCAGAACTCTTAACCCCCGCAAGGACTTCATCCAAGAGACGCCCGGTGTTACCTTTCATTCCGCGTGGACTGGCTATAATTGCGAGTATTTTCAATATGCACCTCCTTTTTATGTTGCTACCAGAGAACTGTGTAGCACGTTTCGCCCGTCAAATCGAACACGACTTTAATTTTGTTGCCATTTAAACTGCCATATTCTAGAAAATCAGTTGTTGTACCGGATCGTTACCTTCAAACCATTAGCCCAGTCATTATGATCCCCCTCAATTATATGGAATATGGCGGAAGGTTTGCTGTCTGCCAATGCCCATGCATGGCGTATCGGCACAATAGTGTCTGCGCGTGCTCCAAATATTTCCAACTGTCCCTTGTAATCACTCAATGATGCAACGTTATCCCAGTTGTCTTGCAGCAAAAATTTTACGGGCAGATATGAATAGTGGACTGCTGCAACGTTAGCAAGTGTATCAAAAGGAAGTATCAGAACAATCTTGTCAGGTGGAAGCGGATTCTTTGCCAAAAATGAGGCTGGGCCACTTCCAATGGATTCTCCAATAATACAAACGGGCACCTGGGGGAACTTTGACCTGAGTGCTTCGTATGCCTGCGTTGCTGCTTTATTTATGGAGCTCATAGATGGAGACCCAGGTCGTGATCCGTATCCAGGGTATTCAAGAATATACACTGAGTCGTGATTGGAGAACGACGGAAGAGCGTAGACCCGGTCGCTTGCCTGCCCCCCATTGCCGTGCAGGAACAGCCAGATGGTTTTGGGAGCGGTTGTTTCACGAACGCAACCAATCAGCTTACCCTCGGGCATCCATGGGGATAATCCGTTATTGTTGCTGTGGTGGGTAGGATAGTAAAGCATCTTTCGTTGAAGCAGAAAAATACCCGTGAGAAATATCAGATAACCTGCTACGCATAAAAATAGGGTACGTATCACGGTCGCCACTCAGATTTTAAGCGAATGCAAATCGACATTGATTCTTGGTGGATGTATAGGTGAATGTGAGAAAATGCACGAAAACTTTCACCGTAAAGCGGGCATGATATTTTCGAGCCGCCTTTCATGCATGAGCAACTGGAAATGGAAAGTCGTTTTCAGCTGCTTTGGATAATAAAGCGAGCAACGCACGCAGCAATTCTTCCGAGGGCATCAAGTTGTGTTACCGTAAAATCTTCTCCAGCTGATGGTAACGATTCGCCTTTACGGGAAACCTGGAGTGCTCCGATGATCTTCCCTTGGTGTGGCAAAGGTACGCTCATGATTTTCTGAATTGGCAGCGGCTGTACTCCGGGGGCTATACTTACTCGTTCAAAAATTGATGCATGAGGTGTGCTGGAAAAAGAGTTATTTAAGTCGGGCCGGTTCTCCCGGATAGTCCTGACGGCCAAGGAATTGTGGGAAGTCATCGGTATAAAACCTGAGCTTCTCAGTCTCAGGGGCCAAAGAAAATATATTCTTTCCTTCGGCTCATCACATATAAAAACAGCAACATCCTCACTACTTACCTTGAAAACCTGCCCAATAACGCCAGCAATAGTTTCAAGCCGCTCGCTATCGGACGAAATGGCTACCAATCGCGCATCGAGACGACTGCATAATTCCGACATTTTCATGATGCCTGTCTCCATATCTGTTGTTCGAAGGATACTATCACGTATTCTGCGTAAATGAAGCAACAAAGCTTTCCAAATGTTTAGCTATTTCAGGATTCCAAGCAGTTGTGCATCATTTTGCAAATAGGTGGCCGATCGTTCGGTATAGACAGCAGAATGTGTGCTGATGGCATCCGGATAGCTATCCTTTTTCCATTCAATGCTCATTCTTGCGCGCCCCTCAGACTCGTCTATTGTGTAAAGACTGTAATAATTCCCGTCGAGCCGTCCGTTGCCGGTCAGGGTAAAAATTATCCTCCCCTGTCCGTCTGCACTGTTCCATGTCCCGCTGCCGTTTTTCTTGTTGCCGGGAATTGACCAATCATGATCCATAACATCAAAACGCTGAAAATGACCATAATCATTCGTTACGTCAAAGATTGTCATGACATCAAAATAGAGGGAATCAGGTGTTTTCCACCCCTTGTTAGTCAAAAACCATTCGCCGGGAACACTGCCCGGATGGTTTTTGTGAAACAACATCCTGTTGGTCAGGTACGGTTCCCAGGGACGGCTGTTGCCGACCTCGGTGCCGCTCTTGAAATATGGCTCTGCGACTTGTGCCATATGCCGGGCGATGACGGCGGCCTTAACGTCATCTGTGAGGTAATCAAACGGAGATACCGGTGACCCTGCACTAGAGCGTTCACCATCGCTGCGCCTCATGTCTTGTAACAAAAATTCGGCACTGGGCCCGGTTGCAACCTGATCGCCCTGTTTGATTCGATCGCCTACTCTAACCAGCGGAAAATCGGCGTCAAGATGCTTGCCGACGAGACCCTGCCCGTAATCTACTGTAATGAAGTATTCGTGTATGCCATCATTGGTGCCTCGGTCGCCCATGTTTTCGATATGGGTAACCGTTCCGCTCGCCCAGCTGCTGACAGGTGTGTTTGGAAGTATTGGAATCCAGATATGATTCAACCCCTCCACATGTCCTCCTTCATGTGCACCGAAAGCGCCAAAACCTCCGACTGGACCGAAAACTATTCTGTCCAGCGGAACCGGCAGGTTGAGGCGCACCGGCGAACCCCACTCAGGTACCGGCTGGGTCCAGGCATTGTCGACCCAGGTAATCGACCGAGTTGCAGATGGAGTGACTCCGCTGTTGCCATTTCCTCCGCCACCGCAGGAGCTGAGGAGAGCTGTAAGAAAAATTCCTGTAAGCAAATTAAAACGTTTGAATAACGCTGATCTCCTTACAATTTCAAAAAAAGCATCCCCCAGGAATTTCTCAGTGGCGACACCTTTTTCAACGATATTCGTTCCATATCCTGCCTTAACTTTGCTGCCATGAATTCTACTTGCTGTCTTTGGGAGCTATCCATGAGGTCGCGGTCGGGAGGCGGGTGCCGTCCTCCAGGGTAGCTTGGGTCAGACAGCAGGCTTCAGTCTGGATACAGAAAAGTAGAGGTCCACCTGCAATCACCAGAGTCAAAGTAGATACATTGAACCATCAGCGCCAACATCGTCGGCAAAAGCAATTCAGATATAGGCAGCGAGAACAGAGTTGTGAAACCTATTTAATTGCTGGAAATATATAGTAAACTTGACTGCAATGCCACAATTATGTAATTTTGACCGAAATACAAATTACATTACAATTGCGATTGGTTTATGATTTTTTTCAATATTAATGTTGTCAAGGGAGACATTTAAATGTGGAGAAACTGGAAAATCGGAACACGTATTAGTCTGGGTTTCATCTTGATGCTCATCCTGCTTGGAATGGTCGGATATACTGGGTATTCAAGCCTTCTCACCGTAATGGACCGCAGTGACAAGTCCGATCAAATGCAAATGATCGTTAAAAATATGCTCGAAGCGCGTCGTCACGAAAAAAATCTGATCATCCGCAAAGAAGCCGACTATCGTGAGAAAACCTTGAAGGCAACTGCCGAGATGAAGCGTCTTGCCCTGGCAACCAAAGAGCGTTTTAAGCAGACTGACAACAAAAAACTGATGGATTCTGTGCTTGTTGCTACCGGCAGCTATGAAGACGCATTCCGCCGTCTTGCAGAGCTTGTGCTGGCTAATGGAGCACCGACACCAGAGCAGGCTGATCTTGACAAGAAAATGGTTGCTGCTGCTCGTGCCGCTCAGGAGACCTGTGAAATCGCAGTGAAGGATCAGAAAGGGGAAATGGCAACAGCATTTTCCTCTGCATTGCACACCATTGAAATCCTTTCCGGGCTAACTATTCTTTTTTCCATTCTTTTTGCCGTGCTGATTACACTGAGCATATCAGTTCCGCTCGGCAAACTGGTAAAAACAGCCAACACCCTTGCGGACGGAGATTTCACGGTTGACGTTGCAGTAAATTCCGGGGATGAGGTTGGACAACTTGCAGAAAATCTGAAGGAAATGAGTGAGAAGCTCTGTTCACTTATCACTCAGGTATCCGGTATTTCAGCAAATTCTGCGGTCTTTGCCCATGGCCTCCACTCCGGCGCAGAGCGGATTGCTGCCGGTGTTGTGGATGTGGCGGCACAGGCTACGGGCATTGCCACTGCCGGAGAAGAGATGTCGGCTACTTCCGGTAATATCGCCCAGAATTGCCAGATGGCTTCCGAAGGGGCTCAACGGGCGGCTGAATCCGCCGAAAGCGGTGCTGCCGTTGTAGAAGCAACTGTTATGATCATGAGTAAAATTGCCGAAAATGTGCAGCACTCGGCACGAACAGTAGAGAGCCTGGGGGAACGCAGCGATCAGATCGGCGACATCATCGGTACTATTGAGGACATCGCCGACCAGACCAACCTGCTGGCATTGAACGCAGCAATTGAGGCGGCCCGGGCAGGTGAACAGGGACGGGGTTTTGCCGTGGTTGCCGATGAGGTCCGCGCCCTGGCCGAACGCACCACCCGTGCTACCCGCGAGATCGGCGAAATGATCAAAGCCATCCAGGTGGAAACCAAAGGTGCGGTCGCTGCCATGGAACAGGGCGTTCATCAGGTTGAGAACGGAACAATAGAGGCGGCAAAGTCAGGCGAAGCACTGCGGGATATCCTTGCACAAATTAACGATGTAGCCATGCAGATCAGCCAGATTGCCACCGCTGCCGAGGAACAGACGGCAACCACAGCAGAGATTTCAGGCAATATGCATCAGATCACGTCAATCTTGCAGGAAACTGCCCGGGAAGCCAACTCGGCGGCAACGTCCACAAGCCGGATGAATATCCACAATGAGGAAACGATGGCCTGTTTCGGCAGATTCAAACTGAACGAAAGTGTGCCACTGGCCTTATCAAAAGCCAAGAGTGCTCACATGATTTTTATCGGCAAGGTAAAATCTCACCTGGATGGAACGGCCAGAGTCGATGCGGACAAGCTGCCTACCCACTTGACCTGCGCATTCGGTAAATGGTATCAGGACAGGGGGCATCAGAGTTGCGGCCATAGCGGTCACTTCCAGGAAATTGATGCGCCACACGCCAGAGTGCATGAACTGGGCAAGCAGACAATTGCTGCTTTTAATAGCGGCGACAGGCAGAAAGCTGATGCGCTCTGCGCCGAGATGGTGTCAAATTCAGAGACCTTGATGGAAAACCTTGATAAGCTGGCAATTGACTGCCAGTAAAGCATCAAGGTAGATACCTTCTTTTATCACAAAGGCGGCCATTTGGCCGCCTTTTGAATTTTCCGGAATGTCTATACGGTGTTTTCAGTCCGTCAGCTCCGTACCCTCTCTGGTAATCCCCCAGAATTCTCTCCAGATGAGGCTTAAGATTGAAGGGTTGTATCATTGTTCAATCACAATATTGTCAGAGTCAAGGGGCATGCAATTCGACCACACAAATCGCCAGCGCATATCTGTAAGGTTTCCCGACAGGGCAAAAGAAAAGAGCGATACCGAAGTAGCGCCCTTTTTGTAAAACTATGTGCGCCGTACGGATTATGCTTTGTTCTGACGACGCTTGCCATAGAGAGCAAGTCCAGCCATACCGAGGCCAAGGAGGGCTATGGTTCCTGGTTCGGGTACTGGTGCGGTCTCTCCTTGTACAAGAATTGTAAAGCCATCAGACCCACCATGATCTTCTCTCAAAACTTGCAGATAATGGTCACCAGCAGACAAAGAACCAATAGCTTGCGAGTACTCATAAGTTCCAACGCCACCTGGAGCCATCCAGCCATTCAGATAGGTTCCATCCAGCCAAACATAAAGACCGTTATCTACACCAAACTGAGCAGACACATTATTAAGACCAGTTGAGCCAGCATTAAATTTGTATATAATTGCATCTTCAGTATTTATACGCCAACTAAGAGGTATTGCAACAGGTGCTGTCGACCAATACGAATTCAAGCTTTGAGGACTGCTAAGCCAGCTCCCCAAAACTGAAGATGCTGCTGAAAGGTCTGGAGCAGGTGACATATTATTATAAGTGGGATCACCTGTAGATATATTTGCACCTGGAAAGTACAAGCTTGTATTATCCAGCATGGTTCCGATTGAGCTATTGTAATAACCTGAAGTTGAATTATTAATTATAGTGCTAGCACCAGCAACACATGTTGCCATTATTAACATCGCCCCTGCCAGTAATGCTACCATATGCTTTTTCATTTTTTTCTCCTTAAAACCGGTTTATTCCATGAATCATAAAAATTCGATATTGATAACTCAGCAACTATTATGCCAGACTTATAAGGACCCAATATTACGGCATAAACTAAGTGGTACTGTTCAACACAATTCTATTATGTAAATTTTGTCGACAGTCCCATTTCCATAATGTCCCGTCTTGGTCGAATTTCCAGCTATGAATACCGGGGTTGGCAATTATCCTCCAAGCAGATTGTTCGCTGAAAATTGGAACGCCGGATTAACTATTGAAAAATGCTTTCGTATGGCGAGGTGGAAGTTTACTCATGAATTAAAAACCCTGAAGGGTATCGGCAGGGGGTCGCAGGATTGATTTTCTCAAACAAAGGCAGGCTACCCTGTGCCTTGCAACCCGTTCGCCGGGAGGGTAGCAAAATTTTTTATTACGGCATTTACTGCGGCACGAATCAAAAAAGGGAGCTAGCAACTTTGCTAACTCCCTGATTTTATTGGTGGGCGAAACAGGGATCGAACCTGTGACATCCAGCTTGTAAGGCTGGCGCTCTCCCAGCTGAGCTATTCGCCCGTATTTAAATGGCGGGGTTGACGGGGCTCGAACCCGCGACTTCCAGCGTGACAGGCTGGCACTCTAACCAGCTGAGCTACAACCCCTCAGTGAAGCATGATCCAATAAATATAATTATTTCTTTTTCTTCGGTGGAACGTTGACGGCTTCTTTCAAGGTCTTGCCAGGTTTAAACTTAGGAACTGTTGCAGCAGGGATATCAATTTTTTTGCCGGTTTGAGGATTTTGTCCCTTACGCGCGGCACGTTTTGCTGTGGAGAATGTACCGAAACCGACAAGGCTGAGTTTATCTCCACCTTTCAGAGCAGCAGTCACACTAGCAATAAACGCGGAAACAGCTTTCTCTGCTTCTACTTTCTTCAGGCCGGCCTGTTCTGCAACTGAACTGATCAATTCTGCTTTCGTCACGTTACACCTCCAATTTTGGATTGTTGAATACAAAGCGGAACCCTGTGTAGCAGAAACTCTCGAATAGTGTCAAGTTTTTTTTCTCGCAAACACGCATATTCAGGGCATATTGACAACTTTTTCCAAAAGCGGGCGGTGTTTGTGTGTTGTCAGGCAGCTTTTTGCAATTCCTGCTCATAGACGACGAGCGGTTTTTCCCTGTTGTAGATGACATCCTCATTAATAACGACTTCCTGGACATTAGGCTGAGATGGCACGTCATACATAATGTCAAGCATCGAGCTTTCCAGAATTGCACGAAGGCCTCGTGCTCCGGTATTGCGCTTCAGCGCTTCCTTGGCAACCGCGACCAGTGAACCATCTGTAAAGCGCAGGCGAACATTCTCAAGATCAAAAAGCTTCTGATACTGTTTTACCAAGGAATTTTTCGGCTCTTTCAGTATCTGCACCAAGGCCTCTTCATCAAGCTCTGATAGCGTTGCAAGCATGGGCAGACGTCCGATAAATTCTGGAATGTAGCCATACTTGAGAAGATCTTCCGGAGTCAGGCTCTTGAGGAGTTCTCCCAGTTTTTTTTCTTCACGCTTCTTGATATCTGCACCGAAGCCGAGCGTCTTTTTTCCGATTCGCTGCTGAATAACCGTTTCCAGGCCTGCAAATGCACCGCCGCAAATAAAGAGAATATTGGTGGTGTCCACTTTCATGAATTCCTGTTGCGGATGTTTTCTACCCCCTTTGGGAGGGATGCTGGCAATAGTACCTTCAATGATTTTCAGGAGTGCCTGCTGTACCCCTTCACCGGAAACATCGCGGGTAATCGAAGGTGAATCAGACTTGCGGGCAATCTTATCAATCTCATCAATGTAGACAATACCCTTCTGGGCGCGTTCGACGTCGTAATCAGCCGCCTGCAGGAGCGTCAGAATGATGTTTTCTACATCTTCACCGACATAACCAGCTTCCGTAAGATTTGTTGCATCCGCCATCGCAAAAGGAACTTTGAGAATCCGCGCCAAGGTCTGGGCAAGAAGGGTCTTGCCAGAACCGGTTGGGCCGAGCAGCAGAATGTTGCTCTTCTGCATTTCAACATCACCAGGCTTCCCACTGGTTTCAATGCGCTTGTAATGATTGTACACAGCAACCGAGAGGACTTTTTTGGCCATTTCCTGGCCAATAACATATTCATCAAGGATGTCTTTTATTTGACGCGGTTTAGGGAGCTTCTTCAGATCCGGGCCGGTTGACTCTTCAAGTTTCATCTCTTCTGAAATGATATCGTTGCAGAGCTCAATGCATTCATCACAAATAAAAACGGCAGGCCCGGCAATGAGTTTCTTGACGTCTTCCTGACTTTTACCGCAAAAAGAGCAGGTCAGATGTTCCTGTGTTGTGCTGCGGCGACTCATAGTTTCTCTCCAGACTGCAGCGGTTTGCGCGTAAAAATGGCATCAATCAAACCGTACTCTTTAGCGTCCTCGGCTGACATGAAAAAATCACGCTCTGTGTCTGCCTCAACTTTTTCTTTCTGCTGACCCGACAAATCGGCAAGGATACCGTTCAATTCATCTTTCATGCGCAGTATTTCTTTGGCATGAATACTGATATCGGATGCTTGTCCCTGAAACCCGCCCAGTGGTTGATGAATCATAATCCGTGAATGGCTGAGACTGTACCGTTTTCCCTTTTCTCCGGCAGTCAGAAGAATCGCTCCCATTGAAGCAGCCTGCCCGACACAGATAGTTGAAACAGGGGCCTTGATGTAGCGCATCGTATCAAAGATAGCCATGCCGGCTGTAACAACGCCCCCCGGCGAGTTGATATACAGATGGATATCCTTGTCCGGATCTTCGGCTTCAAGAAACAGCAGTTGTGCAATAATAAGGTTCGCCACAGTGTCATCAATGGCTCCACCAAGAAAAATAATTCGTTCTTTCAGCAGGCGGGAGTAAATATCATACGCCCGTTCACCTCTGCCGCTCTGCTCGACAACCATTGGGATATACATGTAAGAAAAGCTCCTTAGGCTGCTTTAAGCTGCTCAGCATCAACTTCGGTAACAACAGCGCAATCAATCAGATACGAAATGGCTTTGTTTTCTTTTATTTCAGAGATGATGGAATTTTTTGCATTCTGATTTGTCGAATAATACTCTTTGATACGATCGAGCATATCAGTGTTGCCAGCGGCAATTTTTTCGTAGTGTGCAGCCAGATCGTCATCGGAAACGGAGATGTTCTCCTTTTCAACCAGTGCCATCAACAGTAAGCCGCCTTTGACTTTGTTAACTGCATCATCACGAAAACGGGCGCGGAAGCCCTCCGCATCAAGTCCCATCATCTCCAGGGACATCTGTTGGCTCTTCAGGCGGTTTTTCAGATTTTCGAACATGTAGTCAAGCTGTCTCTTCACCATGGACTCGGGAACATCCAGCTGATTTTTTTCAATCAACGCCTGAATAATCCGCTCTCTGAACTCATTTTCGATGCGATCCTTTTCGTTCTTTTCATGATACTCAGCCATCTTGTCCCGCAAATTTTCCATAGTGTCGTAGTCGCCAAATTGTTGGGCAAATTCATCATCAAGTCCAGGAAGCTCCTTACGCTTGATTTCTTTTATCGTTACCGAGAACAACCCTGTTTTTGCAACGGCATCAGCTTCGTCTCCGGCTGTCGGAAGAGGGAGGGCGAACTCTTTGGATTCTCCCGCTACAAGACCAATCAACTGTTCCTCAAAGCCAGGAATCATGCGATTTGTGCCAATTTCTGCTTCGAGGGTTTGAACGCCGCTGGTCTCTTCAGGAGAGCCTTCCACCGTAACCGAATAATCAATCGAGACAACATGCCCGGTTTCAATTTTCGCACCTTCGTCAAGAGGAATCATCTGTGCCATGTTTTCCTGCATACGCTGCAATTCACCATCGATGTTATCAGGCTTTGCAACATAAATTTCCCTGTTAACGACCAGACCGGCATAGTCGTTCAACAGTATCTGTGGCATGACTTCAATCATGGCACTGTACTTAAATGGAACTCCCGGCTCGAGGATATCACTCTCGATAGTCGGTGAATCAATCGGCTCAACTTTATGCTCATCCAGTGCCTTGTAGAGCGTCTGCTGATACAGTCGCCGCATGACGTCATCACGCATGGCATCGCTGTAAGTGCGCTTAATCAGATGCATTGGCGCTTTGCCGGGACGAAAACCCTGTAACTTGGCTTTTTTCTGGATTGCCAGATAGGCTTTGTCAATTTCCTCGTTAACCCGGTCCACCGGAATTTCTATGGTAATCTTTTTCTGTACCGAACTGATGTCTTCGACATGAACCTGCATGGCAGCAATCCTCTTCTATAGTGAAATTAGGTGATAGGCGTAAGCGGTTTTTAGTAGCATTATCGCAGGAATCCGTCAATGAAAAACCGGAATTGTATACACGACCGCAGCAGATCCAGGTGTTCTTTTACCATCGTGCACATTGTGTATGACACTCTGCGTAACATTCGGGTATACTCGGCATACATGAGTGCCTCAGCCTTCACATTGATTGTCATATCGGCGCTGATGCATGCGATATGGAACCTGCTGGTCAAACGGAGCCGTCACAAGACTGTCTTTATCTGGTGGATGTTCGTTGCTTCCGGGGGGCTCTTTTCTCTGACAATTCCGTTTCTGCCAGGCTCTTTCGACGCACCGGGGTTTCAGACCATGCTGCTCGTTAGTCTTGGCGCTATCTGCTTCGTGCTCTATCACCTTTTTAACGGTCGTGCCTATCGGGGCGGGGATTTATCGGTGATTTATCCACTTTGCCAAACGTCGATGATATATGTGCCGGTGTGGGGTGTCGTCCTGTTAGGTGAACGCCTCACATTTCAGGGAGTTTGTGGCATTTTACTGGTGATATTTGGAACGTATGCCATTCAACTGCAACGCATTTCCCTCGCGGAACTTATCAGGCCGTTCAGCGATTTAAAGAGCGTTTCGGTACGCAACGCCCTGGCGGCAGGATTCATCTACTCCATCGGTTCTGTTGCAGAGAAATCCGGTGTCAGGAACTACTCACCGCTCTACTTCACCTACATCCTTGTGCTGATTATGTTACTGCTGATGTCCATCAACATATTCCGCAAAAAATATCGACCGTTGATTTTTGAGGAATTCAGGGAAAACTGGCCCCTCATCGTCACAAGCGGGCCGGTAATGATGGCTTCATTTCTGACCTTTCGCTATGGGCTGAACCTGTCTCCGGTCAGTTATGCCGTGCCGGTTCGTCAGATAAGCATCGTGATCGGCGTACTGATCGGCATTGTCCTGCTTCGCGAATCGTTTGGCAGAATACGTCTGGTGTCGGCGTTGTTTATCATGGCCGGTGCCGTTCTCATTCGTTTCGGGTGAGATCTGTACGTGAGCACCACCTTCATTTTTGCTATAATGCGTGGTATATACACTCAACTGATTAGTTGCCCGGAGTCTGCATATGACGCTCGAGAACATTGCAAAATTAAAAATTGACCGCTCTTCCGGAACCTTCCCAAAAAACGATTGGCGGTTCGGCAGGTGGACGGCTGCGTCCGTTCTGCTTGTGGTACTATCTATTGTCGTCATATGGATTTTCGGCAGCAGAACGGTAATAATTGAGACCGCGACGGTATCGAAGAGTTATCCAACGCAATCGTTTACTCTTCTGAACGCCAGCGGCTATGTGGTGCCTCAGCGCAAGGCTGCAGTGGCTGCCAAAATTACCGGTCGACTGGAGTGGCTTGGCGTCAGCGAGGGGAAGCGGGTGACAGGTGGCCAGGTTATTGCCCGGTTGGAAAATCTTGACACTGAAGCGTTGGTTAAGCAGAGCAGTGCCGGTGTGCAGACTGCCCGGGCCAATAATGATCTTGCACGGGCGGAACTGGAAGACGCTCAACTCTTTTTTGGTCGTCAGAAAGCACTGATTCAGAGCGGCATCATTTCCCAGGGCGAGTATGATAGTGCCAATGCTCGACTTAAACGGGCCCGGGCAGGCGTTGCCGCCGCCGAAGCTTCCTTGCGCAGTGCCGAATCGGCATTGCAGGGTGCAAAAATATCATTTGACTATTCATTCATTAGAGCCCCGTTTGATGCGGTGGTACTAACTAAAAATGCGGATGAGGGAGATATAATCACCCCGCTTGGCGCGGCAGCAAATGCCAAAGCCGCTGTTGTTACCATCGCCGACCTCTCGTCACTGCAGGTTGAAGCCGATGTTTCCGAATCAAATCTTGCCCTGGTCAAACCTGGCCAGCCATGCGAGATCACACTGGATGCCTTCCCAAATGACCGTTTTCGTGGTGTGTTGCAGACCATTGTACCAACTGCCGACCGGAGCAAAGCGTCGGTCATGATCAAAGTCCGTTTTCTCGACCGCGATGAGCGCATCCTGCCGGAGATGAGCGCTCGGGTAGCCATACTCTCCCATACGGCAACGCAACAGGACCAGCAACCGAAAATCACACTCCCAAAAGCGGCTGTAATCAACGGTACGGTCTTCCAGGTGGAAAAGGACCATGTACGCCAGGTTCCGGTCAAGTTGGGCTCCATACTCGGCGATCTTGTAGAAGTCAGCGGTGTCAAGCCGGGGGACAAGGTGGCACTCTCCCCGCTGGACAAACTGAATGACGGTCGTAAAATCAGCGTGGCGGAGAAATAAGTGACGGTTGAGCGTGAAATGGAGGTGCGGTTAAAGGATGTCTGTAAGTCCTACCAGCGCGGCAGCCAGCAGGTACCGGTGCTCGAAAAAATTTCCTTCGAAATTGCGCGGGGCGAGTTTCTGGCTCTGATGGGGCCATCCGGTTCAGGTAAAAGCACTTTGCTCAACCTGCTTGCAGGTATCGACAAGGTTGACAGTGGTACGATCACCATCGGCGGTTGCGAAATCACCACCCTGGGCGATTCCGAGCTTGCTGACTGGCGCGCTGCCAGTGTTGGCTTCATATTCCAGTTCTACAACCTGATCCCGGTCCTGACCGCATATGAAAACATCGAGCTTCCACTTCTTCTGACATGCCTGTCTCGCCGCGAACGACGTGAACATGTTCTGGCGGCGCTGGAAGTGGTCAATTTGACCGATCGTATGGATCACCGCCCTTCCCAGCTCTCCGGCGGCCAGCAGCAACGTGTGGCCATTGCTCGGGCCATCATTACAGATCCGGCCATTCTGGTTGCCGATGAGCCAACCGGAGATCTTGATCGCGTCTCCGCTGGAGAGATCCTGAACCTGATGGACCACTTGGTGCGTGAATCAGGTAAGACCATCATTATGGTGACCCACGATCCCCGCGCCGCAGAAAAAGCCCACATTGTCCGGCATCTTGAAAAGGGTATCCTGCTGGAGAGCTGACCATGTTCATGCTCAAGCTCATCATCCGCAATTCTTTCCGCCACAAACTTCGTTCACTGTTGACCGTGACCGGCGTTGCCGTAGCTATTCTGGCCTTTGGTTTGCTGCGCACCCTGGTTGGTCTCTGGTATCTGGGGGTGGAATCCTCCTCCTCGACCCGACTCGTATCACGCAACGCCATCTCGCTCGTCTTTTCCCTGCCGCTTTCCTACAAAGAGCGTATCCGTCAGGTCACGGGGGTCACCAGGGTCGGTGCCATGAACTGGTTTGGCGGCGTCTATATCACCGAGAAAAACTTTTTTCCTAACTTTGCCATTGAGCCGCTTCCCCTTTTTGACCTGTATCCGGAATTCAAGGTGTCAAATGAAGAAAAGAAAGCTTTTCTGCTGGATCGCCAGGGTGCGGTTGTCGGACGGAAACTGGCCAAAAAATTCGGCTGGAAAGTCGGTGACCGGGTCGTCCTCAAGGGAACCATATTTCCCGGACAGTGGGAATTTACTATACGCGCCATCTACCACGGCGCCCAGCGGAGTACCGACGAAACCCAGTTCTTTTTCAGCTGGGAGTACCTGAATGAAACCTTGAAGCGCACTATTCCGCGCCGCGCCAACCAGGCCGGCATTTATGTCGTGGGGGTGGCAAACCCGGAACGGGCTGCCGAGATTTCGCAAAACATCGATACGATATTTAAGAACTCCCTGGCCGAAACCATGACCGAGACCGAAAAAGCCTTTCAGCTCAGCTTTGTCTCCATGACCGAAGCGATCATGGTTGCTATTCAGATCGTCTCGTATGTGGTCATCGTGATCATCATGGTCGTGGCGGCCAACACCATGGCCATGACCGCCCGTGAACGCCTGTCGGAGTATGCCACCATGAAATCGCTCGGCTTTAAATGGCTCCATATCACTACGGTTATATTCGGTGAATCCCTGTTTATCGCCATGACCGGTGGAGTGGCGGGTGTGCTCCTTACCTTCCCGGCGGCAAATATCATCGAACGGGAATTGGCGCAATTTTTTCCGGTCTTCCACGTGACTCCGACCACCACTCTGCTTCAGCTCCTGGCCGCTTTCCTGGTGGGGACCATTGCCGCGCTGTTCCCAAGCTGGCGCGGTTCAACAATCACCATTGCCGACGGCCTGCGACGGGTTGGATAACACGTATGAACATCCCTCTTTCCTACAGCTTCCGCAACTTGTTGACTCGCCGCCTGACGACATTTCTGACCGCTTCCGGCATGGCCATGGTGGTCTTTGTCTTCGCTGCAACGCTGATGCTGACCGATGGGCTCCAGAAAACACTGATTGAGACCGGTTCGCCGGACAACGTGGTAATTATTCGCAAAGGGGCTCAAACCGAAGTGCAGAGTGGCGTGGAGCGGTTGCAGACCTCCATCGTGGCGAGTCAGCCGGAGATCGCTATCGGCCAGGATGGCAGTTGTTTGATGGCCCGGGAGATGGTTGTACTGATCAATCTTCCGAAGCGGGGGAGCAATAAACCGGCAAACGTTGTTATCCGCGGTATTGGAGCCCATTCGCTGGCCTTGCGTCCGCAGGTGAAATTGATCGAGGGGCGCATGCCGCGCCCCGGATCGGCTGAAATCATTGCCGGATTAAGTCTTTCAGGGCGTTTTCAGGGGACAGGAATCGGCGAGCATCTTCGTTTTGGCATGCGCGAATGGAGGGTTGTCGGAATCTTTGAGGCGGGTAACACTGGATTCAACTCCGAAATTTGGGGGGATGCGGACCAGCTGATGCAGGCGTTCCGGCGGCCGGTCTATTCGTCGCTCCTGTTTCGCCTGGCGGATGTCACACAGTTTGCCGCAGTGAAGGAGCGTCTTGAAGGTGATCCGCGCCTGACCGTGGAAGCCAAGCTGGAGCCGCGCTACTACCTCGACCAATCCGAAGCGATGGCCAAGTTCCTCCGTATCCTCGGAATCACCTTGACCATAATCTTCTCATTGGGGGCGACCATTGGTGCCATGATCACCATGTACGCCGCCGTAGCCAACAGGGTATCCGAGATCGGCACCCTGCGGGCGATAGGTTTCCAGCGTTCAAGTATCCTGGCGGCTTTCCTGTTTGAATCACTGCTGTTGGGTCTGGTGGGAGGGGTTGCCGGCGTGTTCGCCGCTTCTTTCATGCAGTTGATAACAATATCGACCATGAACTGGCAGACGTTTTCGGAGTTGGCTTTTTCGTTCAGCCTGACTCCGACGACCGTTCTGCAGTCCCTCGGCTTTTCCCTGGTCATGGGTTTTGTAGGCGGTGTTATTCCTGCTCTGCGTGCCAGCAGGATGAGCATCGTTGACGCGCTGCATTAAGGTCGTTTCAAAGAGTTTCAGACACTAAATATGAATATTCAACCGTCGAGTCAATAGTATTCTTCCGCATATTCAGGTACTGCATTGAAATAACCAGGGTGCCGGTCTGTCTGCGCCAGCACCTTGTCCAGATCAGCTATCAGTCGATCTTTGTCTTTGGGATAGTTACCGGCAAGATTGA
This sequence comes from Desulfuromonadaceae bacterium, assembly GCA_028712075.1. Taxonomy (GTDB): domain Bacteria; phylum Desulfobacterota; class Desulfuromonadia; order Geobacterales; family Pseudopelobacteraceae; genus JACRCG01. Next base: position 44,445 of record JAQTQX010000020.1, read on the forward strand.
TAAAGTTGGACACATGATTGGAGCGGAGGATTGTGTGGATCGGATTAAGCTGCTGCAGCAGTTCCCTCGCTTCGAACAATAATTCCTTCCGTGTGCACTGTTCAAGTTTCCGCACGAAATCCTCGTTGTGTCTGTGGAACAGCGTCAAGAGAGAAAAATATTCCGGATTGACCCTCGTAATCCAGGAAGCGGTTGCATGGGCGTGTGCAATGCTTCTGCTCCGACCTGCCAGGCCCAGTATGGCTGTTACGGAGAGCTTCAACCCGGCCGTTCGGGCTGTCAAAGCCAGATCTGCCATATCTTCGGCGGTGAACCCCTTTTTGATTTGGGACAGTGTGTCGTCGTCTCCGGATTCCAGGCCGAAATAGAGAATGCGCAGTTTCTTCTCCCGTAACAGAACAAGCTGCTCAATATTTTTGGTGGTCAGGCTGTTTGGTGATGCGTAGGAACCGACTCTTGCCAGGTGAGGGAACGTTGCAGACAATTCATCAAGAATTTCAACGAGCCCGTCGAACGGATACACCAGTGCGTCTCCATCCGCCAGAAAAACCCGGTCTATCCCAGATCGATGCTGATCAGGGATACCACGGATTTCCTCCATGATCTCCGGTACCGGTCGTATGTGAAACCGCTTACCCTTGTACATGCCACAGAATGTACATGAATTCTGTGAGCAGCCTACAGTGATCTGGAATATCAGGCTTCTTGCCTCGCTGGGAGGTCTGAAGAGCGGCTCAACGTATCGTAACGCCACAAACAGCTCCTCTCCGTGCCTGCAGTGTGTACTGCGTGCCTGTTATTGGTGGAGTACTCAAGAACATCAAGACGTTTTTACTCCCTCTGCAGCTTTTCCATGCTTTATCGTATCGATCCTTTGCTTTCCGCCATAAATCGGGATCAACCGCCACACGTGACCACACTCACATTCTTTTATCGGGCTTTGCTTTGAAGTGAATCCCCGTGCTTCATAAACATCAAATTTTCGGCTCTGGCAGTTCGGACATTTCATAATTGCACCTCGAATACCCAGCTACGCCACAATATCAGACAGTGCCTCAGAGACTTCTTTTATCAATTTATCATCATAACAGGCTTCGCTCAGAATCTCATATAAATGAAAAGCTACCTGCGCCGGTCTGCTATGGGTAAGTAATGATTCTTGAAGTTGTTGTAGTAGGGTTTCCAAATCGGTCTCCTTTGAGAAATTCAGTTGATTTCAGGGGCAAAAATTTGCTTGAGGTCATCTGTTGCCTTGTATCTCTATGTTGTTTCGCGACTAACCCCTCTAAATCGCCCCTTATCCAGTGGGAAACATCAAGGTCTCCACCCTTAGGTATGGGGGGACTGAGGGGGTTAGATTTTGGTGATACATGACACTATGCGCAATCTGTGAAAAAACAATGGGCCACAGAAAAATCTGTAACCCAATGGTTTTGAATTGGTACGCCGTAGCGGACGCACCTTAGAGCTTTTTCCTTAAGTTGAATAGCATATTCATCGTGGTGATGTAAACCCATTCGTGCATTTAACGGTGGCGATAAAGCAGACGGACTTAAAGAAAATGTTACCATAGCCTATACCGAGTGCACCGGCACCGACTGGTTCGTAATGAACTCTGAATGGACATTCCCTGTTGTACCTTACACCATCACTTCGTCAGGTAATTCGTTCGTATCATCCGCCGCTCGCGGGAAACGTTCTTCAAGTACCGCGCCCAGCTTTTCAATGACAGCGCACAGTCCTTCAAAGGCAAGATCCTCTCTGATTTTTCCGGCCAGTTCCCCTGCAAGAGCCTGCCACAATTGCGGGGCGATCCGCTCATTAATCCCCCGGTCACCCAGAATCCAGACTTTGTGTTCCAACGCAGAGATAAAAATCAGAACACCGGTCTCCTCCCTGGTCCGATAGAGTTTTTTCTCGAAAAATGCTCGAATTGCCCTCTCTCGAACCGCCTCTACCATCCGTTTTTTTCCCGCCAGCGCCAGTTTGAACCGTGGAAAGCACCGCATGAAAAAAAGAGCCGGAAACCAGAACAGGATCACTGCCGGAATATATGACCAGATTGTAATCTGATGCAGCGAAACGGCGACAACAAAGGCAATAAAGGCAGACAGTAGAAGGGCTCCCATAAATTCTGCTTCCCGGTAACTGTCACTTTCATCTACAACCATGACCGCAATTTCGCCGGATGTTTCTAATTCGGCCTTTTTTACCAGAGTGCTGATCTTCTCTCGTTCCGGTTTGCTGAAAAAATTGCTGGAATTTTTGCTTTTCATTACCAATTCCCCGATGCTCCACCACCGCCAAAGCTCCCACCACCGCCGGAAAAACCGCCAAAGCCGCCTCCGCCAGATGAACCTCCGCCAAAGCCCCCGCCGATGAACGGCCCGCCGAATCCGCCGGAAGAGCCATGTCCACCGCTACCGAACAGGAATGTAACCACAAGACCAAGGACAAAGCCTGCGGCGCCCAGAAGTGCCAGAACAACAATCCCGAGACCCGGAAATGTCAGGAAGCCGATCAGCGGCAGACCTGCCGCACCGGCGGCACCACCCAGGAATTTTGAAAACGATCCAAGAAAAACCACCGCTACCAGAAGAAAAACCAGCAGGGTAAATACCGGGTTAGCGCCATTTTTACCCTGCTTCAGGTCGCGCGGCTGTGCCTGATACTCTCCCCTGACTACCTGTATGATTGATGAAACGCCTGCAATTATGCCGTTGTCATAATCATTTTTCCTGAAATAGGGAGACATGTCACCCCGGATAATCCTTCCTGAAACCAGATCGGTCAGAACTCCTTCCAAACCGCGCCCCACCTCGATCCTGATCTTGCGCTCCTGCTTTGCAATCAGAAGGATTGCACCGTTATCCAGTTTTTTCCGGCCGATTTGCCACGCCTCAGCAACTTTGATTGAGTATCCCTCCAGGCTTTCGCCTTCCAGAGAGTCAATGGTAAGCACGACAATTTGCGTAGAGTCACTTTTTTCAAAATCGGCAAGCAGTTGTTCCAGCCTCCCTGCCGCATCAGGAGACAGCATGTTCGCATAGTCGTTTACACGGCCACGGAGCTGCGGCACCTCAAGCGCACAGGCCAGATGGGGGAGCAGCAGCATCACTATGACGAAAAATATTTTCATGATCACCTGATTCAAGGCGGCTTAGAACTTCACTTTCGGTGCAATCTTTGCCCCTTCGTCAGCCTTGAACGGTTCCTTGCGTTCCAGATGAAGCAGCAATGAATTGGTCAGACTGTTAGGAAAGGTTCTGATGCTGGTATTGAAATCCTGTACGGCCTTGTTGTAGCGCACCCTCGACACATTGATCCTGTTTTCAGTCCCCTCAAGCTGATTCTGCAGATCCATAAAATTTTGATTGGCCTTAAGATCGGGATAGCGCTCCACCACCACCATCAAACGGGACAGCGAACCGGAAAGCTGCCCTTGCGCATCCTGGAATTTTGCCATTGCCTCCGGATTTTTCAGTATATCCTTTGAAACCTGAATTGAACCAACCTTTGCACGCGCCTCGGTAACCGCTTTCAGAGTTTCCGCCTCATGCGTGGCGTACCCCTTTACCACCTCCACCAGATTAGGGATCAGGTCTGACCGTCTCTGGTACGTAGCCTCGACATCCCCCCAGGCGGCAAAGACCGCTTCTTCACCAGCTTGCATGGAATTATACCCGCAGCCAGACATATTAAAAACCAGAATCAAACCAAGCAATACATACATATTTTTTTTCATTACGACACCTCTCTGATTTCAGTACATAGTTATATCTGATTACATTAGCTTCCCACATTGTGCTCATAGTACCATACTATTACGCATCACAAAGAGTCATTTTAAAAGTAGTAGCGCTTCAACTGTGAACCGAATATCAAGTTTGACCCGTATCGGCGTCGAATTTGACCCTTTTCCCATTCCATAACTTACTGATATTTCTCTTCGGGTGAGTCAGACAAGTGCCTATGACGGGTCAACTTTCAAAGCCTATTGTCAATCAAGGTATAGCTGTTAATGTTCTTGCTAAAGTTATTCGGAGAAATGCTGCATCCCCTGTTCTGGTCAATGGCAATCCGGTATTTGATAAGAAGGGAACGCCGGTAACATAAAATCTACTAGGTGTTTCTGACTTCACACCGCACGACCTACGCCGCATCGCTACAACCTGTATGTATCAGACCGGCTTCATGGATGAAATTATTGATGCCGTCCTGAACCAATCTAAGCAAGTGATTTCCGTACCTATAACTTGAATCGGTATGACAAGGAAAAGCTGCAGGCACTTGAAGCATGGGAACGCAAGTTGACCAGCATCATCGCCGGCAAAGAGAATAAAGTGATACCTATCTGAAGGAAAGCAATCTGAATTTGTCGGAAGGTTTTATCTTATTGTTTTTAAATTAATATGACAGATATAACAAAGTTGATCGCCCTGTCGAATCGTATGTGGTGCTGGTTTCGTCAAATCATGGCAGGATTGACAAGTGACTTTGCCTTTCTCAAGTAGACATCCAGCCCGCTCTATTTCGCCAGTCGTGGCATAATTTCCTGTCTTGCTGATAGGGGGGTATGAATGCAGTATTGAGTGATTGTTTGTATAGAGGCATTCTTTGCCAGTGCAAAGAATTATCGTCTTTCCCATTAGACCATTATGGCAGTCAAGACATCCTCCTACAGTAAGTAGGCCTGTTGCATATTTCTGATGGTAAAGATTGCTTCCACACAAAGTTAGCGCAACACAGCCTGTGAATGCAATAATGATAAATAGTATGGAGTATTTTAATTTCTTCGGCACGATGTGAACCTCTTTGGTTGTAGAATATCACCAACCTTGTATGTGTCAATTCTTGGATGACAATTGTAAACTGTCACTTTCGCGGGATAGTCCGGCCAGACGACAAGCCATGTTTCCCTGCATGGTTTCCTGTGAGTTGTCACGGGGCACTACCCGGCCAGCAAGAGCGTGTCTGTCGAGTTTAATCCAGACGTTCACCCTGTGGACTTGTCGTATTATCAAGATTAACCACTTTCAAAAATTTATCACATCCACAGAGAGGTTGCCCGATGAAACCGGAGATCAAGCATGGAGACGACCGTGCCTACTTTAGCCCATCTCTTGATTACATTCAGCTACCAGACACGACAGCCTTCAACAGCGAGGAAGAATACTATGCCACTCTGTTCCATGAAATTGCACACGCTACCGGCCATGAAAAGCGTCTTGGCAGAAGAGGCGTCACTGAAACGAATTATTTTGGTTGTCACGAGTATTCAAAGGAAGAACTTGTTGCGGAGTGCTGTAGCGCCTTTGTCTGCGGTCATGCTGGAATAGAGAACAGCACCATAGAAAACAGTGCCGCTTATATCCAAGGGTGGCTGAAAGCCTTAAAGAATGACCGGACGCTGCTTATACACGCGGCCGCACAGGGATATAAGGCAGCAGACTTTATTCTGAATGTTCAGCCTGAAACCACCCGTCATTCTTTCCAGTAAGCCGCAGCAGGCCGTAACGCAAAAAGCAGAACGCAAATAACAATCACCCACGCATTCTTCATTACATATTCATGGAAGTAAGCCCCCAGCAGCATACCTAAGAAAAGCGCACTCCATTTCAGTAGGGCAATATTTGACCAGTGCCATGTTTTCGTAATGAACAGTCTCATAACGATCACCTCATGACCATTATATCCCAAAACCATACGAACGCACAGAGGTGTAACGCCATTACCGGCAGCGCCCTTCTTGCGTATCTGGAGGAAAGACCATGACCATCGAAACATTATTCGGAGCGGAGACAGTGTCCGCCGACGCAGACGGCACCAGTAAGCCGCGCACCATCAAATTTAAGCAAATAAAAGCTGTGTATGAGACGTTGACCGTCAAGGAAGAGATTGCTGACTACCTGAAGACAGGACAGCGTTATTCATCACCGTCACAGGTATATGATACCTTCCGCTTCTTGATGCAGGAGACGAAAGAAAATTTCATCACGCTCCATCTCGACGGTAAGAACCGGATCATCAGCATGGACTTGGTAAGTATCGGATCGCTCAATCAGAGTATCGTCCATCCGAGGGAGGTCTTCAAGGCAACCTGCATTTCTAATGCAGCGGCTATCATCTGCGTGCACCAGCACCCCACCGGAGATTCGACACCGAGTTCTGAAGACATTGCCATAACCAAACGATTGAAGGAGGCGGGGGAACTGATGGGGATTAAGATTCCGGATCATGTCATCGTTGGAGATGGTACTTATCTCTCTTTTACGGAGTGCGGGTTGCTGTAGGGCAGGGGGCCGCTCTTGATACTCAGGGGCGGCTATTTTGATTTAACTTTTCACCAAGTGTTACCTATGCGTTCCCTTTTGATAATTAATAAAAAAGGCACCTACAATTTATCGTTGTAAGTGCCTGTTTTTTTGGTACGCCCGACAGGATTCGAACCTGTGACCTACGGCTTAGAAGGCCGTTGCTCTATCCAGCTGAGCTACGAGCGCATAAGGCTTTGCAGACAATTTCTCTTTCAGGCTTTCAGGTGGGGCTGTGTCACATTTGTTGCATCCACCTGGCCGCTCACATACTCACGGTGAAACATGAACGTACGTTCTATCTCTGTTTGATTTGGATGTTTCAACATCAACCTTCTTACTTCTTTTGAAACTCCGCCCTCCTGGAGTGGCACCAAGAACGATATGCTTGTCTTAACGTAAGGTAGGCAACACACTTGCGACATCGTCCCCGTTATTTGCCTGGCGGAGCAACATCATAACGCTGCCGAATGGTTTATCAGTTTTTGCGTTGACCGTCAACCATTCACCTTATGACTTTTCCTTCTGCGGCCGAGCTGCCGATTTAGGTCTGTCGGTCAGATATTACCGCATTGTTGCCTTAAATGGTATATGCCATCCAGGAAAGTCTATTCCCGACACTTTAGATTCGGCCACACCAGGAGGCCGCGAGGAGCGAAAATACCTGAGTCTTATTTGCTCAGTGAGTGTTCCGCCACACCAACCACCATGAGATATAATCGGACATCAATCGAATAATCTTCTCCAGGCTTGGATGATAGCGCCACAACCGAATTGAGTATTTCCTCCGCCAAATCTTTTTCCATTGATGAACGTTGCTGAATATCCCGAGCAAATATGATGATTTTTATGTCCGCGCCAATGTCACGTGCACTCGCTTGTGAAAATTCCAGCGATACCTGTTCCGGTTTTACGATAGCCACTCTGCCACCAGGAAACTCTAATGCGTCAGCTATGATCCCTGGAAGAGCCTTTGCCAAATTATCCAGCACAATGTCCGTAACATTCGACTTATGTGTGATTAACGCGTTCATGATGTATCCTCTCTATAGTAAAATATGATCAGTTCATCAAGTATACCAGACAATATTATACTTTCCAGTGGGGGCAGCGAATGCGAATGAGGGAACCAGGTATATTTTCCATTACTCCCCAGCCTCTTTAATTGACAGGGCTATTCTCTTGCGTTGGGCGTCCGCAGACAGAACTTTTATTTTAACCGTCTGTCCTGTTTTGATAACGTCATTGGGATCTTTGACATAGCGGTTTGCCAGATGGCTGATGTGTACCAAGCCGTCCTGATGTACACCGATATCAACGAACGCGCCGAATGCGGTAACATTTGTTACGATACCCTGCAGAATCATGCCTTCCCTGAGATCATTAATCTCCCGGATATCATCCCGGAATGCTACCGTCTGAAACTGGCTGCGTGGGTCACGTCCCGGCTTTTTCAGCTCTTCGATAATATCCGTAAGAGTCGGCAGTCCAACATCCTCAGTAACATACCGTTCCAGCTTAATTTTGTCGGTTAGCGCCGGCTCAGCGGCCACCTGAGAAAGATCAACACCCACGTCTGCAATCATCGCCTCGACAAGCTTGTACCGTTCGGGATGGACAGCGGTATTATCGAGTGGGTGTTTGCCATCCCTGATGCGCAGGAAGCCTGCTGCCTGTTCAAAGGCTTTTGCGCCAAAGCGGGGAACCTTAAGGAGCTCTTTACGTGTTGAGAAAGCTCCATTCTCATCACGATAGCGGGTAATGGCTTTGGCGAGTGCCGGGCCTACACCGGATACATATGCCAACAGCGCCCACGATGCGGTGTTAAGATCAACACCAACATGGTTGACACATGATTCCACTACCCCAACAAGGGTCTTCTTGAGTATTCCCTGGTTTACATCATGCTGATACTGGCCGACTCCGATGCTTTTTGGATCAACTTTGACCAGTTCTCCAAGTGGGTCCTGAAGTCTGCGTGCAATCGAGATAGCACCACGCACCGTCAGATCAAGCTCCGGAAATTCTTCTCTGGCAATATCGGAAGCAGAATAGATACTGGCACCCGCCTCGCTGACAGATACGACCGGAAGCTTACGACCGGCATTGGTCAGGGTCTCCTTGACAAATAGTTCCATCTCGCGACCGGCGGTACCATTACCAACTGCAACCATCTCGATACCGTGCGTATCAATCATCTGCAGCAGATCCTGCCGTGCCTGGGGAATACGCCCCTCGCCAATGTGCGGGTAGACGGTAACATGTTCGAGAAAGCGTCCGGTTCCATCAACTGCTGCCAGTTTTGAACCAGTACGGAAACCGGGATCAATGCCGAGAACCCTTTTGCCACCGGCAGGCGGTGCCAACAGCAGTTCTCGCAGATTTCTGGCAAATACCTGGATGGCTTCTTCATCGGCGCGTTCTTTACTCTCCAGGCGCAGATCAACTTCAATGGATGGAGCTATCAACCGTTTGTAGGCATCCTCAGCGACCTGCTCCAGCAGCAGGGCAAAGATACTTTCCCGTACAATAAGGCGAGATTTCAGTCCTGACAAAATCTGCTCCACCGGGGCGGTGATGGACAAATATAGAACTTCTTCTTTTTCGCCACGGCGCATCGCCAGCATGCGATGGGAAGGTATGGTTTTGAGTGGTTCCTGGTAATCGTAGTACATCTCAAATTTGGTGACCTGCTCCTTGAAACTTGCGGCAACCCTTGAGTTCATTACCCCCTGTTCTTTCGTGAGTCGCCTTACCATGGCACGGGCATCAACATTATCAGAAAGGTGCTCTGCCAGAATATGACCAGCACCTTCAAGTGCTGAGGAGGCATCAGGCACATCTTTATCAGGGGACACAAAAAGTGATGCCGCCTCTTCCGGAGTGCCTGTAGTTAATCCCTGAGCGGCAATAATATCGGCGAGCGGTTCGAGACCCCGTTCTCTGGCGACAGTCGCTTTGGTGCGACGTTTCGGCTTAAACGGCAGATACAGGTCTTCAATTTCATTTTTCTGACGAGAGGCTTCAATGCGTTCACGGAGTTCAGGGGTGAGTTTCTCCTGTTCATCGATTGATTTTAACACCGTGATTTTGCGCTCTTCCAACTCACAGAAATAGCTGAAGTGCTCTTCTATCGTGCGGATCTGTACTTCATCAAGTTCCCCGGTGTATTCCTTGCGGTAACGGGCGATAAACGGGACGGTGGCCCCGTCTTGCAGAAGTTCTACGGTATGTTGCACCTGGATCGGCTTGAGACCAACTGCTTCAATGATGAATGGAATCAACTTTATGGTTTGTTCTTTCGTCAGTTTCATTGCAGCTCCGGATTAATCTGTTTGTTCTTGGTTCAGGATACCTGTGACTGATTGACTGGTCGAGAGCTATTTATGCTGTTTCTCGGTCGGCAGGTTGACCTAAATGGAATCGGCCGTAAAGGGAAAAACTTCCAGAAGAGGGCAGGGATGTCTGGTCGCCAGATCGGCGGACCACAGAAAGGATCAAAAGATTAAAAGGGGTGAAAGGATGAAAGAAAAACCACCGGGGTCTCCGGAAGAAAGAGAGAACTCTAACGAAACCAGTAGTCTATGCCCGAGGCAGTACATTACCTCTGACCCAGGCGGAAATGTCTTCAGTGGAAGTGCCGGGGGTAAAAATTTCGCTGATGCCGGCAGTCTTCAGTCCCGGAATGTCATCTTCAGGTATTACTCCGCCTCCGAAGACTTTGATGTCGTCAGCTGATTTTTCCTTCAGCAATTGACAGACCCGCGGCAGCAAGGTGTTGTGAGCGCCGGACAGGATTGACAGACCGATGCAGTCCACATCTTCCTGTATGGCAGCGGCTACTATCTGCTCCGGTGTCTGGTGCAGACCGGTGTATATTACCTCGAAACCGGCATCACGAAAGGCGCGGGCGATGATTTTGGCTCCCCGGTCATGGCCATCCAGTCCCGGTTTGCCGACAAGTATGCGTAATGTTCTCTCTGCCATTGTGAATACTCCCTGTGAACGTGATGAATCGACTTAATAAACCGCAAAGACGCAAAATTAGCTGAGAAATCATACTATATAAGAGATGTTTTTCTCGCCGGCTGCACTTTATATATCTGATATCTCACCCATGACAGACGAGGGGGTGATCGGGGAGATGGCAATAACTTCGTTGGTGGCATGCGCTACGTGGGCGGCGGCAGTGCTGCCGTCGATGGTTACCATATTTTGCTCATGCTATGTGTCTCCAGTGAGTTTAAGTTTATTAGACTGAAGGCTGAAGACTGAAGGAAAACCTTCATAGAGCATTTTTCAGCCCGTTGTCTTCAGCCTTCTGCATTTCAGCCTGTTATTAAATATTCTGTACATCCACAACTGTGATAGCTGCCATCTTGACGATGTCATCCACGCTGTCGCCTCGCTGCAGGACGTGCACCGGCTTGTCCATGCCCATCAGGATCGGGCCGATGGCTTCAGCACCACCCAGATGACGCAGCAGTTTGTAGCATATGTTGCCTGAGTTCAGGTCCGGGAAGATCAGGATGTTGGCATTACTCTTCAGTTTCGAGAACGTAAAGCCGTCCAGCAGTTCCGGTACAACGGCCGTATCGGCCTGCATTTCACCTTCCACAATCAGCTCCGGTGTGCGCTCTTTGACGATTTCCACCGCCCGCCTGACTTTCTTGGCCTGGGGGTGGTTAACCGAGCCGAAGTTGGAGAAGGAGAGCATGGCTACCCGTGGCTCAATATCGAGCATGCGGACCTTCTCGGCGGCCAAAATGGCGGTTTCGGCCAGTTCCTCAGCGGTCGGGTCGATCGTTACGGTTGTATCGGCCAGGAAGTAAACATCGTTTTTGAAGACCATCATGTAAAGGCCATGCACGCTTGAGAGTCCCTGCTGCTTGCCGACCACTTCGAGCGCCGGACGGATCGTTTCCGGATAGTGGGTGTCGATACCGCCCAACAAGGCATCGGCATCACCGTTGCGCACCATCATGCAGCCGAAGTGGGTGCGTGACTTGCGCCGCAAGATACGCAGCGATTCCGAGAGAGTGAGCCCCTTACGCTGACGGAGGTTGTAAAGATCTTCGGCGTATGTTCCGGTCAGATCTGATTCAGCCGGATCAATGATCGGTACATCCATTTCGATGTTGAGTTCAGCCATCTTCTGTTCGATATTCTCTTTAATGCCGATCAGGATCGGCTTGGCAATGCCCTCTTCTACAAGTATCAAGGCGGCTCTGAGTGTTTTTTCGTTTTCTCCCTCGGGGAAAACGATTCTCTTTGGATCACTTTTGGCCTTGTTAATGATCATACGCATGATCTCTTTTGATTTGCCCTGTGTCGATTCGAGATGTTCGATGTATTTGGCCATATCCTCGATCGGCTGGCGGGCGACGCCGGTCTCCATGGCGGCCTTTGCAATGGCCGGGGCGACGTGCAGCAAAACGCGCGGATCGAACGGTTTGGGGATGATGTAGTCGCGGCCGAAGGCAAACTTGACGTTGCCGTAAGCCTTGCTGACGGAGTCGGGCACTTCTTCGCGGGCCAGCTGCGCCAAGGCCTTGACCGCAGCCAGTTTCATCTCTTCGTTGATGCAGGTGGCACGGCAATCCAGCGCTCCGCGGAAGATGAAGGGGAAGCCGAGGACGTTGTTGACCTGGTTCGGATAGTCGGAGCGGCCGGTGGCGATCATGACATCACTGCGGACGGCATGGGCATCTTCGGGAGTGATCTCCGGGTCGGGGTTGGCCATGGCGAAGATAACCGGATTGGGCGCCATGCTGGCGACCATCTCCTTGGTGAAGGCACCTTTGGCGGAGAGGCCGAAGAGTACGTCGGCCCCATCAGCAGCCTCTTCCAGGGTGCGGAAGTGGGTCTCGGCGGCGAAGAGTTCCTTGTAGGGGTTCATCCCCTCGACGCGCCCCTTGTATATGACCCCCTTGGTATCGCACATGATCATGTTGTTCGGCTTGACCCCCAGGGCGATGGCCAGTTTGGCACAGGAGTTGGCGGCTGCGCCGGCGCCGTTGACAACGATACGGATGTCTTCCATCTTCTTGCCAACGAGATGCAGAGCGTTGATCAGGGCAGCAGAAGAGATGATGGCGGTGCCATGCTGATCATCGTGGAAGACCGGGATGTTCATGGTCTTCTTGAGGGTCTCCTCGATGTAGAAGCATTCCGGGGCCTTGATGTCCTCGAGGTTGATGCCGCCGAAGGTCGGCTCCAGCAGTTGGCAGGCCTTTATGATCTCATCAGGATCCTCGGTGTCAAGCTCGATGTCGAAGACGTCAATATCTGCAAAGCGTTTGAAAAGGATTCCCTTCCCCTCCATGACCGGCTTGCCGGCCAGGGCGCCCAAGTTGCCGAGGCCCAGTACGGCAGTGCCGTTGGATACGACCGCGATCAGGTTTCCCTTGGCGGTGTATTTATAGGCGTCTTCCGGGTTCTGCTGAATGGCCAGACAGGGTTCGGCAACACCTGGGGAGTAGGCCAGCGAAAGATCTTCTGCGGTCTGGCACGGTTTGGTGGATATTACTTCGATCTTGCCTTTACGGCCCATTGAGTGATATTCGAGCGCGTCCATTTTTTTGCTCATACTCTGTTCTCCAGTTTTGTTGAATCGGTAATGTAGGGGCGGCGCTTGCTCCGCCCAATCGGTGCGTTGATCAGGGTGCGGCCCTTGGGCGCGGCAAGCAGCGCCCCTGCGCGTTACGGCTTATAAATCCTCAGCAATGCCTGGGCCATCTCGGCCGGGCTGTCTGCTACGCTGATGCCGCACTCCCTCAGTACCGCCACCTTTTCAGCTGCAGTACCCTTACCGCCCGAGATGATCGCGCCAGCATGGCCCATGCGTTTGCCGGGAGGAGCGGTGACGCCTGCTATGTAAGCCGCCACCGGCTTGGTCATATGTTCCTTGACGAAGCGGGCGCCTTCTTCCTCGGAGGTGCCGCCGATCTCGCCGATCATGATAACCGCGTCGGTGTCCGGGTCGGCTTCGAACAGCCGCAGGACGTCCAGATGGTTGGTACCGTTGACCGGGTCACCACCGATGCCGACACAGGTGGACTGGCCCAGACCGAGGCAGGTCAACTGCCAGACCGCTTCGTAGGTCAATGTGCCGGAGCGCGATACCACGCCGACCCGGCCCGGTTTATGGATGTAGCCGGGCATGATACCGATCTTGCACTCGCCGGGTGTGATCACACCAGGGCAGTTGGGGCCGACCAGACGGGTTTTTTTACCCTTCATGTACTGCTTGACCTTGACCATATCCAGGACCGGGATGCCTTCGGTGATGCAGCAGACCAGTTCTATCCCGGAGTCAACCGCTTCCATGATGGAGTCGGCGGCAAAGGGTGGCGGAACGTAGATGACCGAGGCAGTGGCGCCGGTCTTGGCAACTGCTTCATGGACGGTATCAAATACGGGAAATCCGTCGATGACTGTGCCGCCTTTGCCGGGGGTGACGCCGCCTGCCATCAGGGTGCCGTAGTCGCGGGCCCCCTGGGCGTGAAACAGACCGGTGGCGCCGGTGATGCCCTGGGTGATGACTTTAGTGTTTTTATTGATCAGGATACTCATTAGTTGGCTCCTTTCACGGCCTGGACAATTTTCTGTGCTGCGTCGGCCATGCCGTCGGCCGCAACAATATCTAAACCACTTTCAGACAGGATCTCTTTGCCGCGGGCTACGTTGGTCCCTTCCAGGCGGACGACCAATGGAACGTTGAGGGAGACCTGCTTGGCGGCTTCGACCACGCCGGTGGCAATAATGTCGCACTTCATGATGCCGCCGAAAATGTTGACCAGGATGCCTTTGACGTTCTTGTCGGAGAGGATGATCTTGAAGGCCTCGGTGACGCGTTCGATGGTTGCTCCGCCCCCTACATCCAGGAAGTTGGCCGGGTCGCCGCCGTAATGCTTGACTATGTCCATGGTTGCCATGGCCAGACCGGCTCCGTTGACCAGGCAGCCGATATTGCCGGTCAGCGAGATGTAGGAAAGGTCATGCTGGGATGCTTCGATTTCGTTGGCGTCTTCCTCGTCGTAGTCGCGCATGTCGCTCAGTTTGGGATGGCGGAAAACGGCGTTATCGTCGAAGCCGAATTTGGCGTCCAGACAGATCAGGTTCTCTTCGGCGGTGATCACCAGCGGGTTGATTTCCAGCATGGAGCAGTCGCAGGAAATAAAGGTTTTGTAGAGTCCCCGCAGTACGGTGACTGCCTTGTTAACCAGTTTACCGCCAAGTCCCAGACTGAAGGCGATCTTGCGGCATTGAAAAGGGGTCAAGCCGACCAGCGGGTCGATGGTTTCGGTGAAGATCTTCTCGGGGGTCTTGGCGGCTACCTCTTCGATGTCCATGCCCCCTTCGGTGGAGGCCATGACGGTTACCTTGGAAGTGCCGCGGTCAACCACCAGGCTGACGTAGAGTTCGCTGCCGATGTTGCACCCGTTTTCGACCAGCACGCGGGTAACCAGCTTGCCTTCCGGTCCGGTCTGATGAGTGCGCAGGGTCATGCCCAGCATCTCGCGGGAGATCAGACGCACTTCGTCGGCGGTGCGGGCCAGTTTGACACCGCCCCCTTTGCCGCGACCACCGGCGTGGATCTGGGCCTTGACGACCCAGGGACCTTCACCCAGGCGCTTGGCCCATTCGCGGGCACCGGCGCTGTTGTAACAAACGTGCCCGTCAGGGACCGGTACGCCGAATTCTCGTAAGATTGCTTTGGCCTGATACTCATGAATGTTCATGCACTTCTCCTTGAATGAATGTAGTCGTACCCCGCCTGCATGGCTGCTTTGAACGGGTTTTTCTGTACGGGTAAAATCGCTTTCCGTGGCACCTACATTATCCTGCTGTTGCTTGAGATAGTTTAACTAAACGTGCAGATAATGCGGGTATCAATAGCAGTCATTTCCTGGTTATCTCATTACGACCGCCAGAACCTTCACCTCGTCTGATCCGGAAGAAAACAGGCGATGCTTTAAATGTGCGTCGAAATACACACTGTCTCCCTCACACAGGAAAATGTGCTGATCATCGAGCAGCAGTTCGGCATTACCCTCCATGACAAAGATGAATTCCTCCCCATTGTGGCTGTAAGTCTCTGTGTTCGTAACCTTCTTATTGAGTGTCAGTAGAAAAGGATCCATTTTTTTATTTTTTTTGCTGACAGAAAGTGACTCGTAGAAATACCCGTGGTTGGTGCCATCTTTGGAAACAACCCGCGAAACAACGGTGCGCTCATTGCTCCGTAGCACCTCATAGGGGCTTTCTTCTTCGTTCTCGTTGAAAAAATGGCCGATTTTGACATCAAAAAAATGAGCAATTTTGGAAAGTGTGGCTATTGGAGGGGAAACGTTATTGTTTTCGATCTGGGAAATCAGTGCCGTTGAAAACCCCGTTTCTGTGGCTACGTCCTGAAGCTTCAGTTTTTTTGAACGACGAAGCCTTTTTATCTTGGCCCCTATGTTATAATCATGCATGCATTACCCTTCATTATTCCGGTCAGTTGCCGACTTACAATACCTGTGATCATATAGGTTGAAGACAACAACAATCACTGTTTTACAATCAGCCATTTTAGTTCAGGTAAAATAATTCATTACAAATAAAAGTCAAACATAAAATTTATTTTTGGTAAATTATTTTATTGTAGGTAAAACATAATGAGTGGTAAGCGGCATACCGACAGGTATCCACTGTGATCGAGTTTCTGTGCCTGCTTGATTTTGGCAGCAACTGTCAAGAGTTTAGGGAGGAAATGTAAAGAAAAGCGGCGACCTCAACATTTCAGAGAGTCGCCGCAGAAATGGCAATTAATATGTTGCAGGTATTATTTCTTTTTAGCTGGTGCTTTGGCTTTAGAAGCAGCTTTCGCCGGTTTGGCTGTCAAATCCTTGAGCGCCTTGCCAGGAGAGAACTTACCATTCGTCTTTGCGGCAATTTTCATTGATTTGCCGGTCTGGGGGTTCCTGCCGGTACGGGCGGCTCTGGATACGGCACTGAAGGTACCAAATCCCACCAGGGTGATCTTTTCACCCGCTTTGAGAGCCGCAGTGGTTGTCGCAATAAAACAGTTGAGTGCCTTTTCTGCCTGTACCTTGGTTAATTCTGCACCTTCTGAAATCTTCGCAACGAGTTCTGATTTGTTCATACGCCCTCCTTGATGGAATTTTCGCCCGTTATATACTCTGTAATTAGTAAAGTCTACTATTTATGCAATCCTGAGTAGCTGAGAGAAAAAAAACGCCATTTTTGGTGATCAGGGCCTGCTATTTGCCCGAGTCGAGCACAGCCATTACCATTTGTACGGGAGAATTCATGGACTTTTGACCAGAGGAATAGATCCAATGTCTGTTGTCTCTCCTTGCATCACATTTACCGATGAAGACGAGTAAAGACCGAAACCGTGTGCCGAAAACAATGTGTTTGCCAATCATGCAATCTGCACAACCCGTTAGCGTCGTTCACCAGAACCTTCATGACGATCTCCCCGATGATCCCCACCTCGGTCTCCGCCACGGTCACGTTCATTGAAATTGCCTCTACGATACTCTCCGTCTACCGGCACCAAGAGACAAGCTGACAGCGAGGAGGCTGTCAAAAACAGAATTACCAGTCTGATCACACGTGCATTTTTCATGTTCAATTTCTCCTTTAGCGAGCACGATAATTCCCTGGAAGTTGGAGGTTTTATCGACCTTCAACTCTCATAAAGGCATACTAATTTACTTCATTTTGCCGAGTCCTTGATTTTATCACCGGCTTTCTCAATATTTTCCCCGGTTTTTTCGATCGCTTTATCAATTTGCTGACCGGTTTTTTCTACCGCTTTATCCATGTCCTTGCCGGCTCTCTCCATCGGGCCTTCCTTTTTACAGCCGGATACTCCGGCCATCAGAACGCCCAGCGCCAGTACGATAACGATATTTCTGCCGATTCCTGTCATGTGATATCTCCTTTGTATGTTGTTTGCGGCTCTTGCCAGAACCTGCAAGAGCACATCTTGACTATTATATTTTACATCAACCAGCGCTTTTTCATGAGCAGGTATGAGAAGCAGAGCGTTATGAGTCCGACAGCAAGTAAATAGAGCCACTCCAGAGGCATGTCCGATATCCTGCCGTTATCCAGGAGGATTGATTTGATCGGCTCGTAAAGCTGGTAGGAAGGCAAAAATGGAGCAGCGACCGTCAACTTTTGTGAAAAATCAGATAATGCTGAAGGAAGCAGATGGGGGAGATAGAATATTACACCTAATGTCCTGGCGCTGGCCTGATTGCGGCACAAAAACCCCAATAATATTCCGTAAGAGCAGAAACAAAAACTGCCGACCACTATAAAAGCAATATAACTTACGGTGTTCCCGGGATTAAACTGACCCAGCAGATGAAGAGACAGGACCGCTGTGAATATTAAAACCATGCCTGATAATAATTTCGCAATCAGCCACTCAATTTCGCGCATGGGAGTTTGCAGAAGAGCAAGGAGCAGTTTTTTTTCTTTTTCTTCGGCAACTTGCGCAGGCATTATAATGAAGCCGACCAGTAGCACCAACATGAGAACCCAGGTGGGTAGCGTCTGCTTTTGAATTCCACCTTCCTGAAGAGGCGTAATATCGGCAATCCAGTTTGTGCTCTTTCCTTCCACCGCTCTTTGCAATACTGAAAAACTCTCTACAATTGAAAGGGTTTGGAGAGACTCTTTTTTTAACACCACAAGAACCACACTCGTTGGATCTTTTTCCGATCGTAATAACAGTCCGTCAATATTCTTTTCTGTCAGCTGCTTTTTGCCCTCTGCTTCATTGGACACGCGGGAGACGGTAAATATTTGATTTGTTGATGTAATAGTTCTGAGAATAACGGGGGCATATGCTTCGTTTTGAATTAGCCCGATATGTATCGTTTTAACGTCTGCAGCCCCGATATCTACAAGCTTTAAAGATAAAAAAACAAAAACGGGAATAAAAATGATCAGAAAGATGGTCTTGTTTTTAAAAGCAATGGCGACATCATTCAACGTCAATGTAATAATATTTCGTATCATTACTGGTAGAGTCTTTCGTGAATTTCAGATTGGAAATATTTTTCGGGTGAACCATCGTAGACCACATTTCCCTGATGCAACATGATTACACGAGTTGCAAGAGTTTTAATCTCTTCGGGCCGATGGGAAGTAAACAGGATCGTTTTTCCGGAGCTATGAAATTTCCGTATCATGATATAAACCTCTTTCGTCATTTCGAAATCAAGGCCTGACGTCGGTTCATCAAAGAGAAGTACTGGCGGGTCTGCTAAAAGAGTTCGTCCGATGCTCACCCTTTGGCGTAATCCTTTTGACAAATCCTGAATTTTGCTGTTACGAAAAGAGAGTAAATTAAAATCATTCAGAATCTCTTCTACCCGTATATATGAGACTTGAAAAAGCCGCGCAAAAAGCTTCAGATTGTATTCAACGGGAAAAAAATCAAAAAGATTTGGAACTTCAGGGACAAATCCGACTTTTCTAACTACAGCGGCTCTGTTTTTTAAATTGATGCCGTCAACCAAAACGTTGCCAGTGTCGGGAAGATGCCAATTAGCCAGTATTTTTAAAAGTGTGGATTTACCCGCTCCGTTATGTCCGATTATGGCAATCAACTCCCCTTTTCCCACATCAAGACTGACCGGGAGGAGCCCCCTGTTTTCTTTGTAAACTTTTGAAAGGTTACTGATTTCAATCTGCATAATTGTACGTCCTGATATTCATGGCCGGGAACAGAGGCTTCGAGTGGGGCAGCGCCCCACTCAAATGGCACATCAACGTATCTGATGATTACCTGAATCGTTTGAGTGTTATGTTAACTGCATAATGACGATCACTAAAATAACTACAACTAACACTGCAATAATGAATTCCATGCTGTCCTCCCTCCAACTACCGGTTATTCAATCTCTTTCAATCCGGCAGTGATTAATCGATGTGCTTCCCGAGATACATATAAGCAGGTTGTGTGCCATATGAAACCAGGGGATTCAGCCACCGAAGAGTCTGATGCCGCTGGTAACATGGAAACACGATTGGAATGAGAGAACAAAAACCATCTACAGATTCCGTCATAAATGATGCAACTGTCATATGTGACGGGTTACTGTTTCGTCTGCGGATGCATCTGTGATGGTTGTGCAGAGTGAGTGTGGGTTATTGCAGAACAGCGGCTTCTTCGAGTTTCCCGCTACGGGTATTCGGCTGTGAGGTATTTTTCGAAACACTGCCCAACGATCAACGGGCGCATGATCTGCAGCAGATTGGCGCCGGCGAGATTTACGGCGGTGATGATCCCGTTTCGGTCGAGTGTGAAGTACCCGATTGGCGCCGTCTCGAAGAGGTCAACGTATTGATCCCGTGTGGTTTCAACTTCATATCTGGAGTCACGAAACTCTTCATTCTGTATTTCCAGTTCAATCTGACGAACCTCCAGCACATGGACGATTTTCTGAACATCTTCCTCGCTCTGGGGCAGAGATAAATCAGGTACTTTGTTTCGCATTCGCTCCTCCGCAATGCGATGCAGTTCGGCGTGCGAAGTTAGTTGGACTTTGTTTGGATCTAGTTCCATTACAGACTCGCTTCCTCCTGTTTTTCGGAGGCGGGTTTGGTATGACAGCTCAAATTCCGGAGAAAATCCGGGCCTTCAATGAGGACACGTCTGGTACAGACACTCAAGCTCGCGGCGAGTATTATTGATAATTTTTCCCGATATTCCGGGCAGGTAGCTGCCGGCATACAGCGAACGCGCCCGGCTGAATTGTACAGCAGCCTCAAGATAGTTGGTAAAAGATGAAAGCCTGAGCCCTTCCAAAACATCACGGTAAAATTCAAAGGCATCAATATGGACACTCAACTGGTTGATTCGTATCCCCTCCGGTCCGGAAATGAGAGGGCTAAAGCCCAGTTCCCCGTTCAGAAAAGTATTGAGCGGCCGGAGAACGAACACCTCCAGATGGTGCCTGTTGGTTTGTGCTTCAGCACGATCCAGTATGGAACGGCAGAGCCGGTCCCACGTAAAATACATGTCCAAAGGAGAAAGCAGCGAGCAGAATAATATTTTACCCGCTTCGTCCGGCCACTCTGTTGCAACAGGTTTTCCATTGATAGAAATGGTGAAACAACCCAAAGTCTGAATTTTCAGAGTAGTGCTGGATATACTCATGGAACTCCCCGCATCAGAGACAACTGTGTATCAACAGAAAATACGATGGTGCGAGTGTTGGTATCGCAACTTAAGTGCCAGTGTGAAGCTGAGACTGTAATGAATGTAACTATCAGATTATGAAGGATAATACTTTTATTGGAAGGTGCGAGAGAGTGGAAATGCTGTTAATTGAATCTGTCGTGTTTAACACTTCTGCCATATTTGAAAGAAGGATGAGGGATGAGGGATGAGGGATGAGGGATTTTTCTCAACACTCATCAACCAAAGTGTGTAAATGGTTTTTCGGTTTGCTGGTAAGTGAGGCAAAGTTATTTAGCCAGTACCTCATGCACCTTGGTCGCCAGTTCAGCAACCGAGAACGGCTTCTGGATAAAATTCACACCCTCATCAAGCACACCGTGGTGAGCGATGACGTTAGTCGTATATCCCGACATAAACAGACACTTGAGGTTCGGGTAGTGGGACTGCAGGTTTTTTGCCAGATTCAGACCGTTCATCTCAGGCATTACTACGTCGGTCATGAGCAGGTCGATCCTGTCGCTCTGTTCCTGTACCAGACTGAGAGCCTCACCCGGACCGCTTGCCGCAATCACGGTGTACCCCAGTTTTTCGAGCATCTGAGTAGTCAAAGTCAGGATGGCCATTTCGTCCTCAACCAGCAGAATGGTTTCCTGGCCGATCGGGACCGGCTGCGTAACTTTTCCCCCCAATCTCTGGTCGGCCTCTCCTTCATATCTTGACAGATAGATCGTGAACGTTGTTCCCAGTCCAGGCTCGCTGTAGACGTTGATAAAACCGTTGTTCTGCTTGACGATTCCGTACACCGTAGCCAGACCGAGACCGGTGCCTTTGCCCGATTCCTTGGTCGTGAAGAACGGTTCAAAAATATGGGCAACTGTGCTCTTATCCATACCACAGCCGTTATCGCTAACGGCAAGTTGTACATAATCACCAGGCAAAAAGCCCAAATGAGCAGCGCAGTAACCAGCATCGAAGGTTCGGTTACCGGTCTCAATAGTTATTTTACCAACATCGGTAATTGCGTCGCGGGCGTTGACGCACAAGTTGGCCAGGATCTGATCGATCTGGGAGGGATCGACCTTGACCGGCCAAAGATTCTCCACTGGCAACCAGGTGAGATGGATGTCTTCGCCGATCAGTCGTTGCAGCATCTTCAGTATTTCCGAGACGGCCTTATTCAGATCAAGACCAACCGGGGCGATCGTCTGCTTGCGGGCAAAGGCCAGCAGTTGCCTCGTCAGATCGGCGGATTTGGTAGCGGCGCTCTGGATTGACATAAGACGTTCATGCTGAGATTGGGGCAAGCCCGATTCCATGAGCGCGAGTTGCGCATGTCCAAGAATGACGGTCAGCATGTTGTTGAAATCATGGGCGACACCTCCAGCAAGTCGTCCTACTGATTCCATCTTCTGGGCCTGCTGAAACTGGGATTCAAGCTTGCCTTTCTCCTCCTCGGCCATCTTCCGCTTGGTGATGTCGTGACCGATACCGAGTACTCCGACAAGCTTACCCTCGCCGTCATACATCGGCGTCTTGATCTTTTCTATTAACGCTTTTTGCCCATCGTCGATATATATGACCCATTCTTCCTTGCTAACAGTGCCACCTGCCGTCATGGCCTTTCGGTCATGATCGCGTAAGCCGTCTGCCTGCTCCCTGTCCACAAAGTCGTAGTCGGTTTTACCGACAATGTCTGCTTCACAGGTGCCGAAGACGCGTTCGAACATTTTGTTGCAGCAGAGATAGATACCATCGACATCTTTCAGCCAGATCAGATCAGGAATCGTGTCCACCAAGGTGCGGAAGCGATTATTGGCTGCTTCCAGGTCCAGGGTCTTTTGATGCATCCTGTTCATCATCTGGTTCAGCGATTCGGAAAGCATTCCTACCTCATCATGAGTAGAAATGTGAAATTGTATGCTGTAATCTCCGCCGGCGATTCTGTTTGCTTGAAAGGCAAGATGGTTTAACGGTTTGGATATGTAGCGAATCAGCAGGAGATAGATGATTATCGCAGCAAAGCAGAAAAAAATGGAGGAGGCGTGGATCAGGCGTCTGACGTGTGCGACTGATACCTTGACATCATCCACGTAGACGCCACTTCCGACGACCCAGCCCCAAGGTGCGTATTTCTTTACGAATGATATTTTTGGGTACAGCTCGGTGGTGACTCCGTTTCCTGCTATCGGTTTCGGCCATAAGTATGATACGAAGCCCTCCCCAGCGGTTTCAGCCACCTCGTTCATGACAACGAAGAGGTTTCTGCTTGCTACCTTTTCAAAAGCCGGTTCCGACAGTGTACGCTTGCTTGTTGCCACGTTGAATTGGGGGGCATCCAGCATTGTACCGTCCAGAGACGGAATAGTGGAATGCATGATCATTCTTGGAAAGGGAGTGCTCAGATCATGAATCCAAAAGTACTCATTGCCGCCGAAACGCAGTGGCTTGATCAGTGAAAGAGCTCGTCTCTTAGCCTCGTCGGATGACATTTCGCCCGCCTGAGCCCTTTGCGCATAACTCTCCAAAATTTTGTAGGCAACCTCTACCACATGTTGCGTGCCGCTCTGTCGCTCGTTCATGATATATATTTCAGTTTGCGGATCAATAATTCTTTTGACCGCAATAACATCGAATAGGAAGACGCAGACGAGCAGGATCAACACGATTTTGGCCTTGATACTCCAGTCTCTGAATGGCGTAATCATCGCTGTTCCTTCTACAAGGAGATAAAGTGTTCGATGGCAAGTTTAAGCGGTATACGGGGCATAATCTGCGTATTATTTACTATTGTCAATTTACTTCAAATTCTATCTATAAATATGATGCTGAATTGATTCAGCGCTGATTTCCGGTCTCTGATAGGCATGGCCTGTCTCTCATCCATCATCTGTTTTTTCCATATTTACTTTCTAACAATGCCGTATTTCCTCATGCGTGCGCGGAGCGTGCTGGCATTGAGGCCAAGTAGTCCCGCAGCGCCGTTTTTACCTTCGATGCGCCACCCCGTTTTTAACAGCACCTGGATAATGTGATCGTGTTCGAGTTCTACAAGCGGCTTAATCTCTCCACCCGCCGGTTCCTCTGTATTCCTGAAGGTGTCGAAGCGATCCAGCACCTGCAGTGAACTCCCCTGGCTGGTGATGACCGCTCGCTCGACAACGCTTTCCAGTTCACGCACGTTGCCTGGCCAGAAATATTCCTGCAGGGCATGCATGGTGTCTTTTGATACGGATTCTATCTTCTTGCCGATTTTCTTGTTGAATTTGGCAATAAAGTGAGTGACCAGCAACGGGATGTCGTCTGTGCGGAGACGGAGTGGCGGTATGGTAATAGGGAACACATTGAGCCGGTAAAACAGGTCTGCCCGGAACAAGCCGTTCCTGGCCTCTTCTCCCAGATTCCGATTGGATGCCGCAATGATGCGTACGTCGGTTTTTATCGTGCGGGGACTCCCAAGCCGTTCAAACTCGCCGTCCTGAATAACCCGGAGTAGCTTGCATTGCAGTTCCAGCGGCAACTCGCCGATTTCGTCGAGGAAAATGGTGCCGCCGTCAGCCAGTTCGAAGCGGCCGATCTGGCGGGCATCGGAACCAGTAAAAGCACCCCGTTCCCGACCGAAGAGTTCGCTTTCTACCAGGGGTGCCGGCAGAGTCGCGCAGCTGACCGTTATCAATGGCCGGTTTTTACGCGTGCTACGGCTGTGGATGGCGCGCGCTACCACGCCTTTACCGGTGCCGGTTTCGCCGAGGAGAAGCACCGTCGCGTTCATAGGAGCTACCTGATCGATCTGCGCAAATATATGGGCAAGGAGTGCGTTTTGCCCGATAATCTCTCCAAAGTTGTACTGCCGGGCAACCTCATGTTCCAGATAGATGTTTTCTGCCTCAAGCTGCTCCTTCAAACACTTGATTTCCGCATACGTATTCCGGAGCGACTCTTCCGCCTTCCTCCGTTCAGCTATTTCTTCCGTTAATTGCATATTCGCTGCAGACAGTTCACCAGTCCGCTCCAGCACCGCCTGTTCCAGCTCCTTGCTGTAATTCATGCTGTTCTTGTGCAACAGCCTCACTTCCAGATTATTGCGGATGCGCATCTTGACTTCGACCAGATCGAACGGCTTGGCTACGAAATCTCTCGCACCGGCTTCCAGCGCTTGCAGCTTGTGGCCCGGTTCGGCTGTGAGCACAAGGACCGGAAGATACCCAGTCTGCTCTACCGCTTTCAGACCTTCCAGTACCTGGAATCCGTCCATTCCCGGCATCTTCAGGTCAAGCAGTATTAGGTCGTAGCGATGAGTGACATGCAGCGCACAGACCTCCTGTGGTTTCATCGTTGAGGTAACGCGGGTGTAACCGGCTTCCCTCAGCATTTGTTCAAGCAGGGTGACGTTCGACTCCTGATCGTCAACAATCAGGATGGTGGCGTTAAGGATTTCAGACGTAGTAATCATGGTATTTGTTCCTTTTTTGCACGTTTAAGCACCATGTCAAGCGTATCCATGAACTCGGCAACTTTGATTGGTTTGGTGAGATACCGGAAAAATCCGGCCTCCAGCCCTTTTTCGATATCGTGGGGTATTGCATTGGCACTGAGCGCGATGACCGGTATGTGTGCTGTATGCGGGTCTTCAGCAAGAATCTTCAGTGCATCGATACCGCTGATGCCGGGCAGATTGATGTCCATGATGATGACGTCCGGTAGAGACGCGTGCGCCATCTCGATGCCACTGACGGCGTCACGCGCACTCAGGAAGCAGATATCCGGCCGCCGAGCTATGATATCTTCAACCAACATCAAATTTGCCGGATTGTCCTCGACGTAGAGCAGTGTGTAACGCTGAGTGTCAGCCTGTCGCAGCGTCTTGTTTCTCTGCTTCTGTTCGACATTGTGAGTGGCCGCCTGCGGTTTCGTCGTTTGGGCCAGTTCGAACCAGAAAACAGACCCTTCACCAATCGTACTTTCTACACCGATGGCACCTCCCATCAATTCCGCCAGCCGTTTGCAGACCACCAGACCGATACCGGTTCCTTCTTCAACATCAGTTTGTCTCAAGCGATTGAACGGTTGAAAAAGCTGCGTAAGCTGTTCCGGATTAAGTCCCGCGCCGGTGTCACGAACATTGATTCGAACCGCATCTGAGTGAACCGGAGAATACGTGACCGTAACCGAACCGCCCACTCTGTTGTATTTGATCGCATTAGACAGGAGGTTGAGCAGAAGCTGCTTCACCCGGGTCCGGTCGGCATTGACAAAGCAGAGGGTGTCCATACCGATAAAACTCACGGTGATATCGTTTTGTTGCGCCTGTGGTTCCACCATGATCTGACATTCATGCATGACCTCGGCAAGCGACACCGGCTCCAGCGACAGCGACAGCTTCCCTGATTCGATCAACGCCAGGTCGAGGATTTCGTTGATCAAATCGAGCAGGTACCAGCCACCCTTGAGAATCTGATCGATGCTCCGTTTCTGGGAGGGACTCAGTTTTGGAGTGCCTGATTCCATGAGTTGAGCAAAACCGAGGATCGCACCAAGCGGTGTGCGTAATTCATGGCTCATGCTGGACAGGAAATCAGACTTTGCCTGGTTTGCTTTTTCCGCGACGAGCCGGGCCTTCTCAAGCTCAACATTCTTATCCTGCAGGACCCGGTCAAGACGAATTCGCTCAATATCGGCCAGCTTGCGCGCGGTATTGTCGGTGCCGATGAGCAGATAGCCGATGATGGAATTATGTTCATTGCGCAGGGCCGTTACAGAGACGACTGCCGGAAAGCGGCTGCCATCCTTGCGAATGTAGGTCAGCTCGTAGATGTCTTCAATTTCGCGCCGCGCTTTGAAAACCAGGGCATCAAAACCGGCTGTTATGGGTGTTTCAAGCTCAGCACTCAGCTCCTCGGCACGCACGATCAGCTCTTGCGGATCGGAAATTTCGGCCGGTGTAATCTTGTTCATCACTTCTGCCGCCGTGTAGCCCAGCATTCGCTCGGCGCCAACATTGAAGATTTGGATGACCCCGTTCTCGTCGGTGGCAATGCTCGAAAAGTTGGCGCTGTTGAAAATCGCCCTCTGCAGGGTGCCGGCTTTCTGCAGCGCCTCTTCAGCAAGCCTCCGTTCAGAAATATCCTCCATCGCCAGCAGAATAATGTGAGAGCCGACATTTTTCCGGTATATTTCCCGGGCGTTAAGCAGAATGGTCTTGCGGCCGATACCCGGGAAATCATGTTCAACTTCATAATCGTTGAACGAGGTGTGATTGGGGAGGATTTCCTCAAAAAGCACCCGCAGCTGGGGAATGTCCCATTGCCGGCTGCCGAGGTCATAGATGTAATGCCCGATTGTTTCCTCTGGTACAACCTTGAAGGTATCGTAGAAACTGAGATTTGCGGTAATAACCTTCAGGTTTGAATCCAATACCACGAGCGGTTTGCGCACGGTCTCCACAATATTTTCGGCATATTCCCGGGCATCCTTGATTTCCGCCTGTGAAGATTCAAGATCCTCCTGGATCTTCTTCAATTCATGGTTTTGCATTTCCAGCTCGACCTGCTGATTTTCCAGCTCCTCCTGCGCCCGCCGCAGCTCGATGTTTTGCACCTCCATTTCGATCTGGTATATTTCGAGTTCTTTGGCAATTCTTTGCGCCGCTTGCCTGGCCTTGGGCAACTTCGGGTCAACAGCCAGTGACTCCGGAAAAATATCTGATTTGCGGCGCAGCTGGAGTGTCGTTTTTAATGTGCTGCTTATTTTGTCATTGGTCATGTGTACTCCTGTTTTACTGCGTGATGAGAGATGAGCGTTGAGAGATGAGAAACCCTTTCGGCTTGATATCTCATCCCTCATCCCTCATCATTCATCTTCATTCCTTCAACCCGCTTCTTAAGCTGAACAATTTCCTTGCGCAGTGCCGCCTCTGATTTCTTGAACGCGGTAATATCGGTAAAGGTGATTACAACGCCATTGATGCCATCCTCCATGGTGCGATATGGCATGATCCGCACCAAGTAGAAGCGCCCGTCAGTCGTGGCGATGTGCTTTTCCGAAAAAGTCAGCGTCTGTAAGACCGTTTGTGAAACATCAGCCAGATCAGGATATTGCAGGTCGCTCACGATTTCGGAAAGCGGACGTCCGACATCACCATGTCTCAGTTTGAATATCTTGTCCGCTCCGGGGGGGAAACGCCGGATATGGAGTTCGTTGTCCAGAAACACCGTGACAATTTCCGTACTGTTGAGCAGGTTCCTCATGTCATTGTTTGTTCGTGCCAGTTCGTCCATTTTTGATATCTGTTCGGCGTTTATCGTCTGCAGCTCCTCATTCATCGACTGCATCTCTTCCCGGGAGGTGGTCAACTCCTCGTTGGTGGACTGCAGCTCTTCATTCGTGGACTGCAATTCTTCGTTCGAGGATTTAAGCTCTTCCTGAGAGGCTTGCATCTCCTCGCGAGTTGACTGAAGTTCCTCACGGCAGCGTTGAAGTTCCTGCTCTGTTTCAATACCCCTGCTGATGTCGGCAGGGGTGTTTTTTGAGCGATGCAATGATTTCTTTTCCGGAGGTGTTGTCACGTCGGTAAAGATGATCATGACCATGCCGCGCAGCGCCTCAGGATCAGTGATCGCCTGGACCGTGATATCAACACTCTGTGTGCCCCCGTTGGTCACAACTTTGAGGTTTTTGACGGTAACGGTCTCTTTATGCCGGAGCGCCTTCTGGAACGCGCTCCCCAGATCGAAACGGAGCCCTTCGCGGGCCATGGCAAAAATATTCCAGTTGGCCTTTCCGGCCGCCGGTTCAAGATATTTACCGGTACGTCCGCTGATATAGATGATATCGCCCTTATCGTTGACCAGCACGGCAGGTGGCGAAAAGTGCTGCAGGAGCAGCGTATCGGCGAGTGACTGGAGATTAACGGCAGGATTCGGCATCAGCGGCTCCTTGGTGATTTTGGCATGGTCAGGGAGAAACGAAGGGGGAAACGCGAGCGGTTTGCCCGGTTCCAGAGCTTCTCGACGCCGGAAAAGCCGTAACTTGACGTTTACCGGTGAGAAAAGATCCGTGAATGTGCCAATAGTCTCCGCACTGCCCAGAAACAGGAGCCCCCCCTGTTTCAGGCTGTAGTGAAACAGCGGCATGATCTGTTTTTGAAGTTCCGGCGTCAGATAGATCAAAAGGTTCCGGCAGATGAGGATATCAAGCTTGGTAAACGGGGGGTCCATGATAACGTTTTGTGTGGCAAAGGTCACCATCTCCCTGATCTCTTTGCCGATCCGGTAACCGTGATCCTCCTTGATGAAAAAACGTTGCAGGCGTTCTGGAGATACATCTGCCGCAATGTTTTCCGGGTAGTCACCCAGCCTGGCTTTGTCTATCGCGTCCCGGTCAATATCTGTGGAAAAAATCTGCAGCGTGTAATTCTTGTCGGGCATTTCCTGAGTCAGCATCTCTCTGAAGACCATGGCCAGCGAATATGCCTCCTCACCGGTCGAACAGCCGGTAGACCATGCGCGCAGCATGCCGCCGTCCGGGTAGTTTGCAAGTAGTGCCGGGAGTGCTTCTTTTTTCAGATGTTCCCACGTGTCCGGGTCACGGAAAAAACTGGTTACCCCGATAAGAAGTTCCTTGAAGAGAAGATCCACTTCCTGTGAGTTTTCCTGCAGACAGCGGACATAGGCGGCGATCCGGTTGATCTGGTGAATGCTCATGCGCCGCTCGATCCGTCGGTAGACGGTATTCTTCTTGTACAATGAAAAGTCGTGTCCGGTTTTGGTCCGGAGCAGGATGAGAATTTTTTCCAGGGCGCTTTGCTCTTTTTCCTCCAGGCTGAATTCAGTTTTCGCGATGGTTCGTGCGTGAGAAATATAGGCGATCAACTTTTCCGGAAGCTGTTGTGCGGGTGCTATCAGGTCAGCCAAACCGGCTGAGATGACGCTTCTCGGCATGCTGTCGAACTTGGCCGAAGCGGGCTCCTGAACCAGCACTATTCCCGCTTTCTCTTTGATGGCCCGCACACCAATCGTACCGTCAGAACCCATACCGGAGAGGATGATGCCGATGCTCCACTCCTTACGATCCTCCGCAAGGGAGCGGAGAAAGAAGTCGATCGGAAGGCGCAGGCCGCGAGCCGCCGTCGGTTCGAAAAGGTGCAGCACGTCGTGCAGAATGGATATGTCCTTATTGGGGGGGATCACATACACGGAGTTCGGTTTGATTTGCATCCGGTCTTTAACCTGGGTTACTGCCATGCCGGTTGCGCGCTGGAGTAATTCCGGCAGGATCCCTTTGTGGGTCGGATCGAGATGCTGGATGATGACGAAGGCCATACCGCTATTTTCAGGCGTGTGTCGCAGGAATTGCTCAAGCGCTTCCAGGCCGCCGGCAGATGCGCCGATCCCGACAACAGGGAAGGGGGTGTTTTTGAACGATGGCGAGGCCCTGTTAGTGGCCATACCGTCAACTGCTTTTTCGCCTGTTTTCGTTATTATCTTTTTATTCATGAGTACAGGGTATCAGTATTTTTCCAAATACCCTAATATATTGTGGGTTCTCACAAAATATTCCGCAACATACTGAGGTTCCGCCAAATGTTGAGGTTGACTGAGCCGCTTCACATCCCCGCTACTTGTTCTCAATACCCTGTTATCAAGAGACAAATTGCCATTTTGAGAGTTCTTTTGCCATTGGCAGACTAATTGCTCAGTCACTATTTCTATTGATCCTGGTCATCCCGCTCAAAAAAGCCGGCACTAGTGGTTGTTGAGTGGGGGATTCGATGTAACGGCAATTTTGTCGTGTATAGAGCTGAGACGGACAAGGAGCCGGATACGGGAAAAAGATTGAAACAGGCAGATATATGCGAGGCAGGAAGACCGTTGTCACAACAAGGTCGGAACTCTATCAGGTCTTGCCACATTTGATTCAAGGATTGAACCGCCCCTAAGGAGGGGGCATCTATGAACACATTAAAACCATATTCAAAAATGCGCTATCTGGTATTACTACTTGTCGCTTTTGTGGCCGGGTGCGCGAGCAATGGGCCGGAACTTCCGATATTTAACGATAGTACCGCACCGACCGTCAGCTTCACCGCACCGGTTAATGGGCAAACAGGTGTTCCCTACGACCGAAAAGTATCTGTCGCCTTCAGTGAAGCGATGGACGCTTCAACGATCAACACGGCAACCTTTACCGTGACCGGTCCTGGTCTTACCCCTGTCACAGGTACAGTTGCCTGTGTCGGTTCATCAGCTACCTTTACCCCTTCCAGCAGCTTTGCTAACGGTACTCTTTACACTGCCACGATTACAAATGGAGCAAAGGATCTGACAGGCAATGCACTGGCAGTGAACTATGGATGGAACTTCACCACAGGTTCCGTTGCTGATACCATCAGCCCCACGGTGAGTTTCACCGCTCCGGTTGCCAACCAGACAGCGGTGCCAACCAATCGGGTTATCCAGGTGGCATTCAGTGAAGCGATGGACCCGTTAACAATCACTACAACAACAGTTACGGTGACAGGGCCAGGCGCGACATCCGTAGCCGGAACGGTTGCCATTGTCGGGACATCAGCAATCTTTACACCATCAAGCGCTCTTGCCAACGGTACTCTCTATACCGCCACGGTTAGAACCGGAGTCAAGGATCTGGCCGGTAATGCACTGGCAAGCAATTATCTGTTTACCT
>JAQTQX010000021.1 GCA_028712075.1 Desulfuromonadaceae bacterium
CGGACAGCACACATAGTGAGAAACCGGCGAGCAACAGAATTTGTACTCTCTTCAGCATACTGCGTGTGTTCATAGGTGAGGCCTCCTTGGTATGGGTGTATTAAATGCGGTCGCAGTTTTCGTACACAAAAACGGCGCAAGTATTGCACGGATAACGGTGACAGTCAACATATTGAGAAATAGACATATTATCGAAATTGCCCAGTTATATGCTCTCCGCCCTGAAAAAAATCGGGTATTTTCCGCCTAAGAATGCTATATAGCGGCTTATTGTGGCTATCTGTACACAAACAGGTCATATAATGGCGAGTGTATTTGAATGATAAACGGGAAAAAAATTGTTGTCGTACTTCCCGCCTACAATGCGGAAAAAACGTTGGAACTGACTTGGCGTGAATTACCTCCCGAAGTAGATGAAATGGTATTGGTTGATGACTGCAGCCGTGATGATACTGCTGAATTATCTAAGAAACTGGGAATCATTACAATTGTCCATAAAACCAATACCGGTTACGGCGGTAATCAGAAGACCTGCTACCGCACCGCGCTGGACATGGACGCGGACATAGTCGTTATGGTCCACCCCGACTACCAGTACACCCCGCGCCTGGTCACTGCAATGGCTGCCATGATCGCGTACGGTGAGTTCGACGCCGTGCTTGCCTCCCGTATCCTGGGAACCGGAGCACGTAAAGGAGGGATGCCTCTGTACAAATACATTGCCAACCGTTTTCTGACCTTGGTGGAAAACATCCTGCTCGGGCAAAAATTATCTGAATACCACACCGGCTACCGGGCGTTCTCACGTGAAGTGCTGGAAAAGTTACCGCTGGACGCCAATTCGAATGATTTTGTTTTCGACAACCAGATGATCGCTCAGATGGTCTGGTTCGGCTTCCGGATCGGTGAACTCTCCTGCCCCACCAAATACTTTAAGGAGGCATCCTCCATCAATTTTCGACGAAGTGTGATTTATGGCATAGGTGTCCTTGGTACAGCATTGCTGTTCAGGCTTAATAAGTGGGGGCTGTCATCATCACCCAGATACCGGATGAGGGATGAGCAAACATCTGATGAGAGATGAGAGATGAGGTTGAAGGTTTTTCTCATCCCTCATCAGACACTGACTCATCGTTTCTAACTCATCTCTCATCGTTTTTTTCAAGAATCAGGGGTTAATTTGAAACTTATCATCCAGATACCCTGCTTCAATGAAGCAGAGTCGCTCCCCATAACGCTGAAGGAGTTACCGCGTGCCGTGCCGGGATTTGATCAAGTAGAATGGCTTGTCATCAATGACGGCAGCACCGATGACACTGATATGATTGCACGGACTCACGGAGTTGACCATGTTGTCAGTTTTACCAAAAACCAGGGACTTGCACGGGGATTTCTGGCCGGTCTTGATGCCTGTATCAAGCGAGGGGCGGATGTTATCGTCAATACCGATGCCGACAACCAGTATATGGCTGCTGACATTACTGCTCTGACGGCACCTATTCTTGCCGGAGGTGCGGATGTAGTGGTCGGCGCCCGGCCGATAAACGATATTGACTCCTTTTCACCGGCAAAGAAACTTCTGCAGAAGCTCGGTAGTGCCGTTGTCCGGTTTGTCAGCAGGACAAATATTCCGGATGCACCAAGCGGCTTCCGGGCCATGACGCGGGAAGCCGCACTTCAGCTCAACGTTTTCAACGATTACACCTACACACTGGAAACCATTATCCAGGCGGGGCAGAAAGGAATGGCCGTTGTTTCTGTCCCGATACGGGTTAACAGGGAGTTACGGCCATCCCGGCTGGTAAAAAGCATCAATTCGTACATCAGAAAGTCTCTGGTTACCATTGTTCGAATTTTTGTCGTGTACAAAGCGTTCCGCTTCTTCATGACAATTGGCGTAACAGAACTAGTGCTCGGTCTGTTGGTTGGACTCAGATATCTGTACTACTACCTGAATGGTGACGGCAGCGGACATGTGCAGTCGCTGATTCTGGCATCGATACTGCTCGGTATCGGCTTCCAAACCATCCTGACCGCTTTTCTGGCCGACCTTCTGGCGGTAAATCGACGGCTGATGGAGGATGTTCAGTACAGGGTTAAGAAACTGGAGCATGCGGGGATGAGGGATGAGGGATGAAGGTTGAAGGTTGAAGGTTGAAGGGGAAAATCAATTTCACATAAAAAAAACAGAAATCAGGAGGAACCACGTATGAAATTTTTCAAGCTCTGTATCGTAATGGCAATTGTTTTTGCAGTTTCAACAGCGTCCTATGCTCTTGACAATGCAGCGCTGGTGGGAAAGTGGCAGTTAGTCGAAGTTGCCAGGGACAGCGCCGGAAAAGAGTGCCCCTTCGTCGGCAAACAGATTCAATTTACTGCCGATGGCAAAATGATTTCCGGCAACATGCCGATGCCGTTCAAATACAAAGTAAATCCTACCCCGGCAGAGGCCGCAACTGCCATAGCCAGAAACCCCGAGTTGAAAGGAATGGAAATCATGCTCGCCATGATGGGCAACTCCCCGGCTGACTGGTCGAAAGCTCCAATTGTGTACGGGGTAAAACTGAAGGACAAGCAATTCATCATGAAAGTTTCCGGCTATACGCCGGCTCGCTATAAAAAAATGAAGTAGCAATGTGACGACATCGGCGGCTCTAATAAGCGGGGCTAAGTTACTGCCGCAGGGTTTATCGTGCTTCTAAAATGCTTTCAGTGAATTTTCTGCATATAAAATGAGCCGGGTACGCAGTCGCGCGTCAAGTATGGGCATTTTGCCCACAGGTTCTCAAAATAATTGTGGTGCAGATAGCTCAAAGCTCCAAGAACTTTCCAGTCCCGGTTGCATGTAAGAAAAGCCTCCAACAGATACTGTTCGTTCCAAAGCCGAACTTCATTCGTGACCCATTCCTTCGGATAATCCCATGGAGAAAAAATGTCGTGGATATGTACGATTACACCAATGTTGAGTGAAGGCAGCAGTTCCAGATATTCAAACAGGACATCTCCTTGCGGCCTAATGATATGAGATGAGTCAATAAATAATATGTCATTCTCTTCCAATTCAGAAAAGAATCTCTTGTCGACATTCTCAACCTGCTGCCGGACAACGGTGACTCCCGTCTTTTCTAGCCAAGGTTTTTCGTAAGGCTCGATACAAATATGCCTGCAACGGTATTCAAAGTTTTCCTCTCTATTTCTCTCAATTGCTTTTATCACCATGAGAGTTGAGTTGCCACTTCCAATTTCAAAAACTCTGGCCGGTTTTTTGAAACGAATCAGGTTATACAGAAACTCTGCATCGCCGCTTTCAAAAGATACATTATTGAAATGGAAGGCCAGTTTGTCCGTCTTAGTAAGTGGTATTCCTTTTAGCTCGTCATTAAAACAAAAACATTCCAATAAATTGAGTTGCCCTTCTACATTCCAGTCAATGCCGGGCAAGTTGCGAATTTGCTCCAACGGATACTTCAACACTCGGCTGTCAAATAACGGTTCAAAGTAATGGTTACGAATAGGAAAAACCCCTACCTGCATCAGGACGTGCCTGCATATCGGCAGCCTCTGAACACCGGCAATTCTGATCAGCTTAAATAATAACGCCACAGGGTAAAGTATTGGCGACAGAAAGAGGTCGACAAATGGCAAGATAAGTTTGGCAATAATCTTAAAGTAGTTACTAATTTTTAAAAAGATGTCTATAACATCAGCCGAAACCCTCTGCCAACTCGCCCCATCAACTGCATCAAATGTATGCATTTTCCTGCCACCGCTATTCCCTTTGGCAAAAATCGGCAAAACAGGGTCAATGTGTTGAACCGGAGCAATTTGGCTTACACCTGAAACGAGATGTTGAGACGCCTTCGCTTGACCCGGATGGCACGTTTCCTTTAGCATGACTTTACGGATTACATGAAAAATTCGTGTCGGTATAGCAGAAGAATGCCATATTTATCGTAGGATATATGGGAGCAATGATGGAATAATTCCTACATTCATTTAGGCTATTTTATGATAGATTCAAGCAATCATCGTCACAATGGTCACCTTTCTTCAGAGACTTCGGCACAGATCTTCACGAGTCAACTATTCAATATTATTAAACGGAATATAAATGCATCTCTGGATTAAGTGGCTGATATCAAAAACTTCTCGGGATACAACATCAGGGCAGTTTATCGCTGAGGTTGATGGGTTACGGTTCATTGCAATCTTTTCGGTGATTCTATTTCATCTGAATTGGTTCATTACCTCAAAAACCAGAAGACCCGAAGGGGCTGACTTTTTGACAGAGTTCCTCTCCAATGGGCACATAGGAGTTCAACTTTTCTTCGTCATCAGCGGCTTTGTAATTGCTCTGCCTTTTGCCAAGGGACACTTGTTAAACGGCAGGCTCCCAAAACTGCAGCAGTTTTTTTTGCGCCGGATGACCCGTCTAGAACCACCCTATATAGTCAATCTCCTATTCCGTTTTGCCTTTCTTCCCCTTGCTACCGCAGAAACGCTTGGAG
This sequence comes from Desulfuromonadaceae bacterium, assembly GCA_028712075.1. GTDB lineage: Bacteria > Desulfobacterota > Desulfuromonadia > Geobacterales > Pseudopelobacteraceae > JACRCG01. The sequence goes on from JAQTQX010000021.1 coordinate 4,509, forward strand.
AACTGTTCCCCCACCTGTTAACCAGCATGGTATATCTGCACAACATAATCTATGGGAGTATGAGCGAAATCAACTTTGTCGCTTGGTCACTTGAAATAGAGTTGCAGTTTTATCTTCTGGCTCCGTTCGTAACATTGGTATTCATGATCCGATCAAAGATCGGTCGCAGACTGCTAATTGCCTCACTCATAATCATCTTCTCAATAATAGCATATACCTTGAGCGGATTCCCGAGGGGGAATCTCTCCATTCTTTCTGCCGCGCAATACTTTCTTACCGGTTTCCTGCTTGTGGACATCTACTTAATCGATTGGGAGCAGAATCCCACCAAATCCTGGCGCTGGGACATGGTATCCATCCTCGCATGGCCCTCCATCATTGCACTGCTCTATCAAAATGGAGGAGAGTTCTTCATCGTTATCCCGACGTTCTTTGCATATGTTGCCGCCTTCAAAGGGGTTCTGAGCAACCGGTTCTTCTGCCAACCCGGAATCTACATCATCGGCGGTATGTGTTACACACTCTACCTGTACCATTACTCAGTTATTTCCGGCATCGGCCGACTGCTAATAAAGGTCGAGTTCCTCCATCATCTACCGGCCTGGCTTGAAATTATCGTGGCGGGCCTGGTGATCGTGCCAGCAGTCCTGCTGTCCGGCACTATTATGTTTGTCATGATTGAAAAACCCTGCATGAAGAAGGATTGGCACATCCGCCTGGTGGAACGGTTCAAGCTGGGCATGACGACTTGAGCGAGACACGGTTACTCTAGACTTGGAGCACGTATTATATTATATACTTCGATGTATGATGGATGCGTCGTAGCCGATCACGGCTTTTATAGAGGTGCGTTATTAGAGTTGGAGTCATTACCTATGATTTTTTTCCGCTGATCGGTGGTATCGGGCGGCACACATTTCAACTGTTCTCATGTATGAAAGATAAGGACCTGCTGTTCTTCTCTCCGGCAATAAACTCTTTATCCCGTCATATTCCAATCGTTTTCCTGCCGGTGCGTGTAGTCAAACAGGTGGGCGTATCTCTCTGGTTCCATTTAAATGCATTAAAAATAATTTCCGAAAACCATCTTGACATGGTCAACATCCATTCCGGACCCGGCGGTGTACTCTGCGTAAGACGCCTTCCGGTGCCGGTCATTGTCACCTGCCACCACACCTACCAGCAGCAATTACACTACATACGATCCCAGTTCTGGAAAATCGTGTTCCTCCCCTTTGAAAAGCGAACGTACCAGCTTGCCAGACAGATTATCGCCGTATCGGAAGCAACAAAAAATGTTCTGATGAGACATTATAATATTCCCGAGCACAAAATTGCCGTTATTCACAACTCTGTAGACACAAGCAAATTCTATCCACTTGAAATAGCTAAAAATCCCCGCTCATTGTTGTATGTTGGTCGAATAGACAAACGCAAGGGGATCGAATATCTGATCAGAAGTATGCCTCTTGTTCGCAAGCAGATTCAAGATGTACAACTCATGATTGGTGGGAAAGGAAGGTATTTACAAAAAATGAAAGATCTTGTCACCCGACTAGATCTTGAGAGGAATGTCACGTTTCTCGGTTTTGTACCGGACAGTCAGCTTAACGAACTTTATAATCGGGCACAGTGCGTTGTTGTTCCCTCCATTTTTGAAGGGTTCGGCATTACTGTTATTGAGGCGCTTGCTGCCGGAACCAGGGTAGTCGGGACTGATTCTGACGGCATCCGCGAAATACTGAAGAGCGGTGAATATGGCAAACTGGTACCCTACGGGAATTATGCTGCCCTTGCGGATGCCATCATCACCGAACTGAATGAACCAAAGAGAGCCGGAGTATTACGAGCGGAATTTTTTACCGAACAATTCAGGAACCGCTATCAGGACATTCTCGGTTTGTAACCCCACCTTTACTGGTACAGGAAAAGCACTATTTACACAATTCTTCCAGCATTATTAAATTTTCCACGATAATCAGCGGAAACAATGTTGAACTGATGTTAGTCAAGAGAGAGTCATGATAGGCATCTCAAATCTGTTTTCCAAATTGTTTTCGGACATGCATCAATATAGTTCCAAAGCTGTTCAGTTTCTCCCGCCTCTATGATATTCTGTATCGCCTCACCAGATCAGACAGTCAAGTAATACCAATTTAAAGAGTACTCACGAAAGATGATGATGAATTCAAGCTTTGCCATAAAAATTGGATTACTGTTTTCTTCAGTCCTTCTCTCTTTAATATTATTTTTTTCCCACTCTTTCTTTACCCATTATTCCAACCAGGATAAGGAAGAGAACCGTGTTTTCAGTTTGATCGTAACCCTGGATGAACTCTTGAAATCCATTAGAGACGTGAGAACGGCACAACGGGAATACATTCACTCGAATGAAGCACGATATCTGGATGCGTACCGCGCCGCTGTGCATCGAGTAGATTTGAAGCTGGTCACTCTTCAGGCTATGACCCGTCACCGTACAAAGTATCAGGAAAAACTTGCTGAAATTTCCTTACTGATCCAGCAAAGGCAGAAAACACTTGATGAAGACATTGAAAACGGTATGAGCAATAACCCCATAAGGGGACAGTTGATCAATGAGATCATGGAAAACGTTTCCGACTTGAAAAGGCAGACAATCCATGATCTTCAGGAGTCCTCCGCAAACCAGCAGCAGAATCTGAAAATAATCTGGTATTTGCTTATGGCCAACGGGTTTATTGTCATCATTCTATTCATCACTATTTTTCTGCTGCTACGGAGAGAAATTGCGCGCCGAACACAGGAAGGGCTTGAGCTGAGCAGGAACAGAGACCTATTGGATATGCTGGTGGCACAGCGGACTGAAGAGTTGTTGACAGCTAATCAAAATTTGAAAAATGAAATGCATATACGCAAAGCTACTGAAGACTCCTTGCATAAGCTGAATTGCCACATGGAAACGATACGGGAAGAAGAGCGTGTGGCTATCTCCCGTGATATTCACGATGAAATAGGTCAATCCTTGACAGCTTTAAAACTTGACCTAGCCTGGATGGAACACAAGTTTCTTCCCGGAAATTCCGAGTTCATTGAACGCCTGGATATGATGCGTTCAACGCTTAGCCGCCTTATTGGTAAAGCTCAAGTCATAATTACCAACCTCCGCCCCCCCCTTCTGGATAACCTTGGCCTTGCTGAAGCTATGGGTTGGCAAGTCAGTGAGTTCAGGCGTAGAAGCGGCATTGAATGTCATCTAAATATGGACAAAAACATTGAGGTACTAGATGAAAAGGTCGCTACAGCTGTAATTCGCATAGCAATTGAGGCATTGACAAACATATCTCGTCATGCAGAGGCGACAACAGTCCTTATTTCTCTATCAAATGTAGCAGAAACCCTTATACTTGAAATAATCGATAATGGTTGCGGCATATCTTCGCAAACAATCATCTCTCCAACATCATACGGCCTTATGGGCATGCAGGAACGCGCACGGCTTTGCCTGGGGACACTGAGCATCAAGGGAGTACCAGGAACAGGCACAACCGTACGCCTGTCTATCCCGGCGAAATCATTGCAGGAGCAATTATGAATCGGATACTGGTAGTTGATGACCATGTTATTGTGAGACAGGGATTGATTCAGCTTTTATCGATAATGCTGGAACCTGCCATGATGTTTGATGAGGCATCAACCGGTCAGGAGGGTATCGACAAATTTAACGAAAACGACTATTGTCTTGCACTGGTCGATATATCCCTGCCGGGACGCAATGGACTTGATGTGCTAAGGCTGATGCGCAAGTTGAAACCAAAAGTTCCAATCCTTGTACTAAGTATGCACCCTGATGAACAATATGCCGTTCGAGCTTTGCGGGCAGGGGCTTCGGGATACGTGGCAAAGGCGAGTGCTTCTGAGGAGTTGAAAGGCGCCATTTCAAAAGCACTGCGAGGAGAAAAATATGTAACTCCGTTTCAGGCAACTCTTCTTGCCGATGCAGTCAGTGAGGATCATGACGTAGCCGGGTTACACAATCTCCTGTCTGACAGAGAATATCAGTTTGCCTGTATGCTGACATCAGGGAAAACTCCGACCCAAATTGCTCAGGAGCTTAATCTGAGCGTAAAAACAATCAGCTCTTATCGCACCCGTGTTCTGGAAAAATTGCACCTAAAGAACAATGCAGAAATCATCAATTACTGTATTACAAACGGTATAGTACAGTAGATGAAGCCAGGATGCTCCATTTTAATCCATCCTCAATCCCGGAGATAACAGACTATAGACTAATTAAGTAGAGATAAAAGAGGATTATCTCTGGGCATATTTCCATATGTACTGTTTTAATGTTTCTGAATAGCTAATGAACACAAATCAAACCAATAATAGCGAAGTTATGAATGACAACTGTTTTCCGCTTTGAAAACCTGGCAATACAATACTGCCTCGGCACCCTCATGAACAACTGTATGCCACACCAAGAGTTGCAGTGTTTGTTTGCGCGGCAACCAGACAAGAATTACCTGGAATCACATATATCTCTTCAATCATCTCTTAACTGTCAACTGACTTCAGCCCATCCCTTATTACTGAATTCATGGTTTGAGATAACGTCGGTTTTATCTGCCCCATGAACGCTTCCTGGACAAAATACCTGCCAGCCTTTATCAGACAGAAACTCGAAGGTCGACATTCTTTACAAAATATCATTGGCAATTCAGGGTGGCTTTTTGCAGATCGGTTGTTTCGCTCAGGAGCCGGATTTTTTGTCAATATCTGGATAACTCGCTATCTCGGCCCGGAACAGTTCGGCATGCTCAGTTATGCCATGGCTTTTGCCGCCCTCTTTTCTCCTCTCGTATCCCTCGGATTGAACGACATCATTGTTCGGGATATTGTCCATGATCCGTCATGTACAGACGAAACTTTGGGATCTGCGCTCGCTATAACTATGACAGGTGGAGTACTTTCATTTGCCGCAGCTATTGGTTCCGCGACCATTCTGCTCAAGTCGGATAGCCAGATTAACTGGCTCGTAGGTATCATTGCTGCCGGGGCCTTTTTCCAGCCTTTTAACGTAATAGAGTGTTGGTTTAACTCTCAGGTACAGGGCAGGTACATTGTATTTGCGAAAAATATCGCTTTCATAGTCAGTTCAGCTATAAAAATTGCCTTGATTTTAAATGGGGCAACAATGATCACCTTTGCCTGGGTAGCGACGATCGAGGTTGCGCTCTGCGCATTTGGTATGATCGTAGTATTTCAGTCAAAGGGCCGTCCCATTTCAAGTTTGCGCGTGACGCTCAAACGCTCGACAAGTCTGCTTAAAGACAGCTGGCCGTTGGCGTTATCGCTGCTCGGTACAATAATATATCAGAGAATTGATCAGGTTATGCTTGGTGACATGGTCGGGAATAGGGAAGTTGGCATATATTCCGTGGCAGTGCGCCTGTCAGAAGTATGGGTGTTTATCCCCAGCGTTGTTTACTGGTCGGTTTTTCCCAGCATTATTAAGGCACGGCAGATCAGTGATGAGCTTTTTTATGAACGTCTTCAGAAATACTACAACCTTGTTGCTCTTCTGGCATACGCGATCGCAATTCCAATAACTATCTGTTCGCAATGGCTTGTCGATTCCCTGTTTGGTGAAGCATATTCAAGGGCAGGCAGCATGGTCGCCTGGCTGATCTGGGGCCACCTCTTCATGAGTCTCGAAATGGCCAGCTGTGCCTTTCTAGCAGCCATGAAATGGTACAAAATATACTTTATATCTTTTATTTCAGGGTGTATTGTCAACGTCGGTCTTTGCTATATACTTTTACCCCGATATGGGGGGATGGGTGCAGTTATCGCTTCCCTTGCTGCCTACTGGGTTGCAGGTCATGGCTACTGTTTCTTGTTCAGGCCCACTTTTAAAACCGGCCACATGATAACCAAGGCGATGATTTATCCAAAGATCTGGTAATGGCAAAGGCGCGGCTCCATACAAAATCCCTTCAGCGGTCTGTGTCCACAGTATATATCGTCGAATCCACTGAATTTAACCCCAAAATGGCAATTGAATCACATTATCCATGTCTACACTTTTACCCCAATATTGAGCACTTGGAGATGGTAGGATCTGGATCACAATTCAATATTTCGCCTGTATTTTTTTGGACTTGAACAATGAACCTTCTCGAAGCGATTATTGACAACATATTGACATCAAGACGTTTGCCGTACCCAAAAAATGTCGTAGTTGAATCAGTGGGAAATTTATGTCAGCTCAAATGTCCGCTCTGCCCGGTCGGTACGCAATTATTAACACAAAACAGCACCATTATGTCTTTGAAAACCTTCAAGGCGATCATTGACAAGTTACCATTCATTGACTCTATGGAACTTTATCGTTCTGGTGAGGCGTTTTTAAATCCGGATCTTCCGGAAATGATCAGAATTGCAAAAAAGCGAAATATCGCAGTAATCATCAGCACCAATTTCAGTTTTTCAAAACCCGATCATTTTTTTGACGATGTCGTCGCATCCGGCTTGGATACTCTCGTCGTATCACTTGACGGAACGAGCCAATCATCTTACGGCCGGTACAGAATCGGTGGTGACTACAATCTGGTCATATCCAATATTAAAAAACTGATCGCCTCCAAAGACAGAATTCGTAGCAAAACGCCGAAAATCATCTGGCAATTTCTCGTCAACAAATATAATGAACACGAGATTGTCTCAGCACGGCAAATTGCAGATTCACTCAATGTTACTCTGGATCTACGGCCGATCAGCCTCGCTGATAATGAACCCGACGTTCCGCATGAATCAATGGATATCGAGGAAAACAAGGCTCAGTGGCTTCCCATCAATGAGGCATATATCAGCGACTGTTATAAGGGTGAATACCGATACCCTTTGTCACAGGGGATATGTACAGAGCTGTTTACCAGAGTTGTCGTACAGGCCGATGGCAAGATATTGCCATGCTGCTACACGTGGAGCGATGAGAGTTCCTTTGGCGACCTGTTGTCAGAGACTTTTGACGATATCTGGTACAACCGGAAATACCTTGATGCCCGCTCACGTTTTTTGAATATGAAAGTCATCCCTCGAGAACGATCAATTTGCTTCAAATGTAACAATTTCAGCACGACGCCTTCCATGAAGGACAAGTTCCGCCTGTTGATTATGGTTTACAGGAAGGCCCTCCGCCACGTAGTGAACACGTTTTTGTAAAACAATAGTGCCATTGGACAATAGGTAATCGTGAATAAATTTCTTTTTGATATTGATGTCGTCGGCTCCTGCAACCTTAAGTGCCCTTCCTGCCCCCAGGGAAACATCAAGGACTATCATCTGACAAAAGGCCAGATGGATCCGGAGCTTCTGAGACGTATTGTTACAAAGGCCGCGGCAGAGTGCCAGGTTGCAGGCATAAGTCTGTTCAGTTGGGGTGAGCCGCTACTCCATCCCAGAATTCATGAACTGGTCCGTATTGTACAAGCGGAAAATATCAACTGTTATCTGAGTTCCAACCTGAATATTCTTCCGAACGCAGACGCAATTATGGCAGCGAATCCAACAAGTTTCAGGATATCGGCTTCCGGGTTTACCCAAGAGGTTTACGGCTTCTACCACCGGGGTGGGGATATCGAAAAAGTTAAGATGAATATGGTAAAGCTGGCAGAAGCGAAGAGGCGAAACAAAGCAGAAACCCATATTTATGTCTGCTATCATCGATACAAATACAACCTGAGAGAAGAAGAGATGATGAGGGATTTTGCCTCATCCCTTGACATTGATCTCCAGCCGGAATGGGCCCTCATGTTCCCACTGGAGAAGATTCTCGGTTTTGTCGATGAGGGCGTTTCGGTTCATGATATTACCGAGGAAGATAAGCAGCTTTTCAACCACCTGGTGGTTCCCCTTGGCGATGCCCTCATCACCGTTCGAGGCAACAGTGCCCTGCCGTGCAATTTACGGGATGAGACCATCAGCATGGATTTTCTGGGTAATGTACAACTCTGCTGCGGGATCTTCAACGCCGGTAAATACACGGTAGGAAATTATCTGGATATTTCGATTGATGAGATACAGCAGCGAAGAAAGAATCACCGTCTGTGCGAACTATGCATGAGGCACGGTGCACATTTATACCTGACCTATCGCACCCCCGGGATAGAGGAAATAATCCTGGGAAACATTCCCGAAAAAGACGCTGAATTACTTGATGTGAGGCGTGAGTTTGCTTTAAAACGTCGGCAGCGTTTGTTGCAGTTAATTTATCAAGCCTGTTTTTCAAGATTTTTCACCAAAAAACAGAAAACCTTGCTTAAAATTCAGGTTGACCGACTGCTTCATTTAGCAGACCGAACCAAAAGCATATTTACCGGGAGAGGCTAATCATAGATCCCATTTCCCGCGACAACTAAATTGCTACTTCAAATATAAGAGGTTTTTATGTCAATCAGTGCACCGTCCCGTAAAAAAACAGCTCTCATCTGCTTCGGTAATGAAGAAAATTATGGGCTCCTTTTTGTTGGTGGAGAGCTATTACTTTTCAATCAGGATATTAAATATTTTGATGCCGAGAACGATACTGTCGTTGAAGACGCAATAATGTGGCAACCTGATTTTATCTTTTTTTCCCCATTAACCCGTTTTTTCCCACCTGCATTGGCAGTACTACGAGGAATAAAAAACATGCTGCCGAGCGTTATATCCGCCTTTGGCGGGCATCATGCCTGCGCCATGCCGGACATCATAGATATATGTGAGATCGATGTGGTTGTAGTTGGCCCGGTACGTGGATCTATTGAGAAGATTCTTTCCGGCGAAAAAGGTGTCATCAGAACGCTTCTGACCAATCCGGATGACATGCCGATGCCTGCGAGAAAGGAATACTACCGGGATATTCCAAGGATGGCAAACCGTTACCGAAAGTTCATGCTATCAATGCTTGGCTGCCCATGGAATTGTGCGTACTGCAGCTCCTCATCAGATCATTTGAAAGATATGTACGGAAAAGACGCTCATAAGCGCTACTTTCTTGCAAGAAGGCCAATGCAGGTAATCATCGAAGAAGCCAAGCAGATATTATCGTTAGGAAACACCGAAGAGATCGAGTGGGTGGACGATGATATTTTCAGCGGTGTTGATATTGAAACATGGTTGCCGGAATTTGTGGATATCTGGGAAAAGGAGATAGGCAGACCACTCTATGTTTCCTCAACTTCAACCTTGTCGCTTAAGGTTTCCGATAACGCTCTTGCGACCTTAAAGAGAATTGTCAATTGCATTGGCATAGGTGTACAGGCAATCCGTCCGGAATCACTCAAACTGCTTAATAGGGGATGGGACAATGAAGAGAAAATGAAAATGGCGTATGACAGATTAACTTCTTTTGGTTATGCCGTTAATTTGCAAGCGATCGTTGGATTGCCCGTTATTGATCCGGTTGAGGATGCTCTGGAAACAGTAAAGGGGCTGCAGCGTATCGGGCCTGGTAGTATCTGTTCCGTGTACCCTCTGCAAGTCTATCCGGGGACCATGTTGGAAAAACATTGCAAAGATAATCAATTGGCACTTAACGATCTCAGTAACGGAGATACCAATTCAGGTATCCCGAGTATTGTCTTTCCTGACTCTGCAACAAAGAAATTAAGAAACATATGTAAACTCGGGACATTTTTTGTTAAATACAATATCGATGAGCTCTGGATGAGAATTCTGATAAATGTTGATTTTTCAGATGAGACCTCGCAAGCGATATCAATGGGAAAATATTATGAATGCGTTGTTGATCGCTTGGGTGACAAAGGCAAGGATATATTTGCCGACATTCAGCGTGGTATGAAGCTGGTATTTTAGCGCAGACCTTATGACACTTATTCCGTTACATGCACCGGAGACTCTATGAACAGAATTAAACTATTTAACGTACACAAAGTTCCACATACTAAATATCTTGATGAAACGTTACAGAGCGGATTTTATGCTGAGGGGCCAAAAGTAGCAGAATTCGAGAAAAAGCTGGCTGACGTTGTCGACAATACATACACGGTTACGGTCAACTCGGGAACTTCGGCGTTATATCTTGCGCTCTACATGGCAGGGGTTAAACCGGGGAAAGCGGTAATTTCAACCCCTATCACCTCCCCGGCCTCCAACATTTCAATACCACGGCTGGGCGGGAAAATACTCTGGGCAGATGTAGATCCGGATTCGGGGAATATCTGCCCAAAAAGTGTCGAACGGTTACTGGATCGGTACGGGGATACCGTCGCTGCCGTGGTTGGTGTGGACTGGGGCGGGATGCCCTGTGATTTTGATGAACTGAGGAAGGTAATTCGGGGCAGAGCATATCTGATTGAAGATGCGGCACATGCCATATGTGCTGAGTATAAAGGTAATCGGACAGGATCTTATGCAGATTTTACCTGTTTTTCCTTCCAGGCGATCAAGCATATTACCACCGGAGATGGCGGGTTACTCACCTGCTTAAACAAAAACCACTTGCAGCGCGCTCGCAGGCTGCGCTGGTTTGGCATTGATCGGGCCAGGCCCGGAAGAGCTTTTGATGACGATGTAACGGAAGCCGGATTCAAATTTCATATGAATGACATTGCTGCATCACTCGGGCTTGCGCAACTTGACGACCTGCCGGAAATTATACGGCGTCGCCGGGAAATCGGCCATTACTATGAAGCAGAACTGAACGAATATTCTTTTCAAAAAACCGCGTACGGTGCCGAATCGGCATACTGGTTGTTCACGCTTAAGACTGATCAGCGGCAGGAACTCATTGCAGCTCTTGATAAGTCCGGTGTTGACGCCTCTCCGGTTCATTGCCGCAACGATACATACACGGCATTCGAGAACTGTACGCTAGCAAGAGATGTACTTGTAAATACCGCCGTTATGGATCAACAGATGCTGTGCATTCCGGTGGGAGAATGGCTGACCGACGAAGACGTTGAACAGGTTGTCGGCTGCCTGAAAAAAGGATAATTCACATGACCCCCTCGCCGATACCACTTTTAAAAGTACATATGCCCGAAAACGCGCCGAAAGATGTCGGTGAAGTGTTATCATCCGGCTTTGTCAGCACGGGTACAAAAACAGATGAATTCGAGCAGGAAATTGGCACGTTGATAGGTAACCCGCATGTGGTTGCCACCAACTGCTGCAGTTCAGCCATTATGCTGGCACTTTATATGGCTGGGATCAGGCAGGGGGATGATGTCATCAGTACTCCGTTGACATGTTTATCGGTGAACGAGTCGTTGCTGCACACAGGGGCAAATATTGTATGGGCGGATATTGACCCGGAGACAGGCAACATTTCCCCTGAAAGTATTCAGGACAGGATAACCGGAAAAACAAAGGCCATCGTATATTCTCACTGGGTTGGACGGCTTGCTGATATCGGTGCAATTAACCAGATTGCACATACGCATAATCTTAAAACTATTGAAGATGCTGCAAGTGCTTTAGGCGGTGAGTATGACGGGAAACCTGTCGGCACCCATTCGGACTATGTCGCCTTCTCATTTCAGGCCGTTAAGCATATTACCACCGGTGATGGTGGATTACTTGCGGTTAGAACACAGGATGAGCGCGAACGGGCTCTGTTGCTGAGAAACCACGGAAACGACCGGCACGCAAAAAGAAGCCCCCTGACATTAGGCTTTGATGTATATGAAGCAGGCTGGAAATACCAGATGAACGATATTGCAGCAGTATTAGGTTTGAGCCAGCTCAAGGCGCTTCCCGAAATCAGAAAAATCAGCCGAAGAAACCTTGAGATATACAAATCAAGGCTGGCAAACGTTCCCGGACTGACCATCCTGAAAGAGTACGATAATGCAAAATCAAATCCATGGGTTAATACCGTGCTCGTGGAAAACCGGTCAGATTTTATCAATAAGCTACAGGAGCATAAAATAGGTTGTTCGATCGTTCATATGCGAAACGATCAATTTTCGGTTTTTAGTCAATTCCAGAAAGATGACTTACCTGCTCTGGATTGCTTTTACGAACAGATGATCAACATTCCTGTTGGTTGGTGGATGAGCGAAGAGATGGTTCATAATGTGTGCGATGTTATTACGAGTGGTTGGTAATATCAGGGGGAATCATGAAGATAGAAGTATATGATCTGGAATCAATAAAAACGAAAGATGTGAGACATGGACATCAGAATGGCATTTTTATCCCCGTATGGAGAGACTGGGATAATAAATATGAAAAAGAGCCGAAGATGGCTTATATCGCCACATGCTTCCCGGGAGAATTAAAGGGCCCGCATTTACACAAAATGCGCTGGAGTTACCTGACCGTTTTGAAGGGGAAGGTTGCATTTATCATTAATATCAATGATGAATTCCAGGAATTCATCATCAGCGATGAAAAACCGCAAACTATTGTCATCCCTGCCGGGATTCCTCAGGCTCATATAAACATTGGCACAGGGGATGCGATTGTCATGAACCTCTGCAATCCCGCCTGGCATCCGGACAATCAGGACAACTATACTGCTGATTACGGTGACTATGATTTTGCCAAATGGGGATATCGCCCTGAAAATATGGGATGATGGATAAGAGGATCATATTATGAATGTATTGGTGACAGGGGGAGCTGGTTATATTGGTTCGGTATTAGTGCCGATGTTAATCCAGGACGGTCATAAAGTTACGGTAATTGATAAGTTGACTTTTGGTAACAACCTTAAAGAGTTGTCTGGCTTCACGTTGCATGAACAGGATGTCCTCGACATTAAACCGGATTGGCTGGATGGCATAGATGCCGTGATTCATCTGGCGGGATTATCAAATGACCCGATGGCCAACTTCAGGCCGCGCGACAATTATATCAACAATTCTGCCTTGACGGGCCTCCTGGTATATTTTTGCAAACAGAAGGGCATCAAACGTTTTATCTTTGGCAGTACCTGCTCCATTTACGGCTGCTCGTCTGAAAAAATGGTCGATGAACAGACCGCAGTATCTCCGATATTTCCTTATGGCCTCTCGAAAGTTCAAGCCGAATTTGCGATTGATTGTTCAGCTGATGAGAACTTTAAACCGATTATTTTCAGACAGGCAACGGTGTATGGGTGGGCTCCCCGGATGCGTTTTGATTTGGTTGTAAACACCATGACCAAGTACGGCGTATGCAATAAAAAAATCACCGTACATAATCCCAAGCTCTGGAGGCCTTTGGTTCATGTTCGTGACCTTGCCAATGCTTATCGTCTGGCATTAAATGCACCTGAAGATGTCACAGGCACTTTTAATATCGTCTCCGATAATTATACCATTTTGGAAATTGGCCGGGAAGTGCGGGAAACACTTGTAAATAATGGCATTGACTGCGATCTAGAGATATTAAATCAGGAAGATCCCAGAAGTTACCGGGTAAACAGTGATCTGGCACGATCGGTTCTTGGCTATACACCAAAAGTTACGATAGCCGGCGGCGTTGAAGAGATCCTTCAGAAAATGGGTGATTCACTCCAGCCTCAATGGAACAATCCGTGGTTTATTAATGCCGAGGTTTACAGGAAAAAAATCATTGCCGAAGAAAAAACCTTTGAAATGTGGAAGAATTTCCTCGTTAATTTCCAGAGCGAATTCGATCATTTAAATGTCAAAGAATGGTATCAGGAAGGGCCATGAACTGAGTAATACTGCTAGATGAGTAACGCTATTTGATGAGGAATTTATGCTGCAGCGCATTCGAATTCGTGTTCCGACAAGCATGCGTCAAAAACATCAGAGAGCAGAAGTAGAGGCACACACGGAGGGGGACCGTACTTGATAGAACCGGAACAGGGAGAACAACCTTTTTTTACCATCGGGGTACCAACATTCAAACGGCACGAGCTCTTGAAGGAAACCCTCAATTCAGTCATTGCTCAGGGTTTTTCAAACTTCGAAGTTATTGTAGGAAACGATTACACTGCTGAAATTATGACCGGCGACATGATCGGGATATCCGATCCCCGTATCCGCTTCGTGAACCATTCCGTCAACCTCAAGGAAGTGGGGAACATGAATGCCCTTCTTGAGATGGCCACGGGACGCTACTTTACCTGGCTGTTTGACGATGATCTTTATGAACCCGATTTCCTGCAGACCGCCCGCAATTGCTTGGAGGAATCCAGGTTCCCCCCGGTCCTGTTCCCTGCGTTCAAAATATTGAAGTACGATGAAGAATTCCGGCCCGGTAAGGTCCGCCATACTTCTACTATTGAATTTACGGGCCGCGAGTTCCTTTGCTGGTATTCGGCCCGCAATCCGCAACTGGTCTCGACCGCCGGCCTGTTTGACACCACTGTACTAAGAAGCACCGTGGGGGGCTTCGAAGAGTTAAGCCCTTCGACCATTGGACTCTACAGCGAGTTTCACTTTCTGGTAAAATGTGCGATGCTCCACAGGATAGTCTACATTGACTCACCTTTCTACGTCTTCCGACGCCACGAAGGTTCCTGGACCGAGACCAACGTCGACATGGAAAATCACCTAATAGCCGCCCAGGCACTGGTGAAGAAATCCGCAGAGATACTGCGTCATCCATCGTTAGTCGAGGACTTCGCAGCAAATCTTTTCAAGATCTGCTGCACGCATATTCTCTTTTTCGCCTACAAGGCAGGACGTCTTGAGTACGCTCGCAAGGAATTCGGCATTGGAGCTGTTTCACGTGCCCTAATTATCCTCTGGAAAGAATCCCTGCATACCAGGGATTTGTACATAACTCTGTGCGGTGACAAGAGCTTCTGCACCTTTCTTGCGTTTCTCAATGAAATTTTTTATTGCAGTTACTTAATCATTCGCCATTTTGCCCACTATTTCTTCAAAAGTCTCAAGGAATAGTTGACGAGCATCATGGCAATGCCCCGGTCGACTTTACGGGCGCTTCAGATCGGGAGTACCGGATATGTTCCCTCTAATCCATGAGATTGTTCACTATCTGACGCGAAAAAGGGTGTCAGTTCAATTTAACGACCTTTCGGTTGTGAAACCGGTAAGCTCTCTTATGGGCTGCGACCGGGGCACTCCCATTGACCGCTACTATATTGAAAATTTCCTTGAAAGCAAAGCTCAGCTGATACAGGGACATGTTCTCGAAATTGAGACCAATTTGTACAGCCGCAAGTTCGGTGGGGATCGTGTTGAAAAATGCGAGGTTTTGCATGCAACCCCCGGCTATCGGCATGCGACCATAACCGGCGACCTTACCGACCCTTCGACTTTGCCAGCAAATGCCTTCGACTGCTTCATTTGCACCCAAACCTTCAACTTTATCTTTGATCTCCAAAAAGCGGTTGCCTGCGGTTATCAACTACTGAAACCGGGGGGCGTGCTGTTAGCAACCGTTTCAGGGATAAGCCAGATCAGCAGATACGATATGGACAGGTGGGGTGATTACTGGCGTTTTACAACAGCATCTCTGGAAAAGCTTTTCAAACCTGTTTTCACAGGTGACCTGGAAATCAAATCCTTTGGCAATGTTCTTGCCGCAACGGCATTCCTGCAAGGCATCGTAGTTGAGGATCTGCCTGACCCGACCCTCCTTGACCAGACTGACCACGATTACCAGTTATTGATAACAATAGTCGCGCGAAAGTGAAGATGATGGCAGACTATTTGGGATCAGCCCGTAAATCGGTGCTATCTCCCCTGAAATACTTACTTAACTTGATCGATCCTCCAGTGATCGTTCTTGTATATCATCGGGTTACTGAACTGAAATCCGACCCGGAAATGCTTGCCGTGACACCGGACAATTTCCGCAAACAGATGCGCTACCTGAAAGAGTCAGTTCCCCTGGTCAGGTTCGAAGAGGATTGGACAAAGGCACCAAAACCAGCCATAGCCATAACGTTCGATGACGGTTATGCCGATAATGTACTTGAGGCGCTGCCGATCCTTGAAGAAGTGGGAGTGCCTGCGACATTTTTTATCAGCACCGGGACAATCGGCACCTCTAACGAATTCTGGTGGCATGAGTTAGAGCGCATAATTCTGGAGCCGGAAAATCTGCCCGTCAGCTTCACCCTTTATGACAACCACTTCGGAAAAACCTGGTCAATTACCTCTGACAGAGAACGACAGGAACTTTACAACGGGATCGTACGCCTGATGAACGAGGTTGATGCCGTTCGCCGGGCTGACTGGTTAATACAACTGCACAGCTGGGCAGGCATTGAAAGCGCGTCTGCCACTCTCCACCGATCCATGACGATCGAAGAATTGCGGTTGCTGGCCGAAAACAGTCTGGTAACCATCGGCGCCCATACGGTGACGCATACCCGTCTTGCCAGCCTTTCAACAGAGGTACAGCGGGAGGAAATAGCCGCATCAAAACAAAAACTGGAAACATGGCTGGGACGTGAAGTCATGGTTTTCTCCTACCCCTTCGGCCGCCGCTGCGAATATACGAAGGAAAGTGTTGCCTTGTGCCGGGAAGCCGGTTTCGTAAAAGCCGCCGCCAACTTCCCCGGTCAGGTGCACCGCTGGACTGATCCCTATCAAATCCCTCGCCATCTGGTGCGTAACTGGCCGGTAGAGGTGTTCGCCGAAAAACTTCGGGGGTTCTGGACACGATGAAGGTCCTCTATCTGAATGGTGCCGATATCGAAGGGGGGGCCGCCAGAGCCGCAACCCGTCTGCTCACCGGTGTCCATGCATTGGGAGTCGACGCCCGTCTCTCCGTGCAGCGAAAATCCGGTGATAACCCACAGATTGACGGACCACCTTCACTAATCGGAAAGGCGTTCGGGCGGGCCCGCCCGACCATCGAGCAAATCATCTGCGGTATCACCCCGGGGAAAGTGAGTGGCCCTTTTTGCGCCGCCTATCTACCTGACAGGCTCTCAGAACTGGTGGCCGACACTACTCCCGATATCGTCCATCTCCACTGGGTGGCGCGGATGATGCGTCTGGAAACACTGCAGAACTTTAAATTACCGATAGTCTGGACAATGCACGATTCCTGGCCCTTTACCGGCGGCTGCTATCTGCCCGGTGATTGCACGCGTTACCGGGAATCGTGTGGAAAATGTCCACTGCTAAACTCTTCCAAAGAAGACGACCTCTCACGCCGAATTTGGCAACGAAAGATGAAGGCTTGGCACGGTCTGAACTTGACATTTGTGGCGCCAAGTCATTGGATGGCCATGTGCGCCCGGTCAAGTTCGTTATTGCGCAATGCCCGCGTCGAGTTGATTCCCAATGCCATTGACGTGGCCTGTTTCCACCCCCAGGACAAACTGGCGGCGCGTGAGGCCCTGTCCCTCCCCACGGACAAGCGACTGGTCCTCTTCGGCGCCAAAAATTTCATAAAGGATCGCAACAAGGGTTTCCATCTGCTAGCTGAGGCAATGACCCAACAGGCCAACAGCAACTGGCGCAACAGGATTGAGTTGGTCACCTTCGGCTCGACGGTCCCCTCTCCTCCACAAGCGATCGAGTTAAAAGTCCACAACCTTGGCTACCAGGGTGACGAAAAAATGCTTGCCCGGCTCTACTCAGCGGCTGATGTTTTCGCTTTGCCCTCGCTCAACGAAAGCCTCGGTTACACGGTTATGGAAGCAATGGCCTGCGGTACTCCGGCAGTGGCCTTTAACCAAGGAGGCGTGCCCGACCTGATCGACCATCGGCACAACGGCTATCTTGCCCGGCCGTATGAGACAGCTGATTTGGCGCGGGGAATTATCTGGGTACTGGAAAATGAAGACCGCCGGCAAGAGCTCTCCAGCAAGGCGAGACAAAAAGTGGAACGTGAATTTGCCACAGATAGGGTTGCCGAACAACATACGGCGCTATACCGGAAAATATTGACATAAGGTAGGACAATGCTCTCACCCTGGACCAAATACCTTCCAGCCTTTATCAGACGCAAGCTCGAAGATGACGTCCATTTGAAGGATGTCGTCAAAAATACCGGCTGGATGATGGGCGACAAGGTCGTGCGCATGGGCATCGGTCTCCTGGTTGGGGTCTGGCTGGCCCGCTACCTTGGGCCAGCCTTGTATGGCGAATTCAGCTACGCCCTGGCCTTTGCCCTGCTTTTTTCCCCCGTAGCCATGCTCGGCATGGACGAGATCGTCATCCGTAAACTGGTGCATGACACCACTAAAAGCGAAGAAATACTCGGCACCGTTTTCTTTCTCATGCTGATGGGGGGAGTTGCCGTCTTCATCCTGGCGGTCGGAGCCATTTTTCTGGTCCGTCCGGACGACACGCTGATGCACTGGCTGGTGGCGATTATAATGGCCGGCACAGTTCTGCAGGCGTTTCTGGCTATCGAATTCTGGTTCGAATCGCAACTCCAATGGAAATTCACCGTCTACGCCAAGCTCACGGCCTTCCTTTTCATCAACATCATCAAGATAATCCTGATTCTGACTAAAGCGTCGCTATTGGCCTTCGCCTGGGCCGGCTTGTCCGAAATCTTTCTTGCCTGTGTCGGACTGATCATCACCTACCGGGCCAAAGGATACTCCCTCGCAAGGTGGAGTATCAGCGGGTCTCTTGCCAGGGAGCTGTTAACGGATAGCTGGCCGGTAATTTTTTCCGTATTTCTTACCTCCGTCTATCTGAAAATCGATCAGGTAATGATCGGCAACATGACCGGCAATGTAGGGCTAGGCCTTTATTCCGCTGCGGTACGCCTTACCGAGGCATGGAATTTCATCCCGATGGCGATCTGTTCTTCTGTCTTCCCGGCCATAGTCGCCGCGGCTAAAAAGGATGAGCTGCTTTTTTTGGATCGGATGCAGAAACTTTACAACCTGATGGTCTTAATCGCCTATGTCATCTCTATTCCGGTAACCTTGTTTGCAGACAAAATTGTGAATTTTCTATTCAGCAGTTCATATAAAGGCTCTGGGTCACTCCTGGCAGTACTCATCTGGTCACTGACCTTTACGAATCTTACGGCGGCCCGGAACATTCTGGTCCTCACCAAAAGCTGGCTCCGTATCAACCTTGTTTCCACCCTGCTTGGCTGCCTTCTTAATATTGCCTTGAACTATGCTTTGATTCCGACATATGGGGCCATGGGGGCGACTGTTGCGTCTCTGATCTCCTACTGGTTTGCCGTTCATGGGACCTGCTTCATATTCAAACCTCTCCGAAACGCAGGATGGATGATAACCAAAGCGCTGATATACCCAAAAATCTGGTAAACTTTCATGTTTTCAGGTAAAAGCAGTCAGGCTGGGTGCAGGACGAAACAGCATGATTGATCGATTCAACGAAGCCTTATAATTCAGGGATTACCACTAAATGACAGAATTGTTCATCGCGGAAGAGCACAGCCAGCTCTACGAGTTATGGCTCGAAAGAGGTTACCGTGGCCTGGCGGTCTGTCATATAGACTTTCATTGTGACATGCGCGGTCTGTTAATAGATCGCCGCTTGGGCAAAGCCTGCTTTGTTGATCAGCATATTCCCTATGTTCATCTCCTCGATTCCGGTAGCTATCTCTCCCATGCCATAATGAATGGTACCGTCACGAGCTTGCGCTGGGTTCATGACGAATTCGGGGGACGCAAACACGATTATCGACACTGTGTAAAATTCGAAACTGATTTCAGTGCTCTCCCTTATCGCCTATTCGGCAATAATAAATGCGTACCGGTAAACTTCACTGAACAATCATTCGACGATTGGGGCGGACCTCAACCTGGCGAATTTCTCGATATAGATTGGGACGGCATCGCGTTTGCTGGATATGATGAACAGCACATCCGCCGATTGATGGCGGAGGTATTAGCTCGCGATTTTGCCCCTAGCTGTATATTTCTGGCCCGTTCTCCCGATTATTGCCACCACGATCGACAACTTTATGAGGAGTTTATCGGTGGATTGGAAGCTAAATTCAATATACGTGCTACTCGCTTGCCATCGGTTGAAACAATTGCCCCAGTGAGGTCTACGTTTTGGAAACTGTACGGAATAGTTGATCAGTTTGTACTGAAACGTTTGCACCGGCTCAATCTCTTTTGAGCGGAAAAAGGATCAACATGAACGAATTCAGTAATAACCCGTGCGGCAACTGTACCACCAATTATGGTTGCTGTAGTCTCAAGGGAGCGTGCGGTCTGATGCTGACCAAAGAGGAATACGGGAAACACTTTAAAGGACACGCAGAAAAACTGGTAATCAGGGCATCAAGAAACTTCGTCATCGTTTCATCAAGGGACGGCCACTTTTGCCCCCATCTGGACGCAAACGGCTGTGAAATTTATCATGACAGACCGATAGATTGTCGATTATTTCCATATATGATGAATCATGTATTCGAAAATAAGTGGCAGGTGCGCATCGTTTTTCACGACAAATCCGATTGCCCAAAAAAAAATCAACTGATCCAGCCATCTGGCGAAGCAAAGGCCTTGGCGCGGGAATTTGCCCAGGCCGTGTTCGGCAAGGACCGGCCAATAACAGTAACCTTCGAGAGAAGGAAAACGCTGGTTTCCCGTGCACGTAACCTTGTCGATAAAATGTTGGCAAGACTATAATGCCTTTCTTGTCCTGCGCAGAGGAAACTTCCTGACCATGGTGTTCTCTGATACCATTACAAATGCCTTGGCTCTATTATTTAAGGGTGAATGGCGGGAATTCATCTTTAGGCTACGGGTTCGTCTGCAAAAAATAGATCTGTATAACAGCTGTCTAGACGAGCTGAACCTTCCAGAAGAAAATTGTCATGAATATGCCAACTCCGGCGGACTCAATCTCGAAAAAGTGCTCCGAACCCTTGAGATTAAACCGCAGGACTGCATCGTGGATTTCGGGTCAGGTAAGGGGGGCGCACTCATTACCTTCTCCCGCTTTCCCTTTGCCAAAATCACCGGCGTTGAGATAGCCCCTGAACTGGCGGCCATTGCACGAAGCAATTTTGACAAACTGAAGATCGAAAATGTTGATCTGACTGTTGGTGATGCTGCCCTTTTTACCGAATTGGATGATTACAATTATTTCTATTTTTTCAGTCCATTTCCCTTTTCGGTTATGCGCACTGTTGTTAAGAATATCAATGCCTCGTTGGCTAAAAGGCCAAGAAAAGCGATTATTCTTTATTTCAACCCGGAATATCACGATGCCGTTGTAGCAGAACCCTCTTTTGTCAAGATAAGAGATTTCGATCATCACGAACTCAGCTTTTATGTCTATTCCAACTATCCTGACCATTAACCTCGGCCACAAAAGTTATCGGCACGAATATTCGAACAGACTGCCGCCCTTTCAAGTGCCCCCGCTTGACAGGAGCGCCTGCAAACCTGTAAAACGCTTAAATATTTGGTTGTCGGCAGTATCTCGGCGTCTATAGAGAAATTAGGAGCAAAATGAGAAAAAGGTTGATCCGACGTCTGTACTCTTTCCCGTTGCGGACGCACCTGCTGGCGATGGCATTCCTGCTGGCGCTGCCGGCCATTATGCTCATCATCCAGTCAGGTATAAACCAACGAAATGAGGCCATGCGAAAAGGCTTTGTTTCAGCTCGGAGGTTGACCAACGCCATCGCCCGAGAACAGCACAACCTGACCAGCAATGTTGAACAGCTACTGGCTGCGCTGGAACAAGTCCCCGAAATACAGAAACATGACACAACAGTTACTAATGCCATTTTGGCAGCCATTCTCAAAAAAAACCCACAGTACATAAACATTATCATTGCCGACCGATTAGGGGATATCTGGGCCTCCGGCCTGCCGATGAAGTCAACTTTCTCCATCAAGAACAGATTCTCATTTCAACAGGCGGTCAAGACCAAACGGTTTTCTTCCGGGGATTTCGCTATCGGGAAATTATCCGGAGAACCGTCCATCGGGTTCAGTTACCCGATAATCGATGCCAAAGGTAACTTGCAGGGTGTCATAGCGGCAAGCTTCGATTTAGAACGGTTCAAAGACTTACTTCCCATCAACGGTCTACCTGAAGGATCATCTTTCAACATCATTGACAGGAATGGCATAATAGTTGTCAGGAACCTGAATCCTGAAAAATATGTCGGTACCAAACTAAGCGACGACAAATTCCTGCGCATGAAAAACGGTCCAGACAGGGCAACCTTTATGGCCGGAGATCTTACTGATGACCAGAGGATCGTCTCCTATTACAAAGAGAGGTTACAGGGAGAATCATCTCCCTATCTTTACATACGCACTGCTTTTCCACTTCAAGAAGTAGTGGCCAGTGCTCGTAAAGCTCTACTCATCAATATTGCCATCCTCTCTTCATTTCTATTGATCGCAGTGCTGACCGTTATATTCCTGGGCAATATTTTCTTCGTCAAACGGATCAAGCGATTACAGCTTGCGGCGCAACAGCTTGCCGAAGGAGATCTTCAGGTTCGTGCCAGCAATGACGGCGAAGGGGGGGAAATCGGGCGATTGGCTGAAGTCTTCGACGATATGGCACAGAAACTTTCCATACGCCAGGCAACCCTGATCAAGAGCGAACATGACCTCTACGAACTGAATCAGGAACTTACCAGTCGGGTGGATGAGGAAGCAGAACGTCGGATTACCCATGAGCGGTTACTGGCGCGGCATGCCCGTCTCGTAGCCATGGGTGAAATGATCGGAGCCATTGCCCACCAGTGGCGTCAACCGCTGGCCACACTTGGAGCTACGATCCAGAGTATCAGGATGGCCGGGGAACATAAATGCCTGGATGATGCCTTTCTGCAGAAAGCAGAAGAGGATGCACAAAAACAGCTTTACTACATGTCCGAAACCATCGAGGACTTTCGGAACTTTTTCACCCCCGAAAAAATAGCCGAGAAATTCGACGTTCGGGACAAGGTCGAGGAGGTCATCACCCTGGTTTCGCCCCAGTTTGTCAATTCCGGAGTCAGTTTGCTGACCATCGACAATACCAAGGGGCGCGATCTGCAAATCGAAGGATACCAGAACGAATTCAAACAATCCCTTCTTAACCTGGTCAGCAACGCCTTCGACGCCATCATCGACAAGGCAGACCAAGGCGGTATCGCCCCGGTAGCGTCTGAAGTCAAAGGCACGGTGACCATCGTAACCGATGCCACGAAAGACGCTCTGGTCATCGAAGTAAGTGACAACGGCTGCGGCATACCTCCGGAGTACGCTGACATGGTATTCGACCCTTACTTTACCACCAAGTCCGGCAGCAAGGGGACGGGGATCGGGCTCTACATGACCAAGCTCATTATCGAGGAAAGTATGGAGGGGCGCCTCAGTTTTACCAGCAGTGCAGCTGGAACCAGATTCAGAATCGAACTGGCTCGCAAAGATACCGGGGAAGAGGTAGTCAATGGCTGAAAAAACAGACTTGAAAATCCTCTATGTTGAGGATGAAGCGGACCTGCGCGAAAGAATCGCTATCGTGCTGAAGATGCATTTCGCAACCGTGCTGACTGCGGCCAACGGCAGGGAGGGGCTGGAGATTTTCCTGCGAGAGCGTCCGGACATCGTCGTGACCGATGTCCGGATGCCGCTCATGGATGGACTGGAAATGACACAGGCGCTCGGCGAGTACGCACCGGGTACACCAGTAATTCTTTGTACCGCATTCACCGAAACAACCTACCTGTTAGAGGCTATTGAACTCGGTGTCGCCGCTTATGTCCGCAAGCCGCTCGACTGCCGGGAACTGATTAGCGTAATCTCCCGTGCAGCTCTACCAATTCTGCAGCAAAAGGAGCTGACTCTTTCCCGTCAGGGCGAGCAGGCATCACTGGAAC
The DNA here is from genome assembly GCA_028712075.1 of Desulfuromonadaceae bacterium. Classification (GTDB taxonomy): domain Bacteria; phylum Desulfobacterota; class Desulfuromonadia; order Geobacterales; family Pseudopelobacteraceae; genus JACRCG01. The sequence continues at coordinate 28,221 of JAQTQX010000021.1, forward strand.
TGCTCTTGGGTGGAAGCTCGGCAATCCAGGAGTCTATCAGGCAGGCCCAGCTAATCGCCCAGTCCGACTTCTCCCTTCTTATTCAAGGTGAAACCGGGGTCGGCAAGTCACACCTTGCCTCGATCATACACGGGTTGAGCAGGCGCCGACAGGCCCAGTTCATTACCGTAACCCTCAGTGCGCTCCCCGAAACCCTGGCAGAAAGCCAGCTCTTCGGCCATCTCAAAGGCTCATTCACCGGCGCGCTGGCGACGACCCGGGGGCTGTTCGAGGAGGCAAACGGCGGCACCCTGTTCCTGGACGACGTGGACTGCGCCTCGCCCGTCATCCAGGCCAAGCTGCTGCATGCCGTAGAAAGCAAGCAATTCTATCCGGTGGGCGGAGTGCAACCGGTGTCGGTGGACACACGCATCATATCCGCCAGCAACCGCGACCTGCTCCAGGAGGTACAGAAAGGGCGTTTCCGGGAAGACCTTTTCTACCGTCTCGGAGAGACGGTAATCACCCTCCCTCCTCTCAGGCATCGAGGAGAAGACATTCTGCTGCTGGCCCGGAGATTCCTGGGGGATATTTCACGGGAACTCGACCGGATTCCTCCCCGAATCACTTCCGAGGCGGCACTGCTGCTCAATCAGCATCCCTGGCACGGCAACGTGCGCGAACTGAAAAGTACCATGAAACGAGCCGCCCTTTTTGCCGGTGAGAGCATTTCCGCCAAAGAACTGGCAGGTATTATGACCGTGATCGACCGGGAAGGGGAAAAGGAGTCTGCCTCCGCTGTTCAGTCTCTGGAAGAACTGAAGCGGGACGCCGTTAAGCAGGCCTTAGCGGCTACCGGCGGCAAAAAAATGGAAGCCGCCCGGATACTCGATGTAGATTACAGCAGTTTCAAACGGATGCTCGACCGATACGGCATTTAGACCGCATTACCATATCAATAAAATCATCGGCAAACCCGTTGTTCGCGGATAATGGTGATGCCCATCGCCAACAATAGCCATAAAGTGTATGATGCGGAAAACCGTTTCCGCTTATATGAAGCTTTTCTGCTTATAAAATTCTCCCCCTTGCAGTGTCCCATAAGGCCTTAGTCATAGCCTCCGACCACATTATAAAGCAATAGACGACTCTTCACTTTGCCCACCCACAACAACCCCAACTCTTCACTTTGCCCACCCAGCCATGACGTATTTTCTAATTTTTCAAACATATTCAGCCAGTTATCTATCCGGCACCATCCTTGCTACTTTCTTCATGAGAAGGGAAGTGCCAGCACCGACTGATACATTTAAGTGGCAGCAATAATTAACAAAGCCCTCTCCGACTGCTTTGCTTGCTGAAGCCAATTACCTTCCAAAACATTGTTCAAACGAAATTTCTCCGAGTAGCACTGATTAAATACGCCTTACGTGCCAGTCCAGCAAGTTTTATTTAGCCAAAACAGGAAGATTGGCTGACAGTCGGGACAATAACCGGCCGCCAGACCAGGAGTCAGCCAACCCCCTAATTACAGGAAGTGACCCTTTGATCGAACCGATGGTGAGCAGACTGAAAAGTGCAGCAGCCCCGACCAGACGAACCGGGCTTCTGAGAGTAACCCGCATCCGTCGTGAACAGGAGCTGAAATTCCATATCGATGCCTGGCGTACTCTGGCCGTCGCCGTCCCGATGCGATCCCCGGAATGGCTGCTGGAATGGTGGCGCTTCTATAAAAAAGAGGGCGACGAGCTGTGCGTGGTACTTTTCTCTGACCCGACCGGAATTCTGACCGGCTTGGCGCCCCTCTACATCGAGAAGACGGAAAAACAGCGTACGGTACGGTTGCTCGGTTCCGGCGAAGCCAGCACCAACCATACCACTTGGCTTTGCTCTCCTGGAAATGAGATTCGAATCGGTCGCGCGGTTGCCGACTTTCTTCTTGAAGTACGTTCTGAATGGGATCAAATTCTACTGGAATCAGTAGATACCGATGATCTAGCCATCGGTACCACGGTGGAACATCTGGCGAAGTCAGAACAACTGGTGCACAAGACGCCGCTGCAGAACTGCTGGAAGATTGCGCTACCCACATGTTGGGACGACTACCTGGCAATGCTCTCCAAGGCGCAACGTAAGCACTGCCGCAGGATGCAGCGGCAATACTTCGATTCAGGACTGGTGAAACTGCACATGGTGACGAAAGCGGAGAATTTCCCCCGAGGCTTCGAGGTCTTGCTCAAGCTCCACGGTGCCCGCTGGGGCGAACCAGACCGTCCGCTAGGCTGTTTTAGCGACCAACGGTTCCGCGAGTTTCATCAGGCCGTTGCTCTGAAATTTCTGCGCCGGCAACAATTGTTGCTTGCCTGGGTGGAACTGGATGGTGAACCGATCGCCGTAGAGTACCAGCTCGCCGACCGCAGCACTGTCTATTCTTACCTGGCGGGGATGGATCCGGTGCGTGGAGAACTTGCACCGGGCAACCTTTCCGTCATGGCAGCGATCCGCCTTGCCATCGAATCTGGTCGCCAATGGTTTGACTTCTCACGCGGCGACCAACCCTACAAGTCCGCTTGGCGGGCTACCCCCACCTCCTGCCACGATATCCGCATCTGGCCGGACCGGATCGCGGGGCGCCTGGAACACGGCATATGGGGCATGCGGATCGGAACCGAGCAGTTGCGGCTCAGAACGATTCGCTGGATCAAGGCGAGAGTTTCGACCGGTCTTATTGAACTTGGGCGGGACCTGATACGGCAACTTGGAGGGAGACGCATGGGTCCCGTAAAAACAATGTCGTCGAGAACGTACTCTCAACCCCAAAAGCTGCAGCACCGCCTCCTCCAGCGGGGGGGGATTTAACGAAAATCTCTCCTTTGGCTCAGGGCAGGTAAACACTTCCCCTGCCGTTACCTTCCACGCCACTATCAAAATGCCAGCTTAATGAATCATCAAAAATCATTTGGAAAAACACTCTATGAAAACAGCAAAGAAGCGCTCCGGCTGGCGATGAAGCATTTCAACTGAGCCACTGACGCGCGTCTACAATTGATGCTGTTCATATTGCCGGGCACGGATGCCGTTCCCTCCAGGTATGCTCCAGCCAAAATGTGCCTATCATAGTCATGACCACCCGCAGAGCCAGTGGCTTGAGGAAAACCCCTAAAAGGGGCTAGTTCTATAAGTTCCACTTCCTTCTGGCGACACAACTGACGGATAACTTTACCGGCATAAGACCTCGAATGCTACCAAACAGAGCCTTCTTACAGTACTTCGGGACTATCACCACATGATATTTGCACTTCCATTTTACATAGGCTAAACTTTGCCATTCTCGCATGACATTTCCTCCTGTTGATTACCCTTGAGGGCTTTCCTCATGATGAAGTGTCGCCAGCCTTTTCAATTCTCACCGGCAGAGCCGGTGGTTTACTGAAAGGCTCCTATTAATCCCTCGGAGACAGTAACCGATATTCATGCTCATACTTTCCCTACTAATTGCAATTTCAGGGGCCTGTGGATTCTTAATCGGTAGCCCTTTCATAACACGTCTTGCGCCTGCGGACTGCTTTAGCAGACCAGCTGATCAGGCTATTATAGCCACTTGGTTGGGACTCCTGATTCTGGCAAACACGTTCTTTTCAGCCGCTTTGTTCTCTCCGCTCACTCCCACCGTTGTCATTGTCATCACACTAATCCTGATGATTCCGGCTATTCTGTCGCAGATCAACAGCAAATGGTTCAAGGAGTTTGTCAATAATTTCTCGGCCGGACCCATTTTCGCTGTCACTGCTCTCACGCTTGGGGCCTCTGCCTACTGTTCCCAGGTAATCGTCTGGTATGATACTCGGCTGTATCATATGCAGGTCATCAAATGGCTCTCAGAATATGGGCTGGTGCCCGGACTGGGCTTGATTCATAGCCGTTTTGGTTATCCATCATCATGGTTTACCCTCACCGCTTCCGTAAATCATGGCCTGCTGCAGGGGAGAACCGGTTCCTTTACCGGAGGAATTTGTCTGCTGCTGCTGGCTGTCCATTTTCTCATTGCGCTCCTACGAATCATTACCGGTCGGGGGAAAAGTCCCGACCTCTTTATTGCCATGGCATCCTTCCTGACACTGATCATAATCATGGTTTATGGAATACCCAATTCTCCCGCACCCGATTTGCCGGTCATCATTCTGGTCATTGAAACAGCCTGGAGCATCGTGATCATCTCGGAATTTCAGCCGGATAGACACCACCGTTTTGATACGGCTCTGAATGCCAGACTGATTCCCTTGCTGCTGGCTGCCGGGACAGTATCCATTAAATTGAGTGCCCTGCCACTTTTGGCCGTAGCTGGATGCTATTATCTCTTCAAGGGAAGATTCAAATCCGGAAAACTGCTGGTTGCCGGCAGCGTACTGACCTTTTTTCTAGCTCCGCTTGCTGCTGCAGGTTACATTACTACCGGTTGCGCCTTCTATCCATCGTCCACATTTTGTGTCAATGTGCCATGGTCGCTTGGTGCTGCTCAAGCCAACGCTGAATCGGCATTGATCAGGGAGTGGGCGCGATGGGGAGGACGGCCAACTCCTGACGGGGCAACGGCCTGGAACTGGGTTGTCCCCTGGTTTGCGGAGGAAAAGGTCTGCTCGCTATTTCTTGTTATGTCCGTCCTCTCTGTTCTTGTCATTATAATTCGCCATGCCGGGGAAAAACATATCTACTGGAATAGCTCTGTTGCTGCTCTGGCAATATCAGGGATTGCCCTCATGTTGTATGCCGCCCCAAACTGGCGCTTCGGCCTCGGTTATCTCGTTATTTTACCGGCACTCACGGCTGAAAACCTTTTGCCGTGGCTCACACGGCAAACCTGGAAACAGCAGGGGGTAATATCATCCGCCAAATGGGCCTGGCTTGGTGGAATTACCGCGTTGGTGATCGCAACTCATATCTATGTCGTTCCCCGACCAACATTCAAACCACTCGGAGAAGTTGCGGACATTACATCAATGGCAGGCAATGACAATCCTCATTTCAACCTTATACGTCCTCCCCGGATCTGGAATGTTCAATTTGCTCTTGACGAAGCTTCCGGTAAAAAAACCGCCTCGGTTGATGCCCCGGTCAGTATTGACAGAGTAGGTGATTTCACCTATTACCGGCCAGCCAATATGGATGACTCTGAGCTGTGTACTGTTGCACCTGTTCCCTGCGCTCCCGGTAGACTGAACGGCTTGAGATTGCGTGATTCCGGAAAAGGTATTGCCGGTGGTTTTGTCAAAGCGGTAACTAACAACATTAGTCAGGAGAAATTCCCTTGAAATTGTCCGTAGTCATACCCGTGTATAACGAGAAGGAAACCATCCGGCAAATTTACGATGCTGTCATAGCGGTTAACCTGGAAAAGGAAATCATTTTGGTGGATGACTTCTCCACCGATGGCACTCGCGATATCCTGCTGAGTTTGGCAGACAAAACAGTCCGAGTCATTTACCATGATCGCAATTTGGGCAAAGGAGCCGCGCTTCGAACAGGATTTGCACATGTAACAGGTGATATTGTTCTCGTCCAGGATGCTGACCTGGAATACGACCCGCAGCAGTATCCGAAACTCATCCAACCGATTCTGGACGGCAAGGCAGATGTGGTTTACGGTTCCCGCTTTGTCACCGGCGACTATCGGCGGGTCCTTTATTTCTGGCATATGCTGGGGAACACATTCTTGACACTGCTTTCCAACATGCTCACGAACTTGAATCTGACCGATATGGAGACTGGCTATAAAGTGTTCAGGAAAGACGTACTGAAAAGCATCACCATTGAAGAAAACCGCTTTGGTGTTGAGCCGGAGATTACCGCCAAAATTGCCAAACTGGATGCAAGAATTTATGAAGTCGGTATTTCCTATTCTGGACGGACTTACGTGGAGGGAAAGAAAATCGGTTGGAAGGATGGCCTGTCAGCCATCAGATGCATACTGAAGTACAATCTTCTTCGATAATTGAGACAGGTCGTCAATAGTAGCTTTCCATTGGGGCGTTGTCGCAGCAATTCCCCTTGCGGCTCATTGATGGTATGATCCCAAATCACTTCTGTCCAGTCTCATCGTTCGGAAATAATTGCAGCAATTGACCGATTACTGGTGTAGGGGCTGGTGCTACGATGAATAGCGTAGATGATTAGCGATTGGATGAAAATTTTAATTGACGGGCATGGTTCCCGCAGCTATTGTGTGATTACTTTGTAGGTCCGTAAAGGAGTTTGAATATGCTTACTCATCTTGTTTCCATAGGAAATTCAAAAGGCGTCCGTATACCTGCAACATTGTTACGACAGTACAATATCAAGGAAGAAGTGGAACTCCTGCCGGGAATTGACGAGATTGTACTACGCCCAGTATCGCGAAAACCACGTGAGGGATGGGACATGGCCTTCGCAATGTTGCATGAGCGGGGTGAGGACCGCCTGATCCTTGATGACTCGCTCGACCTTGAGGAATGGGAATGGAGCTGAAACAATATTGCATTTATCTCGTAAACCTTGATCCAACCATTGGTCATGAAATCAAGAAAGTTCGACCCTGTCTCGTTATCTCACCAAATGAAATGAACCGTCACCTGCAAACCGTCTTGATCGCCCCGATGACAACAAAATCTCACAGATATCCAACCCGGGTCGAGTTGCGCTTTGAGGGAAAGCAGGCCTGGATCGTTCTTGACCAGATTCGTGCGGTAGATCACATGCGCCTGGTCAAGGAATTAGGGAAACTGGATACCCGGCATGCCCAGAATGTCAGGAACATACTAAAGGAAATGCTTGTAGACTGAACGACAACAAATATCTGAAAACATAAAACGTCATACAATTCATAATAACCTTGTATTTTTAATTTTGTAACTATAAAATTACCTTGTATTTTTAAACATGACCATACTGCAAGGTGAGCTATGCGCAGATTTATTGACGATCAACTCCAGCAATGGCAGGACAGCACAAGGCGAAAACCGCTGATTTTGAGGGGCGCCCGGCAGGTTGGCAAAACCTGGTCGCTGAAAGAGTTTGGCAAAAACTGCTTTGAATCAGTTGCGTTGGTCGATCTGGAGCGCAATCCTTCCCTGCGTAAAATGTTCGATGGTGACCTTAACGCAGCGCGAATCTGTGCCGACCTTGAAGTGCTGTTGCGACAAAGGATCACACCCGGCAAAACCCTGCTCTTTTTTGATGAGATCCAGGCGTGCCCCCGCGCCATAACCGCCCTGCGCTACTTTTATGAGGAGATGCCGGAGCTGCACGTTGTTGCCGCCGGATCACTTTTGGAATTTGCGATTAAAGACGCCTCCTTTCCTGTCGGCAGGGTTCAGTTTCTCAATCTCTATCCCCTCTGTTTCGCCGAATATCTGGAGGCAATCGGTAACGCTCCGGCTGCTGCGGCTGTTTTAGGCAATCCTGCTGACATATCACCCGTTGTGCATGAACTTCTTCGTGACGAGCTAAAACGTTATTTTTTCACCGGTGGAATGCCGGCGGCTGTCAATGCATTCAAAGAAAACGGTTCGCTACGGGATGCCTTCGAGGTACAGGGAGAAATTGCAGAATCATATCGAATGGATTTTGCAAAATACACTCCCCACGTTGACCGTTACTGCCTGGATTCTGTCTTTACGTCACTCGCGCAAAGTGTCGGGCAACAGATCAAATACGCACGATTGGGCGAGGGGTATGGCAACCCGACGCTGAAGAAGGCTTTTGAAGCTCTCTGTCTGGCACAGGTTGCCCGCAAGGTTACTTCGGCTAATCCGACCGGCCTGCCATTGGGGGCAAGTGCTTCGGTCAAGGTATTCAAGGCGTTGATGCTGGATCTGGGCCTGATGCGCTATCTGTCAGGTATGCCGGACGATATTGAATATGCCAGGAGGGATCTGCTTGCCATATATCGCGGTGCCATGGCAGAACAGTTTGTGGGACAGGAGATACTGGTATCACAGCAGGGAAGCCTCTATTACTGGGATCGGCAGGCTAAAAGCAGTTCTGCAGAAGTCGATTATCTGGCAGTCATGAACGGAATAATTCATCCGGTGGAGGTTAAAAGCGGCGCTACTGGAAGCTTGAGAAGTCTGCATCTTTTTCTGGCTTCATACCCGGAGTGCGGCAAGGCACTTGTTTTTTCAGATCAGCCATATTCCGACCTTCCGGAGCAAAAAATCACCTTTTTGCCGTTGTATAGTGTTTTTGCCGCAACAAAGCCATCGGAGAAACAATGACCGAAGTGATTGTCATTGCAAAACGCGACCATAATCTGGTCTACGTATCTGCGAAGGAACGCCTGCCGTGAAGAATGGCCATATCGTCATCTCCATCATCACCCCCTCTTACAACCAAGGGGCCTTTCTCGCGGAAACCATTGAAAGCGTCATCAGCCAGGCCGGCGAATTCTTCATTGACTACATTATCATGGACGGTAGTTCGACAGATAACTCGGCAGACATCATCAAACGCTATGACTTACTGCTGAAAACGGGGCAATGGCCGATCAAGTGCGGGGGGATTACCTGTCGTTGGATAAGTGAACGGGACAAGGGACAGACCGATGCCCTCATGAAAGGATTCGGCATGGCGACCGGAAGCATCTTCGCCTGGCTCAACTCCGACGACACCTATCTGCCGGGAGCGCTACAGACAGCGGCTGATTTCTTCCGGGACCATCCGGAAACGGGGCTGATGTTTGGCGACGCCCATTACATTGATCCGGCGGGAGCCGTTATCAGCAGGTATCGTACTGAAGTGTTCGATCTCACCCGGCTGGCTTCAGCCAATATCATCTGCCAACCGGCAGCGTTCTTCCAGAGAGAAGCATTCGAGGCGGTCGGCGGACTGGATGCAACTCTCGATTTTGTGATGGATTACGACCTCTGGATCAGGATCGGCAGGCGCTTTCCCGGTTGCTATCATGCCATCCTGCTTGCAACCTACCGGCTCCACGAAACATCAAAAACCATCTGCAATGCGTCGCTTGGCAAAAACAGCGAGGAGGCTTTGGCTGTAACCATGCGGCATTTCCATTGGGCGCCATTGACCAGGGTTTATACCGCATGCCACATCCTCTGTGCTACCCGGCTGCCGAACAGATTCGTCAGCAGCCGCCTGTTCATGACTGCAGCAACAGTAGTGTGCGCGCTGTTCCGTTACCTGTACCTGAACCGGGGTGTTAACCGCAACGACTTGCAATTGCTGAATCGGGATAATTTCCGCAAACTCACCAAAAGCAGACTCGAAATCATGACCGGTGGAAAGCCATGAAAATGTGCCTGATTGCGCCGATTCCCCCGTTCAGAGGCGGGATCGCCAAATATTGTTATTCTCTTGCACAGGAACTGGAGAAACGGCATGACCTGCTCCTTTTAAGCTACCGACGCCAGTACCCTGAACTGCTGTACGGCAGGAAGAGCCAGATTGACCCGGAAGTGGACAAGGCGCGGATACAGAGAGAATTTTGCAACCTCTCCTACGACATTGACTCGATGAGCATCTTTTCCTGGGTTGCCACGGCAACGCGCATTGTCTCCTTTGCCCCTGATCTGGTGATATTCCCCTGGTGGGTTACCTACTGGGCTCCGATGTACGCTTATCTACTGGCAATACTGCATAAGAAGGAGATCAAGGTCGTTTTTCTCTGCATTAACATTTTCGAACACGAAGATAATGCTCTCAAAAAAATGGCGACACGATTCATCCTCAGAAGAGCCAATACCATCATTGTTCATTCGGAACTGGAAAAAGAGACCGCCCGGGAAATAAACCCTGCAGCTACCGTGATTAAACATCTGCTGCCGTTGTTCGTGTACGACACGTGTGACACATACACTGTACGCCCTGACAATAAGGGGCTCCGGCTGTTGTTTTTCGGATTTGTCCGACCGTACAAGGGGCTTGACGTCCTGCTGAAGGCTGTCGCTTTGCTGAAGGATCAGGATATTTCTCTAAAGATTGCAGGGGAGTTCTGGAACGAAACGGATGAATACAACGCCATAATCACCGAAGGCGGTATTTCTGACAAGGTTGAAATCATCAACCGGTTTGTTCCGGATCAGGAGATGAGTTCCTGTTTTGCCTCGGCAGATCTGGTTGTCCTGCCATACCGGAAATCGATCACCTCCGGTATAATTGCGACCGCCTACGGATTCAAAAAGCCTGTTCTCGCAACACATGTGGGGGGATTTCATGAGGTCATACAGGATGGCCTCACCGGAAAGCTTGTTCCGCCGGATGATCCTGAAGCTTTTGCCGAAGGAATTTTATGGTTTATGGCCCATCAGGAGATAGATTTTGCGGAAAACATTGCATCATTTACGGCACGGGAAATGTCATGGAACTCTCTGGCAGGTACATTGGAAGGCACGATGAGAGATGAGTTAGAATCGATGAGCGATAAACCGATGAGGGATGAGGGATGAGGGATGAGGGATGAGGGATGAGGAAAGGCCAGCTTCTCACTCATCTCTCATCGGTTTCGCTCATCTCTCATCGGTTTGCTCAGATATTCCCCAGCTTGTACTTTGAAACAAACAGATACTCTCTCTCCATCATGGGTGATTTTGGTGCGATCTCTTTCCATGACTTGTCCAACTCTTTCCCCATATCCTTGTCAGTGCAGACCAATCCATTTGCCTTGTTGTAATTTCTTCTGGCAACCACTCTGAATTTTCCCTCTTTGATCTCGAAATCCATTTTGTGGTAGGTCACATTACCGTCCTTCTCGATGCTCTTGCGGCATGCCGGGTATTGAGAAAGATGTTTTGAATATTTTTTTTCGCCAAAACTTGTCAGAGCATACTTCTCTGTCCAGGATATTGTCTTGTTGTGTCCTTTGACACTTTTGGTATCGTAGTAGTTAGCCTCGAGATTTTGGTTTGGAATGTCAAACTCCATTTTCACCCACTCTTCTGCATGACCTTCAAAAGCACCCGCCAGCAATACAAGTCCAAAAACAGTTGCTGCACACACATTCCTTTTCATTGTCCACTCCTTACGCTGTTGTATAAATAAAGACCTACGTGACCGCCAGTATGCCACGTCTTTTCCTAATAATAAAGTCATTACTTTTCGTTACGACTCCCTGTCAAATTGACTATTTTGCCCCGAAATGCTAGTCTTCCGACAGCGTTGCACCGTAACACATGATCCTGAACAGATGCCAAAAGGGGCACCATGACCACCCTCGATGAGCAATCGGAAGACAGAAAGCAGCGTTGCGTTGCAACAACCCAAGACGGAACGGCGGAAGAACAGGGACGTTTCATATCTGTGACGGCTTTTAAGTGGCTGACGGGAGCCCTTCTGGCTTATTTTGGCATACGACTGCTGTATTTTGCGCTGAATATTTCCGCATTTGTGCCGCCTGATGAAGTTACCCACGCAGGAATATCCAAAGTTTTTGCACAAACGTTACTTTTCCCTGACAACTCACCGGCAACATACGAATTCGGTCTGGTTACCAATATCCCCTGGTTATATTACTGGACAATGGGCAAACTGCTCCATCTGAATTTTTTTGGAATGTCCGATCTGGTCTTTCTCCGCCTTCTCAACATTCCACTGGCATTTGGTACACTTTATTTTGTCCGGCAGACCCTGCTCCTGCTAACCCGGGATCGGCTTACGCAACTCCTGTTGATCGTTGCCGTGACTAATACCGCCATGTTTTCGCTACTGTCGGCCTCCGTTTCGTACGACAACCTGACAAATCTTTTCGCAGCGATGGCTGTCTATTATCTGGCGGCGTTTATTATCCATCGCTCCGGAACTCTGTTTGCGGCAGCAATGCTGGCACAACTGGCAGGCTGCCTGACAAAGGTGACGTTTCTGCCCCTGGTGCTGGTACTGGACCTGCTGCTGATCGTCCATGAGTTCAAAAATTTTCGCGTTCTTCCCGGCGCCGTAAAAATCTTCTTCCGTACACTGACACTCCGTGGCTGGCTGCTTGTACTTTCGATCCTTATTTGCTTCGGCCTGAATCTCAAACTTTACGGTGGAAATTATCTCCGCCACGGGACGTTGCTCCCTTCAATGTCAATAATCCTCTCCCCTGCAGCTGCGATGAACTATCGTCTTGATGCCCGCGGAACGATCTTTAACGACTACAAGGACGGCAAGATTTCCTACATGGACGCCTTGATTTTGACGGGAAGGATCACGCATCCCGGCGACAAGGCCGACACATTCTATCTGTTGATGAATTACAACAAAATGAAAAGCAACCCTCAACTCTGGATGGGGCCGTTTGAGTACGTCGGAGTGTGGTTTGAAAACATGACCGCCTCTATTTTCGGGATCAAGGGGCACCTTGTCATGATCAAGGATTCGCGCAACATCATCCCGTTATACGCGCTGATGGCTCTTGCGGGCGTCGGTTTTCTGGCACGCTGGCGCCCACGCAAATCAGACTGGCTACCACTGTTCTTTATCGTAATTGCCTGCTTTTACGCCGGGTATTTCCTGTATAACATCAACTATGAAGCCTATCTCAATTATGGCGCACCGGGACTCACCCTCTATGGACGGTATCTTTTTCCCATCATGGCCCCTGTCGCTGTTCTTATGTGTCATTACCTGCTCCAGCTTTTCCGCCCGGAAAAAACCAGGCTGGCGCTGGCGCTGGTGGCTGCCCTGCTTTTTATCGCATACGATTTCCCCTGGTTCCTGATGCACGTTACTCCGGAATGGTATCAGTGGCTGCCACGGTAGACATGTTGGGGGATGAGCAACATCCGATGAGAGATGAGAGATGAGAGATGAAAAAATTATGACAAGTATTTGTGACAGTGCACCATCGAAGTGGCGCCTGCCGCTCGCCCTTCTGTTGATTGCGGGCATTACTGTCGCCGTGTACTGGACGGTTCTGCATAACGGCTTTATCGACTTTGATGACGAGGATTATGTAACCCTCAACATGGTCGTCCGCCAGGGAATCACGCTGAAGGGCTTCATATGGTCCTTCACTTCCTTTCACGCGGCAAACTGGCATCCGCTTACCTGGCTTTCCCATATGCTTGATGTCGAATTATTCGGCTTGAACCCGATGGGACACCATGCCACCAGCTTGCTGCTCCATACGGTGAATGCCGCACTTCTCTGTGCCCTTCTGTACCGCCTGACCGGCTACCTCGGCAGAAGTGTGGTAGTTGCCCTGCTGTTTGCTGTCCACCCGCTACACGTTGAGTCGGTTGCCTGGGTTGCCGAACGGAAGGACGTTCTCTCTACCCTGTTCTGGTTTTTGACAATCTGGGCGTATGGTTGGTACACTCGCTGCCCATCCCTGAAGCGCTATCTTTCTGTTGTCCTGTTATTTGTGCTGGGGTTGATGGCAAAGCAGATGCTGGTGACGCTGCCCATTGTCATGCTGCTGCTCGACTACTGGCCGCTCAGCCGCCTTTTTGCCGGCCAGACAGAATCTCAGGCAAAGCACGGCAGCAGCACACGACTACTGATTGAAAAAGTCCCGTTTTTCCTCATCTCGGCCGCAGCAGCCCTCATAACAATTCGCGCCCAGGAATCCGGCGGCGCGGTCGCTCATGGTGACGGACAATCACTGCTGCTCTCCGCCGGAAACGCGTTTATCTCCTACGGCACCTATATCCGGAACATGCTCTGGCCGACAGATCTCGCCCTGTTCTACCCGTTTGAGCCTTCGGCAGTGACTGTCGTCAAGGTAGCAGCGTCAATGATTATACTTGCACTGCTTACCGGACTGACGGCAACACAATGGAAAAAACGCCCCTATCTGTTGTTCGGCTGGTCCTGGTATCTGGTAACCCTGCTGCCGGTTATCGGCTTCATTCGGGTTGGTGGACAGGCACTTGCGGACCGCTATACGTATATTCCGTTGATCGGGTTGTTTGTGATGATTGTTTGGGGGGTGGCGGAAACAGCCTCTTCGTGGAGCAAGGGAATACCGACTGCTGCAGGTATTGCAACGGTGGTGCTGGTGGTTTTATCTCTGTTGACGGTTTCGCAGATCCGCTACTGGCAGAACAGTTACGATCTGTTTTCCCATGCCCTGGCAGTCGTAGATCGGAACTGGCTGGCTCATAACAACATGGGAATCCTCCTCTCCCAGCATAACCGTAACGATGAAGCGCTGCTTCACTTCCAGGAGTCGGTGCGCCTCAACCCCAACGGCGTCGAGGGCTTCAGAAACCTCGGCAACTCCCTGCAGATGGCCGGCCGCTCCGCTGAAGCGGTCGAGGCATACCGTCAGGCGCTCCGGATCAATCCGGGTGATGTCGAGGCACATATGCGCCTCGGCTATGCCTACCTGCTTGGCGGAAACAGCGAATCGGCCTATCAGGAATATCTCCAGCTCCAGCATCTGGATGAAGCGCGTGCGCATGCACTGCTTGATTCCATCAGGTCGTTCGGTAAGCGCTGACAAGACTTGAAAAAACTGATGAGGGATGAGGGATGAGGGATGAAAGAGGTTTTCTCATCCCTCATCGGTTCTCCCTCATCGGTTCTCACTCATCGGTTCTCACTCATCGGTTCTCACTCATCGGTTCTCGCTCATCGGTTCTCACTCATCCCTCATCGTTATTCAGTAGCTTTTGAAATCATCCGTCGTGAAATGCATCGGCATGCCCGAGCTGGAGAAGTCAAAATGCTCGCCATGATCTTTCATCATCAGCTTGAATGCACTGAGCATATAGCGCCTCTTGAATCCATCTTCCAGTGCCACGATTTCCTGTACTTTTTCACTGTAAAATTTCATATAGCAGGTGCCGAGTGCCTGTGTAATTTCGTCCATGGTCATCTCAAGCGGTTCCACAATCGGTGTTACCAGATTGTATTTTGAATAGTCCCACACCCGGATACGATCTTTCATGTCCGCGTGAATCGGCGTAAACGGCATCGGCGTCACCACCGGAAACACGGCAATATCAGGGTTGAGATACTTGGCTGATTCGATGGTGCTCTCAATGGAATCCCAGGTTTCGTTGGGGAAGCCGATCATGAACGACGCTTCCGTAATGATGCCGTTCTCGCGGCAGAGATCAAGCGCCTGCTTGTTCTGCTCGAAACTGGTGCCTTTGTTGAGGCTGTTCAGGGTGTCCTTGTCGGCACTCTCCGCCCCGATGTAAATATGGATGATACCGGCATCCCGGTATTTATGCAGGATATCGGCATCCCTGATGATATCCTCAACTCGCGTCTCGATAAGGAGATATACCCCGAAGTTCTTTTCTATCATAAGATCAAGGAACAGCTCCCACCGGTCCCGATGCTTGGTCGGATAGGCATCAATCAGCGTAAAGAAGTTAATACCGTAGGTCTTGATCAGGTCCTCCATCTCGACAATGACATTTTCCGGCTTGCGGCAGCGCCAGTCTTCACGCCAGAACATCCTCTGGCTGCAGAATGCACAGGCCATATCACAGCCGCGTGAAGTCAGAATGGACGCCATTCTGCCGCCGGGTGCAACGCGGTACTGGTAGTCATCCCAGTCCAGCAGATGCCACGCCGGTTTCAGTGAGTCCAGTTCGGAAATATGGGGTTGCTTGTCATTTGCGACAACCTTCGCGCCATCCCGATAGACGACCCCTTTGACGCTTTTACCGTTACCTTCGGGAATCGCAGTCAGAAGCTGTTTCAGAGTCTGCTCCGGCTCCCCCATCAAAATATAATCGACATGGTTTTTGTCGTCTTCAAGGATTTCGTTATACATGAAGGTAGGGTGCGGCCCACCCAGCAAGGTGATGATGGCCGGGTTCACCTCTTTCGTCACATCCAGTATCTTCAGCGCATCGGGTACCGTGGCGGTGCTGATAGCACCGGTGACGGGAAGATAATCCAGGGTCATGACATAATCAGGCTGGTAGCGTTCAATCTCCTTCCTGATATCATCAAAATTGAGGTCTTTGTTCATGGCATCAAAAATTCTGGCTTCATGTCCCGCTTCAAGAGCAGCTCCGGCAAGATAGGCCAGGTGAAGAGGAGGCCATTTTCCGACAACCTGTACTCCCCAGCAGTGGTATGGTGCGGTTACAAAAAGAATCTTGCTCATCGGTGTCTCCTGTTAATAAAAAAGGTTGAAGGTTGAGGGTTGAGGGTTGAAAGCTGGGGGATTTTCTCATCTCTCATCGTTTCTCACTCATCACTCAACAGCTTTCATGCTGCCACACTAGCAGAGAAAGGTAAGGTTGGAATAATGATTATGTAAAGATTTGGTAAAGAAACACCCTCAACCCTCAACCTTCTCCACAGCTATTCTTCAGCCGGTTTCTCAGGTGGTGCTGCCGGAGTGGGTTTAGTTTCGGCATCATCACATCTCTGAATACAATCTATGCTCTCTTTTTTACACGCGGCAATCATATCTTCCTCTTCCTGTATATTGCCGGCAGAAATCTTCACCTGGTCAATACAGGGCACCACACCGTTTCTGCAGGCAGCCTTACAGTCGTCATACTCGTCAGCAACGGCAGCTGCGCTTTGTCCAAAAATGGTCAATCCCAGTGCAATCATCAGCAGAGATTTTGTCATTGGCAATCATCCTTTCCACCTTTATTTTTTGCATCAACAAAATCAAGCAGTTCGTGAAATACCCCCGCATGTTTCCTCATTCCCCCCTCCGCAAGAGAACAGGCAACAGCACCGGTATCATCAGAGCGAAACACCATCAACCGACGTGGCAGAAACAGTCGTACCGGCAGCCAGATGCATACTGCAACGGCAAACAGGAGGGCCGACCACCAGATAAAAAGGACCCCGTAATCACTAATGAAATCGGTGACCACAAGACGTCTGATGTCCGGGAGCGAGAGGCGGTAGCCATCGCGCACAAACTCACCACCGCGCGGAGCAGTGCCGGTAAAAAGCACATCTTTCCCCTTAAGGAGCTTGAACTGCAGGGTAACAGTGTCCGTCAGGTACGATACGTAGAGCTCTTCGCCCACATCCGGCACGGGTACGCTGAAAACGATACGATACGGTGAATCCGGAATGGCCACGCTATCCTCCTTGCCGGGAGGATATGCATTCAGAGAATACGAGGTCTCATATTCCGTTGGCAGGTCAGGCGCACTGAAACGGAAATGGAGCGTCAGGCCGAGGTAGCGCGGATAGACAAATGCTCCGTCATACAGACCCGGAGGATAGAGTCCGAAGGTTTTTTTCCCGGTTCCGTAATCGCTTGCGGCGACCTCCATGGTCAAAGTTCTTTTCAGGAACAAACCGGTTGACTGTGCCAGGATAATTCGCTCTACAATTCCGCCTACCCCGTTCGGCGTGGGGAACGGCTCTCCCTCGGTCACCATCTGCCGCTGTGCACTTTTGGTGGTGGTGCTTACCAGAATCCCGGTAAAGAGGCAGAACGTTCCGGCAAGGAACAACAGCCGTGCCGGAAAAAGCCCGACGCCACGCCATGCAGAAACGGTACTGCCAATACGGCGCGTGTTATATCCCACAGCCGCGAGACGCCCCTCAATATCGGGAATCCGGCAGGGGGGCAACTCAACCACGTCGTCACACAGTTCGGCCATGCCGCTCAGCGTTTTTCCCGAGAATATTCGGCTCACATCACGCTGCCTGATGGTCTCACTCACCAGACGGAACAGGCTGTTCAGTGGGATTAACGCAAGAATTGCAGCCAGTATAACGCTGCGGCGGGTAAAAGCCATCAGTGTGATCAAAGTTTCATCGGTAAAAAAAGCAACCCCGATATAGAAGACAAAAAACAGGCCAATAACAACGGGTGGCACGGCTCGTGATGATCCGACAGCCAGCATAATACGGAGTAGCCGCTTCATTTGCCCCCCTCCGTTACCCGTGTCGTTGCCTGGACGGTTGAAACCCAGCTGTTGATCAGTGTTATCCCGTCAATAGCCACTCCATCACCCTTTTCAATGAACGATATCGGGACAGGATTGCATCCACCCGGTTTACCGACCGTTTCCAGTGGAATAAGAGTCTTGCAGTAGTAGCAGAGTACCGCACCGTCGGCCTGACCATAGCCATCCGGCTTGCAGATGGCACAAGCATCAAGGTCAACGGTCAGCTGCCCATCAGGGCCCAATAGTATGAAGAAGCGAGCTTCCCGGGTACCCTGCTTGAACAGGTATTTATGCAGTTTACCATCCTCGAGATTAATCTCCCCTGTTTTTGGAATAAATATCTCTCCAGCCTGATTTGCCGTAACTGCAACCGGTGTGGGGTCCCAATACTCCACGCTCGGAAAGCTGCTCTGATAGGCAGCACCGGCAAAAATCACTATCGAAAAAAAGGGGATGACTAACTGCAGACGTTGTTCCCTGATAGCAGCGGCCAGCAGCTTGCGCCGCTGTGCCCCCTGCCGGATATGTGCCACCGACGGCAAACGGGCAGAACCGATAGCCAGGGCAATTAACAGCACGGGAGTAAACCAGATGATTATCCCTCCCCAGAATCCGACCTCCTTACCGAACAGAAGTCCGATATACTTCCAGACAATCGGTTTGACGAAGAGATGATCCGGTATCAGGATGGATTCCATGAACTGATGCACGAAATCATGAACACCTTTCATAACCTTCATGCTCAATGGGGAAAACAGATCAAGACGGGGAAGCGATGAGGAACTGAACAGGAGCAGCGCCACCACTGCAGCAAAAGCACCAAGTGGAGCTGCCTTGAAAGAAACAGAGATCCGTTTTTCAATACACAGGGAAGCGTATGCGAGAGAAATAGCTGCCAGAACAGGCACGGCATAGGTCAGTGCACCGCTGTCAACGACAGGAATCCGGCACGCGCAGATCGCTCCTGACACTATGGCAATGAAAGCGGAAATCACACCTGCACTGAACGATGAATCAAACCATCTCGCCCGCGATGAGACGGTTGTGCTCCGTTCGCCGCTACGATAGACGGCGACAACGGCAATGGTCCAGAAGAGAAAGAAACTCGCCCCCAATGCCGACTTAATAACCGCATAGGAAGTTGATGCAGAGAAAAAACGGAACAAGACTGCGGAATCAGCTACGCCACAGATAAACCCCGAGATTCCTGCTATCATTATCACAGACCGCCGTACGGAAAAGCATCGCAACAGTACCAACACGATACAAAACCAGGAGAGCAGGTGAGGAATTAATTTATAGACAATAGCTATCAAAGGTAAATCCTTTTTAAAATACGATGAGCGTTGAGCTGGACCCGATGAGAGTTGAGCTGGAACCGATGAGAGTTGAGCTGGAACCGATGAGAGTTGAGAGAAAAACCTTGGTGAGAAAAGATTTTTTCATCCCTCACCCCTCATCCCTCATCCCTCATCAGTTTTTACAAGCCGTTCTTCCCTCACCAGAATTCCATCGTCAAGATAGATGGTACGATCTCCCCAGGCTGCCACCTCCTGGTTATGTGTTACCATGATAACGGTAAAGTTCTCTTCAGCTCGCAGTTCCTTGAGTAGTTCCATAACCATAATGGTGCTCTTATGATCGAGGTTTCCGGTCGGTTCATCACCCAGCAGAAGTTTTGGACTATTGATAATGGCCCGGGCGATACAGACCCGCTGCTGCTCACCGCCTGACAGCTCTCCCGGCCGGTTTTTCAACCGGTGGCCAAGCCCGACCCGCTCCAGGGCAAATCTGGCTTCCGCCTCATCAGGAACACTGTGAAAATATTGAGCCATCATGACATTCTCAACGGCAGTCAGATAAGGCACCAGATGATGTTGCTGAAAAATTATTCCGACAAATTCACGACGGAACCGTGCCAACCCGTCCTCACTGAGTGCCAACAGGTTTTCACCCCCAACCTGCAAGGAACCGGAGGTCGGCCGGTCAAGCCCCCCCACCAGATTCATGAAGGTACTCTTGCCGGAACCGGAATGCCCCATCACCGAAAGCCACTCCCCCTCGGGAACCAGCAGGTCAAGAGGTTTCAGGGCACAAATATCGCCGTAGCTTCGGGTGAGACCGGTTGTTTCAATTATTGATGCCGCCATTATTAATAACCTCTTTTAAATACGATGAGGGATGAGGGATGAAAAAATCTATCCAACTCATCTCTCATCGGATTTATCTCATCTCTCATCAGATTTCGTTATTCTCCCCGCAGACTTCTCACCGGATCGAGCTTGAACACCGAAATCATCGGCCCAAAGCTTCCCAACAGCGCAAGAAAAAGACTCACACCCAGCGAGACACATGCAATCCACGGGATAATGTCGGCCGATGCCGAGAAAACTGTGCGGGTGATGAACTGGGCGATTATCGTGCCGCACAGGTACCCGGCTATCCCGCCCAGTACTCCGAGCATCGCAGCTTCCCCGCAAAAGATCAGCATAACCTCGACTCGGGTGCCCCCCATCGCCTTCATGAGTCCGATCTCTTTGCCCCTCTCCAGCACTGTCGTACTCATGGTTCCGGCCACACTGCTTCCGGCTGAAACGAGCACAACGGCAGTCACCATCAGCATCAACAGCTTGACTTTCGCCAACAGGCCTTCAGAGGTTCTCGCTGTCTGGCGTACTTCACTCACTTTGGCTCCGGGCATCAGCTGCTGAAGTGACACAGCGCTCTTTTTCAGACTGTCGCCCCCTGCGGTCACCATGAGCCGAACCAGCGTTATCTGCCCTTCAAGTTCGAGCGCTTTCTGCAGTTCCGGCAACGCCACAAACAACAGTCCGTCTTCTTCACCACCCGACGTAACGATGCCGGATACACGAAGTTTCACCGTTTGACCCTTCCCGCCACATTCCATCATATCGCCAGGCTTCAGCTTCATACTGGCCGCCAGGTCATTGCCGACAACAATCTCTCCGGCTGTAGGCCAGGTACCTTTTAGCTGCCACCAGGGGAACAAACGACGGATATCGGCAAAGTCAACCCCTTCCACCATCAGGTCGGAATCTTTCCAGTGCAACGCACCGCGCAGATGGAACGACCGTTCCGCTTTTATTCCGCTCCGTGCCAGGGCACCCTCCACCAGGCTCTGCTGCAGATAGGTCGGTTCGCTGACAACGCCAAAATCGAGTCCGCCACTTCCGATTTCAAGCCGGGCGGTTTCAGGAATAACGATGAGATTTGCCCCATATTTGCGCACCTCTTCCGCCACCCGCCGCTCCATGGATGATGAAACTATACCGAGAGCCGTGGCAAGACTCGAAGCCATGGCAAGAACGGCCAGTAGCAGGATCGTACGCCCTTTGCGATGACCAAGGGCACGTAGGACAAGATGTATGAGCCAGCGACGTCGCGTCATAAGGAAAAACCGGTGAGGGTTGAGGGTTGAGGGATGAGAAAACCTCTCAGAAACCAATGGGGGATAAGCGCTGAGAGACCAAAAACCCTCACAGTATTTATTTTTTCATCTCTCATCTCTCAACTCTCAACATGTTTTTTTCATCTCTCAACTCTCATCATTTTTTTATCCTTCATCATCCTTTAAGCACCTTCACCGGTTCAACCAGCAGCGCCCTGCGTAATGGGGCAATACTCCCGGCTATCGCAACAACAAAAGCTGAAATGATGGCCGTCGGAAACAGCCAGAGTGGTGAAGCTATCGTCGAGTTAAATACCGTACGGCTGATGACTTCAGCAAGCTGGTCCCCGATGAAGTAGCCGACAATGCCGCCGACTACAGAGATAATCAGAGTTTCACCAATAAAAATGGAACTTATCTGAAATCGATCAGCGCCAACCGCCTTCATCAAGGCTATCTCTTTACTACGCTCCGCCATGGAGGCCATCAGGCTGGTTGATACGGACGTTGCCGAAGCACCGAGCGCCAGCACGGTAAGGAGAAGCATAACGCTGTTCAGCTTGTTGAGCAGCGCACCCTCGGCACTGGCGATCTGCCAGACCGGTTTCGCCCGACTCCCCGCCATCACCTCTTCTACATTCTTCGCTACGGACGTTACGTAGGCTGTGCAGTACCACTTTTCATATTCGTCCTTGCTCATGGTGGACGGATCCTTCTTGCCGAAGTCGTCCATCGGCACAGTAAGGGCACTCACCTGCACCCGGGATACCTTCCCCGTCTGCAGCAGCAACGTCTGCACCGTAACAAGAGGCGCAAAAAGCTGCTCTTCCTCGTAACCACCGGTCGTCACGATGCCGACTATCCGAAACAGCTGCCTCCGTCCCTTGACCAGAGCTGTCACTTCTCCCCCGGAAGCAACATTCAGACGTTTTGCCAGAGCTGCACCGATAATCGCTTCATCAGCGTCTTCCGGCCAGCGCCCCTGTACTTCCCACCAGGGAGCGATTCCTTTGACTCCCTGCGTGGACACGTCCTCCCCGGGCACCTCCAGCTGTTTGGCAAACCAGGTTCCGGAAACAACCCCGCGTTCCCTCTTGCCGCCCGAGGAAAATTCCGCAATGCCGAACAGATAGGGGGCAAATCCGGTGATATTATATTTCCAGAAAACCGTCTTGATTTTCGGCAGATCTTCCTCGCGCAAAAAACCACCCCCCTCGGCGGCGGACGGCTCAATCAGAATGTTTGCGCCATAGCTGCGCAATTCAAGCGCCATCTTGTGCGACACTTCTCCGGCAATGCCCAGAAAAGCGGTCGCAACGGCCGCACCCATGGTAATCGACAGGAAAATCAGGAACACCGCTTTCGGGCGTTTGAGGAAGGAGTTTTTGAGGATACGGAAGAGCATGCCTAAAACCGATGAGAGATGAGAGAGGAGAGATGAGCAAACATCAGATGAACGATGAAAGTTGAGCGATAAGGGAACGAAAATCTAAATTTCATCATCTCGGCTCCGCCTTTGTTTGAGCTGAACGAAATGCAGACAGCTTACCTGACAGGGTGTCAATTTTACGCGCTATTTGCAAATATTCATTTTCATCCATAAACCCAAGGTCACATGCAATTTCTATTTGACACGCAACTTCCATCAGTGAACCGTATGCCAACTGGGTAAAATGAGCCTGATCTTTACGACTGGTTCTGCCGCTACCTTCAGCAATGTTCGACGCAACCGAAACGGCAGCGCGATTAAGTTGGGAAACCAATCCAAACTTTTCCTCAACAGGAAAACATCCGGTAATTCTGTACACTTCAATAACGAGGTCTTTCGCCAAATACCAAACCTGTAATTTGTGATAGGTAAAGGATATTTTCATCCCTCATCCCTCATCCCTCGTCAGCTCTTCACGCATTTCCACCGGCAGTGATTCCTTGAGCAGCTCAACTTTTTTCTGCATATTCCGCCACGCATATACACCCCAGACCACCGCCGCAAACATCATGACATGCTTCACAGCCAGAGCCGGCACCTGCAGCTTGTCGGCGGCATTGGCCCATTCGAAGCTGGTATAGAAGATGGTGCGCGGCACGCCGCCAAGGACAACCCACCAGAGGGCGAACTTGAACAGCTTCTTCATTTTGCTGTTTGTTTTCAGGAAGAAGAGCGTTGCCTCCGGGCTGTTCATGGATGCCTGTATGCGGATGATCGCATGCAGGGCAAAACCGCTGCCGACCAGCAGTCCGGTGGCCATGTCGTGGAAATAGTTGTTCATCATAATTACAACCCCGAGTCCGGGGCTTATGTCAAAAGTCGGCATGTTACATATCCTTTTTTAAAACTTGATGAGGGATGAGCTGGAACCGATGAAGGATGAGAAAATCTCTCACACCTCTCATCGCTTCTAACTCATCGCTTCTGACTCACCGCCACTACTGCTTATTTGCCACAAAATGCGTATTGAAGTGAGTGTACTGATCAATTGAACGCTGGTCCCACTCAAAACGGGCCTCAATAACCATTTTCCCGGTCTTGTCGATGAGGCCGCACTTTTCTCCGACCTTTACCGGTGCGAGGCCGTTGACAAAAATGGAACCGGCATCGAATTGCGGCTTGATAACCATGTTACCCTGTTTGTCCATATAACCGACCTTACCCTTTACCATTATCGGAGCTAGTCCTTCGGTGAAGATGGTCGGAGAACCGAATTCCTGATTAATGATCGGATTTCCGGTCCGGTCGATCAATTGCCAGGTATCTTTTTTTCTGACAGCTGCAACTCCGTCGTTAAAATTGGTCCCCTCACTGTACTGGGCGGGTACTACCATGGTGCCGCTCTTGTCGATATAACCAACCATACCGAATTTGCCGTTAATTTTTACCATTGCAAGCCCATCACGAAACAGGGCTGCCTGGAAGAACTGCTCCGGAACAACCATTTTGCCGCTCTTGTCAATATAGCCAAACTTGGTGCCGATTTTAACGGGAGCAAGCCCTTCAGAAAACTGGGAGGCATCATCAAACTGCGGCTTGATGACAAATTTACCCTTATTATCAATAAATCCGGCCTTGAAGGTGCTGCCCTGGGATACAACAACCGCAGCCAGACCGTCCATGAAGGCAAATGTGGCAAGATAGTCAGCATCAATAACCTGCTTTCCTGTCTGGTCAATGTACCCCCACTTGTCCCCTTTCCGTACCGGTGCCCTGCCATTCAGGAAAATGGATGCACTATCAAAACTGGCAGGAATGACCATTTTCCCTTCCGCATCTATATAGCCATCCTTGCCGTTGACTCGCACCGGCGCAAGCCCCTCGGAAAAGATTGAAGCATAATCAAACTGTGGCGGGATAACCGTCGTACCACCTCGATCGCAATAGCCGTACTTGCCGTTAAACTTCACCAGGAATCGATCTGCGGTGTCACGCACGACCTTTTTTTCTTCCTTCTGACAGGCGGTGCAGACCGTAAGGGCTGCCAGTAATAGAATCAGTAAGCGTCTCATTTTAACCCCCATAAATTCGTTGAGAGATGAGTTAGAACCGATGAGGGATGACCGATGAGGAAAACTTCCTCATCAAGCCCTTACTCAACTCTCAACTCTCAACTCTCAACTCTCAACTCTCAACTCTCAACTCTCAACTCTCAACTCTCAACTCTCAACTCTCAACTCTCAACCTTCAACCCGACTATTTCCCCAAACAGCTTGGTAAACTCATCTTCCGCAAGGCTTTTGTAATACTCGGAACGTCCCGCAACGACCAGACTGCGCACGCCGTCCACTTCCCTTACCGCGCCGACAATCTCTCTCCGGTAGAAGAGCAGCCGCCAGATGACACCGATTGTCGCGATGGCAAAACCGGCATACAGGATCGAAAGCCCACGCTGTTTGACAATGTAAAAACGGACCCAGAACGGCATATCACGCATTTCGAGACGATAACCGGCAAATTCCAGGGTTCCGTTTTTGGGGACGAGCCCTTCACCGATTTTCTTTCCCGCCTGTTCCACGCTGATAAAGAACATTGGGTTATTGAATTCCATCGAACGGGAGGCCCGCTTACCGTTCTCCAGCGCGTAGTCCGGATAAAAGGTGGCCGTGAAGGTGAATTTGTCCATCGCGAAGCGGTCCGGTCTCATCTGCAGGACATCAAGCTTGAAATAGGTATCCTGCAGCTGGGTTCCGGCGGGATCTTTCAGAACAAACCGGGGAGCAACACCGAGATGCTTGAACACAAACGAAGTGTTGTTAACGTTATAGGGACGATTTATATCAACATCATGGGTTGCGCCGCTGTCGTCGACAAGCAGCACGCTGATTCCGGTCGGCGTGAATTTTGTTACCTGAGGGACGATGCTCTTGACCATGATCGGTTCAGTTGGCGGAGAACCGATCTCCGGCATCTTCGGCTGCGGAGACTCATTGTACCGTTCGATCTCCCCCCGGAACGATTCACCCTCGGCAAGATCGACATACCCGATAAATTCGGTATAGACACTGATAACCCCGCCAAGGAGAATCAGGAAAAAACTGAGGTGAAACAGCATGAAAGCAACCGGTGCCAGGCGGTTCTTTACTCCGTAGAAACCGGAGGCATTGCCAATTAAGACATAGCCCCGTTTGCCGAGCTGTTCGACGACAGCCTCACCGCTGACGTCGTCAGGGAGTGGATACGTATTTCGGAACGGGTACCCACCGGAAGCAGCAGGATCGGTAATTTTTGCGTCCGTGATCGTTATCCGGCTTTTAATAACAGGAATCCGCTGCCACACCACCAGTGACAGGTTGATAAAAAACAGCAGCCACAAGGTAATAGTTATCGGAGAGGTGTAGATTGTTGTAAGACCGAGCGAGTCGAGGAAAGCCACAAGAGCGGGTGACTTCGTCTGCCAGGCGAGATATATCGCCTTCAGCAGACGTTTCTGGGGTACCCAGAGACCAATCGCAAAAATGCAGCCGAGCAGAGAGATCAGCAGAATGGTAAAACGCAGGGAACTGAGGAATTTTATTAGTTTTTTGAACATATATGTATAGAACCGTTGAGGGCTGAGTGATGAGAGTTGAGTGATCAGAGAGATTTTCTCAACCCTCATCTCTCAACTCTCAACTGTTTTGTTTATCTCACCTGAAACACATGCAGGCTGGTATTGACGACAAGATTGACGCCGAAGAAGCAGATTATAACACTGCTCAGAGCACAGATTGCCATCCAGGCCAGACGCTTCTCACGCCAGCCGAAAGTCACCCGCAGGTGAATGGTGATCCCGTATATGAGCCAGGAGATAAGAGACCAGGTTTCGACCGGGTCCCAGGCCCAGTAACTCCCCCAGAGATCTTTCGCCCAGATTGCTCCGGCCGAGATCATAATGGTGTCGGTAATGAAGCCAAAGACGACATAGCGGAAGATTAATTCATCAAGACGGCCGATCGAAGGGAAACGCTCATACGCCGGGTTCGGTTCGGCGCTCGCTTCACTCTTCTGTTTCAGCAGGAACAGCACCCCCGCCGCCATGGCAAGGGAATATGCACCGAAGGAAAGCCAGGCAAAATAGACATGGATATACAGCCAGACCGTCTTGAGACTGGCCGCCATAGGGGTCAGACCCGGATTCTGCATATACCCGTAACCGAGCATGACGAGCACCAGGGGAACGGTACCGACGGCCAACCCCTGCAGCTGTTTGTTCTGCCAGCCGACAAACAGGGTACCGATAATTATAAACCAGCCCCCCATCAAGGCATATTCATAATGCCCCGACCAGGGGAGATGGCCAGTGGCATTGAATCGGGCAACGATAGCCGCAGTTTGGGCGACAAACCCGAAGGCAACCATAAGCGTCACCTTCGAAACAATCCGGGGGTTTTTAAAAACAAACGAGTAGATAAAGCCGACCGCGGCAAGTGCGTACGCTACCAATGATATAAGATAAAAAACTGTTTCCCAGTAAGCCATTCTAACCTCTCGTTGAGGGATGAGCTAAAAACGATGAGGGATGAGAAACCCATCTCGCATCATTCTATTTCATTTCTCGCTATCATTTTTAATTGAGAACTGCGTAATGCGGACAATTTTTCAGCAAGTGAGTTTACTTTTATATATGTTTCATTCAAGTCACTATCGGTAACAAAACCAAGATCAGAGGCAATTTCTAACTGACAAGCAACTTCCATGAGGGAGCCATACGCAAGCTGCGTGAAATGGGCCTGATCTTTACGGCTAGTCCTGCCAGCTCCTTCGGCAATATTTGATGCTACTGAAACTGCCGCTCGGGTAATCTGAGAAACCAACCCGAACTTTTCTTCTGCAGGAAACTTTTTCGTAACACCATATACATCTATAACAATGTCCTTTGCTAAATGCCAGACCTGCAACTTATGATAAACAAAAGCCCCTCTCATCCCTCATCCCTCATCCCTCATCAGTCCCTAAAGGGGCTCTTTCCAACCGCCCGCACCATGCATCCTTCATCCGCCACTTCCAGCCAGACCCGTTGCGGACGAATTGCAACCCTCAGCAGCAGCCCGATAAGTGCAGCCGCTCCGCCAAAGATCAACAACCCTTTGTGCCTTTTGCGTACCACATGGATTTCGGACCATTGCCCCATCTTTGCGCAGGAGAGGATATAATCGCCCTGCTCAACCTGCTGGTCAACCTGGAATGTCATATCGGCAACCGTCTTGTTATCACCGCGGCTGATTACAACCATCAGAGTGCTTTTTTCCGGTTGGTAATAGACGCCACCACCAACAAGTGCCCCCTGAAACAGTCCATAAAAACTGAACTGGCCTCGTTTCTGCACCAGCGGATCGAGCTTGACAATAGAGTCGAATACGGTAGCCCCTGAAGCAGCGGCCTTGATGACTATCTGCGGTTCAAAGACAAGTTTCGCCATAGACAGGTCATACGCGCCGACGCTGACCGGCTCCCGAGGTTTTAAAAACAACTTCCTCGGTACACCCTCCATAGAAATAAGAGATAGTTCCGTTGCTCCCATCGGATAGTCCCCATCCGGCAGGTATTGTCTGGTTATTTGCATTTTCGGCAGAGAGGAGGGAATGGAGGCCAAAGGCCCTTTGCTGATATGGCGATATGATTCTTCCCTGTTCAGGTTGGTTGCCGGCCCCATACCATCAAGCAGCGCCCCGGAGAACTGCTGCAGATTATCCCGGATACCGACGGCCAGAAGGACAAGCAACCCCGCGTACATAAGCGTTGTGCCGAGGTAGCCGCGCTCCTTTTTCTCAGCATAGCCACCATCAGAATCACACACAAACCCGGCCGCACTCAACTGCGCCTCTGCCTCGGCAATCGGAACAGCGAGCATAACGCCCTGCTCAGGCTTACAGCAAGCGGCTCCATACCTGACAGACTTTCTCATTCCGGCAAGATACCGAAGCAGGCGGCAGGCAACCAGCAGCATAAGACCGATATTGTTGACCAGCATCAGATCGGGGCCAACCAACGGTAGCTGGACATGCAGCGTTACGCTCAGGACAACAAGAACAGGAATGATAAGGAATGCAAGGAGTAACCAGGGTGAAACCAGAAGCAGCCGAAATATCTTTGACGCAACATTCATAAGGATGTCGATTTCCCTCTAATGCAAAAGTCAGTACCAGTGCGAAAAGCACACATTTTAATATCAGATTTGAGCTGAAATGGTAAGTAAATTCAGGTGAAGCTCATCCCTCATCCCTCATCTCTCATCCCTTTTCATTTTTTCCTCAGCTCATCATGCTGATTCAGTCCGGCCAGTTCCATTTTTCCATTCTTGTCACGGGTAAACGTAAGACGTATTTCGGTCTTGTAATTCTCATTCTCCAGACTATAGACCAGAATATGACCTTTATCCGGTTTCGTTTCAAAACTGACTTCTTTCGGTGTTTTAAGTACTCCCACCCGCTTCATCGTTTGCTGGAACTTCGTAACGAACGCCTGTTCACTGCCAATTTTCTTAAAACCGGCTGAAGCTTCTTTATAGATTGCGGTAAAATCACCGGCTTCCAGTTGGGCAAGTACATGGGCGGCAGCGGAACGTGCGTCAGTCTGGTTTTGCTGGGGTGCTGCACCGTTATCTACAACCGGTTTATCCTGCTTTGCATTACAGCCAATAAAGGTAACCAGAACTACAAGCATAAAGACCGTTTTGATAAGACGTAGGTAATTCATTTCTCACTCCATACTATCAGGGTAATGTTGGGTAGCATCAAGTACCGTGTAACATCTAAATCTAACCCCCCTCAGTCCCCCCTTACTTAAGGGGGGAAGCCTTGAAGTCTCCCCTTAGGTAAGATTTAGAGGGGTTAGGGGTTAGCCGGGAAAAATAAGCGTTACATGGCACTAGATTGCGGCAGTACCGGCAAAACAGCGGCACGCCTGTCAAAAACAGCTGTGGATAGTATCGTTAATCTGTGGCTCAGTCAACGGTAATGTGGCTCTTCACCGGTAACAATAATTACTTCGCCCCGCACACTATTTTTGCCAGGTTGCCCGCATTACTTTCCGGCGCTATCCGTTCCCAAGCGGTGATGCCAAAGCGCCCCTCACGTGAGCCATCTTTTTTATACGACGCACCGGATATCTTTCTCATTTTTTTCTCATTGCACATTATCTGGTACAGTATTTCCGTTTTAGTTTTGATGAAAGGCTCATTTGCCACCACTTCCACAATAGCAACGTTGGAGATTTTGGGATATAGGCTGGTTAATGGGGGGATATACCCGCCTGCTACTTTTTCATTCGCTTTTTTGGAGAGCGCCTCATTTTTCATAACTTCTTTGATGGTGCTGGAGAGAACCGTCTTGACCCAGAGCTTAAGAGAATTATTAGAGTTTAAAATACTCTCTGCATCATAAAACATGGCCTCCTCTACCCCAGGGCCTGAGGCAAATTCACCAAAAAATTTCCAGTCTGCACACAACGCAGTCCCTGCGAATGTCGATAATGCGACTGTTACCACAAGTGTCATTTTTCTAATCATACTGCTCCCGAAAGAAGTTTATTTTGCTAACAGAAAAAAGCCGGTGCCCTGTGGCAGATTCCGGTTAATGTCATTGTTTCATGCAGAAAAAGGGCAAAACCCCTCTCCGTAATTTAAGGTGATTAACAGGTCAACAGGCGGAGGATGGCTCGACTGAGCAAGATATCAAATAGTAATGAGGAGACAATAGCAAACGTCCGGAACAAAGTCAAACTCACAGAAATTCAACAGAAGCGTCAATTCAATTAAATTCAAAATCGGCATTTGTCCCTCATCAACCTGTCTTTGACATAACGCTTGACGTTAAGCACGAATGACACTATTTTACTATCATGATACGCAGCTTCTCATCTAAAGAAACAGCAGCTATTTTCACTGGACTTGCTGTGCGTCGCCTGCCGCTTGAAATCCAGCAGACTGCACGGCGCAAGTTAATGCAGTTGGATGCAGTGCGAATGATTGATGAATTGCGCATACCTCCAGGGAATCGATTAGAAACATTAAAAGGAAAACGTCAAGGACAATGGAGCATCAGGATAAATGATCAGTGGCGCATTTGCTTTCGTTGGGAAGATGGGTCTGCCGAAGATGTTGAAATTATTGATTACCACTAAGGGGCTATAAACATGAAAATTATTCGTAATGAGATAGAAAAAATGGACTTTACAGATGTATCGGATGGCACAAAGCTTGCCGCTGTTCATCCTGGAGAAGTGTTACTGCGAGACTTCATGGAACCGTTAGAAGTGACTCAGCACAGACTTGCGATAACGATCAGAGTACCTCCTCGCAGGATTAACGAGATCGTTCATCACAAACGCAGCATAACAACCGATACCGCATTGAGATTGGCGACGTTTTTCGGGACATCACCGGATTTCTGGACGTCTTTACAAGCATCATACGACACAGAGCATGTCCGTAATCGTATTATAGAAGTGCTTAAAGCCATACCTCGCTATGAACCTAAATTAAAGCACGGACAACGTAGAATGGCGGCGTAAATTTACGTACCTTCTTTCAACCAAATGGCTCCGTATTATCCCCCCAACTGTGCTAACCGCTGGTCCCAGCGGTTAAACTTCCGTTTACAGGATACATCCTACTCCATTCAGAATCCAACATTCAAATTGCTTCAAAGCTTCTTCAAACCGTCCACTACAGAGTTTAACTCGCGTTCGTGCAGCAAGCATTTCTCCGAAAGATAGCCAAGCAACGTCCATTTTGTTTCTCCTCACACAAGTTTCCATAATAAATACGGGAAGTCCTTAATTCCCAAATATTTATAGCCTGATGTAGGGGCGCTGCTTGCCGCGCCCCAATTGGGCGGAGCAAGCGTCGTCCCTACGATTTGTATATGTAATCACCGGAACAATACGATACAAAAAAAACCGGCACCCTGTGACAGGTACCGGTTCGATTGAAGTGGTCATGCGGGAGAGGGGCAATGCCCCCCTCCACGGTGAGAGGTGATTAGTACGTTACTGGACGGATGATCTGCTTGTTAGCTCCTGTGCCTTTAGCTGGAGTTGCAGCGTGGTCGTAGCAACCACCCCATGTTCCAACTGCATCAGGAGTTGTCAAGCCGCCATCAACTGACTGGCCTTTGATATGTGCAGCAGACTGCTCTGGTTTTAATGATGGTGGTACTGCATTTGTGTAAGGTTTCTGAACAGTACCATCGATTTCTACGAAGTTGCCGAGGGTGTAGCAACCAGCGCCAGGATTTGTTGCCGGGCTTGCTGCCTGCTGTTCCCAGTTGGTATCGTTGCTGACACCACCGGTCTGGTATGTCTGACCTGTACTGCCGTTAACGAACGCTGCTGATGCACCAGTGAAGCCACCCTGTGTACCCGGTACGTACATTACGTTACCAAGACCTGGCATGAAGCGCTCGTGCTTGGTGGTGTTGCCCATACCGTCTGTGTAGGTGTTGACTGCGGAACCGTGGATACCACCGTAGCCGTTGTCAAGACCGGAGTTGTGGCAGTTTGCACACTGGATGCCGAATACTGCGGCCATATCAGGTGCGTTTTCGCCAGTTGCCAATACTGATGGCTCGCCTTCGAGACGGTTGATGAACTTGTTAACGCCTGGCACGTATGAGGAAGTTTCTGTACCAGTTGTGTAGCCATTGAACGACAGGGTGTTACCGGAGCCGTTGCAACGTCCACCTGTTGCATATTCACCAGCGTGTGACCCATTTACGCCAGTCTGCTGGTATGCGCTGCCATATTTCTGGAAGGCGTGGCAGTTGAAGCAGACGAGCAGGTTGTCAGTTGAGTTGATGTTGGTAACAACTTTTGCTGAACTGATTGTGTAAGTGTTCTGTGTGTGGCGTGCATCTGTACCACTGGTGTTACGCAGCATGTACTCGTTCTCTGAACCATGAGCACCGATTACGGCTGTTGTTGCAGAACCGTCAGCATTTGTTGCGGAGCCGACTTTAAACTGACCGACAGTGTGGCAGTCGCCGCAGTGGAGGGTTGAATCGTCGCCGAGTGGCAGTGAACCGGTACGGCCATTCAGAGACTGAGCTACGTTCACTTCGCCAACAGCATTCTCAAGCGGTACGTACAGCTGGTTGAATGCGACACCTTGTGGAAGATCTTTTACACCATTATTAAAAATTGTGTTTCTTGTACCAGTGATCGGGTTAACGTTGTCATAAATAGTGGAACGTGTGCCTGGAAGATCTGTAGAAACGTTGCCCTGCAGACCGGCCACGTCCGCAATCTGACGATCACCAGCTTCTACAGTACGGCCTGTGTATCTCTTGCCTTTTACAGCGTGGTGTGATGGATTGGTTGTGTCGAACTGGCTGCTAACATTAACAACTGCCGGACGCTGCATCTTGTCGTAGCGGTTGGAGATGGTGTCACCGAACGGGTTGGTTGCGGAAGCTGTTTTGCCTGTGTTGTAAGCTCCTGCAGCAGTATTGATGAGGGCCTGAATTGCTACGCTACCTGCGGAAGTTGCGCCGTTAGCGTCATGGCAGGACATACAGAAGGTATCCATGATTGAGTGGTCAGGGCTGGCCGGTGTCCATTGTCTGTCGCTATCATTATCAGCGTCACGCAGATGGGTTGAAGAATCAGCCATATGAATATTTGTGTCTATTACGACTGCATTGCCAACCACTTTACCTTCAAGGTGGCAAGCTGCACAGTGAGCGTCGTTAAGATCTACACCGGTTACGTGGTGTGACCATTTGGCAAATTCAGTGGTGATGGCACGTACACCGTTGTTGTCAGCTACTTTATTAGGATGAGCCGGCAGAGCAACGTTGTGGCATTCGATACATTTTTTGGTGACCAGAGCCTGATTGTTTGGTTTAACGCTGTGAACACTGGATTTAGTGTGGCACTGAGCGCAATTCAGAGTTGCATCTCTGAGCATCGGGCGTGACAGACCTGCGAAATCGGTATGGCAGGTAGTACAGACAGTTTCGACTTCTGCGAGCGGTTTATAAGCGTGGCTCAAATCATTGTTCGGATTGTGGCAGCCAGCACATCCTGCTCCTGCGACGTCATGAGCTGATCCTGTGAAACTAGTTTTGCTCGGTCCGCCAGAACCGTCGTGGCAACCGAGGCACGAAAATGCACCAAGAAATTCGGGTGTAATTGTTGAAGAAGTAGTGGCGGTCATGCCATCAGCAACAGCCTGAAGAGTTACGGTACAAGCGGCTTCACCTGTAGCAGGAGCGGTTACAACTCTTTTTGAGGAATCAGCACCGGCAACCTGGGCACAGGTACCACCCCAGGTATAAACTGCGTTGGTGTAACCTGGAACTGTATTGGCGATGAGGTTCAGTGTTGAACCAGGGGCTGCAGAAAGTGCGGCAGGAATGCCGATACTTGCCTGCAGAGCTTTAACTGCAGTAAATACTGGTTGAATGGTGCTGTTAGCAGTTACAGGACCAACGGTAACGGAACCGTCAACATCGCCTGTAGATACGCCGTTTACCAGAACATCAGTAAGAGTATGACCGGCGTTTGCTACAACGGTGAACGTTGCACTGTTGCCACTCCCTACTGACTGCGACCTGGAAATCCAGCCACCAGCAGCAGCAATTGATTTGACGGAAAATGTTGAGGCGGTAATCGGGGCATAATATGCCACGATGACCTGGGTCGAGTTCGGAACGCCCTGTGATACTGTGTATGGGCTGGCAGCTACTACACCATTGATTTTTACATAGGACAGCGTGTAGCCGCCCGGTGCAGTTGCAACGGTAAACACCGCCTCTGTTACGCTATCTGCAAGGCGTGTTGCTTTTCCGGTTGTCACGCCTGCAGCAGTTGCCGGGGCAGCGACGGTTAAATTGGCTGGTTGCGTGGATGCGTTGATCGACCAATCCGCAAGTGCGAATGTCGGAACAGCAGCCAAGGCCAGCATCATTACTAAAGCTTTCTTAAACATATGCTCTCCTTAATAGATTTAGTGTTAGATTTGTTCTCCGTATAACCTGTCCAC
Organism: Desulfuromonadaceae bacterium; assembly: GCA_028712075.1. Lineage (GTDB taxonomy): Bacteria > Desulfobacterota > Desulfuromonadia > Geobacterales > Pseudopelobacteraceae > JACRCG01. The sequence continues at coordinate 62,870 of JAQTQX010000021.1, forward strand.
ACGTATCCGTGGACAGGTTATACGCAACACGGTCTCTTGCTGTTCCTTATTTGTTGTGGCAGCTGAGGCAGAGCTGTGAACCAGCCTGCGGTGCATAGACAAAGTAGTTCAGTTTCAGTGTATCGGTGTGTGTGCCTTCAGGACCAGTGTAATCAACGTTGACAGCGTTATCCTTGTTGTGAACGTCGTGGCAGGATGCGCAGGTCATGTATTGTGTGCCGGATGGAGCTGTGTACATGCCCTGGCCGATTGTTCTTGCGGCAGCATTGGTGTTGCCTTTCCAGGTTGCGGTCAGAAGACCGGGGGTCAGGCCGTTAGAACCGGTAGCAGAACCGTTTTGTCCTAAACCGTCCTGGGCAATTGCCATATCAATATCAAAGCCGATTGGGTGGTCGTTGCCGAAGTTGCCGCCGAGGCCGACTGCGATGTTTTTAGCGCCGGTGTAGTTGAATTCATCAGAAGCGAAACGGCCGCCGGTGGTGAAGTTTGCGCTGCCGTAGTGCTGGTCAGGTGCGATAGCGCCATCGTGGCAGCTCATGCAGAGACGGCTTGGTCCGATCAGCGGATCAACAACTGGTGCGCCGGTTGCGTTGGCAGCATCAAAAGTAGGTGATTCATAGGCAGTTACGTTGCTCAGGTTGGTCGGTGTGTGTGACCAGAGCGGGTTGTACTGACCGGCCAGATCAACTGCGTGGTGAGGTGTATGGCAGAATGCGCATACACGGCCCTGATTATCAGCCTGGAGTCCGGTAACTACGTTCATGTCGTGTGGTGAGCCCAATACGCCGGTACCTGGGTTGGAGCCTGCATACGCTGCGGTTGCTGCAAGTGCGGTCAGAGCTACTGCGGTTAAAATCTTTTTCATTTTGTTCTCCTTTTTCGTGGTGTGCTGCTTCTTGGTTGGATTTAACTGCCTGGATTACATGTTTTCTTCTTCAATAAAAGCGTGCTTCGGAACCTTCTCTTATCGCTGTCTTTCTATCCTCCTTTCATTGTAATCATTGCTGCATCCGAATTCGACTGTACGATTTAGCCAGTTACTCCGAGACATGTTCAATAATTTTATCCATACACAGTTGCGTTCACGTTTTAATGTTGAGCAACAGACGTGCCAACTTTTAATGAATATCCGCCCGAACCAATTTAATCTTTAAAAACAGTATGTTACGATTTTGTTACGATGCCTGCGGATAGAGAATGGTGAGATGCAAACAAAAAATAACGTACAGTGTGGTTATATGGCGAAAAGAATTTCGGGCATTTCACGGAGTGGTTTGTTAAGGCAGTTGAGGGTTGAGGGTTGAGGGTTGAAAGAGGTTTTCTCATCGCTCATCGGTTCTCACTCATCCCTCATCGGTTCTCACTCATCTCTCATCGGTTCTCACTCATCCCTCATCGGTTCTCACTCATCTCTCATCGGTTCTCACTCATCTCTCATCGGTTCTCACTCATCCCTCATCGGTTCTCACTCATCGCTCATCGGTTCTCACTCATCCCTCATCGGTTCTCACTCATCTCTCATCCCTCAATACGTGCGTTCGCCCACCCCACCCGCGTGACAGGCAACAGTGCATGATCGTGTGACGGCGTTATAGACCGGAGTTGCACCGGCATAGCGAGTATCAAAGTTGATGAGATGTGCCCCGTTGCTCGTGTCCGCGCCTCGGGATAACGGGACACCGTGCGGGTCGTGACATGTGGCACAGGCAACCTTTGAGCCGCCAGGCCCAGTGCCCAGGCTTCCCTGGACATGCACTCTGTGAAGGTTAATGCCAGGCGATTGTGAGGTGGGACCAAGCAGATAATCAATGTCATGACAGCTGTAACAGAGTGGATAATCAAGTGCAGTTGAGGGATAGAGATCCTCATTTTCAGCTTTAAGGATGTGTGCTACGCTGGACCCATGGGGTGCATGGCAGTCCATGCAGTAGATTCTCTTCATGGTTGTCTGGTAATCGGCCTTGAGGCTTCTACCGGCAGTTGCGCTGATGGGGCGATCCTCTGTTACCGGGTGGTAGGAGGGGTTAGCGGAGTTAAAACGCTCATCCTCCTTGAATGTGGCGAATTGACGTACCGGACGAAGAGATGAGTTGACGGCAAACGAATCGGCATAGTTTCCGGAGTGGCAGTTAAAGCAGACCTCATACTCGTAGTCAGCCGTTCTGCCGGCATTGTCCACCCTGACACCGCGCAGCGGGCCGCTGATGAGCGGTTGCGGCAAAACAGGCGGCACTTTAAGTGAGTCAAGCGGCGCATCCTGCCAGCCGGCACGGTGTGGGTTGTGACAATCGACACATTCGACATGCTTTTTGGTATCAGCCAACGGCAGACTTTCCTTAAACGAGTGGATCTTGTCGTAGCTCTGCACCGGATGACGATAGGTGCTGGCAAATTCGCTCCGGATGTCGGTATAGGGCGCACCGTTGTGGCACGATTGGGTGCAGGTATCCTCTTCCGTAGCACCCCTGTTGAGAGCTGTATGGCTGGGAGCGCTGTGCGGCAGATGGCAGTTGATGCAGCCATCTGCCCTGACTTGATCGACAACCGCTTCGGTAGTTCTGCTCCCTCCGGCTTTGTGCGCAGTGTCGGCGTCACCGCCCGCCTCCCATCCGGTTCGGATATGACAGGTGGTGCAGAGCGCATCATGTTGGCTGTCGACATTTTTTACCAGAAAATTACCGTTCACATTGTTGTGCGGGTTGTGGCAGGTGGTACATTCCACGTAACTCCCCTTGTCAAGCTTGACGCCCTGGGCTTCAAGCAGAGAAGGCACCTGAAGCTCCGACTTTTGCGTGTAGGCGAAGGAGATCGGGTGGTCATCGGAAAGATCTGTTCCCAAGTTTGCATTGAGACGCGGATTCGGCTCGAACGGCAGGGAGCCAAGTGACGGCAGCGACGGGTCCAGCAGGTAATTTCCCGCCAAAAGACCGAGGGCAATGGTGCCGTCGTGGCAACTGAGGCAGAGGCGCGAAGGTTCGCGCGGTTGCTGGAGCGTGGCAACCATGTTGGCCGGTTCGTAGAGGTTGTAGGAGCGGTCGGAAAGCTCTCTGCTCCAGAGCGGCGTCACAGCGGAAGCATGATGCGGAGCATGGCAGTAGATGCACACCCTCCCTTCGGTAGCCGACTTGATGTTGTGGGCGCCGCCGCCGCCACTGGTGGAGAGGTTGTGCGGGGTGTTGACAACACTTGTGCCCCGTTCGGCGTGGAGCGGAACAGCGATGGCAATGAGTATTGTGGTTAGGGTCATAATCAGAGGTTGTTTCAGTATGTTCATAGCGGGCCTCGGTTGTTGCGTGTATAAATGGCGTAAAAGCAGCCCTCCTTCATGTTGGCCTCACACGGAGGCACGGAGGCACGGAGAAAATCAATAACAGAAAATCGGGTTACCACAAAAAACGTAAGGCTTGAAGGGGTAAACCTGTTTTTTGGGTTCCCTGTGCATCTGCGTCTTCTGTGTGAAACAAGCAGAATTGGTTTCTCACAACCACACAAGTTCTCACACGGAGGCACGGGGGCACGGGGAAAATCAATTACAGAAAATCGGGTTACCACAAAAAACGTAAGGCTTGAAGGGGTAAACCTGTTTTTGGTTTCCCTGCGCCTCTGTGCCTCCGTGTGAAACAAGCAGAATGGCTTCTCACAACCACACAAGTTCTCACACGGAGGCACGGAGGCACGGAGAAAATCAATAACAGAAAATCGGGTTACCACAAAAGACGTAAGGCTTGAAGGGGTAAACCTGTTTTTTTGGTTTCCCTGTGCCTCTGTGCCTCCGTGTGAGAATAAACGAAAGTTATTCAACACAACCATTCAGTACGCGAGAAATACCATCTTTCATCAGTTCCTCACCAAAATTCAGCACATATCCCAGCTTATTTCCAGTTAATTTCAGATACGTCAAAACCTGCTTCTTATGAACTTTATTGATACATTCAACTGATTTCAGTTCAAGAATCACCTTGTTTTCAACCACTATATCAACCCTGAATCCTTCATCAAAACGGATTCCATGAAACTCTATCGGAATGGAAACCTGCCGTTCAATCCGCAGACCTGCATCTTGCAGCATATGGGCAAGAAGCACCTCGTATACGCTTTCAAGTAATCCCGGACCAAGTTCCCGGTGAAGTCGTACAGCACATTCAACCACGACATTTCCAATTTCATTTTCCGTCATTTGGTAATTGCCTTACTTTAAAATCACCTATCACACATTTTCTCACACGGAGGCACGGGGGCACGGAGAAGATCAACAACAAAAAAGGTTACCAACAAAAGCGTATGGTTTAAAGTCGTTACCCTGGATTTCCGGTTTTCCCGGTGCCACCGGATGTAATATATAATCAAAACATACTCTTCTCACACGGAGGCACGGGGGCACGGAGAAGATCAACAACAAAAAAGGTTACCAACAAAAGCGTATGGTTTAAAGTCGTTACCCTGGATTTCCGGTTTTCCCGGTTTCCTCTGTGCCCCCGTGCCTCCGTGTGAGAACATAACGACTTGTTTTGAGCAGTTACAAAAGCCTATTTTCTTCCCGGTACCGCAGACTTTTCTTCCCTGTTTTTCAGATACTTGAAAATCTGGACCCGCTGGTTGTATGCATCACCGACGTAAATAGTGTCATTTTTGTCAATGAAAACCCCGGACGGCATCCAGAACTGGCCCGGTCCGCTCCCTTTTTCTCCGAAATCGAGCATCAACACGCCTTTCCTGTTGAAGACCTGCACCGAATCCTGCATGGCATCACTTACGTAAATATGCCCTTCACTGTCAACGGCGACCCCTTTCGGTTTGGCAAAGTAGCCGGCGGTATCACCGGCAGAGCCAAACATGGCGAGAAACTTCCCTTCTGCGGAAAATATCTGGATACGTGCGTTAAGTGCATCGGTTACGTAGAGGTCGCCGGCTGAATCGATGAATATATCGGTAGGAAAATTTAATTGCCCGGCACGATCACCTCGCCTGCCAATACGGGTACGCTCACGCCCATGCAGGTCATAGACAAATATCTGGTGATTGGCCGTGTCGGATATGTAGAGCAGTCTTTTTTTGCTGTTAAAGGCTATTCCGGTCGGTTTTTCGATAGTTCCGGCCAAAAACGGCGTCAGAATTTTATCCCGAATGTTGTAGCGAAATACCGTTGCCGCAGCAGAGTCGGTAATATACAAATTGCCAACATCATCACCGGTAATCGCGATCGGAACCCTGAAAACCCGTTTTTCGCCGCCACCGATGAGAGAGTACTCCTTCTCCTTCAGATTAAACTGATGGACGACTCCTTGCGCGGAGTCGGCAACAAACACCCGCTCCTCCGCATCCGCATAAACCCCGTACGGCTTGCTGATTCCATCCGTTTCTTCACCGGCAACAAAATCAACTACCTTCCTCCAAAAACTTTTTTCGACCCCGGCGTCATTACGGTTATGAATCCCCTTTACCCACTGAATTTTCGGATCAAATGGGGCCGATGGCCAGAAAAGCTCCTTTTTTTCCAGTTCTGACGAGGTGTTGAGCGAGGCGCAACCGGCACACAAAGTGAGGAGGATAAAGATGAGCAGGAGGATGCGAGACCGGCCGGCAAAATCCTTGATAGAAGAGTTTCTGATATGCATGGCAATATCCTTTGTATAAAGGCTAAAACAACAGGTACTCGCGCAGAGGCGCAGAGAATCGCGGAGAAAACCTGACTTATTGATCTCACACGGAGGCACAGAGAAAACCTGAAAACTTTGGGTAAACCAAAATGCATAAAACATTTCTCTGCGAAACTCTGCGGCTCCGCGTGAGGACGCATTCAGACTTTCACTAAAAGTACCTCGTAATCCGTAGGTTGAGCTGTTCATCAGACGCATCGCCGCCATTTGTATTGCGATACTGAACCTTGCCCATCGCCTCCACCAATAATTTGCCCTCACTCCACCTGAAACCGCTTTCAAACGAAACGTCATTACGCTGGCGATTCGCTTCAGCAAACCGGTAATAGGCCGCTTGCGAGTTAAGAGACGCATTGGTAAAAATGTATCTGTTATAACCGACATTCAGAGAAAAGTTGTTCTGGCTTTTTGCCGAGCTGTTATTGGACGTTGAAGCGGACCAGGTATGTCTGTCCTTGATCTGGGCATTGGCCGAACCCTCCGCGAAGTTGCGGGTAATACGGAACGTCCCCTCAAGGTACTGACTTTTCAACTGTTCTGAATTTGTATTTCCATAGACAATATTGGTAAATTTTCCGTCCTTGTTCCGCGTTACTCCGAGGGTATAGCTCATTGAATCACTGGTTTCGGTGATAGCGTCCTGACCGGTTTCATTCTTCTGTGCTGTCCGGGCAAAACTCCCGTTAACACTGTATGTCTTTTCCTGAAACGTGATAAACGCGCTGCCGATCTGGCTGTCACTCCGGATGTTGACGTTGGCATCAACCGTATACTGGTAGATGATCAGCAGTACTTGACCTTCCTTCAGACGCGGGCTCATGGAAAAATCAAAACCGGTGAAAGCGCCATTTTGGACCAGTTCATAATCGGTATGTTCAAAATACTGGTCCAGAGGGTTCGCCTGGTCACTCACAATGATGCTGGAAGGTATAACGTACGGCTGCTGCAACTGACTGGTAGCGGTCATCTGCACCGTCAAAGGCTCATCAAGGACCGTGACGACTCCGGAGACCAGGTGCCGTTCCAACACGGTAAACCCCTGTGAATAGTTAAGCATCAATCGATCCGCAGTGAATATTTTTTTGTTGTATGAAACACCGGCCGAACCACCGTATAACCGAGTGCTGCCGGCGTCACCGGTACTCTCGTTTTTTTGAAGTTTCACATGGGTGGACAGACTTTTATACAGTTGATGCGACAATGAGACCGTACCCCCCTGCGACCTTTCTTCCGTTGTCTCGGTACCTGCGACAGGCAGGGTTGAACTGAAATCGTTCTCATATCCGACACCTAAGGTCAAGGCCTTGCCCAACTGCCAGGCAAACGATTCTCCTATGGAGAAGTTCTTCGTCAACGATGTGTTCAGCCTTTCATTGTACTTCACAAGTGTCGTGAAGGAACTGTCGCTTTGAGGCAGTAACAGTACATTATTACCGATAATGCTGTAACTGATATCATTTGGCTTGTCGGTTCCGCTCGACGATAACGGCTTCATGCTGAATGTTGAATGAAACATCTGCAGATCGGTCTTGCTGTTACGGTAATAATTGTTGGCCCTCAGCATGAACTGATCGCTTTTCATCCGTGTATCGGTTGTGGTACCGCTGGTCTCGGATGTTGTGGAGCTGTAGCCGACCCTGAGCCCAAGCATCCTGTGCTTGAATGATGCGCCAACCGTATAGGAATCAGTGGTTACATCATAACCTTTACTGAATGGATTCTGGAGATGCGATGTTTCGGAACGTGCGGAAAAATTTGCCGGAGTTGGTGATATTTTGAAAATCATGCCATCCAGGTCGTATGAGTACCTGCTGCCGGAACTGGAGGCGGATGACGATCCCGAATACAGCTGCTGATCCAGCCCCAAAGCGCCTTTAAGGTGCCCGTTTACAATATATTGATCCAGAATGGAATACTCGACCCCGGCGTTGTAAGACTCCGCAAAATTATTACTCAAAGAGGAAGTGGTCCCTCCCCCCTTAGGCATAGCCTGCTGTCCACTGAGGCCATAATCCAACACGACAAATTGACTGAAATCTTTCAATAGCAGCAAACCTTTAAACTCTGCCAATGCTGTGCATGGCAGCAGAAGAAGAAACAACAGGCAGGTAATAGTTCGTATGTTACCGTTAGCCATTATCGGACCGCTATCTCAAGAAAAATTGTGCATTGCCAAAGTGAGGATCGTGGCAATCAACGCACAGCAATTTCCGCGCAGCAAATTTGTCATGCATTGCAGTAGCAGCTCGTTTATTAGTATGGCAGAGTGCGCATACTTTTTCGGGAGCTGTTTTCAGTAGTTTGGGATTTAGGGATGAGTGCGGTTCATGGCAGGCCAGGCAGTCTGCAGTGGCTATTGGACCATGCACAAACTCCCCCTGAATGAAATCGGTGTGGCAGACAAAGCAGAGTTTATTTTTCGGTTGGACAAGCCCCCCCTCCTTGTTTTTATCGTGGCAGTCATTACACCTTTTCTCTTCATAGGGAAAATGGGTCGAGCCGGACAGCTTGTTTTTCGCTGCATCCTTCTCTGCAAGAGTGGCCTGTGCCTCGGCAATTTTTTTTTCGGCATACTCTTCACAAAACTGCGCCGGAGGTGGAAGGTCAGGTACACCATCGAAAATAGTCGAGGTCACCTTGTACCGGGTAAGGGGATCACAGCCGGGCAAGAGCAGAAGGGTGCATGCGACAAGAAGAAATATGTATCTGAATTTTCGATTACTCAGCATAACATTACCCGCGCTGACTGAGAGCATTTAATCCCTTCCCCTTCAGGGGGAAGGTCAGGATGGGGGTGGGGATGGGGTAGACGTTCCTGTATATTCATCCAAATCTTCTCCTTGACCGCTTCAACCTCTTCAATTACCTCGTTATTCCAAAATCTAAGCACAACAAACCCGGCCGACTGTAGTCTACTTGTACGGATTTCATCATACTCGGTTTGCGAGCAATGTTGCCCTCCATCTACCTCAATAACCAGCTTGCATGACAAGCAGACAAAATCCAGAATGTAGTCACCAAATGGATGTTGGCGGCGAAACTTCAGACCCGCACATTGGCGACTTCGAAGAACCTTCCACAAGGTCCGTTCTGTATCTGTCATGTTCGTGCGTAATGAACATTGAAACTTTTTTGTAAGTATTTTTTCGTTTGTCTGACCGATCAAGATCTACCCCATCCCCATCCTAACCTTCCCCTTGAAGGGGAAGGAACTAAAACAAAAGTGTCAATGGCAACATAATCCCCTTTTGCAAGAGCTCTTTGGCTTCTCCCCCTCCCTTTCAAGGGGAGGGTCGGGGTGGAGATGGGGTTGGTTAATGAATTTTAGCACGATACCTTCAATCATATCCATCCTAACCTCCCCTTACCAAAGGTAGGCGCTTTTAAGTGAAGGGGAAGGGACTAACAAGCTTACAGGCTAACTTATTCTCCTTGAAAAAGTGAGGGGGACTTATTAACACCAGTGCTGTTGCCTTATTTCTTTTCCGGTTCCTTTTTTTTGTCCGCCTCTTTGTTGCCTTTCTCTGGCACCGGCTTGTTGTAAATATCGTAATTTTCACCCTTCTTGTACCCGAGTCCATATACTGAAAGCTTTGCATTGCCGTACTGGTTAGTTACAAAAATAAGAGTATCAACATCAAAGGAGGGATCAGCATATTGCTTGAAGAAGGGGAGCATTTCCCTGGTCACCGCGATCCCGACCGGCAGATTGAGGGAGCCGACCGTCAACCCCGGTGCGCCAAACGGTATAAGCAGCCGTCCGGCTTCATTGTGGATATTCACCTGCTGCATGCCGTTATCGACGACATATATTTTCCCATCCGTATCAACCGCAACCCCTTTTGGACGGGCGAAGTCTCCGAAAGAATCGCCTAATTTGCCGAAAGTGGCAAGAATATGGCCATCCCTGTCAAGCTTTACTACATTAGAACCGGTAATATTGGAAACATAGAATATGCCTTTTGAATCAAAGGCCATGGCCGAAGGGAACGCGAGGCCCGTACCGTTTTCATCCATTTTTCCGATTGACCGTACCATTTCCCTGCTCTTTCGATCAAATACCTTGATATCACTGGCGGTCATGTCGAGAACATAGACGTACTCATCATCAACAGCGACGTCTGCCGGCTTGAGCTTGAGATCACCGCCATAATCTCCGATAAAACGGCCGCTCGGCTGATAGGCAAAAACCTTTCTCCCCTGCGCGTCAGCAACATACATGTTGTCCGATGCATCAAAAGTCAGCGCAATCGGTTTTTTAATTCCGCTCAGGGTCTTGCCATCAAGATACGTGAATGATCTGTTGTCCGGATCAATAACCACAATCCGGCCACCAAGATCACATACATATATTTTCCCCTTGTGGACGGTCACGCCATACGGCTTGTATATTGTAACCTTTTTTTCTTCCTCATCCTTACCTACCAGCCACATCATGGTTGAGGCCTTCTTTTCTACTATGTCTTCAGAACTGCTGATAGAGGTAAGAAACTGAACGCGGGGCAGATCCGGCTCCGGAGGAAAGAACACCGAGCCTTTTTTTGCAGACTGGGTTGCACAGCCGGTTATGGACAGAACCAACAGGGAGCAGAGCAGAAACAACCATCTTCTCGCCATAAAACCGACCGCAGCAAAAGCCTTTTCAATCATGTTGTATCTCCTTGTGCTGAATATCACCCAGCTTGATAAGATTAAATCGACAACCATGACAACAAACGGGTTTCTCGCAGAGCCGCAGAGGACACGGAGAAAACCTGAAAACCAGTGGTAAAACAAAAAATATAATAGTTGAGGCTCTTGCAAAAGATGTGACACCCCCTCCCTTGACGGGAGGGGGGAGGGGACTTTTTAGACTTTTGCAAGAGGTCTTTCTCTGCGTAACTCTGCGCCTCCGCGCGAGGACGCCTTTACCGGGCATATTATTTCTTCAGCTTATAAATCTCCGGCGTTTTTCGGTCATACTTGAAAGCCCGGTGACAGCCGGGAGCGCAACTTCCACCGGTCGGAGAAATGACGAAGTTAACCGGAATTTTCCATGCACCGAACTTTGCCCCCTCTTTATTGATCAATTTCTCTCCATCGCTTGCATGAGGTTCATGACAGACCCGGCAGGTACGCCCTTTGCGTTTGTTGGAAACATGCACATAGTGGAGGTTGCGGTTGCCGTTGCGGAACCCTGTGTATATCGTGGTTTCAGCATATTTGAGCAGGTTTTTTTCATGGCATCCGAGGCATGAGCCATATATGCCGTCCACGTATGGTACGTATATTTCAGCCGGGTAACTGCCCCTGAGCATGCGGAAGTTATCTGAACCGTGCGGGTCATGGCAGGCTTTGCACTCTCCCTTGTTGATGGGACCATGAAGAAACTTTTTCTTGTCCAGGTCTTTTTTAATGTTGCGCAGCGGGGGGGTACCCAGCTTGCCTGTGCCATGGCAGAACAGGCAGGTCTCCATCTCGCTGAAAGGAAGCAGTCCCTTGTCCTGGGAATAATGGGGGGCGTGACAGGAGGCACAGCTGGACTCCTGCAGGATCGGTTTGTGAGGGACTTTGACACCAGCAAGTTTTTTGCTCATTTTGACATGGCAGTCAAGGCAGATATCCGGCATTTTTTTCTTGAGCAGTTTGTTTACCGACGAACCATGGGGATTGTGGCAGACCGTGCAGGGACCTTCACCCACCGGTTTATGGATAATTTTCGCTTCTTTGAGGGATGTGGCCAGATTCGAGTGGCATGTAAGGCAGACGTTTCTGACCGGCGCATTGAGAAGAGCCTTTTCGGCGGCTTCATGAGGAGCATGGCATTTAGTGCAGGAGCCGACGGCAACCGGGCCATGCATGAATTTCTGTTTGAACGGAGTACTGTCATGACAACCGACGCAGAGATCGGTCTGGTCCTCGCTCACATCGAGCAGAAACCGGCCTGATCCGCCGTGCGGTTTGTGGCAGCCAAGGCACTCCCCCTCTTTCACCGGTGGGTGCACGACATTTTTCTTGCCGAAAGGAGTGTGGCACTTCACGCAGAGATTTGGGACTTTTGCTACCAGATCCCAGCTTTTTCCTCCCAGAATCGGGTGCACCATGTTTTTCTGCACATGACAGGCGGTGCAATCTTTCGCTTTCACCGGAGCATGCATTTCCCGGTAACCGATTATCGAATAGTGACAGGAAGTTACCGAACAGGTCTGCGCAGAAGCGGACCCCAGAGATAATGCAATCAGACATACAGTGAGGCATAGCTGGCAGGTAAACCTGTTCATGAAAATCCTCGGGTAATGACTCGATTTCACGTGTAATGGCTATTCCCCCCGCCATATAACCGGGGGATGACAATACAAACCATATTGTAAACAATGGCTAGCAATACATCATTTCAGCGGTTATGCGCAATTATTTTTGTAGCGCAACCAAGCAATTTTTCTCTGTATTGACTGCTACCGCTATCCGTGCAATACTTGCGCCGTTTTTTGTATACATTGCCTATGCATACGTTTTCCAGAGATCAACTCACAACAAGGAGGCATCACTGATGAGAAAAAGCGGTATGTTGAAAAATGTCTGGATTGTTTTATTGGCCGGTCTGGTATTCGTTTCCTTCCAGA
>JAQTQX010000022.1 GCA_028712075.1 Desulfuromonadaceae bacterium
AGGAAAAATTCCTCTGAAATCAGGAGATCATGCATTGAATCATCCGGAATGGTAACTCTTCTGGAAAATGGTCTTGTCAAGGCTGCCAGCGGAGAAATTACACTTAAAGAAATCATTGCAGATCTGCCACGGTTCGGCAAGCCCAGACCGCTGGTTGATTTGCGAAGGATACTGGGAGTTACCCATTGAAAATAGCAGAAAAACCCCTGCTCAATATTATTAAGGATCACCTTAAAGGTACTCTTGAAGGCCTGCCGGTATTTAATCCGGTTGCAATCAAAATTGTGCAGTTACTGTCACGGCCCAACTTCAGCTCGTCTGAAGCCAGTGAATTGGTCTGCTCTGACCAATCCCTGGCAAGTCAGGTGCTCAAGATGGCAAACTCACCTTACTATTCCGGGCTTTCTTCAATAACAACCATAAATGACGCCATAGTCAGACTTGGGGTGCAGGAAGTAGCTAATATAGTAATGATGGCATCACAATTCGGAAAGTTTCATTCCGGGAACGAGCATCTGAACAGTTTCATGCAAAAGCTCTGGGAGCATTCGCTTGCCTGCGCAACAGGTGCTAAATGGCTGGCAATCAAGACCGGTTTTAACAATCTGGCATCGGAAAGTTTCATGGCCGGATTGCTTCATGACATCGGCCATCTGGCGTTAATTATGGTAATGGATAACGTATATCTCAACAGTGAGACAAAATCCGTATTTACCAATAAACTTCTCAACGATATATTTCTTACTCTGCATGAAGAGGTCGGCTTCCAACTGATGAAATCCTGGAGCCTGCCTGATAAATATTGTACGATTGCATATCATCATCAGAGCGATTTCGATGTAAATAACATGTTACTTGTCTTGGTCAGATTGGCTGACCAAACCTGTAAAAAAGTTGGTAAAGCAATCAATCCGGACACTTCAATTTCGCTTGTTATGGCCCCGGAAGCACAATTGCTTTCGATGAAAGAGATCACTCTTGCCGAACTGGAAATCGTAATCGAGGATTCTCACTACGACTATTAGATGTGTAAGGCGCAAGCGAAAGTAGCGATTATGGTCCTTTATAAAAGGCGGTAGTCGCACTTTTACCAGTATTTCAGCCCTCCAAAGCAAAAAACTAGTGCCATGTAACGCTTATTTTTTCGCGGCTAACCCCTATCTCCCCTTACTTCCCCCCTTAAGTAAGGGGGGACTGAGGGGGGTTAGATTTAGATGTTACACGGTACTAGTTTACTCCCGCTTCCTCAAATCACTTCCCGTTGATACACACTGTCGAGAAATTTTACAGACGTCTTCCCTTCCCTTCTCAATTTTAATCCGATTAGCCTCTCAAGTTCGCACTGGCAATGTAAAAGCATAGTCTTGAACAAAAAACTTTGATCTAGTAGCATGTCGGAAATGTTTACATTGTTATCGTGTGTCTGTAGTACACTAAATATTGCCACATAATATCGGTATGTTACGGCTTGGTTCATTTAATGCAGCATAAAAACAATATTTTATAAATTAACAAGGAGGTAAGTAATCATGAAAACGTACGTCAAGACATTCCTGACAGCAGCAGCGCTGGTCGGAGCAGTAGCCGGGCCAGCATTTTCCACAGTAGTAATAGAAGATTCCGCTCGTAGGCTTTATATTGACACTGAGTACTACGGGGGATCCTCGGTTCTTATTTCAGAGAACAATCCCGGGGTTTTTGATCAAATTGCAGCAAGGGATTATCCATCCTCCCCATTTACATTTAACTACCGTCCGGTTAGTGCCTCGCAGAGCTCTACCATCAGCACCAGTAGCATATTCGGCAGTGGAGAGGCTAAGGTGGGTTTTAGTTTTGAAGGCAACACCAACACATTTGCCGAGTCATATTTTATGGTGCTCTTCAATTTAGATAAGGCTTATGATTTTACCCTGACAGGCGCTTTAAGCAAGAATATTGATGGCGGGTATGGCCAGGCATACTTGAGATTAGCTCCTGGTTGGGGCAGTGATATATATAATTACAACACCGATAACGGGAACCAAATATTAAATCATTCCGGGATATTGAACGCGGGGTCCTACTCTCTCAGCCTATGGGCGCTGGTTAACCAGGGATCGGAAGGTGAAGGTTCTTACTATGGCGGAACAAGTTCTTTTGAATTTGGCCTGGATTTAACAGAAGTGAATGGCGGAACCGGAACCAATCCTGTTCCCGAACCATCCACCATGCTGCTGCTGGGCGGAGGACTTGCCGGTCTCGCCTTCTGGAGAAGGAAGAAAAACGTGTAAATAATACCGGAATACCACCATACACAATTGGGCTTCCAGAAATGGAGGTCCTTTTTGTTTAATATTATTTTTGCGCGCCTTCCGAAGTCTCACGACCTGCCTCCCATGCAACGTCTTCCCTACTTTTTGCAGGCGGCATACTAAGAAAAAAACCGGTCAACCTCCGCACAATCAATCGATCCTCCGCACCTTGAAAAAACGTCCCTTGATTTTATTGCCCCGTAACATTGCCAATGCCTGGTCTGCACAGGCGCGAACAATCGCCACATATGCCTGGGAATCAAAAACGTTGATTTTGCCTACCTCGCTCCCCGCCATTCCACCCTCGCCGGTAAGGGCACCAAGGATATCTCCGGGGCGTAGCTTGTTCTTTCGCCCACCGTCAATGCAGAGCATCACCATGGGCGGAGTCAGTCTTTGACCTGACGTTGTCTGCATGGCGGACAACTCACCGCGGGGAATTACATGGCCCAGTACTGTTTCGATAGCCTGCACCCGCCGCTGTTCGTGATCCGTCACCAAGCTTATAGCCACTCCCAATTCCCCTGCACGTCCGGTTCGGCCTATGCGATGAATATGCACTTCAGGATCACGGGAGAGTTCGTAATTAATCACCGCCGCAAGGTCCTTGATATCAAGCCCGCGCGCGGCCACATCAGTTGCCACCAGTACTGACGTACATTTGCTGGAAAAGCGCACCAACACCTGATCCCGATCTCGTTGTTCGAGATCGCCATGAATAGCCAGCGTATCTATACCCCTTTTGACAAGAGCATTAGCCACCTCATGGCAATCCACTTTGGTGTTACAGAATACCAGAGCCGAAACGGGTCTATGGTATTGGAGAATCCGGACAAGTGCCTCGGTTCTCTCTTCGGGACTAACCTCATATATCAGCTGTTCAATTACCCCTTCATCATGAACTTCATCGACACTGACCTCAATCGGTTCATGCTGGAGCGCTTTACTCAGGCTGGCTATCGCATCCGGATACGTTGCGGAAAAGAGCAGCGTCTGTTTCTTTTTCGGGGTTGCAGCAAGGAGGTCGCTGATTTCATCCTGAAAGCCCATGTCAAGCATGCGGTCGGCTTCGTCCAGCACAAGGGTCTGAATGCCAGAGAGATCAAGATGACCTCTTCGCAGGTGATCAAGCAAACGGCCGGGAGTGCCGACTACGACATGAGCTCCATGTTCCAGAGAATCACGTTGGGGACCGAAGGGTATTCCGCCACAGAGGGTCAAGATCTTGATGTTATTGATATAGCGCGCCAGACGCCGCAACTCCTTGCCAACCTGGTCAGCCAATTCGCGTGTTGGACAGAGGACCAGTGCCGGTACCAAGCTGCTGGACATCTCCAAATGAGTCAGCAGCCCGATGCCGAAGGCGGCAGTTTTACCACTGCCGGTCTTTGCCTTGGCGATCACGTCCTTGCCCGCAAGAATATGTGGCAGGCTGTGAGCCTGAATTGGAGTCATCACGCTATAGCCAAGAGAGGCGAGGTTTTTGAGCATTGGTGCTTTCAGGTGAAGTGCGGAAAATGAAGTAGCAGTCATGGGGAGCTCTTTTCTTGCCTGCTTTGGCAGAACGATGCGTCAAAGTTTCAATAAATAAGTAAAGACAATGGTGCATCCTGCTGCTCAGTTCACCGTTTCAGAAGTTCGGTAATCTCTGAGATGTCTCCCGTAGAAAACTTGGAGAAAACCAGCAAGGTCAATGTCCTGTGTCATGCATGGAGAAGAGCGGCAGGAGTAACCTGTGCGAGTTACTTAGTATACATCAACCTATTCACCTTTAAGTAAGTTGTGAATTTCATGTCCTGCCTGGTCTAATCCTTCACCAGCTTTTTTCCCGGTATCATGGATAAAACCACCGATGGTTCTACCTGCTTTCTGCCCTTCCTCGCTTGCATCTTTTACAGCCTTACTTATTCCACGCCCAAGCTCTTCAGCACCTTTTTTTATGGCCTGTCCTGTTTCATTTCCTGCTTTCTTCAAAGAAGCACCAACCTCTGCCCCTGCTTCAATTATTGGGCTGTCGGCATAAGCAGAGGAACTGGTGAAAAACACTATGACGACAAGCATGAATATTTTACGCATGGAAGCCTCCACTTCTGTAAATTTCTGTGACCCTCCTTATATCACTTCCGCCAATCTGTCCGAGTAAATATTTGCCGAAGCTGTTCCAAAATAAAAAAACACCCATTTTTGAGCGGCCTTATACGTTATGATTCCGTGAGTCTGGCAGCGGTTATAGGTCGGTGCTTCTGCCTGGTTGGAAAATTCGCGTTTTCAGTCTGTAGGTTGATTATTGTCAGAGGTGTTGGCCTGATACCCTTGCTCTCTCTTGCTAGTTCTCTTATCGAGTTGAGGTTGAAAAAGCGACTCGTACTCCCAGTACAATTAAAACTATTCCTGTAACACGTTCGATCCAGTGACTAACGGCTTCAACTCGTTGACGTACAGTGTGGTGGCCAATGATTACGGCAAGAATGGCAAAACACCCAAATTCCAGCACCACGATTGTTGTACCATAAACTATTTGTGCAAGAAGTGGTGTGCCGGGACGAATAATTTGCGTGAAGAGCGCAAGAAAAAATAGTGTTGCTTTGGGGTTAAGTAAATCGGTTAAAATACCTGTACGTAACGCGGAAAGACCTGTGAATGAAGGACTTATGTCCGCTTGGATAAAAGAAAGATGTGGTTGCGCGCGAAGAGACTTGATGCCGAGATAAATTAAGTAACCTGCACCAAGCCACTTGACTATATTGAATAAAAGGATCGACTTACTGATGAGGAGACCAATACCGACTAGACAATAGGTAATATGAATAAGGTTGCCAAATGCAAGCCCTCCTGCAGTATATACGCCTGCACTGCGGGAATGAATAAGGCTATTCCGTATAACGATTGCCATATTTGGGCCAGGCGTAATCACAACGAACCAACCAATTACAAGTACAGTGAGCCATTCACTCAATTGCATTACACGCTCCTTTTTATTGCTTTCCAACGGTGTGGGCGCTAACCGGCACGCAGTTTTTTCGCGCGTCCGGTTGAGCGCATTGTTGGACGTGGTGTAGTTTCAATAAGTCGACCGCTTACATATTTATGTAAAACACTGGCTATCAGCGTCTGATAAGGCATGCCTTCCTCTGCTGCCCGTGTTTGAACATCCTCAAGATCCCGAGAAGAAAGCCGAATGTTGATTCGCTTGTCTTTTGTAAGCGTAGCTGCAGCACTTGCCGCGTAACGGGCTATCTCGTCCTTGAGATTTGGCACAGACTGCCATTCTCCCTTTTCGAAGGAAGTAAGGATATCCTCTTCATATTTTGCTTCTTTAGTTTTCATGGTTTTTTTCCTCTAGTAGATATTTTTTAGTGGCAATTCGACTTGGTATTATTGTCTTCAGAAAAATCTCTTTGTCCGTCTCGACGAAAGGGACCAAGTAGGCATAACCTCGAATCCGAACAATATAAATGCACTGATTCGGGTATTGCTCTATGTTTGGGTGAGAAACAACATCGAGAAGCGCTCCATGAGACATGGCTGCCAGTACTTCCTCAAAAGACACGCCGCGTTCCAATTTTAGGCGAATATTCTTTTCAGTATTCCAATTGATAGGTTTCATAATGTAATCATATCCAAAAGTGTGCCTTTTGTCTTCTTTTTTTGTTTCGTTCAACGGGGGAAGGGTTTCTGGGGTCGTTTCTGGGGTCGGAACAAGCTAACCCACTTGAAGACTCTTTGGTATGACACCGGCTCGCTGTCAATCACCAGCAGGCGGATGTGGTTTGGAATAATCAGGGAATAATCAGGGACACTCCCCATTTATTTTGGGAATAATCAGGGACACTCCCCATTTATTTTGAAAGGGCGTCCTCTTTTCTTGGCTTTTAAAGGCTGTTTCATCTGAAACTCCAACAAATCTACAAAACTTTCTGAACCATATGGCCGACCAGTGCGAGTCGCCCTGCGGATGGCATTATCAGTTTCTTCATCTTCTGTTACGACAAATTCGGCATACGTGCTTTGTTCCTCAGGAGAAAGCCATGATGTCGCACCAATAAGGGAATCGTTTGCCCGCGTCATATGAGCTTTGGCACTGGACCAGCGATATTCCTCTGCATTTTCCACCAGGCCGGCCTTCAAAGGATTGCGCTCAATATACCGTGCCACTGCCCAGAGATATTGATTGTTTTCAACCACGCACGAGAAAAAACGATTTTGCCAAATTCTCCCGGATTGATTCAATTTACGGTTAAGGTATTGGGTATACACTTGGTTTGTCAAGCCGATACCCCGTGCGAGAGAGGTTTCAACCTCAGGCACAGCTAGCAAATGTGTATGGTTGTCCATAAGGCAATAGGCCCAAATTTGAAAGTGGTGTTTCTCTGCATATCCAGCAAGTAATTTCAGATAAGTCTGGCGATCTTCGTCATCGAAAAAAACTGTAGCACGGTTATTGCCGCGTTGTGTGATGTGATGCGGATGCCCGGTGGCTATGACACGTGCAATTCTTGGCATGGAATGATTAATACAGCAAAAAAGTGAGAAGGACAATCAAACAAATAGGGAGTGTCCCTATTTATTCCAAACAAATAGGGAGTGTCCCTATTTATTCCATCCAGAAAGCTGCACAGATAATAGAAAGTGCCACGGATGTTGAGGTAAGAGACATCCACGTGCCAGTGGTCATGAGGCAACAGAGGCTGTACGAACCCGGTTCCTTTGAGAGACGGCTTCTGATTCCATTTGTTGAGCATGCCTGCTTTTGAAAGAACACGCCAGGTACTGGAAGGGCTGACGGCAACTATGTCCTGATCCAGCATCATGAAAGTCAGTCGCCGGTATCCCTCAAGCGGGTTGTTTATGGCGAACTTGATAATTGCTTCTCGTTCCCAGAATGCAAGCCAGAAGTCACGGGGGATCGGGGCGTTGTGTTCGTTAGCTTTGCCGTACCGCTCGACCCAGGCGTAAAATTTGCTCTTTGAGACAACCAGCCAGGCTATGAAGTGTTTCAGCGGAATCTCCGCTTTGTCGCTCCATTCCTTGGTGTAATCGACAACGGCATCGCGAATGTCATGGGGAACCCAGCCGCCTGTTAAAGCTCCCCAAGTTCTTTTTTTAGCTTGATGTGCTCCTCCATCAATTCGGAGAGCACTTCATGCTTTCTGATCAACTTGGCTTCGAGCTGCTGGATTTTGACTTCTTCAACACGCTTTTGAGGCTTGTCTTCGCGGGTAAATGCTGCTGCTCCATTCTCGAAAAACTGCTTCTGCCAGATATAAAATATTGTTGGCTGAAGTTGATGCTTGTCACACAGATCGGATACAGGTACGTGCTCGACCAGATGACGCCGTAAAATGGAAACCTTCTCTTCTGGGGTGTAATTGTGACGTTTCTTTCGCATGGACTTTCCTCCGTTCGTGATGATTTATCACAAACGAACCAAAAGTCCTATTCACGCTGAGCCAATACACATTAAACACCGGGGCGTTGCTGTATCCACAGCGCATCAGATACTTCCGTATATTTTACCTGCCTTGCTTAAAATACTCTTTGTATGGCCATCCGGCTATTCCATCGTCAAGTATCTGAAGGCGGTCTTCGGCAATGCCCATGGAAAGTAAGTATTCATAACTGTTTTTAGCACCACTCTTGCCGCGAGGGCAGACAATTACAACCGGAGCTGAAGACGCTTTTATAGCTGGCAATGCCTTGTCAAGTCGCCGTTTTTCTTCAGAGCTTTTTGCAGGGAACGCATTGGTCTCAACGGAGCCTGGTAGATGCTGCTGCGCAAAATCTTTGGCAGGCTGGATATCAATAATAATCAATGGTGATTTATTTTCAAAAGCCTGCTTCAGTTCCAGTGGTTCAATGTAGTTTGCTGCCACCGCAGTTGAAACAGTAGTAAGTAGTGCCATTAATACCAGCGAAATTCTTTTCATAACTCCCCCTAAATATATTTGTATTTACTACGCCACAACATCCGCCAGCGCATCAGAGACTTCGTGTATCAGTTCGTCATCGTAACCTGCATTACTCAATATCTCATACAAGTGAAACGCAACCTGGACCGGCCTGGCGTGCGTCAATAGTGATTCCTGGAGCTGCAGAAGCAAGGTTTCCAAATATGACTCCTTGAAATTTTATTACGGCATATACTACGGCACAAAGAAAAAGGGTCTACAGACAATCTCTGTAAACCCTTGCTCTTATTGGCTCCCCATCGCGGACTCGAACCACGGACAAGGTGATTAACAGTCACCTGCTCTACCAACTGAGCTAATGGGGAATATAACCACAAAACAAGAAGTATGAATTGTGGATGGTACTTAAAAAGCCAGAAAACATCACCTCGTCACAACCGAGGAAACAAGCACTGTGGCTACCAAAAGCGTCCGGTTATCTATCATGTGCTTCGGTAAAAAGTCAACCATATTTTTAAGACCAGACCACAATTAAACATGACCGGTGTGGAGTAACTGCAACTCGGCATCTTTGAGTTCCAGCTCTCTATCCATATCTGCGCGATAACGCACCAGTGCTTTCACAAGACTTGGTTCGGAGAGAGCCAGGATCTGCACGGCAAAAAGGCCGGCATTCTTCGCACCTGCTTTACCGATAGCCATCGTCGCAACCGGAATCCCCCCCGGCATTTGCACAGTCGCGTACAATGCATCTACTCCGTTCAATGCGCCTCCCGGCATCGGCACCCCTATGACAGGCAGAATGGTTTTGGAGGCAACAACTCCGGCCAGGTGGGCAGCCATGCCGGCTCCGGCAATAATTATCCTGATGCCACGTCCAGAAGCCTCTGAAGCAAGGGCCATGGTGCGCGCCGGTGAGCGGTGCGCCGATGAAATCCTCACCTCATACGGAATTTCGAATTCACGCAGAATATTTGCCGCTTCCTGCATGATTGGGAGATCCGTATCACTACCCATCATCAGAAGCACAAGCGGGGCTTGTGTCATGCAATTCACCTCTCGTTGAAATCAAATTTCAAATACAGTCTAAACTCGTTCAAGCGCCTTCTTGCCTATATCATTGCGAAACTGTACACCCGGCCAGGATATTTGTGCTACCCCTTGGTACGCTGTAGTTATTGCATGCTTTACCGTTGTTCCGAGCGCGGTAACACCAAGGACTCTGCCGCCGTTAGTGACGCAGGTACCATCTTTTTGTGCGGTTCCGGCATGAAATACGTATAAACCATCAATTGCTCCTGCTTGCTCAAGGCCAGCAATTTCATCGCCCTTCCGATAGTCTCCCGGATACCCTTCCGAGGCCATGACGACACAGACCGCCGCTTTGTCGAACCAATCGATGGTTACATCAGAAAGATCGCCCTCTGCAACGGCGAGCAAGATCGGCACAATGTCAGACTTCATCCGCATCAGAAGCGGCTGGCACTCCGGATCACCAAAACGGGCGTTAAACTCAAGAGTTTTCACCTCGCCATCCTTCACCATCAAACCGGCATAAAGTACCCCGCTGTACGGCCGTCCTTCAGCAGCCATACCCGCAACTGTCGGACGGATTACCTGCTGCATGGCTTTTTCATGGATATCAGGTGTTACCACCGGAGCAGGGGAATAGGCGCCCATACCTCCCGTATTCGGCCCCTGATCGCCATCAAAGACAGCCTTATGATCCTGGGCACTGGCAAGTGGAACGATATGTATCCCGTCCGTTATAACGAGAAATGAGGCTTCCTCGCCGGTCAGAAACTCTTCAATAACGACACGCGATCCGGCGCTTCCAAAAGCATTTCCGCTAAGCATGTCCCGAACAGCTGTGATCGCCTCTTCGCAGGTTTGAGCAATGATGACCCCTTTGCCGGCGGCAAGACCGTCCGCTTTAACAACGATCGGCGCACCAGTACGACGGATAAACGCCTCAGCCTCCATTTGACTGGTGAACACACCGTAGGCAGCTGTCGGCACGTGATATTTTTGCATCAGATCTTTTGAAAATGCCTTACTTCCCTCAATTATGGCAGCCTGCTGAGACGGACCAAACGCCTTAAGCCCATGCGACTCGAACAGGTCAACGATACCGAGAGAGAGAGGCTGTTCAGGACCGACCACGGTCAGATCAATCTTGTTTTCATAGGCAAACGCCAGCAGCTTGTCCAGTTGATCTACGGAGATCGGCAGATTTTCAGCAAGAGCAGCCGTTCCCGGATTGCCCGGGGCACAGTATATTTTGGAAACAAGGGGTGACTGGGCAATTTTCCAGACCAGGGCGTGTTCCCGGCCGCCGCCGCCAATTACAAGTATTTTCATATCTGCCAACCTCACATAAATTTGTCATGTATCAGATTTCTTCAATCTACAACCTGATTATTAATGCCGGAAATGCCTCATCCTTGTAAAAAGCATCGCAATTCCATGTTCGTTGGCAGCTTTTATAACCTCTTCGTCGCGAACACTGCCTCCGGTCTGAATTATAGCGGTGACACCCGCCTCAGCTGCTGCATCTACGCCGTCACGGAACGGAAAAAATGCGTCCGAGGCCAGCACAGTTCCCTGGGTAGGGAGAAGTGCCTTTTGAACGGCAATTTTTGACGAATCAACTCGTGACATTTGGCCGGCGCCAATGCCGACCGTCTGGTCACGATTGCTGAACACAATAGCATTCGATTTCACATGCTTGCAGACACGCCAGGCAAAATCCAGTGCTTCATATTCCGAAGCGGTTGGTACCCGCTCCGTCACCACACGGCAATCAGAGGCATTAATCATCCCCAGATCGCGACCCTGCAACAGCATCCCGCCCGTGACCCGTTTCAGATCGAAGCCTCCTGCTACATAGCTGTCAAGAAGCGGCACCTGCATAACCCGGACATTCTTTTTTGCGGTAAAAATGGCCAGCGCCTCTTCACTGTAACCTGGCGCAATAACCGCTTCCAAAAAGGTTGATGTCAACTCGTGCGCAGTTGCTGCATCAACGGTACGATTAAAACCGACAATGCCGCCAAATGCGGAAACAGGATCACATTCGCGCGCCTTCAGATAGGCGGTCAGCGGTGAATCGGCAAGCGCCGCACCACACGGATTGGTATGTTTGATAATAACGGCAGCACTTTGCTGAAACTCCTTGACCGTTTCGATCGCAGCATCAAGATCGATGATATTATTGAACGAAAGTTCTTTGCCCTGGAGTTGTACGGCATTTGAGACGCATGGTTCTGAAAGGTTGCTTTCAACGTAGAATGCAGCCGTTTGATGCGGATTTTCTCCGTAACGCAAATCCTGGGCTTTTTTTACCTGCAGGGAAAAAGTTGGTGGATATTCCAGAACCTCTTCTGTCAGGCGCGCACCGAGATAATTCGAGATTGCCCCGTCGTAGGCGGCTGTGTGCTGGAATACCTTTACCGCCAGAGCATAGTTAGTTGAAATTGAAACCGAGCCGCCCGAGGCTTTCATCTCTTCCAGCACCCTGGCATAATCAGAGCTGTCGACCAGTACCGTAACGTCAGGGTAATTTTTGGCAGCCGAACGAAGCATGGTCGGCCCGCCGATGTCGATATTTTCAATGGCATCTTCAAGATGGCACCCTTCCCGCGCAGTTGTCGCTTCAAAGGGATACAGGTTCACCACCACCATGTCGATATTCTCGATACCATGTTCCTTCATCTTGGCGACATGGTCAGGATTGGAGCGCATCCCAAGCAGCCCCCCGTGTACCTTTGGGTGCAGTGTTTTCACCCGCCCATCAAGCATCTCAGGGAATCCGGTAAATTCAGAAACATCCTTGACCGTCAATCCTGCCTCGCGCAGCAGCTTTGCCGTACCGCCGGTGGAGAGAAGTTCTACCCCACAGACTGCCAACTGCTGCGCCAGTTCGATGATGCCGCTCTTTTCAGAGACACTGAGCAGCGCCCTGGTAATTTTAGCCATACTCCGTACTCCTTACTAATAAGAATCGTTGCCATATATTTTGCCGATAACCGGTGAAAAATCAATCTGCCAGCCGCTTTCAAAAAAGGGAGGGTAGCTTGTATCACGCTTCCGTCTAAAATTCCAATGGTTTTCACCCGGTATGCCGGGACGGGTGAACCGAAATAACCGGTTGAAATCAACTAGTTCAAAGGATTGTAGTGTATACGGTACGGGATTATTTCAGATAGATTCTCGGCACCCGTTTACTGATGCCACAGAAAATTGTATAGGGGATGGTCTCAGCCCAAACGGCCAGTTCTTCGGCATATACGCAGTGTCCATCGTCGTCCGGGCCCATCAGGGTCACGGTATCGCCTACAGCAACCCCCTTGATACCGGTCACATCAAGCATAATCCAGTCCATGCAGACGGTACCGGCAACCCTGGCGCGCTGACCATGAATCAAGGCTTCGCCCCGATTGGTGAGAGTGCGTGGGTAGCCATCAGCATAGCCGACCGGTACACTGGCGATCAATGTGCGCTTCTCAGCCATAAAGCGCCGCGCATAACTGACGGTACTCCCGGTTTCCACCCATTTAAGCATGGCAATTCGGCTCTTAAGGCGCATCACCGGCCTGAGATCCAGTTTCCCCTGAAAATCGGCTGACGGCAAAGAGCCATACATGGCAATTCCCGGCCTGATCAGATTACACTCCGGCATCTCCCGAAGCAGGGCAGCAGCACTATTGGCAATGTGAATATAGCGCGGTTTGAAGCCTGCCTTGCGGGTTTCCGACAAAGCCCAGGTAAAACGTTCCCGCTGAATTCGGGTAAAATACTGACCTGATTCATCAAGTTCGTCAGCACTGGCAAAATGTGAAATAACCCCTTCCAAGACAATATTGGGCAACTTCTTCAGCTCGGCAAGAAACTGGGGAACCTCGTTATACGGAACTCCAAGTCGCCCCATTCCGGTATCGATTTTGAGATGGAGTTGCGCCTTGCGAAAAAGCTTCCCGGCAGACGCAGCCTGGTTGAGAGCCTGTGCCTGTTCCAGAGTGAACACTGTCGTAGAAAGGTTATATCCGATGCATTTTCGTTCCTGTCCCGGATACACCCCTCCCAGAATAAGAATCGGCTTGTCACAACCGCTTTTGCGGAGCTGAATCCCCTCCGCAAGAAACGCAACACCGAACGCATTGACGCCAAAATGTTCCAGTTCACGGCTGATATCCATGAAACCGTGTCCGTAGGCATCTGCTTTGACCACGGCAAGAATCTCGGTCCGCCGGGGGAGTGCTGCGCGAATCAGCGAATAGTTATGTTTAAGAGCCGAGAGGTCAATCTCGGCGTACGTCGGCCGTCCATCGTACAAAATGCCATCACCTCGGATTCAGAATTATTTGTGCAATCATTGGCACCGCTTACAATGCCAGTTTTTTTCGGGCATCGGCCAGACATCGCCCCATGTCGGTACTGTTGCGGCACGCCAGTGCGGCCTTTGCAAAGCGTCGGCACGCTTCGTTACTATTGTTCCTGATAGCCTGTTTTACCACCGGAATACTTGGCGCCGAGAGACTGAATTCACGGATACCCATCCCGGCCAGCAGCAGCGCACAGAGCGGATCAGCTGCCATTTCTCCGCAGACGGAAGCCTTTTTACCCGCCTTGGCTGCCGCATCGGCAACACGCTTGATTGAGTGGAGAATTGCCGGATGGTACGGATCATAATACTGCCTGACCGCAGCGTTATTACGGTCAGCGGCCAATGTGTACTGAATCAGATCGTTGGTACCTATGCTGACATAGTCGACTTCTTTAATCAGATAATTAATAATTTGCACCGCTGCCGGCACTTCGACCATGATGCCAAGCGGAATGTACCCAGGTACATCATGCCCTTCGCGCAGTAGTTCGTTCCTTACCGAACTCATAATTTCCCTGACTTTTCGGATTTCATCAAGGCTGCTGATCAAGGGAAACATGATCGTTGCATTTCCCGTATGCGCTGCCAGGAGAATCCCGGCAAGCTGCTCTCTGAAAATATCCTGGCGATCCAGAGAAACGCGAATTGAGCGCCAGCCGAGAAACGGATTATCTTCATGAGGGTGCTGAAAATATGAAAGGCCCTTATCTCCGCCAATATCAAGGGTGCGGATATTAACGCTTTGTCCGGGGAAACCATGCAGGATTTTACGGTAGATCGCCGCTTGATCGTTCCGATTTGGAAATGAAGAACGTGCCATATAGGGGAACTCGGTACGATACAGTCCGACCCCTTCAGCGCCATGCGCATTGGCAACACGGACGTCCGAAATCAACCCGATATTGGCACTGAGTGTAATTCTGACATTATCGGTTGTTACAGCCGGCAGATCACGAAGCCCTTCCAGCTCCTTCATCCGGCCGGCATACTCCTGCTCAAGCCGTTCATACTCATTAATTATCACGGCATTCGGGTTGAGATACACATTCCCGGATGTTCCGTCAACAATGATCTCATCCTTGACATTTGCCGCAGCAACTATCCCCTGCACGCCAAGAACAGCGGGAATGCCAAGTGATTTTGCCATGATTGCGGCATGTGAATAGGTGTTACCCTTCTCGGTGACAATGCCAAGAATTTTATTCGGGTCAAGCATTGCCAGATTGGAAGGGAAAATCTCATCTGCCACGAGTACCCGTTTTTCCTTGAGCGTTACCTCATTGGTGCTGTTTCCCTCGATTGCGTCAACAATACGGCGGCCGATATCCTCCATATCCGCAGATCTTTCCCGCAGATACGGATCTTCCATGGCGGAAAAAGCCTGTACATAGTGTTGAACGACATCATGCACCGAACGGGCAGCCCCCATGCCCAGCTCAATCAGGTCTGAAACTTTTGCTGAAAAGCTCCGGTCCTCAAGGATCATCAAATGGGTATGAAAAATTGCTGCATCATCGGCCGAGAGCGTTTCACTGACACGCTTTTCCATATAAATGGTCTGGATTTTTGCTTTTTCAAGACCCTGACTGAATTTATTCAGTTCAACATCAGGAGTGCCAACCTTGGCAAGTTTGATGACCTTGTCACTAAAGCGGTCGAGAATGTATATTTTCCCCCTGCTGAAACCGGGCGATACAGCTCTTCCGCCAAACGTCCTGAACGCAGCGACCCGCTTCTTTCCCGCTGTAAGTGTTTTTCCAGTAGAGTCCGCCGGCAGCCCCCTGACTTTGGCCAATTCACTTTCAAACCAGGCCCGTTCCTGTTCCTTACTCTGAATTGAGTCCAGCAGACGCGCGTTATACACGATACTGCCAATTTGAAAGGTAATGGTGCGCAGAATACTGATTTCATCGTCACTAAATCTGCGCGTTTCACGATTTTGCACAACAATGACACCAATCGGTGCTTTATGTTCAAACAGTGGCAATCCGAGAAATGAGAGAAAGCGCTCTTCTTTCGCCTCTTTGAAGTATTTGTAGCGCGGGTGCGCCGGAGCATTGTCAGTCATGACCATTTCGCGAGTTTCGACTGCGAGGCCGGTCAAACCTTCGTGAACTTTCATGGCAACACGGTTAACCGAAGCCTTTGAAAGCCCTCTGGTCGCCTTCAAAGTCAAAGTTTCCCCATCGCTTTCCAGGAGATAGATAGAGCAGACGTCAGAGCCCATCCGTTTGGCGACCAGGGTAACAATGTTATCCAGCGTATCCTGCAGGTCATGTGAATGAAGAATGATTGAGCTGATATCTTCAAGGGTCCGCAAGCCGAGCGATTGTGCCGCGTCTTTCATATTAGCATCCTTGAGAAAAAGTTTACCGGCGCGAAATATAGCCGCATTAGCTTACAAACTCAAGGGATTCCGAGATAGGCAGGAGGGAACATATTTGGAGGATTTTCTTGATACGCATCAAAACAGCTCTGTTGGCATAACACTATTCAGCAGAATATATTTGATATTTTCCCGGCTGGTTTTGAAGAAAAATCGCTTCTCACCCTTTCACCGCCAGAGGATGAAATCAAACAATCGGGCTATTCCGCATCATTTTTCAAGAATCTCCCGTACTTTTCTGAGCAAAGATTCCGGCATGATCGGTTTACTTATAAACGGGACACCGTAATCAACGGCAACCTTGCCGCTGATGATCTCATTGGCATAGCCGCTGACGAAACAGGCCTTGACATCAGGGCGTATCTCCCTGATTTCGTCCCATGCCTGTTTCCCGGTCATCCTGGGCATAATTGCGTCCAGCATTACCAGATCGATCTCATCACGATATTTCTCGAACATCTCCACCGCCTTGGCACCGTCAGTCGCCTGAATAACCGTATAGCCATTCGCTTCAAGATGACCCGTGGTTATCTCCATGAGCGATGTATCGTCTTCCGCAAGCAGGATGGTCTCGCTACCCCGCAGGGAAACTCTTTTCTGATCAGCTTCAGGTGCATCCACCAGCCCACATTCACTGCAGAGCGGAAGATAAATGGCAAATTCCGTCCCCTGGCCTATACTGCTGTGGCAGCGGATAAAGCCGCCATGCTGGGCGATGATGCCATGAATTATTGACAGGCCGAGGCCGGTCCCCTTGCCGGCTACTTTTGTAGTGAAAAACGGGTCAAAAATCTTTTCGACCGCTTCAGAGTCAATTCCTGTTCCGGTGTCGCTCATCCGGATCACTGCATATTCGCCGGTACGCCCTTCGTGCCCTTCGACTGTCTCCGCACTGATGGATATGGTCAACTTCCCGCCCGACGGCATCGCGTCGCGAGCGTTTGTAGCAAGGTTCATGAAAACCTGCTGGATCTGCGAGCTGTCAATCATGCTGAGCAGAGGCGTCGGATAATATGTTGTAACAAGTTCGATATCTTCACCGATAACCCGCTTCAAGAATGTGCCGTTGTCTGCCCCAAGCCGGTTGATGTCGGTGCATTTCAGATTGAAGGTCTGCTTCCGGCTGAATGCCAGCAACCCTTTGGTCAGTTCGGCTGCCCGCTCGGCTGCGTTTAGAATATGGACAATGTTGTCGTGCTCCTTTCCTTCCGAGAGACTTTTTATCAGGAGGCTTCCATAGCCCATGATGACAGACAGAATATTATTGAAGTCATGTGCAACGCCGCCGGCCAGAAGCCCTATTGCCTCCATTTTCTGGGACTGCAGCAACTGTTCTTCCAGACGCTCATGTTCTTCCTGAAGCCGGATTCGTTCGGCAACTTCCTCTTCAAGTGCCGCCGTCTGCTCTTCTAGATTTTGCTGGGTCACCTGACGTATGTCGATCTCATGTTCAAGTTCAATGGTCTTGTTCTGCAGGGCCTCATGAAATTTCTGCCGGTCGGCCATCTCCTTTTCCAGTCGGACGGTCTGCTCATGGAGCGCTTCTTCCCG
The DNA here is from genome assembly GCA_028712075.1 of Desulfuromonadaceae bacterium. Classification (GTDB taxonomy): domain Bacteria; phylum Desulfobacterota; class Desulfuromonadia; order Geobacterales; family Pseudopelobacteraceae; genus JACRCG01. The sequence continues at coordinate 17,524 of JAQTQX010000022.1, forward strand.
CTGCCGCAAAGTCTCCAGCAGGTGGTTGAAGCCGCCGATCAGATCGCCGATTTCGTCACGGCTAGTGACCGGTAGTGGTTGCAGTGTTGATTTTTCATGTGACATGACAGCGAGCGACTCGGCAGCAATGACCATCGGAGCGAGCTGGCGTTTCAGCATCCAGCGGGTCAGTAGCCACGCCATAATGGTGAGAAATACCGCTGCCAGCAAAATCCGGTTGTTCATGTCACGTACCGGGGCAAAAGCCTCTTTAGTAGGAAGCATTGCTGCGACATACCAACTGGATTGCGGAACATTTTTGGCGGACGCCAGCACTTCGACGCCGCGCGGATTTATGACAATACCGGAACCTTCATGCCCTTGCAAAAACCGTTCGATCAAAGGGTTGACCCTTCCGGAAGGAAGCGTTTCCATGATGCGGTTCTTGTCAGTTGCAGTGATAATAACCCGGTACTCTTTGGATATTAGCAGATATCCGCCGGTCTTGCCGTAACTGTTAGCGGCAATCCTGTCCATAAAATTGGGCATTCCCAGATTGATCGCACCAAGCAAGACGCCAATGACGTTGCCGGCGGAATCCTTGATGGGCGCCGCGATCGCAAAGGCGGGCGCCAAGAGTTTTCTCCCCATTACCGGTTGCCCGATGGTGGTTTTTCCTTTGAGCGCCCCGATCATGAATGCCCTGTCACTGTAGTTGACGCCGATTCGCCCGGTTGAAACCGGCACATCGGCAATCCCGATGCCATCGGTGCCGGTGATCCAGAGGCCGCTGTTGAATAAAATTGCGAGAGCGGGGCGATTTTCAAGATGAGTCTGCAGGAGTGTGGGGTTGCCCATTATGGCTGGAGTAATTCTTGAGGCTGCCGCCTCGAGTGCCCGTATCCTGTCGTTCAGTTGCACACCGATATCTGCGGCGACTACGGAAACCGTCGAAAATTGCTGCTCACTCAGATGATGTTCCATATCCAGGCGCAGCATCCGGCTTGTGTAGAAGGTCAGCGACCAGATGCAGATCAGGAATATGACCAAGGTAAAGAGCGTCACTCTCGTTTTGAGCGAACGTATCGTCATTTTGTTGAAGCTCATGCAGGTTACCTTTCTTCGGACAAAAACGAAGCTGATGTCAACCTACGCCCCATATTCAGGCACTTGATTGCAAAATAAATGACACCAATTCAACGATTTTACCTTTGATTTCCTACTCACTACCTGTTAATCCCTGTGTGAAACATTCAGCGTTATTATTAATCAGTTATTGGGGATTGCAATGCCAAAGGTGAAAATTATGAAAACGAATATAGTCAAAACACCTTTGACAAGCAAGGGAACAGGTAATTACAGGGAAACTGGTGATGACAGTCTACGGGGCTTTGCCTTGCGTAGCGCCACTGATTCGCGGATATTCTTTATCCTGGCTGACATGAAAACTGCGAATGGTAATGTATGTTTCGTATAAAAAACAAAATTACATTCAGCGGTACCGCATTAGTTTTGCTCGTCTTGAGTACCGCTTGTGAACCACGGGTAAATCATCCCGGAAACAAGGTCCGGGAGCCAAAACTCGAACAGGGACGGTATATCACCGAGGACGGAACGGTGCTGCCGGTACGCACGTGGCTGCCGAAAAACATCCCAATCAAGGCTGTAATCGTTGCCCTGCATGGCTTCAACGACTACAGCAATGCGTTTTCCGGCCCTGGAAGCTATCTCAGCCGCCGGGGTATCGCCTGTTACGCCTACGACCAGAGGGGTTTTGGCTACGCTCCGGGTCACGGCTTATGGTCGGGTACGGAGGCGTACGCAAACGACCTTACCAATTTTGTAAATGAGGTTCACAAGTATTCACCGGACGTTCCGCTCTACGTGCTGGGAGAAAGCATGGGGGGCGCTGTGACTATCGTCGCAATGACCGGCGATAGGCCGCCTCATGTCGATGGAATAATCCTGGTGGCGCCTGCGGTCTGGGGACGGGACACCATGCCCTGGTATCAGCGGTGGCTGCTGGCGTGTGCCTCTCACACTGTTCCCTGGATGAAGTTGACCGGGAAAGTATTGGGAATAACACCCTCAGACAATAAAACGATGCTGCGTCCGCTCGGACTTGACTCGAAAGTTATCAGGGAAACCCGTATCGACGCCATGTACGGTCTCACCAATCTTATGGATGCTGCACTGTCCCAGGCCGGGAAACTCCGGGCACCCACCCTGGTACAGTACGGCAAGCATGACCAGATCATTCCCCGAAAACCGATGTTTCTCATGCTCGAAAAGGTGCCTGTTACAACTCGAAAAGCCTTCTACAAGAATGGATATCACATGCTTCTGCGTGATCTTCAGAGAGAAAAGCCGTTAGCCGACATCGCAGCCTGGGTTAGCAATCGCAATGGGCGCCTACCCTTCGGTAAAGACACATGGAACTGAGCAGTCATATCTGAATCAGATTCACCACACTGAGCAGTACCAACCGTCGGTATAATAGATTCATACACCCCCTGACAAAGCATACATCAACATAACATTCTGTAGTTGTTGATATTTTAGGCAGCTATTGGATACTCTTCGTATCATATTTTCATACAGTTGCGTGTTGAAATGCTCTGAGTAAAAATTGCCTGTGCCACCAATCATATAATATTCACTGTAATATCGATTAGTTAAACGATAAAATACAATAAATAGTAAACTTGGCATTATCCGTGTAATAAAAACACCAGAAGCAACACGCATTACACAGCTCACCAATACAAGGAGGATGTCATGAAAGCACTCGCAACGATTATGGGAATCATCGCTCCTGCAACAACATTTGCAGCATCAGGAGCAACCGGCAATGTCTTTGTAAGCGGTCCACTGATTCTACTGTTCCTTGGTTTCTGCGCGTTAGTAGTGGTTATACAGTGTATCCCGGCAATGATAATGCTTTATGGAATGATTAAAGGAACAGTATCTGTAGTGAATGATGAAATGACTAAAACGGACAAATAAGTATTGCAAGGAGTTGATAATGAGTAATGGAAAGTAAGAAGGCCACCTTCATTCGGGTGGCCTTCTCGCGTATATCACCCCCACATAGTCAGTCAGCTGACAAAACGTCCCCGGCACACCGTTCCGCAACAAACGCCCAGCGGGCAAGGATTACGGCATTCTCCGCCTTCAGCTTCTTCATCAGGTTGGAGCGATGTACTTCGACAGTGTTAATACGAATATCAAGGCGTTCAGCAATTTCCTTGGATGACTCGCCATTCCCGACCAGAAGCAATATCTCCCGTTCTCTGGCGGTAAGCAGTTGAAGAAGCTTGATCTGCTGCTCCGGAATCGCACTTTCAACCACCTGGTTATGAATCCTTTTGATGCGGTTAAGGCGGCCAATCACCGCAGCAACAAGCTCTTCGGCAGAAAATGGCTTGGTCAGAAAATCGTCGGCTCCTTCACTCATACCGCGTCGCACATCTGCTCTGTCATCCAGAGCGGTCACAAAAATAAAGGGAATATCAGCCAACGTGCCATTTTTTTTCAGGGTTTCCAGTACCGAATATCCATCAAGCCCCGGCATCATAATATCGCATAGAATCAGATCCGGTCGGGCATCACGAACCATGGTAATGCCGTCGGCGCCGTTATCAGCCATGCGGACATCGAATCCCTCCATCTGCAGAACCAGTGAGATCGAACTCCGATACGCGGGATCATCTTCCATAACAAGGATTGAGTTCATGGGGTGCTCCTTTATTCATTCATTGCACACCAGCAGTTCCAGATGGAAGGTTGTCCCCTCACCTGCCCTGCTAACCACAGATATGCTGCCGTTCAGCTGCGTTATCGCTTCACGCGCAATCGAAAGTCCAAGTCCGAGCCCGCTACGTGCATCGACGTTGCCACCCCGGTAGAATGCCTCGAAGATCTTGTCCAGATCCTCCTCCGGAATGCCAATACCGGAATCGGCTATCTCAATCAGCAGCCGCTCCGCCTCACGGTTGACTGAGAACGACACCCAGCCACCAGCCGGGGTAAAGCGGAACGCATTGGTCAGCAGGTTCTCCAACAGCCGCCGCAACAGAGAACCGTCCAGCATACCTGTCCCGCACTCGGACGAGATGGCGACGAGAAACTCATGATCTCTGCTCCAGACTGTCCTGACATCGCGCGCAATCGTATCACAAAACCGTTTAATGTCCATCTGCACCGGAGCAACGGTGTACGCGCCACGTTCCTGGCGGCTAACGTCGGAGATGGTACCGACAAGCGTTGACAGCTGCCGCGCAGCATTTCGTATCTGCTCGTATTGCTCTCGCAGTTCCGTGTCGGAGAGGCGATCCCGATAGGTGTCAAGAATGCCGGCACTCATTGTGAGCAGGCCAAGCGGCGTATTGAATTCGTGGGCCACAATAGAAAGGAAGCGGCTTTTTGCCTGACTGGCAGCTTCAGACAACTCTGTGGCTTTCTTCAGCTCCTCTTCAGCAAGTTTGCGGGTGGTAATATCGGCAATTGTCCCGGTAACCCGTAACGGTTGCCGGTCATCTCCCCACTCTACCGCTTTACCCCGTTCCAGTACCCATTTGTAGCTTCCGTCCTTGCAGCGGCTCCGATGTTCATTGATCAATCTCTCCGTTTCACCCCGGTTATGCTTGTCAATATCGACATAAAAATGTTCTCTGTCTTCCGGGTGCACAAGGCTGATCCATGCTGTCAGGGTATTATCAACTTCATCTTCTTCGTAACCGAGCATCGCCGTGCATTGACGGGAAAAGTATACTTCGTTTGTTGTGACGTTCCAATCCCACACACCGACATTTGAACCCTCCAACGCAGTTTTCAGGCGCTCTTCACTTTTCTGCAAAGCCACCGTCCGTTCCGCAACCCGCTGTTCCAGTTCAAGATTCAGTGCGATGATATCCGAAACATATTTTTGAATGGCGTGGCACAACTCCTGATAATTTTCGGTCAGGGTACGAACTTCCGTAATGGCGCTTGTTGGCCACTCGATAACAGCCTGGTTTTTTGCCAGTTTGTACGGGAGATGCTGTGTAACCGATGTGAGATGCCCGAGCAGTGCAGTGATCCTGCGGCTCAACAATTCCGCCAGTACCAGGGAAATAAGCAGTGTCATGAACAGCAGGGCCATTTTCCCGGTGTAATTATCGTAGAGAATTTTCTGGAAGGGGGCAACCGGCTGTTCCAGCACCAGTTTCCATTCTGCGAGGTCGCCGACAGCCGTTTCCGTAATATAGTGGGATTTTCTCCAGCGTTCCGCGCGGGGTGTGTTCGGCGGGAGCTCCGGTATCCATTCGGTTACGGCGGCGTCACGGCGCCGGAGGGTTCCTTTGTCATGTGTAAGCGGCGTCATGACCGTTTGGCGGGGATGGTTGGTAATAATAATGTTGTCGTTTTTATCCAGCAGAGTAAATAACGTGCCGTTCCCCTCCGAACTTTTTTCAAGGTACTCCCGTATCTGGGTGAGATTCAGGTTGATGATGACATAGCCGCCATACTGTCCACGGACGACCACCGGTGCCAGCATACTGACCTTCGGCTCGGGGTTTCCAATCTTGCTTATGATCAGTTCGGAAAGCATCGGCTTGAGCGTCTGCTTAAGGACCGATATATACGGGCGGTCTGAGAAATCTTTGCCAATGGCGCTCTCTCCTCGATTATCAACACGCGGAAAATAGGCCGTGGTAATCGCCTCACGGTTCATCAGACCGACACGGTTGGCATTCAGGTCGGAGATTTTAGCCAGTTCCAGAAGCGGCTGCATCTGTTGTGGTGATCTGGTAGCGGCCATCTCAGCCAGACTGACAACGACATATTTCCTGTTGTCTACCCACGTTTCCAGACGTTGCACATGAAGCGCGCTCTCCTGAATCAGCATTGCGCGTATTTGTTCATCGACTTTGGCAAAATCGCCTCTGGCCGAAACCGCCAGCAGGGCCAGTGCCGGGGTCAACACGAAAAAGGCCAGCATATTGTAGATGAGCTCGGAGTAGGATATTTCGGAGAAGCGCATGCGGAGTACAACAACGGTAAAGATCAAGCGGGCAACCAGGGCGTTAACTATCCCGTTTATCGCCTGTTTGATCATGATGATGCCTGTGGTGCTGTTCGGCATATTCATAACGAGATGATAGAAAAGGTAAATCAGCGGTAAGCCGATTAACAACCAGTAGATCGTATCAGCAAGCACCATCCCGATTCTGCGGCGCTGCATCAGCAGACCGACCAGAGCCACTTCAGCCGTCTGGATGACAATAGCGTAGGGATGATTCCAGAGCACCCAGGTAGAAGCGGCAATAACAGTGGCCGCTGAAACCCCCCTACCTAACCCGAAAAACTGCAGCGACAGCATGGCAAAGATGCCACCAAACAGAAAATCGATATTCAGGAATATCTCGAAGTTGAACCAGTTGCCGGCAAGTCCTGCGACGATCAACCCAAAAAGTGCCAGCAGAGGTTTCCCGTGTTCCGGATGGTTTTCAGCAGCTGTTGTTGATGACATAACGGCCACGCCTCGTTTCCGAAGTATCAAATAAAAATACCTATATAGTTATTTCCATGAATATACAAACAGAGAACCTCTGGTAGAAACATTCACATGTCGATATGGCTGTATATTTTTGCTGATGCACGGGAAAGGAATAAGGCATGGGAGAAAACATCGAAACGACCCAATATCTGACGTTTGTACTTGATGACGAAGTATTTGCGGTGGACGTAGGCAGAGTGCGTGAAATACTGGAGATCACGAGCATCACCAAGGTACCGCAGACACCCGATTTCATGCGGGGCGTCATAAACCTGCGCGGCAGCGTGGTGCCGGTCATCGACCTGCACCTTAAATTCGGCATGGCTGAGGTGGAACAGACGGTCAACACCTGCATCATCGTAGTTGAGGTGATGATGGACGGCGAGAACGTCATTCTGGGGACACTGGCCGACAGCGTGCAGGAGGTTATCGAGATGGATCCTGCACAGATTGAGGCAGCACCGCATATCGGCACTCAGCTGAACACTGACTTTATTAGCGGGATGGGGAAGCATGACAGTCGTTTTGTCATGATACTGGATATCGACAAGGTATTTACCTCGGGTGAACTGGCTGCGGTTCAGGGACAGGCATGAATAAAAAACATACTTAGACAACTTCATTAAAGGAGAAAAGCATGATCGCTAATATGAAAATCGGAAAAAGACTGGGTTTTGGATTTGCTTTACTGGTACTGTTGATGGGAGTGCTGATCTGGAAGGGTGTAAGTAGTATGGCACAAATCAATAATAATCTCGAAAGGATTGTCAAAGTCAACGTGGCCAGGATTGATCTGGTTAGTGACATGAACATGGATATTGCCGGTATCGGCATAAACCTCCGAAATATGGTGATTAACGACAATATGGAGAAGAAGCAGGAGTACGCCCAGCGCATTGACAAATTCCGCGAAGCGTATGCCAGCAGCTTCAAAAAGGCTGAAGAGATGACCACAAAAAGCGACACCAAGGCGGTGGAGCTCAATAAAAAACTTCATGAGGCCATCGGGGCACTTCGCGACATAAACGCCAAGGTTGCCGAGCTCGCCATGGCCAACAAGGATGCTGAGGCGGGACAACTTCTGAGCAAAATGGGCGGCCCCGCAGAGCGGGCTATTACCGGGCTCATTGAAGAGCTGTTGCAGCATAATATGGAGCGCAATAAAATGCGCTACGAAGAAGCGGTCGCAACATATAACAGTTCCCGCAACATCATGTTCGGCCTGGGCGGAGCGGCCATTCTGATCGCCATCGTCTCCGCGCTCTTCCTGACCCGTGGCATCGTCAATCCGTTAAACGATGCGGTTGGTGTTGCAAACAAACTGGCGGCCGGCGATCTGACCATGGAGGTCAACGTAAAGAGCAGTGATGAAACCGGCCAGTTGCTGACCGCAATAAAAGAGATGGTTGGCAAACTGAAGCAGGTGGTTGGTGAAGTCATATCCGCTTCAGATAACGTTGCCTCCGGCAGCCAGCAGCTTTCCGCCACCGCCCAGCAGATGAGCCAGGGCGCTACCGAGCAGGCGGCCTCAGCGGAAGAAATCTCCTCCAGCATGGAAGAAATGGCATCCAGCATCCGCCAGAATACCGATAACGCCATGCAGACCGAGAAGATCTCCATCAAGAGCTCCGTCGATGCCAAAGATGGTGGCAAAGCGGTCAATGAAACTGTTGCCGCAATGAAAGAGATTGCCACCAAGATTTCGATCATCGAAGAGATCTCCCGCCAGACCAACCTGCTGGCCCTTAACGCAGCCATTGAGGCGGCCCGTGCCGGCGAGCATGGCAAAGGTTTTGCCGTAGTCGCCTCTGAAGTGCGCAAACTTGCCGAACGGAGCCAATCGGCCGCCGGCGAGATATCGAGCCTCTCCACCCGCAGTGTGGCGATTGCCGAGCAGGCGGGCGATATGCTGACCAAGATGGTGCCGGACATCCAGCGTACTGCCGAACTGGTGCAGGAAATCACCGCATCCAGCAAGGAACAGGATACCGGTGCCGAACAGATCAACAAAGCCATTCAGCAGCTTGACCAGGTCATCCAGCAGAACGCCTCCGCCTCCGAAGAGATGGCCTCTACCTCGGAGGAACTCTCCAGCCAGGCAGAACAGCTGCAGGACTCCATCAGCTTCTTCAATATCGGCGGGAATGCAGGAACAAGTGGTAAGGGGAAAGTGGCAAAACCGGTCAAGAAGGTGCAGATTGCCCATGCCGTCTCGTCAACAAAAACCACATCAAGCTCGCATATGTCAGGCGGAGGTATACATCTGCAACTCGGCACTGCCGGGCCAGACAAGATTGACGACGAGTTTGAAAAATATTGAACTGGAAACGGCAGAGTTGAAAAACAAAGGCTTTACGGAAATCGCCCGTAAAGCCTTTGTTCATATATTTTGGTGCGAGAGAGGAGACTTGAACTCCTATACCGTTTGGTGCCAGATCCTAAGTCTGGTGCGTCTGCCAATTCCGCCACTCTCGCATGTACAACTAACTTGATATACAACAGTCGGACTTCTTTATTGAGGGCGCTCTGTATAGCACTTGATCTAACAAATAGTCAACTGGTTTCCCGCGTTGAAGACTTTTCGCCATAAACGAGTATGTACAAATTACTCCCCCGTTTCAGAGTCCTTGACCATTTGTTCGTAACATTCGGGACAGATACTGTGCGTAAAGTCTGCATCGGAGTGTTCACAGATGTAACTCTCCAGTTGATCCCAGTATCCGGTGTCGTTTCTGATTTTTTTACACCAGGCGCAAATCGGTAAAATGCCACTAAGCGACTTGACCTGCTGCATGGCTTTTTCCAGCTCTATGGTTCTTTTTTCCAGAGCATCCCGATGGCTGACCAGATCATTTTCCTTTGCTGTAAGCCGTGTAATAAGGCTGTTATAGGACTCAGCGAGCTGTCCTACCTCATCGTTACTCTTGATACTGATCGCCGCATTCGGACCGTCAAGATCTTTCAACAGGGCGACCTGACGGGTAAAATAGTTGAGATTGTACGTCATCCGGCTCGTTACTATCCAGGTCAAAAGAATTGAAAGCAGGATTGTTGCGACCGAGACGCTTATCATGTACGAACGCATCTTTATTATGGGAGCGTACGCCTCCTCCCGGGGGAATACACAACCGAGGACCCAGTCAACAGTTCTAAGCCGCTTAAAGGAGGCAAGTTGTTTCATGCCACGGGTATTGATCGTTTCACCGCTCCCTTCAAAACCGAGCAGCGCTTCGTCAAGCAGGCGGTTGGCGCCGCGCGGTACATCATTTAACTTTAAGATTCTCTCTCTGTCGGGGTGAACAATCAAGACCCGCTCATTGCTGATCAGATACAGATACCCTTTGTCGCCGATTTTAAAACTCGTCAATTCCTCTATGAAATAATCTTTGGTCAGGTTGATACTCCCAACCAGAAAACCGATGGTACGATCATCGCTATCACTGATTGTTGCCGCCATGACGATGGCCGGCGCTTTCGTCTGTGGGGAAATATAGGGGTGTGAAATATCCGGCAGACCGTTCGAGTCGACGCTTCTCAAAAATGGGGCAATTACGTCGGCCTCGAACCCTTTTCGATCAGTAATAATAGGACTTTCCGCGATAAGCTCGAGATTTTTATCATACAACATGATGCCGTTGGTAAATATGCTTCTGATGCCGCTTCTATCTTCAAGAAAATGCTGCGCAGTTCTGCGATCTTTGAATATTTCAACCGGGGTTGTCCGAGCATTATCGGCAATAATGGCTAGCCAGCTGCCAAGCTTGTCATCGATACTTCCCGCGATAATTTTGGTCATGGCAAACTGCTGTTCTTTGATGTTATCCAGAGTCAGTTTCGTGGTATAGCGCAGGATGGCCCAACTGCTGACAGCCAGAAATACCAGCAGAAACGTGCTGATAGTGAATGCCAGTTTTTTTTGTATCCCCAACCGCATGCGTACCCCATACCAATTATCATGGTGCCGAACCGCTGACTACTATACCAACTAACGATATGGATGCAAGGTTGAATTTTGCATTGACGCTTATCATAATGTTTTTGATTACCCTCAGGATCACCGGAATGCATGTATTTCTACCTTGCCAGATTGAAGCCGGAAAAGAGTATCTGCCACGTGACAAGTGCAAAAATGCTACTAAGGAGATTGACAGGGATGCGGTGTTGCGAGGGTAGTAGAGCGTGAATATAAACAGAGCTTAATCGGGCGGATATAGGGAGATTGATTTTTGCGGGAAACCGTTCTTATTGCAACCATCACCAAGCGCGGACAGTCACTGCAATCCCCCCTCACAACACGTTACCGGGAACGTATTTTTTCGTATTGAGCGTCTATTTCTCTTTGGATGTCAAATTGGCGCTCGACCAGTTTTTCCAGTTTATTGGTTTGAATATCCCCGAGGATTTTCTCTCTGACAGTCCCGTTTCTGTCGAGAATAAAAACCGTCGGGAATCCGAATACAGAGAACTTTTTGAACAATCGAGCGCCTTCATCCCTCAGCATTGTAAAGGTCAGGCGATTAGTTATGGCATACGACTCAATGTCCTTTTTTGAATCCATTTCATTTATTGCCAGAACTATCAATCCTTTATCCTTGTTTCGGCGGTATAGTGGTTCAAGCAGTTTCAGACTATCCCCGCAGCATGAGTTCGTCCAGAAATAGACCACCGTAATCTTCCCTTTGATCGTATCGTGCGTGACTGACCTGTCCTGCATGTCGGTGCCTGAAATCTGCGGAGCAACATCACCAATCAGTATTCCCCGCTTTTTTTCACACCCTGTTAACAACAAAACAATAATAAGCATGGCACGCAGCACCATGTTGAAAAATGTTCCGAACATCATAGGCTGTATAGCGATATTCATGCTAATGGGTAGCTATTTAAGCCAGTCAGCAAGGTTTGCAGCCAACACTTTGTTAGGGCCGTTCAGGAATTTGTTCTGGAAGATGGCATCATCTCCGAACACAAGAAAGCCACCTTTGCCGATATCGCCAGCGACAATCACGCCAAACGAGGCGGTCGCCTCTTTCCGCTGAATCTCGCTCCTGTCAAGGTCAATCCAGGCCATCGGGCTGGTGGAAGCGATGACACGGGCAGTTTCATCCTGATTCATCAGCCCCCATGCCCCGTAAAGGTTGAATTCGTCAACACTCTGCAGAATCTGATGCGTGCCGAGACGGTTTACCCGGAAATTGATATCTGTACCATCAATAACGTTTTCCCTCTCCTGTATGACGCCGTTGGTATAGCTTACCCTGAGTCGCTCAAGAAGAGACTCAAGCGGCGGGGCTATATGCAGCATGACGGCAAGCCGTCCCCCCCTGTGCAAGAAACGGACAAGAGCTTCAATTTCATCAGCTTTTAGTGGTGCGAACGCACCGGAAATAATCAGACTATCAGCTTCTGCAAGGCTTGCATCAGAGATTGGCACCGCCAGAGTTGCGACATGAGCACCGGTTGCCTGCAACATTTCGGAAAATCCGGAAAGCTGCAGAGGCCCGTTGTCATCAATGTTGAACCGCTCGCCATGACCGGAGTCAACCAGTATGGTCTGCGCCGACGCACTGCTCAGCCCCAGAGTTCCGCAAAACAAAAACATTATCGACAACATACACATAGTCCGAACCATACACCCTCCCTCTTTCAGATAAAAGACTGATGCGATCTTGTTTGTCCTTATAGCAGTGAAATCGCGACAGGGCAACAGTTTTGTACCACACACTTCCAAAGAAAGTTCATGCGAAATGAACAGGCTGGTGACGTTCGATTATTGCGAGGCTGCTTCCGGATGTGCTTTGAGGTCAACCATATTCTTAACCGGCATAAGATAACCTGCCAGATACCCCTTCAACCGGTCCCTCTCAACATCCAGTTTTTCAGGATCAGTCGTTATCTTTTTCACCAGATCATACAGACGAAACTGGGTATCAGGATCAAGAGCGACAAATTTCATACCCACCATGTTGTGGCTGCAGTGCATTACTTCAGCGATGATCCGGATCGGTTCATTCTCACCTGCCGGATAAATCGACAAAAAGCATTTGTCTCCGTGGGTAACAATAACATCCTTATCAAAGGTGATGAGAGTTCCATTCAGGGAGATATTTTCAATCTGTCCTCTGAAACTGATGTCATCAAGTGTAATAACGCTTTTTGCGGTAAACAGAACCCGGTGAAACCATCGTTGCTGCATTATCAGCTCCATGTGTGCGAACGGTCAGGGACGTACGTGTTTATGGGTGTGAAGACGGACACCCCACAGGCCGAGAAAAACCGCCTGTGGGACAAACACAGACCCCTTTACAGGTGTTCCCTGCCAAATGGTGACATTTGGCGAAGGCGGGCGATTATAGGGGGCATCTCCCGAATAACGGTATCAATCTCCGCATCTGTGGTGAAACGCGAAAGCGAAAACCTGATCGAACCATGCGCGCAGGTAAACGGTACACCCATGGCGCGCAGTACATGTGACGGTTCCAGTGAACCGGACGTACAGGCGCTGCCAGATGATGCGCAGATGCCGAATTCTGACAGCAACAGCAGAATTGCTTCACCTTCAACAAACTCGAATGCTATCGAGGTGGTATTTGGTAACCGTTCCGCGCCACCACCATTGATACGGGCGTAGGGGATTGCAGTCATCAGAGCATCCTGCAGGCGGTCGCGCATCGCCTTGACAACACTGTTTTCTACGGCCATATACTGGCCGGCAAGTTGACACGCTTTGCCCAGGGCAATAATGGCTGCGGCGTTTTCGGTACCGGCACGGCGGCTTTTTTCCTGATGGCCGCCAACCAGAAACGGTCGAAACGGCGTGCCGCGCCGCAGATACAGTACGCCGATCCCTTTCGGTGCATGCAGTTTATGCCCGGAAAGCGACAGCATATCAATACGGGAAGCGGCCATGGTAATCGGAATCTTGCCGATGGCCTGCACCGCATCACTATGAAAAAGTGCCCCCTTCGCCTGGGCAATGGCAGCAGCCTCCTCCACCGGGAAGATCACTCCGGTCTCGTTATTGGCCCACATCAGAGAGACAATAGCCGTATCATCGGTAACCGCTGCTTTCAGTTCATCCATATCAAGACGGCCAGCTCCATCAACACCAACCTCGGTAACGTGATACCCCTTCTGACGCAGATTGCGGCACTGTGTCAGTATCGCCGGATGTTCCACCCGGGACGTAACAATGTGGCGCCGGTCGGGAAAAACCTCCAGAGCCGAACGGATGGCGGCGTTGTCACTTTCGGTACCGCAGGCGGTAAAGATGATCTCGTCCGGCGATGCCCCCAGCAGGTCAGCAACCCGTTGTCTGGCTTCGTTTACCTTGTTCTGCACCTGGCCGCCAAAGAAATGCATGGAACTCGGGTTGCCGTACAGTTCACAGAAATAGGGGCGCATCTCCTCAAAGACCGCTTCATCAACTTTGGTCGTCGCGTTGTTGTCAAGATAGATCTCCTTCATTGAGAGACCTCCTCAACCACTATATCTTCAGCAACCAGATCACGCAGCTTGAGCTCAACCATGCGGGCAGTGTTGCCGGAAGAGGCACAACCGGCACACGCCTTGCGGAACGCTACCTGTACGTTGTGCCCGTCAATATCAATCAATTCGAGGTCACCACCATCAGCCCACAGAAGCGGCCTGATGTCGCGCTCCAGCACTTCCTGAATCAGTTGCATTTTCTTCATGTTAGAGAGCTTTTCCGGGCGGGTTCGTGGCTTCGCCGCAACCTCTCCAAGCACCTGGGCAATCAGATCCTTGATCTTTGGAATGCAGCCGCCACAGGCACCGCCGGCTTTGGTAAAATTGGTTACCTGTTCGGCAGTGGTCAGGCCGTTGGTTTCGATAACCTTTTTGAGGAACGCATCAGTAATGCCGAAACATTTGCAGATAATCTCCCCTTCATAATCAGGGTATGCAGGTCCATGATCGTGTTCGCTGTCATGCTGCGGTATTTCCATGCCGCGATACTTGAAGATGGCAACTTCCAACGCCTCCTGCCCCATGACGGAACAGTGCATTTTTTCTTCAGGAAGCCCACCGAGAAAATCTGCAATGTCCTGATTGCTGAGTGCCAGAGCTTCATCAAGTGTTTTCCCTTTAACCATTTCGGTCAAAGCTGACGACGATGCAATTGCACTGGCGCAGCCAAAGGTCTGAAATTTGGCGTCAACAATTTTGTCCTTATTGTCATCAAGCTTGAGATACAGCTTCAGTGCATCGCCACAGGCGAGGCTACCCACTTCGCCGACTGCATCGGCGTCAGGTATATCCCCGACATTGCGCGGGTTGAGAAAATGATCTTTAACAGTTGGTGTATAATCCCACATGGTGTATCTCCTTACAAAAAATAGTTAACTAAGTATAAACTGCCGCCCTGCAGCCATTACTTCGGCAAGACGTGCATCGTTGGATGCCTCACCATAGAGCCGGACTACCGGCTCGGTACCCGATTTACGAAACAGCATCCAGCTACCATCATCAAGCAATAATTTGGTTCCATCTATTGTGACTACGTCCTTGACTTTCGATCCGGCGACCTCGACCGGCAGAGCGGATATTTTCAGGCTGTATGCGTTTTCCAATTCAGGCGAAAGCTTGAGATTGTCGCGACGGGTGATAAAGCGCCCCACCTCGCCATACAACCGGTCAAGAAGTTCTCGGACGCTTTTCCCTTCACGGGCAGCCATCTCTGCCACCAGAAAGCAGGCAAGAATGCCATCCTTTTCCGGCACATGCCCCCTGATCGTCAGCCCGGCGCTCTCTTCACCGCCGATTACCAGTTTATCCTGGCTGATCAGTTCACCAATATATTTGAAACCGACCGGTGTTTCATACACCGGTACTCCATGCTTCTTCGCCACAGCATCAATCAGGTGTGAGGTTGCGACACTGCGCGCCACACCCCCTTCAAGTTTGCGCACCCTGATCAGATAATCCAGCAGCAGGGCAATGATGTAGTTTGGTTCAATGAAACTGCCATCTGCGTCAAGAATGCCGAAACGATCGGCATCACCGTCTGTTGCAAGGCCCAACGTTATCTCGGGATCATTCTTGACCAGAGAAATGAAATCGGGAATATGTGCCTCGGATGGCTCTGGTGGATGTCCGCCAAAGTACGGATCAGGACGGTCGTTGATCATGCAGTATGAAATGTTTCTGCTACGGAGCGGTTCGTCAAGATATCCGCGCCCGGTACCATAAAGAGGATTAAGAGCAACCTTGCCGAGGCTCTTGATGGCATCGAAATCAACTTTTTGCTCAAGCGCCTTCATATAGTCACTATGAGGGTTAATGTTCTCTCTCAGCCCCTTTTGCGCTGCATCTTCAAGAGGCATTTCACGGTAACAAACGGTACCGACCGTGGCATTGGCACGTCGTTCAATCTCTTTGGTAGTTTCCGGCAACGCCGGACCACCCCACGATGGAGAAAACTTCACACCGTTGTATTCAGGTGGATTGTGGCTCGCGGTGAAATTAATTCCGCCGGCTGCGCCACGCCGCAGAATTTCATACGAAATGACCGGTGTTGGAGTATCACGCTCGCAGACAAATGCCTTGATACCGGCCCCTGCCAGCACACATGCGGATGCCTCGACAAAACGCTGCCCCATAAACCGGGTATCACAGCCGATCACCACGCCCTTATCCTGTTCGCCGGAGGCTTTTATGGTATCAGCGATGGCCTGGACGACAACCTTGACGTTGGCAAAAGTGAAATCGTCACACAAGATCCCGCGCCAACCGGATGTGCCAAAGGTGATTTGTGTCATAGTTTTCCTCCCGAGCATAATAGGACAGCTTTAGTCGTGTTAGAATAGTACACATGCAGCAACCCGTCAAGCGAAACGAATCAAGGGAGTGGTTCGGCACCGTTGCTGAATGTCCGTATCAAAAATCGCAATGCCTCGGTGTCCTGGGAAACGGAATAACGTCGCGGATATTCTCCATCCCGGACAGGTACATGACAAGTCGCTCGAAGCCGAGACCAAAACCTGCATGAGGACAGCTTCCCCAGCGACGACTATCCAGGTACCACCAGAGCGGTTCCCCGGCAATCCCCATTTCGGCCATGCGTTGTTCCAGACGATCCAGCCGCTCCTCGCGCTGGCTTCCGCCGATAATCTCCCCTACTTTCGGCACCAGCAAATCCATGGCTGCCACTGTCCGGCCATCATCATTCTGCCGCATGTAAAATGCTTTGATATCTTTCGGATAATTGAGAACAAACGTCGGCCCGCCGACAATCTGTTCGGTGATATACCGTTCATGCTCTGTCTGCAGGTCCAATCCCCACTCGACCGGATAGGCAAAGGAAGCGCCGGAGCGCTGCAGACGTTCAATCGCCTCACCATAGTCCATCCGAACAAAATCGGCCTCCGCCACTCTGCCGATACGCTCAATCAGGCCGTTTTCTATATGCCGGTCAAAGAACTCCATATCGGCAGCACACTCTGCGAGAGCAAACGTGCAGAGATATTTGATAAACATCTCCGCCAGATCGGCATCATCCGCCAGTGATGCAAAGGCCATCTCCGGCTCTATCATCCAGAATTCGGCAGCATGGCGGGGTGTATTCGAGTTTTCAGCGCGGAATGTCGGACCAAACGTATATATATCGCCGAAAGCGAGAGCAAACAGCTCACCTTCAAGTTGACCGCTGACAGTCAGTCCGGCTTTCTGGGCAAAGAAGTCCTGGCTGAAATCGGGGTGTCCCTGCAGCAGTGGCGGATGTGCCGCATCAAGCGTACTGACCCGAAACAGTTCGCCCGCCCCTTCGCAGTCACTGGCGGTAATAATAGGCGTATGCACGTAGAGAAAATTGTGTTCGGAAAAGAAACGGTGAATCGCCTGGGCAATCCGTGATCTCAGACGAAATACCGCTCCAAACGTGTTCGTGCGTGGACGGAGATGGGCAATGCTTCGCAAAAATTCAAATGAGTGGCGTTTCTTTTGCAGAGGAAACTGCTCATCGGCAGCCCCGATTATTTCAACCGTGTCTGCAGACAGTTCCCATTGTTGTCCGGCCGCCGGTGACGCAACCAGTGTACCGGAAACCGTCAGCGCCGCACCGGTGGCGATCCGGCAGACTGAACTGAAGCCGGGGAGCGTTGACTCGGCCACGACCTGAATACCATCAACGGTTGACCCGTCATTCAGTACGATAAAACAGACACCTTTTGACGCCCTGACCGAGCGTACCCACCCGGAAAAAGAGCAGGGTGCCGATACGGCACCCTGCTCAATAATTTCTTTAATTCTCGTTCGCATAATGAAGTGCTCCTTCAGGCATACAGTTTGAATAGCAGGAGAACCAGTAGTGTAATACCAGACCCAAGACACGCCCCGATGATAATTTCGCGAGAGCTGTGAATATTCAGAAGCGAGCGCGAATGACTTACCATGACAGCAAGTGCACATGACAGCAGCGATATGAGCGGATCACGGGTATTCAGGGATACTGCCATGGCAATGGAAAACGCAACGGCAGCATGGCCGCTCGCTATGCCCCCCTGAAATGGCGATCCGGTACCGGTAGCACTCTTGACAATAACGACGACAATAACCACAACCAGGACAGATACGATCGTACCCAGATCTGACGCAGAGCCGACCATCGCAAGAACCTCCCCATAGCGCGGCATAACATATTTGGCCAGGATCAGATACCCCATGATGGCAGCGCCACAGGCAGTGATAAAGACAGCTCCGGCTGCCGTATCCTTGGCAATTTTTGCCAGTGGGTGATAACCGGGAGAAATCAGATCGACAACCGCCTCTATCGCTGTATTGAACATCTCGGCACAGAGAACTGACAGTATGGAAAGAGCAAGCAGCGCAAATTCCAGTGGGCTGACCTTGAGAAACAGCGCGGCAAGAAGAACCATAACAGCCGCTATGAAGTGAATGCGCATATGCTTTTCAGCACGCGCAGCATGCAGTATCCCTTCAATGGCGCAGTTTGCTGAGTCTATGAACCGCTCGGGCTTAACAACCCTTCTTTCTTCAGGATGTTGAATAGCTGCTGCTCCTTCCGCCGCATTATTTGCGCGTCTGCCTCGCCGCTCCGCTCATGGTCGTAGCCGCAGAGATGCAAAATTCCATGCAGCAGCAGGAAGGACAAACGCTCAAAGAAGTCAGTTTTGCTCGCCTCAGCCTCATGTGCGGCAGTATCGGCCGAGATAATGACATCACCGAGAGCATACGGATTCACTGTTCCATGCTCCCCTTCCTGCAGAGAGAATGAAATTACGTTGGTGGGGCGATCCTTATCAAGATACTCACGGTTGACAATCCGGATTGAACGATCACCAACGATTGAAACGGACAGCTCCGTATCATCAGGACATCCCAAGGCGCTTAAGATTCTCTCCGCCACCTTTTTTAGCTGCCGAATCCTGCATTGATGGCGTCTCTGGCGATTGTTCATCAATATTACCATACGAATCTACTCCCTGTTTTGATTTGGCAAGTTCCCTGGCTTCGCTCTTTTTCGGCCGGTCTCCTCCCTTGGAAACCGGCTCCGGGTAATCAATCCGATGGTGAAAAATGCCGTTCAGGATACCGGTAAAACTCTTGGCTATTTCGTGCAGGTTTTTCAAAGTCAATTCACATTCATCAAGCTGACCATCGATAAATACGTTGTTGATCAGTTTCTGCACCAGTCCCTGAATACGGTCCGCAGTCGGGTTCAC
The DNA here is from genome assembly GCA_028712075.1 of Desulfuromonadaceae bacterium. Classification (GTDB taxonomy): domain Bacteria; phylum Desulfobacterota; class Desulfuromonadia; order Geobacterales; family Pseudopelobacteraceae; genus JACRCG01. Next base: position 36,742 of record JAQTQX010000022.1, read on the forward strand.
AAGGGTGCGGGAGGCAGCTTCAACGCAATCGGCCAACATGACAATACCGGCCTCCCGCGTCTGAGGCTTTGGTCCGGGATAACGAAAATCCTTTTCCTCCACAGTTTGACCATTAGCCGCAGCCTGACTTTTGGCCCGCTCGTAGAAAAACCTGATCAGCGCCGTGCCGTGATGCTGGCGGATAACATCAATTATCGGCTGCCCCAATCGGTTTTCACGGGCAAGTTCCGCACCTTCCTTGATGTGAGAAATCAGTATCAACGCACTCATACTGGGCGTAAGTTTGTCGTGACGATTCTCTTCACCCCCCTGGTTCTCAATAAAATAGAGCGGTTTCGAGGCTTTACCGATATCGTGGTAATAAGCAGCAACGCGAGCCAGCAGTGGATTGGCGCCGATTGATTCCGCAGCGGCCTCAACCAGATTGCCGACTACAACGCTGTGGTGATAGGTTCCAGGGGCTTTTACCATCAACTCACGCAGCACCGGAAGATTAAGGTTTGCAAGTTCCAGCAGTTTGATATCGGTAGTGTACTGAAAGATGGTTTCAGTCAGCGGGATAAAGCTCGATACCAATGCAGCACTGACAAATCCGCTCAGCAGGGCAAACAGGGCAATGTACACTGTTTGTGTTGTGAACAGGGAATTATTAAACGTCTGGAGCGACAATGCCAGCGCAAGATTGACTGTTGACACCTTCATACCAGCCGCATAAACAGTGCTGCGACGACTGCAATGCCGCACGCCGTGGGCACCGACAATGCCACCCAGCAGTGAATAGATGACAACCGACATGTTATTATCGAACATAATGCCAAGTAGCGGCGCCAAGATGGCACAACAAACCAGTGCCACCTCCGAGTTGATAAAAATACGGACAATCATTGCGCCGGCAGCAAACGGAAACAGATAAAAGTAACTTGACGCGTCAATGGAAGGGAATGCTGAACCGATACTGTGGGTGATCAGTAGAGCTATCTTGAAACAGAAAAAGCTGATAATGATCAAGAGGGATATGAACAGGACATCCTTATTGGTCGGATTGAATTTTCGAATATTTTTGCAGGCAAAACGGTACGGGAAATAAAAAAGCACCAGAATCAAGGCAAATATGCCACATGCCGTAAAGAGACGGCCGCTGCTCCGCTGTGTACCGAAAATAGCCGCCAGCTTATGAGATTGTTCCGGCGATATCCGTTCGCCGATCCGCACGACCATTTCGCCTTTCTGCAGTTTGAAGAGGACCGGGCGCACCGTTTCCATCGCCCTGCGGGAGCGGACTTCAGACGCCTCACGGTTATAGAACAGGTTGGGAAGTATTATGCGGGATAGTACGGCAGAAACAAGCTTACTGTCGGATGGTGCGCCAATACCCTTGAAACTCCAACTGTTGACAATCCGGCGCGCCTCGTCAATATCGGTTACTGTCTGAGGCAGAATGTCATTATCAACCGGATGACCGTTGTTGTCTGATATTTCAAGGCCTCTGCGGCTGTCGGTCTGAAAAACTCTCCCGTCCAGGACTATTTTCCGTTGATATAATTCCGTCAGCAAGAGTGCAGCACTTTCCAGAAAAAGCTTGTCAGACTTGATACGGATTAATGCCTGAATTTCAGCGACACTCAGTTCTGTATCCACCAGAGGCATCAGCACGGCACGCCACTCGGAAATGCTATGCTCCGGGCTCTTGTCGAGAGTTGAGCGTATGACCGCAAGCGCCTGCTCCAACTTGTCTACCAGAGCACCCGGTACCTGATCACTCAGATTGTACACAACCGGAGCATTATTGGCGGCATCTTTACGTCGCTGCTCGGTCAGAGCCTTGTCTTCAACAAGCAGATCCTGGGTAACGCGGATGTCTGAGGAGGCTATTTCACCCGTTCTATAGGAAAGAATTGTGATGTGCTGGCTTGGAAGTATTGCCAGCGTCAACAACAGTGCGGTGGAGATCAGCAGAATGAACCGGTTGCGCAGGGATGTTTCCGGATTAGAAAATTTTTTGATCAGAGAATCAAGCAGATTCGATCCGAGCTGACCTAAATATGTCAGCGTATGCTGTTCGTGTCTGCTTCCGGACTGTTCTGACATAGGTATATGCGCCATAGGTTGATTGAATTTTGCATAAATAACAGGGTTTGAACTTTAGTCTGATTACGGATACGTGTCAATAAATCAGCTTCGTAGCAACAGAAATTATCCGCGCGGGTGAATCTGCCGGTGCAAGCACTTAAGCCGCTCTCGGGTAACGTGGGTATATATCTGGGTGCTTGTGAGGTCTGCATGCCCCAGCATAATCTGCACACTGCGCAGATCGGCACCGTTCTCCAGCAGATGGGTGGCAAACGAGTGGCGCAGGGTATGCGGTGAGATATTTTTTCTGATAGCTGCAAGCTTCGCCCGTTTTTTGATGATATTCCAGAACGCCTGCCGGCTCATTGCTCCCCCCAGGCGGGACAGAAAAAAATAACCATTCTGATGCAACGGGTCGAGCATTATCCGCACTGTGGCAAGATAAGCAGCCGCTCCCTCCCGCGCTGATTCACCAATCGGCACCAGACGCTCCTTGTTCCCCTTACCGACTGTCATCAGATAGCCTGAATCCAAGTTGACTTCGCGCAGCTTGAGATGAACGAGCTCCGATACCCGCAGACCTGTGGCATACAGTAGTTCAAGCATGGCTAGATCGCGCAGATCTTCACTATCTCCGCCCCGACAGGCAGCAAACAGGGCATCAATCTCGCGTTCATCAAGAAACTGCGGCAGTTTATGGAGCATGCGCGGCGCTTCGATTATCGTTGCAGGATTGCTGATTGCGTAATTTTCAATCATCAGAAATCTGTGAAACATGCGGATAGCAGAGAGGCAACGAGCGCGGCTCCGTGGACCGATCGTCAGTTTTTGCAGGGCACCCAAAAAAGCTGCAATATCAGCCGAGGTGATGTCGGAAGGTTTATGGCGTCCTGTTTTTTCAAGAAAATCAAGATAACGGGCAAGATCCCGGCTGTACGCACTTTGGGTATTCTCAGAGAGGCCTTTCTCAACAACCAGATATGATATGAAAAGGTCGAGGTAGTCGTTCAAATAATTGCCTTTCCGGATGTAGAAATTCGATCCGTCATCTTAAAAAATCAGCAGATGCAGCACTCCCCGAATCAGAATCCCGACCGCTGCTCCGGCTATTGCAGGCCTTACAACCGAGCTTGAACGTGCGCCGGCTGAAATCAGCACGGCCACCCCGACAATATCGCACGGATTAGTGAGAAAGCCGGCCATGCGGTTCAGCTCCTGAACCGTGATCGCCCCCTCTTTCAACAGATTGATAGTTACGCCCATCATGGCGGTGCCGCCGGCAAGATACTTGGTGGCCAGCGGCAGTACGGCAACTACCGGGAACCCGATCCAGGAGAACATCGGTGAGAGCGCCGATTCCAGCAGGATGATCGCCCCGGTGGATTTCAAAACATTAACCAGGAAAATTGCCAGAATCAGGATCGGAATCGCGCCGAGAATAACCTGAACCGCTTCCTGACCACCTAATATCATGAGATTGAGGGAGGTACTTTTGCGATGTTCCCCACTGGAGGCAGCAAACGGCTCAGCCGGCATGTCGTTATCACTGACTGAACGGGTAAACAGGTAGTAGGTCAAAGCTGCAGCCGCAAGGCCTCCGACAAGTGAAGTCAACAGAATAACGCCAAGATTGAGCCCAACCGCAACCATCGGAAACACTACGTTGGCCTGGGACATGGTGAAGACCATGGCCAGGGTTGCAGCAATACGCCGTCGCGAGGTACCGTCCTTTTCCATAATTGCAAGAGTGGCCAACGGCGCGGCAAAACTGACGAACAGCAGTTGCATGATAGCAAATGCCCCGGCGCCGGGAATACCAAACCAACGAAGCACCGGCTGAACGAAGCGCGCAACCAGTGCCAGAATACCGCGCGCCTCGACCACTTTCATGATGGCCATCATGACCACCAGTACCGGCAGCAGCACATACAGTGCAAGATCAAGAGCCGTTTTCCCCGACTGCAGCACAATTTTTATGAATTCTTCCACTGCCTAACTCCGTTCATCTCTCATCTCTCATCTCTCATCTCTCATCTCTCATCTCTCATCTCTCATCTCTCATCTCTCATCTCTCATCTCTCATCTTTCATCTCTCATCTCTCATCTCTCATCTCTCATCTCTCATCTCTCATCCTTCAACCTGACCTTTCAAACCCACTCATCAATTGCGGTCATCAACCTGCCACAAATATCTTTCAGCTTTTCAGGAGCGGTAATTTTATGTGCAAAAATATCGCGCACATAGAAAACGTCAGCAACCTGATCCACTTTGGTCGAAATTTTGGAGACACCAATATACAGGCCCATCTCAGCCAGAGTACTGGTAATCAGATACAGTAGTCCGATCTTGTCATGAGTCAGAATATCGATAACGGTATACTCTTCAGAAACTTCATTATCGATTTCAACCTTGGTGGCAAAGCGGGGGGCAGGCCGCACCGTCAGCAAGGTCGGACGCTTCCTTTTTGCCACCAGCGTTGACACCTGTACTTCGCCGTGGACAGCGCGGCGCATCTCCTGCTCAATCTTGTCCCAGCGCGCCGCATCAACTACCAGATCCCCCTGCGGAGAATTTACCTGCAGGATATCAAGCACCTTGCCGTTTTTGCTGGTGTTGATCTGAGCCCCCAGAATATTGATGCCATTGGCCGCCATAACACCGGTAATTCGCGAAAAAAGTCCCGCCATATCGTGAGCACAGATGATGAATTCGGAATAGCCACTGTCCGGTTGATGGGAGAGCCGGATTTGTATGTCGGTTTGCTCTAGTTCCAATAACAGACGCGCATGTTCCGCAATAAGAGGTGCGGGATTGGCAAGGAGCAGCCGTACCGGCATCGCCTTCAACTCATGCCGGATGTCGGCAACGGGGAAATCATCTTCAAGAATCTCGGTTACTTTTTTGATCATCGAAGTGACCCGCTCGCTACTTGCCTCCAGCTGGAAGCCTCCCCGGTCAAGAATGCCAAACGCCTTTTCAAACAGTTCATTAAAAAGTGACGCTTTCCATGTCGACCATACATCAACTCCGACTGCACGGACGTCAGCTACCGTGAGAAGGTAGAGCATCTTCAGATTTTCACTGGTTTCCATCTGGCGGGCAAACTGAGCGATCATTTTCTCATCGTTAAGATCGCGACGCTGTGAAATATGCGCAAACAACAGATGCTGACGAACCAAGAACTCCAGTCGCTCGCTATCTTCCCGTGAAAGCCCTATGCGTCTGGCAATCGTCGGAATCATGGCCGCTCCCTTTTCAGCATGCCCCCCTCCCGACCCCTTGCCGATGTCATGGAAGAGCGCCGCTAATATCAGCAATTCCGGCTTCCCGATCTGCGCGGCAATGGTACACGGAAGCGGCAGACTCTCCTTAAGTTCGCCGCTGAGCATCTTTTCAATCTGCTCGACAACAAAAAGAGTATGAATGTCAACTGTATAGATATGGTAAAGGTCGTGCTGCACCTTGCAGTAAATGTTCTCGAGCTCGGGAATATATCGGTTCAGAAATTCAAGATGGTGCATAAGACGCAGCGTTTCGGTGACACCCTTCGTTGAGCGGAGAATCGATAAAAACGCATGGTTGATGTCCCGGTTGCGCCGGAACTTGTCGTTAATCATGGCCAGATTTTTTCTGATGGCCCCCTTGGCCCGAACATTGAGGGAAACACCATGCTTCTGGGAAAGTTCGAACATTTTCATCATCACGCCCGGGTTCTTTTCCACTACTGTTTCATCCGGGACGATCAGTTCACCCTTGAGTACGAAACATCCCTCCCCTACCGGCCTTCTGACGAAGTAGCCAAGAATTTTGAGAGCCCCCTCATCGCGCCAGATACAGCGGGAAACCATGCTTGACGTAAAGTGTTCAACCTTGTTGGCATGGCGGTAATAGTCCCGCATAAAATCTTCAACGGCCAGTACTTTCTCACTATCTTTGTATCCGAGGAAAGCTGCAAGATGCACCTGAGCATCGAACGTTAACTGGTCATTTTTCCTGCCGTTAAAGTAGTGCAGTTCATTGCGAATACGCCAGAGATAGTCCAATGCCGCGTAATATGTTTCAAGCTCTTCATCGTTGAGAATCCCCTTGATGATCAGTTCGCGCAGGTCGGTAAATTTGTATTTAACCCGGGCCACCCAGATAGCGGTTTGAAGGTCGCGAAGCCCTCCTTCGCCTTCTTTGAGGTTTGGCTCAAGCAGATAGACCGTAGAACCGTATTTCTGACGTCGACTCTTCATATCGGCAATTTTCTCTTTAATGAATGAGTTGCTTGATTTCGGTAAAATCTGACTGAATATGACCTTGAGAAGAGTGGTGTATAATGGACGGCTACCCGATAAATATCGGGCATCCATCAATGCGGTCTTGACGGTGCCGTCCGCAGCAGCCATTTCGACACAATCAGAAATTTTGCGGACGGAGTAGCCGATTTCAAGTCGCATGTCCCACAAAAAATAGAGCAGTTTCTGGGCAATATCTTCAACCGTCACAACCGGCATTGTACCGTCATGAAGGAACATGATGTCTATATCGGAAAACGGGTTAAGTTCTCCTCGGCCATATCCGCCCGCAGCAACCAGTGATATATGCTCCAGCATCTCCTCCGCTCCGCTTATATCGAAGATGATCGAAAAAAACAGCTTGCCGATCATCTCGTCAATCATATCGCAGAGCAGATGAGTTACTTCAGTTCCGCTCGCACCGTTTCGATGAAGTTCCCGTATTTCTTCACGATACTTTGCCAGAAAGTTTTTACAGCCGGAAAGGTAAAGTGTTCGTTTTTCGTTAAAACCAGCCATGCCGGCATCACCAACTGCAGTAATTGAATCGGGGAAATACGGGTCGATTGAAAATTGCATGGGCTGAATTCCTTACTGATCAGTTTGTTGTCAAAATGTACAAAGCATGTACGCAGCGCAACTGACATATACGGATGTACATTGCTTGACGGCACTACAGCTTGAATGGGGGGCGAATTATACGTCAGTCGTCCGACCGAGTCAAAAGCAATCAGTGCGGATGTCTGTTTTGACTCTATTGCTCCAGCTGATAAATGAAAAGCCCGCCAATTTACTCAGCGGGCCTTCATCTGATTGTGAAAATTGTTCCGTTTACCATCAAATGCAGCTGCACCTCACAGCAACGTGTACCGGTGCAACAGCATTTGCTAGCGCAATTACTTTTTTTGCGACCCTGATTTCATGACCGGCAGATCATGAACATCGATATGACAGGAGAGGCAGCGCGGGAACTGGTCATGGAAAGCCTTGTTGTGAGGCTTTCCGTGGCAATCGGTGCATTGCGGCACATAGCGGTGTTTGCCTTTATGGCAGGTAACGCAGAGCACGTTTTTGTGTTTACTAGTGCTCTTTGACAGCTTGCCGAAAACTTTTGTATGGCATGAACCACAGGAGTTGGACGGTGTATCCGTGGCAAAAATAATCTGACGCGGCTGATGAACCGGGTGGCACTTCAGGCAGTCTGGTACCGTTTGGCCTTCAACATGAGGCTTGTGACAGGCGAAACAGGACGGTTTGAACCCGTGCGATGTATGGCATTGCGCGCATGCAACCTTGGTGTGTTTGCTCGGAAATGCTGTCAGCTGATCGCGCACGCTGCCATGACAATCGAAGCAGAAGTTCGTAAGCTGGGCGGATGCGGCAATTTTTCGTGGTGTGTGGGGGTTGCTGTGACAGGCGTTGCACTCGGTAATTTTCTTCCCGTGCGGAATTTCGTGGCAAGAGGCGCACTTGGGCATGATAGCATCCCAGTTTCCCTTCCGTGGACTATAGGTGTGAAACTGGTTATGACAGTTCTGGCACGAAAATCTGTGCCGGCCACCGCTTTTTTTAAGGTTCTGGAACAGGCCGGTGTGACATTGGGCACATTGCACGGCCGTAAGAGGCTGCGGATCGCTGGCATACTGTTCTGGAGTGACCGGAATGGCAACGGTTGCGATCTTTTTTCCCAGTGGTGCAGCAAGGGCTATCCCGGTAAGCGCCAATGCAATCATTATCCCCATAAGGACTCGTCTGGTAACACGGTTTGCTCTCTTCATCATTTCCCCTTTATTCTGTTGGAATATGCAGCAAATGGCAACGCCACTACCGGCCTTTTCAGTCTGGGATAGCAACCGTAGCGTCAAACAGCTTCTGTTCCGGAAAGCACCTTTTTCGCGCGGGAACTAAATACTACAGAAATATGAATGATGTCAATAATGACAGCAGATATGAACCATGACACTACGTATGACTATTGTCTCTGACAGCACAAAGAGAAGTTCCTGCACCTGTCATGATTTCCAAGGGACAGGAGCATTTAAATGGACCGACCTATTATTTGTCAAATTGTGTGGTATATAAGTCTCGAAATTGTCGACATGAAAGGTGATCGTTATGGAGCAGAGCAAAATTCTTCTTGAAAGTGACACCAATGAACTGGAGATCGTTGAGTTCAGAATTGACGAAGTGGACTGGAATGGCAACGTGTTACCCTGTTATTATGGCGTCAATGTAGCAAAGGTTCGCGAAATAATCCGTTTGCCGACCATGTCACGGGTCGTCAATGCCAAGCCTGGCATCGAAGGAATGATCAAGCTGCGTGACAAGGTCATTACCATCATCAATCTTGCAACGGTACTCAACAAATCAACGGGAGATCTGGTGGCCGACCGGGTTGTGGTTCTTGAGTTCAACAACCTTATGGTGGGTGTCCTTGTTCATTCGGTCTCCAGAATATACCGGATTTCCTGGAAGAATGTTGAACCACCGGCGGCAGCTGTTCACAGCAGTGAAGTGACCGGCCTGGTCAAGATGGACAACAGAATAATCCTGGTGCTCGATTTTGAAAAAATTGTTGCCGAACTTTGCTCGGAAAGCGCACTGCAGCCTCTCAATAATGAACTGATGCATAGAGCAGAAACCAATCCCGAACGTATGCAAAAAACTGTACTGGTTGCAGATGACTCACATTTTATTCGTAAAACTCTCTGCAGCAGCCTGCGTGCAGCCGGTTATACAATTGTGGAGGCAGAAAATGGTGCCGAAGCGTGGGATATCATACAGGATACCATGCGCAAGGCTGCGACAGACGGGAACCTTTTCCGGGATCACATACAAATGTTAATTACAGACGTAGAAATGCCGCAAATGGACGGCCTGCATCTCACGTCCCTTGTGCGGAAAGAAAATTCGTTGCAGAACCTGCCCATAGCAATTTTTTCGTCACTCGCTTCGGAAGATAATAAACGGAAATGGATCGGACTGGGTGCCAACTGTATCCTTACCAAACCGGATTTACCCAGACTGGTCGACGTAGTTGATGATTTGACAGCCTGAATCAACGATTTGAAACGCACTTGACAACCAGGACAACTCTATGCTTAATTGTGGCACATGAATACTAAACGCTTCTATACTGCTTTCAGCTTCTACTTTTGGTTCGGCTTTTATTTCAGGCCGTCTGCCCGGGTAGTTGTGTAAGCACAGAAGCCATTACACAAACCACAAACCGGGGCAGACGAAGGTCTCCCCGGTTTTTCTGTCTGCGTTTTCACATCAGCCAGGGCCGGGGGGAAACTTCCGGCCTGACTTTTTGTGGGAAAGGATCGGAGAATGATTATTGTAATGAAAGCAGGTGCAGCAAAGAAAGACAAAGATGAAGTTCTCAAACGCATCAAGGAGCTCGGCTACACATCACACGTTATTCATGGCACAACCCGCGATGTCATCGGCGCGATTGGTGACGAACGAGCCAAATCAGCTCTGCAGGCGCTGGAATCGCTGCATGGCGTGGAAAACGTTGTACCTATCCTGCAGCCCTATAAATTGGCCTCATTTGAGGTCAAGAAGGAGTCGAGTGTGGTGCGGATTAACGAAAATGTGTCTATTGGCGGATCTCAAATCATCATCATGGCCGGCCCCTGCTCTGTCGAGACTGAAGAGCAGATAATAGAATCCGCCCAAGCCGTGAAAAAATCCGGTGCGCACGTTTTGCGTGGTGGTGCTTTCAAACCACGCACGTCACCCTACTCCTTTCAGGGGCTTGAGGAAGAGGGCTTAAAGTTGCTGGCGAAAGCTCGTGATTTGACCGGGCTTCCCTTCGTTACTGAGGTTATTAATCCAGAAACGGCTGAGATGGTGGCAGCGTATGCAGATATACTTCAAATTGGTGCCCGCAACTCGCAGAATTTTGCCCTACTCAAGAAAGTCGGACAGCTTGGCAAACCGGTGCTGTTAAAACGAGGTATGGCGATGACAATTCAGGAGCTGCTCATGAGCGCTGAATACATCATGAGTGAAGGAAATCAGTCCGTTATTCTCTGTGAGCGCGGTATTCGCACCTTTGAAACAGCCACTCGCAACACCCTTGATTTATCGGCTATTCCGGTCCTGAAAAGAAAAACCCACTTGCCAGTTATAATTGACCCATCTCATGGCACCGGCAACCATCATTATGTTGCCCCTATGTGCTACGCTGCTGTGGCAGCAGGTGCGGACGGTTTGATCATAGAGGTGCACCCGGACCCTGAACACGCATCGTCAGACGGAGCCCAATCATTGAAACCCGAAAAATTTGAGCTAATGATGCAAAAACTGCGCTTATTTGCCGAGGTGGATGGACGAACACTGTAAGCTGAAATTGTTTTAAAGCTCCATCACAACCCGAATTTCAAGTACGTTAATTTTGATTCTGAAGAGCCAGTTTTAGCAATTTTGCTTGTAACTATACCGAATACATTGTATAAAGCCGCCACTATTCGTATTCGGAATTAAACTTGCTGGATAGTACTGAACCGATTGAAATTTGTTTTTTTTGTCTGAATGCGGGAATAACTCAGTGGTAGAGTGTCAGCTTCCCAAGCTGAAGGTCGCGGGTTCGAATCCCGTTTCCCGCTCCATTAAAAACCAAGTGGAATCAAATATTTAGAAGCATTGATTCCCAGATTGTGCCCGGTACTGTATCTAAACGGTATCGGGCTTTTTCTTTTTAGGGGTGTGATGAAGTCTTCTCCGATTTGACAAAACTTATCATGGATCTCCCTAGTTTTATCTTTGATATTGTTATTGTACACTGATTTGCCAGACAGCTTTCGAATCTCGTCCCCCGTTACAATTATAACGATGGCTTACAGCGTAACTCTGTAGGCCATTTTTACAGTTTGATACCAGACTAATATCCTAAATTGAACACTTGACAGTATAGACCGTATCAAATATCTTTCATTAGTTGGTTGACCATCTTTAGACAAATGATAAATAATTTTCCCTCGTACGATCTATCAACAGTTCAAGGAAGTATGGAGCCATATGCCTCTTAAAGCAGAAACCACTCCGAACAATATGCCTCTTGTCCTGATTGTTGATGATAGCCGGTCAGTAAGAGCATTAGTTCGAAAACTCTTGGAAAGCGCTGGATATGCTGTTATTGAGGCGATTGATGGCATCATCGGACTGGAAGTAATCGCGGCCAGTAAGCCTGATGTTGTGCTGTTAGATATTGAGATGCCAAATAAATCAGGTATTGAAGTACTTGCCGAATTGGATGCTACAAATAGACTCTTCTCAGTTGTTATGTGTACTACTCTGTCAGGCCATGATGCCGTTGTGGACGGTTTGAGGCGGGGCGCTGATGATTACATAATAAAGCCCTTTCAAAATAATGAATTTCTGGCTCGTATGACCGCTGCAACTCGGACAGCTCAAAATAAACGATTACTGTTTGAAGCACGAATTACGGCAGAGCGTACTGTCAAACAGTTGCGCCAGATGCAGGGTGTATTATCGGAACAAAAGTTGGTCGAACAAAAGGTCAGAGAAATATCTGAAGCACAGAGTGCAACCATATTTGCAATGGCAAAATTAGCCGAATTTCGGGATGATGACACCGGTGGGCATTTGGAACGAGTCCGGGAGTTTTGTCGACTGCTTGCTGAGGATCTCCGTAGTAACTCATCATATGCAAATCAAATAACAATAGAGTTCGTTGATTGTATCCAACATGCTGCTCCTCTCCATGATATTGGAAAGGTGGCAATTCCTGATAGTATCTTACAGAAACCCGGTAAACTTACTCCTGAAGAGTTTGAAAAGATGAAATCTCACACTGTTATCGGAGCCGATAATTTACAGTTGGTTTACAATAATTACCCGGGCAATTTGTTTGTAGGCATGGGAATCGAAATAGCTCTCTATCATCATGAACGATGGGATGGCTCAGGCTATCCGGATGGTTTAGTGAACAAGAACATACCATTGTCCGCCCGCATCATGGCTCTGGCAGATGTTTATGACGCTTTACGATCAGATAGGTGTTACCGTAAAGGCCTGACTCATGATCAAGTCAGAAATATTATTCTTGAAGCTGATGGTAAACACTTTGATCCTGAAATTGTTATGGCCTTTTTGCGAATAGAAAATGCTTTTGCCTGTATGGGGCAAGACGGATAGGTATATGAACGGTGATGTTGCACTGGCAACGGGAGAGAATTCCGGGGAACTGAGAAAACAAAAGCGACAACAAGCGTGCTCTGAAATCAGACATTCAGGGGAAGGATCAAGCAGCCTGAAAGTCCAATTCCGGCTGAGGCGTTTCGTCCCGCATGAAAGCGGATGGCATTGGCGTTTGTCAACCGACTACCACCTTTTCCGCAAAATATCCCTACTTGAATTCCAGTTTGTAAAAGAGATCAGCTCCGCTTTCGTTGCCGGTCTGCGTTTCGATTTGCCACTGTTTGAAAATATCGTACCGTAGCAGAAACAGGTTGCTTCCGGTAAACAGAGACCTGCCATAACTGATATAGAGCTTCGGAGTTAAAAACTTGCCCACGGTGAGCATCGTCTCGGTGATGCCTGGTTGCACCGCAGCCGGTATCGAACCAGGAGCTGTTGCCGGGAGCGGTTTGTACCCCATAGGGCTGGTACTCCCTCCGACGCCCCCCTGAATCTCAAGCGTACTCAGTCCCAGCTGGTTTTTCAGCTGATCCTGCAAAACCGAAGCCTGGCTGGAAGTGAGCAGTGCGCCGGCAGCCTGGGCCATGAGACCGGTCTGTTCACCGTTGGTGCCGAGCGGATGGCCGAGAACTATATACGCCAGAACATCCACATCCGGCATGGCGGGCACAGAATATAGTTTGGTAACCGGGTTCTGGAGAGGTCCTGTAACCGTAACGCCGGCCCGCACGTCGCCAACCGTGCGCAGAGCCAGAAAGTCAAGGGCTGGTCGGTTGACAGGGCCGCCAGCAAAGTACAGGCGGCCGCGAACGATTTCAAGGTCCACCCCGTAGGTCCGGTACCGCCCTTTGACCACATTGATCTCACCGCTGCTGGTAATGCTGTCGAGACTATCTGATGAAAGATCCACTGCCCCGCCCAATCGGGCGTCGATTCCCGCCACCTTGATAAAGACCTTATCGCCGAGAAGTACCCGGATCTGAACGTCCAGAGCCAGGGGAGAACGTGCGGCGATCGGTACGACTGCCCCCTCCATGATGATATCACTACTAGGAGTGATAACCGTGCTGGCGGGTGAACCGTACAGGCTCAATTCCGGCAGTCTCAGATCACCGCGCAGCCTGAACTTTTGCGGCGTCCCGTCAAAAGTGAGTTCCGGCGTACACAGAAGCTGGAATTCGGGAAAATGTACGGTTTGAAAATTGTCACCGCGAATTGTGCCATGGTAACCTGATACCCTCCAGCCGGCAAGCGTGATGAGCGCGGTTCCCTCGATATGGCCTGGCCCGGAAAACGCTCTGAAAGAGTCTATGAGGATGAGGTTTTTTTCCAGTCGTGCCGCGAGCTGGACGTCCTTGAGCTGGATGCCTGCGGACGGCAGATACGCACCGGCCCCGGACAGTTTCAACGTGCCGTCGAAGTGCGGATCTTCCCAGGTTCCGCCGCCGCTCAGTTCCGCATCAAGCTCTCCGAAGCTTTTCTGGACCATTCCCGGGAATAAGTCAGAAATAATTCCTCTTTCCTGAAATTGACCGGCGAGCTTTGCCTGCAAAGGCCCCTTCTGGTTGACGGCAAGCGGAAAACGAGCCGGGACCGGCAGTTGGAAGCTTCCCCGGGCTTGACCGTATGTGGCCATAGTCAGTACAAGGGTGCCGGACAGCGATTCTCCGCGCCATTCCCAGTTTGCTGTTGCCGATGAGGAGGTGAGGTTCACCCCGCCTTCGCCGCCTTTCTGGTGTATTGTCCCTCCGGAAAGTGCGGCACTGCCGTCCAGCTCAAAGCGCTGTCCAGGGATCATATTCCCGTTTGCCCGGCCGCTGAGGCGTCCTGCAACCCTTGTGTCGGCAGGGAACCATGGCTTGAGCAGCGCAAGGTTGATTCCACTCAGTTCCACCGTCAGTTTACCTTTATCCGGCATGGACAGGCGAAACGGTGCGGACGAGGAAAAGGTCCCATGTAATCTCCCCCCGGTTGCCTCATGTACGTCAATACCAACCTTAATTCCGTTCTCGTTCCCGGACAAGGTTAGCGAGCTCTGCTCGAACATTATACTGGCTCCCTGTCTGGTATAGATGCCGCTCCCGGCAGCGTTTCCCTCCATGGTCAGCCGACTGCCCGGCAGGAATTCTGTCCGGAGCGTACCGTGGCTGTTTCCCGTGATCTTTTCATCCTTCAGGTAGGGATTGGCTCTCGCCAGGTTCAGGCCGGCCCATTTCAACCGGAATTGGCCGATGAGTGGACTCAGGACCAGATCGGCAGCAGCTTCTACCCGCTCCCCTGCAGCGGATGTCAGGGCCAGTGGGGACAGGGAAAATTTCCCGGCGCCGACGGCAAAAGCTGCCGGAGCCTCCAGATTCCACGGTCCGCTGCCGTTGCCCCCGGAGAAGCGGGTGATATTGCCCTCCCAGAGGCCGGAGCTGTACCCTGCAGACATGGTCATCTCCGCTCCGGCTCCGGCTGAACGGAGCGAAGCGTTCACCGTGTGGTGAAGCGGTGTGCCGGCCGCTGCAAACGTCACGGCGTTCATTGTGTAGCCGCTGTAGGCGACATCCCGCAGGGATGCAGAGACATGCAGAGGGGAGGCTGTGCCGTGAAGGAACCTGGCTGTCAGGTCGGCCGTTGCTGCTCGCGCTCCACCGTACGCAAGCGCACTCCCGGTGCCAGAAGCGGCGCCACTGAGTTGTCGGTCACGCCAGCGTACCCATCCTTCGACATCGAAAGCCCCGGTCGATCCCGGTATCAGACGGGACAGGTCGCTGATCTGTGCGGTCAGGGCCAGCCGATCGTTCAGTTCTCCGGAGGCGAGCAGATTAAAGCCTTTACCCTGAAGCTCCAGCCGGGAGAGCGATAGGTTGTTGCCGGCAAAATCAGCCTCCACTCTGCCGGTCAACGCCTGACCATGCAGACGGCTTTCCAGGAGGATGCCGCTGACGTACCCTGTAATGGGTCTGTTTCCGGCCCACGCCAGGGAGCCGGTGGCATTGAAATTTGCGACACCCTTCCAGCCGGGGTCAACCCTGGCAGGATCGAGATTCCGGCCACTGATCGATCCCCGCAGCACAAAGCTGTCGCGCCAGTCCAAATCAATGCTTCCTGCCACGGTTCCATCGAGGATTCTGGCATTCAAGGGGGCCACTGTTGCCCCTTCACGAGTGCCGTGATAGGAAGCTGAAAGCGTCGCACTCTGCCAGTCGTGTGCCTGATTGGCCAGGGTGACTGTGCCCCGATAGCTGTCCGGAGTTCCCGCGAACCTCAGAACGCCAGAGAGGTCGGTCGGCAGATTCAGTTCGTGGGCGAGATCGAGGCCGGATGCCTTGATCTCCAGTGTCAGTACCGGCTCCCGTGGCGTTACCGCCAGCGAGCCATCGGCCGTTACCATACCTCGTCGTCCCGGACTGGTCAGGAAGATTTGGCGCAGATTAAAGGTAGTGCTCGTCATCCCCACCTCGCCGCCTAGCTCCAGAAGCTTCCGCATTCCAGCACCCCCGGCAACCGTGACCTCCCCGGCAACCTGCTCAGACGAGATCACGGTTGCCGGGCGAACCTGCAATGTAAACCGGTCCATCCCCGCCAGGGGATGCGCCGTGGCAATCGCCAGATCCGCCTCGAGGAACGGCCGCTTAAAGCCGGCTGAAACAGTGCCATGTATGGAGCCGGCAGGGGATACCGTCTCAAGACCGGTGATGGAGAGGATGCCGTCCTGCCAGGTAGCGGAACCGGTGATGGAAGCCACCCGCAGAGGTTGTTCCTGCAGACGGCGGTAGATGATGTCTGTCATCCGCACCCGTCCGATGGTTACATCAAACAGCTGCTCATTTCCTGACACACTCGGCCAGGCCAGAATCGGTGGTTTTACCTCGGAAAGGGCATCATCCTGTATTTTCACCCCGTTGATGGCCAGCTCCTTGACGGCAACCGTGCCGGTCAACAGAAGGAGCGGCTTCCAGCGCAGCTCAATGGTTTCAAGTTCAAGCGCTTGCTGCCCACTGCCTACCCGCACCCCTGTGAGGAGCAGATGGTCGAGCGCCCTCCCCTCGATCTTTTGTGCGGAGAAACTGACTCCGCCCAGAGGGACGACCGTTGCCAGAAGCCAGCGGGTGCCCTCCGTCGTTGCGGCGGTCCAGACAACACATGCAACTGCTGCGGCTGCCACAGTGGTCAGGGCGATCGCCATTACTGCAACAAGGCTCTTTATGGTCAGCCGTTTCATAGCTCGAACCCAACGGTGAAATGGAAATGTATTGACGGGTTGTCTACTCCCAACGGACGGGCGACTGACAGGTTCAGTGTTCCTACGGAGGTAAAATAGTGCAGGCCGACACCCGCACCCTGGAATATGCTGAAATTGGAGAATGAATTGGCGGCGTTGCCTGCATCGAAAAAGATGGAAACACCCCAGTCCTTGAGAATTGCCCGGTGCAGCTCGATGCTGGAGGTCAGGAGTTGCGTGCCTCCCACAACATTACCGGACGCATCGCGTGGACCGAGGGATTTGTAAGAGTAGCCGCGCACACTCTGGTCACCGCCGGCAAAAAAACGGAACGAAGGGGGGATGTCACGAAGTGGATCGTTCAGCAGGGTTGTTCCCACTTTGGCGCGCGTATGCAGGGAAAGACGCCAGGGGAGCGGCAGAAGATAGCTCCCTTCGGCCAGAATCTGGACAAGTGCAGTATCAGAACCGAGAACCTGATGAGTGCCGTGCAGATCAAGGGCATAACGGAAGCCCCGGTGTGGGCGTACCGGGTTATCGTATCGATCATCGATAAATCGTAATCCCGGCAGGAGGAGCCGTGAGGTGGAATCCTGAATACCCACAGAATACTCTTCATATTGGGCCTTTATATAGGCAGTACCCACTGTGCCCGTACCGAAACTCCTGTTGCGGGCCAGTTCCAGGGCCGCTATCCTGCTGGAGTAAGCGGTGGTGTCCTCCTGCTGCAGATTTAACTGAAAGGTGGTGGAACTTCTGACATCCGTCGGGCTCGGTATGATGTAGCCGGTCACCAGACCCTGAAGCCGCTCGGCAACAAACAGCTGTGAATACAGTTCATGTCCCAGGTGAAACATGTTCAGATCACGGTACCGGACGGTGAAGCGAGCACCGGTGTCTGTGCCGTAGCCTATCCCCGGGCGCAGCGACTTGGCTGGCCTCTCCTTCAACTGTATGGTTACCGGAACCATTAGTGCGTCTGCATCCTGTTTTTCCGGAGTTATGGTCACCTCTGTGAAACGTTCGGAATTGGTGAGATTGCGCTGGGTTTCGCCAAGGCGGGTATAGGAAAAGGGTTCACCGGAACGGTAGGTCAGGTGGCGACGGAGGAAACTGCCTGGATAGTCTGGCGCCCCATGGAAGTGTGTCTCACCGAAGAGATACTTGTCACCCGTATTCAGAACAAGCTCGATCACGGCGGTTGTTGCGCCGCGTGAGATACGGATTTCGTGCCGGGAAAATTCCGCGTTAAGATACCCAAAATCGCGGGCTCGTGATATCAGCGCCCCCTTGGTTTCCTCGTACACGTGCTGCAGCAGCACGTCACCCTTTTTCAGGGGAAATGCTTCAACTGCCGTGAGGAGGGATCTTTCATCATGCCCCTGCCCGGTCAGGGTCACCGTTACGGAGGTCAGGCGCACCGGTTCTCCCGGCACTACCGTAACCAGCATACGGGAGCCATCTCCGGCCCCTTCGATCATAACGGTGACTAAGGCGTTGTAATAGCCGAACGGTTCCAGAGCCACCCTGGTTTTATGTACAGCCTGCTGTGAAAAACGGTTGAGCCAGACTTTGTCCACCGTTTCATCCCGAACCTGTTCGGCAGGTATAACGAGCGACTCCTGCACATTTTTCAGAGCATCACCTTCAATGCCGGTAATGACGATTTCGATCTGTTCAGCGGCATACAGAGGCGTTGCAAGAATGAGCCAGAGTATCAGAAGAGCAAGAGCTGTATGGATTGCCTTCTCCATTTTATAATCTCATCGGTAATCTTTCCAAACCAGAGGGATGTGCGCTGAGACCATCATTGTCGATTACTTATATTTATAGCACTCCGACTGCAGAAAGATAGACCAATTCACCAGACACTCGGGAAACGGTATATTATTCTCGGCAGACGATATGGTTTGCAGATTCAATGGCAACGAATGAAAAAATACCAGGCTCTGTCACCACGCGGAACGATGACAACGTCGCTATGATGTCTAAGTCCGTTGTGCTAAATAGACGACGACGTATACTAAAACGATAACAACCAAAATCCCGATGATAATATCCATTGTAACCTCCGGTAACATGACAAAATGATTATACTAATCTAACAACAAGAATCACTAATATAACGACTACCAATACCGCAATGAGGAATCCCATTTTCCTTCTCCTTTCTACTGCTTTTATTATGCAGAAATCATGAAACTGCCAGCATTCTGACAAGAATGTATAAGGCAACTACCGTGCCAGTGAGTACCGGCGGGGAGCAATGGTGTAAGGGCTTGATTATTAGGGGTAAATAGTGTTGTGTGCGGAGGCGGGTATATGATGTTCATCAACATAATCCGTCAGGAGTAACATAACCGGCAAATATGACGGATCACCATTATGTGGCCAATTATACGGGAATTGGTAACCTGGTACTGATAACGGACCCCATGAAAAAACCGGGAACACCAAGATGAACATGACAGAGAGTTTCTGCGCCGATTCACACCCTGTCCGCTTTTCCCATCATTATGACCACCTGATGTTTTGTCTGTATCCGTTCCAGAACGATCACGCCATCGGGCATTCGCTCGCCATCCATCTCAACCCAGATGACACCCCGTTCACAGCCGTCCGGATTTTCCACATGGATTTCATATGTTGCTTCGCCATGCCGATAGCTGAGATTGAAGCCGGGCCATGATCCCGGTATGACCGGATTTACTTTCATAGTGCCATTGTGCAGTTGCAAGCCAAAGATTTCTTCTATCCAGGCCCGGTACATCCAGGCTGCAGAACCGGTGTACCAGGACCAGCCTCCCTGTCCAATTCTTCCGGGCAATCGGTAGACATCCGCTGCAACAACATATGGTTCAACTTCGTAGTGCCAGACCGCTTCAGCATCGCGGGCATGCTCGATCGGGTTGAGCATGCGGAGCAATTGTACGGCTCGCTCGCCATCCCCTTTGCGGGCAGATGCCATTGCCATCCAGATGGCGGCATGGGTGTACTGTCCGCCATTCTCCCGTACTCCCGGCGGGTACCCCTTTATATATCCGGGAGACGGCTTCGATGTATTAAAAGGGGGTTCGAAGAGCAGCACCAAAGCTTCGTCCTGGTGGACAAGATGGCGCCAGGCTGACTCAAGAGCCACGGCAGCACGTGCCGGGTCCGCTGCGCCGGAAAGCCAGGCCCATGATTGCGGCAGTGAATCGATCCGTGCCTCCTCATTTACTGCGGAACCAAGTAATGAACCGTCATCGAACGTTCCCCGCAGATACCACTCTCCGTCCCAGCCGGCCTGTTCCATGCGTTGAATCAAGGCAGCTCGATCTTCCTGATACGTCCGGCCCAAATCTTGTTGCTGCAGGAGATCCGACAGCTCTGTCATCCCCTGCAACACTTCACAGAGGAACCAGCCGAGCCATACGCTCTCACCTTTCCCCCCCGTACCAACCAGGTTCATCCCGTCGTTCCAGTCGCCCGTCCCGATCAGCGGCAGGCCATGAGGACCGATAGTCAGACCGCGACTGACGGCGCGACGGCAGTGTTCAAAGAGCGTGGCGCGTTCAAAAGTGACTTCCGGCCGGGAAAATTCCTCGTGCTGGTTGCCTGCCAGTTGTGGGGCATCGATGAAAGGTATGTCACTGTTGAGGATGTCGCTGTCGCCGGTTGTCCGGACGTAGTGAGAAACCACATACGGAAGCCAGAGCAGGTCGTCGGATATCCGCGAGCGGATCCCGGCGCCGGTTGGCGGATGCCACCAATGCTGGACATCACCCTCTTTGAACTGTCGGCTTGCGGCCAGCAATATCTGGGCGCGGGCCAGTTCGGGGCGGTTGTAAAGAAACGCCATGACATCCTGCAACTGATCACGAAAGCCGAAGGCTCCGCCTGACTGGTAAAAGGCCGAGCGTCCCCAGATACGACAGCTGAGTGACTGGTATTGAAGCCAGCGATTGATCAGGAGGTCTGTCGCCAGTTCGGGTGTATGTACTTCAATCGTGCCAAGCAAAACATCCCACCAGACCTTGGTTTGCTGGAGAGCATTCTCCGGTGCATGCACTTCTTTAAAATGCTGAGCCAGTTTTCGTGCTTCCATCACTGATTCAGCTTGCCCCAGCATACAGGTGACAAAACGACATTCGCCCGGAGCCATTTCGATGGTCACGCGAAGAGTTGCACACGGATCCAGCCCGGCTCCGACCCGTTGTGACAACCGGATCAATTCCATCGCCTCCGGGTTGGCCAGTGAACGGTTGCGACCGATGAAGGCGCTGCGATCGCCGCCGAATGATGCAGCCCGGGGAGTAGTGGCCACGAAAGTGACCCGTTCCCCGTATTCAGGGTGGTAATGATTACGCGCCAACAGAGCTTCGGCTTCGTCATCCCAGTTGGTAATGACGTGCGTTTGCGAAGTTTCACGGTTCTCGCCGAGAGTCAATTCCACATAATAGGTTACCGAGAGCCTGCGCCTCCGTGATGAGGCATTGGTGAGTTTCAGTATCTGTAGTTTGACCGGCTTTCCTCCGCTCTGGTCAACAGGGACACATACGGTCAGCTCCTGCCCGATACCGTTACTGTTGTGCTCAAAGACGCTATACCCGGCTCCGTGTCGCGATCGATACGCGGTATCCTCTCGGATTGGCGCTGCGGTTGGAGACCAATAGATGCCGCTCTCCTCGTCACGAATATAGAGTGCTTCCGACACCGGATCGAGGACAGGGTCGTTTGACCAACCGGTCAGGCGATTGCGTTGGCTGTTGCCGAACCAGGTGAATCCGGCCCCGGTTTCGCTGACCAGCGTGCCGAACATCGGGTTTGCCATGACATTAACCCATGGTGATGGCGTGTTGACATCGGGACCGAGATAAATCGCGTATTCACGACCGTCAGGGGTAAAGCCTCCGAGGCTGTTGAAATAGTGCAATTCCATGAAAGGCAGCGGTGCGGATGTTTCCGGGAGAGCACGTTTCCGGACCAATTTTTCCAGCTGTTCGGGAGCCTCCACTGGCGCACCCAGTTGCTGGGACAGAGTGCCACGTGCCGCCACCAGCACGACGTTGGCTGCGGCCTTGATGAGACATAAATCAGATGCCGGCAACTGCGCTGCGCTCATCATATAAATTTTGCCGGCCCGATCAGTTGCTGCAGAAACCGTGTGGGCCTGAATCATCTGTTCCAGTCGTTGGTGCAGCGGTCGGGCATAAATTTCGGTCTCCTCGTTGAGGATAATCAGATCAGCCGACAAGCCATGCATCCGCCAATAGGTGTGGGCGTGAAGCAGTTGACGCACGAGGCCGATTTCCCGTAATTCGCCAATAGTAACCAGAACCAGCGGCAAGTCGCCCGATATGGCGTATGGCCATAATCCGGCCTGTCCCGTGCGATTCTCTTTAAGGCGTTCGGCGGGTGCGCGCAATTTCTGGTTGGGAAACAGCAAGTGCCCTGCTAATTGCTGAAAATGTCGTGCCTCGTCAGGTTGGATGTGCAGCAGTTGCAGCTGCTGCTGGGCGGTTCCCCAGGCGAAATCCATTGCCCGTGCGGTTGCATGAGGATCACGGTATTTGTCCATCATCAGTACTACCTTCTCGCGGGTAGATCCGGCAGCAATGATCAGGGAAAATTGGATTCGCTGGCCCGGTTCAAGAACCAGACTCCGCCGCACGCTCAACATTGGATCAAGAACAAACCCCTCGGTATTGCCGGGAACCTGAACGGCTCCCTTTGGATTGGCAAGCGTTCGGCCGCGACCAATGAAGCGCCTTCGATCAGTTTCAAACTGCCATTCCTGTTCGTGAAGAGCCACAGCGTCTGTGTGCTGAAGCGTCAAACAGTGGGCGATATACAGTGGCGCTTCGTTTTCACTGCGTGGTCGCCGGTAGGCGAGGAGCGCCTGCAGCTCTGGGAGCGCTTCGGTCTGGATAAACAGCTTGTTGAACGCCGGGTGCTGTCGATCCGCATTGTGGGGCGCCATGGAGAGCTCTACGTAGCTGGTGAGCGTGAGATGGCGGGAACGGGCAGAACGATTGACGAGCGTAATGCGGCGAACTTCCAGATTGTCTTCCGGCGAAACGATGACTTCCGTTTCCGTGTTGATACGATAATCGGTACGGTGAAAGACGGCGCGGTCGAGAGTAAAGTTGACGGAATATCTTTTAACCTTGCCGCCGGTCGGGTGATAGGTGGATGACCAGACACGATCCGTATCAACTTCATGGATGTAGCAGAAAGTCCCCTGGCTGTCACAGGTCGTATCGGACCGCCAGCGGGTAATTTCCTGCCCGTGCCACTGACTGTAGCCGCCACCGCTGTTGGTGATCATCAACCCATAGCGGCCGTTGCTGAGCAGCAGGGTTCTGGGAGTGACTGTATGTGGCGTGGTAAACGTAATCCCTGCCGGGGCTGCAAGCACTTCGCACGCACCGGCCTGTTCACTTTGCCGCATTGACATCACCTGCAACGGTGGCAGGACAGGGATGCGTTCCTGAAGCAGGGCTTCAAAGGCACGTACCCGAGGATCGCTATGAAAACGACGGGGGAACGGATCGTCATGAAGGAAATTGGTGAGTGCCAGAAACGACATGCCCTGGTGATGGGCCATATACGCCTCGACTATGACACCACGATTTCCCTCTCTCTGTGCATGTCTGCTGAAATCCATGGCTTCGTAGTAGCCGTACTCACCGAGCAATCCTAATGCGGCTAGTTTTTTGAGATTCCGCACCGCTGCAACGGGCGCCACATTCAGTGCCAGAATGGTCGCATATGGAGCAATGACCAACTGTTCCTCCAGGCCGCGTTTCAAACCGAGTTCCGGCACGCCAAAGGCCATATACTGATACGTTTTTTCCAGATCAAGGTCGGCATACGCGGACTCGGAAATGCCCCACGGTACGGAGCGTTTAACCCCGTAGGTGATCTGGATTTTCACCGCTTCACGGGCAGCATTGTCCAGAAGCGAGTTCCTGTAGGAGGCTTGGAACAGAAGCGGCATCAGATATTCGAACATGGTTCCTGTCCAGCTGAGCAGTACCCGCTGACGACCGACAGCACCATACGGGCGCCCCAAGGAGAACCAGTGTTCCATAGGGACGTCGCCACGGGCTATGGCGACAAAACTGCCGAAGCGCGCCTCGCTGGCCAGGAGATCGTAATTGGATCGGTCCAATATGGTGCTGGAAACGTTGTAGCCGATGGCAAACAGTTTGTGCACGGGGTTATAGAGAAATTGCATGTTCATCCCGGTAGACAGCTCGCGAACGTCAGCCATCAGGCGCTCAATCATCGCGAGGGTTTCTCCGGCCAGCCACTGTGACGTGGCGAATGCCGCAATAATCCTGTCAAACCACGCATCAAGAGGAGCGCATGCGGAGGGAGATTCTTCCCGGATGGCCCGAATAATCCGTATCGAGTCGATTCGGCCATAGGCCAGGTCACTGAGAGAAGGCGCCTCTGTCAGATCACGACGAATGGCACGCAGCGCTTCCTCCCCAAACGGGGCGAGTTCCTCTTCGGTTTTTTCCGCAATAATTTCGATCCAGGAGAGATAGCTGTCACTGTTATGAATCCAGGCTGATACCTGTTGATCAAGTTCCACGGACCATGCTGTGGCCCCTGCTCCGGCCACAACAGAGTTGACGTTTATCTGCATCCGACGTTGCAGGATAAGTTGATCTGCAACAGTAGGGGGAGGAGAATGCCACGCGTCGAGGAGTTGGTCGAGTGTAAGGTGGTAACAGCCTGCTAATTTTTCATCATTGATGATTTTTTTCAATATCTCCCCGGTATCGGCTAAACCGGAAAATACTGCACCATTCAGAAGAGGGGCGTGAACCAGTTCACCAAGCCCCTGTTCCAGGGCCCACAAGGCACCCAGCAAGTTTCCGCTGTCGACAGTTGATACGTAGCGTGGTTCAAGCGGGACCAGAGTCTGAATATCATACCAATTCAGGAGATGCCCTTTATAGCGTTCCAGATGACCGATAGTTGCCATAGTGGCGGTAAGCCGCTCGACCACCTGATTAAGAGTAAGATACCCTGAATCATGTGCTCCGAGAGCACTGGTCATCCAGAGACCGATATTGGTCGGGCTGGTGCGCATGGCCAGGCGATTCTGATGGGCGACCTGATAATTGTCCGGTGGTAACCAGGATGTATCAGCGGTGACAAAGGACGAAAAATATCGCCACGTTCGCCGGGCGATCTGTCTGAGGAAGTATTGATCCTTTGTTGTGAGCGGCCGATTCTGTTTCTCAACGGGTCGCAGGTTGAGCAGCCACGCAAGCAGAGGGGAAACAAACCAGAGCACGAGCCAGGGGGCCGCCTGTGGCAGAGTTGCCGGCATGATGTGCCAGAGCGCCCAACAGACGGCGCCGCTGAAGATGCTTCCAAGAGTCAGGGTGGCGATAAAAACCGTCTGCGTACGGGAGGCGCTCCAATGTGTTGATTGGGTCGTCCATTCCAGCAGATTGCGCCGGGAAAACATGCGGCGGTACCAGACACGGGCAATGGCATCCATTGTGACAGCCGCCTGATGTGGCAACAGTGCAGCATCGGCGACCGCACGCACCAGATCGTGCAGCAGTTTCGCCGGAGAGAAGTACTTCAACCCCGTACCGGTGGTAGCCATGGTAAACGGTTGTGCCAGGGGATGGAAGAGCAGCTGCGTTCCAACCACCAGAGCAGCAATTCTTCCAACGTTCGGCGAAATAAACCAGGAGGTTACCAACAGCCCCAGGTTTGCCGCAGGCAGCAGGCTGCGGCGCAGATTGTCTAGAATTTTCCACCGGTTTAACAACGAGAGCTGATTGCATCCGTTACCGCCGACCGGATGTGGGACATGGGGGAATAACCACCCTGCTATCTGCCAGTCACCGCGAACCCAGCGATGGGTACGGTTGCTGTAGCTCTGGTATCCTTGCGGGAAATCATCATACAGCTCAATGTCACTGGCTAACCCCACCCGGACATGAGCACCTTCGATCAGGTCGTGGCTCAACACCCACTCCTGCGGGAATCGACCTGATAAAACGCGGCTGAACGCGCGTACGTCGTAGATCCCCTTACCATGGTATGATCCTTCGCCGCTTAAATCCTGATACACATCCGAGGCCGCCCGGGTATAGGGGTCAATGCCGATTGCATCGGCAAAGAGCCGACTGAAGATCGAGACGCTGGTGCTCGGCAAAGTAGGGCTTACCCGTGGCTGGATGATGGTAAATGAGCCCGGCATGACCTTTCCATCTGCATCAAAACGTGGCTGATTAAGCGGGTGAGCAAGCGTTTCAACCATCCTGCGCGCTGTCCCGTGCGGCAACTGGGTGTCGCTGTCCAGAGTTATGATAAAGCGGATATCGGTCAGTTGCTGCGGGTCACCCACGTACACCAGTTGCTCTGAATGTTCAGGCCGAGTGCCATCAATCAGGCGGTTCAACTCCTCAAGTTTGCCCCGCTTTCGCTCCCAGCCGATGAATTTTTGCTCCGATTCACACCAGGTGCGTTCCCGGTGGAGGAGAAGGAACCGCCCTGCACCGTGGCGCAGGTTCAGTTCTGCCATGCTTTCTGTCACAATCCGGAGCAACTGGCTGTCGTCCTCACGTGAAGGCGTGCTTGAATCGGTGTAGTCCGAGAAAAGACTGAAGAGCAGGTTATCTTCTTTGTTGGCCAGGTAGCGGATCTCCAGCTTTTCGACCTCTAACCGGACTGTTTCCTCATTTACGAGCATCATTGGTACGACGACCAGAGTGCGGAATGAATCTGGAATCCCGGTCTCCTCGAAATCCATTTTGGGTAAAGAACGGGGAGGGAGAAGCCTGGTGACCAGATAATTGACGACGTCGATCGCAAGCTGACTGACGGTAACGAGCAGGAGCAGCAGGCCTACTCTGATGACAAGCGATGGCACAACCGGGTGGAAAGAGACAATCAGGGAAAAAAACAGTGCGGAAAAACCGGCGATGCCGAAGCCGTAGACAGCGGTGTGGTGACAATAAATCCATGCCAGGGTACGGTAATGGCGTGTTTCATGGCATGCGAGCAACCCGACCAGTTCGGCCCGCTCTTCACCAACCAGCCAGGCGCCGACATGGCTTCGCCGGTCATCGTGTGGTGTCTCGCTGCATACCTGTGTAGCCAGAGCTATGGCCCGCTTCGCAACCTGCTCTTCACTCCCCGCGGCTGTTCGGGCAATTTCTTCAATCGCCTGACGACAGCGGTCACGGGTTGCAAAGTCAAGATGCGGATACACCCCTGCCGGATCACGGCGCAGGATCTGTTCAACCGGACTGAGGAGTTCAAAAATCTCCCGCCAATCCAGTTGAGCAAGTTGTCGCAGGCTGGTAAATGCGTTACCGCAGGACAACTGTTCTCTGGCCTGCCGGTTTTGCTCACGCAGCGTGAGATCGTGTAACGGTTTTTCAAGTGTCTGTTCAAACCATCTTTGGACTGGTGCGAGTGCCGTCTCCTCATCGTAGAGCATACCAACCAGCTGCGCTGCAAAATAGGTGGTCGGAGTGGCTATTGTATGTGTCAGCTCCGCCATTATCACACTCAGCTGATTTGAATCGCGCCGATTCGCGGCGATCAGCCGGTTCGCCCAGAAATCTGCCACCTGAAGTTCGCGCAGATCTGTCAGTGCCGTGACGGCAAGACACTGGATGCTTTCAATGAGCGCAATACGCAGCATCTGGGGAATAGCCCAGAGTTCGCCGATTGTCAGGGTGCGAACTGATTGATACGCCTCAATAAACGCCAGGATGTTTTCCCGGTCAAGGCGCAGTTCTGTATGTGAAACAAGATTTTTGGCAAGATCGTAGATACAGGGCAGCCCCCGGTACGGCTCGGAGGCCAGCGTAGGAAACTGCCGGTAAAAGCGGCGGGGAAGATTCAGCAGGATATCGCGGGCATTTCCCTCCAGAACATACTCGTTATCCAGAATCCAATCTGCAGCCGGCGTTGCTTTCTGTTCCAAACGACTCGCTACGGTTAGATCCGCACAGATTTGATGAATCTGTGTCCGTGACTGTTTGAGACGTTTCAGCAGTTGGGATGTCCGATGTGGTTTCAACTCTACCTGCTGTTCCATGACGTGGCGTTGCGCATGCTCAACAATCTGTGCCGGGGAGAGTTTTGCAGTGAGCCACCGCATTTTTTCCCGTCTCTCGCGCCTGGGATACATGATGAACAACGCCGGAAGCGGATCACAGCTCTCCCGCAACAGTGTCACCGACCGTTGCAGTGAGTTGACCGGAGCCTGGAGAATCAGAACAGATTCTCCGGTCACAAGCCAACGGGCATGATCAGATATGACCTGCAGAGCAACCCCATATCTGGATCGTCGCACTATAAGCAGAGCAGCCACAGCGCCGGCAGCAGCCAGTATCAGTGTCAGAGGTGCGGCATTGCACCATGATGGAGATATCTGTGACCACTGGAGAATGACAGCAGCCAATCCGCCGATTCCGCCACAGAGGATGGCAGCCATAATTATCCGGAGAGTGCGATAACGCTGGAAGGGATCAGTGCTGTGAATGACTCCGTCTATCCCTTTATGAACCAGTGCAGTGCGATTGAAACCGTGCCGTGCCAGGTGCCGGAGGGCACTCAAGGACTCATCCCGTTGTGCAAAATATCCAATAAGAATGCCGTCTTCCATTACCGGTCCTTTTTTCGCTCAAGCCTCGCATTACCGGCATCAGGAAGCTGAATGAGATAGCAGCGTGACATCAATTTTTGCAAGCTTATGGTCATGAAACGCGCCTGATTCCTTGTTGAACAGACGTACAAAGAGCCTGTTGCTCATTTCCTGTTATTTCGGTTATATGTATAAAAAAAGGCGCACCGTAGCGCGCCTTTTCATGTACCAGCACGATTACCCGATAGTCAGCACCATCATCATAGATATTGAATAGATTGACTTCATGGTTTGTGTGCTACGGTTGGTGAAGTGTGCTGTTTTTTCATCATTTTTCTGGGCATTTTCTTTTCGCCATGCTTCATCGGCATCTGTTTTTTCATTTTTTTAAACTGATCTTCAGTCAATAAGGCCCGCACTTCTTTCATTACTTTCAACATTTCAAGGTGGTGGGCAGTCTTTATCCCGGCACTTTTTTTAACTGCAGCAGTTGCCTTCTCCAGGTCGAAATCTTTCACTTCCATGATTTCCATGAGATCAATCTCAGCAATTTTCTGATCAGCGGTAAATTGGACATGCTTTCGCTGCATTTCACGTTGCAGCGGTTTTATTTTTGCTATCTGGGCATCTGAAAGTCCCAGCGTATCGGCCTGTTCAACGCACATATCCAGCACATCTCCCATCATTCCCATGTGGCCCGGTTCCATCATTTGCCCGTGACCTCCTCGATGTTCCTTTGCGGACATCATCTCTGAAAAAGCGGTTACCGGTACGCTGAGTGCCAACAAGGTTACTGCAGCAACGAGTGTAGACATGGTTTTTTTCGCATTCATGGTCTGTTCTCCTTTTGTCCTGTCATTTATATTGAAAACATTACTGTCTTCATGTGCTTCCGGTGCTTACTTGGCAACGAACGTGCCAGTGAAATAGTACGCTTTGCAAGGGTGTAAGGCATTGAATATGCGAGAAATTATTAACGCGCGGGGCACGGGGCGGGTGGTAAGCCTTCATTGTAATCTGTCATTATTGGCATAACCGCCAAATATGAAAGATGCAGACAGCAAATATTTTCAATCAGATCGACCCTTATTCATTTTTTTCACTTGTAAAATTACATAACACGTACACGCCGCTGCCAAAAATTATTTCCCGGATGACGTTATGGCATACTCCCGGCATTGGCCAACCGAACCTGAGGAGCAAACCATCCCGTCTTTCCAGATTGCACCATCAAGCATGGCACGATCAAGCTTAGCCGCTGTCATCCCGCTCATTCGCAGGTTTGACATTTTCATGTTCGCTCCGGTGAGGTCGGCCCGCTCAAGGTTAGATTCCCCCAGATCGGCGCGCTCCAGATTGGCATGGTTTAGATCGACCCCTTTCAGATTGCACTTGCCAAAATTGATTCCGATAAGTTTGAGACCGCTCAGGTTTTTGCCTGAAAAGTTGCGTGTGTCTTTGAGGATATACATGACCTGCTTGATGGTCAGCTTCTCTCCCGGAAGCATTTCCTCAATGACTTTGCCGGTGTTTTTAGATGAACCCTTTTTTAGGTTCTTAACGGCATCTTCCGTTACTGTTGTATCTGTCGACATCATCTCTTCAGGTTCAATTACGTAAACGGGGACCGCTTCGTAAACAGCCTTTGGATCAGAGCTTTCGGCATGCGCTCTGAATAAAGGAGTACCAATTAAAACAGTAACCAGCAGGACGTTTACCACGATCACTATCGCTTTGATGCCGGACATACTGATCCTCTTCTGCTTCCAATGAATGTAGCCTCTGCAATACATTATGTTTTGCATCTATCGAGCCAGAAAATAACTGCAGTACATTCGAGTGTAACTAACCAATTATATTATCATAATTTCAAATATTATTATATTGAATGAGAAGATCTGTCAGTCAATTCCGTATAGTTTTACAGAACCACCAGATACGACAATTTCGGGCGAACGGAAATTTGTCCAGATTTATAATTCATCAGTCATTAGCCACAACGCAATCTGTCACATATGACAGATATGTTAAGCACAACAGCTTCTGATGTCCGCTTATTCCTGCCACCAGATGTTCAATCTAACTATCCATTCATGATATCAGTATGTTACAGGATTAATTTCCGCAGCTTCATTTTGGCATATTAGTTGCCATCTACTTTCGGCAACTGATGAGTACTGCAGTACTTTCAGGTGCATTAAATTTAACTACATAGGAGACTTTATGAAAAAAACAACTCTGCTACTACTGCCACTCGCGATCGCTTTAATCGGTGCATCCTCTGCTTATGCTGAATTACCCAAAGGATACGTAGCACTTAAGGCAGGTGTCTATTCACCAAGTACATCGCATGACATAGATAATTTTAATGATGGTGACAGAACTCATCTCGACAGTAAAACCGGATTCAATGGTGAAATCGCAGTAGGATATTACTTCATCCCGATGGTCGCCCTTGAATTAGGGGCCGGCTATTTTGAGAGTAAGGGTTCCCCCGCTGCACAACCGGGAGATGCAAAGTTGCAAGTAGTACCGCTGACCGCTACGGGGAAAGTTTTGCTTCCGCTCGGCATCTTCGAGCCGTACGGCCTGTTTGGTATCGGAGCGTACGTCACAGACCTCGACGTAAGTCACAATAGCGGAACTCTGAGCGGGTCAACAGAAGTCACCTATGGACTGCATGCCGGAGCCGGTCTGAATGTAAATTTTAGTGACAGCATGTTTGTTGGTGTGGAGGGGAAATATCTCTGGGCCGAATCTTCCTTCGGCGGCGAGCATATCAAACTGGACGGGTTTCAGACAACAGGGGTTGTCGGATTCAGGTATTAAGGGATAGTTGATATGGCGAACGCCACCAGTAGTGAGTAGTGGAGGCGACCGACTGCACAGGTGCAGCGATATCAACATTGCAAAGGAGTAACGTCTCATGCCGTCAGATATGAAGGATCGGAAAGAAGGGGTGTTTCATACGATGGAGAGCGCCTTCAGACAGTTGTTCCGGAGACCGGATCCTGCGAAGCTGGAAGCTGAAAGATCCGTCGCTGAAATTGCCGGCAGTGATGAAGAAAAATAGGTTCACACAAATAACTGCAACAAAAGGAAAATACTATGAATTCAAGCACACGAGACCAAGTTGAGGGAAAGTTTCACGAAGTAAAAGGTAAAATCAAAGCGGCCGCCGGAAAATTAAGCGACAATCCAAAGCTGGAAGCCAAAGGAATAGTTGAAAAGATAGCTGGCAAAACTCAGGGAAAGATCGGTCAGATTAAAAAAGTCATAGGTAAGTAGTACGGATCAGATACAGGGGTGGCTCTGTTAAATGCACTCTGAAAAACGCCTCTGAATCATTCTCAGGGGCGTTTTTTTCATTCCGGCATCACCAACCAACAGCTGGACGTAGAAATCTCATCACGAAAGGGGAACTATACTATGTTAGGAACGATTATACTCATCATCATTATTTTGATGATTCTGGGTGTACTGCCCGCCTGGCCGCACAGCCGTCAATGGGGGTACTATCCGAGTGGCGGGCTTGGTCTGATACTATTGATTATGATCATTCTGGTAGTGTCGGGCAGGATTTGAAATTCATGCATAGTCATGCAGGGAAGAGTAAATACCGTCAGCTACAACAGCCGTATGCAACAGAAAAATCATATATGACAGGCTCTGATAACAGGCATTTCTTCATCAATCTTACGGGAGTATTTTTTATCTTTCAGAATCAAGTAGTTACATTAACGACTGGTTTTTGCTGGATCTGGCATGTTTGTTGATAAGTATCTATCAGCTTCACTTAACCAGGGGTGACTTCCCTCCCATGGGCGCCCCTGGGCTTTTTTACCTGCGAACTGAATGCGCCGCACCAAATACTCGGTCGTGTAATAGATAACCTGGTAACTTCATATCAGCGCCAAAGCCGTATAGATCAGCACTCAAAACAAGGACATGAAAAATGGAGAACACCATGAAAGAACATACCGTAAAGACAGCTGAAATGAAGTGCAAGTTGCTGGTTCTATTCGTAGTAGCGGCTTTGAGCACGTTTATTTTCCCTCCCTTGGCATCGGCCGTATCAATACTGGGTTCGGCTGAGAATTTTGCAGTCCTTGGAGCCTCGACAGTAACCAATACCGGCCCGACCACCACCACCGGAGATCTGGGTGTCTATCCAGGCACCTCGATCACTGGTTTGGGGAGCATCACACTCAACGGTACTGTACATCAGACTGACGCAGTCGCGAACCAGGCGCGGACTGATGTCATCAGAGCGTACGTTGGTCTGGCAGCCATGCCGTTCACTACCAATTTGACTGATCAGGATTTGGGCGGGCTCACGCTTGCATCGGGCGTCTATCGCTTTGCAAATGAAGCCCAGTTGACGGGATTACTCACTCTCGACGCCCAGGGTAACGACAACGCGTTCTGGGTTTTCCAGATAGGGAGCGCGCTTACAACCGCAAGCAGCTCGGTGGTTACAGTAATCAATTCTGGTCCAAATATGGGTTTTGGTGACGGTTTGTTCTGGCAGGTTGGCAGTTCCGCAACTCTCGGCACCAGCACTTCGTTTGAAGGGAATATCCTCGCACTCGCGAGCATCACCCTGAACACCAGCGCAAAAATGGGCAACGGCAGAGCCTTTGCGCAAACAGGTGCGGTGACGATGGATACCAACACCATCAGTAACATCTGCCCTCTCGGAGTCCCCGGTAACGGCGGCCCCGGCTTCAGCGGTGGCCTTGAGTATGACACTGCGGGCATGATCGTGCCAATTGGCCCCTTGCCAGGTCCTGCTCCGGTGCCGGAACCAGGCACAGTGCTTCTCCTTGGCAGTGGGCTTATCGGTTTGGGATTATTTATCAAAAGGCGTCAGAACGCCGAACATGTCTGATAATCAAATGTAAAGGAGTCTCAACCATGCAAAAGTTTGCGCCGGTTCATGTCGTTTCCCTGTTTCTCATTACTCTCTTGCTATCAACCGGTTGTGCAAACCATGACGTCGTTAAAAAGGACGAGGGATTT
Source organism: Desulfuromonadaceae bacterium (assembly GCA_028712075.1). Taxonomy (GTDB): domain Bacteria; phylum Desulfobacterota; class Desulfuromonadia; order Geobacterales; family Pseudopelobacteraceae; genus JACRCG01. The sequence goes on from JAQTQX010000022.1 coordinate 70,116, forward strand.
ACGCCCGCACCTGTTGTCAGACAGACTGATCCACCAAAAACCGATCAAGGCGCATCGAGCGAGACATCATCTACACCGATCGACATACGTGAGGTTACGCCCTCTACCGCTTCAGATACATCACAACAGAATCAGCAGACCAGTGCAAACGAGAAACTGCAGTCCGCTTTGAATAAAATTTATTTCAATTTTGATTCCGCCGGACTATCCGAATCTGCCCGCAGTACGTTAGCCAAAAATGCAGAAACGCTTGCCAGTAAACCCATCGCCAAAATCCGGATTGAGGGTAACTGTGACGAAAGAGGCTCGGCTGAATACAACCTTGCTCTCGGTGAGCGTCGCGCGAAAGCCGCGCAGCAATATCTGGTAACTATGGGTGTCAACAGTGACCGTCTTACAACAGTGAGTTACGGGAAAGAAAAACCGTCTGCAGGTGGAAATGATGAAGCTGCTTGGGCCAGCAATCGTCGAGCAGAATTTATTATTGCGACACCCTGAAGGCAGGCAGGAAACCATGATAATTATAACGGATCCGTTAATATCACAGTATATTTTAACGGTTTATCCCTTCAATCACATGCCGTCCTCCGTTTAGATTCGTATAATCTGTATCTTATATTCTTGTAACTGTTTTGGCATGTTGGCTGCTCTTATCCAGATGACTACACAGGGGTCGGGTGATTTTATCGCTTATTTGGGCAGGGCACGCCTATAACTGATGAAAATCTAATATCGCCCCGTTGAATTGTTTATGAGGTAGATAGGTAAATGTTTATTAACTGCCACCCTCAGACGCTGCCGGAAGACACTCTAGCTGGAATTCCAGCGCTTTTAAAACTACAACTGTATTGAAAAAGGAGACGTAAATGATTAAGAAACTTATGGTAGGTATTCTCGGTGTTTTGTTGAGCAGCAGTATCGCTTTTGCAATGCCCATCAACGGCTCGACCACTGTCTCGGCTGTTTCTGCAGATTTGTTCGGCGGTACAAACCTCGGAACCGCAACGGCAATTACCCCTACTGGTGGAGTCATCCACTCCGGTCTCGGCGATTACGCTGCTATTTCTAATTATACCCCTACAACCAACGAGACGCTCGATCTGAGCAATATCTTAGACTACACCTGGACAAGCGAAAACGTCGGCACCTGGACTACCAGTGCCTATACTATTGTCACACAAACGGCGTCTTTTTTGGATCTTTTCCTGATTGGCACATTTACACCGGACGTCGATGGCGTGCTGGCTGCGTTCGATCCTAGCGGTGCATCGGAGCACCTTTCACTTACCCAGTCCGGTAATTCGGTTTCCTGGTCTGCCACACTGAATTCTCCTGCATTGTCAACACCTGCGCCTGTTCCTGAGCCTGGGACCATAATGCTGTTAAGCTCAGGTCTCTTTGCTCTGATAGTTTACGGCAAGCGCCGCAAGAACCAAATCAATTCTTGCACCGCATGATTGAAATATCAGGAGCAGTTCTATGCTTTTCCAAACCATGTGGATAATCAATCGTTCGATTGTGTTGAGGATTTTTGCCCGATCATTGGACTAGTAAGAAGCTGATATATATGAAAGCTCCGTAACTTCCTTCACGCCAAGGATTTACGGAGTTTTTTTTCAGACATTTTCGGCTCTGTTTCAACAGCTGCGTAAGAAACTTGAGGAACTTAACAACAGTTCCCTGGATACGAGATCGACAGGCAGTGAACGAGATTCGCCGGAAAGATCAGATACTGATCCTGCAGGAACGACTGGCTGCATTGGGTGAAATGATTAGCAATATAGCCCACCAATGGCGTCAGCCTTTGAACGTGCTTGGCATTTACCAGCAGGATTTGCCGCTTGCCTACGAGACTGCGGAGTTCACCAGGGAACACTCTGTTAGACAGCGTCAGCAAATCCATGCCTTTGATCAAGCATATGTCCGATACAATCGATGACTTCAGGGATTTTTTCAGGACAATGTCAACGGAATCGCCGGAAAAAACATTGAGAAAACATTTGATCCATACTGTACGACCAAAGGACCGGATAACCAGGTACAGGGATAAGCCTGTTATGCCCAAGATAATTATTGAATAAAACATGGGTGGAAAGCTGACGGCTCACAATACCGAGATTGGAGCGGAGTTCAGGATTGAACTTTGATACCGTCTTTAAAGGAAGAACAGTTGATATGCCGGAAATTTACTGGGACCTTCGGTCGATACGAGAATCCATCCTCTGGAGGGATATGTATCTGGTCACGACGAGTCACAACTTCGGGAAGCGTATGCGGCTGATCATCAGAGAACCTGAAGCAGCAAACAGCAGTACTATCGGATGAAGAGTGAAGCCTGCAATGGTAACATGTCCGAACCAGAGGTACTCGTGCAGAGCACCTTGCCTGGCCGCCCAGAACAGAACCAGTACCAGCAGCAGTGACGATGGGATAGGAGTCCCTTCGAAATAACTCACTTTCCCTTCTTTTCCGGATAGCGACTCTGCAGTAACATTGTAGCGCGCCAGTCGAGATACGCCACACGCAACAAAACAAGTCAGGATAATCCGGTCATATAAACCCTGCATTCCGCACCCATAGGCTATTACAGCCGGGGCTACGCCAAAGGATATAACATCGGCAAGGGAGTCGAGCTCTCGGCCCATCAGAGAACTCGTTTGCCTCCATCGAGCAATCCGCCCATCCAACACATCAAAGATCAACGCTGCAAATACTAACCCGCATGCAAAATAAACATGGGTGACGTCGCTCGTTTGCAGGTATGTCAGTATGGAAAATATTGCCCCGGTACCGCAGATTGCGTTAGCCAGTGTGAACCAGTCGGCAAGGTAAAACTCACGAATCATCGAAAATGGCTTGTGAAGCCTTTTCTTGTTTTCCGGAACGAATGGTGTTGTGGTGTGCTTCAACGGGTGTAATCCGCACGGGGTGGATTTTCAATCCAGTAACCCTGGCGATTGTAATGACTATGCAGTCCATCCTCGTATGCCCGCGTAACCAGAGATTCGTCCGTGTATTCCGGTGACTGTTTGATAACCTCACGGGGAAGATTGACGAAGACCCTAGACTCGTTCCAACTGACGTTCTTGATCCATTGTGGTGATAGCAGGACTTTTTTCCCCGGCCACCAGTTCAGTGTGTTGACGATCAGGTATCGAATTGCCCACATTTCGTCATCGATGATAAAATCTTCGATTTCACCGATATCACCGTCATTTGCATGGATGGTATAGCCACTCACTTCTTTGGTGCTGCGCAAATGAAGATCCCGTTCTTTACGTTCAGGGGAGGCTTCCAGCCACATTGTGTTGTCGCGTACAATATCTGCATAAGAACCCCACATATAAGGGCCTGCCCAATACACGGGCCATTCATAATATTTGTAGTAATCCTCTTCAAACTGTTGCGAGACCGGTTTATCGCTGTTTAAGGAAGGACTCTCCTCAATCTGTTCATTGGTTAAATTGATTGTGATGCGCTGTTCTTCTTTCGCCACGTTAACCAGTGCATACGGAGAAATCAGCACCTGTTTGTCAACCAGCCAGCTTCCGGTATCTGCGACCAGATAGCGAATCGTCCAGTGCTGGTCATCAAAGTAGAATCCCATAACCTTCCCGATTTCCCCGTCATAGCTGTCCAATGTATACCCCTTGAGCGCCTTGGCTTTGTATAGCATAGCGGTCCTTTCGCTTAAAGCGACGTATTCAGCACTTCAGTAAGAGTCAACGTGCCATACCTAATTCTACTTCCCCATTACTTTCTTGATCTGGCCGACCTTTTGCTGAACTTTTCCGGCAATCTTTTCTCCAAAGCCTTCGCCTTTCAGTTCAGGATTATCGCTTAATATCCCGGCAATCTCTTTGACCGTACCACGTGCTTCGTGAAATTTTCCTTCAGCCTGTTCCTTTGTGCTGTTTTTCATTGTGAACTCCTTGTCCGGATAGACGAATTGGTCAGAATTTCTGACTTTTTCTTCTGTTTATTCTTTTATTTCAGTTTGTTACTAAGTTTTGCCTTGTCTCCCTCCATGATTCTGGTTAAATACGATGGTATGGGAGGACAAGCTCATGTC
>JAQTQX010000002.1 GCA_028712075.1 Desulfuromonadaceae bacterium
GCTGATAGAAGATGCGTGCTGACGATTGCGGAATCATGTTGCCGCAGCCGATGCACTTCACGGCCCGTTCAATGGGGCTGTCTGCTACCGTCAGTTCCCGGATGAAGGTTTCATCGCAGTTCTGACATTCAAATATCTCCCGGTCGATACCCAACAGGGTGTCGGTTCGTGAGACTTCCAGAAAACAGCCGCATACCAGGCAACCGAAATGATCCGGTATACCGGTTTCCGCATTTCTCTCATATTCGTAATTGTTGCGGGCGACGCGTAAATTCTCCTCAAAGTTAATCTCCATCCGCTTACAGAAGTGCATCAGGTCCGTGAGCATGTCTTTGACGTCATCTTCGTCGCCATCGAAATCCCGTCCTTCGAGTGTCAGGCAGTAGGCCTGCATAACCGTGTCGATTCGGTCGGCACGCTCCTCGTTGGTCGGTTCGTCTGTCGTTCGCTCAAGAGGGCTCATGTCACCACCCCCTTACGTTCATTTGATTGAGAACCATTCCCAGATCGATTCCGGACTCGGTAATCTTCTCGATGTGTCCTACGGCATGGGCAATTTCGCCGCTGCTCTGGGGAACCTTGAGGAGACATTCTTCCTCGAACCCCTCGACATCGTAGTCGAGAATAATCACGTCCATTTCCGAAATCTGCTCCGGTGCATTGCTGACAATGCTCTGTACCAGACCGCCTTCGAGGACCACGCCGACAATCGGCTTGGACGGAGGTGGATCTTCCGTCTGGGGGCCGATATCGCCGGTTTCTGTTTCGCTGATCCGCTGTTCCAGCCATTGGCCGGTAAAGCTGTACTGAATGTCATCAGCGGTGATGAATACTGCTCCGCCGCCGAACCCATCCGGTCGCATCCGCGAACAGGTATAGGCGCTCTCCTTGGAGATCCAGGGAAGTTCACCGTTGGAGCGGCGAATAATCTCCTGGAACCTGCTGAAAAGATCGTCCTCACTGAGTTCGATCTCTTCTCCGCCTGGCTCCTCCGGATCGAGGTAGCCATTACAGCACCACTCCTCCGCGTAGAGGTAGAACTTGTCCTCACCGTCGGATTCAAATGTGATGCTGAACGCCTCGATAACGCGTCGGTCCTCGTCGTTGATCAGGTTTTTGGGAATGGATGGTTGAAAAACCGCTTGGGAATAATAGTCTGCCATGCTCTGTCTCCTTTGATTGATGGTGCAGGGAGACAGAAACCCCGAAGGGAGACGTATCTCCCCGATGGGGTTGGCAATTGATGGTCAGGAAATCCTTCGGATGGTGCCGTCTTTGTCGGTGTACCATCCCGGTGGAACCGACAAACCGTTCGAGACAACGAACATCATCTCGGGCCGGTGTTTGTTCCGTACCAAGTAGTAACCGCGGCCTTTTGAATCAAAGGCTTCATAGGCGGCCATGCCGTTGGGGTCGTTCATGGGCTGCCAAGCGAGACCGCTGAGGTCCTTTCCTCTCATGGCACCGCTCCTTCCCCGGACCCGTGGAGATTGTATTCGTTGTCTCCACTTTCTCCATTCTCTTCCCGTTCATCATGGATGCCCGGCTCGTCGAGCACTACAAGCAGCACCGTGTCGGTTTCCCACCGAACATCAGTATGTTTGTAATAGCCCGACCAGAAGAAATCACTGTCGGTGACGTTTAGAGTATTACACTCCATCCGTCCCTCGAATTCCTTCAAGGCTACCTTGCCATTGTCCGGTTCGGCATCCCAGTCAGCCGCCATGAAATCACAGGCATGGTTGAATTCGCTGATTTTGTAGGCTTTCATCTGCCTTACAACCACCGCAAGTTTCTTGATCCGCTCGATGTGCGTGGCATCAAGATCGATGACGGCATAGTCAGCGTTGTCAGAGAAGAACTCGCTGTTGTCGTGAACGGGAATGATGATGCGTTTTCCTGTGATTGTGTCTGTCATTACAGTCTCCTTGTTGTATGCGGAGACCGATCACCCCGGCGGGGAATCGATCCCCGCGAGGGTAGTGATGTATGTTCTAAGCGCGTTTCCGCAGTGGTGCGGGTGAACGCAGATAGACACCGAACAGGGTGAACTCCAGGGCTCCAGAATCCAGCAAGGTCTGGTACATGCCGAATGGCAAGTCCCGAGAGACCTCTCTGCCGCCTTCACAATGGATGACGGAAATGGATGGTGGAGTTGGAGCAGGTTCCGGTCTGGTGACCGGCAGTTGGATGATGTTATTCTTGATCGGTGTCATTGCTTTGTTGTCCCCCCTGACTCGGGCATTCTCGTGCTGGGTCATCTTCTTCAACAGGGACGACGGGTCCGTGTAGTTAAAGTTCCCCTCCTTGAGCGCTTTTGTCATCAGGGATGAAAACGACTGGCTGCTGCTGCATTCAGCCGGGTCGATGTCCGGTGTTTCCCCTTCCGCGAGCTTGGCGACCATCCTCTTCTCCAGGGTGTAGGCAAGCTGCAGTGCCTGGACTTCCGAAGAGGTGAGATACCAGTAACGAACGGGACGAACTTCCCCGAACTGGGCCCGGTGGATGTCAGCGGTATTGACACGACGGATTCTACCGTCTCCCTGCTCTGCCAGTCTGGTGTTGGACGTGTAGTCGTACCAGACGAGGTTATTGAACTGGGATAGGTTGAGACCCGTGGCGACGCGGTGGAACGAGACAACAACGACCTGAGCCGTTACCTGCTCGAACCAGCCGACCAGCTTTTCTGGAGCAACCGAGTCGGGCAGGATCTCAATGCTGGCGCCCTGCACGTTATCCCGAAGGATGCGTTTCAAGACGGGGCGCATGTCGATCTTCTGCGTATTGCCTGTATAAACCAGCAGACGCTCTCCCCTGTCGATCACCCCCTGGGCGATACCGATCAGTTTTTCTTCTTTTTCCAGCAGCAGCTCCCCGTCGGGAAGCGACAGCCGGTGCAGCGTGCCAAGCGGAATATCCCGCAGTTTCAGTTCGTCGTTGTAATGCCGGAACGTATCGCTTACGCGCAGGAACGCGGCATTGCGGACGGCTGCAGCTGCCAGGAGGTCTTCCGGCGGCAGGTCTGCCTTGTCAATGATGTTTTCGATGCTCCGGTGACAGGTTTCCACCAGGGCGTGTGATTGACACTTGATGACCTCCCGTTCCACCGGTGGCAGGTCGTCGAAGTCGTCACTGTCCACGTTGACGAAGTTGGGAATCGTAAAGATCAGGGCTGCCGGTGAGATGCCAGCCGTATCGTAGGTGGTGACACGCTCTGATTCACGGTGACGGTTTTTCTCATCGGTTTTCCTGACGGTCTTGAACGCTCCATACTTGGTCTGGAAATCAGTAGCCGACTTCATCTCCCAGCCGGCACTCCGCATTTGCATTGGATTCAACCCCCACAGGATGTTGTAGATGGATTTCGCCATACCGTTGGTCACGGTGGCGGTGAGGGCGAGAACCTTTTTGGAGGTTGCCGCAAGCCGGATGAACGCGGTCCCCTGGTTACTCATCAGGTTGGCCGCGTTGTGGGCTTCGTCGAAGATGGCAAGGTCGAACGGTATCCGCTTCAAGAGCCGGATGTACGGAAGCTGCTTGTTGTGCGTCCTGGCTTCCGTGGCGGTACCGTTGCTTTCGATCTCGCTGATCCAGCGACGATAGGTCATGACAGGTCGGTCATTTTCAGGAATATAGGTAAAGAGCGGTTCGCCGCAGTACGAGCACTTGGGTTTGTCACCCTTGCGGATCTTCTCGGACAGAGGCGAACGGCATGATGGGCAGACTTCCGTGTATTCAACGGAGCTGTGGCCATCCTTCTTGACGATGGTTTTGCGACTCTTGATGCAGAGCCGGTATTTCGGGTGCATCCTGAGTCGTGTGTAGGCAATCAGGTAGAGACCGTGCGGCCTGGTTGTGGCAAGTTCCTTCAGGGCTTCCCATGAGTCGATGACATGCACACTGAATCCCTCGTTGGCGTATTCCTTTGCCAACTGGGGGATGAGCTGCGGTTCCGATACCATCACCGTGCGTTTTGCCTCAGTGAGGTACTTCACCGCTTTCGCCATCCAGGTTTTGCCCGTGCCGGTGTTAGCACGAATGCCAATGCCCCGGCGTCCTGAGCGGTAAGCCTTGATGACTGCCTTGACTGCTTCCCGTTGTGGTGGGAGCAGACCGATCCCCTGCAGTTCATCGATCAGGTATGCTTCGTCCTGACCGATTTCATGGAGGGGTTGGTAGAGCCGCGAGAGTTTCTGCAGAAGCACCGATGAGAGACGGCTGTTGAGTTCATAGTAGTCGAACCCGTGTTCCCGGGCCGGCTTGACGTACCCATGGCGGTCCATCAGAAATGCTTCAACGGTGGGCTTGCAGACCATCGTCTCGCAGTTGTTTTCCGGGTCTTTGAAGGTCTCGGTTTTGGTGATGACCATGAATTTGGCCAGGAAGAAGTCGCCGTTGATGGTGACGGATTCTATCTGGCTGTTCATGGCTGCCAGTTGGACGGCATGTGCCGTTCGCAGGGTTGAAATGGGCTGGATGCTGGTGTCGTAGGACGACGGATACTGCCGGTCCAGCACCATGACTGCCGCCTTGTCAAGCCGATCCTCACACTCCCGGTAGAACTCCGTGAGGTCGCGGGCCGTCATGAGCGGGCGGTTGCTGCCATTGCTGCCGCCAAGGGAAAGAGTCTGGCGTTTGCCTGGCACGGTGTACTTTACCCGTGTCGCTCCTTCCCCCAGGTTGGCAGCGGGCCAACTTTGGAAACGTGTGTACTGACGATAGATTTCGCTGCTGTTGTCCTGGTTCTTTGCCAGAAACACGACCACCTGCTTGAAACGGGCGTATTCCTCGCTCTGGAAGGCGTAGGCAAACGGAAATGTCCCGTGGATGATGTTCAACAATCTCCCTTTCAGTTCGTACTCGGGAATGATGAGGACCATCACTCCTTCATAGGCCAGCAGAGGGGCTGTCTTTTCCATCCAGGTGATCAGTTCGTTGCCGGCGGCCTTGTTGTAAGGTGGATTCAGCAGGATCAGATTGAACTTACCGGAAAGCTCCACGTCGAAGAACGATGAGTTGAGTTTCTGGGTTGTCCCGTGAATCCTGTCAAACCTGCCGGCGTCCAGTTCAACGGCATATGAAAGGATTTCGTGAGGTGAACCGTTGGAGGCGGCATAGCGTCGCTTGAGCCAGCGGATCACTGTGGTCAGGAATTCGCCTGAACCCGCACAGGGGTCAAGGACTGAAATGGTTTTCAGGGCATTGTAGCGCCGGCTTTTCCAACCGAATGACGGTTCCAGAATACGGAGTATCGTCTGAACGTCTGATGGAAAGGTCGGGTAGTACCCCTTGTTCAGTTCATTCCCCCGGGTGCGGGAAAACGAGCTGTTGATGGTAGTGGTAAGTTCCATGCCTGTCTCCTTGGTAACAGGGGGCAGGCGGAGATAACACCCTCGCCGTTCGGGGAGGAGGTTAAAACCGCCTACCCGCAGAGGGATAGAAATTATTGTTTCTTCGTCTCAGTGATCCCAATAGCGCCGGTCATACCAGCGGCCATTGATCTTGATGCGGTTGTCGGCATCGATGGGAACGAAATGGTCATAACTGCCGCCTTCCATAAGGACTGTGCAGCGTCCCGTTCCGCCTTCCACCGTTGGTCCGAAGCCGGATATGTAAAACTGCCACTCTCCGTGAGTACCGTTACGATAGACTTCACGGTGCTGAATGTAGCCGTTTTTGACAATCCGGCGTTCCCAGTTGTCCGAAACCCGTTCAATTGGGTAACGCATGGTGTTCCTCCTTCTCGATGGTGAAGTGCGCTGTTGTGGGAGGCATCTTGAGACCGCCGTACTTGAGCCGGTTTACTATCTCCGACTTGAGTTCGTGGGCCCGGAATTTCCAGCACCGCTTGTTTCCCACAAGAGGCTCTATTTCCGTGGATACTTCGTTGAACAGCACCTCGTACCAATCGCGATGGACAAACTCCCGTTGATCGAGAATCCTGGTAAAGACCTGGTAGCAATCCGCCTTCGAGGTGCCGATCAGAAACGACGAGTCGGACGACGGCGTGATGTATGCCCCCGAATACCCTTCGCCCATTTTCGGTATGACCCTCAGGGGATGATTACTCCAGATGTTGATGGATCTGTCTTCTTTACCGTGACATTCAAGTGAACCCTTCATGGCAAGAATCTGGGCGAAAGCCCGAATCTCCTGAGTGGGTCCGTAGGCGGTGAGATAGAAGAGATTGCGGGCGCCGGGCACAGAATCGTCCAGGAACAGATCCCGGCAGATGATTGTTGCCGACGCCTTGTCGTTTGAGATGGTTATTTTCATGGGTTCTCCTCGTGTAATACCGACGGAGAACGCACATCTCCCTGTGGGGAATGGCATTCCCCGTCGGGGTGTGATCATGAAATGATTACTTTGTGAGTTTATCCTGAAGCATACCGAAAAGCGCAGGTGGCAGTTCTTCGACGCTATATACGACGCCGTAGGTCGGGAAGATCGTTCGTACCGACTCCTCGCAGATACCAAGCCCCATGGGCTCGATACCTTGCTCCAACAACCACCGGATTGCTCTTTTGGTGGTTCGCAGGTCATCAGGCTCGCCATCAGTTACACTGAGCAGAATTTTCCTGGGTTCCTCCCTTTTGAGCAATTCCACCCCAGCCCAGTACAGTGCCTGAGCCAGAGGTGTGCCACCGCCTGCCGACATCCCGAATTTGGACGAGCAGGGACGCTCTCCAAACCGCACCAAAGGTGCTACCCCATCGCTGTTGCCGACTGGAAACGCGGCAACGGCAGCAAAACATCCAGGTATTGAATCAAGGGCCTCTGCAACAACATATGCAGTTTTAGATGCAACCTCGATTTTCTGGTGTTGCATACTCCCGCTCCTGTCCACGAGGATCATAATGGCGGTATTGACCTCCGTCTTCTCCTCCTGATGCAGAAACAGCCTGGTGTCGTGTAATGCGAGACGATGCACCACCCGGTTATCTATCTTGCTACCGGTGCGGCGTGCATGACGTCTCCTCAGCCGGCTTGCCTGGATTAATCCGCTAAGCCGGGCTCTGAGCAGCGCCGTATGTCTTCTGATTTCATGAATATCGATGGGAAAGGTGCGCAGAGAGGCCTCCGGTGGAAGCAGAACGCCACCCCGATTGCCAACAGTTTCACCCTCCGTTATCAGTTCTTGTTTGAGAATTTCACCGACATCGCCAAATCCGCCAGGATCACAATCGAGCATTTCCTGAAGAGTCTCGGGATTACCACCCAATTCCCCACCGGAACCACTCTTGGGAACAGGAGGCGACGGATTGCCTGCAGCTTGGGACTGAGAATCATCGCCTGCTGCAGTACCGGTGCTATCACCATCGGGTGATGAATCGCCGGTACCCTGTTCCGGTTCTCCTGACTGCTGGTCAGTGCCGGATGCCTGATTGTCTTCTTCCTGATCATCGGAACTGCCATCAGGTTTTGACCCATCAGAGCTGCAGGTGGTTTTCGCCTTCTGGTCTTCCTGACGTTTCCGTTCCTGCTCCTGTTGGTGTTTTACATCACGGATCAACCGCAGGATCTCCTCCGCCATGGATTGTGAGTCCCTGGTGGAGACGAGATTCGGAATTCTCTCGGTCAGGTCCAGCAACTTTTTGTATCCGGTGCCGAGAAACCCGTTGACCGTACTGCTGGTCATGGCAAGAATGTCACTGAAGTCCTGATTCAAGGTTAGCCGCCCCCTGGCGCAAAGCCATGCCAGTAGAGTCTGCGGTGGGTCTTGAAGTGACGGTGTGAAACTCCCCTGTTGCTTCAGGTGCTCGGCCAGATCTTTCAAATTAGACCGGCACCCGGGATACTTCGCTCCCATCATCTTCTCGATACGGATGTCTTCAAGAATGTTTGTCAGGCACTTGAGCATGGAGGTACTACTTTTAACGGTGAAATCCGTGAACCGGATGTGGGCGCTCTCGTGGTCGATATAGCCACGGGCAAGCAGTGCCGCCTCTTTGCTGTCCGGCAGGGACGGAAGATTAATAATCTGTCCGTTGGTGTACGCCTGGTCGCCGGAGATCTGTACTTGAATGTCGTATTTTTCCCCGAGCGCCTTGGCAACCAGGGGTAGTGTGGTGTGTTTCATGGCGGCCTCCTAGAAAAACCATTCGCTGGGCAAGCTTACCGGCTCAGCGGATTTGGTTTCGAGAAGGATGGTTTCGGCAACCTCATCTTCTTCATCTGCCGGGACTTCATCCAGCGGCAAATCGCCGAGGACATGCAATATCCCGATAAGTGAGGTGAGATTCCGTCCTTCAATGGGACCGCTCTTTGGTAATGAGACCAGTACTTCTTCAATCTGAACAGCCAGAGTAAGCAGGTAGGGAGAGAGGAACTCAAGACCACGCAATTTGTCGAGCATGGACTTGATCGGGCGTAGCGCTTTCCGGGTTACTGAAGGGCGTCCCTTGTACGACTCCTCCCAGGCTTGCCTGGCTTGTTGATTGATTTCAAAGATCAGCCGTTCTGACAGGGTACTGGCATGTTCGTTCAGCCCCTTGTCCAGTCCGTCGATGTTCTTGACCTTGAACGCCTGGACTGCGAAGCCCAGACGGCGTGCCGCTGTTGACGCTGGTTCTACTCCCTTTTCGATGATGGCTGCCCATTCGGGGTTCGCATCAATCCATTCCCTCAGACTGCGGTCGTATTCCGATAGAAATTCCTGTTTCTCCTTCTCAAACTCATCCCGGACACCGTCGAGGATCTTCATCACCTCGTCGGCCTTATCCTCTGGTATGGCATAGCCACCGAGGAATCTGACTCCTACCGCTTCACACTGCCGTTCGGCACGACGCTTCAGGGCGCTGAATACGGCAAGTTTCTCCGGGTCGCAGATCTTCTTGCTACCGAGAGTGGCCAGTTTTTCGGGAGGGAGTTTGGAAAAGTCGAGTCCAAGGTCTTCCGGCGAGAGTTTCTTCCGGCCAGTCCAGAGTGAAATGGACAGGGACACAACTACCAGCTTTGAAAGTATTTCGTTCATGTTCATTCTCCTTTGATCAGTATGATGGTGTGATCAAGGGAGGCCCCCAACAGGGAGAAGGCCTCCCCTGTAGGGCGTTAGAAGAACCAGTCCTTGGTGTTTGCACCGGACATGAGATCCTTCATGATTGTTTTGTCGGTCTGTTTACGTGGTGTTGGCTGGACAGGTTCACGAGGCGGCGATGAGGCAACTTCGTAGTACCCTTTGGCCAGCTTTTCCTTCTTCTTCTTGGAAACAAACGTGAATGCCTCGGACATTGAGTTGACGTCATAAGACTTCGTCTGCCCCTGGCTTCGCGTTGGCCCCCAGTTGACCGTAACCCGTGGCGGATCGTCATGAATCTGGGCGATCCAGAACTTGCCGCCAGCTGTAGTGCTGCACTGGAGGTGGAGATGCTGTCGTAATGCCATGTAGCACCCCCTATCCGCCGAAGACGCGTTGCGCCAGTTCGTGCAACGCCTCGCGGCTTTCCGGCTCTGCTCGGTACCCGAGAGCACGATCAAGAGCATGGATGATCGGGTTTTTCCCTTCAGCAGATGCCGGGCGGAAGAGATACACAAGCTTCGCCCATCTGACGAGGGTTCTGGTGGAGAAAGTGACTTCTATTTCCCCTTTGATGAAGAGTTTGCGGATTTCGTTGGCGTAGGATACCAGTGCTTCCCTGACCGTATCAGCCAGGCTGGGCATGGCTTTGGCCAGAATCTGTCTTTCCTGGACTTCGTCAGGATAGTCGACTTCAACCATCCAGAAACGATCCAGAAATGCGCCGTTCTGCCGTAAGGTCCCTTGATAGAGACCTGAGCGATCACCGCTGCCGGCGGTGTTGGCTGTCGCAATGAAGCGAAAGCCTGGTGCCGGCTTGATGACTTCACCACCCTTTTCCGGAATGGTGAGGGGTCTTCCTTCGACGATACCGTTCAAACCTGCTGCAGTAGCGGGATCGAGCAAGTCGATCTCGTCCAGCAGGAACCAGTGACCTTCTTTCATGGCCATGGCGAGCGGTCCGTAGACGTACTCCATCGAGTTGTTGACGATTACGTGATGCCCCACAAGTTCCGGGGTTTCGAGTCTGCTGTGCCCTGTGACGACCATGACCGGAATATTGAGCCGGGCAGCGGTCTGCAAGACAATCGAAGACTTGCCGCTGCCGGTCGGACCGGTCAGGTACAGGCCGTCGTTGGCGCCCATCATGTACCAGGAAAGTACATCCGACAGGATTTCCTTCCTGAACACATAGTCGCTGTCAACTTCAGGGATAAATGGGTTGTCGGACTGAGGCCGACCTTCCACGCAGAGACTCTCTTTCACAGGAATATTGAATATGTCCTTGATGCTATATTTCATGGTGATCAGCTCCTTGTCCGATTTGGTTAAGTGCTGCGAAGTCAGCTTCCTCGATGAGGTCGTTGAGATCGCGCCCTGTTTTCATATGCTCCAAAACGATGCCTATGGATTCGGCAACGCAATTGAGGCAGGTATTGGCCCCGAGATGACAACCTATGCCGGTGAGAGCCTTGAACGCATCGGTTGGCTCCAGTCCCGAACGGAGACCGTAGGAGACCAGGCGAGCGATACCATCGGCCATGGCAGAACCACAACCTCCGGCCTTGCCGAAGCGGATGAAGACTTCCATTGGTGCAGCTGTTGTCGGGGACATGGTGACGGTAGTGTAAATTTTCCCGCAGGCAGACCGGCGTTCGATGGTGAAGCCGGGAACAGCCTTGGGTCGTGGAATTTTAGGACTCATGGATGCCTCCTTGTATTGACGGCGGGATACCTCTCCTTTGCGGAGATGACATGCATTCCGCCAAGGGTGATGGTTAATTTCGCTGTCCTACTAAGACATCTACGAGGGGGGAAGTAGGCGCCAGGCGGTGATGATTCTTGGTGAACCATTTACCAGGCGGGCCACGACGAAAACCCCCTTGTACCTGAATTTGAGTGGTTTCGTGTTGAGGAGAGGCAGAAGATGACGAACACCTTCGAGAGCTTCCAGAGGGATGTCACGTTCCAGAACCCGGTTGGCTCCGTGCAACGAGAGATTAACCTCATTCACAACGGCATCAGTCGAGCCCGTATCCTCTTCTGTATAGATGGCAATGGTTGGCTCCGTCATCCGCGCACCTCCTCCCACCCCACAGGATGAACCTGCGGTTCAGGCGCTGCTGCGGCAATCATGAACATGAAAAGCATCGCCGCGATGAGCAACAGTGAGGCAATGGCATGCAGGACCTCTTTCAGGTCTTCATGCCTTTTCTCACAGGAGAAGGATTTAAGGTCGGGGGGCAGCGTGCCGGTACGATAGATTTTCATCGGGAATCTCCTTTCAATGGGGGCGCACGCCTCCAAGAATGGAGATTTCCCATGGGGAGCGTAACGCCCCCTTGTGGGGTTGGATCAGGCCGCCTGTGCTGCGAGCGGCATGAATGGTTTGATTTCAAGCTTCAGAAAGCCAGACTTCGGTTTCGTGACTTGATCATAGATATCCGGATACGAGTTTTTCAGCTTCTTGCTGTCGACGATTACCGAGTCTGACACTGATGTGACATTAACAAGGATACCGTCCGAAGCCCCTTTATACGCACCATTCACAAAAGTGAGGATGTCGTTTTTCAGAACTTCCAGACGAGTGTCGAGAGCTTTTTTCTGCTCGTTCAATTCCAGGTATGCTTTGCTGGCTTGATGGATTTCCGGAGGAAGTTCCATATCAACCACATGCGAAGGGCAATCCTGGCGAAACGTGCAATAACCGCAGAGAATGCCTGGTTCCGTTCTAGGTGCACACTCGCCTCGCGTTGCCGATAGGATGTGCTGAGCTTTTTCCATAAGCTGATTAAACACCAGCCTGTTGGGTGCATAGTTATTGAATTCCCGGTATGTTCCAGCATTTAAGTCAACCACTAGAATTGATCCGCCGATTTGCACTTCCGGATCGAGGGTGAGTTGCAGCAGGCCCATCTGGACGTGCAGCTGATCCACCCAGGATGCGTAAGGTTCATCGGGGATGCCATCGGTCGACTTCATCTCCACGATGTGCAGCCTTTTGGTCTGCCGGTTCGCATAGAACAGAAAGTCAATGTGACACCTGATTTCAGGGATGTCCGGGTGACGTACTTCGACTTCTTCCTCGAAGAGGGCGCCGCCAGTCTTGAAGAACTCGGCATACATGGCTTGCGCAGCATGGCCACGGGAAAAGCGCAGGAGTGTCGAGATGTCGTGACTGGACGGGCATTGTTTGCCGAGAGCCGCTTTACGCGGGCAGCCAGCAATGTCGGAGGCTCCGACGTACACAGTTCGGTCACCAAGATGTGATGATTGTTTCTTTTGATGGGTCGGAATAGCACGTCCCAGAAATGCAGCGAGTTTGCTCATGGCTGTCTCCTTTCAAATCAGAAACGGCAGGGTCCCGACTGCGGTGAGCAGGGAACCGAAAATAACGCCGGCAATGATTCTGGTGACATCGATGCTGATCTGTCGCTCCTTAACGGGCGCATAGACCGGTATCTGACAGCCTTTGATTGTTACGTGTTTGATGATGTGGGTAGTCATGATCTTGTCTCCTTGTCTGTGGGTTGTACCCGGCAGAGGAGACAAGACACCCCCGGTAGGGAGAAAGTCGTTGTCTCCCTGCTGAGGTAGGTTGTGAGTGAGGTTCAGTCTGGAACGTCAGGCGTTACCGGTACTGCCAGCATTTGCCTTTGCCGTCCCATTTGAAACCGTGGTCTTTCAGCCATTGGCGGGCTGAGGTGTCGTTGAAGTCTGGGAAGGCGGAGATCTCCGATTCATCTGCGGAGAGTTCCATCCTGATTCCCTTAGCCGTCAGATACCCGATGATCTCGGAAGTCGAAACTGGTTCGGCTCCGTGTGATGATGGGGTGCTGTCCGGTCTGGCAGACTGCGAATTACCGGAAGTAGTGCTGGTGTTGCCGGCACTGTTTCCTCCGTTGTGTTCCGTCTGTCCGTAAAGGTCAGGATCTTCCTCGATGTCCTGGGTGAAGATGTCCGAGGCAGCGGTTGAGGTGAGTACTGCATCCACCAAGCCGCGTTTCTTAGCCATTTTCAGACAGGTGTTGTAGAAATCGGCAGGATTGTCGTGTTCGACTTTTTCTCCCTGCCTGGCGATTTTCCAGTTGCCGCTGTCATCCTTTTTTGCGCTGAAGCCGCGTCCACCAATGATCTCCTGTGCCAATGCCGGGTTCTCCTTACGAAGATCCCAGTACTCCCTCGGTACCGGCTTGTTCGTCAGTTCAACTGGACCGACACGGAAACGATACTTGCTTTCCATGGTCGAACATGAACCGACACCTGTACCGAGACGCTGGCCTGCCGGTGAGTAGAGCGTCACCTTGATGCGATACTCCCGATGGCCGAGATGCAGGTCGATGGTTTCCACATCCACGTCGTTAGCCAGTCTGAAGGTGAGCATGAGCTTTTCGGCGCCCGGTTTGAGAAGAACTGCTTTGTCTCCGCAACCGGGAATTGTGCCGTAGTGCTCGCCTGATTTCATGACGTCACGCATGACGTACTGGATCAGGTTTACCTGGGCCTTCAGTTCACTGATGTTGACGGCGTGGTGAGTGAGGGATGATGCGGTGGGACTAATGGGAATGATTTGAGCTGGTGCGTTCATCTGTCTGTCTCCTTTTCTGTGGGTTGTGTCCGACAGAGAAGACAGACCAATCCCTTTGGGGATTTGGTAAAGTCTCCCCGTAGGACTGTTGAGTTGTGGTTACTGGTTGTTAGAACGGATCGGTGTCATCGTGCGGAATGTCCTCATGTGTTTGGCTGTTTGATGGCTGGTCGTCACTCCCGTCAGGAATGCTGCCATTTTTACTACCAAGCATAAGAAGCTTGTCGCCGATGATCTCGGTTGTGTAGCGATCTTTACCGTCCCGATCTTGCCATTTGCGGGTCTTGAGTTTGCCGTCGAGATAAACACTTTTTCCTTTCGACAGGTACTCGCCAGCTACTTCTGCGAGACGTGCGTAGAGGACGATGTTGTGCCACTCGGTCCGGATCTCCCATTCGCCACTTTTGGTTTTTACCTTTTCACTGGTCGCGAGTGAAAAACTTGCGACAGCGGTGCCTCCTGGTGTGTACCTGATTTCAGGATCACGACCCAGGTTGCCGATGAGTTCTACGCGGTTCAAACTTGCCATACTGCCTCCTTGTTGGTTTTCCCGAAGCAAAGAGACAGATGTCTGTCCCGTAGGGAGAGAACAAAGTGTCTCCCGGTCGGGATGTGGTGAAAGTATCCGCCGCTTACAAGGCTTGTCGCGGATTTTGAACATCAAAAAACCCACTCCGGCCATTGCCAGAATAGGTCACTGTTCTTCGTGATTATTGGTTATCAGATGCACGCGCTACATTGATGGGCGCACCTTCAGTTTGGATTCAAGTCGCATTACCCAATACGACTGATCGAGGAAGGCATAAGCCAGTCCTGGTGTCATCCGGAAAGGGGCAACTGCGGCCTTGTCTTTCCAGGTAGTTCATCCCTGCCGGGGGCATTTCTTCTTCGGGCTATCCGAAAAAGTCTATCCGGGGCTCAAAGGCCGCACGGAGTCTCTTGAAAGAGTCTATAATACTGAAACGCTATCGATATTCCTCATACAAGTCAAGAGGATTCACCCGGGACGACCCATTTGGCATCGTCCCGGTTCGACTGAAACAGAGTAATCATTTCTTGCCGGTTTCTACCCCAGGGACTGCCTGCTTCTCCTGCTTTTTGAAGGGGTGATCGAAACCCCGGGGAGGCTTGTACGTGTAGTCGAGCAACTGGCACATTTCGGCATTCATGAGGTTGAGTTCTTCCTTGATCCGCCGGCTCCGGTCGATGTAGCTCTTCACTACCTCAAATGTCAGGGACTCCCTCCTCCCCATGTTCATCCGCATCTGGTAGACGAGATTATCGTTTGAGTTGAGAATGTTGATGAAGTCGCCGGTATCACGAGCGCGACAGAAAACAACACTTGTATCGTCCCGTTTCGCATTCTCCAGCTTTCTAGCCTGCCAGTCGACTTTCTTGGAAGCAGGAGGGGTGCTGTTACCCTTATCCGCCTTGTTAGTCTTGTCTGCCATAATTCCTCCCTTTCATTGTTGTTAGATTCTGCCGGTAGCCCTCATGGCGATTCCTTTGCCGAACCGGTCTGATAATTCCGAAAACACTGTGTCGTCGAATTTCTTCATATTCTGGACGATCATTTCCACCGCATTGATCTCAGAAGCTGCATTGGCGTAACTCTGCTGGGCAACGCTCAGAAGTTGCAGCGTCTTTTCCTCAAGCGTCTGGATATGCTGCATACCTTCGCCGAGGAGCGCCAACTGGCAGGTCTCCGGCGAAGCCCCGGCTTTATTCCCCTTCTGGGTAGACATGATGTTGCGGGCCATCTCCTGCAACTGGACTGCACGGCCAAAGAGGTCGAGCAGCATGTAGTAGCCGTAAGCCCGGGCAGTCAGTTCCGCCAGTTTGCCGATGACCTCGCCCTCGGTATTGGTGGCTGTGGCATTCTTGAGGATCAGGCCTACTGACAGCGGCGTGCTTTTGAGAAACGCTTCTTCGTCGGCGGTGAGCGCGGTTTTCGATTTGATCTTGGTGGCGATGGACTGCATCTTGCCGGCCACATAGACCATCAGGTTCTTGTTGGCATCGGTGATGTCGGCACAGGCCCCGGCGGTGTCCCGTCCCTGGGCAGAGCCACTGATGAAGGAGTCGAAGCTGTTGTTCTTGTCGCACGGAGGAATGTACTGGGCCTGGTAGGTCGTGCCGGTCGTCGCCGGGTTCTGGATGATCACATCGCCAATGAAACCGCGCACAAGCTTGACGTATTCGCTGCTCATCCCTTTCTTGCCGGCCAGGTTCTCCAGAACCGAGCCGTCACCGAATACCTGCAGGACTTCTGTCGGGCACCCCGCAGTGGCGCTGGTGGCTGAGGACTGGGTCGTACCGGGAACGCCAGGTTTGTTGCCGGCATTGGTCTTCTGCTCGCTCTCGAACAGCTTGCTGACATCCTGATAAAGATCCTTGGCTCCACTCGACACCATGAAGTCGGTTTGGGCCGTCTTCATCTCTGCCTTCAGACTGTCCGACATGACCGACGAAAACGGACTGGCAGCAGTGGCCACCAGCGCCTTGGCCGCCTTGCAGTCATTCATCTGTAGCGAGTTTAACCGGTCGGTGATTGCTTCGAGAGTTTTGATGGTGTCGGCCACCTGGGGTGCCAGGGTTTTCAGGGCAATATCAAAGGCTGCTGCCGGAGCTGCCGACAGGATGTTCTGAAGCTTCTGCACCAGGTAATCCACATTCAGAAACGAGAACCCGCCAAGAAACATGTCGATCCCGCCGCAACCGGACTTCAATTTGGGAAGCGAGGCAGTAAACAGATGGTCATCGGTATTCGCCCATCTGGCCGAGAAACTACCGCCAGTGTAGTAACCACGCTTCGACCCCTCGTAATAGCTGGGCGAAGTGGAGCTCTTCTGCTGCACCCAATCATCGACCCAGCCAGACCAGGAAAGTACAGGGTTCAAGGCAATAGTTGCCGCCAGGCAGACGGCGGTGGTTCTGGTAATAACGGTTCGTTTCACTCTGACACCTCTCTTCTCTGTTGCTGTAGGACCAGTAGGCTCATGGCCGCTCCTTTTCCTGAAGGCGGCGTTTTTTCACGTCGAAGCTACCTCCCTTCTGGAATTCGTAGAGCGAATATTCCTCCGGGGAGATGTCACCCTTGAGGAGGCGCACGGCCCGGTATGCCTTGTCTTCGATCTCGTCGGCGGAAATGACGCCTGCCGAGACCGGTAGATAATCCTGGTTCCCTTTCTGGATCAGGATCAGGGTCGGCGTGATCTCCACGCTGAATTTGGCGGCGAGTCCCGGGTTCTCACTGATGTTGACCTTCTTCACAGTCCAGCCGGTCTCGTTGGTGAACCAGTCAAGGATGCGGGATTGCTCATCGCAGTAGCTACAGTCAGGTCTCTGGAAATAAATCAGGGCAAAGTCATCCCGGTTGTCCCGCAGGATGCGCTGCCGCTCCTCATTGATCTGGGAGATCCGGGCTAGGTTACCGGGAGTCGTGATCGGATAGTCCTTTTTAGTGGTCAGCTCCGGGTACTTCTGCCAGACAAACTGAGCCACGTTGGAAAAAGCCAGCGCCTTCTTGCGGGCAATCTCCTGGACCTCGAAGTACTCCTTCACATTCTCTTCACTCGGCTTCTGGACAGCCTTCTTTTTCAATACTTCGGCAAACTCCTGGAACTGGTCGGGATGCATCTCCCAAACCTGTTCATAAGAATAATCCTTGAGCGATGGCGTGCTCTTGGGCGGTTTCTTCTTCTTTTCCTGCTTTTCGGCCTGCTTCTCAGGTTCTTTCTGGTACCACCACCAGCCCTTGGCTGAATCGGCATAGTAGCCGGCAGAAGCGGTGGTCACGGAGAGTTGGAGAATAGAGGCCAGTATCAGTCTCCTCATTCTTTGTCCTCCGCATGCTTCGGTCTGATGTCCTTGACTATTTTTCTCAAAACCGGGGGTTTGGTGCTTTCCAGTTCAGAGGTGAGCACACCAAAGGCATCGACCCGGAACGGGATCAGGAGTTTGTTGAATGACTTATCGTTATTCGACACGATGGATGCATTCGTTGTGTAATAAGCATTGGTCATGAGTTCCGTGGCAATAGCATCTCTGGAGGCACTCAGTTCCCAGACGACAGTATGGAGAAGATTACGTTTGGTTTCTTCATCAGCATCAGCCACCAAGATCATGGGATCGCCATCGCTAACTTGATGGATCACCTGCCAAAGTGCTTCTGGCTTCACATAGACCAACCCGTTCGGCAGTGAAACGGCCAGCCACTTGACTCCGGACGAAGTTTTCTCCACCTGGTTGATCAATCCGTGGATGCCACCAAGGATCGCATCGGCATTGAACCATGCAGGAATCTTTATCTTCTGGGGAACGTACTTTCCCGATTCTGGAGATCCGAGCGGGTGATCCCATTCCTGCGAAATTTTTTCTTTAATGACAGGCACATCAGGTTGTGGCAGTGACTCAACTATTGGCAGCGAACTTTCTTCGGAAGCCCTCACCTGCGCCATCTGCCCAAGAAATGACCCCATCTCATCATTACGAGACTCCTGGTCACACCGCTTCAAGCAGGCCGTGAGAGGATTGTTCGGCGTTATCTGGTGATGGTTGCGGATGATGCTGTCGAGTTCATCCCTGTTCGACAACGCAACGTATTCCGGAATGCTCGCAAGTATGATGAGCGCTATTTGCGGATGATCTGCAGTCGAATAATACTGGCTGTGGAAAGAGGGAATTTTCCCGATGTCATGCGCCAGTGACACGATGAGGATCGTAGGTAGCATGATTCTTTCAGAGTTCTTTTCTACGAACTTGCGGGCAACCCCCAGGGAATGCCGATAGAGCGGTATGGTAGCCAGTTGGGCAAGAGCTGCTGCTCCGTACGCCGAATCCGGATCAGATATCTGCTTGCCGACAGCTGCATATTTCTTGATTCCGACAACCGAGGGGCATGTACCTTCCGCGTCGAGGATCTTAAGCAGATAGACGATCACAGTCTTACGCTTCCCATTGATAAGCGGTTCCGGTTCCACAATGTCCCTGTAGAACTCTTCAATCTCCGAATGCCGGAATGTCGGTCGTGGAAATGCGGTTTCCTCTTCCTGTTTAGGAGTGGGTTCACGCCAGAGCCGAGACAGATCAGTGAAGTGAACAACACGGCCTGTCCATACTGAAGATACCGTGGCGAGATCAGTGCATGGCAGGTCATCATCCGGTTCCAGTTCCGAAATTGACAGTGGAACCCACGGTTCTTGCTCTACTTCAGCCGGACGCCTGGTTAAAATTCGCCACAGGTTGTAAGTGACCATCAGGAAGCCGATAACGCCACAGCAGTAGAGCAGGAGTATCATGCGGCCCCTCTGCTCATGGTTATGGAAGATGGCGCCGAAGGGAAGACTATCTTTAACTGCGGGTCTCTGGCATCACGAGTCACACCCTTGTACCTACCGGAGTAGGTCAGCATATAGAATTCCCTTGGTTGCAGCCCCAGAATATCCTGTACTTTCAAAATGTCCTGTTCCACTTCACGGGTAGTGACCTGGTTGGACCCGAAAATGCCGGTCAGCACGTTGCGCACGCCGAAATGCCGTACGACGTACTCGGATGTTTCAGCATCAGAACAGCGCATGAAGATCTTGGTGTTGGTGTTGTCGAGGATCGACTTACCGTATTCCTCGCCAATAGCGGCATATATTTGGTTCACGGACTGGGCGAAGGCATGTACCATTACGTCTGCTGATCCAGCCTTGGCGAAAAGGTCCTCAATACCTTGGTAGAACAGGCTCTGGGCCTCATCTATGTAGATGGACAGCGGTGGGAATACTTTCTGCTTGTCAGAGAGATAGACCCTGCCGATGAAGGACTGGATCATCGACAAGAGGACTTTGCCGAGTGTTGTGGCTGCCTCCCTGGTAATCATGGTACCGGTGTGCACGACCATGATTACCCCTTTCTTTCGTTCAAGTCGGCTGATGAAGCGGTTGCTGTCGGCCTGGCCGATAATCTTGCCGATGTTGCCGGAGGAAAGCTCCATCAAGCAGGTGCGCAATGTTGAAGACACCTTCGAGTAATACTCCTGGGGAGATTCGAGGATATCCTGGATCATGCCGGCGTTTAGCAGCGCCTCTGGTGTCTTGATTTCCTGCAATAGCCCCATTGTGCTGCTCAATGATGAGCGGCGAATGCTTTGTCTGATGGAATCCATGTTTTGCTTGGGAAGACGTTTTTCCCAATCGGCGATGATGATGTTGGCTGAGATGATGGCAGTAGTGATTTCCTTTGCAATGTTGCGGTAGAATGGCTCACGTCCGCCCTGGATGCCTGAAACGATATGGCCGACGAGTTCGTCCGGCATGAAGTAATAGGCCATAGGATCGATGACCGCTGAGTATTCCGGAAAAATCGGCGTTACCAGCATCAAATCCTTGAGCCTCTCCGCCTTGCGGGCGACCTCGAAGATCTTGGTGAAAATCTGCTGGTCACCTTTGGGGTCGAAGTAGACCACGCTGTTGCCTTTCATGATGTCCTGCTCAATAAGGTTCTCGCAGAGTCGCGTTTTGCCGACCCCAGTAGTGCCAAATACGAACATGTGCCGTTTTCGGTATTCATCAGGGATCGAAATCGGAACGATCCGGGTCGGTCGTTCCATCTGGACTCCGGTACCGATGGAGGTCATGAATTCCGGGTTGGTGGTGCTACGGTGCGATGAGGACTTGAACATGTTCCCTCAACTCCTTTCCGACTGTATTAATCGATGTTTTTGGTATCCGAACCGGCGTAACAACTTCACTGAACCCTCCTGCAATACGCCGTCGGCATTTGATCCCGGCAATACCGGTCAGGTCCTGAAGCAGCAGAGCCGGCAAGGCACGAGATGTCCGGTTCAGAATGAGTCGAACCTTTGCAATGTCGCCTCTCACCATGACGGGGCGTACACTCGTCACCAGGAAGCTGCGCTGCTCACCTATGCGATAACGAGAACGTTCATGTGGCGGCTGATAGCGTAAAGGGCATTCCCCGAACAGGATCAGTGGCTTAAGGATGTCATCAATTTCCAGGGTAACGTGTAATGTCCCTCGGGAGCCGATACGCCCCACGGCCCCACAAAAAACCCTCCCCTGAAGTTCCTGCAGTCTTTTTGCTTCCAGCTGGTTCTGACGTTTTTGCAGTTCCGCTTCGACACTGTGAATGATATGCCGGCGGAGCTTCTTGGGAATGTCCTTCAACTGCATTTCGACCGGGTGTCCCAGCTTGGGATAGGCAATAATTTCCAGCTCCCCCTCTGCCCGGACAGTAACCGTCCTCTGAAAAGCTGCCATCAGTGTCTTCGCCACAGCGCATTCAACAGCATCGACTATCTCGTCCTCCGGCAATCCGTATTTGTGGAGAAGATCAGCGGACAGCATTGCCGAACACCTCATTCCATGGTGATTCGATTCTGGGCGTGCTGATGGCTGCGATGAGCGTCGTCGCCTGTGGCTTCGTATGCTCAGCGAGGATGCGATACACTTTTCCGGCGTAACGGTCCCCTTTCGACGGGGTGCGCGAGTTGTAACAACCGACAGCCCGCCAGGTGTAGCCATAATCCTGGATACATTGGGCCAGTACCCAGGCACCCACCTTTACATTCGTGCATGGCTCCCCCAGTTCATTCCATGTTTTGCCAATCCTTTTCGCCCAACTGGAATTTATCTGCATCAGGCCATAATCATAGGTTCCGTTACTGTTGCGATTGATCGCCCGGGGGTTAAAGTTGCTCTCCGTCTTGGCGATGCTCCAAAGCAGTTGTGGCGATATGCCGTATTGACTCCCGGCCTCCTCGAAGCAGAAAGCACGGGCCTGGATCGGCACGCAGGCAAGACTGATCATGAGCAGGCAGATGCCTGGTAATCGACACATTCGTTCCTCCTGACTGATAATCTTGTAGGGGGGAAGGTGGCACCGTCTTGACAAGAAGATATGATCGAGAGTATATAGTGAACAGGTGTACACTATTTTGAGGAGAGTGCTGTGATCGCCCTTACTGACCGGCAGCAAAAGGTATTGGACTTCATTACCCGTTTTACGCAGACGCATGGATACTCACCGACAGTGCGTGACATCGCGGCTCACCTTGGTGTCAGCAGCCCTTCCGGGGTGAATCGGCATCTTGAAGTGCTCGAAAAAAAAGGATGGCTCAAAAAAACAGGGGCATCACGCGGGATAGTGCTTACGTCACACGGAGGGCAGTCAATTTCACTTCCAATCGTTGGCACGGTTCGCGCCGGCCACTTACAACCGGCGGTCGAAGACATCCAGGGATTCTTTTCCGTTGATCAGGGGCAGGTTAAAGGGGATGGCTGCTTTTTTTTGCGGGTGAAGGGTGACTCAATGATCGGTGCAGGAATTTTTGATGGAGACCTCGCGCTGGTTCGTCCTCAACCGGTGGCGGAGAACCGCGATACTGTGGTCGTAATGGTGGATGGCGAAGCGACCCTCAAGTGGTTTCACCGTGAACCGAATCGCATCCGCTTGCAACCCGCCAACCCCAATATGGAACCGATATATGTGGGGCCGGATAAAAATGTTTCGATTGTTGGCAAAGTAGTCGGAATTTATCGTCAGTTGGAGTAGTCCGTGGAGAGAATCAAGGAACAAATACGGATAGCCACGATCTTTACCCCTGGCAGGCTGATCAAGCCTGTCTGGTTCGACTGGCATAACCGCAAGCATACCATCCTGGAGACAACGTATCACTGGAAGGAGCAGACTGGCGCCGCAACGCTCCTGCATTTTTCTGTTACCGACGGAGAGGCCCTCTACGATCTGGTCTATAACACGCTCGACCAAAGCTGGCTATTGAACGGAATCGAGGTTAAGTGATGGTCAACCGTGTTGTCATGCACGCCGACATGAATAGCTTTTTTGCCTCCGTTGAACAGTCGTATAACCCCGACCTCAAAGGGAAACCGATCGTGGTCACTGGTTCGCAGCAGCGAACGGTTATCCTCACGGCCAGCTATGAGGCCAGGAAATTCGGGGTCAAGACCGGCATGATGCTGCACGAAGCCAAACGACTCTGCCCGGAAGTCATCATGGTACCGGCTGACAACCGGAAATATACCCACACCTCCGCTCAAATCATGAAGATGATGCTGGACTACACTCCCCTGGTGGAAGTTTTCAGCATAGACGAAGCATTCTTGGACGTGACCCATTCTCTGTCGATCTTCAACAGTGCTGAAAACATCTCCTATCTGCTCAAAGCACGGATCAAGCACCATTTCGATATTACCTGTTCTGTCGGCATTGCTCCGAACAAGCTGCTGGCAAAGCTTGCCTCGGAAATGATGAAACCTGACGGGCTTACCATCATCGCGCCCGATAAAGTCAGTTCTACTCTGGAGCATATGCCGATCAAGGAGCTGTGCGGCATTGGTAAAAAAATGGAGCGCCATCTCAATATGATGAGCATCTATACCTGCGGGGATCTGGGGCGTTGCGATGAGGGCCGGTTGAAGAGAAAGTTCGGCATCATCGGTAGCCGGTTGAAGCAGATGGGCCAAGGGATTGACGATTCCCCGGTAATCCCGGCAGAAGATGCAGAGGAGGTTAAATCCGTCGGGCATTCAATGACCCTCAAAAGGGATATCAGCAGTCGAAACGAGATCCTGCGCTACCTGCTGCAGCTCTCGGAAATGGTTGGGCGTCGGGCTCGGCGCTACGGGGTTGCCGGCAAGACGGTTCATCTGACCATTCGTTATGCCGACTTCAGCACCTTCGGGAAACAGGAAACCCTTTCCTGTCATGTCAACCAGAGTGATGATATTTACCAGGGCGCAATTAAGATCCTGGATAGCATTGAACTGGAACAGCCCGTTCGCCTCCTGGGTGTAAGAATAACCAATCTCTGTTACCAGCGCGAACAGTTGCCCTTGTTTGAGGAGGAACGCCGGAAGGCCTTCATGATCAACGCAATGGATACGGTGAATGATCGGTTCGGCGATTTTACCGTGACGTATGGCAGTCTTTTGGGCAACAATGAGGAGAAAGGTTCACATGTGATCTCGCCGGCCTGGAAGCCGGAGGGGATCAGAAATGTACAGGTGAGGTAACCCATGTGCGGACGTCTGGTAATCGATCTGTCACCGGAAATGATCACCGAAATTTATGGCATCATCAAAAAAATCGACCGGGAGCTTAACCCCAGATACAACGTGGTCCCATCCCAGACAATACCCATTGTCAGGGAGGATGTGGAAGGTAGTCGGGAGCTGACCTTCGTTCGATGGGGACTCATCCCTTCCTGGGCAAAAGACATTTCCATCGGTAACAGCCTGATCAATGCGCGGGCGGAAACCGCTGCGGAGAAACCGTCATTCCGGTCAGCATTCAAGCGCCGTCGCTGTGTCATTCCAGCAGGAGGGTTTTACGAATGGCAGCGGCAGGATGGGAAAAGAAAACAGCCGTGGTATTTTCGGATGCCCGATGGAAGTCCCGTATCGATTGCTGGGTTGTGGGAACATTGGCAAGGGAGCGATGGCCAGGTAATAGAGTCCTGTTCCATCCTGACAACCAGCGCGAATGAGCTGATGGCACCCATACATGACAGGATGCCGGTTATTCTGAGCCATGAAGACCATGCGGCGTGGCTCAACACCAAGCTGACAGATGGCGTGCTGCTGAAGGAGCTTTGTCGGCCTTGTCCTTCAGATATCCTGAATGCCTATCCCGTCTCTCCAATAGTCAATAGCCCGAAAAACGATTCTGCTGATTGCATTGCCCCCATCAGAATACTTGGCACTGCCAAGGGGCAGATAAAGATGTCTGATGATTTTGACCTTTTACCGGATGAGATTATCGATGAATTCTACAAGTGAAGAATTTCAGTGCCTGTTCTGGTGAAACTGACAAAAGAAACAGACGTGATGGCGACCGACGTTCCACAGTGAATCCGACCAACGTTCCGGCGAAAGCGACCAAGGTATGCTGGAGTCGCAAGGTAAGATTCTAGTTTGAAATAATCAATAAAGCCGGTTGCTGCGACCGCAGCAATTACAGCGTCGTCGTCCTGTTTGGTGCTCCAGCATTCCTGCAAAGAGGCTCTTATTTAACAATGTCAACTTTCACAAATGGAACTTGATGGATATCAAAGTCAGGAATTGCACCTATACTAGTGCTCTTCTGGAGTCGGTCAAGTAATGCCACCACCTCTTCCCTAAAACCAGTTTGCAAACGCAAATCATCTTCTGGGCTTCTCTTACCTACAGCCATTAATTTAAGACTTGCGGTGATTTCTAGGAGTTCGTGGCTAACGTTGGCGAGGCACTGGCTCTTGGCCTGGGAGGCCGCCTCGGCGGACACTTTCTCCTGCCGAAGTTTGTCTGAAGACTCTGCCCAGGTTTGATGCACATGTGTTCTCGCGCCTATCTTTTGACGCGCCGTTACCGTCGCATCTTCAACCTTTTGTCGGGCTTTTCCTGCTGCCTGTTCCCCTTTTTTAAACGTTACATCGGTTACCCCCTGCTTTAGTCGAAGTGCCTCTGCTATCTTTGCTGCCTCTATTACCTTTCTACGCGCCTCCTTGGTTGCATCTTCAACTATTTTACGCGCCTCATTGGCGGCATCTGCTATTGTTTGAGGTAGTGCTTCTACCGCATCCGCATTTTCAAGAGCCTTGTATACAGTACCTTCAACCTTTCTAAGCGCCACCTCGGCTGCCTCTTCCATTTTTCGAAGCGCCAACTCGGCTGCCTCTTCCATTTTTCGAAGCGCTAACTCGGCCAGCTTCTTCTCGGTGATGTCAGTTAAAGCAATGCGACACTCCTGTCCAGATGGTGTGGCCACTCCCTCGACCTGCACGAAGAGCGGCCCATTTTCTTCTTTCAGAACAGCCACCTCGCATGCCTCTTTGGCCGGACTCATAAAGACTATTTCGAGGAAAACGTTGAAGGCGGGACGGGCTTCGACGGTGACGAAATCTTCCAAGCGCTTACTGACCAGTCGGGAGCGCTCGACCCCCAAGAAACCAGCGCCCGTGAGGTTAACTCTACTGATAGTTCCTGTGCGGTCGAGAGTAAAGTAGCCTACAGGTGCGAAATCGTAGAGGTCGGTGTACTGTTCCAAAGTCGTTTCCAGCTCGTCCTTAGCTTTGCGGAGTTCCGCATTCTGCCTCTCCAGCTCAAATTGATGTTCCTGCAATTCGTGGTGGAGCCTCAGCGACTCATCCC
The DNA here is from genome assembly GCA_028712075.1 of Desulfuromonadaceae bacterium. Classification (GTDB taxonomy): domain Bacteria; phylum Desulfobacterota; class Desulfuromonadia; order Geobacterales; family Pseudopelobacteraceae; genus JACRCG01. Next base: position 25,763 of record JAQTQX010000002.1, read on the forward strand.
GCTCTTCTGACCGGCGGCGCAACTCCTCACTATTTATTTGCTGTTCTTTTCTCTCAGTCATGGCATGTCCTCTGATTATCAACTCTGAGCCTGTTCACTTCCGATAATTTATTTTTGAGAGGAATCTATCAAACGTTCTGTTTCTGACCAAACATTGCCACTTTATCATGGATTCACGCCGGAACGTTGGTCAAATTCATCCGGAATATGCATTTCAGTAAGAAGCGGCTGAATTTACACCCCTGCCAACTGCATTTTGTCAGCCCTGTCCATAGTCTTGAGTTGATATTCTCTCCTGGAAGCAGAAGATCGGCTATGGCCATTTTCAAGATAAACAACCCGTAATGGTTGCCGTCCCCGGAAGTATTTTGCGCCGATCCCAGAGGCATGTTGCAGGAAACGGCGCTCAATATCAGTGGTGATCCCTGTGTAGAGAGTGTTGTCGGAACAAAGGATGACATAAACGCACCAGTTCATGCGCTGAGGAACCTCGCTACTGCTCTGAAATATGACTCCGTGTTCACCGCCATGATATCGTTGTGGTCCCCCCGCTCGAAAATCAGCAATTCTTTCGGCTCCTGCGCCCATTCGTACAAATTCTCGGCATGTGAAACACTAACCAGATCGTCGTTCTGAGTATGCAGAATCAACAGCCGTCCCTGGAACGAGGCGATCTTCCGCTTCTGATTAAGATGGCGGGCCACAGCTTCCTTGAGTGAATCCATGGTAGCACCGATATGCTGCGGTTCGATCCGGACCAGGATTCTTTCCAGCGGCTCTGCCAGACCGCTTTCCACGATGAGACCGGCTGCCTGTGGATAGAGGAACACACCGTGGACCGCGTAAAGCGATCCCAGGGACCTCCCGAAGAAGATAATTTTCTCCGGTGGCACTCCGCTGGCCTCCGTGATCAGTCGGACATCGTCCAGCATGGCGGCCAGTCCCGGTTCGCCGTCGGACATCCCGTAGCCACGGTACTCTGCCAGTAGCAAATTGGCTCCCAAATCAGTGATCCGATCTTCGAAGTCGCCAAGGTAGTCTGCTACGGTCTCTCCGTTTCCGTGGAAATGGATAATCGTCGGCAGGTCATCTGAGATGTGCCGATTGTGACACCCCAGACGGAAACCATCCCCCTGCACGTAGAAAGGATCGTCAAACCGATTCGGCCAGGGGTAGAAGTAACGTGCCGTGAGAGTTGGATGATCAAGGATCAGGTCGGTCATGCGGAACGCAGCCTCGCTGTCAAATTCGTCAAACGCTTTGTGGCATTTTTATTCTTCACCGCCATACCCAATGCCTTGGGCTGGCCGATGATCGTCACCAGTTTTTTCCCCCGCGTGACGGCCGTATAGATCAGATTCCTCTCCAGCAGCATGTAATGCTGCATTGCCAGTGGAATCACGACAGCTGGGTACTCTGAACCCTGGCTCTTATGGATGCTGGTGGCATAGGCCAGCGACACCTCGTCCAGTTCACCAAATTCATACTCGACTATTCTGCCGTCGTAATCAGCTTTGAGTGAGCTTTCCTCGGTATCGATTTCAAGAATCTGGCCGATATCCCCGTTGAAGACTTCCTTGTCGTAGTTATTCACCGTCTGGATGATCTTGTCACCCGGCGAGTACGTCGTTCCAAAGCGGGTTATCTTGGGCTCGCTGTTCCCATTGAGCACTTTCTGGAGTTCCGCGTTCAAGGCATGAGCGCCCAGTCCACCTCGGTTCATGGGGGTGAGAACCTGGACATCTTTGACCGGATGCAGGCCGAAGCGCTTCGGAATGCGTTCGGTAACGACCTGTAATAGCTTGGCGTGGATTTCTTCCGGAGTTTCCGCCGGTATGAAGTAGAAGTCGGATAGTTCTTCCGTTTCATTTCTCAGCGGCAACTCTCCCTTGTTGATCCGGTGGGCATTGACGATGATCTTTGAAGTGGCTGCCTGGCGGAAGATCTCGGTCAGTCTGACAGTCGGGACAGAACCGGATGCGATGATGTCGGCAAGTACGGCGCCAGGCCCGACAGAAGGCAACTGATCCACATCACCCACGATCATCAGAGCCGCGCTGTCGGGGACTGCCGCCAAGAGCTTGTTCATCAGCACCAAATCGACCATTGATGATTCGTCAATGACGATGAGGTCTGCTTCGAGAGGGTTATCCCGACCGCGTTTAAAACCGAAACTCTGGGGATCAAACTCCAGGAGGCGATGAATTGTCTTGGCTTCCCGTCCGGTGGTCTCGGTCATCCGCTTGGCCGCGCGTCCGGTCGGGGCGGCAAGCAGGATGTCGAGCTGTTTGGCCGCGAGGATTTTCAGAATACTATTGACCAGGGTCGTCTTGCCGGTGCCCGGGCCACCGGTGATGACGAGTGTTTTGCTGGTTAAAGCAAGGCATACAGCGTCCTGCTGAGACTGGGAGAGCGAAAGGCCCGTCTTCTCTTCCACCCAGGGGAGCGCCTTTTCCGGATCGATCTTGCCCCATGGCGGCGCTCCAATCAGTATTCTCCTGACGCTGTTCGCCACTCCCTGTTCAGCCCGGTGAAGCGGGGTCAGAAACAGACAGGGAACGCCGTCGATCTCTTCCGGCACCAGGTTTTCCTGGGTGACTTCCTCCCGGATCGCTTCTTCCAGGATCGCCTCGTCAATCTCCAGGAGTTTGACCGACTCCTTGATCAGGGTGTCGTGGGATGCGGCACAATGACCGTCGCCGGACAACTCCTGCAATACATGACGCACGCCGGCCTGAGCCCGGATCAGTGAGTCCGGTGCAATACCCAACCTGCCGGCAATGACGTCAGCGGTCTTGAACCCGATTCCGTGAATGTCGAGAGCCAAGCGGTAGGGATTCTCAGACACCTTGATGATGGCCTCATCGCCATAGGTCTTGTAGATCCTGACCGCCCGTCCGGTGCCGACGCCATGGGACTGAAGGAAAACCATAATCTCCCGGATCGCTTTCTGCTCAGCCCAGGCAGCGGTAACTTTATCCGTCCTTTTCTTGCCAATGCCTGGGAGTGACAGCATTCTCTCAGGGGTTTCCTCGATAACGGTGAACACGTCGACACCGAATGCCTTCACCAGTACTTTGGCAAAATGGGGGCCAATCCCTTTGACCATCCCAGAGCCAAGGTACTTTTCGATGCCTTCCAGAGTGCTCGGCGGGACTGTTTTCAGGTGAGTAGTCTTGAACTGCAGGCCGTGGGTCTTGTCGTTATGCCAGGTGCCAACGCACTCGACGAATTCACCGGGGGTTATAGTTGCAGCACTCCCGATGACCGTGACCAGTTCACGCTTTCCCTTTACCTTGATCCGGATGACGCAGAAACCTGATTCCTCGCTGTGGAAGGTTACTCTCTCGACGGAACCGGAAAGCCGTTCGACCGGGACATCTGATGTGGTGGCTTTCCCGTTCATTTTCTGGCTACTTTGCCTACCGGTGCGATATAGACAGTGAATTCCTCATTACCATCGACGGCAACCAGTTCATCCGCCAGACCCTGATTATAGGCAGCGATGGCGCAGGTGCCGCAGCCGATCGCTTCGCAGGCTAGGTACAGGTTCTGGCAGACATGGCCGGCATCAAGTGCGATGACTTTGTAGGATGCTTCGGCGTAGCGCCACTCGGTCCGAGCCATTACCGCCGTCCAGATGAAGGTAACGGCTGCTTGCCCGGCAAATGCCTGGCCGCGGCATGCGGCTGTGAGATAGGCTGGCAGGTTCGGGAGATCCCGTTCATGTACAAGAGCGTTATCAAGAGGAAGGTAGCGATACAGACCCGGGTCAAGACCGGCGACCTTGAGCACACCAAGATAGGTCTCAAAGGGGTGACGGCAACCGGCGGAAGGGACTGTGCGTAGAACTGCAGCTTCGTGGATCACGGCACGAACACCCTGGGTTGACCAGAGGAGAAAGGCCAATTCATCGAGGGAAAGGTGCTCGCCCGTAAAGCGGCGGTGGCTCTCACGATCGGCGATTGCTGTCTGTAGCTCATACGCAGTAATCGACCATTCTTGTCGGGTTGGTAGAGGGATGATTCGGCTGCCAGGTTGCGCCGGTTTCTGCACGGGAGGTGGATCGACCCCTTCAGACTGCGGGGTGCAATAGAAATTGACCTCTTCCCTGATCCGGTCTGTCAGGAAATACCTACCGCTTTCTGTGGTTATCGTCGGCTTCCTCATGATTCGGCACCTGTTGTAGTTTCTATTGCTTCACTGACCCAGTAGGTCTGCTTATGGTGACACCTGGTCAGTTCTGTTATCTTCTCTTGCGCCGCTTCCTTCAAGCTGTACGTCCCGACCAGGTACCTGACGCCGTTATCGTCCTGACGCCACAATTGCCAGGTCATGCTTGCAACTCCTTGATCCAGAAGTTCATGGGGTGGGAGCGCCTGACACCATCTGTTTCCAGCCAGGTGAAGCTCGTCGTTATTCCAGGCAGGGGATTGAAACCGGTGTGTGCGAGAAACCTATCAATGGGGATATAGTCTGACGGACGCAGCGGGTGGTCGTCTGGCCGAACCACAGTGGCACAGGTCAGGTACCGGTAGGTACTGTAGGAACGAACCTGCTCCTCGACCATTCGCACTACCTGCATCCCCATACCGTGATTGCGATGTTCGGGGTAAAAGAGCAGTTCACCCACATAGAAGATCTCGTCGACAGGATATGCTGTGCCGCTGAACGGCTCAACCAGTTCCGTTGCCTCATGTCGCAGCGGCATCCCGGTGGCCGCACCTGCAACCTTTTCCTCCTCTTTGACGATGATCACGAATGAATCAGGGGTTACGGAGTAAAGCTTCAGATAGTTGAGTTCGTCCTCACGGCGACCATCGTACAGGTAGGGGAATTCTCGAAAAATCTCGATTCGAAGTGATGCTATATCGTTGAGACTGTCTTCAACGGCAGAACCAGTCAATATTTGCTCGGTTATCGCCATGAGACATTCCACATATATGTTTATCTCTCCCGAATAGAGAAGCGATCAAGTGCGTTGACTCTGGTTATTTCGACGCTGTCCGTTATACCACCGGGATAAACTTCGTTGGCAAGCCAGGTAAGTTCCTCTCTTTCCATATCCCCGGAAACACTTGTCCACCATGCCTTGCACCCACCTTGGGCCCCATCGTTCCAGCGGTATCCTCTCTGTTTCAGTACATCTTTCTTGTCAAAGGGGGCACCTACGGCACAGATTTTCGCGGTGATATCCTCATATTTGTCCGCAAGTACTTTGAAAACAGGAGCGCCACTAACTGGCAATGTTTCCAGGAGAAGACCAAGCAAACCTTCGGCATCGTCCAAGGCGCGATGGGCATTGATGAACCAGCCAAATTTAAAAAGCAGGTATTCCAAGACCCGGGTTGTTATCCTCTCCGCATGCCAGTCGATCTGTGTAATTGAACATGCCCAAGGCATTCCGGAGAAGAAAGGGTAGCGGGCTTCTGCGAACTTGCGATCAAACGCGGCGTTATGAGCAATCACCAGGCTTGCTTGACCAGCAAGCCGGCAGACATAGTCACCATCAAAGGACTTGCCAGACACCATGTCGTCGGTGATGCCGGTAATTGCTGTCGTTTCTGCCGAAAGTGGAAATCCTGGGTCTTCAAATCCGGCATACCTGTCGACGACTTTTATGATTTCTGCCGTCAGCGGGTCATACAGAAAGGCCACGATCCCAAGCTCAATTATCTTGTCGCAAGCAGGGTTCAATCCGGTTGTTTCCGTGTCGAGGCAGAGGCCGATCCTGGGATTGGCTATAACCTTGCCGGCAAAACGGTTGTCCTGGCTCAGGTTAATTCTGCGCAGCACCTTGTAATTGCCAGTCGCATGAAGACCTGTTACGGCGATCTCTGCTTCAATCGGATTCATCGGTATGTCTTTGGCTGTCTTTTCCAACGGAATCCTTCTTTTATCAAATCTTTGCCAGAGCGAATACTGCAAGTGAAATAATTACGAAAATTACTGTCAACGGAATCAAGCAACCAACAGACGTCCGATTGTAGACTCTGTTGTAGGCCGCCTTCTTGGGATTCGTCAGCCAACCCCATCCTCTTGGGGCTTTGAGCCCCAACGACTGCCGGACGTATCTCTTCAATGATGTCCTTGCAGCAATCCGTTTCGTCAGAGACGGTGTACGAATTCCAAACTTCATGAGGTTACTTCCTCGCCGTGGCAGTAATTTCTACTTGTTGATTGCATCACGCAGCACAGTGCTTGGCTTAAAGGTTAATATGCGCCGTGCCTCAATGGTGATCGCTTCGCCGGTCTGAGGATTACGGCCCCGCCGGTCGTTTTTCTGTTTCACCACAAAACTGCCGAATCCAGATATTTTCAAAGTCTCACCGGTTTCAAGGGTCGATTTCATGATGGAAAAAACTGCTTCCACCATTTCCATTGACTCTTTCTGTGTCATACCTGTGTTGGTATGGATTCTTTCAACAATGTCTGCCTTGGTCATTTGCTGTGTCCTCTATTAATTTCAGTCGCTTTCAAGTTCCTTAAAGGCATCAAGCACTTCAGTCTCAACCTGTTTGAGCTTTTTGTCTAGTTCCCTGATCAGCCGGGTTCCTTCCTTGACATCTTCTGCGAGTTTATCGATTGGGGTCTCTGAATTGTCGAGCTTGGTCAGAATCTCGTCCAGCTTTTCAACTTTCTGCTCATAAGTAGGTTCGGTAGTTTCACTCATGGTTTATCTCCTTTGCAGTAACTTCGCTGATCAGAGAACCATCAGCTAAGCGGGTTTGAATTATCTGCTTTTCAGCGACATCAGCAATCGATCTGACAAGAGTGCCCTGTTGGCTGTAGACAAGGGCAAAGCCACGCTTCAAAACAGTCTGCGGGTCGATAGCTTTCAGGGTGGCCATTTTGTCATTCAGACTGGTACGAGCCAAAGCAATCCTCTGCAAAACCCGCTCTTGCTTGAGCCGCCCCTTGATGTTCGTGAGAAGCATCAATTTCATTTTGAATGCCGAAAAGAACCGGGTTTTCAATTGCTGCCGGTTTTTCTCGTTGCGCTCGCGTTCAGCTGCCAGGCGCCGCAGAAAGCGATCTTTTTCAAAGCGTTGTTTCAGTCCGGACAGAGTCTCTCCTGATCGGGTAAGACAGTGAGTCACTCCTGATGAGAGTTTTTGCCGTTTTGCTGTTAGGCGTTCCAAGTGATTTTTGGTCAGTGTCAGCGGGAGAGATCGTAATTTTTCCCTTCTTCTCCCTATTCCAATCTGCTCAGTTGACAACCGACGCTGTACCCGGGCACGCAGTTCTTGTGCCTGTTCCCTCAAGCAACTTGCTGTCACATCAAGCAGTTTTCTCGGCCCCTGCTGGATGCCGGTCACCGCCCTTGCCAGATAGTCCTGGTCGATTTTCAACCGGTAGGCCCAGACGGTCTTCAAGGTGTTGGTTGCCTCGTCCAACTGCCTGCGCATCTGGACAAAGCGGGCCACCAGTTCCTCTGCTGCCGCCGTCGGAGTCTTGAAAGAGCGGTTGGCGATATAGTCCAGGATACTCGTATCGATTTCGTGGCCGATGCCGGTCCACACCGGCTTGGGGTATCCGGCAATTTTCCTGGCAATGGCCTCATTATCCAGGAAGTAGAGATCAGTCTTGCTGCCGCCACCCCGGAGGATAAGCACAAGGTCGACATCGAGTCCGGTAAGGGCATCCAAGGCTCGAAGGACCGATTTCTCTGTCTGATCTCCCTGGACCATAGCATCGGCCAGGTAAATCTTGAAGCCGTAGCCTGACGCCGTGAGGGTCTGGATGAAGTCATTGTATGCCGCGCTCCCGGCACTGGTAATCAGGCCAAGCCTTATCGGGAGGATCGGTACGAAACGTTCCTTGTTCGTCTCGAACAGCCCTTCCTTTTGCAGGCGCTCGATGATCTCTCTCTTTTTCAGTTCCATTTCACCCAACGCAATCGATGGATCGGCATCGATTACTCTGAGGGACAAGCCATACTGGGGACTAAACTGAAGAGAACAGAGAAAGCCAACCACTGTGCCATTTGTCAGCACAAGATCCATGTTCCTGGCCTTGAACAGCTCCTTTATGGTGGCGAGTTCTCTCTGCCAGATGGTGCAGGCTATCTTTGCGACGATTTTTCCGCCGGTGTCCGTTTCAACCAGATCACAGTAAAAAGCTCCACCTCGTTCCCGGCCAGTGGATATCTCGGCCTTGACCCAGAACTGCTTGCTGATGGCAGGCTCCAGCAGTTCATTGATCCGCTTTGTGATAGCGGAGAGGGGGAAGAATCGTTTCTCCATCGATGCGATCACCTGCTCGGGATGATGTTACAGGTCTTGGATACCAGGTCGAAGACTATTTTCGCCTGCCCGGTACGGAGTTGCTTCAGCACTTGGTCAATTTTCGTTTCGAGGGAGTATTCCGTGTCTGGGCATTCCCGAGTGACGAATTCGGAAATCAGGTTGCGAAGTGTTTCCGGGTTGATGCTGTCCCAAGGTACATCGACCCCATCCTCGTCAATTTTCGTCTCAGTCGATTGCGAACTGCAATCATCCGAAATCATTATTACTTCGGTTGGATCTGGCAAACTTATGCTCCATTAGGCTGGTTGTTGTATCAGGCGAATACAGTGCAGAACATTCACGCGCCTGTCTGATGTCTTGGGTGAGGGCCGTACCTATCAAGCCATGCTGTAATGGCATTATCAGCATCTTGCCTTGCCTGGATGAATTCGTTTGGCGAATGACGGAGTGCATTGGCCTGGGTGTACAACTTAATCACATTACAGCGATCTTTGACAGATGGCTCGTTAGGGTCATAGCTGAAAGTACTCACTTTTACCGCCTTTCTATACCAAGATTCGATCTCCACCTAGTCAAACGGATTCTTAACGATCTTGACTGGCTTCAGTTCCACCTTGTCGGGAAGATCCGCACCCTCCAGTTCAGCCAAGGTCAAATCAACGATACTTTTCAGTTCTCGTGCAACTGCCAGCCCCTCTTTATCCCGAGTAATATCGACGCTGCCAAAGATGGACACACGGTCTACACGATTCTCAACAGTAAGGGAGCCTATCTGAAGGCATTCGCTTTCGTTCTTGAATGGGCTGATGATTTTTTTCGGCATCATCGACCTCCCTTGCGTTTTCGATCTTTATATGATCTTGGTTCTGGTAAACGCATGAGGCGGGATTTCACACTGGCTTCCACGGAGGGAAACATGCTGATACCTGCTATTTTTTCCAGTTCCTCAATTGTGACTTTCTGAGGTTGGGCATCAGCTGTATTGTCAATCAAATACGCCCCGGCTTCCTTTCTTTGCGGATCATATATCGCCTTGAACAGTTTTGTCGGAACCATCACGGAGCCACCGATCTGCTCGATGTTGCTGCCATGATAGATCGGGCCAGTGACGACATAGAGGTCGCCTTTGCTCTTTGCCATCATCCGCACAGCCGACTCGATTCCTTCCCATGGACCACGATTATTTTCAGGTACCTGGGGAACCATATTCGACAAGGAAAAGCATTCATATTGTGATTGAATGTCGAACATGTCGGCCGATGGTGCTACATGGCCACGGTCATAGCCAGACTTGGCATAGTGACGCAGTTCGGCCCGTTCCGATCTTGGAATATTCTCGTCGGGATGGAACTTACTCTGCCGCTTGAGACCTTTACCTTGGAAGATCCGATCACGCGTCAAATGCTCAGCTGCATAGATCGGCGTCCTGGTCACACCGGAATGTTTGACCGCAAAACCCGAATAGCAGATTTCACGGGTTTTGGCGATGAGCTTTTGATTGATGAAGTCAGGGGGCTGTCCATTGGCAAAATGTTCTGGGCAACCTGTTTGTTGTGCTTTTACAGGTGATGCTGCGAGTAAACTGACAATGGTTAGTGCTGCCAGCAGATTTATGATGAATTTCATGGGAACTCCTTCGATTTTGAAGGAGTCAAACGTATCAACTTTAGGAAGAAATGTCCATATAACCAGAATTAAGGTTACATTACGGGCTCAAAGATGATTGCAAAGAATGGATATTGAGTGACTGCCTTGTTTTGAGAAAAGTTTACTATGCGTTCTTAACGTCTGATAAAACACTTTGTACGTTGTCTGACTGAATTGGAATACCATGTGATCGCAGGAAGTCACGTGCAGTTACTGGGTCCATATCTAATTCTTGGGCTAATTTGCCGAGACTCATTTCTCCTAGCAAATATACTTCCAGGAGCTTCTGGACTTTCAATTCCGACATGGAATCTTCCATCAAATCTCTCCGTTTCATGAAATCTATACCTGATGCACTTGAAGGATGATTTAAGTTGCTACCATCTCTCGCATTTTATCAAGAATTTTTACCATAGCCAACGTATCGAGATGACAAGTATCGAGATGGCAATACTCCAAAAGCCTCTGTCTAATTTGAGCCTGTTCCTCTTGATCAAGTGATGTACGCATCTGAAGTCAACTATTTGCAGCAGTTCCTCCATCACTTATAGCCAAGTGCCAATATTCATTATTTCAACATCAATTCAAAGCTGCGTCGCCTTGAGGAATAGGATGTTGTTCTCCAGGTGGACATGCTTATGGAGATCCTCCTCAAACTCATCCAGCTTCCGATAGGTAAGCATGAAGGTGTTGCAGACGCCTTCCGGTATCCTGAAACCGTTGGCAAGACGGCGGATTTCATGGATGGCGTCACCGACCTCTTCATGTTCGCGATGCAGCCTGACGAGAGAATCTCTGATCGTCTCGCGGTCCCTGGCATCCGGTTGGTTACCGCTTGTTCTGGCGGCTTCGGCACGTTTGAGCGCCGGGAAAAACACCTCTTCTTCCTCCTTGAGGTGCGCAACCATGTCAGTGGCGATTTTCTCGAAGAGGACAGCGATCCGGATCACCTCCGGATGGCGCTCACCATGCACTGAGGCGATCTTCCGGGCATAGGCGACGATCTGATCGTCATTTTCCTTCAGATACACATGGTGGGTGTTGACGATGTAATCAGCCAGAAACGAAAGCGACCAGGATGAGTAGTTCTGACTCCGGTCAACCGGTTCATGCTGAAGCAACTCAAGTTCACTCTTCAGCGCATCAAGCTCGATCCCCTTGGATTTGCAGGCTTCGGCAAGCGGAATCTTGCCGCCACAACAGAAATCGATCCCATGCCTTTCAAAGATTGTTGCAGCCCGAAAATCGTCAGCCACAATCGCGCCTATGGTTATTTCACCAATTACTACAGACTTCATCTCGATCTCCCTCTTGCAAATATTTTCAAGGGAGGGGCTAACGCTCCCTGTCCTTCGATTATACCTTAGACGACCGTTTGTGCTGAATATAAACAGTTAGCGGCTTCGTGTTTGAATAACCCTCAATAATTGTCAATGGTACATTACTAACCGGTATTAAATAACTTCAAAAGTACAAAAAGGGGCTCGAAGCTGAGCCCCTTTCGTCTGTCTGTCAGTGTTTGTCAGCGCCATGTCCGGCATGGCCGCTGTGCTGCTTGGCTTGTGACTTATGTTCGTCATGAGAGCCTTTACCGATGGCATCCATGTGAAGCTTTTCCACGTAGTGCGTGAAATCCACATATGCCTCGACAAACTCACGCCCCTGGGCAACGCTTTCGTCCTTGTGCTTGTAAGCGGCAGCGGCCCGCTCGTAGCGCTTCTTTATGCCTGCCGTAATGTCATCGGTAACCAGTTTTACCAGTGCATCGGCTGAACCGCTTGCCAATGCCTTGTCTGCTTCGGCTACCGAAGGCTCCACAGCACCGGCTGGCTTTAGTCCGGTAAAAGGAGCACCTTCACCTGCCCGATGGATCTTCACCAGGGTAGCGAAGAACTTGTTGTGGGCAGCCTCAGCATTAGCCCCTTTTGCTGCCAGTGCCTTGTTAAAGGCCGCTTTGACAGCCTTTTCGTCTTTCGCTTTCACCCATTTGAGAACCGGGGTGATGTCCTTGGCCTCCAACGCCTTATTAGCATCCTGGATAACGGGGCCATCAAGTGTGTCGCAATGGGCTGCGGCAATATGGGGGATTGCAAAGGTAAGCGCCACGGCTGCAGCGATTCCTGTCAATGTGATCTTCACTGTCTGTATCGTTTTCATCGAAATGCCTCCTGAAAATTATGGTTGTTGATAAGCCGTTACGGTGAATTTCTCATTCTGAAACCGTAAAGCTATCGAGGAGGCTTGTAGATCCTTCTGGAATGACCGTCAAGTTGCCTGCTGCTGAAAGGAAAAGATAGTCTGCCGGTCACAGCAGGATTCGTAAGGTACTGGGAGGATGGCAGAACGTAAGGAGTATCAAGTTCGCAGCAGCGGACATCGGACTGATGATTGCCTGTCGAGTCCTGATCAGCGTCGTGGTCTGCATCATGACAACCGCCACCAGCGGTATGGGTTGTTTCAGCCCCCAGCAATTCCAGGGTGTGGGCATGAACGGCAGCAGGCATAATCAGAATTACCATCAGCATCATGATGGCGACATTCTTTATGGCCTTACGAAGTATTCTCATGATTACATGAATATCATACATTTCGTCGCAATACTTTGACCTGCATCAAGATAAATCCTTCATGTCCAAGTGGAATATTTCCTTCTTTATCAAAGCACTTGACATTTGAGTTGCCAATCATTACGTTAATATCAACGTAAAGGGGAGTAGTTATCGGCCACCCGAAAAGGCCGACCCGGATTCCGTCAATACGGTCGCAAGACCCGGAACCGGGGCAGACACCTGCCAACAAGACCTTTATCCAAGGCAAAATTATGCCGGGGGTAAAGGTCTTTTTTATTACCCCCGGCGAAACAGAAGCCAAGATTACTTGGCAACATCGTCGGAGTAATGAACAATGAACAGACTCAAGACAACCCTTCTGCTCTCCCTGCTGACCATCATGATGGTGATGATGGGCAGCGCCATCGGCGGCAAGACCGGCATGGTCTTCGCCTTCTTCATGGCAGCCGCCATAAACTTCTTCTCCTACTGGTTTTCCGACAAGATCGTCCTCAGGATGTATGGGGCGCAGGAAATCGGCGAACATGATCACCCCGCCTTTTACGGCATGGTACGGAGGCTGGCTGACAGAGCCGGTCTGCCGATGCCCAAGGTCTACATCATCCCCGATCAGAGTCCCAACGCCTTTGCTACTGGCCGCAACCCGCAGCATGCGGCAGTCGCTGCCACTGAGGGGATTCTGCGCATCCTTTCCACCGAGGAACTGGAAGGTGTGATGGCCCACGAACTGGCCCATGTCCAAAACCGAGACATTCTTGTCGGCACCATCGCTGCCACCTTTGCCGGCGCCATCTCCATGATCGGGAATATGCTCCAATGGGGCGCCATGCTCGGTGCCGGGCGGAGTGACGACGAGGAAGGGGGCGGAGGACTGATCGGCTCCCTGGTGATGGCGATCATCGCTCCCATTGCCGCCATGCTGATTCAAATGGCAGTCTCCCGCTCCCGGGAGTATCTGGCTGACGAGACAGGCGCCAGAATCTGCGGCCGACCGCTGGCACTGGCCAATGCCCTGCGCAAGTTGCATAACGCGTCGCAGATGATCCCGATGCAGGCTGCTCAGCCGGCCACTGCCCACATGTTTATTGTCAATCCGCTCACCGGTGGATCGCTTATGTCACTCTTCTCCACCCACCCGCCGATGGAGGAACGAATTGCCAGGCTGGAAAACATGGCGGCCGGCTTACGGTAATCGTCACTATCTAATCACGGAGGTATTAAATGAATCTCAAAATCGTTCCATGTGTAGCGTTTGCCGGAGTCATGGCTCTGGTTGTTATGGGTAATAGTTCGTACGCTGGTGATGGCACACCGCCACCGGCACTGTACAGCCAACTGGAGGCATTCCACGGACATGTCTGTGCGGGATCTATATTTGGCGCCCGTCTCGGACTGGCAGCAAAAGAGGCGCTGAAAGAAGCGGGTGGAACCGGCAAATTCACTGCCAGATACTACGACCTCTCCTGTCCGGTGGACGGCATTCAGGTGGCAGCGGGAACCACCTACGGCAACAAGGCTCTGACAGTACAGGAGCGGGATGAACACCGACTGGTGCTGACCGCATCAGGAAACAAGCGGGCTGTAGAGGCCCGTCTCACAAAGAAGGCTGAAGAGTTGGGACTGAAAAGCCGCGACCTCGGGAAAAAAGCCAAACCACTGGCGGCCAACTCTCCGGAGAGGCTGAATCTGGAAATGGAGATGGAGGATATCTACACCTGGCTGAAGACCGCACCTACCGGGGAGGTGGTGAGCGTTACCCGCCTGAACGGAATCAAAGCGAGCCGATGACTGTATAACCAAAACAATCAAGGCATTGACCTGAAATGAAAGGAGCAGAAAATCATGCAACATTACCAGAGACAGTATCGCAGTGAAACGAAACAGAAGGCGAGGCGGAACAGGGATGAAAGTGCATTGACCAACGTAGTCTCCCTGCGCATCAGCGATCAGGAAAAACGAGAGCTGGAGAAAATTACAAAATCAAGTGCCAGGAACATCTCGGAAATCGTCAGGGAAGCTCTTGAATTATGGATAGCGAAGCGGAAGAGGTTGTGCCTCGACGTTTGACAATCTTTATTCAGGAAGACATGCAATAACACTAATAGCCCCAAAAAGGAGGAACAGCATCATGAAATGTCCCGTCGGCCCATCCGTCAACCTGGTTATGTCCGATCGCCAGGGAGTTGAAATCGATTACTGCCCCGAGTGCCGCGGTGTCTGGCTTGACAGAAGGGAACTTGACAAGATTATCGAGCGTTCGGCCTCCCGAGAGACCGTCAGCACGCCTCCCCCTCCGCAGTTTTCGAATCAGCCCGGCTACCCGGTTCGAAATACTGGTGCATTCTTCGCTCGGAGTAATCTTCGGTGTGTTGGCGATTTTCATCATAACCTCGATAACAGTTGGCAACAAGCAGCACAGAATCTCAACAATATCGGAATGACGCCAGGCAAAACCGTTCTCTCAAGTACGTATCTATATCCTGTCGATTCAGGACTATGAAGCATCAGTTCGTATTCACTTGTGACAGGGGATTGGTCTAGTATATAGTATGAAACTATGAACTCATTTGGAGAGATAATTTCAAAAAGGAGGTATTTGCTACCGTTACTGGTGACGGTATCGCTTTTTTTCGTTTCCCAAGGAATAGTTCTCCCGTATCTTGTTAGCCCGCAGGAAGCACGACTTTCCAAACCGCAAGAAGTTAAACCGCTTTCCTGTATCATCAGCAAGGCCCAGCTAAAATCTTCACAATGCAGGATCGTAAAAGTTCTCCCGTATGTTACGCTTCAGAGCAAAGTTGAAATAACAAATCAACAACCATCGTACCGCACAGCTTTAAGTCTGCAATACCAAGTTGTTGGCCTGTCAATAGGCTCATCTGTTCCCGCCAGAGCTCCACCTGTCTAAACTCTTTCAATAATCTGCTGCTGAAATTTTCGTTGTTCTGCCAAAACGCGATTTTTGGTCGACTCGCGCACTCGTATTTATCGATGTGATGTGGGCGATTATTCGCGTTTTCGGGCATTGCCTGCAACGGGAACTACTGTTGTGTCAACAAACCGGGCTCAACCCCATATGGCGTTATAAGAGCGTCATTATGAGGTTTGCCCAAGTCCCGACACTTCCGAACTGTGCCTTGAAAACAGCAGGTTATCCGCAGTCTGAAAGAGAATGAACTCAAAAGGAGCATAATTTATGGCCAAGAATCTTGCATGGCGAATAAGTCTGATACTGATATTCATATTTCTATCATTTCTTTATCTCACCCCGACAGCATTTACCAATCTCCCTTCCTGGTGGACAGGTGTTCTCCCCAAGGACAAAATCCATCTTGGGCTCGATCTACAGGGAGGCACCCATCTTGTCATGGAAGTAGAAACGCAGAAGGCAATTGAAGGCACCCTTGATTTGATCGCTTCAGATATAGAAGACGTATTGAATTCAAAAAACATCCGATTCAAGCGGGTGGCTCGTACAGGTACCGATCTTGTGCAGATAACCCTATTCGATAAAGGATCTGCTGAAGATGTCCAGCGACAGGTGAAAAACAAATATCCAGAAATGGAGCAACTTGCGCCCGTAGATGACGGAGGATTTGTAAGTCTCCAACTCCGTATGGATCAAAATGCCGTACGAGATAGAAAGGACAAGGCTGTTTCGCAGGCGCTGGAAACCATCCGCAATAGAATCGATCAGTTTGGCGTATCTGAACCTCAAATCCAGCGGGAAGGAATCAATCATATTGTCGTTCAACTTCCAGGGATCAAGGACCCAAAGCGAGCCATTGAACTGATCGGGAAAACGGCTCGTCTCGAATTCAAACTCGTTGACGAAAGTGTCAATGCTAGCACCGCCTCTCCCGGGACAATTCCTGAAGACGACGAAATCCTTATGGAGAAGATATCTAATCCTTCCACCGGTGCTGTTTCGGATCTCCCCATTGTCGTAAAGAAAAAAGCGATAATTACCGGCGACCTTCTGACCGATGCTCAGGTGCGTATCGATTCCCAGTTTAACCAGCCCTATGTCGGTATAGAATTCAACGCGACCGGAGCCAGGTTGTTCGATCAGGTTACCGCAGCTAATGTGGGAAAACGCTTCGCCATCGTACTCGACAACACCGTGTATTCGGCTCCAGTAATCCGCGAGCGGATTTCCGGAGGCAGCGCACAGATTTCCGGATCATACGGAGAGAAAGAGGCTGCCGACCTGGCTATCGTGTTGCGTGCCGGTTCGCTGCCCGCACCAGTCAAAATCGTTCAGAATGTTACCGTCGGGCCGTCAATCGGCCAGGATTCCATCCGGAAAGGATTGCTTGCAGGCGCGACAGGAGTCGCACTGGTCGTAATCTTCATGGCAATTTACTACCGATTGGCTGGGTTAGTGGCAAATTTCGGGATGGTGCTGAATATTCTTTATCTGATGGGCGCTCTTGCGGCGCTTGGCGCAACCCTGACCTTGCCTGGTATTGCGGCTATTGTGCTGCTGGTCGGTATGTCGGTCGATTCAAACGTGCTGATTTTTGAACGGATCAAAGAGGAAATCAGACTTGGCAGAACGCCAAGAATGAGCATCGATGCGGGCTACGACAAGGCGTTTATGACCATCATGGACTCACACGTTACCACCCTGATTACGGCAGCTGTCCTCTTCCAGTTTGGAACCGGGCCTGTAAAGGGATTCGCGGTCTCGTTAAGCCTAGGTATCATCATCAACCTCTTTACATCGCTGGTGGCAACCAAAGTCATTTTTGACAGTTTCCTTCGCCGTGTTGATGTTAAGAAGCTCAGTATATAGGAGGCAGCGATGCAACTCATAAAAAAGACCAAAATAGACTTTATCGGCAAGAGGAAGATATCTTTCGTTATTTCAGCGATATTCGCGATTATTGGCGTTATTGGGATTGTCCAGATCGCACGGAACGCAGCCAATATGGGGATTGATTTTTCCGGCGGAACTTCTGTCCAGCTCAACTTTAACCAACCGATACCGATCGATAAGGCCAGGGTTGCCTTGGCGAACAACAATCTCAAAGAGGCAAATCTGCAGGAGATTAAGGACACGAACAGATTACTCATCAAGGTGGGTAAAACTACATTGGCTTCTGGAAACGTTGCGGAAACAATAAAGGGCGTTTTCACAAAAGAATTTCCGGACAATGCTTTTGTTGTGGAAAGCTCTACCGAGATTGGCCCCTCCATAGGTGACAAACTTAAAAAGGACACCTTGATTGCGGTTGGGATCTCAATGTTGGGTATTATCGTGTACATTGCCTGGCGCTTTGATTACAAGTTCGGCGTAGGCGCCACGCTTGCCACGCTTCACGACGTATTGGCCATGGTTGCGGTGTTTTACTTGCTTAACAAAGAAATAAATCTTCTCTTTGTCACCGCAGTTCTGACAATTGCCGGCTATTCATTGACAGACACCGTGGTGGTTTTCGACCGGATAAGGGAAAATCTGCATAAAAAACTGAGTGAACCTTTAACAGATGTTTTCAATGGAAGCATTAACGAAGTTCTTTCCCGTACGGTTATTACTTCACTCACAACATTTCTCGCTGCAATTTCTCTTCTGCTTTTTGGTGGGGAAGTGATTCATGACTTCGCCTTTGCCCTGGTTGTTGGCATTATTGTGGCAACATATTCCTCAATATTCATCGCGAGTCCAATTGTTATTGAATTAGAAATCAGAAAAAGTGATTCAAACAATAAAATGACTTGTTTGGAGAGTAACGAATGACGATTTTGGTTGAATTTCGCGTAAAAAGAGTCAATCTCGATTGGCTGCTCTGCAAATTTCTATGTATTAGATGGTGAATTACGAGGTGCTTTGAGTTTGTTGATTCGTTGTGAGGATCAGTTTAGCATCCAAATTCAATGAGTACCTGACCAAAAGAGCGGAGTCATGATGCAGCATGAGAATGAAAAGATAATTGTTGGGTTGGATGTGGGGACAAGCAAGATATGCGCTGTGGTGGGGTTGGAATGTAGCGGATACGTTAAATTTCTTGGCATTGGCCAATGTCAGACCCATGGGTTGCGCAAAGGATTTGTGATTAACATCGATGACACGGCAATGTCCATTCGCAGTGCGGTCAAAGAGGCTGAACTCATGTCCGGGCATAGTATAAAAAGTGCGGTGGTGGGGATTGCTGACAAGTTTATTCGCGGTCAGAACTCCACCGGCATGGTGACGCTCAAGGGACGTGAGGTCAGTGAGATTGATGTACGGCGGGTCATTGCAGCGACTCAGGCAGTACCGCTGCTTGATGGCCGTGAAACACTGCATGTCATTCCTCAGGAATTTATCGTTGATGCATACGCTGGAATCGAACAACCTTTGGGGATGAGTGGAGAGAGACTAGAGGCTCGTGTGCATCTTGTTTCGGCAGCATCCACAAGCATTGCCAACATCGTAAATGCCTGTGGAAAGGCTGAATTGTCAGTGGATGGAATCGTATTTCAGCCTCTGGCATCTGCACAGGCTGTGCTGATGCCGGAAGAGCGCGATTTGGGAGTGGTTCTTATTGATATCGGCGGCGGCACTACCGATATTGCCATATTCTCTGGTGGAAAGGTTCGACATACTTCGGTGATCCCGGTTGCTGGAAACCACTTGACCAATGATCTGGCGGTTGGGTTGCATGTCAGCATACGTGAGGCCGAACGCGTCAAGTGTCTTTTTGGGTGCTGTTTAGAAAATATGCTAAACGAGGAAACGTCGGTTGAACTTAATATGACCGGAGGCGGCCGTAATAAGAATGTTACAAGGCGGGGTATATGCGCCATCCTCCAGGCCCGGGTTCACGAACTCTTCACCATCATTGGCAAAGAGTTGAGTCGCTCGGGGTACGAAAGCGAACTTGGAGCCGGTGCAGTACTCACGGGTGGTTCTTCGCTTCTTACCGGCATGGATACATTGGCAGAACAGATGTTCTCCATGCCGGTAAGGGTTGGCGAGCCGACGAACATAAGAATATATACCGATAATGGCCGCGTACCTCAGTTTGCAACTGGAATCGGGTTGGTCCTGAATGGTCTCCAGGGAGTAATTGCGCGAGAAGGTCAACCTTCTTCACTGGTTGCAACTTTCAAACGGACACTCGGACGCATCTGGAATGAAATGTGACTCTCAGTCGACTACTGCTGACTTGTTTTTTTCTTGAGAGGATAGCAAGCATGAACAAGCAAACTATTCAGATTACCGCGATTGTATCGGTAACGACGTTAATACTAATCTTGCATTTGCTGCTGCCACAGTGGGGTTTATATCACTTTGTTCTGAGCGAGCTTTATTACCTTCCGCTGGTCCTAGGGGTGCTGCGATTTGATTTTAAAGGTGCTTTTGCCACCTATCTCTTCGTCTCTGCAGCATACGTTGTGGGGGCCTGGGCAACGGCGTTGCCGCAACCGACTGGCAGGGTACTCCACCTGGTGTTCAGTGGTCTGGTCGTACTTCTCGTCGGCATTCTCGTTGATCGCCTGAAGAAAAGACATCGGCAGACAGAACAGGAACGATATTTTTCCGGCATCGGTCAGGTTGCAACTGTAATCGTGCATGACCTCAAGAATCCACTCATATCTATCCAGGGGTTTGCTCGACGAATTCAGGAGGGAAAGGGAGATACGGCACTTGCGGCGCTAACGATCACGAAATCAGCACAAGTGATGCAAAGAATTGTGAATGATGTACTCGAATTTGCCAGACCTGTACGTTTAAATCCGAAAAAAGAGGATCTCAGGCAGAGTATCCAGCGGGCAAGTGAAACTTGCAGGACAAAAGCAGAAGAAAAAGGGATCAAGCTGACAATGACGCTACCGCCGGAACCGGTACTGAGCGATATAGACAGTTACCAATTTGAACGGGCACTGGTCAACCTGATTGACAACTCTGTAGATGCCTCGTGCCATGGGGGAGAGGTCATTGTTACCGCGACTTCAGGCAAAAACAAAATAACGATTACAGTCAAGGACTATGGTGAGGGGATGGAGCAAGAGACCCTCGATAATCTTTTCACATTGACATACACGACCAAAAATGAAGGGTCTGGTTTTGGTGTACCGATTTCAAAGAAAATCATTGAGGCGCATGGCGGAGCTATTCGAGTATCGAGCAAAAAACATTCTGGGACCGAGGTTTTGATAGACCTACCTTTAACGTCGTTCAACGGGTAGTGAAATTAATTTATTAATGAAAGGATCAAGTATGCGACATTTTGTTAACTCTACTCTTCTCACCTTTATTCTGATTCTGCTGGCTGTTGGGACAATTCCCGACTTTTGCCTGGCGGCATCATCCGAGGTCAGGCTATCAAAAGGGCAGACCGTCTACGTGCCTGCCTACTCCAATGTATTTACCGGTCCCAGAAAACTGCCGTTTCAATTGGCCACGACGCTGAGCATCAGGAACACAGACCTGTCGGCCTCATTTCAAATCACTGCCATTGACTATTACGACACGGGCGGCAAACTGGTTCGCCGCTACCTTGAAAAACCACAGATCCTTGGTCCATTGGCTTCTTCCTTCGTTCATATAGAGGAGAAAGACACCAGCGGCGGGTTCGGTGCCAACTTCATTGTCAAATGGAACTCAGACAGGACGATGAACAGCCCCATCATCGAGTGCGTCATGATCGGGGCAACCGGTGGGCAAGGCATCTCTTTTGTCAGCCCCGGGCAGGAAATCAAGGAGTGATCCGGGACATTCTTTGAAGAGGGGATATCGACAAAATGGAATATGAAGTCCTTAAAGATATTGAGATCCTGTTCTGTCTCGCATTGGTGACAGTCGTGCTGTTCCGTAAACTCATGTTCCCTTCGATTATCGGATTTCTGGTAACAGGAATACTGGCGGGACCCCATGCCATGGCAGTCATTAAAAATTCCCATGACGTAGAGAAAATGGCCGAGATTGGCGTGGTGCTGCTGCTCTTTACCATCGGGATAGAGCTGTCACTAAAAGAATTGGTGAGGATAAAGCATCTGCTTCTTTGGGGTGGTGGTTTGCAGGTAGGGGTCACGATTCTGGCCGTGCTTGCTGCAGGGCCGTTGTTTGGGTATCAGGTCAGGGAAGCGGCATTTTTCGGTTTTCTGGTTGCTCTCTCCAGCACGGCTATCGTCATTAAGCTATTGATTGATTCCGGGCAGGCCGACTCGCCACACGGCAGGATGGCCATGGGAATCCTGATCTTCCAGGATCTTTGCATCGTGCCGATGGTGCTGTTCACGCCGATTTTGGCCGGCAGCAGCGGTGGCGTGGAAGGATTGCTGGCCGTACTTGCCAAGGCGGCCATGGTGGTTCTCGCAGCCCACTATGGGGCTCGATTCCTAGTCCCCTGGATATTCAGCCAGGTTGTCAAGACACGCAGCCGTGAACTATTTATCCTGAGCATCATCGTCATCGGCCTGGGCACGGCTTGGATCACCTCTCTGGCCGGACTTTCGCTGGCTTTGGGTGCATTTATTGCCGGCCTGGCGATTTCAGAGTCGGACTACAGCCACCAGGCGCTGAGCGATATCATCCCATTCCGGGAAGCATTTATGAGCCTGTTTTTTATCTCTGTGGGGATGCTGCTCGATCCAGCAATCTTGCTGAAGTATCCCCTGGAGATAGCCTTACTGGTAACTGCCATCATTGCAATTAAAACGCTGGTGACCACCGGCGCCGCCATGACATTGGGCGTCCCCATGCGAATAGCCATCATTACGGCGCTGTGCCTGGCACAGATCGGAGAGTTTTCCTTTGTCCTGTCCCAGGTTGGCATCAAGGCTGGCCTGCTCACACAAGAGCTCTACCAGATATTCCTGGCGGCATCCATTGCAACTATGAGCCTCACACCGTTATGCATCAAATTCTCGTCACCTCTTGCGGATTATGTGGTCGGATTACTTCCGCACAAATGGACAAAGGGAAGGGGTGTGCTCGCTCGGCATGAAAAACCGATTGACCTGAACGATCACATGATCATTGTCGGTTATGGTGTAAATGGAAAAAATCTGGCCCGGGTGTTGAAAAAGATGCATGTTCCGTATGTCGTCATTGAAACCAACCCGTACACCGTGAAAAAGGAGTTAAAAAAAGGCCATCACATAATTTTCGGTGACGCATCGAAGGCAGAGATCCTCAATCATGCCCTCATTGAAAAAGCACGAGGGATGGTCGTTGCCATATCGGATGCCGCCGCCAGCAGAAGCATTGCGTCACTTGCGCGGCAACTCAATCCGGCAATTCACATCATTGTCAGAACCCGTTACATCCTTGAAGTCGAGCCGCTTTACAAGCTGGGAGTCAACGAGGTGGTACCGGAAGAATTTGAAACATCGGTGGAAATTCTCTCACGGGTGTTACGCAACTATCTTGTCCCGCACGATGACATTGAGCAATGCATCACTGAAATCCGCAGTGACGGCTACGAAATGCTCCGGACCATGAGCCGGCGTCACAGCCATGCGGTAGGTATCAGCGGTTATCTGTCCGGTGCAGAGCTGGCAACGTTCCGGGTGCAGAAAGGGTCAATTCTGGAGGGGCAGAGTCTGAGCCATGGCACCATCAGAAATCGGTCCGGGGCTACGGTAATGGTAATAAAGCGCGGAGAGGAAATGGTTCCCAACCCGGACCCGATGTGGGATCTTAAAGCAGACGATATCTTATTGTTGCTGGGAGCGCCGGAGCAATTGATTGCAGCGGGTAAGCTGTTTCTTCCGGCCAACGAGAAGCCATGAGAACAATGTTCAAGAGCACACACTGGCGACAGCATATCGCCCTCGATGTTGGGACTGCAATGACACGAATTGCAACAGGGCAGTCATCATTGGCGGAACGACCCTCGTTGATCGGGTGCAAACGGGCACTCCGTGACGGAGTGGTTGTGGATGGCGAGGCAGTTTCTAGTATATTGGAACCATTTTTTGCGCTGGCACGTCGGTTCGGCATTTTGAAACCATGTGTTTTGGCCTGCGCACCCAGCAACGCGAAAGACGAAGAGCGGCAAATGCTGACTGATTCCATTATGAAAGCTGGCGCCTTTTCGGTGTCAATCATACCCGAACCGCTTGCCGCTGCCATCGGTTCTGGCCTTGACGTCTCCTCTCCGTATGCTCAGATGGTAATTGATATTGGAGAGGGAGTTACGGATTGCGCCGTCATTCGATCGAGTAAAATTCTTGTTACCAGCGCAATCAAAGTTGGGTGTGGGCGAATGCGCCAAGCTATCGAGAATGAAGGCCCTAAGTATGGATGCGTCCATATAGACGGTACGTACGCAGATATGCTGCTGCACAGATGCGGGCTCGCTCGCTCGGCCGAACACGCAGGCAGTTTGTTCGCTGCTACCGCAATTCAACCGATATTCACGGAAATCGCCAATACCATTGATTCATTTTTGCAGGACCTTCCTCACGACGTGGGGTGTGAGGTCATTGACAGCGGTATTTCTCTTACCGGCGGAGGAGCGCTGATTCCCGGTGTCAAAAATTATTTGGAACAAAGAACCGGCATCACCGCCACTGTTGCCAGTAACCCTCGTGCCGCGGTAGTTGAGGGCGCGCGGGCCATCGTGCCAGTTGTTATGTATCTCAATCAATGGCAGTAGTTTCAAGAAGCATCACAAAGAGCAGTTATAAAAATTACGGAGACAGCATCATGAAAGAACAAGCAAATAGCAGGCAAATTTTTATCACGGATTTTGATTTGGAGCGACTTGAAGATCTCATAGAAAATGCAAATCGTAGATCATCGCGCGATGGCAAACATCTTGAGGAACTGGAACAGGAACTGTCCAAGGCAGATGTCGTGCCTCCTGCCGGCATCCCGCCTGATGTGATCACCATGAACTCACGTGTTTGCCTGCAGGACTTGGAGACAGGAGAAGATCTGGTTTATACCCTCGCCTTCCCTACAGATGCCGACTTGGAGAGTGGTAAAATTTCAGTGCTTGCCCCGATTGGGACTGCCATGATTGGCTACCGAGTTGGTGACATCATAAAATGGCAGGTACCGGCAGGGACAAGGAAATTCAAAGTAAAGAGCATGCACTATCAGCCTGAAGCTGCAGGGGACTATCATTTGTAATTACAGCTACTGACAGTGTCGTGTCATGCCAGCAGTACGCAGAAAATAACTCTAACCAGCTGAAATATAATGAGAGAAAATGCCAAAATGAAAAATATCTGCCTTTATTGTGGTTCCAATCCAGGAAAAGACCCCGAATATATTGATGGTGCCCGTTCACTCGTTCGTGAAATCGTTGCTCAAAATATTGGGATTGTTTATGGAGGAGCAAGTATCGGCATTATGGGGGCCGTTGCTGACACCGCATTAGAAGCTGGCGGCAAGGTTGTCGGGGTTATTCCTCAAAGTCTTGTTGATAAGGAAATTTCCCACGCCGCTTTGACTGAGTTGAAAATTGTAGGTTCGATGCACGAACGAAAAGCTCTCATGGCAGAATTATCAGACGGTTTCATTGCCTTGCCTGGCGGCCTTGGCACAATGGAGGAAATAATTGAAGTACTAACCTGGGCACAGCTTGGTTTTCATTCAAAACCGTGCGCACTGTTTAACTTGCTTGGATTTTACAATGGGCTCTCGACTTTTTTGGATCACGCGGTCAGCGAACAATTCATAAAAGACGAGCACCGTTCATTGCTGATTATCGAACACAACCCACAACGGCTTCTTGAGCATTTCATGGCATACAAATCTCCTGTACAAATAAATAAATGGATTAAATTCGACGCAATCTAATTGTCAGGATAATCCTATGGAATAGACAGGCAGTGATTTAGCGTTGGAATTATATTCCCGTGGCACTGCCAGCACACGGAAACAGTTCGTACATCGAATAAAGGATCAGATCAATGCAAAAGTGGCTGTATCTTATAGTTGCGATTATCAGTGAGGTTGCCGCTACATCTGCCTTGAAATCAGCAGATGGTTTTACAAGATTTTGGCCATCGTGTGTCGTTGTTGCGGGGTATGCTTCGGCATTCTACTTTCTGTCCCTGACGTTAAAAACAATCCCGGTGGGAATAGCCTATGCTATCTGGTCAGGAGTCGGCACAGCACTTGTCGTTTTGGTGGCCTGGGTGTTCATGGGTCAAAAACTCGACCTGCCATCCGTTGTCGGCATCGTGCTGATTGTGACTGGTGTTCTGGTTTTAAATCTGTTTTCCAAATCGGAAGTACACTGAACCTGCACCAGAATCCAGACGCATATTTCATTCAAAAGATGTTTTCACATGCTTGGAACGAAGCGAGATTAATTAACGTTTAAATTCAATTTATTTGCTTTATCTCAATGCTAAGACACTCGAGAACGTATGATAAAAAACTTGTCTGACAAAATTGTTGCTGCCTCAAACACCTTGATTCGAAGGCACTTGCAGTGGATCTACACGGTTACAACAACAAAACCCTTAACCGTCTTTGTTGCTTGTTGTCTTGTGTTCCTACTCTCGTGTATTTCGATCACCAGAATTCATTTCGAAGCTGACATTTTTAAACTCTTTCCCCAAAAGGGGCCTCTTGCTCTGTTCATGGATACGCTTGAATGGACTGGAAGCGCCGGTAACGCTTACTTTCTCCTGGAAGGGGACAGAGATGCTCTCATCAAGGAAGCGGAAGTCTTTGCTGGGAAGTTACAAAAACTTTCTGTAGATGGAACTCCCGGTTTCAATAAAGTAAAGTTCCGTATTTTTGACCCCGCAGAAGCAAGCTCATTTGCCAACTTCATGGGCTACGCCGTCACTCGACCGCAGCTCTTTGTGGAACCAAAAGATGTCTTGAGTTACAAGCAGCTCCTCGAACCAGAATCTATCGATATCTCTCTTCGTAAAGCCAAAACAGAACTGGCCATGCCAGGCAGTGTCGCTGATATTATAGCCTGTGACCCTCTCTACCTGCGCGACCTCATTATGCCTCGGCTCAAGATAGCCTCCCAGGCGCTTGACCTTGACACGACATCGCCTTATTTCCTTTCACGCGATGGCAAGGTACTAATCATAATTGCCGAACCCAGTCGCCCTGTAACAGATATCGTCTTTGCCAGGAAACTGGTGACTGCCATCAATGAGGCTCGTAAAGGGACAACCGTCAAAATATCCGTTGCCGGTGCTCACTTGAGTGCTGTTACGGATGAAAAGGTCTTGAAGGAAAATGTCATCGTTGGTGTCTTTTCCTCCCTTGTTATCGTATTGGGCCTTTTTTACGTCGTATATCGAAGATTTCTGCCGACCATACTGATTCCTATTATCCTGGTATACGGAGTTGTCCTGGCTGTTGGTACTGGAGGACTGTTCTATTCGTCAATCAGCATCATTTCTTTTGCCTTTACTTCACTGATTATCGGTCTGGGCACTGACTATACGATCCATCTTTACGACCGTTTTCATTTTGAAAGGTCACAAGGCAAGTCGTCTGATGAATCTCTCAAATTGGCTATGGTAGATACTGGGCACGCCCTATTCACTGCTTCAACCACCACGGCCTTCCCATTTCTGGCTCTCGTTGTATCGGATGTGCGGATACTTTCCGAGTTAGGCCTACTTGTGGGTCTTGGGGTTATCTTTTCCCTGTACTCCACGTTTTTCTTTCTACCGCCATTGCTGCTATTCATGGAGAAACGGTTCCCTCTCAAGGAGTATAAGCCGTTACTCAGCTTTGGTCTTGGCAGCTTATGGGAGATTGGCAGGAGATATTGGCGAGCGGACATAGGAGTTTCATTAGCTGTTGTGCTCTGTATGCTCTTCGCTGCCAACAGTATTTCATTTGAGTCGGAACTTAAAAACCTTCAACCACGCTCATCCGAAGCGTTTCTTTCACAGGAGAAGATTGAGCTGCATTTGAGTGTGAGCCCAAAACAACTCATTGTTGCTGTAGAAGGAAAGGATTTGGCTGACGTGCTGTTGCGAGGGGGCAAGGTTGATTTATTAGCTCGTGACTTTCAGCATAGAGGTGAGATTGTGTCTTTTTCATCTCTCGGACAAGTGATTAACAACGACATCACACAAAAGACGGTGGCCAACTCACTTGCGTCATCTCTTGACAACTCTCACATTGATACTTCTTTGAAAAATGCCTTTGCACGACATGACTTTTCAATCGAGCCTTTTCAAGAATACATTGAATCACTTGCCAAACTTTCCAACGCCCAAATCATACCGATAAATGAAGGTATTAACCATCTTTCAAACTCTCCTTTTCGCGGAATCGTCGAAAGGCATCTTATCCACAACTCAAGCGGATATCATCTGCTCACGTATTTGAACTACCGTGGTTCGGAGTTTCAGCAGGCATCGTTCCTCAAACAATTAAAGAGTAATGTTCCTGTATCCCGGGCAACGAGCGTTGACCTCGTAAGTGAGCAGCTATCCGAATCTGTACGGCATAGTTTCGTAACGGCAATCCTTATTGGTATCGTAATGGTATTATTTCTTTTGATTTCTCACTTTAATACACCCACAGGAATATTTTACTCTCTATTCCCGGTTGCATCGGGTGCTATTGCCATGCTGGGACTTATGGCAATTTGCGGCATGCGACTTAACTTTATGAACGTGATGGTGTTAGTTACCATTTTGGGGATGGGAAGTGATTACGGACTCCATATTGCCCACAGGGTCAGAAACTGCAGAGAAGAGGAGTATAAGGATCGCTTTATTCAGTCTGGAAGAGCCGTTCTTCTCTCAGGACTAACAACCATTGCCGGATTTGGTTCACTTGCTTTTACTGATTACGGTGCACTGGCCTCAATTGGTTGGGCAACCAACTTCGGAGTAGCAGCAACTACGTTGTTTACTCTTGGTGCTCTACCCGCTTTTTTCTGTTACTTTGAGAAAAAAGGTAGCCAGTTGTAACAGAAGCGGTCAGTCAATTTTTCCTTCTATGGAGGGAAAAGGTCATAGTTTATTCTCTGTAACAAGAAAGAATCCCTGATCTTCCCAAAAACGATCAATCTTCTCCCGATTTTTTCTGAAAGGATTATGCCGCCCGCTTAACCAGTCTGACAATTGTTCGGGATCGCGGATCATTACCCGCCAGCTTTTTCTGACGGGTCGTTAGCCATGAAACCATTTCGTGAGGGTTGTGATTCTCTGATCAAGGTAACGGAAACGACCCTGCTGCTTGCGTGATCATGTAATACTCATCCAGTTCCCGGATGAGAAAATCTACAAAGGCGCGGTTTGCCCTCGAAAGATACGAATTTTTCTTCCACGCGATGTGGAGATCCATAAAAAGTTGCGGATCAGATGAGATGGAGACTACTTCGGCATCGCGTGCTACTACCATCTTGAGGAAAAAAGCCAGCCCCAACCTCTCCTTGACCAGACTTCGGATCAAGGTGAACAAGTTAGATTCTGCCACCACCACAGGCGTGATCCCTTCCCCGGCATGTAGTTCATCAATCAACTCGCGCAGGTGATACCCTTCCTTGTAGTGAATCAGCGGCTCTTTAAGCAATTCGCGCAGCGCAACCTTTTTTCGTCCGGCAAAGGGGTGTCCGGGGTACACGCACGCAACAATTTCTTCCCGTAACAGATGGTGGGAATCTAAGCCATCTGGCACCTCACCGGCAATAACTCCGACATCCAACTCTCCAGACTCTATTTTACGCTGGATATTCCAGGCGCTGTCGCCGGAAATTGAAATCCTGAGGCCTGAATGGCTTTGCTTGAATGAAGCGATTATCTTCGGGAAGAAAAAACTGCTTAACATCGGGGTGAGGCCAACGCGCACCTCTCCCTTGAGCAGTCCCCGAAGATCGGCAATCTCCTGCTTCGCGTTTCTGACCCCTTGCAGTATGCCTTGAGCATGGAGCAACAGCGCTTCACCTTCGGCGGTTAAGGAAATCTTTCTGTCCCTTCGGTTGAACAGCAGCACGTCCAGTTCCACCTCGAGCTTTTTGATGGCGATGCTGAGGGCAGGTTGGGCTATGTGCAGTTGTTCCGCAGCCTTGGTAAAGCTTTCGCACGCTGCCACACCCAGAAAGAATTTCAACTGTCGTAAGTCCATGGATTCAGCACCTCGCAACACTTATTCGATATTTATATAGCAATAATAAAAACAATATATTTTTCTTATATACATGCACTGCGTATACTTGGCAACAAGTTACGGTGAGGGGGCAATTATGGCTATCTATCTGGACTGCAATGCGACAACGCCGGTAGAGCCGTCGGTAGCATCGGTGGTGATGCGATTTCTGGAAAAGGATTTCGGCAATGCTGCCAGCCCTATTCATGACTATGGTGTGTTTGCGCTTGCCGCTGTGGAACATGCCAGGGGGCAGGTAGCCGAGGTGGTCAAGGCGCGCCGCGACGAAGTGATTTTTACCAGCGGCGCCACGGAGAGCAACAATCTGGCACTACTTGGGCTTGCTGAGGCGGGAATACGGAGTGGACGCCGCCATCTGATTACCACTGCCATCGAGCACAAGGCGGTGCTTGAACCGTTTGACGAGATGGCACGTCTTGGCTTCGAGGTACAGATTCTGCCGGTACAGGCCGATGGGCGTTTTGATCCGCAACGATTGGCGGATTCACTTCGTCCCGACACGCTGCTTGTTTCAACCATGCAGGTCAACAACGAGACCGGAGTACTGCAACCGCTCACGGAGGTTGCTAATATTGTATCGAACCATGACACCTGGTGGCATGTCGATGCCGCCCAGGGATTCGGCAAGGAGTTGGAGCAACTTCGGCACCCGCGAATCGATTTCATTTCCATAAGCGGTCACAAAATATACGGCCCCAAGGGCATTGGCGCCCTCATTGCCCGCAAGCATGACCGTCAGTTTCCCCCGCTTCGCCCGCTCATGTTCGGCGGCGGACAGGAACAGGCTCTGCGTCCCGGTACTCTGCCGGTTCCCCTCATTGCCGGTCTCGGGGAGGCGGCAAAGCTTGCGGTAAGAAACAACGGCGAGCGGATTGAAAAATGTCGAACATTCCGCGAGAAGGCCCTGGCAACATTCTCGTCGCTTGGCGCGGAACAGAACGGCACAGAAGAATATACGTTACCGCATGTACTCAATATTTCGTTACCGGGGATCAATTCAGAGTTGGCAATCAAAGCACTAAAGAACGTAATAGCCGTATCCAGCACCTCGGCATGCACCTCACACACGCGTACACCAAGCCATGTCCTGGCGGCAATGGGGCTATCGTCTGATCAGGTGGAACAATCGATTCGCTTATCGTGGTGTCACATGACCCCTGAAGTTGACTGGTCTGAAGTGGAAACTATTTTCCGTGTGCTGCGCGGATAAGGAAGGTGGTGCAAAATGAGCGACATATTCAGAGAACTGGAAGAGGTTACCGTTGAGCAGTATGACCACTACGATCTGCCGAAATGGCTCGCTGATCCCGTCCTCATGGTGGCGAGAAACCCCGAGACTTATGAGGGGAAGGAGTATCTGGTCGAGATCCTCGTAGCCCAGGTCCGGGAGTATGATGTCTACGCCGAGGCAGGTTGTTGTAAATGGGCATACGACCATGAAGACATCAAACGGACACTGCGCTGGCTGGAGGAATAGATATGACCGTATTCGAAAATTTACAATCCGTTACGGAAACTGCTCAGAATGAACAGGATCTGCCGGATTTTCTGGCGAAGCGTATCTATTGGATCATTGAAAACCGGGACAGATTCCACGACAGGGAAGCCGACATAAATGAGCTTGCGGAAAAGGTGGTGAACTACGACACATATGGCCAGACCGGTTATCTGGGAATGGGAGTCAACAATGTCATCCTGGAAAAGGCATTAATTCGTCTGGAAGGGTAATATGTCCTCGCTTTTTCCCTTGCTGAAGGAAAGTTTCTTGGTTTTCCAGGAACAGTTCGATCCTTTCCTGGCTTTTTCTGAATGGGAATCTTGTGCCACTCAACCACTCCTGCAGTTGATCAGGGTGTCGTTGCATCTGCTGACCCAGTTCATTCAGAGTTAGGCCATTCACTCTCTTATACCACGCGAGCCTACCAACAGTGTCATCCGGGCAGTCGAACGGAATATACCCTAGAAATTTTATAATACTTCGATTATATTGCAGTTCTGGTTCGGTGCCATGTTCCCAGTTCCAGATGGAGGACTCGGTGACTCCGATGATCTCCGCGACTTCTCTCTGGAGGAGACCGAGGTCCATTCGTCGCTTGCAGATGTGGTCACCGACTGTGATGGGGAATTCGGGATAACCGGGAAGCTGCTGTTTTTCTAGGGGAATGTGAATTGAGAACGAGTGCCGTTTTAAATGGGTATAGTAGAGAAAGGTTAACACACTCCGGAGCACGATTGTATGAATCTGCTTTACGCCTTTGACCTGTTGGGAACTGCTGCTTTTGCCGCCTCAGGGGCTCTAGCCGGGATTCGCCGAGATATGGATGTCTTTGGTGTGCTGGTACTGGGTCTTGTTACCGCTACCGGCGGCGGTACGCTTCGTGATCTATTGCTGGGCGACAACCCGCCTTTTATATTCAAGGACGAGACGTACCTCTATATTTCTGTCACAGTTTCCTTATTGGTATTTATCTTTCACCACCGTCTGGAATTCCTCACCCATCCATTAACCTACTTCGACGCTGTCGGACTAGGCACTTTCGTGGTGATCGGCACCTACAAGGCCATTGAATTTAGGTTGGGGTTTTTCGGCGCTATCATGATGGGAGTGATGACTGCTACAGCTGGAGGAATGCTCCGTGACCTGCTTTCAGCCAAAGTGCCAATGGTTCTACAGAGGGAGGTATATGCTTCTGCCTGTCTAGCCGGGGGAGCATTGCTTTACTTGCTGCAACTGACTGCAATGCCGCCGAACTTGATAGCACTGCTTTCGGCCTCAACCGTAATTATCCTGCGATTGTTAGCGGTAAAATACAACTGGTCGTTGCCTCGGGTCACAGACAGGGCAACATGAATGTTCAACAAAGCGCAACGCCGGGCAAATTAGCATACAAAGTGAAACGAGCGGTCAAATGTGGTGGAAAGCTGCTCTTCTCGGAAGAAAATAACTTCTATTTTTCCCCTGGCAGAAGGAAGGTTTCTTGATTTTTCAGATACTGCTCTATCTTCTCCCGGTTCTTCCTGAACGGATTATGCCTGCCACTCAACCAATCTGATAGTTGTTCCGGATCGCGGCCCATAGCTTCGCCAAGACAATCCAGGTTCATCCCCATCGCTCTCTTGTACCACGCAAGCTTCCCCACTGTGTCATCAGGACAGTCGAACGGAATATAGCCTAGAAATTTGATAATACTTCGATTATATTGCAGTTCTGGTTCGGTGCCATGTTCCCAGTTCCAAAGAGAGGACTCGGTGACGCCGATGATCTCGGCTACTTCTCTCTGGAGTAGTCCAAGATCCATTCGGCGCTTGCGGATATGTTCACCGACGGTGATTGGATTAACGGGATAACCGGGAAGAGGTTGTTTTTCGAGGGGAATTTGAATTGAGAACGAGTGCCGTTTTGCATGGGAATAGTAGAGAAAGGTGCACACACCCCTGGATTTGCCAGGTAGCCCTTAAATAACAGGCTGTTACACTCCGACGGAGTGTGAAGCTTTCCAACTCCATACCGCTACTTATCTTTAGTTTCCACCATTTCTGATTAATACGAATAGCAGAGATCCAATCCGGCAAGTTTTTCTGCCACATCATCGAGAAACATCAACATATCGAACGATTGTGGTCCGCCGGTTCCATACCGAAGCGAGAAACACATTTGGTGCCGTACCATAGGCAAAACCCAGTTCGCTGTAACGCTCATCCCCGTTCATGGCTTGCTCCCACTTCCAAGTTACTTTTTTCGTCGGTAATGCGGCCGTCGTTAACTTGAAATATCCGGTCAAAACCTTCCACCATGCGATGGTCGTGGGTGACAACCAGGATAGCGGAATAGTTTTCCACCGCCAGTTTTTTCAGGAGCGCCATGACATTCTTGCCATTCTCGGTATCAAGCGCAGCGGTCGGCTCATCAGCCAGAATCACCCTGGGTTTGTTGGCCAAGGCACGTGCAATAGCTACCCGCTGGGCTTCGCCACCGGAAAGCGCAGAAGGGTAATTGCCCAGCCGATGACCGAGATTGAGGGAAGTAAGCAACTCTGTCGCACGGCTTTTGGCTTCATTTTTTGTCATGTTGTTGATCTCCAGCGCGATCATGACATTTTCCTGAGCGGTCAGAAACGGTATCAGGTTGTGGGCCTGAAAGATGAAACCGAGCTTTTCCCGGCGCATCCGCTTCAGGTCAATACCGCTTTTCCAACCTTCATCTGCGACAGTAGTACCATCGATAACGACCGTTCCGTGGGTCGGTTCATTGATCAGTCCGATGCAGGTCAAAAGGGTTGTTTTACCGGAACCCGATGGGCCGAGAATGGCGACCAGCTCCCCTGGTTTAACCTGCAGAGTCGCATCCGCAATGGCGGTCACCGCCGTCTCGCCTTTACCGTAGATCTTCGTCAGCCTTTCAACTTCGATTGCATACATGTTCTTATCCACCCAAGGCCTCCCCCGGCTCAACCTTGAGCGCCTTCCGGATACCCACAAAGCTCGAAATGACGCAAATCACCATGACAATGACAAACAGTATCTGCATGTCAAAAGCCTCGAGGACGATCCGCCGGGGAAATTTTTCATAGGTCAGCAGAATCAATCCATAGCCGATAAAATACGCAATGAAGCCCATCAGCAGCGACTGCTGCAGGATCATGCCTATGATCACCCGGTTTTGTGAGCCGATCAGTTTCAGGGTGGCGATGACCTTGATCTTGTCGAGGGTCGAGGTGTAGATGATCAGGGATATAATTACGGCCGAGATAACGAGCAGGATAACCCGGAAAAGCCCCAACTGCATCCTGGCCTTTTCAATCATCCCCTTAGCCAGGATTGCGGTCTGTTCGGCATCGGAAATGGGCTTGAAATGGTTCCAGCGGCTGATCCGCTCCTGCACATCATGAAGGTTCGCACCCGGCGCCAATCTGACAACAATAGTGTTAACCGTGTGAGTTGATTCAGTGATAGCTGAGATATTCTGCTGCAGGTATTTTCCTTGGGCAGGAGACAGAGTTTGAATATTGGCCAGATTGGCTCCAATACGCTCGCGGTCGTTCCTGATGGCGTCGTTGTCTTTCTTGAACTGGATATCCTGGGCGTCGACCAGACTCACATAGGCAACCGGATCTCCGCTGGAAGAGACAATTTTGCCGGTTAATCCTACGATCGTGTAATCATGGAGACCCAGATGGATCTTTTCACCGATCTGCATTCCCATCGCCCTGGCAGCTACCATTTCGTAGTGCTTCTGGCGGATGCCGCGACCGGCAACTATCTCCGGCGGTCCGCCGAAGCCGCTCATTTCATAACCGATCAGGAAAAAGCGGAAGGGTTTGCCGTGACGCTCGATCTGGATGGTCTGGAAGGAAAGCGGGGATGCCTCGGCCACACCAGGCACCGCCCGGATGCGGTACTTGATGTCTTCCGGGATGCGCGAACTCTCGGCAAACGGGCCGTTGGTATTCTGCTGCACAACCCAGATGTCGGCCTTGTTTGCGTGCAGAATAGCCAGGGCGTCGGCGATGAGTCCCCGGTAGATGCCTCCCATGCTGATGACCACCCCGAGCAGCAGTCCGAGGCCGATGGAGGTCAGGATAAACCTGCCCCGATGATAGCGTATGTCCCGAATGGCAAGATTCATTTCGCTGCCCGCACCCGCATGCCTTCCTTGAATTTTGCCATGTTAGCGGGAGGAGCCACTGCTACACGATCAGCAGCATCAAGCCCGGCCAGGATTTCGGTCAGGCTGCTGCGGTCCTCGATCCCGATAGTCACCTCTTTGAAGGTTAGCCGGCCGTCTTTTATCACCCATACGCCCCGTTTTTTATCCCTGGTGACAATGGCAGCGGAAGGAAGTGACTGGGTATCTTTTTTTGTATCCGTAACGATGTACACATCGGACTGCTCCCCCAGACGGAACTGTTTCAGCGGCTCGCTGAAGGCCACATCCACCTCCAGTTCTTCGGTCACCCGATCGCTCTGGCGACCCAGACGGGCAACCTGTCCGGTGAGTTGTTCGCCGGGCGAGGAACGCAGTGTAATCATCGCTTTCCTGCCGACAGCCACGCCATTCAACTGTGATTCGTCTACGTTGGCCTTGACCCAGACGGTTTGCGGGTCTGCCAGGGTGAAGATCGACATCCCCGGTGAAACGGTGGCTCCCTTTTCCAGATCACGGGTGATAATGACTCCATCCTGAGGAGCGTAGATCAGCGTATCTGCGACCCTGCTGCGGGCAAAACCAACGCTGGCCCGGCCAGCCTGCTGCTCCATGCGCACAGCCTCTACAGCTGCCTGGCTGCGGGCGACCTCTTCCCTGGCCACCTGGCTGGCGGTATCATACTGTTCGGCCTCCAGCCTGGAGACAAAGTTCTTCTCGGCCAGGTTTTTGTAACGCTGGGCATTTTTTTCCGCCAGGGCCAGATTTGACCTGGCCTTTTGGAGATTGGCCTGTTCCACACTCAGGTTGGCCGCTGATTTGCTCAGTCCAGCCTCGGACTGCTGTTCCTGGTGGCGAAAGTCATCATTTTCCAGCTTGGCGAGGAGTTGCCCCCGTTTCACCAGATCACCCTGATCAGCGTACAGTTCCACGATTCTGCCGGTGATCTTGCTGGAAACACCGACCACAACCTTGGCCTCAACCGTGCCATTGCCGTAGACCTGGGCAGTGAGGTCGCGTTTCTCAACACTCACGACATTTACCTTTGTTGGGGCTAGGAGCGTCATTTTGAGTGCAATTACTCCAGCCACGAAAACAACGGGCCAGATCAAATATTTTTTCCTGCCTGCCAATCTATTCAAGAGATCCATACAGCGCTCCTTTACCGGTAATTATCATTGTTTGCCCACAGCCCTGTCGAGTCGTGCCAGTGCGGTGTAATAATCAAACTTTGCCTGAATGTTTGCTGTCTGGGCATCAAGCGTTTGGGACTGTGCATCGGTGACTTCGATGATACTGCCGACCCCTTCCTGATAGCGCCCTTCCGCCAGCGATTTGCTTTCGTTTGCTGCATCAACTTCTTTCTGTGTTGAAACCATGCGGGCAGCGGCATCGTTTCCGCCAAACCAGGCAGATTCAACTTCTTTGATGATCTGAAGTTTGAGGTTATTCTGCCTGGCCTCGATGGAGTTCATAGCAGCAGTAGCCTCGCGCACCTGCTCAACGGAAGAGAAACCGGAAAAGAGCGGTACGGTCAGGTTCAGACCGACCCCCCAGACATTTCCGGTGGGTGGAAAGTCACGATCAGCATAGCCGATGCTTGCGACACCGGAGAGAATCGGCAAATAGCTGCTTTTGGCTGACGTGAGATTACCGGATGCAGCTGACTTCAAGGCGGCAAATTGCTGCAGTTCGGCGCGGTTGAGCAGGGCGTCCTGTTGCGACGAGTTCCGCTCCGGCAATGACAGTAAAACGGAGGACGTTGCAACCGGGGAATGTTCTCCCAGGGAGGCGATCCCCATGGCATTGGCAAGTTCTACCCGGGCAATCTCCCGATTGCTTTCCGCACGGATCAGATTCGTTTTAGCAGCAAAATAGTTAGCCTCGGCCCTGGCAACGTCCACCCTGGCCCTGATCCCCTGAGTGAAAAATTCCTGCGCCTGACGGAAAACGTCTTCCCGAGCCTTGACGTTTTCTCTGACGGCCTGGACCTGTTTTTCAAGCGCAAGAACGAGATAGAAAGCAACCCTGACACGTAACGTCAAATCCTGTCGGGTCACGGCAAGGGCATTGTCTGCTGCTTCGCGGTTGCCACGGGCTGCTTCGACCGCACCGGAAGTGCGACCAAAATCATAGATGGTCTGTTTCAGATACAGTGACGCGGTGTTGGTTTCAGAAATCTTTATGGTTTCCTGGGCCGGAAAGTAACTCTGGCCTCTGATCCAGTCAGCAGAAAGGCTTATCTGAGGATAGTAATTTGCCAGAGCCTGGCCGGTTTTAGCTTCAGCACCGTTAAGATTTTCTCTGGCTTCGATTACCTGGGGGTGGTTTTTCAGGGCTGTACCCAGCGCCTCGTCCAGCGTCAGGTCGGCTGCAGCATAAAGCGGCTGAGTCGAAGTCAGGAGAGCCAACAGCACAAACACAAATCGTTTCATAAGGTTCCCAATGTCATGCTGGAAATTGAATATAATGTAAATTTATATTCACATACGGTGCAAAAAAAATCAACGAACGAGGATCAAGAAATTTTGCCAGAGTTTTTCCGCTTCCGGCCGTATTTCGAAGGATGCGTTACTTATAGTCCAGCGCAACGCGGTAAACTGGATCATGCCAAGGAGTGTTAAGGCCGTTTCCCGAGGAGACAAGCCGGGTTTCAAATCACCTTCCGCTATACCTGCGGCAATGACACCTGTTATAGTTTCGATATAATTACCAATACGCTGTGCGAGGGTATCAGCAAGATTCCTCTGCCCCAGATGGATATCATCGGAGAATACGAAGCGTGGAATTCCTGGATGTTCTATGATAAGAGCGACATGGGAAAAATAGATTGTCTCCAGTTTTTCAAGTGGTTTCCGGCTCCCTCCGGCGATGGCGGAGGCATTACTCATGACCGAACTTCCGATGAATTCTGCAACAGCGGAATAGATGTCGTCTTTCCCGCTGAAATGTCGGTAAATATTAGCCTCGCTCATTCCTGCTGATGCTGCTATTGCAGCGATGGTAAGAGCGCGAACGCCATTTTTACCTACTACCTCAAGGGCCGCTTGGATAATTTCTTCTTTACGAACGCGTGTGCTTTTCTTTTCTAGCATAGGTACCTCATGTGATTATCTATTCACATAATATGCTGGTTTTTACATATATGCAAGCAGATTGAGCAAACGAATATAATCAGATTAAATGCCGGCCTATTAACCAGACTACGATGTTAGAATATGAAACCGCTCCTTTTCCAAATCAGCCGTGTGGAGCACAACGATTCAGCAGTCCGTTGACCGATCATTTACTCCGCTGGTTTGCTGCAGCTTGCCTTTAGTGATCTCACACTTCAGTCTCTTTTTGCGCAAGGCAGCACGCGTGCCGAAGAACCCGCCGGCAGCTGTCAATACCCAGATAGTTGCTGTAACCGCTATTTCGCTCGTGGTGATCATATTTTATTCTCCGAATTCAAGACTATTCCTGCTCGTACTGCACAATAATGGCCTGATAATGACTTTCAAACCCGGGCGATACATGGGCTTCTGCGGCTTGATATTCCTGCAGGATGCCGGTACGCATAGTTTCGGGAATCACCCGTTCTGCTAACGGGTAGAGAATTTCGTCTTCCTTACTTATATGATCACGCAGCAGAGCAGCATACCCTAGGGCATTATCTGCAATTGCCTGATAAGTGTCTGTAAGACCCGCCTGTGCCTCATGGACAGCTGCTTCCATTGCGCGGACAAAGTTCCTGCCCTGATCATGTTCCATCAGCATGGCGGCTACCGGACTGTTTTCCTTCGGCATACCGTTGTCAACCAATGCTTTGAAAAGGACATCTTCTTCCTTGGCATGGTGAAAACGGTCAGCATACTGACGGATGAAGTCGATGCCATCAAGATAGAATTGCCAGTTGAGATAATTCCCTTCAGCCGTTTGAGGGGCATTTTTTTCAAGCAATGCAATCATGCTCAGAATTAGGCGATGCTCTTCCACCAAGGCCTTGGTGATGTCTACTTTCATCAGTTCCTCCTGGCACCGTCGATACCGACAATCACTGTCTCCAGCGGGATATCCCGGCCACTTTTCTGAATCGCTTCTTTTACCATAATGTCCAGCCCTCGGCAGCAAGGCACTTCCATGATTGCCACGGTGACATGGGGCGTATCATTGGTTGAAAAAATTGTGGCCAGTTTATCTACATACGCGCCCGTATCATCCAGCTTCGGGCAGGCGATTGCCAGTGCTTTGCCCTTCAGCAGATCCTGATGCATGCTCCCCATGGCAAAAGCCACGCAGTCGGCACAGACCAGGATTTCCGCGTTCTTGAAGTACGGTGCGGTCGGCGGTACCAGATGGAGTTGTACCGGCCACTGCCTGAGTTCAGAGACGGCCCTGGTGTTATTTGTTTCGTCTGTTACCGGTCTTTCGATTATCTTTGCCATGCTGCCGGAGCAGCCACATCCCAGATTTCCCATGAGTTATTCTCCTTTTTTCGCTAAATGCTCGTTGATTTCCTGCTCAATTTTCGCTTCGTCTTCCTTGGATAAGCCGTGAATCGACACCACATCCTTCAGCAGACAGATCCCCACCTTGCAGGTGGTGCAGCCAATCTCGTAACGAGCGAGTATCTCTCCGATCTCCGGGTAGGTCTGCATCACATCCTGTATCGCTTTATCACCAAGTTCGTTATTGAAATTCATTGAACACCTCCTCGCTCTGTTATGAATCCAGCTTAGTGAAATAATTGGTAGATTAGTTTGATGTGGGTCAACAAAGTGATTTCATTTTCGGAGGGAGAACTGCAATCGTGACGGGAGAAGAACGTGGTTATGAGGATTTCACCACGTAAGGCAACAGAGTGAGGTACGGGTCCATATGCTGTGATTATCCACAAGACTCTGAGATAGCGCTTATGAACTACTGAGGATGTAATCTAAGGATATTGGCAACCTCCTGCTGCATGTTTTTCGTGTCGATCTTTGTCCACGACAAGAGTGAGCCCCAAGTCTTGGTTCCGGCCTTTACTTCAAGATAGAGCTGCTTGGCCGACTGTTTCGTCTTGGTGGCAATAACGGTGGCGATAATCAATTCCTGATTGTTGGCACCCGCTTTACGCATGTCGGCCACATCCCTCTCACCCAGCAATCGGTCCTTGAGGAAAAGCTCATCAACCACCGCTTCTGATAAGCGGTCAGACGGTACATTTGCATTGAGGGCATTTGAAAATCGCGCTCCCAAAGATTTCAACGGAAGATTCAGTGGCACGAGGACATTCTTCCATGAATCACTCTTCGATTTGGCCAAGAGCAGGCTGTCCGGTATCTTGCCGGCTTTAGAGGCGACCCAATAGGCAACCCAAAGATCGTCAGGGGAAGTGCCTTGCTGCTTTTTCATCACGATACTCTTCTTATCCGTATTAAAGACAATGGCAAAGAAGGAGTTTTGCGTAGTGGCCAGAAAATACGGGTCGGCAGCTGCTGGATGCGCGGTATCGTAAGACCGGTCGGTAAAGCAATGACACGTAATGGCGGGTATGGCGTATGCCGACAGCGGAAAAAGGAACCACAGGGAAAGACAGAGAAGTATTTTGGTGCCGGTAACGAGACGCATAAGAGACCTATAGCCAGTGTTTGGGATAAGAACGGTGGTACACCACATTATTCGTAAAGATTGCCGTAACCAGGAGAATCAAGGCGCCTGCCAACACCGGCAACAGGATGAATCCCGGGCCAACCGCCGCTTGAACTCCGATCAGGGCGGTAGCCCCTCCCGGTGGATGGGTTGTATGAGTCAGGTTCATCACAAAAATTGATAGCCCAACTCCAAGAGCCATGCAAATGTAGTAGACCCGAAGAGGGCAACGACAATTACTGCTACAATGGCGGAGACGAGATACCCACCAACCAGATTACGTGGTTGGGACAGCGACGAGTCGGTAGCTCCAAAAAGTAGAACCGCCGAAGCTCCAAACGACCCGATCAGCAAGGGATGACCGACCAACTTTGTTATCTCGCAAATTGCCAGGATTCCAAGAGTGGAACTCAGGAAACTCCAGAGTGCATAGTGTAGGGACATTTTTGGGCGTGGGCCCCACATGGGAGCCTTGCAGCGCATTGCAATTCCGGTGATTCTTCTTATCGGCACGAGCCTCTCCAGAGTTTTTACTTTATTCTTGATGAACACTCCCTTCACAATATTGGGGCAGGCGCACGAAATGTTTCGGGTTTGCTATCTAATGCTTTGCCGCATTTTATTGCGTCCTTCAATCTCAATGACTCAGGCTCTGAACAAGAGGGATGAGCCGTTGATAGTCGGAATAACTCAGCGAGCTCTGCCAGTGCCCGCTGACCATCCCAGCACCTGTTCCCGCCATGAACATGAACACAACCACAGTAGGGAAAACCCACACCGGCAGCGGTCGCTTCCAGAAGACCGGCTGCATGGCGAGGACATTTCTCTCCGGGCAATGTGCCACACAGGTGAGGCACCCGGTGCACTCAGGCGAAGAAACTGCTGTGGAGGAATGCACTACAAGGCCAGAAGGACATATGGCGGAACAGCGTTGACATCCAGTACAACGAGTCGAGTCCCTTCGGATTTTGAAGGGACTGACGATACTTGCAAGTCCAAGTAATGCACCATAAGGGCAGAGATACCTACACCAGAACATTTTGTAAAAAAGTGAAAATAAGGTCAGGATTGCCAGCACCACCATGGTGGTTAAGGACATGCTCGTGAAGAAATGGAGCATTTTGACGTCGCTAACTGCCCAGTATGGAGCATCCAAAAATCCGCCAAGCGCTTCGACTGACATGTCCACCAGGATAAATTTCACAAACATCAGCAATAGCAGATATTTGATACTCCGCAATCCATAGTCAAGCCATCTCCATATTCGATAATTCCGGCCAGCTAACTTCCGGCCAATTTTGAATGCTCCTTCCGAAAGAGTGCCGACCGGGCAAAGCCATGAGCAAAATGATTTCTTGGCAAGCAGACTCATGAGCAAAATTGTCACGAATATTACCAGTGCAGCTGGATGTACCGGATGTATTTCACCTGAAACCAGCCAGTACTTCAGACTTGTTAGAGCTCCGATTGGCAGAAAGCCTTCCACACCCGGAGGGCGGGAAACCAGCGGAACGACTGCGCCACGTTCAACAGAATTGACAAACATGCCGAAGCGGATGCCGATCCCGATCACCCACAACATAAAGCACCACTGCACAACAGTCCGTATGGTACTGGCAGATTTTGTAGAAATCCCATTTAGGTACATGATTATCCTCTTCGTATCAGGGGCATTTGCCGAGATACTCTTCTCAATCCTATTTATAAGCGCCTAGAATGCCTGCCAGATGAACCAGGCCCCGGCAAGAGAGATTATGAAACCACTTATCTTTCTGCTCCAGTTCGAAAAATTGAGCACCCCTCGCGTTTTGGCAAAAGACTCCACAAAACCGGTAAACGTCCCGGCAACGAGCATGAGCAGACAATGGCCGACAGCATAGCTGAACATCAGCATGATGCCGTAGAGAACCTGACCCTTGCCGGTGACGATGGTCAGTAACACAACCATTACCGGTGTGGCGCAGGGCGAAGATACAAGGCCAAAGAACAGACCAAGCATGAACGCTCCAATTATACCGCCCTGCCTTGGCTTGAAATCGCGCTTGATCGGTAGACGAATTTCATACAATCCCATCAACTGACCACCCATTACCAGTGCCACGGTACCGGCAATCGCATACCACCAAACACCGACCACCCCGAAAACCGTGCCGAGCAATCCGGCTGCAGCGCCAAAGGCTGTGAAGGTGAGAGACAATCCAACTATGAACATCAGGGAATAGCGGAACGCCTTCCAGCGGTCACCATCGCTATAACCGCCGACGAATCCGACCACCAGTGGGATTGTGCTGAGTACACAGGGCGAAGCTGAAGAAATAACCCCTGCCAGAAATACTGCGCCGAAGGCCAGCAGCGGGTAGGCAGTAATGATCTGCTCAATGTTATCGATGAATGTCACTTGAGCCCTGCCGACTTCAATCCTTTGATGATATCTTCCTTGTCCATAAAACCGGTGTGTCGTTGTACTTCTTTTCCTTGAGGGTTGATGAATATCTGGGTGGGAAGCATCTGAACGCGGAATTTCTGGGCGGTTGTTTGGTCAGCGCGTACGTCAATGAAGAGAATATTGGCACGGCCCCGGTACTCATTGGACAGAGATTCCAGGTAGGGTGCCATCTTCTTACATACGGGACAGGTGCGCAGGCCAAAATCAATCAGCGTCGGTTTGCCGGACGACAGGGCCTGATTGACGGCTGTCGCGGTAGCTGCAGGGAGTTCGGCCATGGCAGTAATTGTAAGCATCACGATTATGGCTAACACCGTAAAGGGCAGTCTCATAGCATCCCCTTGATTTCGGCTACTGACAACATTTTGCCCGAACACTTGAGCTGACCGTCGATAACCAGCGCGGGTAGAGTGGTGACGCCATATTTTAACATTGCGGTTATTTCCACGACCTTCAGCACCTCGCCCTGTTTCCCGCTTTCATCGAGTGCTTTCTTTGTATTCTCGTAAAGTGTGATGCAATCGGCACAACCGGTGCCTAATACTTGTATTTTCATTGTAAAATCTCCTTATCGGTCACGTATCAATAGTCCACGATATGGTACTCGCAGTAAAAAGCTGCCTGACGGGGCGTTGTCCCTGCCAGGCAGCAATCCTGTGTTATGAGGTCAAATCTGATACACCTCTCATAACGTCAGTGTGTAGAGTGCGCTGACTCTTTTTTATGCGCGTTATGTTTTTCGACTTTGCCATGCTCACCATGTGCACCTTTAGCGGTTGCATCCTGATGAAGCCGCTCTACATAATGGGTGTACGCAACATAGGCTTCCACAAATTCCCGTCCCTGGGCAACACTTTCATCCTTATGCCTGTATGTAGTCGCTGCATGCTCGTAACGGGTCTTGATACCAGCGGATACATCATCGGTGACCAGTTTCACCAGAGCATCGGCTGAGCCGCTCGCCAAGGCCTTGTCCGCTGCGGCAACGGCCGGTTCTACTGCCCCAGCCGGTTTCAGACCGGTAAATGATGCACCTTCGCCGGCGCGATGGATTTTGACAAGGGTTGCGAAGAATTTGTGCTCTGTTTCTTCCTGGTTCTTTGATTTACTGGACAACACTTTGTTAAAGGCAGCTCGGACAGCTTTTT
Source organism: Desulfuromonadaceae bacterium (assembly GCA_028712075.1). Classification (GTDB taxonomy): domain Bacteria; phylum Desulfobacterota; class Desulfuromonadia; order Geobacterales; family Pseudopelobacteraceae; genus JACRCG01. The sequence continues at coordinate 70,136 of JAQTQX010000002.1, forward strand.
CATCCTTTGGCTTCACCCATTTCAGAATTGGAGTGATATCCTTACCTTCGATCGCCTTTCTGGCATCCTGGATAACCGGGCCGTCCAGGGTGTCACAATGGGCAGCAGCTTCGCGAGGGGTTGCAAGAAATAGCACCGTAAATGCTGAAACTGCCAACATGCCTGTTTTAAATATGTGTGTATATCTCATGAGTTATTCTCCTTATATGTATGGTTTGATGGTTGATTCACCAGTACTAAGCGAATTTGCACGTTATTGCCGGGACAGCCTTACTACGAAGGAAGATAATGCCGGCAGATATGAGTCAAACGTTAAATTTCGGGGGGATTTCCAGCGGAGCGACGTAGCCTGGCAGAAAGGCACCGTTGTATGAGGCCTTGTGAAGCGAAATGAGCGGAGAGTGTTTAACTACCGTACCGGAGACAGCGTCGCATGGTGCATCAAGTTCGTGGCAGTGGGGAATCTGATCGTGCCGGTCCCCGGATTCATGGTCGGAATCGGCGTCAGAATGGACACACGCGGTTTCCGTATGACCGGTTTCACTCGTACTCATATTAGTTGAGATATAGAGCGAGCCGGTAAGCGGCAGACAGATCTGAACCAGCAGTAATAGTATTATTACTATCCTACTATGTCTGTTTAAGAAAATCATAAGCATCTTCCGATGTACTACGTCCTGAATATGAGAACTCTTGCTCAACGATCTCATGGTATGTTCGCAATAACTTTGATTCAGGTCAATTTGGGAGTAATAAACAAAACAACTTGATATTTGTGTAATCAATAAATATTTTAGTTGCCTTCCAACTTGTTCACGATTCTGTCAGCCTCTTTGATGATTTTCAGTTCTACATAATCATGCCTTGAAGGAGAATGATGATTAGCTATGATTTCATACACTTTCATTGTTTTGCAATGCGGGAAGCCGATGCTGGCAAGCAGCTTTTCGGCAATTGGTGGACCATATTTCTCTTGAGTTTTGCCATTATTATATCCAAGGATCTCTTCAGATTGTTTTATACCGATATCGTGTAAAAGGGCGGAGGCGATCAGAATCTCATAATCACAGCACTCGGCATTTTCCATAATTATCTCGGAATGTTTTAGTACTTCTAATGCATGCGAAATTCTTCTAAAATCATTTTCAAAGTAATTCACCAATAGTTTTACAGCTCTAGCTTTGAAATAATCCATATCTTTTCTGACCCTCAAGAATGACCGAACTATCGTAAAGGTTCTAAAGTTGTGACGCTTTGGGGAAAAGGATGTTGTTCTCCAGATGGACGTGTTTGTGGAGATCATCCTCAAACTCTTTGAGCATTTGATACGTGATCATGAATGTATTGCACGTGTCTTTTGGTAGTGCAAAATCCTTTGAAAGTCGTCGAATTGCGTGGATAGCATCGCCGATCTCTTCGTGCTCGCGGCCAAGCTTTGCAAGGGATTCCTTAATCACATTGGAATCTTCCTTCGATGGTGAATTGCCGTTTTTTCTTTCGGCATCAGCCCGTTTTACCGCTGGGAAGAAAACTTCTTCCTCCTCTAGGAGATGGGCTGCCATATCTGTAGCTATCTTTTGGAAGATAGTGGCAATCTCGACCACCTCGGGATGATGAGCGCCATGGACTCCCGCAATCTTTTGAGCATAGGTGGCAATTTTTACGTCGTTTTCTTTGAGATATGCATGATGGGTATTGACTATATAATCCACCAGGAAGGGGAGTTCCCATGAGGAATAATTTTGGCTGCGATCAATCTGTTCCATTTTGATCGCTGCGATATCCCGCAACAACGTGTCAGGATTGATACCCTTCTCTTGACATATTGCTGATAGAGCGACCTTACCACCACAGCAAAAGTCAATCCCGTGAGTCTCAAAGACCTTGGCGGTTCGATAATCAGCGGCAACTATTTCACCGATTGTAGTATTCAGAGTGTAGTTAGCTTGAAGAGTTGATTCTTGCATGGGTGATCTCCTCTTAGTCAGTGTTGGTTGGTATTAGCCTGCCATCTGACTGATTTGTTGAAACCTAAACATGTGATCCTGCCAGTTTTGATTCACAAACGTTCAATCGCTCTTTCAATTCCTTCTCCTTTTTCCATCGCTCCGTGACATCCCGCATGATCGATGCGCAGCCCGCTATGTCACCGGCTTCGTCGCGCAAAATTACCATGCTGAATTCCAGTGAGACTCGAACCCCGTCTTTGCGAATACCCGGTGAGGAAAGCAGTCCGGTTTTGTATTTCGTCTCGCCGGAGGCCATCACACGATGATAGCCTTCCCAGTGACGACCACGCAGATTTTCAGGGATGAATAGATCAAGTGACTGTCCAACTGCTTCTGCTGCAGTATAGCCAAACATCTGCTCTGCACCGCTGTTCCAGAAGCGAATAATTCCTTCCCGATCCGAAATAAGCATCGCGTCCGGTGCATTGTTAACCAGCTGTTTCAATAATTTGTCCATATATCCTCCCATGGCGGCGTTTGATAGATATCTAACTGTTAGTACCCTACAGTAATGCCGGATAGATCAGATTGACCCAAGTCAATAACAGATCGAAACAATGAAAACCCATTATGGTGCTAAAGAGGGGAAGTAAACAAATGAACTTTTCACAGGAACACTCACTGATCGTCGTAGGAAGCTTCACCGTCCTGTAAAATGATCCCGCTTCGGCAGTCACAACGAGTTTCAACCCGATTTCTTCCTGCCTGTTTAGCCGCATACATGGCATCATCGGCACGCTTGATAAAAGATTCCGCTGTGTCGTCCGGATAAAACTGAGCAACACCGAAACTGCAGGTCAATGTCCTCAACTGCGGGAAATTATGCTGTTCCACATTCAATCTGATTTTTTCCGCCAGTTCACGTCCCGTTTTGACATCGTTTTTGTGCACAAGAACCACAAACTCCTCGCCTCCGAATCGTGCAAAAACGTCGGTCTGGCGGACCATGCCGGTGACGATGCTACTGAGCTCCTGCAATACATGGTCACCAGTTTCATGACCACAGGTGTCGTTAACTGTTTTGAAATGATCAATGTCGAAAAAAATGAGCGCCAGCGGCATTGCGTAGCGCCTTGACTCCTGTATTTTCATCTGGAGTAATTCAAGAAATTTTCGTCGGTTGCAGATGCCAGTCAATGAGTCGGTTGTTGCCTGATTTTCCAGAATAGCATTCACCCGTTTCAGTTCTTCTTCGGCGCGATCACGCTCCTCGGTGCGGTGTCGTAACCCCTTATAGCCGACATACAAACTGATAAGCCCAAGCGACCACATGACGCCATGTCCCGCCAAAAGCAATCTGGCTTGTTTGCGAATGACAGGTTCAAATATCTCCATGGGTAATCTGATGCTGATGCCGCCACGGATATCGCCTTTCTTGTACCCCTGATGGAGATGACAGGAAAGGCAGCTTTCTTCAGTTATCAAAGGACGTATAAGCCGCATATAACGAAGCCCATCTTCCGTTACAATACTGCTAATTTCCTTCTTGCCGCGTTCGAAATTCTGCAAAGCAGTTTTTTCCCACGCATCGGCCTTATTCTCAGGCCGCAATGGCTTGAGACTGGTAATTCGTCCGGATGCTTTGTGCTCTTTTTGCGCCAGTTCGTAAATTTGTCGCGTCATATATGCCGGATTCACTAGAGTCAGGTGACGCCCTGAAGGTGTTATAACGTCACGTTCTTGAACAGTATCAGGCAAGTAGGGATTGGGGGTGACCCCCTTGTCGGCGACAACATAGATACCGCCATGAAGAGCATTCCAGTTACGGTAGAGGATATCCTTGTCGATATATGCCCGGGCAACATTCAGGGCAATAGTCACGATTTCCTGACGATGAATAGTAATGCTTGCCATAAGGGATACGGCAATAACACATGTCCAGCCAAAAGCAAGGAGAAGGGAATAGGCGAGCGGATGGGTGAAAAATATTATTTGTTTAAACCTGATCAGCATAGTGTCAACTCGAATGCCACACTGAATTACTTTCTGCTGTTAAATTTCGCTACACTTCATCGTCTGTCGCCCTATTGAGAGATGTATCAGAATAGCCATAAGAGCCGTAACAATGAGCGCCTCGCAGTGGCTACGAGGCGCTCATTGTTCATCACAGTAAAGTAGTTTTTTTATCCCAACATGGCCTTCATATCGGCATCAACCGTGGTGATCGGTCCGACGTTGAAGTTCTCAACCAGGAAGTTGAGGACATTAGGGGTGATAAAGGCCGGCAGTGTCGGCCCGAGCTTGATGTTCTTAATGCCGAGGTGGAACAGGGTCAGCAGGATAACAACCGCTTTCTGCTCGTACCAGGAAAGCACCATGGAAAGCGGCAAGTCATTCACGCCGCACTCGAAAGCGCCTGCCAGGGCCACGGCGATCTGGATAGCTGAATAGGCATCGTTACACTGGCCGATATCCAGCAGACGCGGAATGCCGCCGATGTCGCCGAAATCGAGCTTGTTGAAGCGGTACTTGCCGCAGGCCAGGGTCATGATGACCGTATCCTTGGGTGCCTTTTCAGCAAACTCGGTGTAGTAGTTACGGCCCGATTTGGCACCGTCGCAGCCGCCCACCAGGAAGAAATGCTTGATCTGACCAGCCTTGACAGCAGCGATGACCTTGTCGGCCACGCCGAGGACAGCATTGTGGCCGAAACCGGTCAGGATTTCCTGACCCGGGTTCTCGGGCAGTGCCGGGCACTCCAGGGCCTTGGCGATCACCGGGCTGAAATCCCAGCCGTCGATGTGCTTGACGCCGGGCCATGCCACCAGGCCCCACGTGTAGAGCCGGTCCACATAGGATTCGGCCGGTTTCTGGATGCAGTTGGTGTTAAAGATAATCGCACCGGGGAAGTTGGCAAATTCCTTGGCCTGATCCTGCCAGGCGCCGCCGTAGTTACCTACCAGGTGGCTGTATTTTTTCAGACCGGGATAGCCGTGGGCCGGCAGCATCTCGCCATGGGTATAGACATTAATACCTTTCCCCTCGGTCTGTTTGAGAATCTCTTCCATCATTTTCAGGTCATGGCCGGTTACCAGGATGGCCTTGCCGGCCTTGGTGCCAAGCTGGACCGGTGTCGGTACCGGGTGGCCATAGGCATCGGTGTGGGCGGTGTTGAGCAGGCCCATCACGGTCAGGTTCTGTTTACCGCACTCCATGGCCAAGCCGACGAAGTCCATCAGACCCAGGTTGGCGTCGGTGGTTGCAGCCAGCGCTTTCTGGAAAAATGCCATCACTTCGTCATCGGTCTTGCCCAGGATCATGGCGTGGTCCATATAGGCGGCCATACCCTTCAGGCCGTACATCAGGATCTCGATCACGGAGCGGATGTCTTCATTAACATGCTGGGTATTGATGCCGTGGGTTTCACCCTGCGTGGTCATGCCAGCCAGATCATCGACCGGTTTCCAGTCGGCCACAGGACCGCTGATTGCCGTACCGGCAGCAGCCTTGGCTTTTTCTTTCAATTCATAGCAACGCTTGATCAGGCCGCCGATACGGGCCGGCTCGAAATCAACGTTAGTGACGGTGCTGAAAAGCCCTTCGATGGTGAAACGATCGATCTCGGCATTGCGGCCGATCTTGTCGGCGTAGAGCGCCAGACTTTTCAGGCCGTAGAGCAGATGATCCTGCAGGGCCGCCACATCAGGTTTCTTGCCGCATACGCCAGAGATGTTACAACCGGTTCCATTTGCTGCCTGCTCGCATTGATTACAGAACATGTGTGTTACTCCTTTTGTTTGTTGTTTTAGACGATTAAACTGAGCGTTAATAAGCTGAATGACGGTAATTTATACTACGTTTACTGACATTCGTTTGATCATAGTCAAAAATCAGTATAGAAGATAGGCTGTTCTTTTCCAATCAGTCAATGAACTCATTGCCGTGTAGACATAGCCACAATTTTATTTCTTATGGCAATCCTTGCAGGCAGTGGGACCTTTCTTGCCTTCACTGTGGCAGCCCTTGCAGGTCTTATGCGCCCAATCTTTACCCAGTTCTTTGATCTTGCCGGGATTTTTTTCGTGGCATTTTTTGCAATCCTTCAGCATTTCCTGATGCTTTTTGTGTGGAAAGATCACCTTACCCATGGATGCAGGCAGCTCAATAACATCGGCGGCGAAGATCGTCCCAGTAAAAGCAGAGATGGCGAACATCGTAATAACGGCGGAAAACCTACTGGTAATTTTCATGATTTACTCCTTTAGATTGTTTTTCACATGTAGGGTCGATTTTTTTACGTTGAGGCAACTAACAGTCTTAACAGGGCATCTCGGCATTTTTTCGTGAATAATACCACCAGGTCATGATGATGCAGGTTACGTAAAAGAAGACAAATCCGTACAGAGCGGCTTGTGGTCCTCCGGTCGCGGCAATTGACGTACCGAAACCCTTGGGGATGAAGAAGGCTCCGTATGCTGCAAAAGCGGAGGTAAACCCAAGCACTGCCGCAGCTTCTTTGCCGGCATCCTTGACAGCCTGTTCCTGGGCATCAGCACCTTTGCCCTGCGCATCACGTTGTCGCTCGGTGAGAAAGATAACGGGGATCATACGGAAGGTGGAACCGTTACCAATACCGGTTGTGAAGAACAGAAGTATAAACATAGCGAGGAAACCCCAAAAATTGCCGCCCACGCCCCCGTAAGGTAGAAAGAAGAGTACGCCAAAGACCGCTACAGCCATGACCATAAAGTTCCAGAATGTTACCCTCGCACCGCCCAGTTTGTCTGCCACCCAGCCTCCCAGCGGCCTGGCCAGTGCACCGACAAGGGGACCGAGAAAAGCGTACTGCGTGGGATTTTCAGCCGGAAATTGAGACTTGATCAGGAGTGGCAGACCCGCAGAGTAGCCGATGAATGAACCGAATGTCCCGAGGTAGAGCCAGCACATGATCCAATTATGCCGGCGCCTGAAGATGATTGATTGCTCCTTGAAAGAGGCCTTGGCACTGGCAATGTCGTTCATGCCGAACCATGCCGCAATGGTGGATGCAAGGATCAGCGGAACCCAGACAAAGCCGGCGTTTTGCATCCAGATGGATGTCGTTTGACCCTTGATTACGCATATTTGCGAGTCACCGCACAGTGCGCTGAACATCCCGGTGGTTATCACCAGCGGCACGAGGAACTGCATGGCGCTGACCCCCAGGTTCCCCAGTCCGGCATTCAGCCCCAGAGCGGTTCCTTTCTGCGCCTTAGGGAAGAAAAAACTGATGTTGGCCATGCTTGACGCGAAGTTCCCCCCCCCGAAACCGCACAATAGCGCCAGGATCAGCATGGTGGTATAGCTGGTATTCGGGTCGCGGACGGCAAACCCGATGCCGAGGGCCGGGATCAATAGTGTTGCCGTGCTGATGGTGGTCCATTTCCGGCCACCAAAGATCGGTACCATGAATGAGTAGAATATCCGCAAAGTAGCACCAGTCAGACCGGGTAGCGCAGCCAGCCAGAACAGCTTGTTGGGATCGAATTTGAAGCCGATGTTGGAAAGGTTGACCACGACAACGCTCCAGACCATCCAGACCGCAAAGGAGAGAAACAGCGCCGGGATCGATATCCAGAGATTGCGGTTGGCGATAGCCTTTCCTTCCTTTTCCCAGAAGGCGTTATCCTCCGGTTTCCACTCAGTCAATACGCGCGATGACATACTTTTCTCCTTAATGTTCCATGGTATTAATATACGACGTTCACTGCCGATCCCTCGATCTTACGCATATCCTTGGGGTGTTTCTCCAGCATCATCTTTTTTACCACATAGTGCAGTGACAGCAGACAGACCAGTGACAGGGCAAACATGAACATCCAACAGCTGCTCCATAGTCCGGTCCATTCCAGCAGATAGCCGAAAATGATCGGGCAAACAAATCCGCCCAAACCTCCGATGACTCCCACCATCCCGCCGACCACACCGACCTCTTCCGGAAAGTAGTCAGGTATGAGCTTGTAGACCGCTGCCTTGCCGATTCCCCAGATGCTTCCGAGAACAAGAACCAGAGCCGCAAATATCCAGACATTGGCCTGGAAGAAGATGCGTGTCACTCCTTTGGCAAGCAGCTCCTTCTTCTTCACCTGCTGCCCGATCGCGACCACCGGTTCCTGCCAGGTCTGCTTGCTCGGAAAAACAAGCATCCGGTCATCGTAATTATCCATGACGTCCGGTTTCGCCTTTATCGGGTATGATTGTTCTCCTACGAAAACGGCTTCAGGCGTCACTTTCTCAACGGCTCCGTCTCGTTTGGCCATGACCCCACGGCCCGGAGAATAGATCTCCATCTTCGGGATAATCATCAGCAGACTTATCAATGAAGAAGCGCCCAGCACCCAGTACATGATCTGGCGTCCGCCGAATATGTCCGACAACCACCCACCCAGGGCACGGATTACTCCCGAGGGAAGGCTGAACATGGAGGCAAACAGGCCGGCGGTGACCAGAGGAAGGTAATAAACGTTGACGAAATAAGGGACGAGCCATTGGGAAAAGGCTACAAAACAGCCGAATACCAGAAAATAATACAGGCCGAAGCGCCAGACGCGGGCATGCTTGAGCGGCATCAGCATCTGCGTGAAGGACTTGCCGGAGCTGGCCGGTTTCCTGTTCTCGCTGAAGACCATGAAAATCACGCCCATCGTCACCAGGATCAGTGCGTAATAGACCGGAAGCTGCCGCCACCCCTCGATGTCGGCGCCGTTATTGGTCAGCCTGTTGAGCATGGTCGGGGCCAGTAACGTGGTGAGCGCCGCCCCCGCATTTCCGGCGCCGAAGATTCCCAGTGCAGTGCCTTGCCGCTCGCGGGGATACCAGACCGAGGTGAAGGCGATGCCGATGGAAAAGCTGACTCCGGTCAGGCCGAAACCGAAGCTGCAGAGGGCAAACGACGTAAAACTGTCAGCTTTTGACAGCAGGTACATCGGAATGGCACAGAGAAAGAGCAGGGCTCCGAAAACCGGTTTGCCGCCGAACTTGTCGGTCAGCATGCCGGCGGGCAGACGGAACAGCGAGCCGGTCAGGACCGGAATCCCCAGGAGCCAGCCGATCTTCACCGGTCCCCAGGTGAACACCTGGTTGTCGACCAGAAATGTCACCAGCACGCCGTTGAACATCCAGGCGGCGAAACAGACCGTGAAAGCAAGGGTGTTGAGAAAGAGGACCTTATGTGATTTTGCGGTTGCTATTTCCAGCATCAGCAAGCCCTTTCAAAACCCGTAATCATCACACCGGTACTGCTATTTCGTCCGCCAGCGATACAGGATCGGCGGATCCATCAGGAAATGGACCGGAACGTACAGCAGGTGCACCAGCTTGGTGAACGGCAGCAGCGCTACAATCAGGAAGGCACAGGCTGCATGCAGCTTGAAGACCAAAGGGAAATCGGTCATGTACTCAATCTGCGGATTGAAGGAAGCCAGCGACCAGAGATAAGGAACCGCTGTATGCAGGTACCACTGGGAACCCCAGCGCATGAAGGTAGCGATATAGACCCCGGTCAGGGCCTGAGCAAGCAGAAGGTAAAGCAATACCCAGTCCGAGGCAAATGTCACCCGCTTCAAGATTGGCGCGTTGACGCGGCGCAGCAGGAGCCCCAAACAGCCGAAAACTGCGAAGAGACCCAGCGCGAGCCCGATGCTCTCGATAACGACCAGGTTGGTCTGGTTCCCGAGAAAAACCTTAAGCGGACCGGGGGCAAGAACACCCAGAAAATGGGCAGCCAAAACCGGGATAATGCCGTAGTGCCACGGATTGATTCCCCAGAAGAGTGTCTTGCTCTCCAGAAACTGCGTGGAGTAGGCCGACCAGGTCAGGCGGTTGCTGAAGAAACGATAGGGCGTTACAAAAATAACCAGCGCCAAAGCAGCGTAGGGCAGAACGATAAAGATAAAGTTGTTTAACATGATGGCACCTCCTTACAATCATCTGCGCAGAGTAGTCGGGCAGCTTCAACCAGTACTTTCCAGTGCGAATCCTGCCGGGCTTCGAAGGCGGTCCTTAGCCTTTCAACTCCGGGTAACACGCATTCGGCGATGAATGGCTGCCGTGTCCCTTGCCCCTCCTGTCGTGCCAGATGGGCCAGAAAACCGAGCACCACCGAAAGGTGATCGGGAAGTTCGGTCCCGACGGGTTTGTATCCGCACCGTTCGAACTCCTGTTTCAGCATGATCATATAGCCGCCCTTCTTCTGGTTATCGCCGAAGAGGTGGTGCCCCAGATAGGGGGCGGTGGCCGGATTGAAGTCGAAGGTGGCGACGTACTCTTCCTGTAGCGCTGCCAGGGAGGAGGCATCTACAAATTCGGCAAATTCGGAGATTGGGGCACCTAGTCGCCGCTCGTTCAAAAAAGAGCTGACAAGATTATAATCGTCCTGCAGTTGCTGCTTTTCCTCCGGATAGTCGAGCATCCGGGCAAGGGCTTCGTAGCTGGTGGCAATGGTCATTTCGTCCCCCTGGTCTTCTTCAGGATTCCGAAGCCACTGGCACCTTTGCGCTGATTAGAGTCCTGCTCTTCACGCTGTTGTGTCGGAATTACGTTTCGCTCACGGTAGGGGGCTATGGTGAAGAGGCGATAGAGACGATTTGCTCCCGCTTCATCCAATCCCGCATTTTTAAGGATTGACTCTTCAATCGGCTGCCCAAGGTTGCCGGCACGCTTAAAGAGGCGTAGTGCGATCTGCTTCCGCAAAATATCGGCAATGATTTCTTGGTTGCCGCCGGAGAGGAGGCTTGCCAGGAAACTGATCGGTGCCCGCATCTTTTCGAGAAGCGGGAATGTGCCATGGTCTGCCAGTTCATGGAGATCGCCGCCGCTGGAAATTACCGGGGAGAGTGAGGGTATGTAGTAGGCCATCGGCATGGTGCGAAATTCAGGATGTAACGGTAGTGCCACAGCAAACTCCTTTACCAGGGCGTATACCGGCGACTTCTCGGCTGCCTCCAGCCACTGATCCGAGACCCCGTTTTTGCGGGCAGCCTCCCTTACTTCCGGATCGTGCGGATCCATGATGACGTCACGGTGAGCAGCCACCAGCTGGTCGTCAGGCTTGAGCAGCGCTTCTTCCACCCGGTCGGCATCGTAGAGCAATACGCCGACATGGCGGATCCTGCCGACGCAGCTGTGGGCGCAGGCGTTGCACTGGCCGGTTTCGGTGCGTGGGAAACAGAAGATGCACTTCTCTGCTTTGCCGCTCTGCCAGTTGAAATAGACTTTTTTATAGGGACAGGCACTGGTGCAGAAACGCCACCCTTTGCAAACTTCTTGATCCACCAGGACAACGCCGTCTTCGCCCCGTTTATAGATAGCCCGAGACGGGCAGGAAGCAACGCAGGCCGGGTTCAGGCAGTGGTTGCAGATACGGGGAAGATAGTGCATGAACATGCGACCGTAGTCCGCCACAAGGGTATTGTCTTCCAGATTGGAATCCTCGACGGCATAGACCTGCGATCCGGAGAGATCGTCATCCCAGTTGGGACCGCCGGTGATTTTCTCAATCCGCTCACCGGAAACCTGGGAGAATGCCTCGGCCACTGGTTGGTCGCTGCCGGGGGGGGCTTTGTACAGGTTGCTGTAGTCGAAATCGAACGGCTCATAGTAGTCATCGAGCTTCGGCATGTTCGGCTGGAAGAACATATTGAACAGCGTCGGACCCTTGCCCATGGCCCGCAGCTTCAGCTTGCCTCCCTCGCGAAGCCATCCCCCCTTGAATTTTTCCTGATTCTCCCACTTTTTGGGATAGCCGACACCCGGCTTGGTCTCGACGTTGTTCCACCACATGTACTCGGCGCCCTTGCGGTCGGTCCAGATGTTCTTGCAGGAGATGCTGCAGGTGTGGCAACCGATGCACTTGTCCAGATTGAAAACCATTACCAGTTGTGCTCTGACGTCCATTGCCTCACCCCCTCAACTTTCTGACTACCACGTAGCTGTCACGGTTTACGCCGGTCGGCCCCCAGTAGTTGAAGTAAAAACTGAATTGTGCGTAACCGCCGAGCATCAGGGTCGGCTTCAGGCGGATGCGGGAGAGACTGTTATGTACACCTCCGTGTTTGCCGCTTTTCCGGGACTTTTTGACATTGAGGGTGCGCTCAGGCGCGTGGTACATGACCGCTGCTCCGCGTGGAATACGTGACGAAACTACCGCCCGGCTGGTCACCACGCCGTTGGCGTTAAAGACCTCGATCTCCTCATTGTCCTCGATCCCGGCACTCGCCGCATCTTCGTGGTTGAGCCAGACGACAGGGCCGCCACGTGAGAGAGTCAACATGCGCAGATTGTCGCTGTAGGTGGAGTGAATACTCCACTTGCCATGAGGGGTCAGGAAGTTGAGTATCAGTCCGGTTTCTCCCTCGGTTTCGTCCAGGATCGCCGGGTTAAGTTTACCCTTGAAGGTAGGCAGTCCCTCGTTGAACTCACCGTAATAAGGGTGGTCGAGGTACAGCGACTGCCGTCCAGAGAGGGTTCGCCAGGGCACGCCGTGCTCCACATTTAGCGTGAATGGCGCATAGGGACGGTTCTCGTTGACCAGTCCGCTCCAGACCGGGGAACTGAGGTGGCGGCGTGGTTTCTGGGTTACGTCCTCCCAGGTGATACGGAAGTTGCGGTCACCTGCGGATATCTGAGCCAAAGGCTTGCCTACCCGCTTCTCCAGGTTCTGATAGGCGCGGTGTGCCAGTTCACCGTTGGTCTCCGGAGCGAGGGCCATGATTACGTCGGCGACGTTGCGCACGTCCTCCATATCGATGAACGTCTTATCCCCCCACGAACGGGTCGGCATGGTTGTAAGGAGTTTTTCGTGGACGTCGTCCGCTTCCCAACTGACGCCGTGTGCGTGCAAATGTCCGATGTGCGGGCCAAGAGACATGAAGCGGTTGTAGAGATTAACGTAGTCGCGCTCGACGATCGGGAGGTTCGGCATGGTCTTGCCCGGGATCGCCTCGCACTCGCCCAGCTTCCAATCCTTCACACTCCGCTGTGCGATTTCACCCGGAGTGTCGTGCTGCAGAGGCGCTGCAATGATGTCTTTGAATGGTTTGGGAAAGTGTTTCGGTGCAAGTTCGCTGACCTTTTTGGCGATTCCGGCAAAAATATTCCAATCGGATTTTGATTCCCAGGCGGGATCAACGGCGGCATCCATGCAGTTGACAAAGGAGTGCATATCGGTGGTGTTCAGGTCTGATTTTTCGTACCAGGTTGCCGCCGGCAGTACGATGTCCGAATAGAGGGTCGAGGTGTCCATGCGGAAGTTGAGATCCACCACCAGGTCCATCTTGCCGGTGGGTGCCTTCTCATGCCAGACGATATCCTTAACCTGCCCCTTGGCTGCCTCCCGGGCGGTAAAGCTGCTGTTGGGAGCGCCGATGACATGTTTGAGGAAGAACTCGTGTCCCTTGGCGCTGGAAGAGATGGCGTTGCCGCGCCAAATAAACCAGACTTTGGGGGAATTCCCTTCACCGTCGGGGTCTTCGATGGCGAAACGGGTCTCGCCGCTCTTCAGGCGGGCGATCAGCCAGGCGCGGACCTCATCGTCGCTGGTAGCTCCTGCCGCCTCTGCTTGCTCCATTAGGCGGATCGGGCTCTCATTGAAATGAGGGGAGAAAGGAAGCCAGCCGAGCCGGACCGCCTTGGCGTTGAAATCGGCGGTGTGCATCGGCATATTCTCGCCGGTTTCGGGCTTGAAGTAGTCGACAAAATTGCGGTCATAACGCCACTGGTCCGAGTGCATATACCAGAAGCTCGGGGTGTTCTGCAGACGCGAGGCCTTGGTCCAGTCCTGAGCCATGGCAATGGAGGTCCAGGGTGCCAATGGCACCACTTTTTCCTGACCGACATAGTGGGCCAGACCGGCGCCGTTCCGTCCGACGCTCCCGGTCAGAATCAGGGCAGTGATAGCGGCCCGGTAGATCAGGTCGTTGTGATACCAATGATTGACACCGGCGCCAATGATGATCATGTTGCGGCCGGTGCTCTGTTCGCCGTTCACGGCCCATTCGCGGGCAATAGTTATCAGGGTCTCGGCGGCGATGCCCGTATATTTTTCCTGCCAGGCGGGTGTAAACGGTTTGTCATCTTGGTAGTTTGCCGGATAATCGCCTCCCAGGCCGCGAGAAACTCCGAACTGGCCCATGAGAAGGTCGAAGACGGTCGCAACCGTAATCTCCCCATCTTTCGTCATGACACGCCTGACCGGGACATCCCGGAGAACATCACCATCGGCCTCGAAGGAGAAACGGACCGTACCTGTAGCCTGGCCCAGGTTGGTCAGGCTGCAGTCGATATCTGCGCCGTCCACCATGTCAACCATATCCAGGTTCCAGTTCCCCTCCTGCTTGCTCCAGCGTGAACCGACGCTGCCATGGGGAAATCGGACATTTCCGGTGCTGTCGCCGACGCAGAGAGTCCAGTCGGCATGTTCGATACCTTCGCCCCGCTCCAGGTCGGACGCCCGCAGAAATTCTCCCTGCCGCAATGCGCCGTCCTTCTCGGTCAGCTTGACCAGGAACGGCAGGTCGGTGTACTTGCGCACGTATTCGTCAAAGAATGGCACCTGGCGGTTGGCATAGAACTCGGTCAGGATCACATGGTTGACCGCCATCCAAAAGGCGCCGTCGTGCCCCTGTTCCACCGGCAACCAGGCATCGGCAAACTTGCTGGCCATGCTGTAATCGGGAGACATGACCACCACCTTGGTTCCGCGGTAGCGGGCTTCGGTCATGAAGTGGGCATCAGGAGTGCGGGTCATCGGGACATTGGAACCGCACAGAACTATGTAGGAAGCATTATACCAGTCGGCCGACTCGTTGACATCGGTCTGTTCGCCCCATACCTGGGGTGATGCCGGGGGGAGGTCGCAGTACCAGTCATAAAAGCTCATGGCAACGCCGCCAAGCAGCTGAAGGAAACGGGTTCCGGCAGCATAACTGATCATCGACATAGCCGGGATAGGCGAAAAACCGATCACCCGGTCGGGGCCATGTTTCTTGGCCGTGTACAGGGAGGAAGCGGCAATCAGTTCGGTGGCCTCGTCCCACGAAGCACGTCTGAAGCCGCCCATGCCGCGCTTGCTGACATAGCTCTCACGCGACTCCGGGCTTTCGACGATGCTCTTCCACGCCTCGACCGGATCGATATGGACCGCACGGGCCTGCCGCCAGAGATCGATCAGCACACCACGCATATAGGGATGCTTGACACGCAGAGGACTGTAGAGATACCAGGAAAAGCTGATTCCCCGCGGACAGCCGCGTGGCTCGTGATTGGGGAGGTCGCCGTTGAACTGGGGATAGTCGTTGGCCTGAAGTTCCCAGCCTACGATACCGTCCTTGACATGTACCATCCAGCTGCAGCCGCCAGTGCAGTTGACGCCGTGGGTGCTGCGCACCACCTTGTCGTGCTGCCACCGATTCCGGTAGAACTCTTCCCATCCCCTGTTGCAGGGGCTATGGTCGTCCTTGATTCGCTCGTTCGACATTATCTGATCCTCCTTTTGTAGAGAGCCAATCCAAGTAATAGCAATACAAACAGGCCACCGCCAATCAGGGGCAAAGATACGCGAGCGCCGCCCCCTTTTTTTGTCGCAGAGTCCTTAAACAGGGCCATCAGGGCCGTGATCTCATCATCGGTCAGCGGGCGTTCGGCATAGATCTTCTTCATGGTCGGGAACTTGAGCGCCTTGAGCGCCCCCTGCATGCCCGTATCACCCATTTTCTGGTAGGACTTGTTCAAATCAGCAATGGAGAGGTTGCCACCCTCAATACCGGGATAGGTGAATGGATGGCAGGAAATGCAGGGTGCGCCACCCTTGGTTAGGCGTTTGTTCCCAATGAAGAGTGCCTTGCCTTGAGCGATCAGTTCCGGCGTCACCACCACTGCCATCTGTTCGCCGTTCGGTAGGGCTGTTGCTGCAGCGCCGTCTGCTCCCGAAAGGTAGGCAATGATTTTCAGGGCATCATCATGGCCGATACCCAAGTTCGGCATTTCGTAGCCGTACTTCTTGACCAGTTCGGCCTGAATCGGGTCTTTCTTTGCCGTCAGCTTGTCCGGTTCGATGATGACCGATTCGAGCCACTCATGTGTCCGCTTGCCGACCACCCCCTTGAGGTCGGGACCGCCGCCGTCTCCGCCGCCTATGGAATGGCAACTGGCGCACTGCTTGTCGAACAGATCTTTACCGGGATCTGCTTGTGCGGGACAGCTGTTTGCCAATAGAGCCAGCAATACAATGAAACAGCTCATAAGCCTGCCTGATTTTGCCATACACTTTCCCCTCTCGCCGTCATAAATGAGACACTGTTTAAAAATTGATATTTTATTACTTAAATTTTCCGTACAATATGCATGAAGCAGACTTTCAAAGGAATTACTGGGACACTAACTTTAATACCTGCACAAATAAATGTAGTATATCATCACACTTACCCGCAGTTAAAACATTGACCTAGGTCAAATAGTGTTTGTATCTGATTTATTGAATGGGATTAGATAAAAATCGTAACGCATAGGCTGGAAGAGATTCGCTTGAATTATCATGAGGAAGAAAAAAGCTTGGAGAGAACTCGCTTGTCTGACGCATAGAAGTCGCCAACCTGGTTGGGGTGAAGCTTTTAAGCGACGAAGAGAATTCGAACTGGTATACCTTCGGGAGGCACATTGACGATAAGCTGGTCCTGCTGCCCAAGCGGGTTCGTAGAGTGGTAAAGGTCAAGGATGATTTCTGACGACAGGTAGTGCGAGAGGTCAAGGCACTGAATGTTTCCTTTCAGGGAAGAAGGTAATCACAGTTTTTTCTCTGTCAGAAGGAAAGTTTTCTGGTTTTGCAGGAACAATTCTATCTTCTCTCTGTTCTTTCTAAACGGGTTATGCCTTCCACTCAGCCAGTCCGACAGTTGCTCCGGATCACGGCCCATTGCTTCGCCAAGATGATCCAGGTTCATCCCCATCGCTTTCTTGTACCATGCAAGCCGCCCCACTGTGTCATCCGGGCAGTCGAACGGAATATAACCTAGAAATTTGATAATACTTGGATTATATTGCAATTCTGGTTCGGTGCCATGTTCCCAGTTCCAGACAGAGGATTCGGTGACGCCGATGATCTCGGCTACTTCTCTCTGGAGGAGACTGAGATCCATGCGTTTCTTGCGGATGTGTTCACCGACTGTGATTGGAAATTCGGGATAACCGGGAAGCTGCTGTTTTTCGAGGGGAATTTGAATTGAGAACGAGTGCCGTTTTAAGTGGGTATAGTAGAGAAAGGTTAACACACCCCTGAAATTGCACGTAAACATCGGAATAACAGGCTGTTACACTTTGACAGAGTGTTAACCTTTCTCCATAGTTTTGCAAAACTTACACTGGATTATTCTAATGCAGGGTCAAAATACCAATACTCAGGCATCATCTTTGCGTTGCCATTCTTAAACTAATAATACTCATCACTAGTAGATCGATAGAACTATCTCATTCCCGTCATTCCCCAACCAGAGCCCATCATCCCGCCAGGTTGCCACATACCGCCAGTGTTGCTCCAAAACGAATTCCGGCTGGTATAATTCCTGAACATCGCCGAATAGTTGCCGAAACCTGCTCCGGTGCCGGTATTTTGCAGGAATGTGGCCATCTGATTGCAAAAGGTAGTCATAGTTGGGCTGGTGATGGGAAGGCCGTTCGTGGCATTCTGGACAATCTGCGGCATGTAGAGGTTCATCTGTCCCATCATGGCTTGATAACGACTCAGATTGACGCCGGTGCCGGTCATGACCAGCGGCGCCTGCTGGGCCATCAAATCTGCCATCTGCGTCGCGACCTGATACATGGTCTGGTAATTCGCAGCATACTGACCGCTCTGTGACCCGCTGACATAGTTGCCGAACATATCTGTGCCAACAGGTAGATTGAGTTGATTGCGCAGTTGGATCATGGCATCAGCCATGGTCATGCCGGGATTGCCCGCCAGTTTCTGCTGGATAAGGGTTGACATCGGGCTGATGAACGCCGTGTTCGAGGATGGCGCGCACAGGATATAACTGTTGGCAATCGGAGATGAAGGGTGATCCTCATCTACGGTCTGCCCGGCAATGGCACGGACAACAATCGGGTATCTGCCGACAAGGTCAGGCGCAACATCCAGGTGGTAGGCACCTCCCTGGCCAGTTACCGTTTTCGGCTCGCCTGCATCCCACTGATAATTGCCATTCAAATCCATGAACAGTTCAGCGTTACGCAGATATCCGTCTGCTACGACACCACTTACGGTACTGGTTCCAGCAGTCGTACCTCCACCGCCACCACCGCCACATCCGGCCAAAGTCCCTGAGAGAGCCACTACTGCGACACCTAAACACAATACTTTGTTCATTTCGTCTTCCCCTTCATTGTATGGAGCGTATTCGTCCGCTCCGTTTGTTAATGATTACCGTATCCGCCTTTTTCTGGTTTCTGTCGAGGAGTTCTGCCTCGAAATAGCCGGGTTTCTCGATAATTCGACCGACCTTTAAATCGCTGTCTGCATAGTAGTCGGTCAGGTCACGCCGAGCCTCTTCGACCGATGACACGCTCTTGCGAGCCCCGTACAATCCCCATCGCTGATTGTTGCAATACCCGTTATACGTTTTGTTGCAGCCGCACTCGCGACACGCCCAGACTTCGGTATGCAGCATCACAGTCAGAAGCAGTGACGCCGCAGCAATTAATGTTGTCTTTCCTGTCATGCGCTGTACCAGTTCGAGGGAGTTTGTGCCTTCAACATATCAATTGTTACCAGCCACACATGCCGCATCCGCAACCACCGGCCATCTGCTGGCGATGTCCCATGCCACCGCCCATGGCCCAGTTGTCTACACCGTACTTGTCGCCTGCTGCCTGCAGTTGACTCTGAAGGTCAGTGATTTCTTTGCGGAGCGATGCTATCCGTTTGCCATCAGGGACATCTTTGGTGAACTCATCCTGAAGATCAAGCCGTTTTTCCATCAGAATTTCCCGTACTTTTGCCGTATCTTTCTGGAAACTGCGTACCTTCTGGGTACTGACCGTCTGGCTGTTGCCGGTTGTGCAGCAACCGCCACCCCATCCCCAATTTGCATAGACAGCCGTACTTGCCAACAACGCCCCTGCAACTGCTACAACTGCTATCATTCCCTTTTTCATGATGTTTTCTCCTTTGCCAGAATTTGTGTCAATGATGATGCTGGCAGGATAGCAAATGAATGTGTGAGAATTATGGAGCAGTTGTGGAGAATTGTGGAGTTTTCGGCGTATCGGGAAACAGGATTGTAAAAGTTGTACCGACTCCTTGTTCGCTTGTTACTGTTATGGTGCCGCCATGCGCATCCACCAACTCCCTGACAATCGCCAGCCCGAGTCCGAGCCCGCCGTCTTTGCCGCGATAGAAACGCTCGAATACCAGCGGGAGATCCTCCGTTGCGATACCGCAGCCGGTGTCGGCGACAGTGATGATGCAGCCGCGAGGAGACCTCTCGCCACCCAGCGTGATGGCACCGCCCGGCGGAGTTGCCTTCAGGCTATTGCTGACCAGGTTTATGAGAATCTGGGTGAGCCGCTCCGGGTCGGCATGCGCCATGACACCGTCGTCAGTATCGATCCGGATACCGACCTCTTTATCAATGGCGATGGCTTCAAAATTCCTGGCTAGATTGTCGAAGATTTGCCGAATGTCCAGATCGGCAGGAGAAAGAGTAAGGGCGCTGGCCTGCGCCTGAAAGAATTCCTCCATCGATGCGACAATATTGGTGAGTCGCTGGCTCTCCTCAAGGAGCAGACTGATGCGCGATTCGTCATTGGCGATGACGCCGTCCAGAATTCCTTCAAGTTGCCCGCGCATGATAGTCAGGGGTGTGCGCAGTTCATGGGCAAGGTTGGCGAAAACTTGTTTGCGCAGTTTGTTTTGCACGTGAAGCGTGTGGGCCATCTGATTGAACGATTGGCCAAGGACGGTCAGTTCATCGCTACCCGGGATCTCGACCCGTTCGCTCAGATTGCCCTGGCTGATGTTATGGGCGGCTTGCGATAACCTGACGATGGGACGGCTCAAACGGCGTGCAAGCAGAACACTCAGTATGCAGGCAACGACGCCAAGGAGTATGGCCGAGTAAGCCAGGAGGTGATTGGTGCGGGTCACAAAGAAACTGTTGCGGTGATCGGGCAGGAATCTGACTTCCAGTTGCCCGACCTCATCACCATGCAAAAACAACGGATAGGTATGGAAATCCCCTTTGCCAGGAACTTGACTAACACGTGCTTCGCCTTGAAGACGGGCTTGTTGTTCAGGAGACAATGACGTCAGTGCTTTGGTCGTTTCCATGACGATGCTGCCGTCGCGGTCTCGTACCCTGGTCTCCAACCCTAGTTGCAACGCCCAGACAGCGTCCTCGACCGCCATCTCCGGGTACCACCCTTTCTGTTTGGCAAAGGTAGATTCCAGATCGGCAACAACCCAGGAGACTCGGTCCTCCTGCTCTGCTTCGGTCATGCGGCTGAAGTCGCGCTCGACCAGTTCACGGAGCAGGACTGCCGATGAAACACCTAGGCCGGCCATGAACAGGAGTATGAAAAGTAACTTCTTAAACATCCCGAACGCCGCCGAACCGGTAACCGAGGCCGTACATCGTGATCAGGAACATAGGAGCCTTGGTGCTGTCACCCAGTTTCTGGCGAATGTTTTTGATGTGGCTGTCGATGTTTCGTTCATAACCATCGAAGTGGTATCCCATCGCTTTGTCTACCAGTTCCTCGCGGGTGAACGTTTTTGCCGGCGTCGCTGCAAGGACAAGGAGGATCTTGAACTCAACCGCAGTTAATCGGATGGCAGCACCTCGACAGGTCACCGTATGGCTGCGGTCATCGATAATGAGTTCCCCGGCGTTGAAACTGAGCCGCATGCCGTTCTCCGAAACGCCGGCACGCTTTAGCACCGCCTGGACTCGTGCCACAAGTTCGCGGGGACTGAACGGCTTGACGATATAATCGTCGGCACCAAGGGCGAACCCTGCCAGTCGTTCTTCCTCTGAAGCCTTCGATGACACTATGACGACCGGGATATCGGCTATCTCTTTCAACTCACGGCAGATCGCCTCACCGCTCAGGTCAGGCAGCATGAGATCCAGCAACACCAGTGATGGCGGATCGGTCGCGATCCGCTCGATTGCTGCACGACCGTTGGCAACATGCATCACCTTGAAACCCGCCCGCTCAAGATAGGCTATCGCAATTTCCGCAATTCTGATGTCATCTTCGACGAGGAGGATCGAGCCAGTCATTTCTCGCTACACTCCATGGCGGGTTTTGCGCTGCAACTGCAACTACATGAGCAGGTCATGCCATTCGCTTTGCCGAAAGACTCCCGTCCCTCTTTGAACGTGAGCCAGGCGATCAGCAATGCGCCGATGGCGTCAAGGCTGCCTATGCCGGTTAGTTGGAAACCGACACTCGCTATCAGCAGAACGACCGACAGATACACACACGCCCTTGAGCAGGCTGCATCGGCAAGGATGGCCGGTGAGTTCAGTGCCGTGCCGACCTTGGTTTTGTGATGGATCAACAGCCACATGAATGATATGGAAACCAGAGAGACTACGATCCCCCAGAAGGTTGTTGTTGGCCTATGCTGCGAGACCATGTTCATGATCGCTGTGACAATCAGACCGACTGTCAGGAGATAAAAGGCGCCACCGGTGATCTTGAGCGCCCGCTGCTCGAAGGCATCTTTTGTTTCTCCGTTGTTTGCTTGTATCCGTCTGATCATATGCCAGACACCTATGGCCGAGATGACCTCGATGAATGAATCGACCCCGAAGCCGAACAGAGCCAAAGTCTCATCGGCAGCCCCCAGAGCCATGGATACGACACCCTCCACCAGATTGTAGCCGATGGTAAGCACCGCCAATAGGTTGGCCCGGGCGAGAAGGTTGTTGCGTTCAATAGTTGCCATGTCAGTGAGTCCCCTGCCTGAACCACAGAGATGCCACAATCCCGTAGATGCAGTTCAAGCCGATGACGACGACGGGCGTAACAGCCCCGAATCCAAGCCCCAGCATCCCTTTGCCCATCTCCGGTAATACCATGAAGAGCATCATGGCTGATGGCAGGAGGCTGAAGAGGCAGCCGCGCAGCAACACTTTTTTCTTGAGCAATGGCAGCAGGAGCAGCAACATCCAGATACCACCCCAGACCATTCGCTGATAGAGCCAGGGAGCGGTGAAGTCAGGCTTCATGGACAGACCGATCAGGTCACTGATGCCGACTGTACCCATGAACCAGATGTTGAAACTGTCAACGAAACCACCGAGAGCGCCACCGGTGAACGCGACACTGACTTTTCGAATCATGGCAATTCTCCTTGTGATGTGATGTGACTGAGACCTTCTCGGAGGAGATTGCCGACATGGCTGTCATCCAGCGAATAGTAGACGATCCGGCCATCTTTCCGATGCCTGACGATCCGCAGGGAGCGGAGCAGCCGCAGTTGATGGGATATGGCCGATTTTGTGGTTCCCAAGAGACTGGCGATGTCGCAAACGCAGAGTTCTTCCAAGGAAAGAGCGTGGAGAATACGGACTCGGGTGGGGTCGCCAAGCACCTTGAACGTTTCGGCAAGGCGAACCAGTATTGCTTCCGGTGGAGTGACGTTCCTGACAGCAGTTACCTTTGCCTCGTTAATTAGGTTTATTGAGCAGATAGTGAATTCAGACATTCGAGCCTCTATAGTTGAGTGGTTGTTCAACTGTCAATATAAACCTCTCGGGAACAATCTGTCAAGCAATAGTGACCGGTGTGTACGACTTTCGGCGGTTCGATTCACTGCACCGGCCTCTTCCGGACTACGTCAAAATTCTTCTGGAGTTGGGGGAGAGAGTGATATATGCATTTGCAAAAGCACCTGTGACTATCAACTTGACGCCGACGATTGCCCAAGAGGTTCGCAGAGTGGTGAAGGTCAATGATGATTTCTGATGGTGGGTTGTACTGGAAGCCCCGATTCTGAAAAATTTCCCTGTACGAGAGAAAGTATCCGTTATTCTTTCTCTGACAGAAGGAAGGTTTTCTGGTTTTCCAAGAACAGTTCGATCTTCTCCCGGTTCTTCCTGAACGGATTGTGCCGACCACTCAGCCAGTCAGATAGCTGTTCCGGATCACGGCCCATAGCTTCTCCCAGAAGATCCAGGTTCATCCCCATCGCTTTCTTGTACCAAGCAAGCCTACCAACAGTGTCATCCGGGCAGTCGAACGGAATATAACCTAGAAATTTGATAATACTTGGATTATATTGCAGTTCCGGTTCGGTGCCATGTTCCCAGTTCCAGACAGAGGATTCGGTGACACCGATGATCTCTGCTACTTCTCTCTGGAGGAGACCGAGGTCCATTCGTTTCTTACGGATGTGTTCACCAACTGTGATTGGAAATTCGGGATAACCGGGAAGCTGCTGTTTTTCGAGAGGAATTTGAATTGAGAACGAGTGCCGTTTTAAGTGGGTATAGTAGAGAAAGGTTAACACACCCCTGAATTTGCACGTAATCCCTTAAATAACAGGCTGTTACACTCCGACGGAGTGTTAAGCTTTCTCCATAGTTTTGCAAAACTTACACTGGATTATTCTAATGCAGGGTCAAAATACCAATACTCAGGCATCATCTTTGCGTTGCCATTCTTAAACTAATAATACTCATCACTAGTAGATCGATAGAACTATCTCATTCCCGTCATTCCCCAACCAGAGCCCATCATCCCGCCAGGTTGCCACATACCGCCAGTGTTGCTCCAAAACGAATTCCGGCTGGTATAATTCCTGAACATCGCCGAATAGTTGCCGAAACCTGCTCCGGTGCCGGTATTTTGCAGGAATGTGGCCATCTGATTGCAAAAGGTAGTCATAGTTGGGCTGGTGATGGGAAGGCCGTTCGTGGCATTCTGGACAATCTGCGGCATGTAGAGGTTCATCTGTCCCATCATGGCTTGATAACGACTCAGATTGACGCCGGTGCCGGTCATGACCAGCGGCGCCTGCTGGGCCATCAAATCTGCCATCTGCGTCGCGACCTGATACATGGTCTGGTAATTCGCAGCATACTGACCGCTCTGTGACCCGCTGACATAGTTGCCGAACATATCTGTGCCAACAGGTAGATTGAGTTGATTGCGCAGTTGGATCATGGCATCAGCCATGGTCATGCCGGGATTGCCCGCCAGTTTCTGCTGGATAAGGGTTGACATCGGGCTGATGAACGCCGTGTTCGAGGATGGCGCGCACAGGATATAACTGTTGGCAATCGGAGATGAAGGGTGATCCTCATCTACGGTCTGCCCGGCAATGGCACGGACAACAATCGGGTATCTGCCGACAAGGTCAGGCGCAACATCCAGGTGGTAGGCACCTCCCTGGCCAGTTACCGTTTTCGGCTCGCCTGCATCCCACTGATAATTGCCATTCAAATCCATGAACAGTTCAGCGTTACGCAGATATCCGTCTGCTACGACACCACTTACGGTACTGGTTCCAGCAGTCGTACCTCCACCGCCACCACCGCCACATCCGGCCAAAGTCCCTGAGAGAGCCACTACTGCGACACCTAAACACAATACTTTGTTCATTTCGTCTTCCCCTTCATTGTATGGAGCGTATTCGTCCGCTCCGTTTGTTAATGATTACCGTATCCGCCTTTTTCTGGTTTCTGTCGAGGAGTTCTGCCTCGAAATAGCCGGGTTTCTCGATAATTCGACCGACCTTTAAATCGCTGTCTGCATAGTAGTCGGTCAGGTCACGCCGAGCCTCTTCGACCGATGACACGCTCTTGCGAGCCCCGTACAATCCCCATCGCTGATTGTTGCAATACCCGTTATACGTTTTGTTGCAGCCGCACTCGCGACACGCCCAGACTTCGGTATGCAGCATCACAGTCAGAAGCAGTGACGCCGCAGCAATTAATGTTGTCTTTCCTGTCATGCGCTGTACCAGTTCGAGGGAGTTTGTGCCTTCAACATATCAATTGTTACCAGCCACACATGCCGCATCCGCAACCACCGGCCATCTGCTGGCGATGTCCCATGCCACCGCCCATGGCCCAGTTGTCTACACCGTACTTGTCGCCTGCTGCCTGCAGTTGACTCTGAAGGTCAGTGATTTCTTTGCGGAGCGATGCTATCCGTTTGCCATCAGGGACATCTTTGGTGAACTCATCCTGAAGATCAAGCCGTTTTTCCATCAGAATTTCCCGTACTTTTGCCGTATCTTTCTGGAAACTGCGTACCTTCTGGGTACTGACCGTCTGGCTGTTGCCGGTTGTGCAGCAACCGCCACCCCATCCCCAATTTGCATAGACAGCCGTACTTGCCAACAACGCCCCTGCAACTGCTACAACTGCTATCATTCCCTTTTTCATGATGTTTTCTCCTTTGCCAGAATTTGTGTCAATGATGATGCTGGCAGGATAGCAAATGAATGTGTGAGAATTATGGAGCAGTTGTGGAGAATTGTGGAGTTTTCGGCGTATCGGGAAACAGGATTGTAAAAGTTGTACCGACTCCTTGTTCGCTTGTTACTGTTATGGTGCCGCCATGCGCATCCACCAACTCCCTGACAATCGCCAGCCCGAGTCCGAGCCCGCCGTCTTTGCCGCGATAGAAACGCTCGAATACCAGCGGGAGATCCTCCGTTGCGATACCGCAGCCGGTGTCGGCGACAGTGATGATGCAGCCGCGAGGAGACCTCTCGCCACCCAGCGTGATGGCACCGCCCGGCGGAGTTGCCTTCAGGCTATTGCTGACCAGGTTTATGAGAATCTGGGTGAGCCGCTCCGGGTCGGCATGCGCCATGACACCGTCGTCAGTATCGATCCGGATACCGACCTCTTTATCAATGGCGATGGCTTCAAAATTCCTGGCTAGATTGTCGAAGATTTGCCGAATGTCCAGATCGGCAGGAGAAAGAGTAAGGGCGCTGGCCTGCGCCTGAAAGAATTCCTCCATCGATGCGACAATATTGGTGAGTCGCTGGCTCTCCTCAAGGAGCAGACTGATGCGCGATTCGTCATTGGCGATGACGCCGTCCAGAATTCCTTCAAGTTGCCCGCGCATGATAGTCAGGGGTGTGCGCAGTTCATGGGCAAGGTTGGCGAAAACTTGTTTGCGCAGTTTGTTTTGCACGTGAAGCGTGTGGGCCATCTGATTGAACGATTGGCCAAGGACGGTCAGTTCATCGCTACCCGGGATCTCGACCCGTTCGCTCAGATTGCCCTGGCTGATGTTATGGGCGGCTTGCGATAACCTGACGATGGGACGGCTCAAACGGCGTGCAAGCAGAACACTCAGTATGCAGGCAACGACGCCAAGGAGTATGGCCGAGTAAGCCAGGAGGTGATTGGTGCGGGTCACAAAGAAACTGTTGCGGTGATCGGGCAGGAATCTGACTTCCAGTTGCCCGACCTCATCACCATGCAAAAACAACGGATAGGTATGGAAATCCCCTTTGCCAGGAACTTGACTAACACGTGCTTCGCCTTGAAGACGGGCTTGTTGTTCAGGAGACAATGACGTCAGTGCTTTGGTCGTTTCCATGACGATGCTGCCGTCGCGGTCTCGTACCCTGGTCTCCAACCCTAGTTGCAACGCCCAGACAGCGTCCTCGACCGCCATCTCCGGGTACCACCCTTTCTGTTTGGCAAAGGTAGATTCCAGATCGGCAACAACCCAGGAGACTCGGTCCTCCTGCTCTGCTTCGGTCATGCGGCTGAAGTCGCGCTCGACCAGTTCACGGAGCAGGACTGCCGATGAAACACCTAGGCCGGCCATGAACAGGAGTATGAAAAGTAACTTCTTAAACATCCCGAACGCCGCCGAACCGGTAACCGAGGCCGTACATCGTGATCAGGAACATAGGAGCCTTGGTGCTGTCACCCAGTTTCTGGCGAATGTTTTTGATGTGGCTGTCGATGTTTCGTTCATAACCATCGAAGTGGTATCCCATCGCTTTGTCTACCAGTTCCTCGCGGGTGAACGTTTTTGCCGGCGTCGCTGCAAGGACAAGGAGGATCTTGAACTCAACCGCAGTTAATCGGATGGCAGCACCTCGACAGGTCACCGTATGGCTGCGGTCATCGATAATGAGTTCCCCGGCGTTGAAACTGAGCCGCATGCCGTTCTCCGAAACGCCGGCACGCTTTAGCACCGCCTGGACTCGTGCCACAAGTTCGCGGGGACTGAACGGCTTGACGATATAATCGTCGGCACCAAGGGCGAACCCTGCCAGTCGTTCTTCCTCTGAAGCCTTCGATGACACTATGACGACCGGGATATCGGCTATCTCTTTCAACTCACGGCAGATCGCCTCACCGCTCAGGTCAGGCAGCATGAGATCCAGCAACACCAGTGATGGCGGATCGGTCGCGATCCGCTCGATTGCTGCACGACCGTTGGCAACATGCATCACCTTGAAACCCGCCCGCTCAAGATAGGCTATCGCAATTTCCGCAATTCTGATGTCATCTTCGACGAGGAGGATCGAGCCAGTCATTTCTCGCTACACTCCATGGCGGGTTTTGCGCTGCAACTGCAACTACATGAGCAGGTCATGCCATTCGCTTTGCCGAAAGACTCCCGTCCCTCTTTGAACGTGAGCCAGGCGATCAGCAATGCGCCGATGGCGTCAAGGCTGCCTATGCCGGTTAGTTGGAAACCGACACTCGCTATCAGCAGAACGACCGACAGATACACACACGCCCTTGAGCAGGCTGCATCGGCAAGGATGGCCGGTGAGTTCAGTGCCGTGCCGACCTTGGTTTTGTGATGGATCAACAGCCACATGAATGATATGGAAACCAGAGAGACTACGATCCCCCAGAAGGTTGTTGTTGGCCTATGCTGCGAGACCATGTTCATGATCGCTGTGACAATCAGACCGACTGTCAGGAGATAAAAGGCGCCACCGGTGATCTTGAGCGCCCGCTGCTCGAAGGCATCTTTTGTTTCTCCGTTGTTTGCTTGTATCCGTCTGATCATATGCCAGACACCTATGGCCGAGATGACCTCGATGAATGAATCGACCCCGAAGCCGAACAGAGCCAAAGTCTCATCGGCAGCCCCCAGAGCCATGGATACGACACCCTCCACCAGATTGTAGCCGATGGTAAGCACCGCCAATAGGTTGGCCCGGGCGAGAAGGTTGTTGCGTTCAATAGTTGCCATGTCAGTGAGTCCCCTGCCTGAACCACAGAGATGCCACAATCCCGTAGATGCAGTTCAAGCCGATGACGACGACGGGCGTAACAGCCCCGAATCCAAGCCCCAGCATCCCTTTGCCCATCTCCGGTAATACCATGAAGAGCATCATGGCTGATGGCAGGAGGCTGAAGAGGCAGCCGCGCAGCAACACTTTTTTCTTGAGCAATGGCAGCAGGAGCAGCAACATCCAGATACCACCCCAGACCATTCGCTGATAGAGCCAGGGAGCGGTGAAGTCAGGCTTCATGGACAGACCGATCAGGTCACTGATGCCGACTGTACCCATGAACCAGATGTTGAAACTGTCAACGAAACCACCGAGAGCGCCACCGGTGAACGCGACACTGACTTTTCGAATCATGGCAATTCTCCTTGTGATGTGATGTGACTGAGACCTTCTCGGAGGAGATTGCCGACATGGCTGTCATCCAGCGAATAGTAGACGATCCGGCCATCTTTCCGATGCCTGACGATCCGCAGGGAGCGGAGCAGCCGCAGTTGATGGGATATGGCCGATTTTGTGGTTCCCAAGAGACTGGCGATGTCGCAAACGCAGAGTTCTTCCAAGGAAAGAGCGTGGAGAATACGGACTCGGGTGGGGTCGCCAAGCACCTTGAACGTTTCGGCAAGGCGAACCAGTATTGCTTCCGGTGGAGTGACGTTCCTGACAGCAGTTACCTTTGCCTCGTTAATTAGGTTTATTGAGCAGATAGTGAATTCAGACATTCGAGCCTCTATAGTTGAGTGGTTGTTCAACTGTCAATATAAACCTCTCGGGAACAATCTGTCAAGCAATAGTGACCGGTGTGTACGACTTTCGGCGGTTCGATTCACTGCACCGGCCTCTTCCGGACTACGTCAAAATTCTTCTGGAGTTGGGGGAGAGAGTGATATATGCATTTGCAAAAGCACCTGTGACTATCAACTTGACGCCGACGATTGCCCAAGAGGTTCGCAGAGTGGTGAAGGTCAATGATGATTTCTGATGGTGGGTTGTACTGGAAGCCCCGATTCTGAAAAATTTCCCTGTACGAGAGAAAGTATCCGTTATTCTTTCTCTGACAGAAGGAAGGTTTTCTGGTTTTCCAAGAACAGTTCGATCTTCTCCCGGTTCTTCCTGAACGGATTGTGCCGACCACTCAGCCAGTCAGATAGCTGTTCCGGATCACGGCCCATAGCTTCTCCCAGAAGATCCAGGTTCATCCCCATCGCTTTCTTGTACCAAGCAAGCCTACCAACAGTGTCATCCGGGCAGTCGAACGGAATATAACCTAGAAATTTGATAATACTTGGATTATATTGCAGTTCCGGTTCGGTGCCATGTTCCCAGTTCCAGACAGAGGATTCGGTGACACCGATGATCTCTGCTACTTCTCTCTGGAGGAGACCGAGGTCCATTCGTTTCTTGCGGATGTGTTCACCGACTGTGATGGGGAATTCGGGATAACCGGGAAGCTGCTGTTTTTCGAGGGGAATTTGAATTGAAAACGAGTGCCGTTTTAAGTGGGTATAGTAGAGAAAGGTTAACACACCCCTGTCCCTGTGGGTACCTTTCTGATCCAACTCACCCCTGCATCTGCACCCCGGTTTCCATTCACCGTTACCGTTCGCGCATTTCAGGGCCACTACTGGACCGTATACAGTACCGGAGTTTGGATCGGAAGACTAGTTGACGCGAACTGCAGAAGAAATCACAAAGCTCTCTACAGAGAAGAGGAATAATTATGGCTCAGGTCACTAAGTTCGACGACAAGATAATTAGTTTTATGCGCCAGCACGGTGCAGAAAAAATTGGTATTTTTGGTTCTTATGCCCGAAATGAAGCCAGTCCCAACAGCGACCTGGATCTTATGGTCTGGTTCAAAGAGCAGAAAAGTCTCCTCAGTGTCATTCGAATAGAACGTGAACTTTCAGAATTCCTGGGTGTTAAGATTGACTTGCTGACTGAGCAGGCGGTCAGCCCCCATCTGATTGACCGTATAAGGAATGAACTCAAGGTGATTTCATCATGATTCGAGATGATCAGGTTTATCTTGCGCATATTGTAGACGCTTTGGAGCAGATCACCACATACACCAATGGGATGGATGATATAGCGTTCAGAGCGAACCGCTTGGTACAGGACGCTGTCATAAGGCAGTTCGAGATTGTCGGTGAGGCAACCAAGAATCTTTCGGCTAATTTTCGGGAAAGTCACTCAAGCTTGCCCTGGAAGGATCTCGCAGGTTTCCGTGACAAATTGATCCATCAATATTTTGGTGTTGACCTGTCAACCGTCTGGCAGTCAGTAGTTGACGATGTTCCTTTTTTGCTGGATGAGGTGCAGAAAATAAAAACTGGCGGATAGCCAAAAAACAGTGTAACGCCCAGATGACACCGCGCTTCATCAAGAAATACTGCGAACTGGACACCAACGGCAACCGCATGCTGGAACTGGTCACCGACCGCCTCGGTTTCTCTGCCCGCACCTACACCCGTATCCTCAAAGTAGCCCGGAATTATACAAACAGACCCAACTGCAAATCCTACCCGATCTAACCAGCCACCAGGCGGATCAATTCGGAACAACTTTTCTTAAAGACAAAGCGGCTATAGTTTCAGCCCCAGCCAATCGCTGACCCAACGCAAAGGCACGTTGGCATTCCAGCGGTAACACCTCTTTACGACGTTTAGCCTTGTGAATCGGATCGAAGCTTTCGATCACCACCTTGGAATAATCATCAACCTGGCAGGTGTCAAAAGCACATAACGTTTCGGCAAAGCCAAGGAGCATGCCTACGTAGCGCTCATTGGTAGTGAAAATCTGCTCGTAGCCAAATTCCTTGCTCCGTTCTTCCGGAACATTCATGGTGTAGATGAAACCGGTCTTGATTTTTCGAGGAACCAACGTTTCGTACGGCACGGTGTAGCGCACCCTTGATTTCAGTAGCAGCAATAGTCGGCAGCGTGAACACCGAAAGTACGGCTACGACATACATCTTCAATTTCATGGAGTTCTCCGTTAATCGTGAACACTGAGCCCGACTGCCTACACGTTGCAGAACGACATGCGGACACCCACGATAGACTCATGTGCTGAAACTTCACAGTATACCTGCACGCCTCCAGACAACCATGCAGATCAAGAGCATGGGATGAAAGCACGCGCAGAATTATTCTGGTTGGCTACAGTTTCTTGTACAGAAGAATAGTAATCGAGTGGTTAAGCGAGATTTTGAGGAGGGACGAAAATAGGGAGATGAACATCCGTCAGTTTTGTGAACTGTTCGGAAATATTCAGCGGGGATATTGATGGATTATAGTTGGAGGATATGACTGGAGTTAATGGTGCATAATATGTGCAGTAGCTGCATGTTGAACAGGAATTTCCATCTGAATCAGTCTTGTCCTCATCGGGGCAGCAGGGGCAATTGCTGTGGTCGGCATCAGTCGTTTTCACAGACTGGCTGATGCTGATTTTTTCATGATCCGGTTCCACCTCATAACAGCAGGCCGGCACCGCAAGCATCACCATGACAATAACCTGAACCAAGGCTATTATCCTGAGATAGAGGCGGCGGGATAGTACATTATGTGAGTTGCCCATGGAAACCATAGCAAAACGCGAGCACAATTCGTTAATGTATGTCGAGTGATTTTGTGCGTTTTCGACTACCTACTCAGAACACACGATGATGTCTTCGCGATATTTTCCCTCTTTGTGATTTCGAGTAATTTCTAATCACCCTGTGCCTCCAGAAATCTCTCTATCTTTTTCCGGATCTTCCTGAACGGGTTATACCTTTCACTTAACCAGTCTGACAGTTGTTCTGGATCTCGGCCCATTATTTCTCCCAGTTGATCCAGATTCTCAACGATTTCGCTTAAACCATGCAATCACCGCTTCAAGTGATTGTGCTCCAGGCAGTTGATCGACAACACGTCCCTGTTTCAACAGCACTATGGCCGGAATACCCCTGATACCAAATCGAGCAGCCAGATTTGGATTTTCCTGGGTATTGATCTGCAATACAGCCGCCTGACCAGCCAGTTTTTCAGCAACGGTTCGCACCACCGGTGCGAAGGTATGGCAATGCGGTCAAGTAGGTGCCCAGAACTCTGCCAGTACCGGACCGGGATAAGTACTGATGAATGAGTCAAGCGTCCGGTCAGTCATCTTCTGAGGATGACAGTACATTGGAGGCAGGGTTGTCTTACAACTGCCGCAATGTCCCCTGAGCCCCTCTTTATCTGCCGGGATACGGTTGCCGGTGCCGCACGATGGACATTTTACGATGTAGCTTACAGTATTCATGTCAGCGTACCTCTTTTTTCACGTCAGGAACTTCTTTCGGATATTGCCGACGCAGACGTTCCAGCCCTTTCTGCCAACTCTCCGCATTGCCATATGCACAAAGAAACGGGTATGAGGTCGTCTATTGATTGGGGCATGGTTGCCTGCCCTTGAGCCCGGCCCGTGCAGCCGGAGAACCGGGGGTAACCGGACGGTGAGGACCCCGTGTTTGAGGTCCGCCGCAATGGTCTACTCATCTATTTCGTACGGCAACTGGATGCTGCGGGAAAAACTGCCGTACCTGCGTTCTGAAATAAGGCACCCATCACCCCCTTTCTGTTCACGTACGATTTTCTTTTCACCATGTATTCAGGTAACAGGTTAGACATTTTGATCACCTCCCGTTAAATGCTCCTCTCCTTAACCGACCTGTACGGAGATCCGCTTAGGTTTAGCGACTTCAGCCTTGGGAACCTTCAGAGTCAGAATACCGTTGACATACTCCGCCTTTGCCTTTTCGTGGTCGAGGCTTTCCGGAATCGTGAACTGCCGGTAGTAACTGGCAAGTTCAAATTCACGATAGGCAGAGGTTCCCTGCGTGGTATGCTGGGCCGGCGCAGTGATGGTCAGGATGCCTTTTTCGACGTTGACATCGAGAGCTTCCTTGGATGCACCGGGAATGTCAGCGGTAAGGACAAGTCCTTCTTCGGTCTCGATGATATTCACCGCCGGGCGGATATATTTTTCATTCGACCGTGTTTCTTCACGAGACTGAACATTCCGTTCATCATTTCTTTCGGTCAAGCTGTTTGCTGCCATGATAATTACCTCCTTTCCAAGTGGTCAGTGTGATTACGAAAGTTTGATGTCAATTTTTTTTGGTTTGGCATGTTCTGCCTTGGCCAGCGTTATCTGCATGATGCCGTCCTTGCACTGGGCCGTGATCTTTTCAGGATCAATGTCGACCGGCAATTCCAGTGTGCGGGAAAATTTACCGGAGCCGAGTTCCGAACGATGCACGATCTGCCCTTCTGTTTCGACAAACGGCGTACGTTCACCGCTGATGGTGACTGTGTTTCGCAGCACGGACAGATCAACATCCTTTGGATCTACGCCGGGAACCAGTGCCTCAATATAGACATGTCCTTCGTCTTCGCTGAAGTTGACCAACGGAAAACGACGGGTTGTTACCGGCGAAAGGAATGTCGGGCCAAATGGCCGGCTGTAACCGGCGCCGCGAAACGCTTCATCGATCTCCCTTCTCAGAGTGTCCAGTTCTTTGAATACATCCCAGGTTGCCATGTGGATTACCTCCTTTCGATGTGTGACTTTCTGATCAATAAATAATTCCTGTTTTCAAAAAATCAAGGGGGTAAGAGTTATTTTTTAATAGGGTTAACGCACTGATATTATGTGGCTTATATTAATTTTATTCTAAAAAACACCAAATATATTTGCTACATTTTTAGCAGAAGATGAAGAGGGGGACTACGCCGTCAAGTTCTTTGAGGAAAAGGATCTGGAGGCTGCTCATACTCTCATTACCTCCAATCTGCAAAATGCGAGGGGCATGAAACAGCAAAGGTGACCGTTTGGCCGCCTTTTGAAGTAAACTAGGTGTCCCCGAAACTTAGTCCCTCTATTTCCTCAGAACAAAGAAGGTATAGCCATAGCAGGTCGAAAATCTTCGGAACATGTCGATCTCGGCCTCCAACCAGGCATAGACTTCTGCCGCTTCAACTATGACAGAATTGTACAGTTTAAGTTCTTCGATCCGTTCAAGCATCGGTGTGTAGTAATCATCCCACCAGGCTCTGTCAGGCAGGTTAAAACTGTCAATGACCCGATAGCCGCTGTCGGTTGCCATCTGACCGACTCCACCTATGGTTTTCATATCCGGATATCATTCACCAGACGGCGGCACCCGGTCTTTACTCCGTTCCGCCGGTGCGTCTCCACGACGTTAAACGCCATGATGGAAGGTTCGGCAGGTTTCTGTTTTTTCTCGTTCAATATATTTTTTTAGAAGAGTAAAATTTGTCTATAAGAAGCGCAATTACCTTTTTTAAAAGGAAAAATATCATGGAAAAAACAAATATAGGTTGCTGGTTTGAAATATATGTGCAGGATATTGAACGTGCCAGGTCTTTTTATGAGTCCGTATTCCAGCTGAAACTGGAACGTCTGAACAATCCAGAAATTGAGTTGTGGGCATTTCCGATGGAGATGGGTAAATGGGGTGCAGGCGGGGCACTGGTCAAGATGGAAGGTGTCGACTCCGGCGGTAATAGCACCATCATTTACTTCAGCTGCGAAGATTGCGCTGTCGAGCAGGCACGCGTTCCGGTCGCAGGGGGGCAAATCCTTCGTGAAAAATGGTCTCTCGGAGAATATGGTTTTATCGCTCTGGTTGTCGACAGCGAAGGGAATACCATTGGGCTGCATTCACTGAAGTAACGCCCAATGTATTAGAGTGAAGGGAGGATAATGGGATGCGAAAACTGATCATGTGGAACCTCATCACCATAGATGGTTACTTCGAGGGTACAAGGAACTGGGACTTGCCCTGGCACGAACAGGTTTGGGGCGAAGAACTCGAACGAATCTCCCTCGAACAGCTGGAGTCGGCCGACTTGCTCTTGTTCGGGCGCGTGACATATGAGGGTATGGCTGCGTATTGGCAAACGTCCCAGGGTAAAATTGCGGATTACATGAACAGTCTTCCGAAAGTAGTCTGTTCACGCACACTTCAGGCGGCCGCCTGGAACAATACCATACTGGTGAAGGACAACATTGCAGGAGAGGTTGCCAAGCTGAAGCAACAGGGCAAGGGGAACATGTTCGTTTTCGGAAGCGCTAATCTCTCGAATACACTTATGAATGAAGGACTCTTTGATGAATATCGCCTTGGTATTGCACCTGTCATTAATGGCAACGGCAGATTATTGTTCAGTGGCGGATTGAAATCGCAAGGGCTTGAGTTGCTCGAAACACGCCCGCTTTCTAACGGCTGCGTAATCCTTCGCTATCAGAAAAAGGGGTAAGAGGCTCAGGCCAAATTGCCGCCAGGAGTGAACAACAGGGAATACACACACCCTCCGAGTAAATCGCAATTTGGGGGCCAATTGAATTTATGGATATTTCCATTTTCAAAACGGTTCACTAACGTCGTCAGTTCACGGGGGCGAGCGCAGAAAAGCCACAAAAAACCGAAAATGACAGTTACTGTCAATTAACAACGGCAAAAGAAGCTTTGGGCAATTAATAATCTAACTACAACCACTTAAAATGGAGATCAATATGACCAAATTGCATTTTTCAATCACGATCAACGCACCGAAAGCAAAGGTTTGGAGCACGATGCTCGACGACGCAACCTATCGTGTGTGGGCGGAGGCTTTTACTGCCGGATCGCACTACGTCGGCGATTGGAACCAAGGGAGCAAAATCCTTTTTCTCGGGCCCGACCAGAATACGGGTAAGATGGGAGGCATGGTGAGCCGCATTAAAGAAAATCGCTTGCACGAGTACATCTCGATCGAACATCTCGGTATGGTGTATGACGGCAAGGAAGACACGACCAGTGAGGCGGTGAAAGCATGGGTCGGCGTGTATGAAAATTACACCTTCAAAGAGAAAAATGGTGCGACTGAAGTATTTGTTGATATTGACGTCACGGAAGATTTCAAAGAGATGTTCGAAGACATGTGGCCAAAAGCGCTGCAAAAACTCAAAGAGCTGACAGAGAAATGAAACGGCCTCTACAAAAGATAAACATGGAGAATGCCGGAAAACGGAGAGGGTAGGTAACGCAGAAATCTTTTTTTTCTCCGTTTTTCCCGAATTAAAGCTTTTCCTTTATGCTATGGAATAAACGACAGGTCAACAGCTCCAAAAAACTTTCCGTTTAAATGGTACCGCTCCGCTCGATCGTGGCGGGGCAAGTGAGGCTACCATACCAGAAATGAATGCTCTCCCAACGGAGTAAGTTACTTCCCACATAGGAGTGATATCTATTACCACCAGCGCCAAAGTGCCAGGATAAGTATGATCAGAAACACTATTATCAGATTCATGTAGGCAATGAAGTAGAACACACGTTCATGCAATGGTGCCACACGTTTTCCACCAGCAACCAGTCTACCTACAGTCGGTAACCGCGCTATCAATTCTGAGTCGTGGGGGGCTTGAGCAAGTATTTCCGTCAGGTCGCTTCCGGCCTGATGTCGCCCCATGTGTGATCCTTGTTTCCAGAAATGACTTTCACTCGCATCGTAAATTGTTCCATTGTAGGCAAAAAAGGCCGGGCGCCCCTCCTTACCATCACACAAAGCCAGTTCATCGTCCACCATATCGCCGATTTTCACCAGCGAAGTGCCAGAACTCCGTTTCTGGCGCATGCGCGGTCCGATTACTATTACAACGAAAGCGGCAGTACTCACCATGATGAGATACAATCCTATTTTGACGAGCAGCAGAATTCCAAAGCGTGATTGTAGCAAAACCTCCGGTGAATCAAACCGGAACTTGGTCAGGATAACTCCGGTCACTCCCATTACAATCATGGAAATAATTCCCACACGCTTTTCACCACGAGGCAGACCGCTGGAAGCGTAAGCAGGCTTTAACACAAGATGAACGTATAAGATGGTGCCAAACCAGAGGAAGGCGGTCAGAATATGTAAATATCCTACGAGAAAATGAAATCCTTTGGATAATATAATTATAGATGTCGGCTTCGCAGATTGTGCAGAGAGAGACTCCGCAAATTGCCTGCCAGGTGGAGATAGTTCACCACCACCCGACGGATCTATATGGCAAATAGCGCACGACTTTCCGGTCTGACGTGCATACTCTTCGGTTGCACCGGTTGTCAGAGGAGACAGCATGACATACGTCGCTATCAGAATACTGAGGATGATATGCCAAGGTGATAATTTGCCCATAACAGACCTCGTTTTATTATCAATTCCACTCTACAGGCAGACACCTTAAGCCTAAATAGAGTAATACTCCGGATTTTAGCAATATCCAAGTGTGTTGTAGGACACTGGTGACCTGTTGGCATATCTGAAACCGCTGCAGAATGTCAATTAACGCTGGTTGCCATCGGCAAGTACATCGGTGAAGGTTTCGATGAACCCCTGCTTGACACACTGTTTCTGGCCATGCCGATATCGTGGAAAGGCACTATTCAACAGTATGCAGGGAGGCTTCACCGGCTGTTTGCAGACAAAAAGGAGGTGCAGATCTACGACTATGTGGATATTCATCTGAAGATGCTGGAAAGGATGTACGGCAGGCGACTCAATGGCTATGCCTCTATCGGTTATAAGGCGAAAAGCGGCAGTGTTGCAGCGGATTCAATAGATATTATTTTTGATAACAGCAGCTTTCTGTCTGTGTTCAACAATGATATTCTTGCGGCAACGAGAGAGATTCTGATAGTAAGCCCGTTTGTCACCCGAAGACGCGCCGTGCAGATGCTGCAGCATCTTGAGATTGCTGTGCGAAACGGCAGTAGGGTTGTCGTGATAACCAGACCGCCAGAGGATTACCGGGAAACAGATCAAGTTGCCTTGCAAGGCTCTTTGGCCATCTTGCAGGATGCCGGTATACAGATGATATTTCGTCCAAACATCCATCAGAAATTTGCCGTGACTGATCAGAGAATTGTATGGTACGGGAGTATCAACCTGCTAAGCTTCGGCAGCGCGGAAGAGAGTATCATGCGACTTGAAAGTCCCGCTATTGCTAGTGAACTGATGAAGACGGTGTATAATTCCTGAGAGTCACATCCCCGCCAGCAATATCATCAGATTTCGCTTCGGCTTGTGCCGTAACTTCACATCAGCCAGATAGGCTGCAAATTCAGCATGTCTTCCCAAGCCACGCATTAACTCACCAATATGCTTCACCATCCGGGTTGCTTACTCCAAGAGCCTGGCAAAAGTCCTCTTGATGCAAACGCGTTAAGCGCCCATCTGCTGTTACCTGCCGGTCATAACGTTCCACAAGCAAATAATGTCGGTCGCTGATCCGGCGAATCTCCGCTTTGACGGTATCAAGCTTCAGAGCATTGGCCAGGGCCAGGCAAAAACCTTCATTGAAGACGCTACCCTCCATGCCGGCAATTGCCGGTTTAAAGCAAGCGATATTTCCTGATCGGGAAATAGTTTGAAAGATGGTTTGGGTGCAATGATAATATTTACTGAACGGGAAAAATGCGTCACCAGCAGTAGAGTTTTACGGCAGGTTCTGTTCAATATTAAAATACGGCATCATTAAATCTTCCATGCTGTACAAACCGACATCTTTGTCTTGAATATGCCGTGCGGCAAACAGCACACCATTACCAAAAGCTTCTCTGGTAATGGATTCATGTTTGAGGCGGACTGTCTGAAATGGGAACCCAAATAGAATCTCATGCACTCCGATAATACCTCCTGCCCTGATGGTTTTGATCGATTCTTCAGGTAGATCGAGCGAAGATGCAATTTTTTTAGCTGTTCCTGATATTTCAGGCTTGCTTTTGAAATGCTCCTCCACAATCTCGATATCCGTGTATGGGGCAATTTTTTTTAGAATTTTCGCAGCGATTATCAAGAAATTAATCCCGACGGTTATATTTGGTGACCAGACAACGCGTGTTTTTTCCGCTAAATACGAGAGGTAATCAATTTTTTCAGGCGAGTAGTGTGAAATTGCACTTATAATAGAGACCTCTCTGTCTCTTGCTTCATTTCCATAGTATTCAATTCCTTCTTCAGCAGAGAAATCAATTATTACATCAACGGGAAGCTTGTTAATAAGCTCCTTTGCCTGAAATTCATCTCTTGAGTATATGAATCCAGGTTCAGACGAAGATATGCCTAGAAATTCTGGCACGGATCTGTGTTCGAGTGTATGTGACTTTCTTACTACCCATTGAAGATTCGTTTCCCGACTTTGTAAAAGAACTGATGCAACGGCTTTTCCCGTTTTTCCGAATCCCATTAACCCAACTTTCATATTTCACCTCGGTAGTTGCCTGTCTCTGACTCAACCATGCAAAGGTTGTGGCGTGATATGTTCAGCTCCTAACACTTTCACCATCAGTTGCATTCCGTCCTCTACGCTTGAAAACTGATCGTGCGTTAACTCCTCCAATCCGTTCAAGAGCATGGCCTGGGCAACCTCAGGCGCTTTGGAGACTACATTTCTTCCCGTATCGCTGAGATCAATATCCACCGCTCTGCGATCTTGAACTGATCGGGTCCGAGTTACCAGACCTTTGCCTTCAAGACGGTCAATAATGCCCACGACCGTTGCCGGGCGCAGGTACATCTGGCGAGCAAGATCGGAAAGTCGTAGAGGAGCTGCGATGGCCAGGATTTTCAATGCCCAGAGTTGAGGTCCGGTTAAGCCGGTTATCTGTTCGGCATTTTTAGAATACTCATTTATTGCCTGGAAAATTCGTCTCAGATTGTCAATTACCCTTGAAACAGCTTCCGCATTTTTTCGCATGTATACTCCTGAAATTATCTTGACATTTTAGTTAGCGTTACTAATAATTAGCTACGCAAATTATAGTGATGTTCAAGTATTTCGTCAATATAATCCTGGACATCTATGTCCTCTGAAGATTCAAGAAAAGGAGACAACAATGAAAAAGCATGTCGTAAGTTTATGCATGATTTCAGGTTGTGTACTACTTGTGTCCAGCGGTTGTGCGAAAAATGAAATGGTCAAGAAAGACGAACAAGTTGTCTCTGCTGCAACCACTGCAGCAAAAGCACCAGTTACCACTGAATCGGCCATGGAACATTTATCCAGGACTGAAGTTGTCAAAAGACAGTCGGCCAAGAAGGATATGGATGCTGAGAACCTGAAGCAGGAGGCATTGCAGCCAATCCCGAATGCTGGTGAGTTGAAGTTTGCCTTGGAGAGGATATATTTTGATTTTGATTCAGCGAATCTATCCAAAGAAGCCAGAGATATCCTTACAAAAAATGCAGCGATTTTGAATAATGAAAAGGCCATTAAGGTACAGATTGAAGGAAATTGTGATGAACGAGGTTCCTCAGAGTATAATCTTGCTCTGGGTGAAAAACGTGCCAAATCAGCTATGCAGTATCTTGTGACGATGGGCATCCCCGCCAATCGAATTTCTGTGATCAGTTATGGTAAGGAAAAGCCGGTAGATTCAGATCAAAATGAGACTGCCTGGTCCAGGAACCGCCGCGACGAATTCGTGATTACATCGAAATAGACACTTTAGGCCCCAATACTTGTGTTGCATTTAGCAGATATTGGGGCTTTTTGTTTTCAAAAAAGGTAGTAAATGAAAAGAAAAATCTTCGAACAGGTCACTCTTCTTGTCAGTGTCATCAAATGGACCTGTTACGCATCAATTATCGGCGTACTGGTAGGATTTGGTACTGCCGCGTTTCTTCGTTCACTGGCCTGGACATCCAGCCAGTTTGCCAGAATACCGGACTACTACCTGTTGCTGCCGATGACACTCGCTGTGTGCAGCATTCTGGTTTCCTGGCTTGCTCCCGAAGCAGCAGGACATGGGACTGAAAAGGTCATTGAAGCTGTTCACCAGCGGATGGGCAAAATCCCCCTTATGGTCGTCCCGGTAAAACTGGTAGCTACGGTCATCACCCTGGCCGGTGGCGGATCTGCCGGAAAAGAGGGGCCGTGCGCGCAGATCGGTGCCGGGCTCGCATCGGCATTTGGCGGAATGTTGAGGCTCGAAGACGTTGACCGGCGCAAACTGGTCATATGCGGCATCAGTGCCGGTTTTGCCACGGTATTCGGCACACCCATCGCGGGTGCGCTCTTTGGTGTCGAGGTGCTGGTGTTGGGGCACATGTTTTACGATGTTCTTTTTCCTTCATTCGTTGCCGGCATTATCGGTTTTCACGTAGCCTCGCAACTCGGAGTGAATTACCCACATATGTCTGCTAAGATTATCCCTCTTTTGACTAGCTGGAGTTTTTTGGAAATGATCATGCTCGGGATATGGTGCGGCCTGATTGCGCTTATCTTTATCGAGCTGATGCAGTTAGTCCAGCGGCTATTTACCCGCCTGTCCTGGCCGCCGTTCACAAAGGCACTGCTGGGTGGCGGACTGCTGGTGGTCATCGGCAAGGGAGTATCAACGCGCTATCTGGGACTTGGACTGGACTCAATCGAAGCCGCATTGAACGGAACAGTCCTTCCGGTCGGAGCTCCATTCATGAAGGCCATAGCCACGGCCATTACCCTTGGCTGTGGTGGCAGTGGCGGCGTCGTTACCCCCATCTTTTTTATCGGTACTGCTGCCGGCAACCTGTTCGCATACCTGTTTAACGAGCCGTTGGTTGCGACTTTCTCCGCCATCGGCATGGTGGCGCTTCTGGCAGGAGCGGCCAATACGCCGATTGCGGCATCAGTCATGGCCATGGAACTGTTCGGAGCCGGGATTGCCCCCCATGCGGCCGTGGCCTGCATGGTCAGCTTTCTCATCGTAGGCTACCGCAGTATCTACCCGAGCCAGGTCCTGGGAATGCAGAAAAGTACCTCTTTGAAAGTGTCTACCGGAAGGACGCTTGGCGAGTTCGACCATGCCGAGATTGACCACCGAGGGACATCCTTGCTGGGCGTAGTTGCAAAAGGGATGAAGCGGGCACGAGGCCGCAGGGGGAAAAGGAGCCATGATGATTGATTAGTCTGGTAGAGGCCACCTGCGGCATTCGATTGAGAACGAGTGCCGTTTTAAGTGGGTATAGTAGAGAAAGGTTAACACACCCCTGCCCCTGTGGCTATTTATCTGATCCGACCCACCCCTGTACCTGCACTCCGGTAGCCATCCATCGTTACCGCTCCCGTATCTCCGGCCCGCTGCTTGATCGCATCGACATTCATATTGAAGTGCCAGCAGTCAAATATCGCGACCTTGCTGATCGCAGTGAAGCAGAAAGTTCCGCAGCCATTGCCAGGCGGGTCGAACGTTCGCGCGAACTGCAGCTGGAGCGCTACAAAGGCACCAAAATCCACTGCAACGCCCAAATGACACCCCGTTTCATCAAGAAATACTGCGAACTGGATGCCAGTGGCAACCGGATGCTGGAACTGGTCACAGATCGCCTCGGTTTCTCCGCTCGAACCTATACCCGTATTCTCAAGGTAGCCCGCACCATTGCCGATCTTGACGGCAGCGCCTCCATCCATGAACAGCATATCGCCGAGGCAATTCAGTATCGGAGCCTCGACCGGAAGGCGTCGTAATCATAATATAAGCTGT
The DNA here is from genome assembly GCA_028712075.1 of Desulfuromonadaceae bacterium. GTDB lineage: Bacteria > Desulfobacterota > Desulfuromonadia > Geobacterales > Pseudopelobacteraceae > JACRCG01. The sequence continues at coordinate 112,899 of JAQTQX010000002.1, forward strand.
ACTTCAACAACGGCACAGAAGAAGAAAATCATGCTTTTTATCCGTCAGAAGGGACCATTCGCTGTTTGTTGTGGAAACAACGTATGCAAACCTCGCCATCAACCGACGATGGAGTGCATTTCATTCAGAATCCTTTCACTTTACCTGACCTGGCATGCAATGTGCGCGAGGTGCGAGATAGTTGACTTGATTATTCGATGTTTCTAGGTTCTGGATATGTATACTGATACCTGCCGGAGAGAATCATGAACACTCCACCACTCATCGCCAACAAAACCGCTAAATACACCATTCCGCTGCTTCTGGCTCTGATCGTTGCCGGCCTGACCGGCAATTACTTCAAGTTCCCGATCTTCTTCAATATTGATTTTCTCTTCGGCAGTATCTTCGCCATGTTGGCGTTGCAGTATTTGGGTTTTGGCCGGGGCATTGCGGCGGCGGCCATCATTGCAAGCTACACTTTTCTCCTTTGGAATCACCCCTATGCCATCATCATCATGACCGCCGAGGTGGCGGTTGTCGGCTGGCTTATGGGGCATCGCAGGATGGGGATGGTGCTGGCCGATGCGCTCTACTGGCTCGTCATCGGGATGCCGCTAGTATACATCTTCTATCACATCGTCATGCATATTCCTCTCGACAATGCCTACATCATCATGACCAAGCAGGCTATGAACGGTATCGCCAATGCCCTGGTTGCCAGGCTGGTATTTTCAGGTATTGCTCTGTTGACACGCTCTTCGCTGCGTCCATACAGCGAGATTGTCTATAATCTGCTTGCTTTTTTCGTGTTGTGCCCGGCGCTGATCATGATGGCGGTCTCCAGCAGAACCGATCTGGCCGAGACCGATCAGCAGATTCGAAGCTCGCTGCTCCATGATAGTCAGTTGTTGGTTCAAAGCCTTAACACCTGGTTGAGAAACAGAAAAACGGCTGTTGTTAATCTGGCGAAGATGACTGAAACCAGAACTCCGAAACGGATGCAGCCGTATCTGGAGCTTATGACGAAGGCGGATGACAGTTTTCTGCGGATCGGTCAGATGAACAGGGAAGGTATCTCGACAGCTTTTTTTCCGCCATCAGACGAACTGGGGCAGAGCAACATCGACAGGGATTTTTCGGATCGTCCCTATCTTCATCAACTTAAAGATACATTGAAACCTATGCTCTCGGAAGTATTCATGGGCAGTATCGGCATACCTCGGCCGAGAGTCCTGATGCTTGCGCCTCTGCTCGTACATGGATCCTACAACGGCAGCATCATCGGTGTTCTGTCGCTTGATCAGCTGCGCGAGTTGTTTGGCACGATCTCTGATAAACGGACTCTGCTTTACACACTGGTTGATTCAAAGGGAAAAGTCATTATGACCAACCGCAGCGATCAAACGGTGCTGAAGCCTTTTGCACGCACACAGGGAACTCTGACCAACCTTGATGCCGGGTTCGGCCAATGGGTGCCGGTAATTCCACCCAACACCCCTGTTTCGGAGCGATGGGGTAAATCGCTGTACATTGCTGAAACCAGCGTCGGGGATTTTTCAGAATGGAAGTTGATCCTGGAGCAGCCTGTAGCTCCCTTTCAGAAAAAACTTTTTGACAACTATACCGGTGACCTGATCAGGCTGTTCCTGATTTTACTCGTTTCGCTTGCTCTGGCAGAGGTATTGAGCCGCAAGATCGTTGCTACTCTCGGGAAGCTGAGCGCAATAACGAGCGAGTTGCCAGTCAGAATTGCAACCGGCGACAAGGTTGTCGGCTGGCCGGAAAGCGCTATTGACGAGACAAATCATCTGATCAGCAATTTCAAGGAAATGTCGGCTTCTCTGGAGTCTCAGTTCAATGAGTCCAGGCGCGCGAAAGAGATTGCAGAACTCGCCAGTCGGGCCAAGAGCGATTTTCTGGCAACCATGAGCCATGAAATCCGCACCCCGATGAATGGCGTCATCGGCCTTACCGATCTGCTCCTGGGTACCGAACTGAACGGTGAACAGCTCAAATATGCCGAACTTATCAAACTGTCCGGCAAGAATCTCATGGAGCTGATCAGCAATATTCTTGACCTCTCAAAAATAGAAGCGCACAGACTGGAGCTTGAAACGCGAAATTTTGATCTCCGGCCAGAAATTTCCGGCACCATTGACCTCTTCTCCTTCAGGACCAGGGATAAAGGGTTGGAGTTCATTTCACAGATCGATGATGATGTCCCGGTGTCCTTGAAGGGTGACGCCCTGCGTTTGCGCCAGATCATTTCAAACCTGCTGGGAAATGCCATAAAGTTCACCGAAAAAGGCGCCATCACCCTGCATATCAGCAGGGATTCGGAAGATGACCAGCATGTAACTCTACGCTTTCTGGTACGCGACACAGGTACCGGCATAGCAGTGAACAAACTCGATCATATTTTCGAACCATTCATCCAGGCTGATGGTTCCACCACCCGTAATTACGGTGGCAGCGGACTGGGGTTGACCATTTCGCGCCAGCTCGTGGAGTTGATGGGCGGTACAATCGGTGTAGAAAGTGTTGTCGGTGAGGGCTCTGTATTCCGGTTTACCGTCGTCTTTGAGAAACAGATACATGATGCTCTTCAGCCGGATTCTACTCAGTGTTTTGAAAGGGAGGCACGTGGGGATTTGATTAATGACAATCAAAGTCAAATCAACCTCGCCCCCATTTCGGCAAACGGGGAAGTTACCCGCATCCTGCTTGCCGAAGACGACCGGATCAATCAGATGGTGGTAACCACAACTCTTGAAAAGTCAGGTTGTTTGGTGGATGTGGCGCCTAACGGGCGTCGGGCGGTGCAACTGCTGGAGCAGAACGACTACGACCTGGTTCTAATGGATTGCATGATGCCGTTAATGAACGGATATGACGCGACAGCCATTATTCGTGACAGTGACTCGGCCGTCAGAAACCACTCCATACCGGTAATTGCCCTGACCGCCAGCGCCTTCAAGGAAGACCGTGAAAAATGTCTTGCAGTCGGAATGAATGACTATCTTACCAAGCCAATTGATGTCTCCCGGTTGATGTTAATGCTGGAGAAGTGGACCGGTCTGGACTTTGTGTCAAGAATCGCCGATCGCAGTGAACGGAAAACGATTTCAGCGGAAGAGGCTTACTCTGAGGTTGCTGACAACGGAGTGTTTGATATTGATGAATTTGTAAAACGGAATAATGACGATCTTGAACTATCGCGGGATGTTGCCGCTGCATTTATTGCTGAAGCCCCGGAATATGTGTCGGCTATCCGCTATGCGCTGACTGCAGGCGATGCTGTTTCGTTGTGCGAATCATCCCATAAGCTGAAAGGGGCGGCGGCCAATCTCTCACTGCCGCTGCTCTCCGAATCAGCCCGTTTGATCGAATCTATTGCTGATGCTGGCGATATCGGAAAAGCGGCTGAGCTACTGCAACTACTGGAGCAGCGGCTTGAACATGCGGTTGAAATTCTCAGCAGGGTTTTTATCACACCAGAAGGAAAGGAATAACGATGAATATTCTGATCGCCGAAGATGACACCCCGTCACGTCTGATGCTGCAATCGCTGCTGGTGAAATGGGGCTATAGCGTCACCTCTGCAAAAGATGGCGATGAAGCGTGGAATTATCTGTGTGAGCCTGGGCACCCGCACCTGCTCATTCTTGACTGGAAGATGCCGGGAATTGAAGGGCCAGAGCTCGTAAAGCGACTGAGGGAGAGAGAACCTGAAAAGCCATACTATGCCATCATCATTACTTCTCGCAGCAATAAGGACTCCGCTTCCAGCGCCCTCAATTCCGGAGCTGATGATTTTATCGGGAAGCCGTTCGATAATGACGAGTTACGGGCGCGGGTAGCTGTCGGCTACAGAATGAACTGTTTGCAAAATGCGCTTTATGAGCATATCCAGGACTTGAGTCAAGCATTGAATCGGGTTAAACGGTTGGAAGGAATTATTCCGATCTGCATGTACTGCAAAAAGATCCGGGATGATCAGAATAGCTGGAATCAGTTGGAGCAGTACATAAGCGATCATTCAGAAGCCATGTTCAGTCATGGCATATGTCCTGACTGTATTGAGAAACAAACGACCATTATACAGCAACTTTAAACGACAAATTGGCCGGGTAGACGATATGCTCGCCCGGCTTCATAGCGTCGTGAAATTTGATGACTCGGTGGCGCCGATGATTTCGGCGACTTCTCTTTGGAGGAGACCGAGATCCATTCTATGCGTCGAATTTTTGCATAGAATTTTGATCTGCAAATTATTCTGAATAGACATAATTTCGTTATATCCAAACGCTACATCTCTACTCTCGTTACAACACCTTGCAGCTTTGCCGCTGGCAGTTGGTTGAACTGGACAAAATTGGGAGTCTGGCGCTTGATAGTGGCGAAAAACCTCCAGATGGGGTTGTTGGTGGCAATGTCCTCAATTCCATAGAAAATAACCTTTTCCTGTATTCCCTTTTCTTTCAAAATAGTTTCGATATCAAGTATTTCCATATAGCCAGCTTTGACCTCAACTGCATCCAAACCAATAGTTAGTGCGCTCTTAAGAGTGGTTTCCTGACCGTAGGGATCATCGGTTCGTGCAATTGAGATAAGTACATTGCGCTCGTAAATAATGTTGCTACGAATAATACAGTGCACCAGGTATGGGGGTATGACAGTCCACTCTTTGACAAAGAATAATCCAGTCCCGGGGATATTGTGACCCTTGGCGTAAATCTGACTATAGGCCAGTTCAAAAGTCTCAAAATCAAGAGGCCTGAGTGCCCGATAGAGTGCGCGCTGGCCGTACGTCCAGACCAGTATGATTGTGAAAGGGAAAGCTGCAAGAATGATGGACCAGTAACCTCCGTGGGGGATCTTGTTCATGCAGGAAACAAAAAACAGGAGATCCACAATTGTAATTCCGATAGCCAGCGGCACTTTCCATTTTTTCGTGGTTCGACTGAAGATCATGATCATCATGATGCCGGTGATCGTCATGGTCCCCGTTACTGCCAGACCATATGCCGCCGCCAGATTTTCAGACTTCTGAAAAATCAGCATGATAAAGAGCACTGCCAGCATCAGAATCCAGTTGATAGAACCGATATAAATTTGGGACTTCAGGTGCGTAGAGGTATAGTCAACTTTCAGAAGGGGCATAATTCGTGTCGTTATCCCCTGATAAACAACAGAGAAAACACCGCTAATCATTGCCTGTGATGCAATAATGGTGGCCATGACCGTTAATATCAGAAAAGGAATGTAGAGAATCGGCGCTTGATGCTGAATCATGCCGAAAAGATAATTTTTTGCCTCTGGATGCTTGAAAAGAAAGACCCCTTGACCGAAGTAGTTAATGATCAGTGCTGTAAAGGCAAAATACCACGCCCGCATGATCGGTTTTCGCCCCAAATGTCCCATATCGGCATAGAGAGCTTCCCCGCCGGTAGCACACAGGATTACCTCGGATAGCACGAAGAAACCTGACAACCCGTGATGGAACATGAAATTGAGCGCGTAATATGGGCTTACTGCCAGAACGACGGATGGCATGCTTGCAATGGATGTCAGCCCGGAAACTGTAAGGGCGATGAACCAGACCACCATTATCGGGCCGAAGGCGCCAGCCACCTTGTCGGTACCCTTATACTGGGCAATAAACAAACCCACGGCGATGATTGCGGCAATCAGAATCAAAACGTTCTGTGGAGTGCTTTCCATACCAGGAATCAGTGTCATCCCTTCTACCGCAGACAGGATTGAAATGGCAGGTGTTATCACTCCATCCCCCAATAACAGACAGACACCCACATACGAAATAAAAACTACAAATCCAATTTGTCGGCCTGACTTGAGCATCCGTGCCAAAATTTCCTTGAGCACGATGGTGCCGCCTTCTCCTTTACGCCCCAGACTCATGGCCAGCCAGGCATATTCGGCTGTCACGAGGATAGTCATGGTCCAGAACACCAGCGAAAGGATGCCGAATACGTTATCGACGGTTGGCTTGGTCAGTGCAAAAATGACTGTCAGGGTATAAATCGGGCTTGTGCCGATGTCACCAAACACCAGCCCCATAGACTTTACGATTCCACCCCAATATGAGTCACCTTCAGAATGCTTCATTACATGCTCCCGGCATAATTCTAATCCTGTATTTTTAAACGATATCCAACGCCCGGTTCGGTAGTTATGAGTTTTGGCCGGGATGGATCTTGTTCAATCTTTTTCCTCAGATTACTTATGGTTACACGGAGCACTTGAGATTGTTCCTGGTATGCGGCACCCCAGATTTGCTTCAGTATTTGAGAGTGGGTAAGCACCTTACCGGCATGGGTTATAAGCAGACGAAGAAGATCATACTCCGTCGGAGTCAGCTGTACTTCAACGCCATGTGCAGACACATGACGTTTGGTAAGGTCGACAACAAGTTCACCGTTATTGAAAACCGGTTCCTCCAGTTGCTTCAATGATCGTCGCAACGCCGCCCGGATTCTTGCCAATAATTCGCCGACACCGAAAGGTTTTGTAAGATAATCATCTGCCCCGGTATCAAGTGCAGCTACCTTGTCTTTTTCATGTTCCCGGACCGAGAGAATAATAACCGGAACATTCGACCATTCACGGAGGCGCCGAAGCACCTCAATTCCATCCATGTCAGGAAGTCCGAGGTCAAGAAGAATGACATCCGGCCTGAATGAAGCGGCTGCGGAGAGACCACCCTGTCCTGATTCTGCCTCATGAAAATAAAACTCTCCCGAAGAAAGGGCTGAACGCAGAAAGCGCCTGATCACCGCCTCATCATCGATTACCAATATTCTGTGCTGGCCGGAGCTGTTAGGTGGAGCGCTCATATGTCCTCATTTTCACTTCATCGGTAATACGATGGCGGTGCGATTTGGTAACATCTATCAGTGTAATCAAGTTGGCATCCATAAAATATTCACCCTGATATACACCCGTTTCTGGGCAATAGCATAAAACTTCCACAGCATATGCTTTCGGTAAATAGTGCACGGCAGTTCAAGCCTGCTGAGCCTAACCTGTTAAGGCTATATGATTTCGTATAAATTCGGCATAAAGATGAGTGCCATTCGTATAAAGATTTTGTAAAGAATCCCAGCCAATAGTCTGATTTCGCAATCTTTATGGAAAATTTATGCTCATCCCCCCCATTTTGACACCCAATTTATACCTCTTTTGCTAACGTTAAATCATAACCAGATATCAGGAGTACGGGGGGCATCATGAAGGTCTACTTGTTTAATCCACAAAACGGTCTCTTTGAGGGTGAAGCTTTTGAAAATCCTGATTCTATCAAGTACATAGAAGGTATGACACCGATTCCGCCTCCCACGTGCGAACAGGGGAACATACCGGTTTTCGACTGCATGAAGAATGCGTGGGCCGTGATACCACTTACTATTGCCAGTCAACTGCTGAATGGCACAACGTCGGAATTCACGGAGAAAAAATCGTGAATATGAATGAATGGCTGCAAACGATCGTTGTTTTCGTAGTATTACTGGTTTTGGTCAAGCCGCTGGGCAGCTTCATGGCCAAGGTGTTCCAGGGGGAGCGAACCTTTCTATCGCCCGTCCTGGTCCCGTGCGAAAAGATGATATACCGCATCAGCGGGGTGACTCCGAAAGAGGAGATGGGGTGGAAGCGCTATGCCGGCTCCATGCTTCTTTTAAACCTGATGCTCTTCATCGGCCTTTTCGTTATTTTAATGACCCAGCACCTGTTTCCGCTGAATCCGCAAAGAATCCCGGCCGTTACGTGGCAACTGGCGCTGAACACGGCGGTCAGCTTTACGACCAACACCAACTGGCAGGCCTATGCCGGTGAGCAGATGGTCAGTTATTTCACCCAGATGGTGGGGTTTGCGGTGCATAACTTTGTCTCCGCAGCTACCGGCATAGTGGTTGCTATTGCCGTGGTTCGCGGCTTTGTCCGCCGCAAAACCTCGATGCTGGGCAACTTCTGGGTCGATACGACTCGCTGTACCCTCTACATCCTGTTGCCGATTTCCATCATTCTCTCGCTAGTTCTGGTTTCCCAGGGGGTGATCCAGAACTTCAGCGCTTACAAGACCGTACCGCTGGTCCAGTCCACCAACTATGACAAGCCAAAAATGGACGATAAGGGAATCCCGCTCAAGGATGCCAAAGGTAACCCGGTCACAGAGAACATCATTGTCAAGGAAGTCCGGATTCCGATGGGTCCGGTCGCCTCCCAGGAGGTAATCAAGGAGCTGGGCACCAACGGCGGCGGCTTCTTCAACGCCAACTCGGCTCACCCCTTTGAAAATCCGACTCCACTCTCCAACTTTATCGAGATCCTGCTGATCCTGCTGATTCCCGGTGCTTTGACATACACCTTCGGCGTCATGGCGGGCAACACCCACCAGGGGTGGATGTTGCTGGGCGTGATGCTCTTCATTCTGATCGGCGCCTTCGGGGTCCTGCAATGGGCCGAGAGCAGCGGTAACCCTCTGGTGGCCAAACTGGGCGTGCAGAGTATCAACATGGAAGGTAAAGAAGTTCGCAACGGCTTGGCCGGCAGCAACCTCTTTGTCGTGGCGACCACCGGCACCTCCTGCGGCGCAGTCAATACGATGCATGACTCGCTGACTCCTATTGGTGGCATGATGCCGCTTGCACTGATTCTATTGGGCGAGATCATCTTCGGCGGCGTCGGCTCCGGTCTCTATACCATGCTGGACTTCGCCATCATCGCAGTCTTCGTTTCCGGACTGATGATCGGTCGGACGCCGGAATATCTGGGCAAGAAAATCGAGGTGAAGGAGATGTGGATGTCGATTTTGACGATCCTCATCGCCGGAGTTACGGTGCTGGTTCTATCAGGCATCGCCATGATCACTCCTCAGGCCGTGGCATCGATGTCCAACCCCGGCGCCCATGGCCTCTCCGAGGTGCTCTACGCGTTTTCCTCCATGGCCAATAACAACGGCAGCGCCTTTGCCGGATTGAATGCCAACGTCAATTTCTTCAATCTATGCGGATCTCTGGCCATGACTATTGGTCGTTATGTTCCGGCAATTGCGGTATTGGCCATGGCTGGTTCTCTGGCCGAAAAGAAGTATGTCCCCCCCAGTCTAGGCACCCTGCCAACCGACAAGGCGCCCTTTGCCATTTGGCTAACGCTGGTCATCCTGATTGTTGGAGCACTGACATTCTTCCCTGCTCTGGCATTGGGACCGATAGTTGAACATCTGACCATGCTGGGAGGGGTCTAAGTCATGTCGAAACCTATCCAGCAACCGAAATCGGCCTTTGATGCTGAACTCATGAAGGGCGCTTTGCGTGATTCACTTAAAAAACTTGATCCCCGCACTCTCTGGCGCAATCCGGTCATGCTCTGTGTCGAGGTTGCCAGTCTTATTACCCTGGTGACTTTCGTCATGTCGCTGACCGGCGCCAACAAAGAACCGGCCTGGTTTACCGGCAGTGTCTCCATCTGGCTCTGGCTGACCGTTATTTTCTCAACATTTGCCGAAGCGCTGGCCGAGGGACGTGGTAAAGCCCGTGCCGCCAGTTTGCGTAAAAGCCGCACCGATGTTACTGCCAAACAGGTTGAGAAGCCGGACTTTGGAGGCAACTTTACCACTGTTGGCGCCAGCCAGCTTCGCAAAGGGGATCTGATCCTGGTAGAGGCGAATGAAATGATCGCCGGTGACGGCGACGTAGTGGCAGGAGCAGCCCTGATCAACGAGTCGGCAGTAACCGGTGAATCGGCTCCGGTGATTCGCGAATCGGGTGGGGATCGCAGTGCCGTCACCGGTGGCACGACGGTGATTTCCAGTTCCATTATCGTCAGGATTACCGCCAATCCGGGTGAAACCTTCCTGGACCGGATGATCGGTCTGATTGAGGGTGCCAAACGGCGCAAGACCCCCAACGAGGTTGCTCTGGAAGTATTGTTGATCGCTCTGACACTGGTGTTCCTGCTGGTCTGCGCCAACATCAGTCCTCTCTCGATCTACAGCGTCAAGGTAGCCGGCCACGGCACACCGGTATCATTGACCATTCTGGTAGCCTTATTCGTCTGCCTGGCACCGACTACTATCGCGGCACTTTTACCTGCTATCGGCATCGCTGGCATGGACCGACTGTTTCAGAAGAATGTCATCGCTCTTTCAGGCCGCGCCATTGAAGCGGCAGGTGATGTTAATGTGCTGCTGTTGGACAAGACCGGCACCATCACCCATGGCAATCGTCAGGCTGTGGCATTTGTGCCGGTAGGCGGGCACACCGAGCGGGAGCTGGCCGAGGCGGCCCTGATGGCGTCGCTGGCTGATGAAACCCCGGAAGGGCGCAGCGTTGTGCTGTTGGCAAAAGAGAAATATGGCCTGAGCAGGGAGACACCAATCGAAGCGGAAGTGGTGGAATTCAGTGCCGATACACGCCTCTCCGGCATAAACCTGGCCGGCAATCAATATCGTAAAGGCGCTTCTGATTCGACTATTGCGTTTGTCAAAAAACTAGGTTGCATAGCAATTCCCGCTGACCTTGCCGACGTTGTCGACCGTGTAGCCCGTGCTGGTGCCACGCCACTGGTTGTCTGTAAAGGGTACGAAATTCTGGGCGTCATTAATTTGAAGGACATCGTCAAAGCCGGTATTCAGGAACGTTTCCTACATCTGCGCAGTATGGGGATTAAAACAGTGATGATTACTGGAGACAACCCGCTCACTGCTGCTGCAATTGCTGCCGAGGCTCAAGTGGACGATTTCCTGGCGCAGGCCAAGCCGGAGGAGAAACTGCGCCTGATCCGCGTGTATCAGGAGCAGGGCTACATGGTGGCCATGACCGGCGATGGTACCAACGATGCCCCGGCCTTGGCTCAGGCAGACGTGGCCGTTGCCATGAACACCGGCACCCAGCCTGCCCGCGAGGCGGCCAACATCATCGACCTGGACAGCAACCCGACCAAACTGCTGGATATCGTTGAAGTTGGGAAACAGATCCTGATGACCCGCGGCAACCTGACCACTTTCAGTATTTCAAACGACGTGGCCAAGTATTTTGCCATCATCCCGGCGATGTTGCTCTCTATTTACCCGCAGCTGGGAGTGCTAAACGTGATGCATCTGGCCACACCGATGAGCGCCATCCTCTCGGCGGTCATCTTCAACGCCATCATCATACCGATGCTGGTGCCGCTGGCTCTGAAGGGAACCAGGTTCCGCGCGATGCCAGCCGAGAAGCTGCTGATTCATAACCTGCTGATCTACGGGGTAGGTGGGATCATCGCGCCGTTCGTCGGGATCAAGGCTATTGATATGGTCATCGGGATGATGGTGTGATCAATTTCCTCCTTTACGATAGGTGAAGACAAGAATCAAAGGAAATATGACCTATGAAAGACATAAAGTCGGCAATACTGCTCTTCATAATCTTTACAGTCATCTGCGGTGGCATCTATCCGGCGATAGTCACCGGCATCGCCTATGCCCTGTTCCCTTACCAAGCCATGGGGAGCCTTATAACCGACAAGAACGGCAAGGAACTCGGTTCGGCCCTGATCGGACAGTCTTTCTCCGATCCGAAATACTTCTGGCCACGCCCCTCAGCCACAGGTGATTTCGGTTACAATGCCATGGCTTCAGGCGGTTCCAATGCGGGTCCGACCAATCCTGATTACCTGAAAACAGTGGGTGATCGGGTCACGATTCTGCGTGATACCGGCGTAACAGGACAGATACCAGCCGAACTGGTACAAGCTTCTGCCAGTGGGCTTGATCCACACATATCACCCGAATCAGCCATGTTACAAGTGCCACGGGTTAGTAGGGTACGCGGAATTGCCGAGGGAAAAATTATTACGGCTGTTCAACAAGCTACCGAAGCAAGTCAGATGGGCTTTTTGGGTGCACCACGGGTAAATGTGCTTGTGTTGAATCTGGAAGTGGATAAACTGTAACCATGACCGATAACGACGACATACGCCCTTCTCCAGAAGCAATGCTGAAGGTGGCCCAAGCCGAAGAGGTTACAGCTGAGCTGGGAAAGCTGAAAATTTTTCTCGGCTATGCCGCAGGCGTCGGCAAAACCTACGCCATGCTGGAGACGGCACGTCAGAGAAAGAAGGATGGCCGCGACGTGGTAATCGGCTATGTCGAATCTCATGGCCGTAGCGAGACCGACGTTCTAATGCAAGGAATGGAAACCTTGCAGCGTAAAGAAGTCCAATATTTGGGAGTCGCACTGTCGGAGATGGACCTTGATACCGTTTTGAACCGTAAACCACAGATCGTTCTGGTGGACGAACTGGCTCACAGCAATGCCCATGGTTCGAGACACGAGAAGCGCTGGCAGGATATTGAAGAGATTCTGGAAGCTGGGATCGATGTCTATACCACGGTCAACATTCAGCACTTCGAGAGTCTGAATGACGTGGTGGCACAGATCACCGGGATCATCGTGCGTGAAACTGTGCCGGACCGACTATTGGATCTGGCCTTCGAGATAAAGCTGATCGATATCTCTCCAGAAGATCTGATTCAGCGTTTGAACGAGGGGAAGATCTACATTCCCGACCAAGCTGCAAAGGCGATAGAAAAGTTCTTCCGTCCCGGTAACCTGATGGCCCTGCGGGAGCTCTCTTTGCGCCGTACCGCCGCTCGGGTAGATGATCAAATGCGGGCCTACATGGAAACACAGTCCATCGCAGGGCCTTGGCCGACAGCGGAACGTCTGTTGGTATGCGTCAGCGGCAGCCCGTACAGTGAAAAGCTGGTCCGCGCTACCTGTCGACTTGCCGAAGAACTGAAAGCGCAATGGTTCACCGTTTACATCGAAACTCCGGTTGGTGGCCGACATGCTCAAGAAAACAGGGAACGCATATGGCAGAATCTGAGATTGGCTGAAAGCCTGGGCGCTCAGGTTGGGACTGTAACGGCCTCTGATGTTACTGATGCGGTGATGGAATACGCACGCAGGCATAACGTTACCAAGATCGTTATGGGCAAACCGAATAAGCCCCGCTGGCGCGAGATTCTGCAACCGCCGGTCGTAGATCAAATTATCCGGAAGAGCGGTGCTGTAGATGTCGTCATCGTCAGCTTTGAACAGGAGAAAGTCGCTGTGGGCTCCAACACGCCAAAGAGTCGCTCTCCGTTTGAAGCGCGGGGCTATACGGCAAGCCTGTTGCTTGTTTCAGCCTCCACCGTGCTGTGTGAAATGCTACGCCCCTTTCTCGCTCCAACCAATATGGTTATGTTTTATCTGTTGGCTGTGGTTATCGCATCAATACGTCTCGGCAGAAAACCAGCCATTGCCTGTGCGCTTTTCGGCGTACTGGCCTTCAATTTTTTCTTTATCCCTCCCCGCATGACTTTTGCCGTGGCTGATACCCAGTATCTGCTTACCTTTCTGGGCTTGTTTGTGGTTGGAGTAGTTATCAGCACTCTGGTAGCCCGTTCGCGGGAACGGGCTGAAGTGATGCGTGCCCGCGAAGTGCAAACGGCAAGCCTTTATTATCTGAGCCGTGATTTGGCCGCCTCGGCAGATATTGATACCGTGCTGAAGGCCGTGCTCAGAAATGTGGAAGAAGCACTGGACGCTCAGGTGGTAATTATGCTGCCGGAAGGTGAACGGCTAGACATTCTTGCTACAAGCTCCGGACTCACTCTGGATATGAAGGAACAGGCAGTGGCTGACTGGGCTTTCCGCAACAGCCACCCAGCTGGGCGAGCCACAGATACGTTGGTCTCTGCTGACTTAATCTATCTTCCTCTGCAAACTCCATCCAGTGTATTGGGAGTAATGGGTGTCAAGCTTGAAAACCAGCCTGCATATCATTCACAGGAAAATCGACGCCTGCTGGATGCCTTTGCCACTCAGGCAGCGATGGCCATGGAACGGATACGGTTCTCCCACCACGCAGAACAGGCCCAGATTCTTCAGGCAAGAGAAAATCTTGAGCGCGCACTATTGAATTCCATTTCCCATGACTTGCGGACACCACTGGTATCTGTAACCGGTGCACTTACTAGCCTAAAAGAAGAAGGTGCACAATTAAGTGATAATGTTCGGAAAGAGCTGCTGGACTCTGCTTGCAGCGAGGCAGAACGCCTTAATCGCTACGTCGGAAACCTGCTGGTTATGACCCGGATTGAAGCCGGGGCAATTCGGTTGAATATTGAATGGTGCGATATACAGGATCTGGTTGGTTGTGCTTTGGCAGCTACTAAGCAGAGGATTGGTAACCGTTCGGTGGAAATTGGATTATCCGACGATTTACCTCTGGTCCCCTTGGATCTTGTGTTGATGACTCAAGTTTTGGTAAACCTTCTGGACAATGCGCACAAATATTCACCCAAGGAGAGTTCTATAGAAATCAGCTCCACAACCAATAATGGCTGGCTTCTTCTTGAAGTGGCAGACAGAGGTCCAGGCGTACCTGAACACTACATTAAACGAGTCTTTGACAAGTTTTATCGTATTCCTGTCCCCGAAGGCGCCGGAGGAACCGGGTTGGGACTCTCAATCTGTAGGGGAATCGTCGAAGCGCATGGAGGAATGATAAGTGCCGAAAACCGCACTGGCGGCGGCCTGAGAGCTCTGATACGCTTACCACTTGCAAAAGCTGAAGAACCGAGTCATGACAACTAAAAGTTGCGGATGATTTGCCACAAAATATGGTCTGCCGAACTGTCCATCAGTCGATTTCTTCATGTGCTGTTATCTTTATTAAATTTGTACCACAAAACATACGTACGATTATTAGTTGTTATCTGACCCTGTGGCTATTTATCTGATCCGACCGGAGCCTGTCTGCGTCAGAGGTCGTCCGCTGCATGCTCATTGATTTACATGTGTGATTAAAAAGTCACGACGTATTTCCTCCATCCGGCGACGGTTTTTGCCCAGGTCGGAATAGCCCAATCGTGACGCGGACCGGACATGTATGACTCCTCCAGCCCTGTCCAGGAGGAATTCTCCATCATCGACAAAAAAGGTCGTACGCAACTCCACCCGCAGATAATCGGAACGATCCTCAATAATCGTACTGTCAGTACGCCGTACCAGAACCTGCTTCAGCCGTGCAAAAGCAGCATCCGGGTCACCGCTGAATGCCAGTGGTGCGATTTGATGCATCTCTTCAAGCGCCTCACTTGACACACAGTTTGGCGATGACGGGCAGACAGCCAGTTTGCCGTTACGCACCCCAAGATGGGCAGGCCGTTTCCCGGCGCAGGCTACCAGTAGACTCGACAGAATGCTCATGACCAATAACCCTCGCAATATGCTTTTCATGTACCGTCCTTTTCGATCCGCACGAGCAGGTCTACACAACGAAAACTAAAAATATCCCCACACAAACCATCCCCCGACCAGCGCTACGATCAAACCGCTGACCCGTTTTGCCCAGAAGGAAAAGTTGACGACTCCGCGTGCTTTGACGAATCCTTCCACAAAACCGGTGAATGTGCCGGCAAAAAGCATCAGCAAACAGTGTCCGATGGCGTAGCAGAACAGCAGCGCAATGCCATAGAGCACCTGCCCTTTGCTCGCCACCACTGTCAGCAGCACCACCAGCACCGGTGTGGCGCAGGGGGAGGAAACCACTCCGAAGAAAAGGCCGAGCAGAAATGCTCCGACAATTCCTCCCTGCCGTGGCTTATAGTCTCGTATGATCGGGAGGCGAATTTCATACAGCCCCATCAGTTGACCACCCATAATCAGCGCGATAGCTCCGGCGATCAGATACCACGGTCCACCAAGCGTGCCGAACATGGTTCCCAGCAGCCCAGCAGCCGCACCAAAGGCGGTAAAGGTAAGTGACAGACCGAGGACAAAGACGAGAGAATAACGGAATGCCTTGCCGCGATCACCATCACTGTAGCCACCGACAAAACCGACTACCAGCGGGATCGTTGCCAGCACGCAGGGGGAGGCAGAGGAGACTACTCCCGCCAGAAAGACCGCACCGAAGGCGATCAGCGGATAGAGCGTGATGATCTGCTCAATGTTGTCTAACAAGCTCATTTCATTCCTGCTGCCTTCAATTCTTTGAGGATGTCATTTTTGTCAATGAAGCCGATATGGCGCTTGACCTCTTTTCCCTGTGCATTGAAAAAAATCTGGGTCGGAATCATCTGTACACGGTACTGTCCGCCGACAGTGTTATCCTTCCAGACATCGGAAAATGTAACATTGGCCTTTCCTTTCAATTCGTGGCTCAACTCTTCCAGAATCGGCGCCATCTTTTTACAGGGAATGCAGCTGCGTGCGCCAAAATCGGAAACCGTTGGTTTACCAGATGCCAGCGCGGCACGAATTGCAGCATCATTTGAGGAGGGAAGTTCAGCGCACGCTGCCGAAGCGGTCAGCAGCACCGCCAAAAAGGTACATACCCATTTCATGACAATATCCCTGCAATTTCTGCCGGTGATGCCACCTTGCCGGAGAATTTGACCTGTCCGTTAATCACCAGCGCCGGTGTACTCATGACGCCATATTTCATGATTGAAGGGATGTCTTCCACTTTGACCAGTTCTGCACTTTTGCCGCTCTCTTCCAGCGCTTTCTTCGTATTCTCATAAAGTGTTTTGCACTTGGCACAGCCGGTCCCCAGTATTTCAATCTTCATTGTGGTAGCTCCTTTATTTTTTATGTTCTGCTGCAAGCAGCTTTTTGATTTCCATGGAGCAGCATTGTTTGCGAGGGGACAGCTCCGGGCATCGACCGATTGTGCAGGCTCCGGTCATGTGTCGGATAGCCTCCATATCGTTTGCCCCGGCCCGGATCGCCTCCATGACGGTTCTTTTTGAAACAAAGCTGCACCAGCAGACGATTTCATCAGGTGGCGCTTCAAGAATATTTTCGGTGAATGGCTTCATATTTCTTACCTCAATGCTCATGGCCACAACAGCCTGTTTGTCGTTGGCTATGGCTCAGTTCCTTAATCAGTGGACCACCGTTACAATTGGAGCAGTCGAACTGGATTGTTGTGTGGGTGATATGGTAGTGCTGTTCGAGTTCATGCTCGATAGCATGAAGTAGCTGGCTGCGGCGTCCTTCATGCTCCGCATCAATTTCAACATGAGCAGAAAGCGCAAAAATATGCGAACAGACCGACCAGATATTGATGTGGTGCACATCCATGACCCCGTCTATCCCTCGCATGTGTTCAGCAACCTGTTCGACCGACATGCTGCGCGGCACACCCTCCATTAGGATATGAATTGCCTCACGCAGAACGCGCCAGGCCCCGG
Organism: Desulfuromonadaceae bacterium; assembly: GCA_028712075.1. Classification (GTDB taxonomy): domain Bacteria; phylum Desulfobacterota; class Desulfuromonadia; order Geobacterales; family Pseudopelobacteraceae; genus JACRCG01. The sequence goes on from JAQTQX010000002.1 coordinate 130,132, forward strand.
CCATAATCAGGAGGCCAATGGCAATCGAAATGAGCGGATCTGCCTGGTACCAGCCGGTATAGTGCATCACCAGCGCCCCGATGATAACACCTACCGAAGCGGCGGCATCTCCCAGAACGTGCAGGAAGGCACTGCGGACATTCAGATCATCATGGGCGTGTCCATGCAGCCCCTTCGCAGCAAGCAGGTTGGCGATTAATCCCAACACGGCGATTATCAGCATCGGCGTAGTTTGCACCGCTTCCGGCGCAAGTAATCTTTTGCTTCCTTCGTAAAGGATGCCGATTGCCATCAGAAAGACTGTCAGGCCATTGATCAGCGATGCGAGCACTTCCGCTCTGTGCCAGCCGTAAGAATGAAGCTCGTTGGGTGGCTGCGCCGCCAGTTTGATTGCAGCCAGGGAAAGCGCGAGCGCAAACAGATCAAGAAAGACATGGCCGGCATCGGAAAGCAGTGCCAGGGAGTTCGACCAGATACCGCCGATCACCTCAGCTATCAGAGTGATTGCGGTTAGTGTGATCGCGAAGACCAGGCGTCTTGATATTGATGTGTCCATTGATGTCATGGCGTTTTTCCGTGCAGTGAACTGCAGCTGCAACTGCATGAGCAGCTCATTCCCTTCGCCTTGCCAAAAGCTTCCCGCCCCTCTTTGAACGTCAGCCAGGCTATCAGAAGCGCGCCGATTGCATCGAGGCTGCCGATGCCGGTCACTTCATAGCCGATGCTGGATATCAGCAGCACGACCGAGAGATACACGCACGCCCTCGAGCAGGCCGCATCCGCAAGAATAGCCGGCGAACCGAGCGCCGTGCCTACCGTGGTTTTTTGGCGAATCAGATACCACATGAATGAGATTGAAATTAACGAGATAACAATGCCCCACACGGTTGTATCCGGCTTGTGGTGAGAGTAAATGTTCATACCCGCAGTGAGTAACAGCCCTGCTGTCAAGGCATAGAACGCTGCTCCGGTAATCCTGAGTGCACGCTGCTCGAATTCATCCCGGGATTCTCCACCGTTTGCCGTTATCCTGCGGACCATATGCCAGACGCCGACAGCTGAAACCACTTCAATAAACGAGTCAACGCCAAAGCCGAACAGCGCCAGGGTTTCATCAGCCGCCCCCTGCCACACAGATACGCCACCTTCAACAAGGTTGTAAAGGATAGTGAAGATGGAGAGGTACTTGGCGCGTGCGTAGAGGTTTGAATTCATCGTAAATATCCTGTCTACAGTATTGCGTTGAACAGATAGCCAACAAAAACTATCGCGCACGCTACCGTGCCAAAGAAGACCAGCAGAAGCCGATTTTTCAGAACGTTCTTCAGGATGATCGCCTCCGGCAGTGACAACGCCGTTACCGCCATCATGAAAGCCAGCACGGTGCCGATTGCCATCCCTTTTTCCATCAAGGCGTGGACAATCGGGATAACCCCGGCTGCGTTGCTGTAAAGCGGCACCCCCAATGCTACTGCCACCGGCACGGCAAAAGGGTTATCCCGCCCGGCCCAGTCGGCGAGAAAATCCTGCGGCACAAAGCCATGGATGAAAGCACCAAGACCAACACCAACGACAACATACGGCCAGATTTTTTTCAAGAGGTCACGGGTGTACTGGCGGGCATAGTCAAGCTTCTCCCGAAAGGTCAGCTGTACGATGTCGGCGTTGCCTACCTGCATCTCCCAGACATAGTCCTGCACATATTTTTCCATCTTCAACTTGCCAATGACGATGCCGGCTAAAATTGCCACCAACAAACCGGTCCCGATGTAGATAAGGGCTATCTTCCAGCCGAACAGTCCCCAGAGCATGATCAGAGCTACTTCGTTGACCATCGGCGACGAAATCAGGAATGAAAAGGTTACACCGAGCGGCACGCCAGATTCGACAAAGCCGATAAAGAGCGGCACTGCCGAGCAGGAACAGAAGGGGGTTACAATACCCAGCAGGGCAGCCAGAACATTGCCGACATATTCCCGCTTACGGGATAGCAGCCGTTTGGTCTTTTCCGGGGGAAAGGAGGTGCGGATGATGGCGACGACAAAGATGATCGTCGTCAGCAACAGGAATATCTTGATGGTGTCGTAAATAAAGAAGTTGAGCGCATCGCCCGATCGTGAACCGGGTGCGAGTCCTATAAGTGTAAAAACAAGGTAATCGGCAAAATTTTTCAGCATGGCATACTCCATGAGCGACTGCTTGATCACTCACATAATCGGACAAAAAAATACCGGCATTATGCCGCCTTCAGCAGGCTGTGACGCCCGTAAATATCCTGTTTCACCATCTCGGTGATATAATCCATAACGGCAAAAATTTCCGGATGTTTGATTGTGTAGTAAATCTTCAGGCCATCTTTACGCCGGGAAAGCACCCCTGCAGAAATCATCATGTTGAGATGGCGGGATGTGTTGGACTGCTCTTCGCCGATGGCGGGGAATATCTCGCACACGCAACGCTCGCCGTCACGAAGGAAATCGATGATCTTCAAACGGGTTGGCTGAGCCAACGCTTTCAACATATCTGCTCGTAAATCAATAAGCTCTCTCATGTACGCTCCTCTTTATCAATGAGTGTATAGTCATATGCTCTTGGCTGAATATGCTGTCAAACGTTTTTTTTGAAATGCGGGCGGATATAGTCGAGTAATGAGGATGCTAAAGAATGGAGTTATGCTGCAGGCAGTAAAGCGGGTTCAGCTCGAAAAGCGGGGTGGAGTACTGAAGCGGGTACAGATGACATTGATGAAATATTCAAGTTGCGATTGCGGCGATTTTTTGCAGCCGTCATTTACAACGAGGGTGCGATTCCGGTGATGCTGGAAACCGTCAATCCTGTGTTCGCACAGCTGACCGGATTCAATCTGACCTTGCACAAGTTCATGTGATAAAAACGCCACTCCCTGGCCCTTTTGTGTTGCCTGAACTATCATGTGAAGATCATCAACTACGACAAAATTCCTGAAATCAGATAATCCCTTTCCGATTGCACGCAGGTTCCCTTCCAGCAGCGTTCTTGAACAGCACCCTTCCTTGCGTGTAAACATGGTTTGTGCAAACAGGGTGCCAGGGTCGGTTTTTCCGTCAGGCAAGCCAATAACAGGAGAGCTGACAAAAATCATATCATCCCCAGGCAGAGCAACCGTTGATAATTCCGAAAGATCGAAACATTCACAATGCTCAAGGACAGCCAGATCATACAAGCCATTTCGTAAGGCTGTAACGATTTTATTGGGGGAATCGAACATGAAGGAGAGATCAGCCAGATCGTTAAACTTCATCATAAATTCATGCATAATCGTCGGCAGGTGAACAATTCCAAAGGTGGGGGTGCAAATAAACGCTATCCTTTTCTTCTCATGAATTGACTTAAGTCCGGTGAGCAATTCACGCTCGATCGTCAGCATCTGCTCAGCTTTTTCATACACCAGATTGCCAGCTTCAGTCAGCGTTAACATCTGAGGACTGGAAGTTTGCTCACCTTCTCGGCATAAACAATCAGAAGATCAAGCAGTTTGGCGCCGGCATAAATTACTATATTAGTGGAAGCCAGCGGGTTCGTCTCACTGCAGAGTTTTTGAAAACCAGCTTTGACCAGACAGCAACGCTACCTGTCGCCGGCACCGCCGGTGCAACGAACATCGATGATTTTATGACATTCCGCTCAATGCTTCAGATCGTATTATAGTTGTCACTAAAGCTGCGTATGTTTTGTGCCAGGATAGATGATAAGGAGAACGTTCACATGAACCGGATGGTTGTTTTTGTCGCATTAACCATGGTGCTACTTGCCCATAGCATCTGTCAGGCTGATTCTCTGGTAATCACCTATCGTTCCGGCAAGACCCAGACGGTCGTCCTTGACGAACCGAGCCAGGGAGTCAGTTCCTGGCAGTTTGTTGGTGAATCGACTGCTCCTCAACAGCCGCCGCAGATGAAGGAAACGGTAAATTTACCAGCACCGGAACAGATAAAAGATGACAAACGGCTCACCGAAAAGCCGCCCGAAAGCAAGTCAGGCGTCCGTATAAAATGGAACGCAAAACCACTCTCAGACTAACATCATCATAAAAGGAGAATACCAGCATGAAGAAAAGTGCACTTGTATTGGCTTTATCCTTGTTTGCAGCAACCGCTGCCTTCGCCGCCGAAGGGAAAGTAACGTCCGTCAGTGACGGTAAGGTGACGGTTGAAATGTCTGATGTCGCCAAACTGAAAAAAGGAGCCTCTGTCAAGATTAACGGTAAGGCGGGAAAAATCACGTCAATGGAAGGCAAAACCGTCATAGTCAAATCAAATATAGCATCAGAGCTGAAGGCCGGTGATTCAGTGAAAGTTGACAAGGCAAGTGATATGCAGGGGTGCTGATTTTTCGATTAAACAGTCCTCTGAAAAGCGCCTCCGTCCTCCCACGGAGGCGCTTTTTATTTCACCCCGTTATTCCGATAAACAAGTTCCTAAATAAATTGTTCCGTACACTATTCCCTCATTATGGCCTCTGCAGCCGAACTGAAAGAAAATCTGAATATAGTTTAAAGGTAGAGCCCGCCTGGTGTCGCACTCTCTCCTCGCGTCACTCCCCAACTGGAATTAAGGTTGACATTCCATTGTCGGCACCCCATAATTGTCTTACATAAATCTTACCTAAAAGGAGTTGCCATGGAATCAGTCGCCCTCTCCAGCAAGGGACAGTTTGTACTCCCTAAAGCCATTCGCACCCGACATCACTGGCAGGCAGGTACTCGCCTGGTTGTTATTGATCGCGGTGACGAAGTTGTTATAAAAACAGCTGAGCCGTTTACGCCCACCAGTATTGAATCAATCGACACGCCTTCTGTCTATAAAGACAAGCGGCTCTCAATAGCCGATATGGATCGAGCTATCGCCGCCGAAGCGGGTACAAAGAAATGATTGCTGTCGATACCAACATTCTCGTGCGCTACGCTGTCAAAGATGATCTCAGGCAGGCGGCAACTGCCACGGAATTTTTGAAGAGCAATACGTGTTTCCTTCTCAAAACGGTCATTCTTGAGTTGGCTTGGGTACTCTCCTCGCAGGCAGGCTATAACTTAACTCGCAGCGTCGTTACAGAACGACTGCGTCATATCTGCGGATTACCGACCATCACCGTTGAAGATGCCTTTGCAGTCTCTCTGGCGATCATCTGGTACGAGCAGGGTATGGATTTTGCGGATGCAGTGCATCTTGCTTCCAGTTCTTCCTGTTCCGGCTTTGCCACCATGGATCGGAGAATGTCTGCCAAAGCTGCCAAGGTTGCGGCAGAGTACAAGGTCATGACAATTTGACGGGTTGTCGTGTTTGCAGGTTGCCACACCTTGAAACGCGACATCTTAGGCTGGCAGACAAAGTATTAAAACCGTGCGTACCCGTCTCACGTGTCACAGCCCGATCCAACTAGCAGCAGCTGCCGCCTTTCATGCCGCGAACATTATGTTCCTGCAGCCACGCGTTTATCATGCCTGAGGCGCAGCCTACTCCGGCATCGACGGTTATTACGCTGACCGGGCAGTTCTTTGCACAGGCACCGCACTCCATACAGGCATCACGGTCATCTATCCGGGCTTTTTTTCCCTCAAGTGCAAATACCTGATGAGGACAGACCTCAAGGCATCCGCCGCATCCGATGCACGCTGACTGGTCAAGTTTCAGTGTTGCCACGTTTTTCAGATAACGTAATCCGGTCATCACAATATCCTCCTACAAAAATCTTCCCATGATCAGTAGCATAATCCCGATTATGACGGCACTTCCCATGATCGGAATACCCACGCGCATCTCTTTCTTAACGCCGGACCGCGAAGTAAATGTGGTACAGCCGGTAAAATTGAGGGCATGAAAGGCACATAGCGCAGGGAGAGCAAGAAATGATGCCGCAGTTGTGGGCAAGCTCCAGCTGCTGCCATGTGCACAATAATAAAGAAGGGTGCACCACCCGACACCAGCCAGTGCCCCTTTTACGGCAAAGCTGCGTCCGGGAATCCAGGGGAGTAGTAGTGGTACGAGAACAATGCCGGTCAGTACGGCGCCCAGATACGCCAGAACCATCATCAGAGCCGCCGTATATCCGTCTGCCAACAGTGCTGCCAAAAAGACGGCTGTGCTGATAAGGGCGATCGACTTCACCGCCAGCATAATTTCGACGGGCAGTAATACCAACCTCTCGTACGTCGTAAAGCTAACTTTCCGCATATCCGTCGTAGTGATCATACCGTTATCAATAAATCGCGGCAGGTCATCTGCCCTGATAGCGGCATAACAAACCGAAAAGCCGGTGCGCTTTGCCACTTCGTGAGCACTTATCCCGGGCGCTCCGAGGATGGGTAAGAGCAGTTGCCGGTGGTTGACTACCGTGTGAAGCTCTGTCTTGGCTATTCTTCTGACCAATTCGTTTGTTCCGAATGTCCCCTTACCAGCGGCACACCAGACATTGACCCCGAATGTTTCCAGTACAAGCAGCCAGACATTTCTCCCGGATAATGCACTGCGTACCGTGTCATAACTCATTTTGTAATTGGCCGTGACGCATACCGGTGCATCAAGGCCCGGAGCACCGATAGCATACAAACCTGGTGGTACGATATGGCGCATTCTGTTGAATCCCCAACGAGCCATGCATGCGCCGAAATGGTCGGCAATAGTTAGTGATGCAGATATGTGCGGTACTTTTCCCGTCGAAAAATCCATCCACGAGATGAAACCGGGGACTTTATCAGTGATCTCACCACCGGTTGCCACCATACGAGGACCGCAGCATGGCGCAGTGTCAACCTCATTGCTAACACAACAGCACCTTTCCGGGGGGTCGCTGTGAGGCTTCTTCAGTGATCGCTTGATTTTTTTGATCTGCGTGATTTTCATTGAAAGTAAGTACGCTTAAACCAGAACGCAACGTGCACCAATCCGATCATGACCGGAACTTCGACAAGTGGCCCGATAACAGCGGCAAAGGCGGCGCCGGAGTTAAGACCGAACACCGCAATCGCTACGGCAATGGCAAGCTCGAAGTTGTTGCTGGCGGCAGTAAAAGCGAGTGTTGTTGTTTTGCTGTAGTCGGCCCCCATTTTCTTACCCATCCAGAACGAGACCACGAACATGACGATGAAGTAGATGGAAAGCGGGATGGCAATACGCACAACATCGAGAGGAAGTTGGACAATCAGGCTCCCCTTCAGGCTGAACATGACCACGATGGTGAACAGTAGCGCGATCAAAGTGAGCGGACTGATCTTCGGCACAAACTCCCGGTGATACTTTTCCTTGCCCATTACCTTTACGCCGATCAATCGAGTCAAGGCCCCGGCAATGCAGGGAATGCCAAGATAGATGAAAACGCTTTCGGCAATCTGTCCAATGCTGATGTTTACTTCCATTCCTTTCAGACCGACCATTGGCGGCAGTATGGTGATAAAGAACCAGGCATAGACGCTGTAGAACAGTACCTGGAAAATACTGTTGAAGGCCACCAGTCCGGCAGCATACTCAGTGTTCCCTTTCGCCAGCTCATTCCAGACGATGACCATGGCAATGCAGCGCGCCAGGCCGATCATGATCAAACCGACCAGATATTCCGGTTTGTCCGGCAGCAGCAGTGCCGCCAGTACAAACATCAGAACCGGTCCAATCAACCAGTTCTGCACCAGCGATATCCCCAGAATCTTCTTGTTCTGAAAGACCTCGGGCATATCCTCGTACTTCACTTTGGCGAAGGGTGGGTACATCATCAAAATCAGGCCGACCGCGATGGGGATATTGGTGGTGCCGACTTGAAAGGAGTTGATAAAACCTTCCGTACCGGGAACAAAGTAGCCCAGTCCGACCCCCAGCGCCATGGCGGCGAAAATCCAGAGGGTCAGCCAGCGGTCGAGGAAGGAAAGCTTGCGGGAAAGATGTTCACTCATTGTGTACCTCCAAAATAGTCAATGATCCAATTTTTGATCTCGTCTCGCACCCGACGAAATTCTGGCAGGATTTCTTCTTCACTTCCTTTAAGTCGTGACGGGTCCTCAAAGCCACGGTGGACGCGCTCTACTCCTCCGAAAAAGAGCGGACATTTTTCATTGGCGTCACCGCACAGGGTAACCACATGATCAAAGGCTTGCCCGGCGAATTCTTCCATCGTCTTGGAACTCAGGTGTGAAGTGTCGATGCCCAGTTCAGCCAGTACCTGAGCAGCCAGCGGGTTGACCCGTGTAGCCTCGGTACCGGCGGAGAAGGCTTGGCAGCGGTTACCCAGAAAGTGATTGGCCAATGCTTCGGCCATCTGGGAGCGGCAGGAATTGTGCGTACAGAGGAAAAGGATTTGTTTTTTCATAGCGGGCATTAAATCCGCTTTGACGGATATAGTCAAGATGATTTTCAACAGAAAAAAATCAGAGTAGGAGGTGCTTTTATCACTGTGGAAGGTTGGTTGTGCCGTGCAGTCTGAAGCTGCCCCAGGAAGATTTCCTGCATGCTGTCTGAGAATAGTTAATGCGCAGCTATTGCCAACCTAGCCTCGTCTAGCGTTTACAGGCACCACCGCAATCACAAGCTGGCGGCTTCGCACCGCCTGAAGAAAACGTCGATAACTCTTTTTTTACTTCGGCTGATCCACAAGAAGGACATTCAACTGATTCTGATTCTACATCAGCACTCTTCAGCAGTTTTTCGAAACGGTTGCCACATTTCATGCAAGAGTATTCATAAATCGGCATACCCCCACCTCCACAATTGATGCTCAAGTTTTTTCACGTTCTCTTTTTCCACATATCTACAGTGTATCAGGCGATGAAAGTTTTTCAATCGACTTGAGCCAATTCGAGAAAAATATGTGCATTTGACAAATGACCAAGTTGCGATACACTTAGATTTTAATGCATCCGCTAACGCGAATATAACGTAAATTAACAGGCTAATACAGGGTTTAGAATTATAACTTGTGAACAATGGAGGATCAAACCAATGAGCGAATTTCTGGAAACAACCCATGACAAATTCCTTTTCAAGGTAAAAACAGGGATTCTGTACAGCAAAGACGATTTCTGGGTTGAGATACAAGGAGACCAGGCGGTTATCGGCCTCAGCGATTTCCTTCAAAAAGTCCGGGGAGATGTGGCTTTTCTGGAAACGGCAGAAGTAAATACTGTAATCCGGCAAGGAGAAGAAGCCGGGAAGATCGAAACCATCAAGGCCACCTTTGGCATCATTTCACCAGTGTCCGGAACAATCGTGGCCATCAACCCTGAGATGGAGTCAAGCCCCTATCTAATAAACCAGGAACCGTACGGCGCCGGATGGATCTACCGCATACAGTTGACCGATTGGACCGGCGACCAGACCTCTCTTCTTCAGCCCGAACCCTATTTTGAACTGATGAAGGAAAAAATCATTCAGGAGACGGAGAAAAAATGAAAATGCCAACCGATAAAGTAGTGGTGATTCCGTGCAGCGGGATTGGCAAGGTGTATGGCGCCCTGTCCAGGGAGATAGCCTACGAACTGGCGGAACGGGTACGTCCTGACACGGTTCTGCTCACCTGCCTGCCGCTCCTCATGATTGCTGATGAACAGGCAACGCAACTGGTGACGGAGAACCCGGTCATCACCATCGATGGCTGCCCGCTCGGCTGTGCCCACAAGTGTGTCGAGTCACGCGGGGTTGAGGTTGCAAAAACGTTTCAGTCCATCAGTTTTTACGTCGCCCACAAAGACCACAAGCCGGAAGGGGTCGCCGAACTGGATGAAACGGGCCGGAAGCTTGCTGCTATTGCCGCCGATGAATTGGCTCCGGTCGTGGATGAACTGGCGGGAGGGAGGGTGAAATGAGTGAACATGAAGTGGCAAGAGTTAAAGTAGGGATTGTTTCGTGCAGCGGTGAGGAAATCCCCGAAGGAACAATCTCACGCCTGGCTTGCAGGAAGGTCCTGGATGAGCTCAGGCCCGGAAGAACTGTCACTATCTGTCTGCCGCTTTTCATTGCGGCAGGTCAGGAGGAGCGCGCATTTACCGCCAAATTCCCCACCATCACCGTGGACGGCTGTGCTAAACGCTGTGCCCAACGGAGCACGGAAGCACTCTCAGGGAAACCGGCTGCGTCACTCGTCATTTCGGAAATTCTGTGTGCAGAGCAGTGTAATCCTCCGGTTAACCGGCGCAACCTGACAAAGCATGAAAGAATGATAGTTGACGTGATTGCGGAAAAGATTGCTCAAACGGTGGATGAAGTACTGAGCTGACAGATTGACAGAGTTGAGGGGGCAGATGATGGCACTCTACACGAATAACGTTGAATGGCGCGGTGAATATTGCGGCAATACCTGGTGTCAGAATGGCACAGAGATGCTGTTCTCCGCGCCGCCGGATCTTCATGGACAGAACGATGTCATGACACCGGAAGACGCATTCGTGATGGCAGGCAACACCTGCTATCACATGATGGTTCTCTGGGCCATGGAGCGGTTCAAGGTTGATTTGATTTCCTATCAGTGCGAAGCCGTTGGCGAAGTGGAAGAATTTATCGACAAGACCTCCTGGTTCAAGACGCTTACGCTCAATCCGCACCTTGTGGTTCGGGGAGGCTCTGCCGAGGTAGTCAAGCGGGCGCTGGATCTAGCCTTTAAATATTCGACCATCTGCCAGTCGTTAAAGAGTGAAGTCGTAGTCAATCCGACCATCACGGTTCAGTGAGGAAAACCATGCCGGAACCGTATGATATCGTTTTTCTCGGCGGCGGCCCGGCCGGATATCAAGGTGCCATTCGGGCTGCACAGATGGGAGCAAAGGTTGCCGTTGTGGAGCGGGAGTTTCTTGGAGGGGTCTGCCTCAATTGGGGGTGTATACCGACCAAGACCGTCCGGGCATCTGCCGAGGCGGGCCGCATCATGGGCCGTGCCAGGGAATTTGGTTTCAGTCCGGTAGAGGCGATACCTGATATAGCCGCAATTATCGCCCGCAAGGAACGTGTCGTAAACGGTCTTCGCGGGGGCATCGCACGACTGTTTCAGTCTCGCAAGGTTGATCTTCTTGAAGGAGAAGGAGTGATGCTCTCATCTCGCCGCATCGAGGTCAGACTGAAGGACGGGACTCAGCTCATTGAGGCGGAAAAGACCGTAATCTGTACCGGCTCCCGACCAACGCGGCTTGCGCTGTTCCCCCAAAGTCCACGCATTTTCACTCCTGACGATATTCTGAAGAAGCCGATCCTGCCGGTTCATTTGGTTGTAGTGGGAGGGGGCGCTGTTGGTGTGGAAATGGCCGCCATCTTCCGCGAACTGGGGTCACAGGTCACCATTGTTGAAGCAGAGGAGCGGCTTCTGCCACAGGAGGACTGCGATGTCGTATCCACTCTCAAGGGCATATTGACCCGGCGCAAGGTTAAGGTGTTGTGCGGTGTCACGGTCAATACGGTAACGGAGATCGATCATGCTTGTCACGTCATGCTTTCCGATGGGACGGATCTGGTCGCCGACACGATTCTGGTCGCGGTGGGCCGCCAATGCAACACGGAAGGAATCGGCCTGGATAAACTGGGAGTCGAAATGGACCACGGCCGCATTCTGGTCAACGAATACCTGCAAACCTCTGTCCCTCAACTGTTTGCCGCCGGTGATGTGATCGGTGACTGGATGCTGGCTCACGTAGCGTTCGCCGAGGGAATATGCGCTGCCGAAAACGCCTTGGGACAGGCTTTGGGGCCGGGGATACCCATGGATTACCGGGTGGTGCCGCGCTGCGTGTTCAGCCTTCCCGAATATGCCGCTGTGGGGCTTTCGGAAGAGCAGGCAGCAGCGAGCCATCCGGTCAAGGTTGTGAAGTTCCCTTTCAAGTCCCTTGGTATGGCCCAGGCAATGGGTGAGTTGGAAGGAATGGTCAAGATCATAACCCACGCTCGTACCGACGAGATACTTGGCGCTCACATTTTGGGGGCTCATGCAGCCGAATGCATTGCCGAGATTTCTCTTGCCATGAAGGCGGGGCTGCCGTCCCGCGTGGTGATGGAGACCATACATACACATCCAACCCTTACGGAAGCAGTTCTGGAAGTGGCCCAAGCGCTGCATGGCCAGGCGATCCACATGCCTGCGGAGGCACAGACGTTCAATGAGTGAGACGGCACCGGCATGGCTCATGGAAGAGGTCCGGGCCACGAGGAAGGGAGACGGGCCTGGTCGCATCCAGCGGACGCGAAAGCAGCTGGCTGACCTGAAGATATCCACTGTCTGCGAGAGCGCCAGGTGCCCTAATTGCGGGGAATGCTTCTCGAACGGTACGGCAACCTTCCTGATCCTGGGTGATCTCTGCACCCGGCGTTGCACATTCTGTGCTGTCCGGCACGGCGAAGCTCTGAACCCTCCCGACGATAATGAACCGGAAAGACTTGCCCAGACTGTCACCAAACTGGGCCTGTCCCATGTGGTGATAACTTCAGTAACCCGTGATGACCTGCCGGACGGCGGCGCCGCCCATTATGCGCGAGTGGTGGAAGTGTTGCGCCGCACCTGCCCATCTGTAACCATTGAGCTTCTGGTGCCCGACTTTCAGGGGAACGAAGCGGCCTTGAAGAAAGTTCTCACAAGCAAACCGGACGTTCTTGCCCATAACATGGAGACGGTGCCGCGATTGTATGAAACAGTCCGGAGCGGAGCCCGGTATGAAGGTTCATTGGAGCTGTTGCGAAACTCCAAGCGTCTCGCGCCTGATACCATCACCAAATCGGGTCTCATGCTTGGCCTGGGCGAGAGCCGGGATGAAATAGAATCCGTGCTGACCGGCCTGGCTGCCGTGAAGTGTGATGTGCTGACCATCGGTCAATATCTGGCCCCATCCATTGGCCACGCCCCTGTGGCGCGTTACGTTTCACGGGATGAGTTTGAACAGTGGCGGGGGAGAGCCCTTGGCGCAGGCTTCAGGCAGGTTATTTCCGGTCCACTGGTGCGTAGTTCGTACAAGGCGGCGCACTTCTTTGGAAAGCTGTCATGAACGCCTGGCGCCTGCTGGATACTGGAACCTTGCCGGCTGCTCTCAACATGGGAATTGATATGGCCTTGCTTGAACTGCATGCCCGTGGCGTTTCACCACCGACGCTGCGCTTCTATCAGTGGAATCCCCCAGCCATCTCACTGGGGTATTTCCAGCGCCGCCACTCAATAGACCTCGCAGCGTGCAGCGAGATGGGATTGGATGTCGTCACAAGGCCAACCGGCGGCCATGCGGTTCTCCACGAGAATGACCTCACCTACAGCGTGATTGCCGGTGCGGCTGAAGGCATCCCGGTCAAACTGGCAGATGCCTATAAACTTCTTGGAGATGGGCTCGTCAAAGGATTTCGCCTGATCGGTCTGGAAACGGTTCGCGCAGGAAACAACCTCACCGCACCGGAAACGGATATCTGCTTCATGCGCTTCGCTGCGGGAGACATACTGCACAATGGCAAAAAATTTGCCGGAAGTGCCCTGACATTGAAAGGCTCTTCAATGCTTCAGCACGGGTCTGTCGTTCTTGATTCACAACGGGACAGATGGGCCACTGTAGTGAATTTGAAGGATCGTTCGCATGAGGAGTTTAATCAACACCTTGCATCGCGGACCACCTCACTGGGAGAAATATCGGGGCAAAAGGTCAATCCGAGTGAACTAAAGGCTGCCCTTGTCGCCGGTCTGGCGATGTCTCTCAACGCTGAATTCCAGCCGGGTGAACTAACCTCTGACGAGTGGGCGCTGGCTCACGACATTGCCGGCAACCTTGACTAACTTACAACATGTTCAAATTACAGGTAAAGAGATCGGTGCCTCATGTCTGTTCTTCTTTTCGGACTCTTTATAGCGGTAGCGGCATCCACCTGTTGGTTATGCCATCTCAACCGGCGTCATGTAACACAGCATGGCGGCACTATTCCTGAAGGTTTCGAGTCGTTCATCACTCCTGAAACAGTGGCAAGAAGCAGGGCCTATACTCTCGACTGCAATCGGCTGGATTTAGTGAGGTCGCTGTTTAACAACACCTTGCTTGTTCTTTTTCTCTTCAGTGGGCTGCTCCCTCTTTTTGACAGACTGATCCAAGGAGTAACCGATTCATTCATTACCAGGGGAATCCTGTTATTCCTGTTGCTGTCCTGGATACGAACCATCCTTGATATCCCTTTTTCACTCTATGGCACATTCGTAATCGAGGAGCGATACGGTTTCAATAACGCGACCATGCGCCTTTGGTTCAGTGATCTGTTGAAGTCACAAGCGATTGGCACCAGCATGCTGGTATTGACTGTGGCTGTCTGCTTCTGGCTGGTGCAATTGAGTCCCATGCGCTGGTGGCTTTGGGTCTGGGCATTCCTGACACTCTTAAGCCTGTTCGTGATGCAGATATCCCCGCATGTCATAGAACCACTCTTCAATAAATTCGTACCGGTGACAATCGACGGGCTGCAGGAAGAGATCGAGGCAGTGATGGCCAAGGAAGAGCTTACGGTAAGCCATGTCATGCAGAAGGACTCATCCAAACGGAGCCGGCATTCCGATGCCTGCATTACCGGACTAGGCAAGGAAAAGCGTATTGTCTTATACGACACGCTGCTGCAACAGATGACTCACGATGAAATTGTTGCGGTGCTTGCACATGAGATCGGCCACTGGAAACAGCATCACATGCTAAAACGGCTGTTCATGATACACATGCTAATGTTGGCAGGTTGCTGGTTTTCCTTCTTGTTGCTGCAATGGCCCGGCTTATCGGGGGTAATCGGTTTTGAGAATCTTTCCTTTTCGGCGAGGCTGGTGATTCTTGGCTTCATTATATTGCTGATCAAGTTCCCGTTTACCCCATTGTGGGCCTGGCTTTGCCGGCGTGATGAGCATGCAGCCGACCGGTACGCCTGCAAGATTACCGGCAATCCCGAATCACTGGCCTCGGCGTTGATCAAACATTCCGCTGAAAATTTATCGAATATTCATCCCCATCCCCTCTACGCCCGCTTCTATTTTTCGCATCCCCCAGTAGTTGAGAGGGTTCGCTACTTGCGGGAACTGTCATATATTGAGGGTTTAAATATGTATTCGATTACAAATGCTCCACGTCATCTTGCCAAACCAGCAACTTACGATTAAACTACTTTAAGTAACATCAAAACATGATCTGAGATCGCCAATCTGATCCATGAACCCAGTCAAGGCAGTGATGTATGGAACTACAGCCAACCCAAGACATACATGATGTCACATTGATCGGTACCGTCGTCGAGGTGCACGGCCCGGTGGTACTGATTCGCTGCGATCCATTACCGCCGTTGCGCCAGGCACTGGTTACACGGAATGGTGATCTGAATTACACGTTCGAGGTGTATCAGCACATCGACCGGGAACATATACGTGCAATCACCCTCGAAAATCCTGCCGGGCTGCGGCGCGGGATGAGAGTGTATGACTGTGGTGCCCCCCTTTCTATTCCCGTTTCCCCCACCTGTCTCGGCCGACTTCTTGATGCTTTCGGCGCTCCGCTTGATGGAGGGCCTCCCCTTCCCGAAGAAGAACGACGTCCTATCCACGCCCATCCGGCTCCATTCTACGAATCTACGTCCGCCAGCGGAATTTTGGAGACCGGCATCAAGGTTATCGATCTCCTGAGTCCATTTGTACGTGGTGGAAAAACAGGACTCTTTGGCGGTGCCGGAGTCGGCAAGACTGTTTTGATTATGGAATTTATGCATGCCATCGTTGCACTTCACAGTGGCGTATCAGTATTCGCCGGTGTGGGTGAGCGGATCAGGGAAGGCCACGAACTCTGGCACGAAATGCGCGATGCCGGGGTCATGCCGAACAGCCTCATTGTTCTCGGGCAGATGGATGAGTCCCCAGGCATACGCTTTCGAGTAGGACTTTCAGCACTCACCTACGCTGAGTATCTGCGCGATACCCTTGGCACTGAGGTGCTCTTCCTGATGGACAACGTGTTCCGTTTTGCCCAGGCCGGGAGCGAAATATCAGGACTCCTCGGGCGCATCCCGGCAACCGTCGGCTATCAGCCGACACTGATGAGCGAGGTGGCGGAGCTGGAAGACCGGATAATTTCTACCAGAGCCGGGGCGCTCACCTCGGTGCAGGCGGTCTACGTCCCGGCCGACGACATGACCGACCCTGCCGTCAATGCCATTCTGGGGCACCTTGATTCCATGGTGATTCTTTCCCGTTCACAAGCCGCTAAAGGCATTTATCCCGCTGTTGATCCGCTTCAATCAACCACCAGTCTTATGGATCGTCACGTTTTGGGCGACCGTCACTATTCCGCAGCCGAGGGGGTACGCGAACACCTGGCGCGTTATCACGAGCTGGAGGATGTTATCGCCATGCTCGGCATTCAGGAACTATCGGAACACGACCGCCTGATTGTGCTACGGGCACGCAAACTCCAGCGCTATCTCACCCAGCCGTTTTACGTGACTGCCGAGCATGCCGGGATGAAGGGTGTTTCCGTGTCTCTGGAAGAAACTCTATCCGATTGTGAAGCTTTCCTGAACGGCGAGTTCGATGGCAAGAGTGAAGAAGAATGTTATATGCGCGGCGCCATGGGGAGGCCCAGGCCATGAGGTCCATGACGCTTCTGCTGCGCCATTCGACCGGTTCGGAGTCGTTCGACAACGTCACCAGTTTTGTTGGTGAGGATGCTTCGGGGGCCTTCGGTATCCTGCCTGGTCACAGCCGCATGATGACGGCGCTTGGCGTTGGGCTGGCCAGATTTCGTATCGGTGAAAGTGAGTGGCATTATCTGGCGCTTCCCGGCGGAATTATCGAAGGCGGTGGTGACCGGTTGACACTCTGCACCCGGCGCTATCTGCATGATACCGAATTGCGCCGCATGGGAACCCTCCTGGCAGAGTTGCAGCTGGCCGACCAGGAGGCTGTGGGCGGTATTCGGGAGAGTCTGCACCGCCTGGAGGAGGAGATGCTCCGGCGGCTCAGAGAGATTGAACGAGGAAGCCAATGAATGACGATAACCTCAAACAGCAGGTGGAGCAAAGAGTCAAGCGCCTTGTCCGGGCTCAAAGAGAAAAGCCGACCGTGCTGGGGCAATCGCTCTATATGGGGACACTCGGTTTGTTGCTGATCTTGCCGGTGGTCGGCGGAGCATATTTGGGGCGCTGGCTCGACGGAATGGTTGCCGGCTATTCGGTTCGCTGGACACTTTCATGTCTCTTTCTGGGGCTCGTCATTGGCGGAGTCAATGTGTATCTGCTGCTAAAGGAGTAAACCATGCTGGACGGGACACACATACTGTTTTACCTGGGACCACTGGCGATCAGTACGACCGTTGTTACCACGTGGGGCATCATGGCTGTTCTTGTTCTGTCCTCATGGATTGTCATCCGGCGTTTCAGCATTGACGCCGGTTCTCTTCAGACAGCCGTAGAAGGTATCGTACAGACAATTTATGCCGCCGTGAGTGAGGTGCTGCCGGATCGGGCCGACACCGTGTTCCCTTTTGTGGCGACGCTCTGGATCTTTATCGGCGTCGCCAATCTCTCCAGCCTGATTCCTGGTGTCCATTCCCCGACTGGAGACCTCTCCGCTACAACAGCCCTGGCGCTGCTGGTCTTTTGTTCGGTACACTGGTTTGGCATTCGTATCGAGGGAGTCCGCTGTTATTTGAAACATTACCTCTCGCCAAGCCCCATTCTGCTGCCGTTTCACATCATCGGCGAAATCACTCGCACGCTGGCGCTGGCCGTCCGTCTGTTCGGCAACATGATGAGCCTGGAAATGGCGGCGCTGCTGGTGCTGCTGGTGGCTGGTCTTTTCGCGCCGATCCCGCTGCTCATGCTCCACATTGTAGAAGCCCTGGTGCAGGCCTACATCTTCGGTATGCTGGCGCTGATCTACATCGCCGGCGCTATCCAGTCACTTGAATCACGGCGCCCCGTGAAGGAGGAAGAGTTATGACCCCGATATCCTGGTTTGTGCTTGCATCGACGGTAGTGGCCTTGATTGCCATGGCCATCGGAATTATCGCTCCGGCAAACGCCATGGGAAGGGCGATCTGTACCGCCCTGGAATCCCTGGCCCGGCAGCCGGAAGCCGAGAAATCACTGAGCCGGACGCTCTTTATCGGTCTTGCCATGATCGAGTCGCTGGCGATTTACTGTCTGGTCATTGTGTTGATTGTGCTGTTTCGTAATCCGCTGCTCGAATACCTCCTCAAATAACGGAGGGCACATGGAACTCGATCTGACCACATTTCTGATGGAAGTCGCCAATTTCCTGATCCTCGTCTGGATCATGAACCGTCTGCTCTATAAGCCGGTGCAGGCAATTATTGCCAAACGGCAGGCTGCTATGGAACAGACGCGCTCCGAAGCCGGGCAAATGCGTGCCGAAGCGACTGAGTTGGAGCGGACATACCAGGGCCGCCTGGCCTCATGGGATGAAGAAAAGGCGGAGTTGCGACGTCAGTTGCAGGCTGAGATAGCCATTGAGCGTCAGCGCCTGACGGCCGTTCTGGACACAGAGCTGGCTGAAATGCGGGACAAAGTCCGAGTGACAGAAGAGCGTCAGGCTGAGGAACTTGTTCGTCTGAGTGAGGAACGGGCGATCACCAATGCCGGTCGATTTGCCGCCCGGTTGCTGACCCGCATTGCCACTCCGGATCTGGAAAGTAAACTCGTGGAGATGTTGTTGGAAGACCTGCATGGACTTCCTGATGAACAGCTTCGAGCTATAGTAGAGGCGCTTGGAAGAGAAGAAGCGATAGTGAGGGTTGTGAGTGCATATCCGCTCACCGAAACAGTAGCGGAAACGTTTCAAGAACGTTTTCGGGCAATCTTTCCGGCGGCTCAACATTTCAGTTTCACTGTTAACGAAGCACTTCTGGCAGGTATCCGCGTGAACACCGGTCCGTGGAACCTGTCAGCCAACCTCAAGGATGAGCTGGCCTTTTTCCTGGGTGGTATCAATGGAGAGTGAAATTGTGCCGATACCATTTGCCGCCGTGCTCCCATCTCCACTTACAGCCCTGGAGGCAAGGCTCGCCGGGTATTTTCCAACAACTCGCGTTATGGAACGTGGATGCGTTGTTGCTGTAGGCGATGGTGTCGCGTGGATTCGCTGCCTTCCCTCAGCGGCTTTGGATGACATAATCGCACTTGAAGATGGCAGCCGGGCGTTGGTCTTTCACTTGGGGAAAGAGTTGGCAGGCGCCATTCTTTTGCGGCAGACCGACCGGCTCACCGCCGGAACCGGGGCGCTGCTTTCCGGTACAAGGCCTCTTGTGCCGGTGGGAGATGCTCTTCTGGGAAGAGTCGTAGACCCGTTGGGGCACCCGCTTGACGGATTTGAATCTCCACGAAACTGCATGCGTCGCGAAATATTCGGATCGTCACCGTCAATTCTGGCGCGCACCTTTGTCAATGCACCGCTCTACAGCGGCACGACCATTGTCGATACCATGATTCCCATCGGAAAAGGGCAGCGCCAGCTGATCATCGGCGGGTCATCGACCGGGAAAAGTTCTCTGGCGCTTGATGCCATTATCAACCAGAAGGGGAGCGGAGTCCTCTGCGTCTACGTCCTGATCGGCCAGAAGCGTTCAAAGGCCGTTACCATTGTCGAGACCCTGCGAGACGCCGGCGCACTCGCGCATACGACCATAGTAGTCGCCGAGGCTTTTGAGCTGCCGGGTCTTAAATACCTGGCTCCCTTTGCCGGTTGTGCCATTGCCGAGGAATGGATGCGCAAAGGGCGGGATACCTTGATCGTCTATGACGACCTTTCTCTCCACGCACAGACCTACCGGGAAATCTCCTTGCTGTTGCGGCGACCGCCGGGGCGCGAGGCGTATCCCGGCGACATTTTCTACCTGCATGCCCGCCTGCTGGAACGATCCACTGCGCTGGCAGCAAGTCACGGCGGTGGGACTATGACTGCGTTGCCGATAATTGAAATCCAGCAGGGGGAACTGGCCGCCTATATACCCACCAACCTGATCTCCATCACTGATGGCCAGATTTATCTCGACCAGGAACTTTTCGCTGCCGGTTTTCTTCCGGCCATCGACATTACCCGTTCGGTGTCGCGCATAGGCGGCAAGGCCCAACTTCAACGGGTCAAGGAAGAGGTGGGGCGGATGAAGCTCGACTACCTCCAGTTTCTGGAACTGGAAGTTTTTACCCGCTTCGGAGCGCGGCTGGAGGCTTCGGTTGAGGCCCGGATCAAGCGGGGCAAAGTGCTGAGGGAGCTACTCCGGCAAGAACGGCGGGCACCGCATCCGGTTGAATATCAACTGGCTTGGCTCACCGCCTTTAACAGCGGGATGCTGGAAGGGGTATTGCCTGAAGAGATTCCGGAACTGGTTAATCGCTTTGCCGCAGCTGTGGAAGGAGGGCGTTGCACGCTGGAAAGCAACCAGGAAGCATGGCGTGAGCTGGTTGCCGATGCGTTGACGGAACATGGTGAGGCGAATGGCCGGGCGGCGTGAGCTTGAACGGCGGCTGCGTGCTTTAGGCGACATCGGCGTCATCCTCGGTGTCATGAAGAACCTGGCTATTATGGAGACCGGAAAACTCTCCCGTATTCTTGGTGCCCAGCGGGAGATGGTAACAAGCCTGGAAGAGACCGCCTCTGATTTTCTGTCATTCTATCCGCAACAGCAACCGGATGATGACAAACGAATTGAGCTGATGCTGCTGGTTGGTTCACAGCGGGGGCTCTGTGGTGATTTCAACGACCTCCTGCTTGCAGCCCTTCCACTTGTTGAAAACAGCGGAGTCAAATCGCTCAAAATTGCGATCGGCGCCAAGTTGGCCGGGCGGCTTCAGGTTGATGATCAGCTGGATGGTCCCCATGCGGTCGAGGAAATCAGCCCGGTTATTCACGCGGTCATGGATGTCATCAGCGTTTTGCTCACCCAAACGGACGGCAACCGCCCCCTTTACTTATCCGCACTCTACCACGACCCGGATAGCGGTGTCGTCGTGGTCAAATCTCTCGCCCCCATTGAGGGGCGCATGAAGAGGGGAAATCCCACTGCTAAATTCCCACCGCATCTGAATCTTGCACCTGAGGCATTTTTCGCTCAACTGACAGATCAGCATCTCCTGGCTGCTATTACCGAAGTATTCCACCGTTCCCTCATGGCGGAAAGCCATTTTCGCCTTAATCATATTGAGGGCGCGTCACGACGCATGGAACGGCGTACCACTGAATTAAAGAGAAAACAGACGCTCGCTCGGCAAGAAGAGATTATCGAAGAAATTGAAGCTATCTTGGCTGGTGTCGGACTTGATGATGTAGATGTGGACGGCAGTAAGAATGTATTTGTTCCCACTGAGAAATCTTGCTCAGCAGATTAATACTTAGTAGCTGCCCCTATGCTAAATAGCGCCATCAAGAGCAGGGTGATGGTTTGTCTTTAAGGAAGGCAACCAGTGCATCGCGGTCTGACGTTGCTTCAGGGAGGTTGCTGGCATGTTGTTTAAGGATTTGTAGCATCTCGTTGCAGATGGTACAGCTCTCCCGGCTCAGAGAGTAGTACATCCATACCCCATCGCGGCGGATATCAACCCAGCAACTGCGTTTAAGGTAGGCCAGGTGACGTGACACTGTCGATTGGGGTAGTTTGAGTACCGCCATCAGGTCACAGACACACAACTCTCCTTCAGCATGCAATAATAGGATGATGCGCAGACGGATTGGATCAGAGAGAGCTTTTAGCGTTTTGGCAAGATGGTTCATGTGAGGCATTTATAAAGCAGTGACACGGAAAGGTCAAGCAGTCTACGCGCTTACTTCTAAATGCTATTGTCGGTCGCCATTATATTGTGAGTGGATCAATTATGGCAGGCAACTTGCTGTTCATATGAATACTGATGACAACAAGATCGGTTTTTAGCCAATACTTACGTTATTTGACTGATTCTGTTACGTACAGGTAACAAAAAAATAAGGAGAAACGACATGTTTGGATTCGGAATGCCGGAGATGATTATTATACTTGTCATAGTTTTGGTTGTGTTTGGAGCCGGCCGTCTGCCGGAGATTGGGGGTGCATTTGGTAAGTCAATCCGCAACTTCAAGAAGGCATCCGAAGGAAAGGACGAGATCGAAATCAAACCAAAAGAAAGCTAAACACTTTTCTTATAGGTAGTGAACAGCGGAAAAACGGAGGTCTAATCATGGTTTCTATTGAAGAAGCACAGCGCGTCATCCTGAGTAATTCACCATTACTTCTTTCCGAAACTGTGCCTCTTCTACAAGGGTTAGGGCGCGTTATTGCAGAAGACGTCCATGCACCATGGGATATTCCCACTACGGACAATTCCGCCATGGATGGGTATGCCTTTTCTTCCACTTCATCAGGGCGCGAGCAGTGGGTGATCGCTGGTTTCATTCCAGCAGGGAGCGAACTGGTAACGTCTGTTGCAACGGGTGAAGCGGTCAAGATCATGACCGGAGCACCCATTCCATCAGGGTGCGATACGGTTGTACCGTTTGAAGAAGTGGAGCTGACGGCCATCGGCATACGGCTCGTCTCCAAAGTAAAACCAGGCGCCCATATAAGAAAACAAGGCGAGGATGTGCGGGCAAACGATCTGGTAGTTAAAGCCGGTTCTCTGCTCCGCCCTCAAGAAATCGGCTTGTTGGTATCTCTTGGTAGAACAGAAGTCACAGTGTATCAAAAAGTGCGAGTCGCTATTCTGGCTACCGGCGATGAACTTCTTGGCGTGGGAACAACTCCCTCTTCCGGGAGAATCATCAACAGCAACAGTTACAGTCTGGCTGCCCAGGTGTTGGAGGCGGGTGGCGAGCCGATTATGATCGGCATAGCGGCAGACAGTAAAGAATCAACCATGGGGAAAATAGTGGAGGGACTCGCAGCCGATATTCTCATTACTACCGGTGGGGTATCCGTTGGTGATTGTGACTTTGTCAAGGAATCCATACAGAAGTTGGGTGGCACATTGCTATTCTGGAAAGTTCGCATGAAACCTGGAAAGCCAGTGGCTTTTGCCTTGCTTGAGAGTAAGCCGATTTTTGCACTACCAGGTAATCCGGTAGCAACAATGGTTGCCTTCGAAATGTTCGTCCGACCGTCTCTGTTGAAAATGATGGGGCATTCCCGGATTTTCAGGCCGGTGGTCAGGGCTACTTTGGGTGAAGAGATGAGGAATAATGGAGATCGCCCTCACCTTGTCAGAGTAGGAGTAACACTGCAACATGGAGTTTACCGTGCAACAAACACCGGCAATCAGAGTTCCGCCAATCTGGCATCGCTCACCAGGAGTAATGGTTTGTTGATGCTTGATTCAAATACTACGATTGTATCTGAAAGTACTGCTGATATTACTCTGCTGGATCGTGATTTCGAAATGGGGAGCATAAGCAATGTCGTTGCATGATGCTTACGGCAGATTGATAAATTACCTGCGCATGTCAGTGACCGATCGCTGTAACTTGCGCTGTACCTACTGTATGCCGGCCGATGGAATTACGAAGCAACAACATGATGATATGTTGAGTTATGAAGAGTTGTATCGGATTCAGGGTGGCTACGTGCGACCCGGCGACGGGATTTCGTTAAGGGAAAATGTTTTTATGTGATTTATCCGCTGAAACAGATATATTTTGTTTTCCGAAATGAAGAACCTCGCACAGAGGAATTAAATGAAACTCGCAATCATCATTTTGTTCAGTCTTCTGATCGTATTTACGATTCCTGTTCTGGCTGACGAAAAGCCCCTCATCCGTTTCGGTGTCATCCCACGTTATAATCCAGTGGTCATGTACAAGCGCTACCAGCCGATCATGGATTACCTTACTCAAAACACTCCCTACCACTTCGAACTTAAAATCAGCCGCGACTACCCTGAAGCGGTACGGTACCTCAGGGACGGTGTTACACAGATCAGTTCTCTCGGTGATGTTACTTTTACTGAAGCCAGTACTCTCTACGGAGCAATACCGATTGTCAAACCACTCAATCAGGATGGCATTCCTTTCTATCGTTCTGCCATAATCGTGTCGAATACCTCGCCACTTACCTCGTTGCAGGAACTCAAAGGCAAAAACATGGTGTTCGGATCACCCCATTCTACTTCGGGCAATCTGATTCCCCGCTACCTCCTCTGGAATAACGGCATCAAGCTCCAGGAACTGGGCACTTTTTCAAACCTGAAACACCATGATGCAGTTGCCAAGGCAATCCTAAAGGGACAATACGATGCTGGAGCAGTAAAGGATGTAATTGCGAATAAATACATGAGCTATGGTTTGCGGGTGCTTGCTTATTCTGAACCTCTGCCTTCGGTACCCTTCGTGGTCAGGAAAGAGGCTTCCCCTCAATTTATAAAGTCTGTTAAACAGGCTTTGCTCAAACTTGATCGAAACAATCCTGAACATAAAAAAATCATGGCCAACTGGGACGACGAGTTTAAATATGGTTTCGCGGAAGCGAACGCCAATGACTATCGGATGATTTTCAAAATGATGCGGGACATTCCTTCAGGTTGTGGTTATGGGTGTCATCGATGAACAGGCGCTTTTTTTTAGGGATAAAAGGCAAGTTCGTCCTGGCAGCAGCTTTGATCGTCGCCATAACTTCTATAATTTGGGGGACCTGGGCATGGCACAACGAGAAAAGGCTCCTGTATGACCGCCTGCTCAGCAATGCCCGCAGCATGGCAACCTCACTCAAAACTCCGATTGTCAATGCTCTGATCTATGAGGAAATGGGAATAATTGAGGAGGGGGGGCTCCTAGACAATTTTGTCGATGAGATCGTTGCAAATAATGATTTTCCGACCCTGTACGCCTTTGTGACCGATGACAAAGGTAAGGTGCTTGCCCATAGCCGCTACATGGAATATGGCAGCACCTATACCGATGATCTTACACGGGAAGCATTACAGGGAGATTCATTCATATCCAGAACAGTACTCGAAGCTGATACGCGTGAGAACATCCTTGATATTGCCATGCCTTTGCGAATCTACGGCAAGAGTTGGGGAAGCCTGAGAATAGGGATTTCCATGAAGCCGCTCGAACATGAACTTTATTTTATGGGGGTCAAAGTTGTATCCTTCTCCGTCCTTTTTTTCCTGATTGGCACTATCCTGTTTTATTTTGTTGGCCAGACCATATCCCGACCAGTTCAAAATCTTGCCATAGCAATGTCAGGGATAAACCCGCAAGCGCTTACAGTTGAGCTGCCGGAAGCAAGAAATGACGAGATAGGGTTCTTGCAGGAAAGCATCAGTGCTATGCTTGTACGTCTGCAAGATAGTGAAAGAGAGCGCCAGCAGTTCTTTTCCTCACTGGTCCAAAGCGAAAAACTGGCAACTATTGGCAAGTTGGTCGCAGGTGTTGCCCATGAGGTCAACAACCCATTAAATGCCATATCCAGTTCAATTTATTATCTGGAAAAGGAGCCGTCGGAAAGCGTTGCCAACCAGACGAATCTCCTTAAACAAGGCTTATCTCGTATCCAGAAAATTGTTCAGCAACTGAGCGATTTTAGCCGAGCCAGCAACCTGTCCATTGAATCGGTGCAGAGCAGTGCCTTTTTTCAGGAGGCAGCAACCTTCGGAAGTATGGCTCTTAAAAAGAGGGCTGTCATCTTCAAGGTATTCGACGACTGTAAATCCCAGGTCACTGTGAGGATGGACAAAGCCAAATTGCACCAGGTTGTCCTTAACCTGATTATGAACGCTGCCGATGCCTGTGGGGAAAAGGGTGAAGTGAGACTGTCAGCCACTGTTGACGATACATCGTATGTCATCACCGTAACAGATGACGGCGAGGGAATTCCGGAAGATATTAAGGGCCATATCTTTGAGATTTTTTTCACCACAAAACAGGCCGGTAAGGGTACAGGCATGGGCCTGGCAATCTGCAGGAATATCATTGATATGCATAACGGCACCATCAGTGTAGCAAGCCGACCAGGGGAGACTGTCTTTACTATCCGCATCCCACTGGATAACGAGGTCTCAGTGATATGATAAAGATACTAATTGTCGAAGACGATCCACTGCTTTGGCACCCGCTGCAATTCGCTCTGGAAGGAGAAGGTTACAATGTGCAGGTTGCCATGGATGGAGCCGATGCGTTGGCTCTCTCCATCGAGGAGAGCTTTGACCTTCTGCTGCAGGACCTGCAACTGCCTGATTCAAATGGACTGGACATAATGCGTGAGATCCTTTTGCGTCACCCTACCTGTATGGCGCTGGTCATGACCGGCCATGCCACAATTGAAAACGCCGTTGAAGCAATGAAGATAGGGGCATTTGACTTTATTACCAAGCCGTTTCATCCTGAGCTGGTATTACTGAAAATTCGGCGCGTGATCGAGTTCCGCAACATGTCTAACTTGATGGAATCATCAGAGTGCAGGAAGAAGAGTATGATGACTCGTTGCACTGATATGAAAAAGGTCATCGAGATGGCGGAAGTTGCGGCGCCGACCGAGGCAGCTATCCTGTTGCTGGGCGAGAGCGGCACCGGCAAGGAAGTGCTGGCCAATCATATCCAGAGCTTGAGTTCAGTAAAAGATAAGCCCTACATCAAAGTCAACTGTGCCGCCATTCCTGATTCGCTCTTTGAGAGTGAGATATTTGGCTCTGACAAGGGAGCCTACACAGGATCCGTAAAAGCACATATCGGATACGTTGAATCCGCTCACGGGGGAACACTTCTTTTGGACGAAATCACGGATCTTCCGTTGGGGATCCAAGGGAAGCTGTTGCGTGTGCTGGAAGACGGTAGTTTCTATCGGGTGGGTGGGACACACCCGCTGAAATCAAAATTTCGTCTTATCGCCACCAGCAGAAGGGACCTGTCTGAGGCTGTTCATTCGGGGGAATTTCGAGAGGATCTTTACTATCGCATTAACGTAATTTCCTTGATCATACCGCCTTTACGTCAGCGACGGGAAGACATTCCCCTACTAACGGCTCATTTCCTGAAACTATTTCACACTGCAAGTGATGGCGCCGCCCTTAGGCTATCGTCTCAAGTGCTTGATATCCTTTCCCTCTACGATTATCCCGGTAATGTGCGCGAACTACGCAACATTCTGGAACATCTTTCCCTGCTCTATCATGGTGAAAAGATCAAGCCGGTACATCTCCCTGTCCGAATGAGGGATTCCGCATATATCGGCAGCCTGTTCGAAACATTTACGGTGGAGAAGCCGCTCCGGGATGCAACGCTGGAGTTCGAAACCCGATACATCGAGAAAATGCTCAAAGCGACTGGAGGCAATAAGACCCGGGCATCTGCTCTATTGGGTATTTCCCGTAAGGCTCTCTGGGAGAGATTGAACCATATTGTCTTCGCCAATGAGGATAAATACTGATATGAGACGTGCAGTGCGGTTCTTAAGTGCAATGATTGCAGTATTTGGGATGCTCCTGACCTGCAGTGCGTGTAATCGCGCAGAACCGGTTATGGTTACCCTGAAAGCTGTAACGCCGTCCAAAAAGCCGGTGCCAGTTCAGGTCGAACGACCATTACGGATCGGTATGGGTGCAATGATTACCACAAAGGAAGGTTATGTATATTATCAACGTTTGCAAGCGTACATCGGAAAAAAACTTGGCCGGACTGTTCAACTGGTGGATCGGGGCAATTATAAAGAAATGAATCGCCTTCTGGAAACTGGCGACCTTGATGCAGCCTTTGTCTGTGCGGGACCGTACGTGGAGGGGAAGGACAAGTTCGGTATGGAACTTCTGGCCATGCCGCAGGTAAAAGGTAAGTCAGTTTACTATTCCTACATCATTGTTCGCAAGGACAGTATGATAAAACATTTCGAAGATCTGAGGGGGAAGGTGTTCGCCTTTGCCGATCCAAAGTCCAATAGCGGAAAACTGGTACCCACCTACATGTTGGCCAAGATGAATGAAACGCCGGACAGCTTCTTTGACCGACATATTTTTTCGTATGGCCATGATCAATCAATCCGAGCTGTTGCCGATGGTATCGTTGACGGGGCAGCTGTTGACAGCCTGGTCTGGGAATATTCCAAGCAGAAGTATCCAGAACAAATTCAGCAGCTCTGTATCATAGCCACATCTGACCCTTACGGTATTCCGCCGGTCGTCGTTCGGCCCGGCCTTGACTCTGAACTGAAAAAACAATTGAAAGATATTTTGTTGTCTGCTTCGGCAGACCCGGAAGGCAATGATATCCTGAAAGGTATGATGATTGACCGGTTCGTCGAGGGAGATGATGCAAACTATAACTCTATCCGCAAAATGAACAGCTGGCTTGCCAGACAGCGGAAAATAACAGAATGAAACTTCATTGCCTGAGAACGAAATCAGCTATGGAGTAGGCTTTGTATCGCGAGTTATTTACCTCTCTGCTTATTTCTCAATACGAAATAATTCCCATTATTTTCCTCCTGTAAATCAATTTTCTGTCTTGGCCGGGTTCTTGTAATCACTTAAATCAATGGGTGGCAACAGAGGATTTTGACGTGGTTCGCCACCCCCACCTTTGAAAAATGCTCGCGCTTGTAGGTGAACAGCTGAAGCGGCCTTGGCGCCTCTTGCTCAAGAAATTGTTGCGAATATATCTTCCACGTCTATCTCCGTGGTTTGGCTGAGACTGTTACGTTGAGGTAACACATCATTATATCAGAAAGGTGAAGTCACGTGGTGACCTACACCAAAATATATATCGCAACTCGATCACCAGATATGGCGGCTAACAATTACTAAGGAGGGTTTGAATCTGTGGATGAAACAGGGATCAAGGTTCATAAGAAAAAACGGATTTGGAAATGGCTAATCATCGTTGTGATGGTGTTTGTCGTGATTGCTGGCGGTGTGTTGGCAGCCCTTCTGGCTGCGGAAAAGTACTCCGGGCGCTCCGAGTTTTGTGGCACTCAATGCCACATCATGAAACCTAATTTTGAAACCTGGAAGAAGGACAAACACAGCCTACCCGATAAGGAAACCGGCAAAATTACCGGTTGCATAGACTGTCACTACAAACCGGGTGAAAAACCAACACCTAAAGCGAAATTCCGTGGTTTAGGCCAGCTCTTTTCCTATCTTGCCACAGGTGACAAAGAGGTTCGCAAAAGACCAACGATAAGTGATTTGAGCTGTGCTACTGCTAAATGCCATCCCATGGACAAGCTGCTGGTAAAGCAGATTGACTATAAGAAAAAATATGACACGAAATACAAAGGCAATCTCAAAGCCTTCGAGCATAAAACTCATCTTGAAAAAGTAATAGATGGTCAGAAACTCCAATGCACCTCCTGCCATTTGCACCAGACCCGGGGCAAGCACTTTGAAGTTCCTAAGGAATTATGCTTTATCTGTCACTTCCGGAAAGCTAAGGAAAATGAAGGAAGAGCAAAGTGTGCCGTATGCCATGAAATTTCTGAAAAGCCGCTGGAGATGAAAAAGAGTGCGATTCCAGCCGAACTCAGTGGTGATGATAAGCAGCCGAAAAAGCCGATCACTCATAAGGGACTTGAAGCGGCAAAAGTCTCTTGCAATCGCTGTCATCTTGAAATGGTCATGGGAAGCACAGCGCTGAAAATGGATCTGTGCCTCGAATGCCACCATGATGCGTCCCCAGAGCTTCTGGCAAAAGTCAGTAACAGAAAACTCATGCACACTGAACACGTCACCAAGCAGACTGCTCGCTGCAATCAGTGCCATGAGACTATCGACCATAAGAAATCTTCCTATCTTGATGCAGCGGTACGGGATTGTGCTGCATGCCACCCGGAGCCACACTTCTATACCAAAAAGCTGCTGGCAGGTGTAGGTGGTGTAGGCCCGGGAACCAAGGAGAAGTATCCTTCGCTGATGCATTCTTTCGGAACAAATTGTACCGGTTGTCACCAAAAGAATTCCCGCGACGCCAAGGGCAATAAGGTAAAAAAAGGATCTGACAAGAGTTGTGCTGAGTGCCACAATAAGGATCCAAAGTACGGAAAGATGACTGTTCAGTGGGCCAAGGATATTGCGGACGTCGTAGTTGAAACAAAACAGGCCGAGAAAACAGCCGTGGAGGCAATGGAGCAAGCGAAAGGCACTGCATCGGCTCAAGTCTATTCCAAAGCAGCAGCCAAGCTGAAGTTGGGACAAGAGAACCTCAGAGTCGTTACCGCAGGAGGTGGTGTCCACAACAAAAAATATGCAATGCTGTTACTCGATATAGCCACGCAAAATTTCCAGGAAGCAGTGTCAGAATTAATGTCAACCGAAAAGAAAGGGGGGACGGAAGAACAGAAACAGTAACCGGAGCACTCAGTTGAGAATGATTTATTTGTAAGTCAATCTTTACGGCACGTTTTACAACAGTCGACCTGTGTCGGAACTCAAGGGGACCACCCCGAAAGGAGGAAAGGATGAAAATTAACAGAAGGGATTTTTTGAAGGCGTCACTGGCAGCGGGGGTTATTGTCACCCTTGACGGACCGCTGTTCAACGCCCTGACTTTTGCCGCAGCGGAGGGTGGTGCCAAACCCGGTGCCTGGGTTCCCTCCACCTGCCAGGGGTGCACCGCCTGGTGCCCGGTCGAGTTTTTTGTACAAGGTGGAAGGATTGCCAAGGTACGTGGCAATCAGCTCAGCAAGGCCAACAATGGTTATTGCTGTCCCCGCGGGCACCTGATGATACAGCAGGCCTATGATCCGGACCGGATCAAGGTGCCGATGAAACGTACCAATCATGTCAAGGGACGTGGAGTTGATCCGAAGTTTGTGCCGATCACTTGGGACGAGGCGCTGGATGCGATTGCCGACAAGATGATGGAGTTGCGCAAAAATAACGAGCCGGAGAAGCTCATGTACATGCGTGGCCGGTATTCCCCCACCTCCACCGAACTGCTGTACGGCACCCTCCCCAAGATCTACGGCACCCCTAATTATTTCTCACATAGCGCACTCTGCGCCGAAGCCGAGAAGATGGGGCCCGGTTATACACAAGGTTTTTTCGGTTATCGTGACTACGATCTGGCCAAGACTACTTGCCTGGTAATCTGGGGAGCAGATCCTCTCAGTTCAAACCGTCAGGTGCCAAATGCCATCAACAAGTTCGGCGATATCCTTGATCACGGCAGCATCATAACCATTGACCCCCGTCTCTCCACCGCTGCGGCCAAGGCCACGGAATGGCTCCCCATCAAGCCGGGCGAAGACGGTGCCCTGGCTGCCGCCCTTGGCCATGTCCTGTTGACAGAAGGGATGTGGAGCAAGGATTTCGTTGGTGATTTCAAGGACGGCAAGAACCTCTTCAAAACCGGCGCTACAGTCGATGAAAACGCCTTCGTGGAGAAACAGACCCACGGCCTCGTCAAATACTGGAATATCGAACTGAAGGACAAAACCCCGGCCTGGGCAGCCAAGATCACCCTGATCCCGGAAGAGCAGATCATCCGCGCGGCACATATGATGGGAAAATCTGGTTCCAAAACCGCCGTATGGATGGGCCCCGGTGTGGCTATGACCCCCCGCGGCACCTATGCGGCCATGGCGGTCTACGCCCTGAACGGCATACTCGGCTCCGTCGAGACCGAGGGGGGCGTGTTCCAGAGTTCCAGCGCCCCGGTGGAGGCGTTTCCCAAGCCGGACAAGTTTATAGATGAGCTGGCCAAGCATCACGGCCACGGCAAGAAGATCGACGGCCGCGGTGCCAAGGACATGCCGGCCATGATGAAGGCAAAGCCGGGAAGTGGTGTGATCACCAATAACGTTGCCAACGCACTGCTGAAAAATCCTGAATCCATCAAGGTATTCCTCAGCACCTGGAGTAACTTCGTCTTTTCGGGTACCGGCTCCCAACGCTGGGAAAAGGCCATGGAAAAGATTCCCTTTTTCGTCCATATGGTCACCAATGCCGCCGAGATGACCCAGTATGCCGACATCGTACTTCCGGCAACTTTTGGCCCCGTTGAAAAACTCTCGATCATTACCAATATGGCCAATCTGCATGGCCACATGTCCATCCAGCAGCCGGTAATCAAGCCGCTCTGGCAGGTCAAGGCAGAAGAGACCGAGGTAATGTGGCTTCTCGCCGAAAAGCTAAAGACCAAGGGGTTTGCCAACCTGTATGATTACTACGCCTCCTTTGAAGACCCGGAAAGCAAGAAAAAGCCGACTACTGCAGCCGAATTTGCTTTGATAGCCGCCAAAATCTCCAGCCAGAAGGTTTGGGACGGAAAGGAGAAGATGAAGGGGGATCAGATCGCCGGATGGGAGGATTTCAGGAAGAAGGGCATCTACAATACCGAGACCTATAAATACAAGAAACACTGGGGCAAGGAGAATTCCGAGACCAAGAAGTTTGAGGGCAAGTTCAAGACCGAGACCACAAAGTTCGAGTTCTACAGCGAGACCATGAAAAAAGCCCTTGGCGAGCATGCCAAAAAGCATAACACCACCATTGACGATATTCTCAAGGTCAGCGGTTACGAGGCACAGGGTGAGTTGGCCTTCGTGCCGCATTACGAATCTCCCAAGCGTCACGGCAGCCAGGCAGAGTACCCGTTTACCTTCATCGACCACAAGTCCCGTCTCAACCGCGAGGGTCGCAGCCAGAACACACCCTGGTATCAGGAGTTCAAAAAGGTTGACGTGGGGGACAAGAGCTGGGATGACGTGGCCAAGATCAATCCCATAGATGCCAAAAAGCTTGGGATCAAGAACGGCGACACTATTCGTCTCACCTCAACCACTGGCAGTATCGTCACCAAAGCCCGTTTATGGGAAGGGGTTCGCCCCGGTACGGTCGCCAAGTGTTACGGCCAGGGGCACTGGGCTTACGGCCGCGTCGCTGCCAAGGATTATGCCAAGGCCAAGCCGCGTGGCGGCAATAACAACGAGCTTCTGGTTGATGACTACGACCGTCTGAGCGGCGCAACCGCCCGTAACGGCGGTTTTACCGGAGTTAAAATCGAAAAGGCATAGGAAGGGGGGACACTTAAATGGCAAAACAATATGGAATGGTCATAGATTTACAAAAATGTGTGGGTTGCGGGGCGTGCGCTTTGGCCTGCAAGACCGAAAACAACACCCAGGGGAGAAATCGTGGACAGACCTTTAATTGGGCCGATTTCTATATCAGGGAAGAAGGTACGTTTCCGAACATCATTGCCGAAACCATCCCGACCCGCTGCAATCATTGCAGTGATCCGGAATGCATAAAGCCCTGCCCGAAACCACAGGCTTTATACAAATCAGAGGAAGGCCTTACCCTGTACAATTACAGATACTGCATCCAATGCAAGAAGTGTCAGGAAAAGTGCCCGTATAGCGCCGTGAATGTGGACAAGCAAAATGCGCAATATAGCGTTATCAGCTATAATGAGGTAGGTGTGGAGGTCAATGAGTTCTACAAGGATAAAACCGAGCTGATCAAGGGATGCACCGCATCAGGTGCTGAAGTGGCCAAGGCGGTTGGCATGACTCCTCCCAACCGGAACGAGTATGCGTTCAAAGATGGTAAGAATCCCCATGACTCGAAACTGTCACGGGGCAAAGGCGAGATGAAGGATGTGCGCAGTGGCGGCTGGGTTGAAAAATGCACCTTCTGTATCCACCGCATCAGGAACGGCGAGCAGCCCTATTGCGTTGTTGCCTGCCCAGCCAAGGCCAGAACGGCTGGAGATATCAACGACCCTGCCAGTGATGTGAGCCAGCTTATCAAGAAGTATAAACCGGCACGACTGAAAAACAACAAGGGCGAGTACCTGAAAGCAGATGAAAAAGGGACACAGCCCAACAACTATTACATCAGAAGCTATAAAAAAGTGTAGACTGTCTGTATGGGGCGGGCGTTTGTTACCCGCCCCAACTATTGTAAGCCAAGCGACAACCTAACTGGGGAATTCCATGCAAAATTGCGATTGTACTGTACACGAATTGATGAGGGGTGAGTGTTTTCGCTTTCTGGCCGCCTGTTTCTACCAACCAAAGAAAGAAAACCTTTGTGCGGAAAATTTTCTTTCTACCCTAGTTGAGAATCTGCAGGAGATCTGCCCTGATGCCGCATCGGCCGCCCAGCGTATGCAGGAGAGTCTGGCCACATATTCTGAAGAAGAGTTGAACGTGGAATATGCACGGCTTTTCGTTGGACCATTCGGACTGAAAGCGCCACCGTATGGTTCGATATACCTGGATAATGATCATACGGTAATGGGGCCATCCACCCTGGCAACGATAGAGTTCTACGAGCAGGAGGGACTTGCCAGAGACGATAGTTTTCATGAGCTACCTGACCACATCGTAGTTGAGCTTGAGTTCTTGTATTTTCTCAGTTATCGACAGGTGGAGGCTATTCAGAAGGGCGAGATGGAACTGGCTGATACATACAGGCAGAAGCAAAATCAGTTTCTAGATTGCTTCCCTGTTAAGTGGGTACCCTCGTTTTGTACTCTCATGCAGAACGAAACTGATAACCAATTTTACAGTGCTTTATCAGATTGTGTGAATATATTCATTCAGGCATCTGTGACAGGTGATTAGGTGTCTATTGGGATTAAGGGATCCGTGGTGGTCGAGAAAGGGGCTATGAGTGCAATGAAAAAGTTCTCAGCGAACATTAAGATCCGGCATTGTCACGCAATAAAGCCACTGATAACAACCCACCCAAAGCGTGTTGCGGTTAGTTTGCCCGTGAATCCATGAAGCTAACTGACTCCCTTGGGAGAAACATAAACTATCTGCGCCTGTCGGTAACGGACCGCTGCAACATGCGCTGTTTCTACTGTATGCCCAAGGAAGGTATCATAAACAAGGGACATGCTGCGGTACTGACGTATGAAGAGCTGCTGCTGATTGCAGAAACCGCCGTGAAAATCGGAATAGAGAAGATTCGTATTACCGGTGGAGAACCACTGGTGCGGGCCGGTATCGTCACTTTCATTGAGAAATTGTCCTCAATCTCCGGACTCAGACACCTGGCACTGACCACCAACGGCTTGCAGCTGGAAGATATGGCCGGTGACTTATTTAAAGCCGGGGTACAGCGGTTGAACGTCAGCCTTGATTCTCTCAACTCACGGACCTTTAGAGATATCACCCGTGGTGGCAATTTAAAGAAGGTGCTGGCTGGCCTAACTACCGCAGAGCAGGTCGGTTTTCCACCTCCTAAAATCAATTGCGTCATTATGCGTGGAGTCAACGATGCTGAAATACTTGACTTTGCCGATATGACTCTTTCCTATGGCAATTCAATCCGCTTTATAGAGTATATGCCCGCAGTTAAGGAAGATGAGTGGCAGCGCTATTGTATATCTGGAGAAGAAATCCTCGAACGGATTGCCGGTCGGTACACGCTTGACCAGGTAGACAAAGGGCCATTTGCTGGTCCGTCACGCGATTTTAGAATCCCGGGAGCACGCGGCAGCATCGGCATCATCACGGCGGTTTCCGGTCATTTTTGCAGCGATTGCAACCGCATCCGGGTTACCTCTACTGGTCAGGCCAAGGGTTGCCTCTTTGCAGATGCAAAAACAGACTTAATTCCCTGGTTGCGGCCACCGGATCGCGAAGGATTGGCTGCGGTGCTGAAGTCCATTGTTTCTTCCAAACCCGAACGGCACGATATCTCGCAGGACGGCTATACCCATACGAATTTCACGATGTCGCAGGTCGGAGGATAACGAGATGGCTCAGGTGTTGGCAGTCTGTATCAGCGAGAACAAAGGTGAGCGCAAGAAACCGGTCGATTCAGTGGAATTGCGTGTGAACCACGGCATAGTGGGGGACGCCCATGCCGGTGATTGGCACCGCCAAGTAAGCCTGTTGGCTCAGGAAAGTATCGACAAGATGCGGGCACTGGGACTGATTGTAAGTGCAGGAGATTTTGCAGAGAATATAACTACCAGCGGTATTGATCTGGTAAGTCTTCCGATAGGCTCTCGTCTGCAGATAGGAAAAACTTTGCTGGAAGTGACCCAGATCGGTAAGGAGTGTCATACCCGCTGTGCCATCTATTATCAGGCTGGTGATTGCGTCATGCCTAAAGAAGGAATTTTTACGAAAGTACTTCAGGGGGGAACAGTTGAACGGGGTGCCACAATTTTGAGTATTTCACAATGAAAGGTAGTCTAAAAACTATTTGGAGGTACGTTCATGTTTGGATTTGGCATGCCCGAAATAATCATTATTGGTGTTATTCTGCTCGTTGTTTTCGGTCCTGGCAAAATACCTCAACTGGGTTCGTCACTTGGTAGTGCAATTAGAAACTTCCGCCAGTCATCTGAAGAAGGGACAAAGTCAATCAATAACGACATCAAAAGGGATGCTTGAATCATGGTGACTATTAATGAAGCCCACCATATTGCCCGCTTGACACGACCTGGCCAACACTGGTACAGTATGATGCACAATTGCTGTACCGGATAGCACGTTATCGCAGGCCCCGGAAATTTCCGGGGCTTTTTTCGTACCATCAGAAAGAAGGAGTATTATGACGTTTCAAGAGTTCAAGTTGCACCCAGTTATTACCGCAGCAATCACAGAGGCCGGTTATGTGACACCGACCCCGATCCAGCAACAGGCCATACCAACGGTTATGCAGGGGCGCGATGTCATGGGGCTGGCCCAGACCGGCACCGGCAAAACTGCCGCGTTCGCACTGCCAATCCTGAACCGTCTCATTGATGGCGCACGCGGTCATGTTCGTGCCCTGATTGTCGCCCCGACACGTGAACTGGCCGAACAGATTCACGAATCATTTGTCGACCTGGGACGGAAAACAAAAATCAAGAGTGTCACCATCTATGGCGGTGTTAACGCAAATCCACAGATTCAGGCGCTCAAAAACGGCGTCGACATCGTGGTCGCCTGTCCGGGCCGCCTGCTGGACCATATTGCTCAAGGCACTATCGACCTTTCCCGTCTTGAAGTGCTGGTATTGGACGAGGCCGACCAGATGTTCGACATGGGCTTTCTTCCCGATATCCGCCGCATCCTGAAGCAAATCCCTGCCAAACGGCAGACGCTGCTCTTTTCGGCCACAATGCCGCCGGATATCAACAAGCTCGCTCAGGATATCCTGAGCGAGCCGGTCACGGTTCAGGTCGGCAATACCGCACCACCTGTCACCGTGTCCCATGCCCTCTATCCGGTGGAGCAGCATTTGAAAACGGCACTGCTCCTGGAGCTGCTGAAGCATACGGATACCGAATCGGTGCTGATATTCACCCGCACCAAACACCGTGCCAAACGTCTCGGTGAACAGCTGGAGAAAGCCGGTTACAAAGCCGCCTCGCTCCAGGGGAATCTGTCCCAGAACCGCCGCCAGGAAGCGCTGAACGGCTTTCGGGACGGGAGTTATCAGATTCTGGTCGCAACCGATATTGCCGCACGCGGCATCGATGTGTCGCAGATATCGCATGTCATCAACTATGACATTCCGGATACGCCGGAAGCGTACGTGCACCGTATCGGCCGTACCGGCCGTGCTGCCAAAAGCGGCGATGCCTTTACCATGGTTTGCAGCGAGGACGCCGTTATGGTTCGCACCATAGAGAAAAAACTGGGTTCTCCGCTGGAACGGCGTACCGTTAATGGTTTCGACTACACCATCCCGGCGCCGAAAAAAGATGCCGAGTTCGCCCGTCCACCGCGCGAACCGCGAGGACCCCGTAAGACGGTTGCTCCGAAAACAGGTTCCGGAGGATCCATCAACCCGTTCAAGGGAGAGCATCCCGGCAGTAAACCAGCGGGACGGCCACAGCAGAGTCGACCGGGGGCAGCGGGTGGAGCTCCGAAAACCGTATTCAACAGCTCACGGCGTGGAAAATAGGCGCCGGGCAATCAAACATCTCCGATAGCGCTTATGGGCATTTCACACTATTCCTCTGTAGTTACCATGCCGCGTGCCGAAAAACCGTACCCCTCAATTGTCTCGTTTTTGAGCGAACGGTTTCCGGCGATTTCCCGGGACATCTGGGAACAGCGGATTGTGGCGGGAAAAGTACTGGATGAACATCAGAAGCCTGTTTCTTTGGACAGCAGTTATGCCCCGTTGCGTCGCCTCTTCTATTTTCGCGAAGTTGATACGGAACCGGTTATCCCGTTTGCCGAAAAAATCCTGTATATCGATGACGAAATCCTGGTCGCCTGCAAGCCGCATTTTCTTCCTGTTACCCCCGGCGGACGCTATGTAGACGAATGTCTGCTGAACCGTCTGCGCCGCCACACCGGGATTGATGATCTGGTGCCG
Source organism: Desulfuromonadaceae bacterium (assembly GCA_028712075.1). Lineage (GTDB taxonomy): Bacteria > Desulfobacterota > Desulfuromonadia > Geobacterales > Pseudopelobacteraceae > JACRCG01. The sequence continues at coordinate 168,306 of JAQTQX010000002.1, forward strand.
TTGCACCGCATTGACCGGGAAACCGCCGGACTGGTATTGTTTTCTGTCAACAGGAAGAGCAGGGGACGCTACGGCGAACTATTCCCGAATAGCCGCATCGAAAAGGAATATGCAGCGCTTGCGCGCTGTCTGCCGAATCAGACAACAGCTACATGGAATGTGGAGAACCGCATCGTGCGGGGAGAACCGTGGTTCCGGATGAAAAATGTGCCCGGTCCGGCAAATGCACGTTCCGTTATCAATCTGGTGGAAGTGAATGCTGAAAAGGCCCGCTTTATACTCTGGCCGCACACCGGTAAAACCCACCAGCTGCGCATCCACATGAGCAGTATCGGTTTCGGAATCATGAACGACCGCTATTATCCCGAACTGCATGCTGAGTGTGAAGATAACTTTGCCGCTCCGCTGCAGCTGGTCGCGCAGCGGCTTCGATTCAAGGATCCGGTGACCGGCCGCAACAGAGAATTTGTTTCTGAACGGGCATTATTATGGTAGCGTAGCATGCGTACCGTTTATTCTATTCCGGAGGAAAACTGATGAGAGCAGCAATTCTGACCCTGAGTGATAAGGGTTCCCGTGGTGAGAGGACTGATGAAGGCGGCCCCGCCCTCGCGGCCTGGCTGTCCGAGCGGGGCGTGACGACAGTTCAATCCCGTATTATTGCCGATGAATTCGAGCAGATTGTGGCGGTGCTGACGGAATGGGCCGACAGCGATGCAGCTGATCTGCTCCTGACCACCGGCGGCACCGGTGTTTCGCCTCGTGATGTAACCCCCGAAGCGACACTCCAGGTTGTTGAACGTACAATACCGGGAATGGGTGAGCTGATGCGCCTCAAAAGTCTGGAAAAAACACCGATGGCGTCACTGTCCCGTTCGGTGGCCGGTATTCGCAATCAGTCACTGATAATCAACCTCCCCGGCAGTCCCAAGGGTGCTCTGGAAAATCTGGAGGCGGTCTGGCCGGTTATCGGTCACGCGGTTGAGAAAATTCGCGGCGGTCAGGATGACTGCGGCGGCAGGTTTGACAGGTAGAGAGGGCCCCATTCCCGTGACCGCACAAGAGCATATTTGCACAGTCGGCCCTGAAACGGCCAGAATGCTCGCACTGGGGCACCCCTGGGTCGTTGCGGATGCCTATACCAGGAAATGGCCGGCCGGAGCTCCGGGGCGGACCGTACACCTGTGCGACAGGAGCGGAACGTTTCTGGCTACGGCCCTGCTTGACCCGCAGGAGCGGATCGTTGCACGGGTGCTGGCCCGTACGCGGATACGTCTTGACCGCCCCTGGCTGACCCGGCAGTTCAGCCGTGCCATTGAACTGCGCCGCAGCCATGCCGACCTGAACAACTCCACTGCATACCGCCTGGTGAATGCCGAAGGAGACGGGCTCCCCGGCCTGACCGTTGATCGCTACGCCGACTATCTGATGCTGCAGCTTTACTGCGATTCCTGGCGCCCGCACCTGAAGCTGGTCACGCAGGTGCTGCAGGAACTGCTCGCTCCGCGCGGCATCTACGAAAAAAGCCGGCCGCAGAAAACCCGCGAGTTGGAAGCGGTCAGCGATACTAAAAATTACGGGCGGCTGCTGACAGGAACAAAGGCGCCAGAGAGAGTGAAGGTCATTGAAAACGGCCTGACTTTCCTGATCTCACTTGAACAGGGGCTCAATAGCGGACTTTTCCTCGACCAGCGGCGCAACCGCCGTGATCTTATGCAGCGGTCCGCCGGGAAGCGGCTGCTCAACCTGTTTGCCTACACCGGTGCCTTTTCAGTAGCTGCTGCCGCTGCCGGTGCGGCACGCGTGACGAGCGTTGATGCTTCAAGCGGCTACACCGGATGGGCGCGCGACAACTTCACTGCCAATGGACTTGACTGCAGCAGACATGAATTCATTGTTGGCGACTGCCTGAACGTACTGGCAAAACTGAAGCAGAACGGGAACCTCTTTGATATCATTCTGATGGATCCACCCTCCTTTTCGACCACTGCAAAGAGCCGTTTTACCACCCGGGGGGGTACTTCCGACCTGGTTGCCGCTGCTCTGCCGCTGTTGGCCGACAATGGGCTGTTGATGGCTTCGTCGAATCACCAGAAGGTTGACATTGCCGATTATCTGAAAGAGCTTCGCCGTGGGGCACTGCAAGCTGACAGTAATCTGCAGGTGGTTTCCCTGTCCGGGCAGCCGGAGGATTTTCCGTATCCGGTCACCTTCCCGGAAGGGCGCTATCTCAAATATGCTGTATGTGTAAAGCAGGCCGATTCGGCAGTGACACATAACTGATGAAAAGATTGCTCAGCTGGGGAGGCGTCAGCCTTCTGACAACGGCGCTGCTTGACCCGTTGATCTACTTCATGCTTGAAAAACCAGTTCCGTGGGGACGGGATCTGCTGATGGCTGTTGCAGGCGCTGTATGTCTGTATCTGCTGGTAAAGCTGCGTGATACTTTTTAGTACGCATGGATTATATAAGTGACTGAAATTAAAGAGTGTGACATCAAGATTGAATTCTACCGCGCCTCTGGACCGGGTGGGCAGCACCGCAATACGACCGATTCGGCCGTGCGCATCCGTCATCTGCCGACCGGCATCGTTGCACAGGCCTCAGAGTTCCGCAGTCAGTTTCAAAACCGTGAGGCGGCAATGGAACGATTACGCGCTGCTCTTGAACGCCGCGAGCGGAAGGTAAAAAAACGCATCTCGACACGCGTTCCAAAACGGGTCAAGGAAGAGCGCCTGACAGCCAAACGAATTCTGTCACACAAAAAACGGTTGCGTACTACCCTCGAATAGCCAACTACCCCGGATAATCTCCCATATTTCGTTTGACTCATGATTCATACCGCTGTAGTTTGTAACAGTTTTTCAGGAGTTCGTATCATGGTTCGCGCATACCTCTATCTGGCGGCTTTTATTCCCTTAACATTTTTTCTCTCCGCCAGTGCCTTTGTTACATCACTGTTTGATACAAGCGGGAAAGTCTATGCGTGGCATGCCCGGTTCTGGGCACGGACGGCGCTTGCCATGAACGGTGTCAACGTGACTCTTTCAGGGACAGAGCATCTTCCGGACGGTCCGGTTGTCTTCATGAGCAATCATCAGAGCAACTTCGATATTCTGGCACTGCTGTTGATGCTGCCTCGCCAAATTCACTGGATCGCCAAGAAAGAGCTGTTTGATATCCCGGTGTTTGGTCCCTCCATGAGGCGCGGTGGCTATATCCCGCTGGATCGCGGCAACGGCCGTAAGGCGCTGCAGAGTATGGACGAAGCGGCGGCAACGATTCATCAGGGGAAAAGTGTCGTGCTGTTTCCTGAAGGGACTCGTACGGAGGATGGCAAACTGCTTCCCTTCAAACGGGGGGGCTTTATGCTGGCGCGCAAGGCGGCGGTGCCGGTTGTGCCAGTCACCATCAATGGCAGCGGCAGAATCAATCCGGCCAACCAGATCAGACTGTACAGTGGTGCCATTCACATTACCCTGCACCCTCCGGTAGCTGTCCCTTCGGACCTCCGGCGCAGCGATGCCGAAATCTGGCTGATGGAGAACGTGAGGGAGCAGATTGAATCGGCTCTGGAGTAATAAATGAACATCGGCTATCAGTACATACTGTTGGTCATTGCCGGTTTGGCAGGTATGGTCTGGGGGATACCGGCCGCGCACCGTCTGAACAAACCCCGTGACATCGGTGCCGCACTTGCTGCTCTCTGCGGCATCATCGTGTTTGCGTTGGGCGTATTGTTGACGTGCATCCCCGGCTTTTTCAGGTGATTATATGACTGAACAGCTTAAATCAATTATCGCCAACGGCATTGTCATTATCCTGATCAGCCTGCTGATGCTGTTTACCGGAACCTGGTGGCGCATGAACGCCCAGTTCAACCGTGGTGAAGCGGCGCTGCAGGCGGGTAATTTTCCGGGGGCGGTAGCCGGATTCGAGGCCGCCCTCCATATGTATATTCCTTTTCACCCGACTATTGAAAAAGCAGCGGTAAAATTATGGCAAATCGGTGAGGCAAATGAACGTCTGGGGGATATCAGCCGGGCGCTGATTGCCTATCGCGCACTACGAAGCTCCTTTTACGCTGATCACTGGCTGTTGACTCCCGGCACGTCCTGGATTGACCGCTGTGACAAAAAAATAGCGGCGCTGTTACCCTCGCACCATGAAAGATAAGTTATGGATGATGTAGCACCACATTCGGCCCTTCAGATTGTTGCCCTCGGCGGCCTCGGTGAAATCGGCATGAACATGATGGTCTACCAGCATGACGATGATATGTTACTTGTCGACTGCGGCATGATGTTCCCTTCCCCTGATATGCTCGGTATCGATTATGTGATTCCGGACATCACCTGGCTTCGCGAACGATCAGAGCAAATTCGTGCAATCTGTCTGACTCATGGTCATGAAGATCATATCGGTGCACTCCCCTTTGTTCTGCAGGAGCTGAACGTTCCTGTCTACGGCACCGCGCTGACGCTCGGCCTGGTTTCCGCAAAACTTGAGGAATACAAGCTTGACGGAGCTGTGGAACTTATCACTGTGCAGCCGCGCGAAACCGTCCATATCGGTTGTTTTCAGGTTGAGTTTCTGCGCGTGGCGCACTCGATTGTTGATGGCTGTGCCCTGGCAATTACGTCGCCTGAAGGTGTCATCATCCATACCGGTGACTTCAAGATTGACCACACCCCGGTTGACGGACAGCTGACCGACCTTGCAAGCCTGTCGCGTTACGGCGAAGCGGGTGTACTGGCATTGCTGTCCGATTCAACCAATGTTGAGCGGGAAGGGTACACTCTCTCTGAAAAATATGTCGGCGAAGCATTTGCTGACATATTTCCGAAGTGCGCCGGTCGAATCATTGTTGCAACTTTTTCCAGCAGTATCCATCGGGTGCAGCAGGTAGCTGATGTCGCTATTCGCTCTGGGCGGAAAATCCTTTTGAACGGCCGTTCAATGGTTAAAAACGTTCAGATTGCCCGGGATCTCGGCTATTTGACGATAGCTGACGAGCAGCTGATGGATGTGCGAGAACTCCCGCATCTCCCGCCGGAGCAGGTCTGTATTATTTCCACCGGCAGTCAGGGAGAACCGATGAGTGCCCTGACTCGCATTGCGATGGATGATCACAAGCAGATCAAGTTGGAAAGGGGGGATACGGTCATCCTTTCATCCCGGGTAATTCCGGGCAACGAACGCACTATTTCCGAGCTGATTAACCATCTCTACCGGCGCGGAGCAGAGGTCTTCTACGAACGGGTTTCCGAAGTTCATGTGTCGGGGCATGCCAGTCAGGAAGAGCTGAAGCTGATGCTCAACACGGTACGACCTCGCTTCTTCATTCCGATCCATGGTGAATATCGTCATCTGGTCAAACATATTCAGCTGGCGCGCATGGTCGGTATTCCTGAGGAACGCTGCATTCTGGCGACAAATGGCGAAGTGGTTTCCTTCTATGCCGACACCGCAGTGATTGTTGAACAGATTGAATCAGGCAGAGTGTTTGTAGACGGCAAAGGGGTCGGCGATGTCGGCAGGATAGTACTGAGGGATCGCAAGCATCTGTCGGAAGATGGCATGATTGTAGTTATCATTGGTATGAACATGATGACAGGAGCCGTCATTTATGGTCCCGATATCGTATCACGCGGCTTTGTATTTGAGGATGAAAATCAGGAATATCTGGAAGATGCCCGCAAAGTGGTGGCGTCTGCGCTGGAGGAAATCAACGCTGAAATGCGCTGTGACGGTGATGAGGTAAAGACGGCCGTACGCCAGGCGCTGCGCCGTTTCTGCAAGAAAACCATAGAACGTCGGCCGGTGATACTGCCGGTGATTATGGAGATGTAATAGCTGCCACAATCTGGTGCAGCGCCTACGAAATCACAATCCTGGCAAACCTGCGCTTACCGATCTGGACAATATACTCACCCGGTGCTGCCAGTTCCAGATTGGTATCGCTGACCTTCTCGCCGTTCAGCTTTACCCCGCCACCGTCGATATTACGGCGTCCCTCACCGTTGGATTTGGTCAGTCCGGCTTCGGTCATCGCCTTTGCCAGCAGCACAGTCCCGTCAGCAAGGGAATAGCTCACCTGCGGCATCTCTTCCGGAATTTCATTTTCCTTGAAGCGCTTTACAAAATTGTCTTCGGCGGTCTCACCGGTGCCGGCACCGTGAAAACGGGAGACGATTTCGCGCCCCAGCCGTTTTTTGGCCGCCATCGGATGAAGCGAGTGATCCTTGAGTTCGCGTTTCAGCACGTCTATTTCCGGCAGCGTCATATCAGAGAGAAGTTCGTAGTAGCGGAGCATCAGGTCGTCCGAGATCGACATGACCTTGCCGAATATCTCATCGGCCGGTTCGTTGACGCCGATATAGTTACCGAGGGACTTGGACATCTTGTTGACGCCGTCCAGTCCTTCCAGAAGCGGCATGGTCAGGATGCACTGTGGTGACTGCCCCCACTCGCGCTGCAGTTCGCGTCCCATCAGCAGGTTGAATTTTTGGTCAGTACCCCCCAACTCCACATCGGCTTTCATAGCAACGGAATCATATCCCTGTACCAGAGGGTAGAGGAACTCGTGGATGCTGATCGGCTGCTGGCTGGTAAAGCGCTTGTGGAAGTCGTCCCGTTCCAGCATCCGGGCCATGGTACATTTGGAGGCCAGGGCGATCATGCCGCTCGATCCAAGCTCGTTCAACCAGGTGGAGTTGAAGACGACCCTGGTCTTCTCCGGATCGAGGATCTTGAATACCTGCTCCTTATACGTTTCGGCATTGCGGAGCACATCTTCTCGGGTCAATACCTTGCGGGTTTCCGACTTGCCGGTCGGATCGCCGATCATTCCGGTGAAGTCCCCGATAAGAAAATTTACCTGGTGTCCCAGTTGCTGAAACTGGCGCAGCTTCTGGATCAGCACGGTGTGCCCCAGATGGAGGTCGGGAGCGGTTGGGTCAAAGCCCGCTTTGATGACCAGCGGCACGCCGGTGGCAAGGGACTTGGTCAGTTTTTCTTCAAGTTCCTTTTCAATAAGCACTTCAACGGCGCCGCGCTTGATGACGGCCATCTGTTCGGCTACGGACATAAATAACTCCTATAATCTAATAACACAGAGCAACAGAGCAACTGAGAGAATCAACAAAAACTCCGACATTTGTTTTGCTTTAACAATACAAGAATCATTCTGATGAATCTTTCTGGTTATCTCAGTTGCTTAGTTGTTCCGTGTTTCAAATGCCTTTCAGGTTTAGCAACTCATATTTATTCGCTCGATACTTACAGCCTTGCCGCTCTGTTCATCCACGCCAATCACGACGGCATTCAGGCGAATATCCTTTTTGGCAACTTCAAACTTTGACGGCAGTTGGGTCAAAAACCGGTGGATAGTCTCTTCCTTGCCCATACCGATGACCGAGTCAAAGCTGCCGGTCATGCCGGCATCACTCAAAAATGCTGTACCCTGGGGAAGTATCCGCTCATCAGCGGTCTGGACATGGGTATGAGTTCCGATCAGTGCAGATATCTGCCCATCCAGATACCATCCAAGCGCAGATTTTTCTGATGTGGCCTCGGCATGAAAATCTACCAGAACTATCGGCGTCTCTTTTTTCAGCCATTCCAGCTCTTTGTCTGCACAGAGAAACGGGCAGTCAAGATTTTTCATATAGACGCGCCCTTCCAGATTGAGGACGCCAACCTTTGCCCCGCCAGGCGTTGTCAGCACAGCGACACCACTTCCCGCTGCACCGGCCGGATAATTGGCCGGGCGCAGAATACGGGAGTCGGACAGAATTTGCGGCACCTGTTCTTTCTTGTCCCAGATATGGTTGCCGCCGGTCAGGAGGTGTACGCCCTGGTTAAACAACTCCCGGGCAACTTCGACCGTCAGGCCAAAACCGCCAGCCGCATTTTCTCCGTTGGCAATAACTATATCAATCATATGTCGGTCAACCAGACGATGCAACTCGCGGGACAGGGCCTGACGACCAGGTTTCCCGACGATATCGCCGACAAATAATATATTAACGGGCATATTCGACTGATCGTGTTTCGCGTATGACATTAACCTTGATCTGTCCTGGGTACGTCATTTCAGCTTCGATTTTCTTGGCTATGTCGCGAGCCATGACAACCGACTGGTCATCATTGACCTGTTCACTGGAAACCATGACGCGAATTTCGCGTCCGGCCTGAATGGCAAAGGACGATTGCACGCCGCTGAACGACGTCGCAATACGCTCCAGGTCACTGAGGCGTTTCACGTACGTTTCCATCATCTCGCGCCGGGCGCCGGGGCGTGCTCCGGAGAGCGCATCAGCCGCCTGCACGAGAATCGCAAGGATGGAATTCGGTTTTTCATCCTCATGATGCGCCATAATTGCATGGACTATTTTTGGTGTTTCGCCATATTTCCGCGCCAGCTCGGCCCCGATGACTGCATGAGAACCTTCAACCTCATGGTCAACCGCTTTGCCCAGATCATGAAGCAGGCCGGCACGCTTGGCCTGTTTGACGTTGATCCCCAGCTCAGCTGCCATGATGCCGCAGAGGAAAGCCACTTCGAGCGAATGGAGATACACGTTCTGCGTGTAGGATGTGCGGTATTTGAGGCGCCCGATCAGCTTAAGCACCTCCGGATGGATGCCGTGGACGCCCAGGTCGAAGGCGGCTTGTTCGCCAGCCTCCTTAATGGTCTGTTCCACCTCTTCGGTTGATTTTGCCACAACCTCTTCGATGCGCCCGGGGTGGATGCGGCCGTCTGCCAGCAGCTTTTCGAGCGACAGGCGTGCGACCTCGCGACGTACCGGGTTAAAACCGGACAGAATGACCGCTTCAGGGGTATCATCAATAATCAGGTCGATACCGGTGGCAGCCTCCAGCGCACGAATGTTGCGCCCTTCGCGGCCAATAATGCGTCCCTTCATTTCATCCGACGGCAGCGGCACAACCGAAACAGTACGCTCGGCCACATACTCGCCGGCATAGCGCTGGATAGCAAGTGCCATTATCTCTTTCGCTTTTTTGTCACCGGTCTCGCGTGCTTCATCTTCGATAGTCCTGATGATCTTGGCGGAATCATACTTTGCCTCGCTCTCCATGGCATTCATCAGTTCTTTTTTGGCTTCGGCGGCCGACATGCCGGAAATTTCCTCAAGTTTGGCCCTCTGCACATCGGTGGCTTTTTTCAATTCGACATCACGCTGCTCAAGGACCTGCTCTTTTTGTGAGACGATCTGCTCTTTTTTAAGAAGGTCCATCTCTTTTTGATCAACCAACGCAGCTTTTTTATCGAGATTTTCCTCTTTCAAGGTCAAGCGTTTTTCAAGTGCCTGTAGATCCTTGTTTTTTTCATTTGTCTTGCGTTCATGTTCTTCCTTCGCCTGAATCGCAGCATCCTTGGCTCTAAGTTCAGCCTCCTTGGTAATGGTCTCCGCTTCACGACGGGCATCATCAAGCACCTTGCTGGCAAGCTCCTCAGCCTGCTTCAGGATTGATCCGGTATCTTTCTTGTTAAGTTTGTTGCCGGCAAAATATGCTCCGGCAGCGACGATCAGAGTAATAATAACACCGATGATCATTTCCATGTAATCAACCTCCTGTATGTGAATCCGGGGCGCCTGGCGACCTCCGGTTACTTCTCGCACCGCATGGCATCAACACTTGATCAGTGGGTGCGAATGACGCGTTTGTCTGTAATGACTATTCCCATTGGGATATCATGGGGATCCGCCGGTATATGTCCATCCACTATCTGGAAATCATGGCAAAGCCCGACCACGTGTCGAGTACAGCCGGGATGGTGCAGAAACCTGTCGTAAAACCCTTTTCCGTAGCCGATTCGATGCCCTGACAGATCAAAAGCAATCCCCGGTACAACTACCAGATCAGCTTCAACCGTCTGAAGCTTGTTGTCTGACGCACACGGCTCCAGTATGCCAAAGGCTCCTTTCTGCAGCGTCTCAATGTGATCAACGGGGCGAAACACCAACTGCTGTCCGCACACGACAGGGAAAAGCACTTGCTTCCCCTCTTTGCGCGCCTCTGTAAAAAGCAGAGTGGTGTCTATTTCATTATGGGCAGGCGCATACAGCGCGACGCACTGAGCATGGACAAACACATCAAGCAGGAGCAGGTTGATCTGCGCGGCCCGGCTTGCGGCCCGCCATGAGTCATGATTGAGTGCACGGCGCTGAGCCAGCAGCTGCGAACGGAGCGGACGCTTGGGCATATAAATCTTTCAAAAAAAACACACACGTAATTGGCCCCGAGAGAATCGGGAGGGTCGACCAGGGAGGCTGAATAGAGGAAAAGGCTGAAGTGCCGTCAAAGCGTACGTATTACGATTGTCATACTACTCCGCAGCGTTTTTCCCATCCAGTGAGGATATATTCAACGGGCGTTACACTATTTCAATCAGACGTGTAATCTACAGCGCGTGATGAGCCGACCGGGTAAAGCAACGAATATATAATCAAGTCTCCCTGAGAGACCATGTAAAATCAAACTGCTTCCAAGGCTGTAATCATCGAGCGTACTCTTTCGTTGATTGCAGAATTCTGCTCCCGTTGCGAGCGTAATTCGAGCAACTCTTCCGACGTATTCAACAGGGCCAGTATCAAGACGAGTTGGGCATCTCCATTTTTGAGGGCGCCGCCAATTTCCTGCAACTTGCCGTTTACAAAGGACTCAACTGCCTCTACTTTTGCCGCAGAAGCGGAGCTTCGTACAGAAATTTCACGGCCCAGAACTGTCACTGCATGGCTTGTTTTCATACAATGACACTACCTCACCGTTAAATTCCATCCAACGTGCCAAGTATGGCATCAACCCGGGCTTTTATCGCCTCACGATCACCTGCGAGGCGCTGCAGCTCATCGTTTAAAAGGGCATTTTCCTCTTTTAACGAGGTGTATTTCTCAATCAATTCACCGATTTTCTTTTCGAGTGCATCTATGCTGTTCTGATCCATGAAGTTCGGTTCCTTTCGAGGGTGCATACTATACGAAGTGGCCCCGTTAAAGTCAAGCCCTAATTGATTGATATCGCAGAGTTCCGTGCTGGCACCCCTGCCATGTCGCACCGGTTTTTCATGCCTGGAAGAGGGCATCCGTGAACTCCTGAGGGTCAAAGTCACGGAGGTCATCAATAGATTCTCCGACACCGATATAGCGCACCGGAAGTGAAAATTCATGACTGACCGCCACAACGATGCCCCCCTTGGCCGTGCCATCAAGCTTTGTCAGAGCCAATCCGGTGACTCCGGCAGCCTCCTTGAAAAGGCGCGCCTGGGAAACGGCATTCTGTCCGGTTGCCGCATCAAGCACCAGCAGCGTTTCGTGCGGTGCCCCCGGTATTTCTCGATCAATAACCCGGCGGATTTTTTTCATCTCCTCCATCAGATTGACTTTGGTGTGCAGTCGGCCCGCAGTGTCAACAATCAGTATATCAACGTTGCGGGCAACTGCGGCCTTGCAAGCGTCAAAAACAACAGCGGACGGGTCGGCCCCCTCTTTGTGCCGTACGACGTCGACTCCGGAGCGGTCGCCCCAGGCGGTCAACTGTTCGGCAGCAGCAGCCCGGAAGGTGTCAGCGGCCGCAAACAGCACTTTTTTTCCGGAGGCACTGTAGCGGGAAGCAAGTTTGCCGATGGTGGTGGTTTTACCGACACCATTGACGCCAATCACTAACAGCACAAACGGCTTATGGCTGCCAATGTCGAGCGGGCAGTGGTGCGCGGTCAGGCGTGCCAGAATTTCTTCTTTTAATGCCGCACGCAGCGCCTCGCCGTCCTTTAACTCATTGCGTCCGAGGCGCTGCTCCAGGGTTCGGATAAGCTCCACAGTTGTCTTGACACCAATATCGGAAGTGATCAAAATTTCTTCCAGTTCCTCAAAGGTGTCAGCATCAATGGTTTTTTTGCCGAGAACGAGGGCATCTATGCGCCCCACCAAGCCGTCGGCAGTTTTCTTCAGCCCGGACTTCAGTCGCTCAAAAAAACCGGGCTTTGCGGTCTGCTCCGCTTCCGCATGTTCAGGAACTGCCCCGTCATCTGCTCTCTCTGACGGCGCGGGATCCGACGGCTCACCGCCGGCAATCTTGTGTATCAACCCTCTGAAAAAACCCTTCTTCTCCTGCTGTTCCATCACATCTCCCTTTGCAACTCTATCACTGCCTTTCGAAAACGATGCAACGCCACGGCAGTCGGGCAGCTACGCTCAATTGTCATGACCAGGGAATAATCCTGGTCAATGCAGCCGATGATCAGATGGCCTTTGGTAGTCGTTACAACAACATCCTCGATTTCCCCGACAAACTCTGTACTCTGCAGAGTCTTGAGATGCGCCAGGATAATCCCCTTGTGGGCAGCGATGAAGCGGATATCGTATGGCGTACAATGACAGTGTTCAATGACCGCCTCGCCTTCCCAGTCTACCAGAATGGCACCGATGGCATGCGGTACGTCATTGACAAGGTCTTTCAAAATTAATTCAAATGACATGGAGTGCCCCCTGAATGTTAGTGCAGCCTTACCGACACAACCCGCGACGCTCCCGGTTCTTCCATGGTGATGCCGTAGAGGGTGTCAGCCACCTGCATGGTAGCTTTGTTGTGAGTAATTATGATGAATTGCGATACGGCGCTCATTTCCCTGACCATTTCGTTGAAGCGGCCGATATTGGCATCGTCCAGCGGCGCATCCACCTCATCCAGCAGACAGAATGGGGTCGGCTTGATCAGAAAAATCGAGAATATCAGCGCCACGGCGGTCAGCGCCTTTTCCCCCCCCGAAAGCAGGGTAACATTCTGCAGCTTCTTGCCGGGGGGCTGGACGATGATATCGATACCGGTCTCCAGCAGATCCGCTTCATCAGTCAGGTGCAGCTCCGCCCGTCCGCCGCAGAACAGGCGCGGAAAGACCTCCTGGAATTTTGAGTTGACCAGATGGTATGTTTCCAGAAATCGCTGTCGGGTAGTGCGGTTGATCCGTTGAATCGCCTGCTGCAGACTCTGCAGGGACTCTTCCAGATCATCCTTCTGGCCGCTCAAAAAGGTGAAGCGTTCCTCCATTCCGGCACACTCTTCAATAGCCATCAGGTTGACTTCTCCCATGTCATCAAGCATCCGCTGCAGTTCGACTTGGCGCATCCGGCACGCCGCTTCATCAAAGGCAGTCGCAGCAAGCTTTGCCATTGCGTGAGCCATGGGGATACGACTCCGCTCCAGCAGGGCCTGCTCAAGGTGGTCAGCCTGCATGGTCAGCGTCGAAAAACGCAGGTTGAGTTCAGCCTGCTGCTGCCGGACAGAGTCGCTTTCTTCGCGATGCTTTTTAAGCTTCCCTTCAAAACTGTTCTGTGTGATGCCGGCTTCTTCAAAACGGCTGCGTATGACAGCCATCCTGCTTTCCGACTCCGCCTGCTGGCGGACAAGGAACTGCATTCGCTCTGTCGCTACGGAAATTTCCCCCAAAAGCTGAATCCTCGCATTATCGCACGATTCACACTCCTGCTGGTTATCAGCCTTGCGCTGGATAGTCTCTTCCATCTTTCGCTCAAGTTCGGATAGAGCGCGCAATCCCGCTTCATGCTGCTCCTTGATGGTGGCGGTCTGGACCCTGATGGCGGTTACCTGTTCGCGTGCTGCCGCCAGTAGTTCACGGTGCGCATCAAACTCCCCCTTCAAACGGGCGGACTCCTGCTCCAAATGCCTGGAAGCGTCACCGGTACTGGCCATCTGCTCCTCGGTCAGCCTCAATTCTGCGTCCAGAAGCGCCTTCTCTTCGCCCATGCCTTCGGATTCCAGAGATTGGACCTCCAGCCGCTCTGAAACACGAGCGGTTTCATCGACCGACTGCTGCCGATCCTTGAGCATTCCGGCAAGCTTTAGTTCGCCGCCATGTAGTTCCGTTCCGCAATTTTTGAGAGCCTCGGCCACTTCCTGACTTTGGCGCCGCAGGTCGTCACGCTCCTTGCCAAGCGCTGTAGTCTCGTCTTCCAGCCGTGCTACCGACAGTTCCAACTCTCTGATCTCACGCTTCTTGTGGATCAATCCTGCACCAATCTGTTCGCCGGAACCGCCGCTGACTACGCCTCCATCGGTAATCATATTACCTGAGCGGGTAACAAATGTCAGCCCGGGATGCTGGCGAGCCAACCTGAATGCCGCCGCAAAGTCATCCGCAAGCATGACCGTACTCAACATATTTCTGAGCAGCCCCGCGTGTTGCCCTCCCACCTGCACCAGTTCGAGCAGCGGTACGGCTCCTGTGAGTACCGGGGGGCAAGTGACAACACCGTCAAAAGGAAGCGCAATGCCGGCACGCCCCCCTTTGCTCGTTTTCAGAAATTCGAGTGCTTCTGTCGCATGCCGGTCGTCGGAGCAGAGGATGCACTGCAGGCGCTCCGCCAGGGCCGACTCAACTGCCATCTCCAGTTCCGCCGGGGCCTGGATGAGATCCGCCAGCACTCCGCTGAAGCGGGAACGCTGGGAGGAGTTCTTCATCAGCGTCCGCACCCCCTGGCCGAATCCGGCGAACTGTCCTTCCAGTTCTTTAAGCGAATGCAGACGTGAAGAACTGCGGTTCAATTCGTCCCGGCGAGACTGCCACCCCTTCTCAATCTCCGGCAGACGACGCGCAAGATCTTCCTCATGGCCATGAAGGACCGAAATGCGAGCCTGTACAATTTCCTGCCCGCGCTGCTGTGTAGCAATGTCCTTTTCCAGGAGTTCAATGCGTTCGCGCAGCTGTTCACGCCGCTCAACAAGCAGTATCGCCTCGCGGGTATGGCGATCCGACCGTTCCTGAACTGCTGCCAGACGCTTTTGGGCATGTTCAAAGCGGCTTTTGAACTGGGCCGCTTCAGCAAGAGCGGTAAACAGCTCACGACGACGGCCCTCCAGATCACGGTTTAACGTCTCTTCTCTCTGCTCGTGATCACGCAGCGCCTCTTCCGCACGTTCCAGGCCGGCCTGCATTCCAGCAGCATCGACCGATCCGGTATCTCGGCGGAGTTCCAGCAGACAGCGTTGTTCGCCGCACTCCTTCAAACGCAGTGTCAGCTCTTCCGCTTCGGCTGCTGACCGTGCCAAGCGGCTCTCCAGGCCAGCCAATTCCCTCTGCTGAAATTCAAGGCTATTGGATGTCGTACTGAACTCATTCCTTATCCGAAACAGCTCCTCCTGGGCGGCAGCCAGCTGTTTTTCAGTTTCCAGCAGCGATACTCGTGCCTCTTCCGCCCGTGTTTCACCGAGCACAGCTGAGGCAGATACTTCGTGCATGCGGTCATTGAGTACCCCAAGCCCTCGTTCAGCCTCCTCTCGCTGGCGCTGGGTTTCACGATAGTCCCGCGCAGTGAAGAGCAGATCAATTTCACGCAGTTCATCGCGATATTCCCGAAACTTTTCAGCTTTTTTGGCCTGGCGCTGCAGCGCTGTCAGTTGACGCCGGATCTCTCCGAGGACATCGGCAAGTCGGGTCAGATTCTGGCGCGTCCCTTCAATTTTTTTGAGGGCCAGTTGTTTGCGTGCCTTGAATTTTGTGACCCCGGCCGCCTCCTCAATGAGGAAACGGCGCTCCTCCGGTCGTGAGTGGAGAATCTGCCCGATCTTCCCCTGCTCAATGATCGAATAGGCGCGGGTGCCGACTCCGGTGTCCATAAAAAGTTCGGTAATGTCCAGCAGGCGGCAGGGGGTTTTGTTAAGCAGATATTCACTTTCGCCATCACGGTACAGGCGGCGGGTCAGCTGGATTTCAGCATAATCGAGATATTTGGCGGGAGCGCGACCATCTTCAGTCGAAAAAACCAGAGACACTTCGGCAATCCCGAGCGGCTTACGTGTTTCACTGCCGGCAAAGATGATATCCTCCATCGCCTTGCCGCGCAGGTTTTTTGCGGATTGCTCCCCCATGCACCACCGGATGGCATCGACAATGTTGGATTTTCCGCAGCCGTTCGGACCGACCACGCCGGTAACATTCTGCTGGAAGTCCAGGACAGTTTTCTCAGCGAAGGATTTGAACCCGCTTATTTCAAGCCGTTTGATTTTCATTGTCGTCTTACCGTTGTGTGAAAACCGGCCAAAGGCTCCTTTAAGGGTTGAAACAATACCCATTCAAGACCTGTATCGTCAATATATTTCAGGCACAAAGAGTTCCCTGTCTGACTCGAAGTGTATGACGTGCCGGTTCTTGGAAAAATACTTCAGGATTTTGAGAGGCGGGCAGTGATACGGGATGACCGAAACTGGCTGATTACGATTTCAAGGACAAAAAGAGCTGCTCGCATTAAAACTGGTTTATTAGGCCGCCGAAGCGGCAGAAAAAGGCCAGAAAATGAGCTATGGGGCGCCTAGAGCGATCACTCTGTTGCGGCCACCGTTTTTGGCCTGGTACAGAGCGGCATCTGCCCGGGATATGACCGCTTCAATGCTTTCCTCAGCTTGTAGCTGAGTAACTCCGATGCTGACAGTGATGGATATATCCTGCAAAGCAGCATTGATGTTAGTCTCGGCTATTGTTACGCGCAGGCGTTCGGCCAACTTGAACGCCTGTTCGAGGTCGGTATCCGGTGACACAATCAGAAATTCTTCTCCTCCATACCTGCAAACAATGTCGTAGTCTCGCAATGCTTCTAACAATTTGATAGCCAGTTGCTTCAGTACCGCATCGCCGGCATCGTGACCGTATGTGTCGTTCAGTCGTTTGAAGTGGTCGATATCAAACAGGAGGAATGAAATCGGTGTTTCAGCCCTTTTGGCTCGCTCCCTCTCCTCCTGAATTCTCCGGAATGCCTCGCGCCGGTTCAACAGACTGGTCAGGTAATCGCGACTCGCCATCTCCCGCAAATGCTGCTCAGCCCGGTTTAGATCGCCGATAAACACTCGTGATATATAACGTATAATGGCAAATATCAGCACGACGATAGCGAAGGCAATCAGGACAATATAATATCGATTTTCGTTAATCTGCTTCAACACATCAGTTGCCGGCAGGCTCACGCTGATGCCACCTCGTATATCACCTTCCTTGTATCCTTGTTGCTCATGGCATTTAAGGCACGGTTTTGTCGTGATCAGAGGGGCCATATATCGGAAATACACCTGTGCGTCATTCGTTTCAAAGGTAAAATATTCCTTGCTGCCCTGGTTAAATGAATTCAGCGCGGTCTGCTCAAATGGATCAGGCGAGTTGGTGGGGTTCAGAGGAGTGAGGCTGGTAATTCTAAACCGGAGAACATCTTTTGTGGTAGCCAACTCGGATAATTCACGGGTAATCAGTGCCGGATTTTTCAGAGTGTAGGCAATTCCGTCTTCATCCGTAATAACAACTTTCAATCCAGGGATCTTCAGCAGATATTGATTTACGACGGTATCAGGCCTGATCTTGACATAGACACCACCATGCTTGGCAGCCCACTCCCGAGTGATCACCACCTCTTCGAAAAATGCCTGCGCCTGCTTCAGGAGTTGTTCTCTGATCAAAGTGTTGGAACGGTAGCTAAACCCCCAGAAGACGGATAGCACAATCAGGCCGATGATCAGAAAGATACCGGTCAGGTATTTTCTGACGAAATCAGAGCCTTTTGAAGGAATTTCTATTGTACTTTCAGCCACATTTTCCACACTGTGCTCCACAGAAAGCTACCGCAGTCTATGCGTACTTTACCAGAGGTTGACTGAGAGTCAATCTGAGAACGTGGTTCTGCAGGTGATCGAGAGGATAAGAGCGGAGGGAGCGCATGAGCAAAGGGCTGTTTCCCAATTCCAAATCAAAGCATCTATCTTCGTTGGCCTGGTTGAAGGTGTGCAGGTATGCGCGTTCGGTCCAGGCTACTTGCCGACTGCGGTGAGGAGTTGCTGCAATAGTTGCGGGGCATTTGATTTGATGGATCCATTCATAAAATCCATTATTCCAGGGCGGTAGCCGTCATTCAAAATCCTGCTGAACATCTTCGCGCTGGTTTTGCAGACGCAATCGGCCTCTTCTACGGTTTTACCCTCCTCAATCCGGCAGCTATCAGCGTCCAGCGTCAGAGTTTTTTTGATATCGTCGACTGAGAAGTAGAATGTTGTCGGGATGGTGAAGACCCCTTTTTGATACTGTTCCTGCATTGCGGTGAAAATTTCTTCCTGCATCTGATTTCTCCTCGTACTTGTTAATAGATTTTTAAACAAAAGGCGGAGCCGAAGCCCCGCCTTCCGATTTACACAATGTCTTGCAGCCTAGTACCCAAGTATTTTTACTATGGGAGGAAGCAGAATCTCCTGCTCCAACGAAGGAGCGTTGTTCAGGCTTTTTGCCAATGGGCCTGCTGTCGTAGGATCGATAACCACACCTTTCAGCAGGAAGGCCACCATTTGAGTCTGGGCAAGCAACGTATTTGCCGCCGGGCTGTTATCGACCAGGAAGCTGTGCGCTATACTGGCTTGGTTGAACTGAAAATACCCTTCCGAAGGAGAAGTGCCTGCCGTACCCTGAGCCCTCGCAAAATCGGTTTTTGATGTTGGAGCGCCATCAACCACCCCTCCCGTACGAGTGAGCATGAATGGAGCCGGAAGCGTGCCGTCAAGATATTTTAATTGACTAAACCCTGGCGCCACTGCAAGGGCGGCGGTTGTGTTCAGAATTCCGCGTCCACCCAGAGCATTGCCGAAATAGCGGGTATTGTCATTGGGGATGGATGAGTCGCCAACCGCCTCCTGGATTACAAGACGCCCTGAGAGACGGGAGGGCAGACCTGATTGCACAGGAGACGTCATGGTTGCCGGATCAACCGGATCGATAACACTCTGTGTTACCTGGAAGAAATTGTGGTAAGTCGGTGAGTCCTTCACAATACCTGCGGAGGCCGCCAAACCGGCAACTATGGGGGGACCATAGGTGGGGCTATTCTGTAGCAGGTAGGCGAGGCGGCCGCCGGGAACACTGAGGAAGCCTTTCATGTCGGTGGCTGCCGGGGTCGCGCCATTGCCGGTATTTCCTGCCAGGTAGTAAGCTCCGACAATCGAGCCGAGGCTGATGCCGACATATTTTGGCTTGACGGTAGTCCGGTTGGGAGCATCCTCTGCCAATCCGGCAAAACCGCCGTAAGCCAAGGTTATATCAAGACGATTCAGGTTGAATGCAGCCTGCTGCACATTTGAACGTCCGGCAAGCGGTGCGCCAATTGCCATGAAATCCATCCCCCAATAGGCCTGACTGTGCGCAATCCCAGTGGCGGGATTTATGGCAGCCAGAGCACCGTGAAGGGGAAGATCTATGGCAACCACTGCATAGCCTGCTTCAGTCAGTTTGCCGGCAACTTCAGTAACCCGTTCCTTCTTACTGTTGATGCCGTGCTGGAAAATAACCAGCGGCCAGCCCCCAGTCGGAGCGGCACCGGTTGGCACGATGTACACAAAAGGAACAGTGGTTGTCGTGTGATAATATCCGGTCAAAGCGCCCGTACCGTCCCGGAACGACTGTGTAACACCGGCCGCAGGATTATAGGCTGGCATTCCGCCTAGCGAGATGCCAGTTAGATCCATGCTGGCAGCGTTGGCTTTTTTCACAACCGGGTCTATCGAAAGCTGGGCGCTGTTGATGGTCCCCTTAATTACTTTGCTGACAGTCGTCGGTACTGCTGTTGTTGAACCCGCTTCAGTCCAGAAATCGGCAGCCGTAACGGTGGTTGGTGTTCCAATACTGTTTGCCCAGGTTTTGGCTGATGGTTGTCCAGTTACGGTTGTACCAGCTGCAAATGCCCGCAAGGCGCTTTCAACCGGAACCATATTTGAAGTCACAAGATCCGGTAGAACAACCGTACCACCAGGGCCAGTAGCAACCTTCGGAACGAATCCCGCTACGGTGGTAATAAAACGCCCCATCAGGGCTATGTCGTCACGGCTTTCAATTTTTGTTGCTGCTTTTTGAGTAATCAGGTCATCCATAACTTTGGCATAGCCCGACATTGCGATATTTGAGCCGCTCATTATGTTGCCGCGGGCTATTTCAAGCTTCGCAACGGATCCGACAAGCGGAAACTTGGACTTAAGAATATCAAAATACTTTGTACTACAGATCGGTTTACCGGTAGCTGCGTCAAGCACCTTGTTAGTTACGACGTAGAGATACCGGGTTGCCGGGGAAAGGGGGAAGTTCGGGAACAAAAAGAGATCTGTGCCTCCGGGTGTGTACTGATATTTAAACATACCGGATACATCAGAAAAGGTGAGAGTGTTGTTTTCGTATGGCGATGGGCTGGGATCGCCAGCAGTCTGAAATACCTTGATGCTTGTGCTTGTTACGGAGGCTGGATCAACCGGGCTGGAAAATCTGATGTATATCGGCGCATTCACCCCTGATACTGCACCGGAGCCGCCAACTTCATAGTTATTGACATAAGCCAGGGCATCAAGCGGAGTCATCGAACTGTTGGCTGATCGGGCAACTTCGCTGCCTGTCAACCCTTTGAGCGGATCTATACCTGTTAGCGGATCTTTTGAAAGAGCTGTAACCAAAACGTTTGGGAGAGGAACTTCAGACGCTGCCGGATTATCCAGATCTATGTTGAATACCGCCGCGTTGCCGGTGATGTTACTGGGACTGTTTAAACCAGACGGATCCGTGCCGGAGCAACCTGTGACCAAAATGAAGCTAAGAAACAATAGAAGTCGTAAAAGACGTGTATTCATGGCATTACCTCTCTTGATTCAAATGTAATAATCAGGTTGTAAGTTAGGAATATAGCCTCTGCCAATCTACGATCAAAAGATCTCGTTAAAACTTGACGGTAATTGAACCGCCGAAAAGATGCACATCACTCTTGAATGTGCCGTTTTCACCGAGAAGCGTAGTCATATCCTGATTATTGACCGTTCGATCCACAAAGTGAGTCCACATATAGGCAAGATCAAGTGAGAAATGTTCGTTGTGAAACCCTTGTCCGATGCTGAAACTGTGACGATCGGCATCGGGAAGTAATGGTCCGAGAGTAGAATCAGGAACAGGGTTTTGGTCAAACATGTATCCGGCTCTGAGATCAATATTTTTCGTTAGAGCATATTGACTCCCTACTTTGTAGCACCAGACATCTTTCCAGTTTAGAGCTTTTGGGTTGTCAGGTGGGGCGTTGTTTAAGTTGGCAAACTGAGGGCTGTCAAAATGGAACCCTAACGATTTCATTGAGCTCCAGCCGGTTCGTTCAGCATCAAATTCCAGTGTAAGCGCATCGGTCGGTTGCCAGGCAACACCGAGCGCAAGGCTGTCAGGGAGTGTAATCGTGCTTGAGACACCGGAAACGGCACGCATTTGAGAATACGTCGAAGTAGCACTGGTTGTCATCCCGATTGTTGAAAAGCCGGTGGGAGTAGTAACAAGAATGTTTGCATCACCTTTGATCTTAAGTTTAATCTCACTTCGGTAGGCAACGCCAAAGGAGATGCTTGGGATCGGTTTCCATTTCAAGCCGACGTTCCAGCCGACATCGGTAGCGGTGCCGTCAAGCCCCAGTGGTCCTCTCTCATAGGCCGAATTGGGAGTGTCTGGATCTATTGAGTAGGATGTTTTTTGCAGAGTGACTATTGCGTGTGTTACATCAAGACCGGCGGCTACGGCAAGATTCATCTCGTCAAAACGGTAGGCAACGGTTGGTTGAACATTGATCGGCTTTACGGCGATATTGGTAATCTGGCTACGAAAAGCGCTGCTATTATCCCAGCTTTTTGCCAAAGGGTATATGGCATTTACTGAAAGACCTACTGAAATGGGCATGCCTTCAAAGGAATGGGTTGCATAAAAAGCCGGGGCGATGAAAATATCATTCTTGGAGTTTTCGCGTACGCTTGTCGTACCAACACCAGTTGGAGCGGTGCCGCTGAGAGGTGCCGTGCCGGTAAATTCGGTAGACGGCACATAAATCGTCGTAGAACCGAGATTGACTTGAGTTCCTTTGAGGAACGCAATACCGGCAGGGTTGTAAAACAGGGCGGAAGGGTCGTCCGCCTGTGCGGTAAAGGCATTTCCCATAGCCATCGCCTTTGCACCCTGCTCGTTAACTTTTAGTCCTGCCGCTCCTGCCAGTGTAGTCACCCCTGTCATCGTCGCCAGTACACACGCAAGAATTAATTTGTTTCTCATGTCATAACTCCTTTCAGTATGAGTGTTCCGTGTTTCGCTGCAGGTAATTCTTCAGGACATCCCTCATGACTTCAGATACGCGTGTACCGCTTTGTTGGGCGCAGCTCTTAATCACCCCCCATTCATGGCTGTTGACTCTCATGGATAGTACATGGTTGCGGAGATTTTTAGTATTCTGTTTCATAGCGCTGTTAAATCCTTATCTATGCAATATTTTAAAACGGTATTTTTAATCAAGCTATTACACCTTAACGCTTGTGTCAAGAACAAAAGTGCCCGATGAGTAAAAATGTATTTGCCTCTGTATATACCTTTAATTGCATTGATTTCCCGGAGTTATGTCGATTTTTCGCGTGCTCGTACCGGGGGAGATTCAATCATTACGTGGTGCCTCATATTTTTTTCAACCATTGGTATAAAGCCAAAATAGAATAAAATTATACTTGACATGAACGTTAAGTATGTATAGCTTTGTATGAAAGCAAATTCTGCGGAGGTGTCACCCATGAGTGCCAACACGTATCGTTCTGTGCCAGATATGCTCAGAAGCAACGCGACAGAATTTAAAAACAGGTTGGCTCTCAAATATCGTAAGCAGGGTGTCTTTGTAACGCTCACCTATGCGGCGTATTACGAACGGGTGCTGATGGTAGCCAGGGGGCTTGCAAAAATGCGGGTCAAACCGGGCGACCGGATTGCAATTCTCTCGGAAAACCGTGCCGGTTGGGTTATTGCAGATATGGGCATCCTTTGTACCGGCAGCGCCACCGTGCCGATTTATCCGACCAATACGCCGGAACAGATCGAGTACATGATTAACCATTCCGGAGCGAGAATCATCTTCGTCTCCGGAAAATTCCAGTACACCAAACTGTTGAAGGTCCGTGAAGCAATACCGGGACTGGAGCTGGTAGTCTCCTTTGAGCGTTTTCTTGGTGACCCATCCCTGCCGGTGACAACTTTTTACCAGCTTTCCGAAATAGATTCTCCTATTACTGATGACGAAAAAACCGACATCGAGGCGGGGATCGACCAGATCGCTCCAAATGACATGCTGACGCTTATTTATACGTCAGGTACCACCGGGGTACCGAAAGGGGTTGTGCTGTCCCACCGTAATATCCTGATCAACACGCAGTACCTGACCGAACAGAGCGGTGCCGTTACCAAGGACGATGTCCTGTTGAGCTTCCTCCCGCTCAGCCACATTCTGGAGCGCACCGCCGGTTATTATACAACCATCCGTAACGGGGCCCTGTTGGCATTCGCCGACAGCATCGAAAAAGTGCCAGAGAATATGTTTGAAATCAGGCCGACTGTCATGGTCAGTGTGCCCCGTCTGTTTGAAAAGATTTTTCACCGGATTTTTGAAAATGCCCATCAGATGCCGGCACTTAAAAGATCCCTTTTTCACTGGGGAGTCGATGTCGGCAAGAAATATGTAGAAGCTACCTACATTAAAAAACAGCCGTCAGCGCTGCTCAATTTCAAATATGCCATTGCCGACCGCCTTATCTTCAGTAAAATCAGGGCAAAGTTCGGTGGTAATATGAAACTGTTCTGCTCTGGCGGTGCCCCGCTGGACAAGAGTATCAACGAATTTTTCTGGGTTCTCGGTATTCCTATATTTGAGGGGTACGGTCTGACTGAAACGAGCCCGGCGCTTTGTTTTAACAGCTTTGAACATATCCGGTTCGGTTCGGTCGGCTTTCCCCTGAAAGAGACCGAATTCAGAATTGCGGGTGATGGCGAAATTCTGGTGAAAGGGCCGCAGGTGATGTGCGGGTATTACAATGACCCCACCTCAACCACGGAGGCGATTCAGGATGGCTGGTTCAAAACGGGAGATATCGGACATATCGAGGACGGTTATATTTTCATCACTGATCGAAAAAAGGAGCTGATTATTACAGCGGGGGGTAAAAACATTGCGCCGCAACCGATTGAGAACGAATTGAAAATGGATAAATATGTCAGTTCCGCCTTTGTTTACGGAGATCGCAAGCCGTACCTGACCGCCCTGATTGTGCCTAATCTGGAACGGCTGCTGGAATTTGCCAAAGAGAAGCATATCCATTATTACGAACTGGATGATCTGGTCATGCACGAACCGGTGCAAAAACTCTTCTCACAGCGGCTTGCCGACATTAACAGTCGCCTTGCGCCTTACGAAACCATCAAGAAGTTTGTCCTGCTGGCCCACGATTTTTCCATCGAGGGGGGCGAACTGACACCGACATTGAAGCTGAGGCGTAAAGTTATTTACGAAAAATACAAGCACAGAATTGAAGACATGTACACTGATCATAACAATTAACAGAGTAATGCGTATCAACAGGGAGGAATCATAATGACACAGATCAACAAAGTTGCCGTTCTGGGGGCCGGAGTGATGGGAGCGACCATTGCCGCTCATCTTGCCAACGCAGGGGTTCAAGTTCTTCTTCTCGATATAGTACCAAGAGAACCTGACACCGGAGAAGCAGCAGCAGGCCTGACTCTGCAGGACAGCAGTGTGCGCAACCGCATTGCAGCCGCCGGGCGTGACGGGTTGCTTAAAATGAAACCTGCTCCGTTTTTTCTACCGGGATACGCCGCCAATATTGACGTCGGAAATTTCGACGATGATATTGCCAGGCTCAGGGAGTGTGACTGGGTTGTTGAAGTCGTTATCGAAAATATGGCGATCAAGAAGCAGCTCTTCACCGAAAAAGTCGTGCCGAACCTCAAGGAGGGAGCAATTCTCTCTACCAATACCAGTGGTCTGTCGGTCAATGACATGGCGGAGTGCCTTCCGGAAGCTGTCAGGAAAAATTTTCTGGTTACGCATTTCTTTAATCCTCCCCGCTATATGCGCCTGCTGGAGATCGTGCCCTGCAGTGCAACGGATCCGGCAGTAGTCGCCTGCATGGCCGATTTCATCGCCAATCGCCTTGGTAAGGGTATTGTCTACGCCAAAGACACTCCCAATTTTATAGCTAATCGCATTGGAGTGTATGCCATCAGCAACTGCATACGCACTATGCTGGAATACGATATGACCGTTGAAGAGGTTGACGCGGTTGCCGGCCCGGCTACCGCCCGCCCGAAAAGCGCAGCTTTCCGCACCGCTGATCTGGTCGGCATCGATACGCTGCAACATGTTGCCAACAACTCGTATGAGTTGCTGGCCAATGACGAGCAGCGCGACATTTTCAAATTTCCGGACTTCGTCAAGGAGATGGTCGCCAAGGGGTTACTGGGGAACAAGAGCAAGCAGGGATTTTTCAAGAAGGTAAAGGACGAAAGCGGACAACAGTTTTTCTATTACGATTACAAAATCGGCGAATATGCACCTTCACAGCGTCCCAAGTTTGCCTCGATTGAGTCTGCCAAGTCTATTGATGATCCGGCCAAACGGCTCAAAGCGATTATCACCGGCAGTGACAAGGCCGCCCTCTTTGCCTGGGTCAACTTGCGTGACACGCTGATCTACACATTAAACCGCATCCCGGAGATTGCCGACGATATCGTCAACATCGATAATGCCATGAAGTGGGGTTTTAACTGGGAACTTGGCCCGTTCGAGATGCTTGACGCCATCGGCGTCGCCTATTTTGTCGAGCGGGCGGAAAAAGATGGCATAGCGGTTCCTGCGGGACTCAAAGCGATCAAACAGTTCTATACATTTGAAAATGGTGTTCATTGTTACTACGATATGCAGGCGGCTGCATGCCGTGAAGTACCACGGAAGGCCGACCAGATAAGTCTTTCGCTTCTCAGGAAAAACAGTGCCGTGGTGGAAAAGAACAGCGGCGCTTCCGTGATTGATCTGGGCGACGGGGTATTCTGTCTCGAATTCCATACCAAGATGAATGCCATCGGCGGCGAAATTCTCTCCATGGTTCATAAAGCAATCAAGCGGACCGAAGAAGATGGGGTAGGCCTGGTAATAGCGAATGAAGGGAGCATGTTCTCTGCCGGCGCCAACCTGATGTTGCTGGTCATGGCTATTGCCGAAGGAGCATTTGACGAAATCAACATGACGGTCAGAAACTTTCAAAAGGCGATGATGGCAATCAAGTACTCAAAAATCCCGGTTGTTGCAGCGCCGCATCAGCTGGTTATGGGTGGTGGCTGTGAAACATGCCTCCATGCCGATGCCATTATTCCCCACGCTGAAACCTATATGGGACTGGTAGAGATCGGTGTCGGACTGCTTCCGGCCGGCGGCGGCACCAAGGAAATGGCCATCCGTGCCATCAAGCTGGCAGAAGAGTACGAGATCGACGCTACTCCGTTCATCTTCAAAAATTTTATGAACATTGCCATGGCCAAGGTCAGTATGTCGGCAGCGGAGTTGATCCCAATGGGCTTCATGAGGCAGGGAGATGCCATTGCCATGGATATTGACAAGCGTATCCATGACGCCAAGCTGAAGGCCCTCTCGCTGGCCGCAACCTATCGCCCCGGCCGGCCGTTGACCGATCTGAAAGCACCCGGTCGCGGGGTGGCCGCCTCCATCAAGTCACAACTCTGGAACATGCAGAAAGGCGGCTTCATCTCGGAATACGATCAGTATCTTGCCACTGCTGTGGCTGATGTTATTACCGGCGGCGATGTTCCTGCCGGCACGCTGATAACCGAGGAATACCTGCTGGAACTGGAGCGGGAGGCCTTTTTACGGCTCTGCGGACAGAAGAAAACGCTGGAACGGATTCAGCACATGCTGAAAAAAGGGAAGCCGCTACGGAATTAGCTGAGCAGGCACCACCATTCAATAAGTGGGACTTACCATCAACGGAGGACTACACATGAGAAATGCATATATTATGGCTGCCTATCGCACCCCCGCATGCCGGGCAAAAAAAGGTAAATTGAAAGATGTCCGCCCGGATGACCTGGCGGCGGTAGCCATCAAGGGACTGTTGGAAAGAACCGGCATCGATCCGCATGATGTTGAGGATATCATTATCGGCTGCGCTTTCCCGGAAGGGGAGCAGGGGATGAACTTTGCGCGTGTTGCCGCAATGAAGGCCGGAGTACCGATAGAAGTGCCGGCCCAGACGGTCAACCGTTTCTGCTCCTCCGGTCTGCAGACCATCGCCACGGCAGCGGAACGAATCATGGCCGGTTTTGCCGATTGCATTATTGCCGGCGGCGCTGAGAGTATGAGCATGATTCCGATGGGTGGCAGTAAATACAGCGCCAACCCTTCTCTGGTGGCTACCTGGCCGGAATCTTTTGCCTCAATGGGGATCACTGCGGAACTGGTTGCAGATAAATACGGCATTACCCGCGAGGAGCAGGACGCTTTTTCCGCAGCCAGCCACGCCAAAGCAGCAGCAGCGATTGCAGCAGGGAAATTCAGGGACGAAATCATCCCGGTGGAAGTGGAAAACTGTGCTCTCGTTAACGGGAAGATGAAGCGGAGTAAAGGAGTGGTTGATACTGATGACGGCGTGAGGAGCGATACCACCTCTGCCGGTCTGGCAAAACTGAAACCGGCCTTTAAGGCTAACGGCACCGTTACAGCCGGAAACTCATCACAGATGACCGATGGTGCCGCCGCAGTGCTGGTGGTCTCCGAAGAGTACCTGAAAAAGAGCGGTAAAAAAGCCCTCGCCCGTTTCGTCGCATTTTCCGTCAAAGGGGTACCACCGGAACTGATGGGCATCGGCCCGGTGGCGGCAATTCCGGCAGCACTGAAGATGGCCGGTCTTACGCTTGACGAAATCGGCCTGATCGAACTGAATGAGGCTTTTGCCGCACAGTCACTTGCCTGCGTCAAAGACCTCGGCATTGATCCGGCACGAGTCAATGTGAACGGCGGAGCGATTGCCCTTGGTCACCCGCTCGGTTGCACCGGCACCAAGCTGACCGCCAGCATCCTGCAGGAAATGCAGCGCACAGACACCCGTTACGGCATGGTATCCATGTGTATCGGCGGCGGAATGGGTGCAGCAGGGATTTTTGAAAAGATGTAATCGCCCCACCCCCTCCTGACCTCACCCCTTCAAGGGGGAGGTCAGGAGGGGGATGAGGTAGATTGTAATGTAACAAAGACTTCCACTATTTTACGAGGTGACATCATGGCTGCAAGACTATTTAAAGGCGCAGAATACCTGATCACAGAGGCTGACAAGAACGACGTATTCACCCCGGAGGATTTCTCGGATGAGCAGCGCCAGATCGGTGATACCACTGAACAGTTTGTGCTCAATGAAGTTGTTCCGCATCGTGAGCAAATCGAACATCACGACCTGCCGCTGACGGTGGAGCTGATGAAAAAGTGCGGGGAACTGGGGCTGCTGATGATCGACGCCCCGGAAGAGTACGGTGGACTTGAGCTTGACAAGGCAACAAGCATGCTGGCCGCTGAAAAGCTCTCCCAGGCCGGCTCGTTCTCGGTAACCTATTCAGCACATACCGGCATCGGTACGCTGCCGTTGGTGTATTACGGTACCGGGGAACAGAAAGAGAAGTATCTCGGCAAGATAATTTCCGGTGAATGGGTGGCCGCATACTGCCTGACCGAACCGGGATCAGGGAGTGATGCGCTCGGTGCTTCGGCAACCGCGACTCTTTCGGCAGACGGTAAACACTATCTTCTGAACGGCACCAAGCAGTTCATCACCAATGGCGGTATTGCCAACCTCTTTACAATTTTTGCCAAAATCGACAAGCAGCATTTTACCGGCTTTCTCGTTGAGCGCACCACCGAAGGGCTGAGCATCGGCAGCGAAGAAAACAAGATGGGGGTGCGTGGTTCGTCCACGACTCAGGTGATACTGGAGGATGCCAAAGTCCCGGTTGAAAACCTGTTGGGCGACATCGGCAAAGGGCATAAAATTGCCTTCAACGTCCTCAATGTCGGGCGCTTCAAGCTGGGTGCCGCCGTTACGGGCGCCGCAAAAACCGCGCTGGCCACCGGAATTAAATATGCCAACGAGCGCAAGGCTTTTGGCGTAACGATCGGCACCTTCGGCGCCATACAGGAAAAAATTGCCGACATGAATGCCGCTCTGTTTGCCTCGGAATCGCTCGTCTATCGCCTCGCCGGACTCATTGATGACCGGTTGGCTACGCTGCCGAAAGAAACTGAGAACTATTACGAAGTGTATCAGCAGGGGATCGAGGAGTATTCGGTCGAGTGCGCCATTGCCAAGGTCTTCTGCAGTGAGGTCCTGGCCGACGTTGTTGATTCGGTCGTCCAGATTCATGGAGGCTATGGATTCATTCAGGAATACGCAGCCGAGGGATACTACCGCGACGAACGCATCAACCGCATCTGGGAGGGGACCAATGAGATCAACCGCCTGTTGATTGCGGGCATCATCCTCCGCCGCGCCATGAAAGGGGAAATCCCGTTGCAGAAAGAGGCGATGAAAGCCTTTGAATCATTGATGTCGCCATCTTTTGAAGAGCTTGATGATTCGATCCCGTTTGCTGCGGAAAAAGCGCTGATTGCCAACCTGAAGCAGGCGTTTCTGGTTCTGGCCGGCAGCGGCGTACAGAAATTCATGGATACCATCAAGGATGAGCAGGAAATTTTGATGGCGGTTGCCGATCTGGCAATCAACATTTTCGCTATCGAAAGCGCCGTGCTGCGTGCCGAAAAGATTCTGCCGAAGCTGAGCGACAGCAAAAAGGCGTCCGTCACTGCCGCAGTCAAGGTATTCACCTTCAATGGTTCTGAAAAGGCGGCTTCGGCTGCGCGCAGAACAGCCTACTACATTGAAGAGGGAGATACCCTGACCATGCTCCTGGCCGGTATCCGCAGATTCACCAAATATGACGCGACCGGCCTGCTCACTGCGAAACGGCAGCTGGCAGCGGCGGCACTTGAAACAGAGAAGTATATTTTTTGACAGTACGTCAACATACCGTACAAACCCCCTATATGGTCGGGGAGGTTCATTTTTACAGCACCGAAATTGACGGTAACCTTGTGTTGTTTGACACCGGTCCGCCAACTCCCGAGGGAGAGGCGTGCTTACGGGGGAACGTTGACCTCAAACGGCTGAAATATGTGTTCATCACCCATTGTCACGTTGATCACTACGGCCTGGCCAATTTTATACTTCAGCAGAGCGATGCCGAGGTGTTTATCCCACACCGTGATGCACTGAAACTCCAGCACCATGCGGAGCGGATGGCGCGCATAGGCGATATTCTCTGCAGCTACGGGTTCGATAGTGAGTTTGCCGGCCAGTTGCGGGAATCGTTTGAGCGGAACAAGGTATTTCCTGCTACTCCGGAGCGTTTCCGGATTGTGGAGGAAGCGATGGAGCCGACACAGCTTGGCATCAGGTATCTTGCCTGTCCGGGACACTCCCAAAGTGATCTCGTCTATCTCACCGGTGCAGCGGCAATAAGCGGGGATATTCTCCTGCGGAACATTTTTCAGGCCCCACTCCTTGATATCGATCTGGACAGTTTTTCCGGACGATTCCGGAACTATGACGCCTATTGCGGCTCGCTGCATAATCTGGTGCAGCTGCGCGGACGTCAAATCATGCCGGGACACCGGCAGTTTGTCGCAGGGGTTGACGAAACCATTATGTATTACGTTACAACCCTTCTGGAGCGGGTCGTTCAGTTGTTTCCATTCAGAAAACTGGTGCTGAACGAGATGATTACGCAGATTTTTAAAGGGAGACTGACCGAGCCGTTTTTTATCTATCTGAAGGTGTCCGAGATCGTATTCATGCTCGATTTTATTGCAAACCCGCTTTTGTTGAAAAACTCACTGGAGCACGCCGGACTCTTTGACAAGGTGCAGGCGCTGTATGAAATTGCCGTAAAGGGGAGTGAATCATGACCGACCCGTTATTTCAACCGATTACCATCAACCGCATGGAGGTCAAAAACCGAATTTTCATGCCGGCCATGCATCTGAATATGGCCGGCAA
Organism: Desulfuromonadaceae bacterium; assembly: GCA_028712075.1. GTDB lineage: Bacteria > Desulfobacterota > Desulfuromonadia > Geobacterales > Pseudopelobacteraceae > JACRCG01. Next base: position 199,320 of record JAQTQX010000002.1, read on the forward strand.
TTATGCGGTGAGCGACCGGCTGGTCGATTTTTATGCCGAACGCGCCCGAGGGGGGGCGGGCATGATCACGGTCGGCTACGCCACTGTTGATGAACTTTCCGGCAATCCGGGCAATATTGGCGCCCACAAGGATAGTTACATTCCCGGTCTGACTCGACTGGCTACCGCAATCCGTGATGGCGGTGCCCGCTCCTCCGTTCAGCTGAACCACGCCGGGCGTTACAATCACTCCATGCTGACCGGTGGCAAGCAGCCGGTGGCACCCTCGGCAATCGCGTCGCGCCTGACCCGCGAAATACCGCATGAACTGGAGATTGGTGAGATACAGGCTATCGTCATCCGCTTTGCCCAGGCGGCCGGACGGGTGAAAACAGCCGGTTTTGACGCCGTGGAAATTCTCTCCGGCACCGGCTATCTGATCAGTGAGTTTCTTTCTCCGCTCACCAACACGCGAAAAGATCAGTACGGTGGTGATTTTGAGGGGCGCATCCGTTTTGGCCTGGAGGTCATTGGTGCGATACGCGCTACGGTAGGAGCGGATTTCCCTCTGCTGGTACGAATGAACGGCAACGAATTCATGAAAGGCGGTTCAAACCGTCAGGAACTGCAAGAGTATGCAGTCCGGCTGGAGGGCGCCGGCGTCGATGCGCTCTGTATCAACGTCGGCTGGCATGAGGCGCTGGTGCCCCAGATTGTCAGTGAAGTGCCGCGCGGCGTGTTCGGCTATCTGGCTCGCGGGATCAAGGAACGTGTCAGCATACCGGTTATCGCCAGCCACCGTATCAATGATCCTGACGTCGCCAGAGAGATGATAGCCGATGGCTATTGCGACATGGTGGCTCTCGGACGGGCACTGATCGCCGACCCCGGTTTTCCGGAAAAAGCGCGCAGCGGCCATGACAACGAAATCGTTCATTGTGTGGCGTGCGGTCAGGGCTGTTTCGATAACCTGTTCAAGATGAAGGCAGTTGAATGTCTTTGCAACCCGCGGGCCGGCTACGAACGGACCAGAATGCTCAGCAGGGCGGATACTTCACTGCAGGTCAGTGTCATAGGAGGTGGCGCGGCCGGCATGAGTGCCGCTATCGCTGCGGCTGGACGCGGTCATCGGGTGACGCTCCATGAAGCCGGCAACCATCTGGGGGGGCAACTGCTTCTTGCCGGTGCACCGCCGGGACGGGAGGAGTTTCTGGAACTGGCTGCCGATCTCGAGAGGCAGGTTGAGTTATCGGGCGCCACGGTGGTATTCAACTCCGTCGTCGATGGACGCTTTTTTGATGATCAACGACCTGATGCGGTGATTCTGGCAACGGGCGGAACTCCGATTACTCCCCGGATACCCGGAGTTGATCTGCCGCATGTCATGCAGGCATGGGACATTCTGGCAGGAACGGCTGCTGCGGGAAGGCGCGTTGTCATAATCGGCGGTGGGGCGGTCGGCATTGAAACGGCATTGCTGCTGGCCGAAAAAGGGACGCTTTCCGGTGAGGCGCTCAAGTTTCTGCTGGTACATGGAGCGGAGTCTGCCGAGGATCTGTATAAACTGGCAACCAGTGGCAGCAAAGAGGTCACCGTCATTGAAATGCTGAATGAGCTCGGCAAAAACTTTGGCAAAAGCACCCGCTGGGGGATGATGCAGGATGTGGAGCGGTATGGCGTCAAGACCAGGATTGCGGCAAAAGTGATCGAGATCAGTGCTGACGGTGTCAGAATCGAATGTGACGGGATAACAGAAGAAATCCCGGCCGATACTGTCCTGCTTGCGGTCGGTACCCAGTCCTGTAATCCGCTTCAGGAGCCTCTTGTTGCTCATGGCATACCGTTTAGCACTGTCGGAGACGCCCTCACGCCGGCCATGGTTTTTGACGCTGTGCATCAGGGCTTTACGGCCGGTCGCGAGATTGGCTGAACAAAATAACATTCCCGAAAGGATCCATCATGAAACATCTCTTTTTGGCCGCATTGTTTATACTCTGTACTGCAACGCTGTCAGCTGCGGTAGAAGTTGCCGGAGTACCACTGGAGCCGACCGTAACGGTCAACGGGCAGCAGTTGAAGCTGAACGGTCATGGCATCCGGAAAAAATGGTTCGTCAAGGTGTACATCGGCTCGCTCTATTCGGCCAAACACGTTTCCAGCGGCGCCGAAGCGTTGAACGACGGAGGCGACAAACTGATACGGCTCAACTTCCTCCACTCGAAAGTGGATAAAGAGAAAATATCCGACGCGTTGGGCGAGGGGTTGGCAAACAATTCACCTGATCTGGTCGGTTCTCCGGATGTGCAGAAATTCCTCGCACTCTTCACGGCGGATTTCATGAAAGGGGATGTCGTAGATATGGTACTCAGTGCAGACGGCAGCGTTTCCGTAAGCCACAACGGCAGGGCACTCGGACGGGTTCCTTCAACAAGACTGGCCAAAGGCGTCCTTGCAATTTATCTGGGTGACAAGCCGGCCGATGATTCGTTGAAGAACGGGATGCTCGGCAACTGACCAAAAGGAGCATGAGTATGGAACAAATATATTCAACACCGATTGAACTGCGCTTTTCCGATCTTGATCTCTACGGTCATGTCAACAGTGTCGCCTATTTCAGTTTTCTTGAAACAGCCCGGGTCAAGATGTTTGAAAATTTATTTCGTGAGCTGACCGGGAAGAATATTTTCCTGCTGGTTGCCCGGGCGGAATGTGACTACAAAACGGCGATTTTGTTTGGCGACGCGCTGGTTGTTTCAATAAGTGTGCCCCGGATCGGTACCGCCAGTTTTGACCTTGACTACCTGCTCCATGACGGCACCGGTAAAAATTATGCTAACGCCCGCACGACCATGGTCTGCTTCGATAATGTCAATAAAAGCACCATTGCGGTGCCGCAATGCATCAGAGATATGCAGGAGAAGCCGACATGAACGGCCACCTGATAACAACCGAACTTCAGGACGGCATTCTGACCGTACAGATCAACCGGCCGGAGAAAAAGAATGCGTTGAATACCGCCATGTACGGTGCGCTTGCCGATGCCCTGCTACGGGCCGATGCAGAACCTGCCATACGGGTGGTACTGCTCTGCGGTGCTGGCGACTGTTTCACCAGCGGCAATGATATTGCCGATTTCATCAATTTTCCGCCAACCGGTCCCGACAGCCCGGTGCTCCGCTTTCTGAACGCCATCACAGCTACTGTAAAACCGCTGATAGCGGCGGTCAGCGGCCCGGCAATCGGTGTCGGCACGACACTGCTTCTGCATTGTGACCTGGTGTATGCCTCAGACACGGCAACCTTCCAGATGCCGTTTGTCAGTCTCGGTCTCTGCCCCGAGGCGGGCTCGACGCTGCTGCTGCCGCAGTTGATCGGCCATCAGCGCGCTTCTGAGCTGCTGCTGCTTGGCAACTCGTTCACCGCAATGCGGGCGGAACAACTGGGAATTGTCACGATGATGGTGCCTCAGGCGGAGCTCATGCAGACGGCACGCTGCAAAGCTCTGCAGCTGGCAGCACAGCCGGCCGCAGCGGTGCGTATGACCAAATCACTTCTCAAGCGGGGCACTCTCGATAAACTGCAGGAAACGGGACTGTTTGAAATAGGCTGTTTTCTCGAGCGGCTTTCCTCACCGGAGGCGAAAGAAGCGCTGCAGGCGTTCATGGAGCGAAGAAAACCGGATTTTTCACAGTTTGACTGAGTGAATCGGAGCGCGTTGCATAATTTGTAAACGATGAGGGCGGCCTGATGGTCGCCTTTATCGTTTTGCCCGGTGATGCGCTAAACAGGCATATTTTGCAGAAGTCCCATATTTGGCATTGTTTTTCGAAAATCTTTAATTATACTTGGCGGACAGCACATATCACCTTTCATGCGGCAGGGCAATCAACGAGAGTATCATGCGTAAATTTAATGGAAATTTGAGTCTTATGCCGGTTGCGGATCTTATCCAGTGGGCTGATAACAGCAAGCGCTCGGGCACACTTATTCTCAATCAGCAAGAGCGGCAAAAAAAAATTTACCTGCAGGACGGCAAAATAATCTTTATCTGGTCGAACTGCGAAGGGGAGCACTTCGGCAATTTTCTGAAAGATCAATCACACATCAGCCAGGACGAGCTTGACAAGGCATTTTCCGATTCTGAATTTTTGGGACTCCCCTTTATCGGCTATCTGCTGTCAGAAAAAATATTCACCAGAGAAGAGCTCGAAGAAATACTCAAAAAAGCAGCCGAAGTAGTTCTGATCAGTGCCCTCAAGCTGGATACCGGTGTATTCGAGTTTGCCGATGATCTGCCGGCTTTTGTCTCGAATAGCCCCATCAGGCTGAATTCGATTCAGATTCTGTTCGAGTCGTTGCGCTGTTACGATGAGGGTACCCATGAGGATAGGCTTGCTGCCGAAATGGTTCTTCGTGAAATCCATGAACAGATAGAGCAGGGCAATTTTGAACTGCCCCCTATTCCTGACGTCATGATGCAGCTCGCGGAAAAAATGGACGACCCGGCCATATCAATTGATGAAATCATAGAATGTATTACTGACCAGATTCTGGTCTCCAAAATTCTCAGAATATGCAATTCCCCTTTTTACGGACAGCCCGGCAAAATATCAAGCCTGAAAGAGGCGGTGGTCCTCATTGGCCTAAAATCGCTTATGAGTATCGTGTCCGTGCATGCCATGAGCAGTTTTAGTCCGCGCAATGGCACGGAGATCAAGAAGATTCTTCAGCACTGTCTGGTGTGCGGCATGATTGCTCGGCAGGTTACCCGGAACATGGGGGGCAATTACGAACTGGCGTTTATCTGCGGATTGCTGCATGACATCGGCAAGACCATCCTGCTTGATATGCTGGGCGACTACATGCTTCCTTCGGAAACCCGGGAAAAGCTCATCGAGGAGAACCATGCCGAAGTAGGGTATCTGCTTGCGCAGAAGTGGAATTTTACGAGTGAAATCAAGGATGTGATCCGATATCACCATACGCCGGAGAAGTCGGTTGAATTCTTCAGCCTCGTCGAGGTGATCAACCTCTCAAACGCTATGGTGGACAAAAACTGTACGCCTGAAGATATCAAGGAGATGACATTTGCCAGCATTGAACTAAGCCTGATTAGTCTTAATTCGCTGCTGGAAGAGGTGGACAAGCTTGATTACGATGCCGGAGAAATTGTCGGTCTTCTGTGAAACCGGCGACTGATAGATGCGCTGCTTCTTCTCTCTACTGTATCAGTTTGAATTGGTCAACAATCCTGTGCCGATACGCCGCAATCTCCTTTTCCAGGGATTGCAGCGTTGACACCTTCTGTTTAATGCTGAGCAGGTGGGTGTCAAGAAGCTCGATAAGGCGCGGCATGATCTTTTCAGGGACCTTCTGCTCCTGATCAAACAGTTGAGCCAACTCTTTCATCTCTTCCAGCGAAAGCCCCAGTTCCTTGACCTTCAGAACAAACTTGAAACGCTTGACGTCCGCCTTCTCATAATACCTGACGCGTCCATCCGTCCGTTTGGGAGGTTCCACGAGCCCGAGTTTTTCATACAGCCGGATGGTTCTGGTCGTTATCCCCAGCATCTCGGCCAGGTCACTGATCTGCATATGTTCTTCATTGCTCAGTCGCATACTTCACCCCAACGTCAATTATTAGTATATATAGGGCGACCCCAGCTTTTATGTCAAGAGTTTTGTATGTTCAATGGGTATTACGCAATGCCTGCTACATGCCGTTTGCACTCTATCGGCACATGGTTTACACTACTCCCCAGATTCATCGTAAAACAATATGAATGACGGGTAGACGGTCATGTCAATCGAACCGCTTCGCAGCCTTCCGCTCATCATTGCGCACCGTGGTGCATCGCGGGACGCGCCGGAAAATACCCTGGCGTCCTTCCGGCTGGCGTGGGAGCAGGGAGCTGACGGCATTGAGGCCGATTTTCGGCTCACCTCGGACGGCGAAATCGTCTGTATGCATGATGCGTCAACCGGCCGGACAACCGGTGTTGACCGGAACATCGCCGACAGCACCATGAAAGAGTTACGCATTCTCGATGCAGGGCGCTGGAAAGGTCCGGCCTGGCCCGGCGCTGCGATACCAACCCTTGACGAGGTCCTGAGCGCTGCTCCTGCTGGCAGCTGGCTGTTTATCGAGGTCAAATGCGGGGTCGAGATTATTGAGCCTTTGGCTCGTGTGCTGCGAACTTCGGGACGCTCACCCGAACGCATCAGGCTGTTGTCGTTTAATGCCGCCCTGATTGCCGAACTGAAGCGCAGGCTGCCCGATTGGCGTACGGCCTGGAGTTGCGATTACCGTTTCTTCCGGCGCAGCACTCTGTGGGTGCCGAACCAGACAGAGGTGCTTGCAATACTTCGACGTATTGGTGCCGATGGTCTCGCCAGCGCCAATCGGTCATGTCTTGATGTGCCGTGTGTTGAAGATCTCATCAGACATGACAAGGAGCTGCATGTCTGGACTGTTGACCAGCTTCGTTCGGCGCAGCGCCTGTCAAAAATGGGAGTAGATTCAATTATTACCAACCGCCCCGGATGGTTGCGGCAAAAACTGATTGCGGGGGGGGTGCCATGAATTATTCCGCATACCTTGCAACCGGACAGATGATTGCGCTCATGGAAAAATTTTCCAGGATCAAGATCAAAACACACGGGCAGGAATCTATTCCAAGCGGTTCGATCATCTTTGTCGTCAATCATTTCACCCGCATCGAGACACTGCTGCTCCCCTACCATATCTATACGCAAACGCATGTGCCGGTCTGGTCACTGGCTGACCACTCCTTTTTTGAAGGTCCGCTGAGCGGGTTTCTAAAGAAGGTAGGTGCTGTTTCCACCAGAAATCCGGAACGGGACCGCCTCATCGTAAAAACACTTCTGACCGGAGAAACCAACTGGATTATTTTTCCGGAAGGGCACATGGTGAAGGACAAGGAAGCCACCACCAGACCCTCAATCTTCAGCCTGCACCGTGGCCGGCAGCGTCTTGCCCATACCGGAGCGGCAAACCTGGCACTACGCACTGAATTCTATCGAAAACGATTGAATTACCTGTTGACGGAAAATCAGGTTGAAGCGGAGCGCCTGATGAACATGTTCCAGATTGAGAACATGATGCCAATTCTTACCGAAACCACCTCGATCGTCCCTGTTAATCTGACCTACTATCCGCTCCGGGCACGGGAAAACGTACTGAGCACCCTGGCTGACCGCTTTGCCCGCAATATTTCCGACCGACTGCGAGAAGAGTTGCTGACCGAGGGGACCATGTTTTTTGACGGAGTGGATATTGATCTTCGTTTCGGCACGGCCATACCGGTCGCCGAGTATCTTACCTCCTCCCGTATCAGGCACGACATATATTCCTTGCGGCAGATCAATTTTGATGATCAGTTGCCGTCCCTGTCTGCAATGCGCCAGAAATCTTCCGACCTGACCCAACGCTTTATGGCCGACATCTACAGCATGACTACGGTGAACCACGATCACCTGTTTGCTTCCCTGCTGAGGGCGCTTCCCTTTGATAAAATTGCGGAGGATGACTTCCGGCGACGTGTGTTTCTGCTCACCGACATGGTGCCGGACCAGACTCTGGTCTTTTGTCACCGGAGCCTGCTGATTGGCCAGGTTGCCCTGTTGACGGATGATCGCTATCATAAATATCGTGACTTCCTTGAATTGGCCCAGGAGACCGGCGTTATCCGGCAGCTGCATGGATCTCTGCTCAAAAGCGGGGTTAATGTTTCAAAAGGGAGCGACTTCCACAGGGTACGGGTTGAAAATCCGCTCGGGGTGGCTGCAAATGAAGTTAAGCCGTTGGCCGCTCTCAAACGCAAGGTGCGCTTGATGGCGTGGCTGCCGGAGATACTGGTTCGACATCAGGTTGCAGATGTGCTGCAGCGTCAGGTTACGGAGCAGTTTGAAACAGATTATACGCAGTACTATCTTCCTGATGTGTCAAAAGAGCGCTCTGTCGGGGCACCGTTCCTGCTGAAGGGGACTTCGCGGCAGCTGGGTATTCTGCTGCTCCATGGTTTTCTGGCGGCACCGAGTGAAATGCGACTACTTGCAGAGTATCTCCACGGTAAAGGTTACTGGGTCTATTCAGCGCGGCTCCGTGGGCACGGAACCTCACCTGAAGACCTTGCGACCCGCAACGGGGATGACTGGATTGAATCGGTTGACGGTGGTTATGCCATGTTGAGCGCAATCTGTTCGCGGGTCATTGTGGGAGGATTTTCCTTCGGTGGTGGTCTTGCTTTGGAGTGTGCCGCCCGTGTTCCCGGAGTGGCCGGTGTTTTTGCCGTTTCCCCTCCATTTCGTCTGCAAGACAGGTCTTCACGATTTGCGCCTGCCGTCAGCAGATGGAACAGAATCGCAGAATCAATCCATTGCCCCGGAGCGACGAAAGAGTTCGTTGCGAATACCTCGGAACATCCGCAGATCAACTATGAGCGGGTCCCGATTGCGGCCCTGTCACAACTCGAATCTTTCATGAAGAATCTTGAAGCCCGACTGAGCGAAGTCACGGTACCGACCCTGATTGTGCAGGCAAGTGACGACCCGGTGGTACATGCGGAAGAAACGGCACTGCAGTTCGAGCGCATCGGTGCGGGACAAAAACAGTATGCGACGGTTGATGCCCGGCGACACGGAATTCTTAACGGGCAGGGATCAGAGCATGTTCATGCGCTGATTGCTGATTTTATCTCTGGCGGGATAGCTTCAGGCCATTTCGGCCGACAGTCTATTACACTTCAATCCTGAATTCGGCTCCATCAGGTACATTTTGTGCGGAAAGACGGCCGCCCATATGGTTCTCGATTATTGCCCTGGCAATATAAAGCCCGATACCGGTGCCCTGGTTCATTTGCTTGGTGGTAAAATACTGATCAAAAATTTTGGGGAGTGCGAGTGTATCTATCCCCCCGCCATTGTCCCGTATCAAGACGACAGATTTTCCCTCTTCCATGCATAGGGTGACAGTAATTACCGGCAGACAGATACTCCGCTCTACCAGAATATCTCGCGCGTTACCTATGATGTTCATCACTACCTGAGCATATTCATTGGGATATCCGTCAACATAGAGTGCCTCTCCCGGCTCGACAATCACATTGATTTTATTATCCTTCAGGTTTGCGGACATCAATTTGACGGCATGGATAACATTCTGCCTGATATCAAAATTTGTTTTCAGCTTATCCTCTCTATAAAAGTTTACGAAATCATCAATCGTGCTTGCCATGAAGCTGATAAGTTCCAGACATTTCTTTGTTTGGGCCGCCATAGTTTCATTGGTCATACCGCCGTCACTATAATCGATGTGATTCTGCTGAATAATCAGGCCTAAATTATTAAGAGGCTGTTTCCATTGATGGGCAATGCAATTGATCATTTCACCGATAGCGGCTTGACGACTTTGAAGGACAATATACTGGTCTTTCAGTTGTAATTCATAAAGCCCGTCACTTAACTGCTGTTCCAGTGATTGGTTGATATTCTCAAGTTGCCGGTGAGATTTTGCAATTTCCAAAAAGAGCGGCTTGAACTTCCAGATACCTAACACCATAAGCAGAGAGATAAACAGACCAAGAGACTCAACCAGCAGATCAGCCTGGGCGTGACCGCTCATAACCTGGATCAGGGAGACCACACGTCGCAGTGCCTGTACGGCGAATCCGCCGGCAAGAAGTGTCCATGCCAGTACTGTTCCGCTTAAACGGATAAGACGTATGGCGAGAAAAACAGCCGTAAGCTGGAGCAATACCGAGACGATCATCACCACATAGAGCAAGGTTGTCTGCATTGATCTTTCCTTATAAAGCGTACTTCAACTATACGAGGCAGCTCGCAAAAATAATTGAATACGTTTTGGAGCTGCCACGAAACCAATTTTCCATGAATATATGAAGTTAGCAAAAGGATATCATAGCTTGCGGATATATCAAATTATGGTCTGCTGCAGTATAAAATTTACGAAACATTTATCTGATCTCAACGTGCTTGTAATAATGATCAAGTATAGTGAAAAAAATATTAAGGAGGAAATTACAATGAAACTAAGACTAAATGAAGACTATTATTTCTGGTGCTGCGATTGGTGCGACTCGGAAAATCTGGTGCTCTGGACGAAATTACAGAACGGAACCACTTGTGGTGCCTGCCACAAACCAATGAATCTACCGGAAGTAACGGGAGGAGCTACCATTAGTAGCTCGATAACAGCGGGGTTGTGTTAGCGATGAGGAAATTATTGACTATTCTGGCAAATTGGATCCATCTACCGGTACAGAACGGACTTGCAGAACTTGATTTACAGATTGATAAAATGCGCGCATTGCGGGATTCATATCAGGTAGCGTCTCAAAAGCAGATGTCTGATCAAATTTCTGAACAAACAACAACGTAACTTAATGGCAAAGATAGATTCATATTGCCTCTGGAAAACCTTGGGGCATGTCACGCAGACAATGAAGAGGTCTATTTTCCGGATAGGATAACGGCAATACGAACAAGCGTCTTCGATCTATCAACTTTCCTCAAATCAAAGTTTGCTCAAACTCACTTGGCACAGAGCTGTTGGGGCTTTTCTTTGCCAAAATACCATTCAGAAATAAGCTTAGCCCATGTAACACACCGAAATTCATGTCCCACCTTTATATTATGAATATGCTTAGCGGGAGATTTTTCTTACAACTTATCAGAAACATGGGATGCTTTGAAACTTCGGAACAGAATAAGGTCATAAACAATCTTCAACCCGCCGGCAATTATAAACGGTCCACTTAGGAAAATTGAAAAAAGAGCACCGCAAATAACCGGGGAAACTGACGCACCAATAGATCGGGCAATGCCCGATATGCCCGCTGCTGCAGAACGTTCATCCGGGTCGACAACTGCCATGGTATAAGCCTGACGTGTTGGCACATCCATCTGAGAAATACTGAAAATCCATAATTCTTGTTGATTCCCTAAAATGTCCACAGTGACCATGCAACGGTCATACTGAACGTTATGACCGGAAATGCGAGTCTTAGAACCGATACTCTGCTATCATGCCTAAGCCCTGCTTGCTGAAGGTAGGAAGAATAGAAATGGGACTATCAGTTTGCGGCGTGTGGTAGCGGACAACAGTTTTTCCGACGAAATATCCGATTGCACCGCCGAAAGCAACATCTGATGCCCAGTGCTTATTGTCGTATATTCTCGCACAGGCAGTTAGTACTGCCAAGCCGTAGGCAATTGGTGGAACGTATGCGGTGCCCTTGTACTCTTCAGCAATTACTGAAGCAAGAGCAAACGCCACTGTTGTATGACCGGAAGGAAAAGACGAATCCAACGTCTTTATTCGATGCCCGTACCATGTAAGTTCACGATCTCCACTATTTGGACGGGAGCTTTGAGTTGCTGTTTTAAGAACTAAGGTGAAAGCTCCGCTGATTACAATGCTTTCAACTGCAAGCAGTGATGTCTGACGCGATCGTGGATCTTCATAATAATAGCCGTATAGATAAAACATGCCAAGTGAAGGTACAGTAAAGGTAGGGTCACCAAATATGTTGCCAATTTTAGCGAGGGCATCTCCGCCTTTGCCCTGATGTCTCAGAGAAAACTCCCTCATATCTTCATCAAAGATGAATAAGCCTGATGTGGCTCCGATTACCAAGCCGGCTGTAAGCCAGTCCCTGCTGTCCCAGCTTGCAGGTGAGATTAATATTTTACCAGAATCGGTGAGATAACCCTTAAAGTACTCTCCTGAGATTCTGTCCGACTGAGCAGAATGAGTGCCCGTATCTTGGCTACTTTCAGATTGTATATTTCCATCAGCAGCAAACGCTACTGTTGTAGTAATCAAAGCAAACATCACTACGCATATGAAATATATGACTCCACTTTTAAGTAATTCAAGATTAGTTTTGGGCACCTAATCTCCTTGACAATATCAGAATTTACCCACGTTCAGAGGTATCCACATTGAAGTTGATGATAGAATCAACATAATATCAGATAAAATATAAATTATTGGGGATTTTTCAGGGGTGTCTTCTGGCTAATCAACGTTTCTGCCATGTTACATACCGTTTCTGTGAGTTTTGCTTATGCTAAAGATGGTAATCGGATAGTATGCCCTGTGACTTGTTCTCGCTTCACAGGGCATATATGGAGGGATGGGGGGCATTCAATGGAGGAGGATTTGAAGATTTGTAACGGGTAATTTTATGCTTTGGTAATTAACGGAATAGTCTTGTTTGCCGGAAAATCTCAGTCTACCGAAGAAATCATAAAGCTACTTCAACACAATATCTCAAATATTACCTGAAAAGCCAAATATACCCTGTTTAAGAGGGAGGGGATAAGCTGTAAAAGCCAAAGCACTTTCCGCTCAGGCAGGGCAGGCTTTAGATCCTTTCCGTGCAGCTCCGTTTCAGTTCCTCAAGTTCAATCAATCCAATAGTTCGAAGACTTGAGTCATCCGCTGCACACATTTTCTCCACAAGTTCTTCCCACTCATAGCTCAAAACATTTTTCTCAAGCGGAAGTTGTCTCATTTTACGCGCAATTTCGGCATACGTTTGATTATTCATATTTGGTATGTTGCTCCTATTTTTTCAAAAGTCTGGTTCAGGGTATGCTGGTAACTGTCGTGAGTTAATATTACCTTTCAGTTACGTTAGTTGCTGATACAGCACTTGGTTTCAGTAATGCCAATCTACTTGGTATATGCTGGAAACCCGATGTGGTTTCGGCATAAACGTCTTTCTGTCGTTACTTATGAGTGAATTGACTGATTTCATCCTTCAGTTCAACAGAAAGCCCAGCCAGTGCGTCAGATTCAGCAGCTATCGCTGTAGCGGCCTTGGCTGTTTCTTCAGAAACTTTTTCAATCCCGACTATATCAATACTAATCTGTTCAGCCGTTGCACTCATTTCAACGCTTGCAGATGCAATTTCGCTGGCCATTCCCTGCAGGGATGTCACGCTTGCAACAATCAGCCGCAACGAGTCACCAGCTTGCCCCGCATGTTCAACGCCTCGCTTGACTCGTTCCAGACTCTTGTTCATGGCGGTAACAGCCTGACCAGCATCTGACTGAATGGCCTTGACCCGCTCTGTAATTCCAACCGTGGCTTCGGCAGTATTAGTGGCCAGCTTGCGCACTTCATCCGCCACCACGGCAAATCCGCGCCCATGTTCACCGGCTCTGGCCGCTTCTATAGCTGCGTTGAGAGCCAGCAGGTTAGTCTGATCAGTAATCTGAATAATTACATCCACAATCTCACCGACTTGTTGAGAACGTTCGTCAAGTGCCTGCATCACCTCCGTTGACTCCTGCACAGCCCGGGCAATTTCCTGCACCTCCTGACCGGTCTGGGTCACCACATCTGCACCAATTGCTGCAAGCTCTCTGGCAGCAGTCGCGGAATCAGCAATTTTGGAGGTGTTTTGCGAAATCATCGATATTGTCTGAGACATTTCAACTGCGGCAGCGGCGACCTGTCCGACATTGGTAGTCTGCTCCCGGGTGATCGATTGTATCCCTTGAGCGGTATTATGCAGTTCTTGGGAGGTCCGTGTAAGTTTTGTTGAAGAATCCGAAACTTTTGCCAGAATTCTTGAGAATGAATCGAGCAACTTATTAAACGCAGTAATGGTTACGGCAAATTCGTCATTGTTCCTGATTTCGGCTCTTCGGGTAAAATCACCGCTTTCAGCAATGGTGACGATGGAGCCGTTAATTCTTGCCAGCGATCTAACTATACAGAGTGTCGTTGTAATGGTCAGTAGTAATACCAAGGCAATGACTGCGAGGGATATTATAACCAGCAGTTTTTTAAACAGATCAACCCGCTGCGTTACCAATGTAACAAATTTTTGCTGTTCCAGTTCTGTTGATTGTACGTTGGCTGCACTTTTCCGTCCCTGTTCAAGTGCAACAGATTTCACTTTTTTGATGGACTCATCAACAAGTGCCATACTATCCAAAACCTTCTTTTGTGAAGAGCCGATGTTTTTTAATGATGCACCGGCACTGCTGATAGAAGATTTGATGGAGGCAACAGCATCATCAACAAAACCGGAACTCTTTATTTCTTTTATACCGGTCCCGGCATGTGAAACATTTCCGGTAATGCGGCTCTGGATTACTTGCACCTCGTGTATTGCCTTTTCAAGCTCATCCGGTGTCTCACTAAGCATAATCATGCGTGCTTTTGCGTCGAGCAACTTGGCATCTACACCTATTGAATAAACAACATCGTTGATAGCATTTATCTTTTTATTCAGTTCGATATCGTGGTCAACCTCATTTCGGAAGTTTTGCACATTCGCCAGCAGATCCGTTGCCGTATTCATATTTCCAATAGCCTCATTCAGAGTCTTTGTTGCGGTAGATGCCCGCCGTGATGCGCTAATTACCAGGCCGGAGATGATGTCTTTGAGAGCAGCCAGTGAATTATCCACTCGGACCATTGCTCCGTTTACATTGGATGCCTCCTCTTTAAAAACCGAAATGCTCTTGAATTTATCGTCTGTCGCTTTGAGTACCTGATCATGCAGTTTGGAAAATTCCCCGATGTCCAAGAGAGTCTTCTTAATACTGTTTATTTCGGTGTTGATCCGCTCTAAATTCTCTCTGCTGAGTGAAATTGAGTCTGATATCTGCTTGACCTCCTGCGGATCGTGCGCCAATCCAAGCTGCAACAGGCCAGCGGACAGTTTTTCAACCGCCTGCTGAAACTGGACCGTCTTTACCTGAAGAGGTGTTGATTGCGATGTCAGTAGTGTGATCTTCCCCTTAACCATCAATATTGTCATCAAACTGAAAACGGCAATGCTAATGATGCCGAGAACGCTTATTGCGGAACTCAAGTACAGCCTGGTTTTTATTCGCATGGATATGTGCCTGTCATATTATTTGTAAAGGTTAGTTTTCCTGAGCTGTTTTAGTGCATGTACAGGAGGATGGTTAAACTCCCAGTAACCACAAATAATGCAGCGGCTGCCGTTGACAACACCGCTTTTCATTATGATCTCGTGCTCAATAATTCCAACAATTGCCTCGCACTTCGGACAGTTCATTCTGCCTCCCTTATAGGCGTTTTTACATAACACCGCTCTCGTTCATTGTTTCTGCATTTACACCGCAGCACAATACTCGCTCGGGTCGCAGTCTCCACAGGTTTCAGAGTTGAAATTGAAACCATCTGATTCTTTAAGATTCTGATTCAACTGAATTATCGCCTTGAATGCGATCAATATTGATTCTTTTGCAGTCTTGTCGCTGCACTCATCGTAGGCATTTTTCAAGGCTGAGATAGCCGTTGAGGCAAGAATTTTTGTATTAAGTATTGAAATATCCATTGTCAGTTCCTTTCAAGGGTTTTAGTGGTTAAGAGCACATTTCGGCTCTTTCGGTAAGTGTAAGATTTTACGCTTGTTCTACTGCACGGCACCCTTTGTGAGAAATCTTGCCGAGTTGCCCATGGACGCTCGTAGAACTTCTGAGAATTGCCCCACAGGGAAAATAAATCTCATCCATTCTGAATAGCGGCCTGACTTCATAAATACTGGTACGGGCAGCTTTACTGCCGCAATCAAAGCAAAAATGGTTAGTGGTCTGCATGCACGTTCTCCTTGATCCCATTGATAAATAGCGTTAGTAGATACTAGCAATTTACCGGTTACAACAGTGTGCCATGTTGATAAAACTTGTGTGACAGGCAGAACAAAGGGAATGTTTCGGAGCTCAATCAGGTGGGAACGAAGGGTGGTTACATCACTGCTTTGAGAGATCCGGTGTAGGCACGACGGTAGGTATAAGTACTTATTTATGGTCCACTTCGCATGTTTTATGCAAATTTACCCTCAATGTTTTTTACAGCATTGAGCAAGTACGGCTCTGTTGAGAGTTCAACAGAGCCGTACTTGCAAAACCAAATTGTGATTAACAAAAGATCATTTGCTGCGAGCTGCAAGCGAAACAGTTGTGGATGTCCCCCATTTCTTCTGCTGCCAGAGATATTCGCGAACCGTCATGTTCTGCGCCGCTGCATCTATGGTGACGACATTGTAGGCAAGTTTGCTTGGATCGCCCTTGCCGTCAGCGGCGTCAATGCCTGATACAACACCCTTCATCGGAGAATCGACCCGGAAAACATTCAGGTTGATCTGGTTGCTTGTGCCTGTCCAGGCATAATTCTGGGTGTAGTTGTCATTGCCATGGAAGTAGGCAACGATGTTCTTTTTCGTTGCCAGCCAGTCAGCCAGATCTTTCTGGGCGGTCGTCGAGGGACTGCTGGTGGACAATATCCCAGTGCTGTCGTTATCTGCGACTACGTCGGTAACCAGGTTTTCAAATTTCTTGGTCCAGTCCAAAGCAACCGGAGATGCAGTATAGTTGGTAAGATCGCTGCTCAGGTGCTTCGTCTCAATATCGGGCTGATCATGAGTAAAGAGGACGACCGGCATATTCTGATTGCTCATTGCTGCCAGATTGGCATCGATCAAAGGACGAATTGTACTGTCCGGCCACATGCTCAAAAACACAAAGTGAACACCGCCAATATCCCTGGAATAGACGATGCGGTTCGTAGCGTAATTATAATCACCTGCTACCATTGGAGTAGTCGGACTCATGAACATGTTGTAAAGATTGAACATGACTGCGTCGTCAGTTGCCGGAAGCAGGGCTTTGGTATAGCCGATGGCGTTGGAAACATCGTGATTACCAGGAGTCAGATAGAGTGAGGCTTTGTTGCCGCTCTTGTCCAGTACGTTAATATTGTTGATATAGTCATTCTTGAACTGTCCCCAGGAAACCGTTGCGCTCTGGATGCCTTTGGCCGCCTCCTGTCGGTTCGCGATGTCACCGGTCATGGCGACAAAATCGATCGGACCGACCTGCTGACCCGCCTTGATACCGTTATCGCTCGGGAGTAACTCATTGGGCATGTTATTCATGGAACGGACCAGAATACCGTTGACCTGCACCGCGTTACTGTAGCTGCCGAAAACGACCGAACGCTTGATGCCGTAGTGAGCATCAGAGGTGTAGAGGAATGTAGTTGGCTGAGATCCGGTTACCTTGGTGCGATTCTCGTCCGAAAGTCCAAGGGCGCTCATCATCACTTTGTAGATCTGAGTATTGTCAATGATGCGAGTGCCCGGATACCAGCTCCCCTCATGCCCACTGAACAGGGTTGAACCTGCGCCCTTGGCATACAGGGTAACCAGCTCATTGGTGTGGTCGCTCATCCCCTTGGCGTTGAAGCCGTAGGTTACTTCAGTCGGGTCGTAGTAATATGCCACGGAGGTGTCATATCCTGTCGGGGCGCCTGCGCCGTTCGGAGTTTGCGACGGAAGCTTGCCCTTGGCCAAGTCCTTCTGCAGTCGCATGTAGCTGTTGCCATGGTCCGAGGTGACGATTACCATGGTATTGTCCCAAGTAACATTGGGATTGGTTTTATTATCTATGAATGCTTCAACAGCTTTTACAGCGTTATTCAGGTCCCACATACCGCCGATCATGGCAGCGTAGTCGTTGGAATGGTTGGCCCAATCAATATCCCCCTGTTCAAGCATCAGGAAAAAGCCGTTGCTGTTCTGGGACAGTACTTTCAGTGCTGCCTTGGAAGCATCAGCCAGGGTGGGGTTTTCGATGGAACCACGGGTAATAGTTGCAGTACCGTCGTTGCTCGCCTTGTGATAATCGAAATTACCGCCCGCTCCACCGAAAAGTCCGAACAACTTCTGCTTGTTGGCAACTGCAGCATCCGCAGCGGCAAGCAGGGCGGTGCCGCCGTCAACTCCAGTTTTTCTCTCCACAAAATTGTAGTCAGAAACAGTGGTGCTGTTTTTCAGATAGCTGTACTCCGGCGCATCAATATAGGTGTAGTCAGCACTGGAGGTTGCGGAGTTATAGGCAGGGTGTCCGCCGCCGATGACAACATCAGGGCGAACACCGGCAATAATTTCCTGCGCAATTGCTTTGTAGTTGTTGCGGTTCACATTGTGGCTGACAAAGCCGGCCGGGGTTGCGTGAGAGAACGGCACTGTGCTGACAACGCCGATGGAAGCTTTCTTCTGGTTGCGGTACATTTCTGCGATTGTCGCCAGACGACCGTTGGCAGGGTCACCCGTGCGCCAGGCGATATTGCCGCTGTCGGTTTTGAAGCCTGCTGCCAGGGCAGTGGCCGCTGAAGCCGAATCAGTAGCCGGAGTGCCGGCAGAACCGGTAGCACTATCCTTAAGCTTGGTACTGAAATAGGGTATGCCGGCTTTGGCGGTAACAGCATCCTGACGATACGGAAGTTTGCCTCCCTTGGCAGGATCGTATCCGAGCGTAGACTCAAAGGTTGCTGTATTATTGAGGTCAACCGTACTGTCGCTATACTTTTTGGTACTGAAGCCGTTGGAAGAATACTTTCCAAAGGCATATCGGTTGTATGAAGTTACATCCCACGTTGAAGCTACGCCCTTATACGAGAGCGTCTGGTGTTCGAGACCGGCTTCAGGTGTACCGAAAAGGTAGTTGTTGGCGGCTCTTTCATGCTCAAGCTGCATCCCATCACCGATGATCAGAATGACATTCTTTGCTGACATTGGTGTAACTGATGGTGATGTTGATGACGATGAACCACCGCACCCGGACATTGTCAGCATAAACTGAACAATGACTACCAGCGAAACTGCTGATTTGAATCTTCTGATACTTTTTAACATTAGTAATCTCCTCATCTGTGGAATGATATTTCTGAACCGCAGTGAGGCTATCAAAAACATCATTACGATGGTGTTTCAATACTGAAAATTTTTTGTTACGGAGATATCCGAATGAATCAGACATGTTTTTGTAACCAAGACGTTGCAAAATCGCTACGCTACAGCATCTGGTATTCTGATACTCTTCTACTGATCAGACGTTGAATCTGGATATATGTGCTATAACAACGCACAATTGAGTGTTAATGAAGAACTTGGGGATATCTGCCTTTTGTAATGTAAATACTTTTGTAAAGATCGCACGGATACCTGTCGTGACGGTCATGATAGTGTTTTTCTTTACGTCACTCTCCTACGCAAAACGCCTGACCATATCCATTGATGCTCCTGTCAGTTTGTATTTCAATCCTGTTGTGAATTTAGCTGTTGCTGAGGCCGCAGAGCTTTTGCGAAAGTCATTTCCTTCGGCACGGGTATTCCATAACAATCACAGCAGTCAGATTAAAATCAAACTACCTGACGTTGCTTCTAACAGGGATTACTGTGTCCCAGGACCTTCCGTACGACCTTATCTATGCACCTCCGTTCCGGATGCGTCATATCGTTGGGTTTCAGTCAACAGTGGTGGTGCAATAACGTTGAAATTGGAGGTAGTATCACCGGAAGGGGTTGCTGCCGGATTATACGGGTTGCTGCAGGAAAAGCTCGGCTTCAGATTTTATCATTCTCGTAACAGCATCATTCCTACGTTTCATGCCTGGCCGCTTCCAGATCAATTTACGTTTTCAGGAACCCCCCGCTTTGAAAAACGTGGCTTTCACCTGCATTCGCAGCACCCTATTGAACTGACGGAACAGCTCTGTAATCCGCTCTACCCAAATGCCTTTGCAGATGTAAAAAACTACATCGACTGGCTCGCTCGTAACGGTCAAAACACTTTCCAATTTTTTCTGCTGAGGGAGGTCGATCGAAAAACGTGGCCTGAACATGCCAGGCGAATCGTGGATTATGCCCATTCACGGGGTATCCGGTGCGGGATCCAGATTTCGCTCTCCATGATTCAACAGCAGGCTTTTCAGGCAATCACCTTGTTGAGGTTATATCCCTCATATCAACAACAGGTGGATGACACTCTTGCCTGGCTGTTCCAAGCGCCGTGGGACTACGTGAGCCTGGATGTCACCCTCGGTGAGCACCTGCCGTTTCTCGACAAGTTGTTCCCTGATGTCCAGATGCACATCGAACAGCAAGTGGAGAAACGTTACTGCGCCCGGTTGATGTACGCTACTCATGTGATCGGATCAAACAATGGGGGAAAGGTTCGACGTCCCAAGCTACCCAATAGCGGCATCATGATTCACACCGTCATGTGCTACTCGGCATCGGAAGCCAAAGCTCCGGTTTACGGCAATGAGAATCAGTGCTTCATGCTTGAGGCTGCTCAAGTGGAAAGCAAACGTCGTGAGACATGGTACTGGCCTGAATCATCCTACTGGGTGGGGTTTGATTCCTCGGTACCACTGTTCCTGCTTCCATATCTTGACGCTCGGTGGAGTGATATTGAAACAATGGCTCAAATCGGTGTAAGCGGGCACCTCACCTTTACATCCGGTTGGGAATGGGGCTACTGGCTGATTGATTGGAGTATCGCACGCTGGTCATGGACACTTAAAGATAATGGCAGAGAACGTACGACTTCTCCCTTGTCGCGACTGGCAGAATTGATTGGTGATCGGGAACTGCAGCAACTCATGGGAAAGGCGCTGGCACTTCAGAACAGCTATCTGAAGGACCGGGAGCTGTTGCGCTTTATGTCGGCTTTGACACCATTCTCGGAGTTGCCACATCCTTTCGACAAACCGTTCCAACCGGAACCGAAGTTTCGTTATAAGTGGTTGCTGAATGATGCGACCCCGACTGAAGCGGCAGAAGCTGTCAAACAACCGCTTGCGGACCTTGAAATGTATTCGGAGAGAATGGGTGAACTGATGGATCACATGGACAAGATGATCGAGCGACTGCGCAGTACCGGCCACTTTCCGGAAACTGAGATCAGCATACTGGAGGAACTTGAGCGTGGTTTACGGGTAACTGCTTTGCGTGCCGGTCACCGGGCGCTAACGTTGAGGGCAATTTTGGCTACACGCGACGAACAGACCGGCAAATCTGACCACTCCCGTTCTTCTGAGTTGCTCTCCAGAGCCGGGTTGGTGCGACAGCAGGCGCAAGTTATTGTTCATCGCCAGGAGGAATTATATCGTTTTCCGGTCGAACAGATAGCAAGGCGTCGGACGAGTTTAACTGCCTATCCGTTCGGCTATCTGTATTCAGCGTCGAACCTCTGTTTCTGGGAGAGGGAAGAAGAACAGGTGCGACACGAGCGTTTTGACGCCCTGTTCATGAATCTGTGGGATATGCGGCGGACGTTGGGATTAGGGAGTCTGTTTTTAAAATAAACAGAGTCATATAAACTGATCTCTCTGGTCTGATATACATTGTATAACTTTATGGTCAGTTAGAAATAGTTTGCAATCACGAGTCTGATAATCACGACAACAAGCAACAGGACGAATAGAGCAAACGCCCAAAGGGAAATGCGTCCAGCTATTTTCCTTGAATAAGGGTTAAACAAAGTTTCACCTATGACACTTTCAATTATGCCTAATCCGCAAGCGGGTCTTCTCCTGCTTGCCAACTTGCAAGATATTTTTCAAATAAGTGGAAATCCTCACCCTTGTGTTCGGTGAGGGTAACATACATATTCTCCACTGGAATATGAAACAGTTCGTATATTAACTCCATAAATCCCAAGGTCAGGGCTCTGCGCTTCTCCATCGTTCGCCCTTCCCGAATGTCCGCATTAACAACAGCAACGCCCTTCTCTGGTTCCTTAACCCGCCCGATTGACAGATTATAGGTGCCGTATTCTCGAATTGAAATGCTGATGTGGTCAGTTCCAGTATCCATGACATCAGAAAATAGCGCTCGTACTTGTTCAGCAAACGATTGTTTTTGAGAGTCCGACAGGCTTTGATTAAATTCAAATTGTAAATGTGGCATACGACCTCCTTGTGTTGTATCAGCTAATTCACAAAATGGACTCCAGCGGGTTCGTATCGTTTCAGACATGCAGAGGACCCCGATGGATTGACCACTACCAAGCAAGAAGATGTTTCACGGGCATTTAAACGAATGCCTACAACCCCTACCTGCTATGAAGTTTTGCACGAAGCACTATCTCCGTCCAAAGCTGATCAAACAGAATTGCCGCCTGACTTTTTGCCGCAAACAGACCAACAGGCGCCCGGTGAACGCCCATATTTTCGATGATCGACAGATATGGGATGCCAGTTTTCAGCACCCCTGTAATGCGATTTTCTTCGTCGGCCATTGTGTCAACATGGAGTTTTTTTCGCTTGTCTATCATCGAAAAGAACGGCATCACCTTTAGGGTAAGTTTTTTGTGGTCGCTTACGTACTCAATAATCTGATCATACGTTCTCAAAGATAATGTTGTGGGAATCAGTGGAACCAGCATGACGTCAGCAGAATTAAAGACGTTTTCAGAAACCAGTGAAAAGCTGGGGGGGCAGTCCAGAAAAAGCACATCGTAATCATCCTCAAAGCGACCAAGAAATTCGCTCATCCGTTTTTTGGATTTTTTCTCACTATCAAGAAACAGATCCATATGACGATAAGAGGTATCCGCTGGCAACAGATCAAGGTTTTCAATATCGGTTTCTTTTACCAGTGCACTGGTCTCTCTGGTTTTGAAGAGCTTCTTCGCTCCCCCCTTAACCTCAGGCTTTATATTGAAGTAATAGCTGGAAGCCCCTTGGGAGTCCAAATCCCACAAAAGTGTTCTCATACCGCTCGCGGCGCAGGAATAAGCAAGATTGACGCATGCGGCAGTTTTACCAACACCTCCTTTGATGTTATAGAGGGCA
Organism: Desulfuromonadaceae bacterium; assembly: GCA_028712075.1. GTDB lineage: Bacteria > Desulfobacterota > Desulfuromonadia > Geobacterales > Pseudopelobacteraceae > JACRCG01. Next base: position 221,978 of record JAQTQX010000002.1, read on the forward strand.
ATTACTTTCATGTAATACTCCTGAATATCGTCGAAAACGTTGATTCTGAGCGGAAGATCATCCCACTTTTGGCGTGCTCCGCGCAATTCATGAGCAGAGGTTAGTACAAGAGCGGATTAGTGATAATAGTTTATAATCCGGTTATTGCAACTTCGAAAGGATCTGAGTCCCACGTTACTTCTTGAAAGAGCCGTTTATCCAATCTGAGATACGTGCCGTCCACTCCTGATGCAGCCCACCAGCACTCATTGCCGCGGTTTGGTAATTCGTTGAATAGATACAGATCATCATTCTTGTCTCTGGCCAGGTACATACGAAAGCCTCCTTTATTGTGTTATGAAATGAATAACAGCGCGGATGACATTCTTGAAACGGGGGCGATGGGTTCAGTTATTTTCTCGGGAAGCGACTGCAACAGTATACACACACTGCCGCAACCAGCCAAGCTTACTCACAGCTCTTCCTGAAAACGGCGCGGCGAAAATCTGACAGCAATGATTCTGATAAAGGCGAGCGAGAGCACCAGCGAAATAATCATGGCAACTTCCTGCCACTCCATCTCCTTGTACCAGAAGGCCATTACCTCAGTCAGTATCGTCACAATAACCGTATCGATGATGTACGTGACCTTGACCCGTCCTTCTGTAAAATACGCCAGTGCGGTTCGCAACACTTCAACAATCGCGAGCACCGTCAACATATCCACCATGATCGTTTTGAAAGCGGTGTGATAACTTTGCTGAAAAACAAGTCTCAAATCGTAAAAAGTACAGCCGACACCAGCAACTATCGCCATCAGTATGACAATGATTAATAATGACAGAACGACACGCGCCGACATCTCGAAAAACCGGCTGATATTCAAATCTATAATATCTTCTTTCCACATGATAACAAATCTCCTTTCCCTTTTACAATCATCGTATCTGGAAAAGGTTGAGATCATGTCGTGATCCGGTTACGATTTTGTAAAAATTATACTCCGTTTTTTGACCATAAATTTTCTACAAAACAATTACATAGCTGCAACACCGCTGTAACATGGACATGGTATGAGTTCTTTCCATGAACCCATACAAAGCAGACCTTCACGTCCACTCAAGCCATTCCAACAAACCGACCTACTGGGCCATGCGCAAGTTCAATGTCCCGGAAAGTTATACGTCACCCAAACACCTCTACCGGGTGGCGCGGGAACGGGGAATGGACTTCGTGACCATTACCGACCACAACGCGATCAACGGAGCGCTGGAAATCGCCCATTTACCCGATACCTTTATCAGTTCGGAAATCACGGCACATTTCCCTGAGAACGGCTGCAAGGTACATGTGGTGGTACTGAATATCTCAGAGACCCAGTTTCTCACAATCATGAGGTTACGCAAGAATGTCTTCGACATGGTCGCCTATCTTCATGCCGAGAATATAGCCCATTTTCTGGCCCACCCACTCTACGCCCAGAACGAAAAGCTGACCTGCGATATTATTGAAAAGTCACTGCTGCTCTTTACCACCTTTGAAATCAAAAACGGCTGTCGTGCTCATCGTTTTAACGGTTTCACCAAACGCATGGTTTCATCCCTCAACGAAGATGTCATTGATCGGCTTGCCAATAAATACGACCTGCAGCCTTACGGTACCCCCCCTTGGCGCAAGGGTGTTGTCGGCGGTTCCGATGACCATGGCGGTCTGTTTATTGCGCATGCTTATACGACTGTCTACGACGCTCCGAGCATAGGTGCGTTTATCGATGGTATCAGAAACGGTGAAAGCTGGGCCGACGGCGAAGATGGAGGCCCGCTTACCATGGCTCACAGTCTGTACGGCATTGCCCACAGCTTTTACCGGGAGCGTCTGGGGCAGAAGCGGCGCGGAGCAACTCCGTTTGTCAGTGCTCTGCTTGACCGCTTCTTCAACATTGGCGAAGACAAAGGATCATTCATCGATAAAATCCGGCTCTTTATTCTCAAAAACCTGCCCGCTTCACGAGACCATCGCAAAAAAAGTTTCGAGGAACTTCTTGATTCCGAAGCGCGACTATTACTCAACGACAGCGGGTTTCTGGAAGGTCTCGGCGCTGCAGACAATAACCGAAAGATTTTCGCAGTAACAAGTCGGCTGGCAAATCGCCTGATCTTTCATTACTCGAACCGCCTCATGACGTTGCCACAGACGGCAGGCTTCTTTGACTATCTCAACACTGCCGGAACCATTGGGTTAGTGCACACCCTTATTTCTCCGTACTATCTGGCTTTTCACCATCAGCACAAAGGAAAAGAGTTGATTCGTGATCTTATTAAAGCGCTGTCTGAAATGCATTACAAGGAAGTTCCGGAAAAAATTGCCCTGTTTACCGATACCCTTGACGAGATAAACGGCGTGGCCATAACAATCAAACGCTTGATCAGTACCGCCAGAAACCGTGGCGTAGAGCTGACCGTTATCACAGCAGGTGATCGTGATGGAGATACTATTGAAGGAGTGAAACAGTTCCGCTCCGTTGGTGATTTTGTCTTACCTGAGTACCCGGAGCTGAAACTCAATTTCCCACCTATCCTTGATGTCATGGACTTCATCGAACGTGAAGGCTTTACACGTATTCATATTAGTACTCCTGGAACCGTCGGCCTGCTTGGCCTCCTGATCGCGCGGATGATGAATATCCCGGCTGCCGGCACCTACCACACCGATATTCCCCAGTATGTTCGCAGCCTGACCAATGATGAATTTTTGGAGCAAGCCGCCTGGAGTTACATGATCTGGTTTTACAACCAGATGGAGGAGGTCATGGTGCCATCGTCCGGCACTCGTGAACAGCTTCACATTCACGGACTCCCACTTGAGAGAATGAAGCCGCTCCCCCGTTGGGTAGATTCGGACGTGTATTCACCGGACATGCGTAACCCCAGTTTCTGGAAAAGCCGGGGTCTCGGTCTGGGAAGCACTGTCCTGCTGTACGTCGGGCGGATTTCCCGCGAAAAGGGGTTGGAGATGCTGGTGGAGGCCTTTCGGAAACTGGTTGACTCTGGTGTTGCTGTCGCTCTGGCTGTGATTGGAGACGGCCCATACCGAGCTGATATGGAAAAATCCCTTTGCAATTATCCTGCACTGTTCACTGGCTATTTGGAAGGTGAAAATCTTCAGCGCGGGTATGCATCTGCTGATCTTTTTGTGTTTCCAAGTGCCACTGATACCTTTGGCAATGTTGTTCTTGAAGCCCAAGCATCAGGTCTGCCGGTGATAGTCTCCGATGAGGGGGGGCCACGGGAGCTGATGATTGATGGTGAAACCGGCATAGTATTCCGCGCAGGAAATGAAGAAAGCCTGGTTGACGCCATTAGGCTGGCAGCAACGGACCCGAAAAGACTAATTGAGATGGGAGGCGCTGCGCGGCGATTCATTCTGGACAATGCTCCCGACAGCGGCCAGACCTACAACACCATTCTGCACCTTGACATGCAACAGCCGGAATACACTGAGACGCATACCTCTGCCAATGCAGCATAATCATCGCATTATATCGCAAGGAGAATTACTATGACATTCGCAGAAATCAAACAAATAGCAGTTGACCATGGCGTACGGGTTGTCGGGGTAAAAAAGGTTGATATCGTAAGGTCAATTCAACAAAAAGAGGGCAACACCCCTTGCTTTGCCTCAGGTAAAGTATCCGAATGCGGACAATCGCACTGTCTCTGGGTTGCGGCCTGTGACTGAGCGAAAACGTTCAACTGCTGCCAGAACTATTAAAGCCGAAAACACGCTGTCAGAAATCAATCTCTCGGATTCTTGCTGGTACCTTAACAGGGAACTGACCTGGCTTGAGTTTAACTGGCGGGTACTCCATGAAGCCGAAGATGAGCGCACACCTTTACTGGAGCGCCTCAAGTTTGTCGCCATCGTGAGCGCCAATCTCGACGAATTTTTCATGAAACGCATCGGTGGACTCAAGCAGCAAGTTGGTGCCGGACTACGTGAAGTCAGCCTCGATGGACTGTCACCGCTTCAGCAGATTCAAGAGAGTCATAAAATAGTTCGACTTCTGGAGCGTAGGAAATGTGAGCTGCTCCAACAGATTCTGGAACTGCTCACGGTGCATGGCATTGCCATTTGCCGTGTTAAAGACCTGTCCGCCCGTGAACGGAAAAACCTCAAAAATCATTTTTCGACGAATATTTACCCTCTATTGACGCCGCAATCCATAGACCCGGCACATCCGTTTCCCTTTATTTCGAACCTGTCTCTCAACCTTTTACTCACCCTGAATGGAGCAGCCGGAATCAATATGCAACTTGCCCGTGTCAAGGTTCCGGTTGGAGTCAGCACGTCGCGGTTTATTCCCGTGCCGGGGAAATCAGGCAGCTTTGTGACTCTGGAGGAACTGCTCTGCACCAATCTCGGCATGCTCTTTCCCGGTATGGATGTTATCCGGTGCGATCTCTTCCGTGTTACCCGCAATGCCAACACGGAACTGGACGAGGAGGAAGCCGATGATCTGGTTGAAATGATCGAGTCCGAACTTAAGGAACGTCGCTTTGCGCCAATAGTAAGGATGGAGGTCCTTGAAGGGATGCCATCACTTCAACGTGGCAGGCTTGCTGCTGAACTGAACATCCACGAATTTGAGGATGTATTTGAAACATCCGGAATTATGGCAATGCGTGATCTCTTCGAGTTGGCCCGGCTTGATTATCCGCATCTGCATGATCCACCCCATCATCCGATTGCACATCCGCTCCTGGAATCGCAGAGAAACATTTTTCACATAATCCGTGACGCTGGTTCCATTCTGCTCCAGCACCCCTATGAATCATTCTCCACGTCTGTAGAACGATTTCTGCGCGATGCCGCAGAAGATCCCAAAGTCCATGGCATCAAGATGACGCTCTATCGTACCTCCAGCCAGAGCCGCATCATTGATGCCCTGCTTTTAGCTGCCAAGAACGGTAAGCAGGTTGCAGTTGTGGTGGAATTGAAAGCGCGTTTTGATGAGGCTACAAATATCAGATTGGCAGAACTGATGGAGCATGCCGGCATCCATGTCACGTACGGTGTTGTTGGTCTCAAAACTCATTGCAAGATTATTATGATTGTTCGTCGGGACTTTAACGCTCTGCGTCGCTATGTCCATATCGGCACCGGCAATTATCACGCCGATACGGCTCGCATCTATACTGATATCGGAATAATGAGCAGCAGTGAAGCCCTTGGTAATGATGTGACAGAGTTGTTCAATTACCTTACTACCGGATATAAACCACGCCGCAAATACAGTCGGTTATTGACCGCTCCCCGTTTCCTTAAAAAGGCGCTACTGGATAAAATCGAACGGGAGACGAATTTACATCGCGAGCATGGTGGCGGGCTCATTCAATTCAAGATAAATGCCCTTGAGGATGGGGATATTGTCAAGGCACTATACAAAGCTTCTCAGGCTGGAGTTGTGATTGACCTGATCGTGCGGGATACCTGTCGTTTGAGACCGGGAATAGCTGGTCTGTCTGAAACAATTCGCGTTATGAGCATTGTCGGGTTGTTTTTGGAACACTCCCGAATTTATTATTTTAAAAACGGAGGAGCTGAAGAGTATTTTATTTCATCTGCTGATGCTATGAAGCGTAATCTCGAAGCAAGAGTTGAGGTGCTTTGCCCGGTGGAAGCTCCGGCGCTTGCCCGTGAGATCCGCTCTATTCTGGATATTCATATGAATGATACCCGTTCCACATGGGATATGCAGCCTGATGGAAGTTATATTCAGCGGATTTCTTCCGATCCTGCCATCGTGGATTATGGTAGTCATCAGCAGTTGATGGAACAGGCGGAAAAGCGGGCGTTGCAATATCGAAAGAGGATGAAGAATAAGCGTTCCAAGAAAAAATCTACTCATGATAAAGCGGCCGAGTGATAATACGACCCGCTCAATGAAAAAACGTGTTCTCTTCCTCTGCACCCATAATTCCTGCCGTTCCCAAATGGCCGAAGGACTGATCAATCATTACTTGGGAGACCGATTTCATGCGTATTCCGCTGGGACCGAGTCAACACGAGTAAATCCTCTCGCAATTAGGGTTATGTCGGAATTAGACATAAATATTTCTCATCACTTCTCCAAGACCATAGCGGCTTTCGACGGCCAACAATTTGATCACGTTATTACCTTGTGCAACTCAGCAAACGAGCAGTGTCCGCTCTTTTTTGGTGGAATCAAGCGAGTTCACATTGGATTTGACGACCCATCGTGCTGTCCCGGCAGTGATGATGAAAAGATGCCGGATTTCAGGCGAGTTCGTGATGAACTACGGCAAAAGTTGTCTGCATATCTGACAGGGAGTGAACCATTTTCCTCGGCAGTCTAACGCTATTAAGGTGCGGACTAATTTTCTGAAACGTCCTCGACTATTCTGCGGTCGACAACAACAGATGATCCCGGTAATTTTTTAGCCGCTTTTTTGACCTCCGAAGATATAGAAGCCAATTGAGCGTATGATGTAACTGGCGTCAGGAGAGTATTAACAATACCGGTCGAAATGGAGAGTAAACCAAACGTTTCCTGTTCACCCTTCCGATTTATTGCGCAGTAGCACCCTGCCGTAAAATCCTTTTCACCATGAAATACCGGGAGATGCTCCTCTAAAGACGTGACAATTTTTGAAATCAGGTACTCAGCCTGAAAGGGTCCGGTTATGATGATAAAATCATCGCCGCCAATATGACCGCAAAAACATGAATACTCTTTCCCTATCAACCGTGCCACTGAGGAGATGATTTCTCCGATGGTCTTGAGGACAACATCACCCTTCTGAAAGCCATAATAATCATTGAAGGGCTTAAAGTTGTCGATGTCGATATAGGCAATATCAAAACCTTCTTCCGTCTGGAGTCGTTTACTAATTTCGCGCTGGATGCTCTCGTTGCCCGGCAGACCTGTCAACGGGTTGGCCCCTTTTGCCAGTGTGAGGTTGATGTCGGTCATGGCACTGATAAAGCGATTTACATCTACAACACCATGATATAAAGCGTTTCTGGTAACACAAATATTGTCGACTCGACCATCATGAATCTGTAATTGAATGGCCTGAATGGCGTCTCTGATGTTGATATCAGCTTCAAGCGTTAATTTAACAGGTTCCATGAGGTCGCGCATCTTCCGGGAATGATTGATATGATAGGCATAGCCATTTGAGCCAATCACGTGTTCTTCCAGAAATGTTGAGCGGTTGATGATGCCTGCTACCTGGCCATTGTCAACCACAGGCAATACTAACAGAGCTGCATCACTCTGAAACCGCTTGAGTACAGCGGCCAGATTATCACCAGGGTGTACAGGCAGAACCTGCGTGGAAATATCGCCGATACATTCCGAAGGAATTGTTGATGCATCATGACAGCCGGAATAATCAGGCAGAACAGCATCCTCCGTAATGGTTATCACTTCCGGATTACTATTTCTCCGTTGGAGTTCAGGTGTGGAAACAGGCACATTTTCGAGCACTCCGTCTCGCACTAAAAAGGCTTCAAACTGATGCGGCACCAGCGGCTTGGCAAAATAGTATCCCTGAGCCTGCTGACATTTCCGCTCCCGGAGAAATTCGAGCTGTTCTTGTGTTTCCACTCCTTCAGCAATCACGTTTAACTTGAGTGAATGGGCCATGGAAATTATGGCATCGACAATCGCCGCATCATCAGGGTCATTGACGATATCACGAACAAAAGATCGATCAACTTTAATTGTGTCGATAGGCAGATGTTTGAGGTAGGAGAGTGATGAGTAGCCGGTGCCGAAATCATCAACCGATATGCTGATACCCAACTCTTTGAGGCGAAGGAGTTTGCAGACAGTGTCACCGGCATTCCCCATCAGCGCACTTTCGGTAAGCTCCAGTTCGAGATACTGAGGATCAAGTCCTGTTTCAGCAAGAATCTGAATTACTAAAGGCACAAAATCACTGTCACGCAGTTGCCGGGCGGAAAGATTGACAGCAACTTTTAGTTTCGGTAATCCGGCCTCCTGCCAGGCTACATTCTGACGGCACGCTTCCTTGAGCACCCATGTTCCCAAACGCACAATCAGACCATTCTCTTCAGCTAAAGGAATAAATTTGTCAGGCGGGATAATACCGTGTCCGTGGCGCTGCCAACGCACAAGCGCCTCCATTCCGGAGATATCTGTGCCGTTGATATCCATCTTGGGTTGGTAACAGAGAAAAAACTCACCATCATCAAGTGCCCGCAATAAACCGGTTTCAATGCTGTGACGTTCGACAGCCTTCTGATTAAGTGCTTCTGAATAGTACTGGAACGTTACATTATTCTGGCGGGCTTGATTCATTGCAATATGAGCATGCTGAAGAAGCAGCTCACTGGTCATGCCATCAGCCGGGAAACAAGCTACGCCGAAACAGGCAGGAGTAATGGTTTCATCTGTCCCTACTTTAATAGGCTCAGCAAACAGTGCCTGCAATTTGTTCAGAATTGTTGCGACATCCCCCTCCAGTACAGCACCACCCAATACAAGAACGAATTCATCGCGGTGAATCCTGGCGACCGTATCATATTGGCGCAGAGTTGAAACCAGCCTTTCGGCTATACTGCATACTACGGCACTCCCGCCACTATGCCCACATGCGTCAACAACGGCCTTGAAACCGGTCAGACTTATGTAAATTACCGCAGTATTTTTTCGCTTGCGACTGTTGAATGCGATTACCTGATTGAGCCGATCAAGGAGAAGATTGTGATTGGGGAGGCCGGTCTCTCTATCGTAATATGCCAGCTGTTTAATTTCCTGCTCGGCGCGGTGAAACGTCTTCTGTGTTGACAATACTTGTCTGGCATATGAGCGAATCAAAAGATAGAGGAACCCTGCTGTAGATACGATGAACAGCATCCACTTCATCATTGCAATACCCTGATACAGGTTCGCATCTTTTACAAACCAGGCGGTTACACTGTCAGGCAATAGGATCCAGGCAATGCCGATACATGAATACAGCAGAACTATTCTGATCGGTGAGAGCCTGTTATCAGGTGGGAAAAAGACGTCGTCAGTTACGAGAGACATACAGGTAAAACCTCCTTTTCGCTATCACGGTGTTTGCAGAACCGTGACATCAGACAGAAGAAATTTTACACTGTTTTGCGGTGCAGTGGCGTTACATGTAGGTAAAGAGATTGTTACGATTTTGTAGTGATACTCCAGAAAGAAGGTTTATTCACCTAACAGGATGTTGTAAAAACGACCTCGCTGCCGAAGGCTTTTTCAAACAGATCTTTTTTGCTGTCAGCGCCAAAGATCTCAACCGCAATATCTTCCGTTGCAGTCAGACTGATCGTCGCTATTATACCGCTAAATTGGCATGACACTCCATGAACCAAGCCGTTTCTGCGTCGGTCAAGTCCGTCTGAGATAATGCAGCGAATGGAGTTGGTCCCAATATCAATGGCGGCAATACGTGGCTTTTTCATGGTACCTCTTATATCAGAAATGTGTATGTGAGCGGTTTCCGTTCAACCAGTTCAACAAAGCTATCCAACAAGAGAGTTTCTTCAGTTTTGAGGGCTGCTTTGGCTCTCTCCAGCTCTCCCTTAGGCAGATTCATGTTTCTGAGAAGCGTCTCAAACTCGATGATATCATTCATTCGTCCGAGAACTGACTGGTACTCTTTAAGCTGTTCCAAAAATATGGAGTAGTCCCGATCCAGAATCTTTGCAATAATCTCGAAGAAGTAACGCCATTTTTTAATGGCAATCCGCAATGCGTGGCGTGAAGAAAAATTTTCTGGTCTGGTAGCACCGGCAAGCAGTTGGTGTATCGACATGTACTGCCTGATGGAAACGTCAGAAAAATAGGAAAGCAGAGTGATGCTGCTCCGTTCGGCGATGGAAGTCTCATTTACCCCGGCAACCATCTTCCGCGCCATCTTATCGAGATTTCGATGATCAAAGGATGTAAGCATATTTTTTATACGCTTCAATTCCAACGGTCGCATCGAGGAAAGCGTTTTTATAAGCACACTGTCGGCTGAATGATCTGCGCGGCTCGGCGCCTGAAAGAAGAGCAGTGCTTCATCAATGTTGCGCTGACCACCAAGAACTCGTGTGAGTTTTTGCACTTTTCTTCGAAGTTCGTTTTTATGGCATTTTGCCACAAATGGATAAAACAGCTCCAGCGCCGCTCTGAAACGCCGGGAAGCAATCCGTAGATCATGAATGTCTTCAGGACTCGAAGTTTTGATGACCACGCGTCGTAACCGGAGTAACTCTTCCCATTGAGCAAAGAATACACCCCGTGAACGTTCCAGAATGGTTGCCGTATCAGGCCATAATCGCTCAGGCTTCGGAAACATCTTGCTGAGGGAAAGCTTTTCTGAAGGAGGTTGTCCGTTTTTTGCCAGGGACCAGATACCAGAGGAAGCTGGCTGACTTACCTGCAGTATCCGGGTCCATTTTCAGCGCTACAATGGCTCCTTTTTCCAGTTGAATCTCTGCATCAGGGCGGTCAAGCAAGGCAGCAATCAACAAACCAAGCTGCGGTTCGTGGCCAACCAGTAATATTCTTTTGGAAGATCTGCATTCTTTCAGATGCGCAATTAATTCATTATTATCGGCTCCCGGCAGGAGGAGACTGCTGGATACAACCACGTTATTGCGGCACGCCTTTTTCGCTGCAATTTCGGCTGTCTGCACTGCACGAGTCAAGGGACTGGTAATAGTCAATCTTGGTTTTGGCCCGAATTTGGCGAATGAAGTGCTCGCCTTTTTCGCTGTTGCCCTGCCGCTCTCGGTCAGAAACCGCCACTCGTCCTGCAAGGAGTCACTCCCCTCGACCGCTTCGGCATGCCTCATCACGTACAAAAACATGGTTTCCTCCAGTATACAGATAGTGATCGCTGATCAAGTATAGACGGCAAAATGGGCTTTTCAATAGAGGGGATATAATTTAACACGATTGTAACATGTGTCTTGTGATAGTCGTTGAATGTCAGTTTGAAATGTAACCTGCCGTTAACAAAATGATTTTTTGAATGAAGATACGCTGGATATGACAATTCGCTCTTTGATTCCGAAGTATGTACTAATCACAGTATCCTGCCCGTTGAGGGACATCGGTATGGAACTGCCGAAGGCTCGCAATCATTGATGAATCCGGTGTCGGGTCAATATGTGGAATCTTGGTTTGACCACCCAGTTTGCCGCGCTCTTTTTGTGACCATTGGTAAATGCCATCCTCCGGCACCAACAAAACATGTGGCGGTTTGATCCGCCCCTGACTTCTGAAAGTGGCATAGTCGGCATTCAGGTGGCACAATGTTGCGTCAAGAATATGCTGTGCTTCTTGATAGGGTGCAGCCGCGTCCCGAGTTGCCAGAACCCACTGGTGACGGCGGCACTGTATATCTGATCCCACCATGAATTCACGAACATTCCACTGCCCGGTTTGATTGAGTTTCGCCACCGCCTGCTCAACCTCTCCCTGAGTGACTTTTTCTTCCAGTTTATCCAGAAATCGATCACGTCCAGTGAATTCGATAAAGTGCGGCGAGGTTGAGATAAAACGGATGGTATCGCCAATATGGTAACGCCACAGCCCCGAGCAGGTAGTGAGTATAACTGCGTAGCACTGCCCGGTTTCCACCTGTTCAAGCGGAACAGCAGTTGCAAATGGAGCCGGCTTACCCTGACTATCCAGATCTTCCAGTCGGACAAACTCGAAAAACACCCCGTAATAGGGGGTCAATTGCATGTGAGAATCGCCGAAACGCTGAAAAGCCATGAAGGCTTCCGACGATGGCAGCAGTTCCAGCAGGTTGGGTAGCTGGCCGTCAAACAAACAATCAAATTCGGCTCGATACGGTTTAATGCTGGTTCCGCCATGAATAATGAGTTCCAGGTTTGGCAGAAGCTTCCGAAGAGGTTTGCCGCCGATTTCCTTGCATCGTTCCAGTAGAAGGATTATCCAGGGTGGAACTCCGGAGATAACTCGAATGGAATCATCATTCAGCAACAATTCAGCCATAGCATGAAGTTTATCCTGCCACGGAAGGGCCGATATTTTTGCATCAGGTGCGATGAACGGTGTCAGGAACCAGGGGTGGAAACGGAGCGTTAACGCACTCATGTCACCGGACCAGACACCGTGTCTAAGCTTGGTAAGTTGTGTGGAACCTGACATATAGAGAACTTTACCATTCAGAATTTGGGATTCCGGATTGGCAGCTAGATAACAGGCCATCATATCAAGCGCGGCACGACGGTTCTCGGCATACATATTTGAAGTGAAGGGAATATATTTTGTTGGCGCTGTGGTGCCTGACGTCTCACAGAACATTTTGACCTTACCCGGCCAGGTGGTGTTGCAAAGGTCCGGAGCTGAACGTCCAATAGTTGAATTCAATTGGTCGCGATAAAAATAATCTGTCATAAATTCCTGATACGAACGGATCGGCACGCGATTTTTGAATTGAAGATAGGCTATATCGAACGGGACTCGTCCCAGATTGGTAAAAAAGTTATCCATGCCAAATTGAGTTGATTTAGCTGTTTCAATCAATTTTTGAAAGATGTGGCGTTGAGCCGTCAACGGGTCCCGACGACTAAATTGATTGGCACGCTTAACGGCTTGTGAACGAAGAAGTTTTTGCAGTAACCCTGCTGCACGTATCTTTGCTGACATGTCCATTAATCTGCCAACCTGAGACGCGGATACAGAGTCTTTTCGTACCAGCTTTCAAGCAGGTCATTATATGCTTCATGGTGGAATATGAGCGAAGCATGGGCAACGCCATCACCAGGAATATGTGACCGTACCGTTTTTACGATGCATGACGGGAATACTCTGGAATACAGTGACGGTTCACTGAACAGTTTCAGGGTTGGCGATGTCGGCACGAGGATATCAGATTCGTTTTCAGCGAGGAGCGCCAGCACAGGACCTGAGAAGAGCGAGCTGGAGAATTGAGGAAACCTGAAATTCCGTAACGCGACAACTCTTTCAAAGCCGCCCCGAGCTGATGTGTATTCAATTACATCATTGATTTTCTTGCGGATAGCAAGATGGCGGACATTTAATTGACGATTTTCCGCTCCGGAATTGAATAGGGCCTGAAAACAGCGGCGGGAACGTTCGATATGTTTGGATATATCTGATTCATTGGCAGGATCAGCAGCCACAATTTTTTTGAGATTACTTTCCAGAATTCTTACACCATCTTGTTTCTGTTCGGCCGGTCTGATCAAGTCATCAGTCGTAATGACCGGGCTGACAAGAACGAGACCACGAATATTTTCATGAACCTGCTCACCGGCATGGCGCAGGAAATTGAAAAGCAACCCGCAGCCAAAGCTGATACCCATTATAAGAGGTTTTTGCCCTTTACATGCCAGTGACTCGATTAGATCGGTAAGTTGGGCGGCAAACATTTTCTGGCAGAATCTATTTCGCGAGTAGTTTACATAGTAGATAGAACCATGCTGACGTAACAGTTTCCGCTGAAATTCAACCGTCTCAGTTGCGTCCGGCACAAAACCGCCCAGAACGATTGTCGGAACAGAGCCCGCACCTTTTTCCCGAAAGATCTGGCAGCGGGTTCGAAGCGAATTACTATCAAGCTCAATTTCATCAAACTCACAGCGACGTAATTTGGGAGCAAAGCGTTTGATTGAGATTCCACGTATAAATCCAGCAGCGGCAGTAAATGCGGTAACTACAGGGCGGTTGTCCTTCACTACACGAAGTTTTGTCGACTTGTCGCTCATATGACCTCCCGATTCTGTTTGGAAGGCATCGTAGCACTGTCAGGTTACAAGCATATGGCAGGCGAGTAAATATTTTGAAACTATCGGCACGATCTCGCTGTTTTTTTGGGCATCCATTTTGGGGGTTTAGGGCATGTCACTAAAAGTGTCTCCTGACCTTTAAGCGTACTTCAACTACACGAGGCAGCTCGCAAATAAAACTGAATACGTTTTGAAGCTGCCGCGAAACCAATTTCCCATGAGATGTCATAGCTTGCGGATATATCAAATTATGGTCTGCTGTAGTAGGGTAACGCAGTTCAACAGGATAAAAGCATCACAGTTCTTTATCAATCTAATGGTGCTATCGCATTGTGGTTTGGAAGTGATAGTATCCAGTGGCATAAACCCGGCTGAAGCCTCAACAGGCTACCACGCATATTCAGGGCAGCGCCCTTTGGGCGCGGATTTTATACGCTGCACAACGAGAGGAGAGCAGGGGCAGTAAATCGATTGTGAGAATGGCGCATGTAGTTACTGCAACTGCAAAGCTGCAATGGCATCGACTCCATAATCCATTAGACGGCAAGACGAAGGTTCCGTTTTGGTGTCTGCTGTATTACTCGTGAACCGTCAGAGGGAGGTTATTCATGAAAATAAACATTAAATTAATGATGATAGGGTCACTTGTAGCCGTGGTGTTTGGACTGGCAGGTTGCGGAGGGGGTGGCGGTAGTTCGGATACGGCAACGGAACCTATTCCGAATTCGATAACAACTATTTCCAAAACATATACTCAAGGAGATATGGTAGGGGAAACGTTCTTTTACGACCTGCTTAATGAGTCAGTCGCAAAAACTTCAGGTGCCCTTTTGCAGTCGATACTCGCAATCAACAGCGTTCTCTATACGGATCCTTCTATTACCTCTTTTGATACCTTCAAGGCCAGGAAGTTGGAAGCGGACAAGGCCTTGGATACTTTCATTAAATACGCTGCCGAGACTGAGGACCTCATAACCATATACAATCCTAAACTGGTTGCTATGACGGCATTGAGTTCGGAGGATGTTATAGTGACTCTTGCCAGTGGCCCGGCAAACAAACAGATAAAAACCTTAATGACTACGTATGGAGTAAATGCCAAGAAAGCACAGCTGATTCTTAATAACGCTATGGCAGGCTATGAAAGCGCCGCCTGGTCTGATTTGGCGGCAATAGAAAATCAACATCTTCAAACAGCAACTCTGATAAAAAATGGGGCCGGTTTGGCTTTGACTGTCGCCGGAACAGTAGTTACTGCCGGTGGTATTACCGGAGCTGTTGGATTAGTTGATGCCTCCGTTGCGATCATTTCCGGAGCGGATGGCATAATAAAGGTCACACAGTCGGGAATGGAACTGGCGATAGGTAAAGAAGTAACACTCCCGGACGGTTCTCTGGCCAGCATGGTTGTAACGAGTGTGGCGGCGGTCTCCGACATTGTTGCATTCAAAAACTTGCCTAAATTAGTGAAATTGATCCCCGCCAATGCTGGTGATAATGTCGGTAATATCTACGCAATCACATCAAAAGTAGTTGATGGCTTTACTGGTAAAACTGTAGATTTTGGGCCGCTCAAGGTTGATATCAAAAACGGTTTTTCAGTCGGGAGTTCTGTTGATATTGGATATATAAATGGCCTGATCGGAGGGGAGAGTAACGCGCCATCAACCTTGCCTGGAACATACAAGATTGACGGTGTTACTACAGTAGTCAACGAACTTCCGGAGTCCATGGTTATGGCCATCAATATTCTCCCTGCTGAGGATAAAGTCGACCAAGTGATAGTTGCAGGAACCCCCTCTACTCCCCCGGAATCCACGACCCAAAAGGAGTTGTTGATTCAGATCTCTCCCGCATTGTCTGATGCAGATCCGGTCATTATGCCTTACGCGTTTTATCTGCCCCTGGAGCTATCTTCAAGCGGTGAGATATCTTATGATTATACCTATAATAAAAGCGACTTTGGAAACACCTATGTGATGCGCATTTGGGGTTCCGGGTCCTATGATGGGACACTGCTTATTCTTGCTGGTTCCTGGACATCTAATGTGGCATTCAACCCTGCCTCAGGCCATGTATCACAGGAAGATTCCGGGACCTTCAATCTCCAGACAAGTGGGCACCAGGATGATCCGCCTGCCCAGACTCATGCTACAACCAGTTCAGTAACACAAAATTTAATAGATCCTGCTATTTACAACACAAGTGAGAATCTCAATCAGACGCCGGATTTCAGGGTTCCAATCATAACCCAGCTCGATTAGGCTGTAAAATCCTCTGTATTTTGGTTCGTTAGTTGGAAAGTCGTAGCATGATATAGTGGCAATTCCGCACAAACAATAGGCGCGAATAGAGGAATCTCACCGCCAAGTCACCAAACATCCACCACAGCTAATTGGATGGTGCTTACGCGCCACGAGCCAAGTATGGTGCACAAACAGAAAACCCGCTATTCCCGGCGGGTTTTCTGTTTCATGTCCGGCAGTGTCGGATTTCCTTTCTGATTTAATTTCGTGGACTGTAATGGATTTAATATGTTAGAAAATCTGTCCCGATTCCCTGATAGGTTGTAACAAATGACGCTTATTGAGGATGATCTGCTTTCAGCTTTGAAAGAATTGCAGGAAGCATCATTAGCCATGACATCAGTCGAACGACATGCCACCAGTGACCTGGAGCGATATTTGCGGGCTATTGAATGGTCGAAACGGGTAATTACACTTGCGGAGAGAGATGTATGACGAGATCTGATCTGATTGAACTGCTGGCGGAACGTAAGAATATTCCTGTAACTGTCGCTGAAACCATTATCCTGGAAATCTTTGACAGTATGGCTGAGACCCTTATTGCCGGTCAGCGTATTGAGATCCGTGGCTTTGGTAGCTTTGAGATTCGGGAATATGACGCTCGTACCGGGCGTAACCCGAAATCCGGCGAGACAATAACCGTCAAACCCAAGAGACTTCCGTTCTTTAAGGTTGGCAAGGAACTCAAGGAACGCATACTGGAGAGTGGAAAGTAAAATGACAACAGAGGTAATAAACAAATTCTTTTTAGACGCACTGAATTACGCCATAAATCAATTTGTCACAGATGGTTCACCACCGGCATTAGCTGTTCTAATGACCACGAATGGAGAATATGCCGGTTGCACATTGCAATTCACAAATGCAAAAAGCAAATCTGAAGCGATAGCCACCTTTGTATCGGAACTGAAAGAACAAAAGCCGCCTTGCGCTGTGGTTATTGTACCGATATCTGCGAGTGCCGGCAGAGGTAGAAAGCGTAAGACGTCCTTGTGTGTTGCATTCCAGTCATCCCGAAATAAATTTGTCAGCATAGTCGACTACAAAAAGTCAAAAAACGGCGAGTTCGAATTTGAGACGCCATACTTTTGCGATGACAACGAAATTATTCTGTCTGGACATGAATACTTCGGAGATGCATTCGATTAGAAACACCCTGAGTGGGAGCGAGTGGTAGAGCTTATCGGGGTATGAACGTACCTGATGATTTACTGCCGGTAACGCCTTTGTTAATCCCTACCCGATGACCGTCCTGCTGCCCTTTTTCATAGGCATGTCCGTCAATGTAGCTTCTTCTGCTCCGAAGAGTTCGTATCGGTCCCATATCAGACATCGCCTTCTTGATCAGACCTTCCTTGACCGGCACCAGTGCACCGGGAGTAATAGGAGTCTGAACTTTCTGCTCCCGTAATCTCCCGGTAATAGTTGATACAGCCCCCAGATAATAAGACTGCCGCATCAGCTCACGCTGCCGGTTTGGTGTGCCATCAGTGACATGCTGCTTGATGTAACTGCTGCACAACTTCCTGACAGTTTTATCCAGATAGGCAAACGTATAGGCGGCAACCTGCACATCAGCGCCAACACCGATGAAAGTCATCTTGCCAAGTGCCGGATGATGAATAGCCTGACAATCAAAAGCGGTACAAACACCCGCTGACAAGTAACGAACCCATTTCGGCAGGGTCTTTGATACAGTAGCTTCCACCTTATCAGCCGATTGCGGTTTCTGTTCCGATTCGATATCAGCCATTGCCAGATTATGTTCCGATAGCAGCCGTTGTGCGTGACTGGCCGCCAGCGCTGCTTCATGTTCGTTACATGAATTTGCCAGCGCCAACAGCTTTCTGATTTTCTCGATAACAGGATTATTGTTTTCCATCTTGCAATTCTCCTTTTACGTGTTAAATGGTATCATACAGATGCGGTCAGGGTTAAAGTTTCATTGCAGTGGTTCCGATAAATTAACTACGGAGAATTCACATGAGCAGCATAGCCAACATAGCAGACTCTGCATTACAGGCTTTCAGCACAAGTCAGCAAGTAACCGCACATAACGTGGCCAACCTGAATACAGATGAATTCAAGGCTTCCAGGGCCACGTTTCAGGAGAACGGCAAAGGTGGTGTGAATGCAACCGTGTCAGGTACCCGGGATACCGTTGATATTTCCCGCGAAGCCGTCAATCTCCTGTCAGATACAACCGGGTTTAAGGCGAACCTCAAAGTCCTGAAGGCAGCCGATGAAATGACCAAGGAGCTGCTCAGTATCAAGGCGTGAGGCTCAAAGGAGCGCGGTATCGGGGAACAGGTGATACATACGCGGTAGGAACAGCAGGCGGCTCATCAAGCTGCCACATATCCCGTTGCAACGGGAAGAGTTAAGAGAAGGTCGCATACAGGTGCGGCCTTCTCCATTTTCAGAATCGGGCTTCGTAGATTACCCACGCTTTGCATTCCTGCTGGTGGCCGGGAGTTCCGGGGACACCTTATTTATCTCGTTTGAATTAAATAAGGTGTCCCCGGAATTTTTGCCAACTCCTACCCACCCCGCCGATTATCCTCAAACATCTCCACCGGCATCGGATGCCGCAGTCGCCACACTACCTTGATCGGCCGCTCGCTCTCGTAACTCACCATATCCACCGGCCCCAGATAGGTAAACGGCACCGTAACACCATTGGGCTTCTTCTTCTGACCGCGAGCAAAGACCAGGATCGTGTAACCCCGCTCCTGATGGTGAATCAGGTTCTGACCGTCGGTGTGGTGCTGCGCGGTATTCGCCTGTGACTCCCAATGCATGAGCTCTCTGCTGATGGGGTAATCGGCATACATGGTGCTGGGAGAAAACTCCTTCTCGGTCTTCTGAAAGGTGACTAACAGCACATAGGTCTTTACGTCTGCAAAGTGAAACGAACCCACGCCGGTCTGCCCGGCGGTCTCCAAATTCGCCCTGCCAAAGACCGCCTGAATCTCCTTGCCGCCGTAATGGGCATGCAGTTCCAACGGGCAGGCAAAGGGGAGCTGCGGAATCAGGCCGCTAACCTCGGTGGTATCCTGCGACCAAGCAAGGATTTCGTCCAGATCGGCCAGTATCGACGGATTGCGTGCCAGGCGGCGGAAGGCATCGTCCAGAGAGGTAATGCCGAGATTGCTCCCCTTGTCCCCCCAAAGCCGGTAGTACACCGACATGACAGAGTTCCCCGCGATCGACAGCGCTTCGTCAATGGCCCCCTGGGCAACCTTTGCGAGGACATCACGCAGCAGGGCAATTTCCCGCGGGCCGTTGATGAAGGCGGCCCGTACGAGAGTCTTACTCAGCCGCACCAGATCAGGATCAGTGGGGATTGGACCTAGCAGCGCCTTGGCTTTCCATTCTGACCATGTTTCCTTGACCAACAGCACTTCTGGATCGTAGTCGTGATAGCGGATAAAATTGCCGAAAGTCAGTTTCTGTCCGCTTTCGCTGGTGAAGGTCTGCAACCGGTCCGGCACCTGCACATTCAGCTTGCCGAGGTTCTCCCTGATGTTCTCCAGCACATACTGCCGGGAGAGGCGGTCGAGCTGAATGGAGCAACCGGCCGGGAGGTGGGGGAAATCCTGCTCCACTTCCTTATCGATGGAAAAGCGGTGCCGGGGGAGGAGCGCTTTCAGCTTGGTATCGACCCGGTAGCGGCGGTGGGTCTGGCCGACGAAGTCGAGCACGGTGAGACAGTCTTTGCCCGGTGCATGGCGCAGGCCGCGCCCGAGTTGCTGGAGAAAAACGGTCAGGCTCTCGGTGGGACGGAGGAACAGCACCGTGTTGATCTCCGGGACGTCCACCCCTTCACTCAGCTTGTCCACGGTAAAGAGGAAAGTAAGCCGGCCGTTTATCAGGTCGTCCAGCAACTCTTGGCAACGATCACCATCTACCCCAGAAACAAAGGCGGCGGCAGGGATTCCCAAATCGGTGAAGGTGTCGGCCATAAACTGGGCATGCCTGATCGTGACACAGAAACCGATCCCTTTGATGGTGGTAAGATCGGGTTCGTAGCGGTTGAGGGCGGAGACAATGGCATTGACCCGCTTCGTAGCGCTGACGTTATCCAACACATAGACGTTTTCCAGGGCAGACTCGTTATATTTACCGTTGCGCCAGAACTGCTCCCCGTTGATGGCGATCGGGTCGGCAACGCCGAAATAATGGAAAGGGCAGAGGAGCTTTTCTTCCAGCGCTTCCGGGAGACGGATCTCGGCGGCAAAGCGGTTACCAAAGTCGGCGGCCACATTGTCGCCATCCATCCGCTCCGGGGTAGCGGTCAGGCCGAGGAGAATCTGGGGGGTAAAGTGATCGAAGAGCGGCCGATAGCTGCTGGCGACACCATGGTGAGCTTCGTCAACCACGATGTAGTCGTAGAAGCCGCTCCCTACCTGCTCCCAGAGGCGGCGGTTAGTCAACATGCCGACGGAACAGAAGAGGTGTTCCAGGCGGTTGGCCTGAAACTGGCCGACCAGCAGTTCACCGAAGTTCTGGTCGCGGAGGACATTGGCAAAGGTGGCTTGGGCTTGCTGGAGAATCTCCTGCCGGTGGGCCACGAAAAGGAGCTTGGCCTGCTTCTGTTTCTTATCGAAGAAGCGTTTGAAGTCAAAGGCGGCGACCACCGTCTTGCCGGTACCGGTGGCGGCAATCACCAGGTTGCGCCAGCGATCATGGGCAGTACGCTCCCGATCAAGTGCCTCCAGAATTCGTTCCTGAAACGGGTGCGGGCTCAGGTCGAAGAAGACTGCCGGGCCGTTTGATCTGGGGTTGCGGGCACGATCGATGGCTGTGCGGAACAGAGCCGGATTCTCGGCATCAAAGGGAATGAATTCGCGACTGTTCCAGTAGGTCTCAAATTCGACGGAAAACTTTTCGAGAATGTGTCCCATATCCTGCGAGGTAGCCTTGAGGTTCCATTCCAGACCGCTGGTGATGGCAGCATGGGACATATTGGCTGAGCCGATGTAGGCCGTGGAAAAGCCGCTGTTGCGCTTGAAGTGGTACGCCTTGGCATGGAGCCTGGTTCTCTCGGTGTCGTAGGAGACGCGAACCTCAACGTTCGGCAGATGGGCCAGCCACTCCACCGCCGGGGCATCGGAAGCCCCCATGTAGGAGGTGGTAATCAACCGCACCGGCACATGACGATCTCGCAGATCCTCAAAGGCCGGCATCAGCAGGCGCAGGCCAGACCATTTGATAAAAGAAACGAGGATATCTACCCCATCGGCGGAGCGCATCTCTTCCAGCAATTCATGACCAAGCTGTGGTTCCTGCGGTGAACCGGTGAAGAGACTGCTTTCTGTCAACGAAGTGTGCGGTCGGGGAATGCCTGGCTTGCCGTAATGCGGTGGAGTGATTTCGAGGAGGATCGGCTTTTGATCTTGGATCAGAAGATGTTTGTCAAGATGACTTCGACCCGGTTCGCTGGCGACGTAACCGAGAATATGATTACAGAGGACGAGGCGCTTCTCCGCGTCAGATTCTTCGCGAAGGGCCTGTTCCAAAACCTTGGCCACAAAGGAAGCATACTTGGCTGGCTGTTCTTCCGGATCGATCTTTCCAAAAACAGTCCGTAATTCCGGTCGCAAAGCCAGAGCATCGCGAAGGTATTCATCGATAAGTGCTTCGTATATGCCTGGAGTGACGCTTTTTATCAAATTTTGGCCTCATTGCTTTTGCGGCAATTGCTTAAAATTGATGGGCAAGGCGGGCTGCATTTTTAATTCGTCAAACTTATTGAAAACACATCTTTAGTTCGTATCTAACCGAACGACCTTGTCCTATACGCTCCAAGATTCCAATCACATGCAACTGATCCAACTCCCTATAAGCCGTCACTCGACTACAATGCGTCATGGAAGCAAACTTCTGTGTAGTTACTCCACCCTGAAACCCATCCGGACCTGCATCCAACAATCGGTTGATAACCTTCTTCTGTCGATCCGTCAGCTTGTCCTGGGCATGTGTCCGCCAAAACTCGGCCTTGGAGAAAACACCATTGAGCATATCGTCGGAATGTTTTATCGCTCTCGCATAGCATCCCAGAAACCAGACCAGCCACTCTGTAACGTCACAAGATCCTTTTTGAGTCTTCTCCAGTATATTGTAATAGTCTTCTCGCTCGCTCATGATCTCGGCTGATAGAGTGTAATACCTGACACGCTGCTTATCATCCTGGGCCAGCGCCATATCAGTCAGCGCCCGCGCAATTCGACCATTACCGTCATCAAAAGGATGAATCGTGACAAAACGTAAATGAGCAATTGCCGCACGAATAATCCCTTCAACATTCCCCAGGCTATCGTCCCACCATGACAGAAAATTCTGCATCTCCTGGTCAAGCCGGTCTGATGGCGGTGCCTCGAAGTGGACCCTCTCCCTGCCTATCGGTCCCGACAATACTCTCATCGGTTCTTCGCTGTCCCGCCAGCCTCCGACCTTGATCTTATGCATGCCGGAATAGCCGGTAGGAAAAAGGGCAGCCTGCCAGCCCCAAAGACGCTCTGAGGATAATATTGAGTCGTAGTTCTGGGTTGCATCAATAAGAACCGAAACGAGATCATCGACTCTTCTGTCAAACGGCAATCCGGCAGAGGGAAGCCCCAGCTTCCGTGCTACAGAAGAACGGACGGTATGAACATCCAGCTGCTCCCCTTCGATAGCAGAGGTCTTGATGGCTTCTTCCACAAGGATTTCCGCCTGGGCCTGATGCTCCAGGTTGAAACCAAGGCTGGCCACCTTGCTGAGCAGCTTGCCCTGCAATAGGCGGCATTCTCCCAACGGCATCAGAAGTGCGTCTGTATCCCACGTCAGGGCAGGCCATGCGCTATGTTGCCAAATATATTTGATCATAATGGTGTTCTCTAATCGCTTCATATGAATATGCGATTTACGATTAACACAGCAGTCTGTTAAAGGCAATTCATATTATTCACTGTTGGTAATTACTACGCAAAAAGCTTGCTGAATGTCCTGTAAAACGCCTGTAACAGGCGCAGCTGTTGGTCAGTGGATAATAGTGACGGGCGATGAGGTGACGATCAAGGGGAGCTCTGGAACGCTGGTCGGTGCGGTGAAGTACGCGGCACAAAAAAAGAACCTGAGTACCAGGGAAGAGGTACTCAGGTTCGGTAAAGATGGCGTCCCAGGGCGGATGAATACGATAACTGGGAAATGTATCATGATTTTAGTAGTTTATTTCAAAACTGCCGTAATTGTGATTGAATAGTTAGGCAACTTCAATTCCATTCATTCTAATTTCATGAATCAAAGGAACCCACGTATCGTTACTGTACGAATCAGCCGAAACCGGGACAGGGTGAATCCTGGTATCGATCCGCCACGCAAGTTGTGTCAGCATCTTTCCTTCCTTAAATCGGTCATGGCCAAAGTCACTCGATATAATGGCCACATCAAAATCACTATCAGATGTGTCATTACCTGTAGCAACAGACCCATAAAGTAAGGCTTTATCAACATGAATACCACGCAGTGATACTGCTGTGACAAACTGGCCGATTATATTTCTGATGTCTTGCGTAACCATTTGTAAACCTTCTTTATCTCCCGGTACTTCAACTGGGCAAAATCTTTGGTGCATTTCTGATAAAATTCCATTTTGGCGTCAGGATATCTCGCTTCAGTATGGAACTCCATAAATTCGGCCAACTGATCCATTCTTTCCTCAGAAAACTCAATTCCTGTCCTGGCGGCAAGCATTCCCAAAGAATGTGAAAACGGGGCGTGCTCTCCGGAATGTTTCACAACAAGTGCCTTGAGTAGTTTTTCAATTGCAAGGTGACCAAAGAAAAGTGCATACGGAAATTTCTTGGAACGGAGCAGAGTTGCTCCGGTATCAAGATCGTATTCTGAACTTTCCAACCAATAGGTCACTGTTTTTGCTATATCCACACTCATGAGCTGATTATTACGCGAAAAATTGTTACTTAGCAAGTGTCACAATGGAACCGCAGATCAGTCTTAGCTGAAAAAGAGCTGCTGGATACGTCAAAGCCGTTTAGCAAGCAATATCTGCAGCAGTTGGTGAAGGAATCGTTCTCAAGGATGGAGTAGCGCAGATTCGTGGTGGGCGCCTGGCTTTGGCAGGTGCGATACGAATTGCGGCTAAAAAAAAGAATCCGACAACTTCAAAAAAAGTTATCGGATTCATTGATTGGCGTCCCCTACCGGATTTGAACCGGTGTCGCCGCCGTGAAAGGGCGGTGTCCTGGGCCGGGCTAGACGAAGGGGACGTATGAACCTGTCACGCCGTTCCATTTAAGGAATCATGCCCAATGAAGCGCGAAAGGATGTGTTTTATACCCAACTAATCTGCGGATGTCAATATTTTTTACCACTGTTCGCATAACAATTATGCGAGCTGTCTAAAATGGCTCAATTCTCTCCATACCAGCGTCTGACAATAAAAATATCATTATGTGTGCCACTCGCCGGCCAAAAATCTGCCGGGCGGCGTATTCGCATTATTTCGGATATTCTCTGTGCCAGCGAAGTCATTACCACCCCTCCATTGCCCGGTTCGCCGCATCTCAGACGACTTTCTATGACGGTCTGCCGGTCAAGCACAATAATGACATGACCACGCCAGACAATCAGATCAAGGGGCTGAAGTTTTGTGATGATATCGGTGCCCTTCATGCCGGCAATTGCCACACCCTGACCGTATGATATCAGCTGCGAAGTGTTGCGCGGAGTGTACCCTCCTGTGGCAAAATAGAGCAAACCAGAGCAGTCAAGTCCGGCAAGCGGTGAGCGTTCACGGAGGTTGTACCAGCCACTCAGTTCGGGCACTCCGTCAGGAACGTTGCCGCCCCAGACATATTCCCTGCCGGAAGATGCTGTCAGTGCCGATAGTATCTCTGCGCGCCCGGGTAGCAGCCGTTTGCGCTCTGCAGGCCTCCGATGTTTCAGCCGAAGGGAGCGGCCGTCGACAAACAGCTGAGCTTTTGGTGGGGCTGTGTACTCATCAGTTGTGACTTGATAGATATCAATCGTGCCGGAGTGGATTTTCTTCAGAATGGTAAAAACGGATCCTGGCAAGGCGATATATTCAAGTTCTCGCACTTGTCCGCACGAGTCAGTTGTAATTTTTTGGCCGCCCTTCCCTCCAAACACAGCTCTGAACTCGTATGTGTTGAGTACCGGGGTGGCTGTCACTGCAACGCCAAATTCGGCAGCCGTTGCCGGCACCAGAGTGCATCGGAACAGAAGAATGAGAAAAAGCAGACAGCGGCCTGAGCAACTGCACCATTGCGCAATATGCCGGCTCCTGTCAGACATGGTTGCGGAGCATCAATTGAGCGGGGTGGGGAAACAGATATACCTGCTCTTTGAGATACTGCTGGTCGTACTTGCGAATATAGTGCCTGAGCAGGGTCACCGGCACGATCAGCGGCAGTTGCTGATCATGATACCGACGGATAACATCCAGAAGTTCTGCCTTCTCATCAGAAGAAAGCTGCTGTTTGAAATATCCCGGTATATGCTGAAGAACGGTGCTGTTTTTCCATGTTGTCGCATGCAGCGCCAATCCTTTCATAAACAGCTCTGCATAGCGTCGGAACAAATCGGGCGGTGACAGTTCCCTCGCATGACCGACCAGAGCGCCCATTGCACGGTAGATCGCCGGGCTGTGAGCCATCATCAGCAATTTGTGAGCAGTATGAAACTCGACCAGCTGGTCGACTGTTGGTCCAGACGCCTGAAAATCCTTCCAGCGTCGATAGCTGAAAATTCTTTCGATGAAATTTTCACGAAGAGCCGGGTCATTCAGGCGCCCCTCCTCCTCCATCGGCATCAGCGGAAAATGGTCGGCAACTGCTGCGGCGAACAGCCCCCTGCCGCTTTTAGCGGCTGAGTTTTTGTTGTATACCGTGACTCGAAACAGGCCAGAACTGGGGGAGTTTTTCTTGAAAATAAAACCGCACAGATCTTCATTCTCAAGCTCTTTAACTTTTGCCGCGCAGTACGACAGCATCTGATCAGTCAGGTCAGTGCGGGATCTGCCGGCAATCAGTCGGGGGGTGGCAGGATCGCCTTCCAGCCGCATGGCCTCGCGGGGAACCGGCAATCCGCAGCCGACTTCCGGGCAGACCGCTACAAAACGGAAATAGCTTCCGAGGGTATCGGTGATGTAGCTGTCGTGTTTATGGCCGCCGTCATAGCGGACCTGCTCACCCAGGAGGCAGGAGCTGACGCCGATATTGATGAGATCCTTCATAGAGAATCAGCCATTTTGCACGTTTCCATTAGTTTCTACCGCCATATTCTCGACTGCCATATTTACCGACTGACCAGCTGAGACCACCGCCTCGCGCATCTTTTGGAGAGCTTTGACAAGGAGGATTCTGCTGCAACCAAAATTGAGCCGTACAAATCCGGGAGCGCCGAAATCAGCACCGTCTGACAGACCGACCCCTGCCTGTTCAAAGAAGAGCCCCGGATTTTTAATGCCGGTTTCTCTGGTATCGATCCAGGCAAGGTACGTCGCCTCCACGTGCGCCATGGAAAGGCCCGGGGTAGCGTTAATTTCCGCCATGACGAGATCCCGGTTGCCGCGCAGGTATGCAATCAGCTGTTGCCGCCATTCCTCGCCATACCGATATGCCGCTTTGGCGGCCGTATAACCGAGAATGTTGACATGCGGTACGATTCTGCCGGCCGCTTTCTTAAACCTGCTGCGCAGGACAGGATCGGCAATGACGGCAAATGAACAGCCCAGGCCGGGGATATTGTATGTCTTGCTGGGTGCAAGCAGGGTGATTGTTCGACGGGCGGCCTCCGGTGAGAGTGCGGCAATCGGAATGTGCCTGGACTTCTCATCAAGTATCAGGCCGGCGTGAATGTCGTCAGATCCAATGGTCAGATCATGGCGTTCGGCGATATCGACAAACTGCTGCAGTTCATCCCTTGTCCAGACTCGCCCGACCGGATTGTGCGGGCTGCAGATCAGCAGCATTCTGGTGCGGGGAGTGATGGCCTTCTCAAGTGCGGGCATGTCGGCCAGCCATCTGTTTCCCCCCTGCTTGAGCGGCACGGTAACGGTGATCCGTTCAGAAAGAACCGGTGCCGACAGGAAAGGCGGATAGATCGGTGTGAAAGTTATTATTTCGTCGCCCGCTACTCCCGCAGTACGGCAGAGCACATTCAGTCCACAGACCAGTCCCGGCAGCCAGACGAGCCATTCCGGCTCAATGTGCCAGGCAAAGTCACGCTCCAGATGTGCCATTACCGCTTCCACCAGGCCGGTCGGCGGGTTAGTGCTGTAACCGAACACGCCCTGCTCCACACGCTCGTGCAGGGCAGAAATAACCGCCGGCGGGGAACGGAAATCCATGTCCGCTACCCAGAGCGGAATAATGTCACGTCCGTGATACTTATCCCATTTTTCGCTGTCGGTGCCGCTCCGATCAACTTTGCTGTCAAAATCAAATATTGCTTCAGCCATGTCAGGCGGTCTCCCTCGATAATTTGTAAGCGGCTCAGAGAAATTTTACAAATCAACTCGTTGCGCTTTGCTATCTGTAAAAAATTCAGGCAGTGATGGCATATTCTATGCGCTGCCATAGCTCCTCCGGATCTTCAAGCCCGATCGAAAGCCTGATCAGATTGCGCGGTATTCCGCAGGCCTCGGCCCAGTCAAGTTCGGTGTAGTGAGCCAACAGGGTAAACGGGCAGGCAAGGGTAAAACTGGTGCCGAGACTTGGCCCTTTGCAGAGGTGCAGATTGTCATACAGACGCGGGGACGCCGTTTCAGCATTTTTCGGCAAAAAAGTTATCAGGGACCCCCATCCCCCTTCCGGTCGCCGGACAGCTTCGTATGCTTCACCAAACGACCATTTGGGATACCAGACCTGTTCTATGAGCGGATGGGCGTGCAGACGTTCGGCAATAATCTTGCCATTCCGGTTGTGTATCCTCATTCTTTCAGGAAAACGTTTTACCTGCGTTTCCAAAATGACAGCATCTTCAATCCAGAGCAATTCCTCATGCTGTGCTGCGGCAATCGTCTTCAGTTCGGCATGGTAGGGAGAGCGGGGATTACAGATCAGGGCGCCACCCATGGCATCCCCCGTCCCGACCAGATATTTTGTCAAACTGGTGGCAATCATGTCGGCATGAGGCGTCAAATTTACGTTGAAGGGGGTTGCCACCACATCATCAGCAATAAAAGGTACGCCGTGTCGGCGCAGTACCGGTGTCACCAGGCGGAGATCGGCGGAACCGAGGAGCGGGTTGCCCGGAATTTCTCCAAAACATCCGGCCAGTGGGCCACGCTGCAGGAGCATCTCCACATCATCGGGACAACGGGTAAGATCATGGAGCAAGGTAGCGCCATGGCCGAGTTTTTCCTGCAGTTTGAGTGTGTCGACGTACGGAAAGCCGATTTGAACTGTCGGCGTGTCCGGCGTCCGCTCCAGTACGATTCTCAACGCGGCATACGTTGCCGCCATGCCGCTTGGCTGGAGAAACACATCATCTGGACTGCAATCGTACAGCTCTGCCAACTGACAACGCAGGGAATGGCGAACCGCCGTGTCATCCTGCTGCAGGTGCCCGGCACCCTTACAGGCCGCATCGGCGCGGCGTGATGAGACAATCATCCCGGTATGCTGCCAGAATGCCTTGAGGCTGTCGTAGCCTACGACCGATGTCACAACGCCAAACTGACCGTCCCGTTCAATTATCTGTGCGGCGGCATCGCCGCAACGCTGCATGAATGCAACGCACAGGCGCGCAACATGCCGAGATGGAAATGGCAGACAGGGACGGTCTCCTGCAATTTGTCGTGCCAGATCCTGTACGGAGCGATGAATCACAAAACGGGGGTAGCCGCACTGGAGGCGATTGATCACCTCCGGAGATTTTTCTTCGTAACCAACGACATCCTGCCAGCGGGGCAGCGCTACCGAGACCGCGTGCCGCGAATCGGGAAGCGACTGGCCAAGCTCTTCGGGACGCCATGCAGGATTGTCCAACAGGTTGCGCTGTACCATTGCTTGAGTCCTCTCATCCGGTGTTTCAGAATGGAAATCAGATCCCTTCAAACAGTGCGGTAGAAAGGTAGCGCTCTGCTCCGTCCGGCAGGATAACGACGATAGTCTTGCCGGCAAACTCATCCAGTTGACCGAGTCGCACTGCAGCAGCAACGGCGGCGCCGCAGGAGATACCGACCAGCAGGCCTTCCTCTTTGGCAAGGCGCTTGGCGTATTCAATCGCTTCGGAACTTTCCACCAGTTCTACACGGTCGACTATTGACAGGTCAAGAGTATCAGGAATAAAGCCGGCACCAATGCCCTGTATCTTGTGCGGGGCCGGCTTTATTTCCAGACCGGCCAGTTTCTGGGTGATAACCGGACTCTCTTTTGGCTCAACGGCAACGGAAAGTATGTTCTTCCCCCGGGTGTTCTTTATGTAGCGGGAGATACCGGTAATGGTGCCGCCGGTGCCGACCCCGGAAACGAGGACATCGATAGCGCCGTCGGTGTCGTTCCAGATTTCCGGTCCGGTGGTCTTCTCATGGATTTCCGGATTGGCCGGATTTTTGAACTGCTGCGGCAGGAACCATCTGAGCGGATCTGATGCCGCGATCTCTTCGGCGCGATTGATGGCGCCTTTCATCCCTTCAGCGCCGGGAGTGAGAATCAGGCTGGCACCAAGGGCGGCCAGAACTTTTCTCCGCTCGATGCTCATGGTCTCCGGCATGGTCAGAGTCAGTTTATAGCCGCGTGCCGCCGCGACGTACGCCAGGGCGATCCCGGTGTTGCCCGAGGTCGGCTCGACGATTTCCACGCCTGGTTTTAGTACACCGCGTTTTTCGGCATCCCAGATCAGGTTGGCACCGACGCGGCATTTTACCGAGTAGGCCGGATTGCGCCCCTCTACCTTGGCGAGTATGGTGGCCTTCGAGTTGCCGGTGATGCGGTTCAGTTTTACCAGGGGCGTGTTGCCTATCGACTGAGAGTTGTCTGCGTAAATTGTGCTCATGATGTCTCCTTTCCATTGTTTATGACTATAGATATTATAGACATATCGTGCAAAAAAACGTGCTGAAATTAAATGCTGTAATCGACCACATTTCTGAGTTTGTTCCGTGCTGCGTCACTACGTTCAATCATGTCGGACAGGGTCAGGGTATCCAGTACTTCGGTCAGCGCGTCGTTGACGTCAGCCATGGTCAATCGTATGCCGCAGGTTGCTTCATCGGCGCACTCTTCGCACGGTGCGTAGCTGGTTGTGCTGAGACAGGGTACCGGAGCAATATCCCCCTCGAGTATTCGTACAATTGAGCCAATGGTGATCTGGTTAGGCGGATGAGCCAACCAGTAGCCGCCCCCTTTACCGATCTTGCTCAACAGCACGCCCCCTTTTCTCAGAGACAGCAAGATAAACTCAAGAAACTTCTTGGGTATATTACCATCTTTCGCCAGATCGGCAATAAGAACCGGCTGACCGATCGGCGCCTCGGCGAGGTGAAGCAGCGCTTTGAAAGCGTATTTTGACTTTTTTGATAACATATATATTAAAAATATAGATATACAATTTAAATTCAACTGTCAATATAAATTTTACTGAAAAAAATAATATTGGAAAAATAAAACACTTGGCACGTATGGGGCAACAGTCTAGTCTGTTCCTGTCCACAGAATATCCAGTGAAGCAATTTAGTTGTCTCTGTATCATGCGAGGAAACATACCACATGGCTAACATCATCCTTCTGGCAGTCTGTCTCCTTTCGGGCATCGGCCTCAACAGAACCGGTCGTTTTCCCGCAACGACTGCGGCCTCACTGAACGGCTTCATCATCCACATTTCGTTGCCGGCGTTGACAATTCTGCATATCCACACCATGAAACTGGACAGTTCTTTGGCACTGACGGCCGGCATGGCCTGGCTGTTGTTCGGCTGTGCCTGGCTGCTGTTCGGCTGTGCCGGTCTGATGTTCAAACTGGACAGGAAGACTGTAGGTGCCTTGATTGTGGTTGCCGGCCTTGGTAATACCTCATTTGTCGGATTACCGATGATCGAGGCGTATTTCGGCAAGAGCAGCCTCGGAATCGGTATTATTGCAGACCAGTTGGGTTCGTTCATGGTGCTTTCAACCTTGGGCATTTTTGTCGCAACAATCTATTCATCCGGTACGGTTTCACTCCGACAGGTGGTGAAAAAGGTGCTGATGTTTCCGCCCTTCCAGGCGTTGGTACTCGCATTCCTGCTCAGATCTGTCCCGCTCCCTGACTGGTCCGTCACGATTCTGGAAAAGCTTGGCGGTACTCTTACCCCTCTGGCGCTCGTTTCGGTCGGCTTCCAGCTTCGTTTCGGCGGAATCAGGGCGATAGTCGGGCCGCTTGCAGCCGGTCTCGCGTATAAACTGCTTCTCGGACCTGCCATCATATACCTGCTGTACGTCACTCTGCTGGGCGCCTCCGGGAATGGCGTGCAGGTGACAATCTTTGAGGCGGCCATGGCCCCGATGATAACGGCAGGTATCATTGCCATCGATCATGATTTGCGGCCGAATCTGGTCGGCATGCTCGTTGGAATAGGCATACCGGTTTCTTTCGCAACTTTGTATGTGTGGCATATACTATTGAAGGGTCTATGACCGAAAAGCAGGATACCGCTAACAACTTTGAAGGAGAACGGAGCATGTCCCACCTCTTTGAGCCACTAACCATGCGCGGCGTAACGCTGCCGAACCGGATATCACTCTCCCCCATGTGCCAGTATTCAAGCGAAAACGGCTGTGCCAATGACTGGCATTTGGTCCATTACGGCAGCCGGGCTGCGGGCGGAGCGGGGCTGATTATGACCGAAGCTGTCGCCGTTACTCCGCAGGGGCGCATCAGCCCGCGTGATCTGGGGCTTTGGAACGATGAACAGGGAGAATCCCTGGCGCGCATTGTCGACTTTATCCGGCAGCGGGGGAGTGTTGCCGGCATTCAGTTGGCTCATGCCGGCCGGAAAGCAAGCAGTGCACCGCCGTGGGAAAACCGTGCGGTCACTTTACCTGAAACAGAGGGGGGGTGGCCGATTGTTGCCCCGAGTGCTCTTCCCTTTGACGAGGGGTGTCTTGTGCCGGCGGTATTGAGCGACGGAGAAATAAACGTTATCACGGCTGCCTTTGTCCAGGCTGCCCGCCGCTCGTTGCAGGCGGGATTCACCGTGCTGGAGATCCATGCCGCTCATGGCTACCTGCTGCACCAGTTTCTTTCGCCGCTCAGCAACCAGCGCAGTGACCGGTACGGCGGCAGTTTCGAGAACCGTACGCGTCTGGTCAAGGACGTCGTGCGTGAAGTCAGAACGGTCTGGCCCGAAAATCTGCCGCTTCTGGTCAGGGTTTCGGCGACTGACTGGGTCGAAGGGGGATGGGATGTTGAGCAGTCTGTCGAGCTGGTCCGCCAGCTTATGCCGTTGGGCGTTGATCTGGTTGATTGCTCCTCCGGCGGCTGCGTGCCGCGTGCAAACATACCGCTCGGGGCAGGGTACCAAACCGGATTTGCCGGGCAGGTCCGCCGGGAAACCGGGTGTAAAACCGGTGCAGTGGGCATGATTACAGCACCTGCCCAGGCCGATCATATTATCCGTTCGGGCCAGGCTGATCTGGTGCTGCTCGCCCGTGAGCTGCTTCGTGATCCTTACTGGCCGTTCAGGGCTGCCAGGGAGCTTGGCCTGTCGACGCCATGGCCGGCCCAATACGTCAGGGCGGCCCCGCCAGGAACGGCTGCCTGTCTGCCGCAGAATGGAGATGGTGTTTGAAGCAGCGGTAGTGGCTACCGTACGAACAGAGGAGATGATTGATCTTATACTCTCCTGGATCGACTGAACAATCCTCACGGTTGAAAACGGACAGCAGGCGCTCTTGCCGGATAGTGGCAATGTGACGTGACCTTTTCTGATATACGCCACTTGTTGCCGCATATAAGGTATCGCATGTTGCGTATGAG
Source organism: Desulfuromonadaceae bacterium (assembly GCA_028712075.1). Classification (GTDB taxonomy): domain Bacteria; phylum Desulfobacterota; class Desulfuromonadia; order Geobacterales; family Pseudopelobacteraceae; genus JACRCG01. The sequence continues at coordinate 255,046 of JAQTQX010000002.1, forward strand.
GCGATTATTGCGAGGCTGCCAACGTTATTTCTGTAATACATCAATACAAACAATAAGATACATATTTTATTGTTATTGGCATGCTGCCTGCAAACAGATAAATCAAACACATTCCATTTGGAGGTAGTACCAATGAAAAAAGTTCTTTCAACAATCGTAGCCGCCCTCGTAGCTGTTTCTTTCTCTGCTGTTGTTTTTGCTTCTGAAGCTGCAAAACCTGCTGCTCCTGCTGCTGAAGCTGCTGCTCCTGCTGCAGAGAAAAAAGAAGTTAAGAAACCTGCCAAGAAGAAAAAAGCAAAGAAAGCTGCAGCTAAAAAAGAGGTAAAGCCTGCTGCTGAAGCTGCTGCTCCTGCTGCTGCTCCTGCTGCAAAGTAATTCGCTTTTCAGCGAACGTATCAAAAAGGCCGCATCGGAAGATGCGGCCTTTTTGATTGCATGACGCAACAGATGTGAACTTCATGCAATAAAAGCCGCTTCAAGTGCAGGAGGCGGCATTCTTGTTGGTGATCGCTATTAATTGGAAGCTGGTGTAAGGGGCGAACAGATTTATTTTATATCTTCGTATTTCGACCAAAACGTGGTCCGTTCATCAGATACTTTGCCCATAGGCCACTTTGTAATTATCACAAATACAGCAAAAGCAAAAACCCACATAATACCTATTCCGATAATGCTCATGGTAAATTCTCCTTGAATCGACCATGGGCTAATTGCAGAGATAACGCCAGATAATAATACGCTACCTCTATTATGAGAAAGGCCGCTCTCCTGATCAGGAAAGCGGCCTTTTGTTGCTGCTATACTTTCAGGACCATATATCTTATTATGCAGACGGTATGAAGTGCCGCACTATTTTCACCCACCCGGATAATAATGAAAGAGATTTCAATCACTATGGCAGATCAGATGGTTAGGGCGTTATGTCTGTCCGGCGGCGTCAGGATTCTCGCATGCAATGCCGCCGAACTGGCGCGGGATATTTGCACACTTCAGCAAACGTCGGCAACAGCAAGTATTACACTGGCCCGCGGACTGGCAGGCGGAGCGTTAATGGGGGCTCTCCTTAAGACCGGACAGCGCACCGCACTCAAGTTTGAAGGCAATGGCCCGCTCCGCAAAATGATTATTGAAGCAGACAGCGATGGGGCAGTGCGCGGGTGTGTTGGCAATCCGACCGCCGACCTTGAACCGGTAGCGGGAAAGTGGAATGTTGCAGGATTGATCGGCAAAGCAGGATTTCTGACCGTTTCCAAGGATCTTGGTTCAGGCGGACAGCCGTATCAAGGTGTTGTTCAACTGGTGAGCAGTGAGGTCGGAGAAGATTTGGCGTATTACCTGGCCGATTCGGAGCAGACCCCATCCGCCGTCGGGTTAGCAGCAACACTTGCGGAAGATGGCTCCGTCATTGTTTGCGGCGGTTTTCTGGTTCAGACTTTGCCAAAAGCGGACGACGGGTTAATTGAAAACATTCTGGCGCGAATAGCTGGAATTCCCTCATTGTCCGGACTGCTTGGGGAGAAGGGTGCTGCAGGAGTTGTTGCAGAACTCTTCGGCGACGTGCCGTATACTATACTGGAAACTCATGACATTTTTTTTCGCTGCGGTTGCAGCCGGGAGAAGGTTGAGCGGGCGCTGCTCACCCTGGGAGCGGAAGAGTTGCAGGACATGCGGGAAAAGGAAAGCGGGGCCGAGGTAACCTGCGAGTTCTGCCGCACGGGATATCAGTTTGACGCACGCGGACTGGACGACTTGATCACCCAGTGTGCGCAGCATTCCGGCTGTTAGTGTGCCGACTGTATTAGTAACAATTTCTTACGACGGCACCAACTATTCGGGGTGGCAGGTTCAACCAAACGGTCTGACTGTGCAGCAGGTCGTAGAAGACGCGCTTGAGCAATTATTACAGGAGCGTGTGCAGGTACGCTCCTCCGGCCGTACCGATGCCGGTGTGCATGCCAGGGCAATGGCCGCCGCATTTACCACGGCCAGGGTTCTCCCCTTGCAGGCTTTTGTGGAAGGTGCCAACCGGTTTCTGCCTGCGGATGTGGCTATTCAGAGCGCACGTTTTGTTCCCGAAGGGTTTAAGCCGATTACCATGGCTCATGCCAAGTGGTATCGCTATACGATCATCAATTCTCCCGTCCGCGCACCGCTTGACCGCTTATACAGCTGGCTGGTGCGTGAGCCGCTCGATTTTGCCGCAATGGAAGCGGCGGCGGACCATTTTGTCGGCACGCACGATTTTGCGGCATTTCGTGCTGCCAATTGTGTTGCCAAAACGACCGTCAGGAGGATTGATTCTGTTCAGGTTATCCGGCATGCTTCCACTCTTGTCATAGATGTGATCGGGGGCGGTTTTCTTAAAAACATGGTGCGCGTCATGGTCGGAACGCTCGTTGATATTGGGAAAGGGCGCTTCATGCCATCAGATATCGACAGGATGCTGCGCGAGGGTGACAGGCGGCTGGCCGGAAGTACCGCTCCGGCGTGCGGGCTGTGTCTGATGCAGGTGACGTATCCGGAAGAGGTTATCTCTCCGCCAGCAGGCGCCTGATTGCCTGGTCAATCGAACGCCCCATATCAGAGGTATAGCCTCGGTAAATCTCAACAATCTCTCCCTTTTTATCGATCAGAAACATAATAGGCACTGACCGTACGCCAAAATCGACCGTGACCTGATCTCCTGCCACTGCCACCGGGTAATTGATGCGAAGATCGTCAGAAAAAGCCTTGACCATTTTATCTCCATCTCCATCAACACTCAGGCCAAGTATCTGCAAGCCCTGCTTGCCATATTTACGATTCATCTCGACCAGATGGGGTATGGACTGTCGGCACGGCTGGCACCATGTCGCAAAAAAATCAAGAATCAGAACATGATCATGATAATTATTCGGGGAAATTGATTGTCCAGTGGTTGAGATAACCGTGAAATTCGGGGCGGGTTGACCCTTTCGGGGAGCCGCATCAACCCGTACAGGCGTAACCAGGGAAGATGCGGCTATGAAGATCAGCAGGATTCTAACGAAAAGAGGTACGAATTTCATCGCCCCTAGAGTGCTTTGGCAACAAGTGCGTCAAGCTGTGATTTCGGTACCGCCCCGACGACCTGCTCTACAACTGCGCCGTTTTTGAACAGAACGATAGTCGGAATGCCACGTACACCATATTTTCCGGGGGTTACCTGGTTTTCATCCACGTTTACCTTGCCGACTTTAACCTTGCCGGCGTATTCATCGGCAACGGTGTCAATAAGAGGGGCAATCGCCTTGCACGGTGCACACCAGGTAGCCCAGAAATCAACGAGAACCGGAATATCAGACTGCAACACATCACGGTCAAAATTAGCATCGGTAAAAGCAAGTACATTATCACTGGCCATCTTACATCTCCTTTATGTGCATGGTTAATTGAGCCGGATGATATACCACCCGCCGAAAAAATCAAGAGCAAACTAAAGTCACAATCGGCGTGCGGCAGCATTGAAAAGAAACCTCAAGAAGCGTATGATCTCGCGGAAAAAAGGGAAGAGTTATGCCTACGTTAGCGCTAAATATCACAATGGCCGGGAAGCTGGCAGTCGTGTCTGGCGGTGGAAGAATTGCCCTGCGCAAAATTCGTACGCTTCTTGCTGCCGGTGCTTCCGTGCAGGTTGTTGCTATTGAAATCTGTCCTGAAATTCTGGCCCTGCAAAAATCGGGGTCTGTTGAGGTCAGACAGCGCGGCTATGTGGCAACAGACCTGAATAATGCTTTTATTGCCATTGCAGCAACCGATGACCACTTGGTGAACCAGCAGATAACCGCCGATGCACGTGCTCTCGGCATTCTTGTGGCCGCTGCGGATAACCCGTCAGCAGGAGACTGCACATTTCCGGCAGTGCTGCAGCGCGGCAATCTTGAAATCGCCGTTTCCACCGGCGGTTGCTGCCCGACACTTGCCTCGGATGTCCGGGATTATATTGCGGAATTTATCGGCTCAGAATGTGCTGATATCGTGGAGCTATTGATAAAAGAGAGAGAAAAGCTGTTGACGAACGGGAGTTCGAGCACTTACAATGCCCACGTTTTACACTCGCTCGGCAGACGATTGCTTGCCGACCTCAATGAATGCAAGGAATCAATGTCATGACACACACGTTTTTCTTTCTGACAGTGGTTTTGTATGGCGGCGCTACTGCTGCATATCTTGCCTGTCTGGTGCTTACTTCTCCACGCCTGACCCTCTGGGCGGGTCGCGTACTGACAGTTGGGTTTATTGCTCATCTGCTTTCAACCATCCATCTGGCCAGCCGCATGAAATATTTCCCTCTCACCAACATGCAGGAATCACTGTCGTTTTTCAGCCTGGCCATAGTCGGCGGTTTTATCTACTTCGAGCGTAAGTACAAAGTTGCAACGCTCGGTTCGTTTGTCATCCCCGCCGCTCTGATCATGTTGATAGCGTCAAGTTCACTGCATTCGGAGGCACGTCAGCTTCCTCCCATTCTTCAAAGCAACTGGTTCTGGTTTCATGCGCTGCTTGCGTTTGTCAGCTATGCCTGCTTCGCAATTGCTGCGGGTGTTGCCGTTATGTATCTGATCCAACGATACTTTCTCAAAAAAAAGCACTTTGGTGCTCTTTTTCAGAAGCTTCCGTCACTTGAAACAATGGATGAGATTAATTACCGCTGTCTGGCAATCGGTTTCCCGCTGTTGACCTTCGCCATCATCTCTGGTTCGATCTGGTCAGAACAGGCAAGCGGAAGCTACTGGGTATGGGATCACAAACAGACCTGGTCGCTGATCATCTGGCTTATTTATGCGGCTCTCCTGCATGGTCGTCTCACCATCGGTTGGCGCGGCAAGAAGGCGGCAATCCTTTCAATACTGGGCTTCATCGTTGTGTTGGTAACGTTTTTAGGTATGAAGCACAGTATTACCTGGTAGCCTGCTTCCAGTAACTACATCAATAGACTTGGACTGCTTTCGATCATGAATATTATTGTTGTCGGCCTCTCTCATAAAACTGCCACAGTGGAAATACGTGAGAAAGTGGCTTTTTCTCCAAACCAAATTGAAAAACCGCTCTGTGAACTGCTCAGGCTGGAGGGGATAGTCGAAGGTGTTATCGTCTCCACCTGCAATCGTGTCGAGATTTATGCCACAACACGTGATATAGCAGGCGGCATAGCCCGTATCAAGAGGTTCATGGCCGATTATCACCACCTGCCGTTTGAGGCCCTCGAATCACATCTGTACAGCTATCACGCTGAAGCGGCTATCCGTCATGTGTTTCGGGTAGCTTCCAGTCTTGATTCGATGGTCATCGGTGAACCGCAGATTCTGGGACAGATCAAAACATCCTATGGTTATGCGGCCGAGTTCAAATCTTCCGGAATCATTCTCAATCGCTTTCTGCACAAGGCCTTTTCGGTCGCCAAGCGGGTGCGTACGGAAACAAAAATTGCGTCCTCAGCCGTTTCTGTCGCGTTTGCAGCCGTAGAGCTTGCAAAGAAAATACTTGGCGATCTTTCTGATAAAACGGTCATGCTGATCGGCGCCGGGGAAATGTGCGAACTGGCCGCCAAGCATTTCCTTAATAGCGGTGCCAAAGGGGTTATGGTAACCAACCGCACGTTCGAGCGGGCGGAACGTCTGGCAGAGGAGTTCGGCGGCGAGGCGGTCCGGTTTGAATCGTTTCTGGAGCATCTCCATCGCGCAGACATCGTACTCTCCTCCACCGGCGCGCCGCATTGCATCATCGGCCCGAAGGATGCTGAGGAGGTTACCAGACTCCGCAGGTCAAAACCGATATTTTTCATTGATATAGCGGTGCCGCGCGATATCGATCCCAAGGTCGATGATGTCGAAAATGTGTACCTCTTCACCGTGGATCATCTTCAGGAGATTGTTCAGGCCAATCTTGCCCAGCGCAATCTTGAAGCGGAAAAAGCCGAACAGATCATCGACCAGGAAATCGGCCAGTTCCACAAATGGCTGTCAACTCTTGAAGTAACGCCAACCATCGTCGCGCTGCGCAATCGATTTGACGAAATCCGCAGGGCAGAGCTTGACAGGACTATTTCAGGTTGGAAGGACCTTCCGCCTGACGCTGAAAAGCGACTTGATTCACTGACCATGGCACTGATGAACAAACTGCTTCATGTGCCGACGGCTGTCCTTAAAAAAGCCGGTCAGGGCGGCCGGGTGGATCTGTATATTGATGCTTTGAAGCAGCTGTTTGAATTGGAAGCGTTACAGCAGGAAAATGAAGAGCTGGAGCTGGAAGAATAAGAAACAGCGACTCCGCTGATTACTCATACGAGAAATGGAGAACATTATGCCCCCCAAGCAGTTACGCATCGGTACTCGTGCCAGTCAACTGGCGCTCTGGCAGGCCAACTGGGTCAAGTCTGAACTTGAGAAGCGCTATCCCGGAATGGAGGTTACCCTGACCAAGATCAAGACGATCGGTGACAAAATTCTTGATGTCCCACTTGCCCAGGTTGGCGGCAAAGGGCTGTTCGTCAAGGAAATTGAAGAGGCGATGCTGCGCGATGAAATTGACATAGCTGTTCACAGCATGAAGGATGTACCGACAGAATTTCCTGAAGGGCTCGGTTTGCACTGCATTACGGAACGCGAGGACCCTCGCGATGCGGTGATCTCCCGCAATGTGAAATTTGCAGATCTACCGCAGGGAGCCCGCATCGGCACGAGCGCTCTGCGCCGCCAGGCCCAGCTCCTGAAGGTTCGCCCTGATCTGCAGATGTGCATCATTCGCGGTAATGTAGAAACGCGCATCAGAAAACTGACGGACGACAACCTGGACGCGGTAATTCTGGCCGCTGCCGGCTTGAAACGTCTTGGATTCACTGACAGCATTGGCGAATATCTTGATACGGAGCTCTCTATTCCGGCCATAGGTCAGGGAGCATTAGGGATTGAATGCCGACTGGCCGATCCCGTCATCACTGAAACGATCGATTTTTTTAATCATGCTGATACCAGCCACGCCGTCAGGGCGGAACGTGCGTTGCTCAAACGCTGCGAGGGAGGCTGCCAGGTGCCGATCGCGGCGCATGGTACGGTCAGCAACGGCCAGTTGAAGCTGGTCGGCTTTATCGCAGCAGTTGACGGACAGCGCTCTGTTCGCGGTGAAATAAGTGGCCCTGTTGCAGAGTGTGAACAGCTGGGCATCCGCCTTGCCGATCAGTTGCTTGCAGACGGGGGCAAAGTCATTCTTGAAGAGGTGTATCAGAGGGCGCTTGGTGAGTAACGGTATTGTCTATCTTGTAGGGGCGGGTCCCGGCGACCCTTCTCTCATCACGCTGCGTGGTGTGCAATGCCTGCAGAACGCTGATGTGGTGGTCTATGATTATCTGGCGAATGAGCAGTTGCTCAACCATGCTCCCGGTACGGCTGAGCTGATTTATGCCGGCAAAATCGGGGGGCACCATAATCAGGATCAGGACGAGATTAACGGCTTGCTGATAGCAAAGGGAAAGGCAGGCAAGGTCGTTGTTCGCCTGAAGGGGGGCGATCCTTTTGTGTTTGGCCGCGGTGGAGAGGAGTGCGAGGCGCTGCGTGATGCCGGTATTCCCTTTGAGGTTGTCCCCGGAGTAACTGCGGCTGTCGGAGCTGCGGCCTATTCCGGTATTCCTCTCACACACCGCGATGTTACCGCCTCGGTTGCTTTTGTCACCGGACATGAAGGAAAAGACAAGTCTGAATCGTGTATCGACTGGGACCGTCTGTCGTTAGGCGGCGGAACGGTCGTCTTCTATATGGGGGTCACAACGCTGCGGAGCAACATGGAGCGGATGATCACACATGGCCGGTCTCCTGACACGCCGGTTGCATTGGTGCGCTGGGCCACAAGCCCATGTCAGCAGGTATTGACGGGAACATTGTCTGATATCGCTGACAAGGCTGAAAAATGCGGTTTCAAACCCCCGGCAATTACCATTGTCGGAGAAGTTGTTGCGCTGCGTGACAAACTGAAATGGTTTGACAGGCGCCCGTTATGCGGGAAAAAAATTATTGTCACTCGTGCAGCCGAACAGGCTGGCGAATTTACTGCAAAACTCTTGACTCGCGGAGCTGCCGTGCTCGAATGCCCCACCATCAAGCTGGTCGAACCTGCCAGTTGGCAACTGCTTGATGTTGCCATTCGTGAATTACCAAGCTATGACTGGCTGATTTTAACCTCTGGTACTGCTGTGAGATGTTTCTTTAGCAGGATGAAAAAGCTCGGTCTGGATGCACGGGCACTGGCCGGTTGCAAGGTGTGTGCTGTCGGCCCGAAAACTGCCGAAGAAATACGCCTGTTTGGCATTCACCCGGATCTGGTCCCGTCAGATTATAAGGCCGAAGGTGTCGTTTCTGAATTTTCTCGCCTTGATATGCTTGATGCCCGGATACTTTTCCCTCGCGCAGACAAGGCACGGGATGTTATCCCGCGTGAACTGAAGCAGATGGGGGCCCATGTAGACAGCCCTGTGGCATATCGCAATGTTTTTCCGGAACGGCTTCCGCCCGAGACTCTTTTCGCCCTGGAAAAACGTTCCGTAGATTGCATTACCTTCACATCATCGTCTACCGTGCAAAATCTTGCGGCCATGCTGGGAGAGGAGTTGATGCTGGATATGCTGAAAGGGGTTGCCGTTGCATCCATCGGACCGGTTACCTCTAAAAGCTGCCGTGACCTGGGGTTGAAGGTTGATATTGAACCTTCGACATATACGACAGATGCTCTGGCTGATGCACTTGAAGCGCATTTCACCTGATCATGTAGTCGTGATTCCTGAACAAAAAAAGGCTCCGCAACTGCGGAGCCTTTTTTGTTCAGGAAATGGATGTCTCGTTCGTTACACCAACTCGAGCGCACTGAAAAAATAAGGGATTTCAAAGGCGGCAGTTTCAGGAGCATCGGAACCGTGGGAGGAGTTTTCCTCGATATTTACGGCAAAGTCCTTGCGAATGGTGCCCGGTTCGGCATTGGCAGGATTTGTTGCACCCATCAGGGTACGCCAGTCAGCAATGGCATTTTCTTTTTCCAGGCAGAGTACAATCACCGGACTACGTGACATAAATGCACAGAGGTCATTAAAAAATGGACGCTCTTTGTGAACGTAGTAAAAGCCTTCGGCCTGCTTTCTGGTCAGCTGGATCTTTTTCATGCCGGCGATAGTGAAGCCTTTTTCTTCGATTCTTGCCAGAATTTGGCCAGCCAGTTTGCGCTCAACCGCATCCGGCTTGATGATTGCGAATGTACGTTCCATGATGATTCCTCCGATAGATAGCTAAAATTTGAGCATCCTTGATATCACTACAGATGCTTAATTGTCAAGTATTTAGGGCTTTTATACGGTGTTTTGTTTTTTTGTACTTGCAATATAAAAATGGAGATGATAAGAAGACGGCTCACTTGCCCGGGTGGTGGAATTGGTAGACACGCAAGATTCAGGTTCTTGTGCTCGCAAGGGTGTGCTAGTTCGAGTCTAGTCCCGGGCACCATCGATGAATAAAGGCTTTACGGTTTTTCCGTAAGGTCTTTTTTCTTGCCTTTCTCTCTCCTCAAAACGAATTTAGTGCAGATTTAGTGCTGCAATTTACAGCATGTCACAAATAGTTAACGGAGTGTGTCCAGCATCTCACGCTAAAGTATGCCGAATATCCTTTCCCTTAACCATGAATATTACCATCTCGGCAACATTAGTGGCATGGTCGGCGATCCGCTCCAGTGATTTGGAAATATAGTTGAGTTTCATGGCTCGCGAGATTGTAGTCGGGTCCTCAATCATAAACGTGAGCAGTTCCCTCTGAATCTGGTTATTGAGTTCATCAACAAAACTGTCGTCCTTGCACACCTTTACGGCAAGCTCGGCGTCACTCCGGACAAAGGCGTCCAACGCCTCCTTGACCATGATCTCGGTCCAGTGCGCCATACGGGGAATATCGATATACGGTTTCAGCGGCGGCTCTTCATTCAGCTCACGGGTACGCTTGGCGATATTGGCGCACTGATCGCCCATCCGCTCCAGATCGGTTACAATCTTGAGCGCAATCGTGATGAAACGCAGATCGCGGGCAGCTGGCTGACGGAGCGCCAGCAGCTCCAGACAGCGCTCATCAATGGACATTTCTGCAGCATTTACCTCATGATCAAAGGCAATCGTGCGCTCAGCCAATGTGGTATCCCTGTCAACAAGTGACTTGACCGAGTTGGCAATCATCAGCTCAACCTTGCCCCCCATAACCAGAATACTCTGCTTCAACTCACTTAATTCAATATCAAATGCCGTACTGATGTGTTCACGTTCCATCATGTCTCCTCATCCGGATAATCGGGATTGTTCGTTTACGAGTTCATTTCTTCAAAAACCTGGAGAAAACGAATTTTCACTCACTAACCGAATCTACCGGTAATGTAGTCTTCAGTCTGTTTTTTCTCCGGATTGGTAAAAATCTTGCGAGTCCCCCCGGCTTCAATCAGTTCGCCGAGATAAAAGAACGCCGTCACATCAGATACCCGGGCCGCCTGCTGCATGTTGTGGGTGACAATGACGATAGTGTACTCGCTTTTCAGCTCCTCAATCAACTCCTCGATCTTGAGCGTCGAGATCGGATCAAGCGCCGAACAGGGTTCATCCATGAGGATGATTTCCGGATTGACCGCAATGGCTCTGGCGATGCAGATGCGTTGGGCCTGTCCTCCGGAAAGACCCAAAGCCGAGTCATTGAGGCGATCCTTCACCTCGTTCCAGATGGCGGCGCTCTTCAGACTTCGCTCAACCGTTTTATCCAGCGTCGCCTTGTCAGTGACACCGGCGATACGCAAGCCATAGACAATATTCTCGTAAATCGACTTGGGGAACGGATTGGACTGTTGGAACACCATGCCGATTCTGCGGCGGAGCGAAATGACATCTGTGGAGGAAGCATTTATCTCGTCACCGTTGAAGCGGATACTTCCATCAACCCGGGCACTCTCCACCAGATCGTTCATACGGTTGAAACAGCGGAGCAGCGTCGATTTCCCGCATCCCGATGGTCCGATGAAAGCGGTCACCTGATGACGGGCCATGTCAAGGTTGATATTCTTCAGGGCATGGGCATCACCATAATGGAGATTCAGATCCGAGACCGAAAGAATGGGAGTGTTTCCTGATTGTTCCTGATTGTGTGGCATGTTCATTCCTTGAAGTACCTTTAAAATGTTGACGTCGTATATTTGCTGCGCATCCGGTTACGCAGATAAATGGCTGAACTGCTTGCCACGATAACGATTGCCAGCAGCAGCAGGGTGGTAACGAACACCATCGGTTTGGCAGCCTCTACATTCGGTGACTGGAAACCGACATCGTAGATATGAAAACCGAGGTGCATGAATTTTCTGTCCATATGGAAGAACGGGAAAGTCGTATCAAAGGGGAGCGCCGGCGCCAGTTTGACCACGCCGACAATCATCAGCGGTGCCACCTCGCCCGCCGCCCGTGCCATTGAGAGTATCAACCCGGTCATTATACCGGGAGTCGCCATCGGCAGCAGATTCTTGGTCAGAGTCTGGAACTTGGTGGCACCCAGCGCCAGTGACCCTTCGCGAATACCTTTCGGTATCGAGGCAAGCGATTCTTCCGTGGCAACAATCACCACCGGGACGGTCAGGAGCGCCAGGGTCAGGCTTGCCCAGAGGATACCACCGGTACCGAACGTGGGGGTCGGCAACCGTTCCGGAAAGAACAGGCTGTCAATGCTGCCGCCGATGCCGTAGACGAAGAAGCCGAGACCGAATACGCCATAGACGATCGAGGGAACGCCGGCGAGGTTGTTGACCGCAATGCGCACCATGCGTGTCATCAGGCCGTCCTTGGCGTATTCGCGCAGATAAATTGCGGCAACGACGCCGAACGGCAGCGAGAATACACTCATCAGCAGTACCATCATAACCGTACCGAAGATGGCCGGGAAGAGCCCTCCCTCGGTGTTGGATTCGCGCGGGTCATCCAGGAGCAGTTCGCGGACACGCTCAAGATATGCTCCGCACTTGGCGAAAAACGACATGCTGTTGGGACGCTGCAGGGTAACGATATTGACCAGGGCGATGTCCTTGCCGGCCCCGGTAACATCAGTGAACTGGGCAGTGATCCGGCCGATTTCGGCCTGACCGGCGGAATACTGGTCGTTCAGGGCGGTGAACTCAGCGAGAATCTTGTCCCGGACGGCGGTTATCTCGCCTATTTCAGCAGCATTCTTCTCCCTGCCGCCATACTCAAGCTTTAGCAGCTTCAGCCGTAACCGTTCTGCCGTAGTGTTCAGGTTCGACATGTTCTGTCTGATCTTGCGGGTGCCATCAAGCTTGGCCGATACGAGTTGCAAAGCCTGTTGGAGTGTCTCATACGGAGTAGTGTTGCTCAACTTGAGTCCTTCAGCCGTTACGCCCTGCAGAAAACCGAAAAAGTTGCCATGTTCGCGCCGTTCAAGCAGTATCGCATCAGCCGGATTGGTGCGGGAGATAACCTCTTTCTTGTCAATCCAGCGAAAATCCTGGCCGAGAATATCGCGATTACCAACCTTCAACTGGAAACGCCGGGAACCGTCTGTCGGGTTTTTTTCCTGCTGCATGATTTGCCCGAGCGCACGGGAGCCGTCTTTCAGTTCAAATTGGACTAGAGTCCTCGGCCAGAAGTAGCCAAGTCCGTTCGTCATGACCACTCCGACCAGGGTAAGGCTCATAACCAGGATAATTGCCAGGGCGGCACCGGTTGCCAGAACGTACGGTTCGCCAGTTTTCCAGAACATCTTCATAAAAAGCCTTTCAAGGCGAAAGTATTACGGATTTTAATATCTTCCGTATTTTTTTCTGAATCGCTGACGCAGCGCTTCAGCTACCGTGTTGATGATAAAGGTGAAGATGAACAGCAGCACCGCTGACAGAAACAGCACCCGATAGAGGGAACTGTTCAGGGGCGCTTCAGGTATTTCTACCGCAATATTGGCCGCCAGGGAGCGCAGGCCGTTAAAGAGGCTCCAGTTCATGATGGGCGTATTGCCGGTGGCCATCAGCACGATCATGGTCTCGCCGATCGCTCGTCCGAAACCGATCATGATCGCGGAGAAAACACCCGGCAGCGCAGACGGAAGTACCACCCGCCAGGCGGTCTGCCAGCGGCTGGCGCCGAGAGCAAGCGAGGCTGCGGTGAGGTTGCGCGGCACGTTGGAAATGGCATCTTCGGCAATGGTGAAAATAATCGGGATTACGGCGAAACCGAGGGCAATGGCGATGATAATACTGTTGCGCTGGTCGTAGCGCACTCCAAGCGCGCTGAACAGCCACTGTTTGAAATCACCGGCGAACAGGTGCACTTCGGCCACCCCGCTCAGGAGAAAGGCCAGATACGCTCCCAGGATAACCAGCGGAATCATGGCGAGGAACTCACGACCTCTGGTTATTCTTTGCAGCGGTGAGGCGACCTTGATCCTCTTCCAGAAGAAGATCGCAACCACCAGCAGTACCGGCACAATAATGATAGTCATAAACACGGTCAGGATACTCTTGTCGATCAGCGGCGCCAGCCAGAGTCCGGCAAGGAAACCGATCACCACCGAGGGGATTGCGGCCATGATTTCAACCACCGGTTTGATGCGCCCTTTAAGCCTCGGTGACATGAACTGACTTGTGTAAAGAGCAGCCAGAAGTGCCAGTGGTACGGCAAAAAGCATGGCGAACAGTGTTGCCTTGATAGTGCCGAACACCAGTGGGACGAGACTCATTTTCGGTTCGTAATCGTCGCTTGCGGATGATGACTGCCAGGCATATTCCGGCTTGTCGTACCCTTCATACCAGACCTTGCCGAACAGGGTGCCAAACGAAACATCCGGATGCGGCATATCCAGCTTCCAGACAGTGATTACGCGCGTGCTGTCCAGCGCGGCCAGAGTGGTGCCTTTCGGCGAAAGGGCCGCCCGAATGATAGTCGCTGCCGGTTTGAGCGTCACAAGATTTCGTTCCGAAGTCATATGATCGGCATGGATTTCACCGGTGCCGCCCGAGAACAGGGTCTTGCTGCGCGGAGACGGGATGATGAACGAGACGGGACCGACGTCGGGGCGCAGGGTGTGGATGCGTGCGAGGCGCCGGTCCTCGCTGCTGCCCGGCGTCTTGACGGGAAACCAGGTTGACAGGCCTCCCGCAGCATCACCGACGGCAATCGAGACATCGCCCAGAACCAGGGAGAGTGCGGTAATCGCCTGACGCCCCGCTGAGGCCTGCACCGTGTCAAGCAGTCGCACCTGATCCGTTTCCGAAATATCCCAGCGCAGCAACATCCCGTTGTTAGTGCCGCAGTAAAGGTAGTGCCCTTTCGAGTCGACAGCAATGGCAGTGAGACGGCCCGGCGACGGGTCACTGATCGTGGTTTTGGTCGTACTCTGTTTCTCGTTGCCGGCAAAATCACTTTCCACCAGTTGATGGGTTATCTGCAGGCGGTCCCCGGCCAGTTGGTCAATCCGTATTGTCCCCTTTTCTTCCCGGCGACGGGCGAACGAGCGCACAACACCATCGGCAGCGGGAAATGCAAGGTCATCCTGAACAGCTACGTCGTGGGTAAGGGAAGTGGTGCCATCGGCATTTCTGGCTGAGTCAAATGAAACCTGAACAGAGCTAATGGCGCCGTTGTCCCAGAGCAGGTTGTACGCCGACTTGCCGGTTTTTTCTGCAGATATGACATGAACAGCGCCGGCAGGAATGACGGGCGTCTTGATACTGGCGGAGATGGAACCGTCGGCGATCTTCAGGAAACGGAAGGTGCCACTCTTGTCGAGAACGAACATACCCTGCTGGTTGTTTTCCACGCCGAGCGCCAGAATTTCGTCGGTCGGTATTTCAGCAGGAACAGGTACCGTTGCGGCAATTGTGGCAGAAGACGGGTAAAAGAGCGGCAGTGCCACCCGGGAGATCATGACCAGGATCCAGATGACTGAAATGATGACCGCCACTCCGCCGATGCGGATAATTGTTTCGGCAATACGGTCGTTGCGCCGGGATTTGTCGATAAAATTCTTTGCCATGGATACCTGAACGTATAAGAAAATCCCCTCCCCGAAGGGAGGGGGCAGACAGCATTCGTTACAGCCGGTTTATTTCAGGGCTTTCAACTGGGCAGCAACCAGTTTGGCGGTCAATGGGTCATAACCATCCTTGACTACGATTTCCTGGCCTTCTTTTGAGAGGGCAAATTTCAGGAACTCTTCCACCACTTTGGGCAGCGGCTCGCCCGGTTTCTTGGCGACGTAGATATAAAGCATTCTGGACAGAGGGTATTTGCCTGAAAGCACATTTTCGTAATTGGCTGCCTCGGCTTTGGAGCCCATTTTGTCGGACAGTGCAATAGCGCGAACGCCGGAGGTGGCATAGCCGATGCCGGAGTAGCCGATGGCTGAGATGTCATGGGCAACGCCCTCTACGACGGAAGCAGAACCGGGCTGTTCCTTGACCGTGCTCTTGTAGTCGCCTTTTTTGAGGGTATGCTCTTTGAAGTAGCCGTAGGTACCTGAAGCCGAGTTACGTCCATAGAGGCTGATCGGCTTGGCGGCGAGTTTACCGGTTACCCCAAGCTGTCCCCAGGTTGTAATATCGGCAAGGCCCCGTTTGTGGGTGCTGGAGAAAATGGCGTCCACTTCGTCGAGTGACAGACTCTTGATCGGGTTGTCCTTGTTGACGAACACCGCCAGCGAGTCGAGGGCGACGCCGATTTTGGTAGGCTTGTAGCCATATTTTTTCTCAAACCCTTCGATCTCTGAACTTTTCATTTCGCGGGACATCGGTCCGAGCTGAGCTGTCCCGGCAATCAATGCGGGGGGTGCTGTCGTTGATCCCTTCCCTTCAATCTGGATGTTGACGTTCGGGTACTTTTTCTTGAAGCCTTCGGCCCAGTAGGTCATCAGATTGTTGAGGGTATCGGAACCAATACTGTTCAGGTTACCGGCTACACCGGCTGTTGATTTATACGTGGCGATCTTGACATCGACATGGGTTGGTGCCGCGTGGGCGGCTACAGCTGTTACCGTCAGTAGTGCAGCGGTCATGATGGACTTTTTAAACATTGATAATTCCTCCTGTGAATTTGTTGTAACGTTTCCTGTACAATAGCAGGCTGATGTTACAGCGGTGTTACAGAGAGGAAAACAGTTGGTTAAATCTTTGCGGTAATTACGCTATTTTTACGGTGAATGAAAAAACAGATCCCTTACCGGTTTCACTTGATACAGAAACTGTCCCACCATGCAACTGCACGATATGTTTCACAATTGCCAGACCAAGTCCCGTTCCCCCCTGTTCACGGGTTCGTGCTTCATCCACCCGGTAAAAGCGCTCGAAAATGCGCGGGAGATCCTTGAACGGTATGCCGATGCCGGTATCAACTATTGAAACCTTGACAAATTCACCATCACTTTCGGTGGATAAGTGAATCGAACCGCCATCAGGAGTGTACTTGATGGCATTCTCCAGCAGATTAACGACAATTTGTTCAAGACGCCCCTGATCCGCCATGACACGGGGTAATGAATCGCCCACGGCATTATTCTGTATAGTTATGCTTTTCTGCGCCGCTCGTTCCTGCAACAGCATGCACGCTTTGGCAATTGTCCCCGAGATGTCAAGCGGATGGAGCTCCAGAAGCGTCCCTTTTACTTCAAGGCTGGAAAGGGTAAGAATATCGTTGACCAGATTGGCCAAACGATCCGAGTGGCTGGAAATTATCCCGACAAAGCGGGCGGCACTGGCCGGATCTGATTCCAGAGTGCCGTCCAGCAAGGTTTCGGCATATCCTTTTATGACCGTAACCGGGGTGCGCAGCTCATGGGATACATTGGCGACGAAATCCCTTCGCATGTTTTCCGCTTTTTTCAGGTCGGTAATGTCATGAAAGACTGCGACTATTCCGAGCTTTGCTCCGTTGACATTCAGCGGCACCCAGTGGGTAAGAAGAGTAATGTCGTTCGGCTGTATGGAAATTTCCCGGACAAGTTCATTGATATCCGGTTTGGCCAGTTCGTTGAAGGATTCAATAAGATCTGGATGGCGAGAGATTTCCACCAGTTTTTTGCCTTCTATAGTACCGACAATTGAGAAGAGACGGCCAAAGGCAGGGTTAACCAGAGTAATAATGCCATCGGGAGTTGTCACCATTACGCCTTCACCCATGCTGCGCAGGATAGTGTCAAGACGCTTTTTTTCGGTGGAGAGGTGTTGTACCTGATCCTCAATCCTTTCCGACATGTCATTAAATACGGTGGCCAGTGTCCCTATCTCATCGTTGGAGACTACTGATATTTTTGTTTTACCCCCCCCCTGGCCTATGCGTGCAGCAGCTTCAGCCATATCGCGCAACGGCTTGGACGTCAGGTTGGAAAGGAGGTAGCTGAATAAAAGAGCAATGACGATAGTGACCAGAGTTGCTCCGCCAACCATACTATGCAGAGAGCTTTTGGCTGAAGCGAGATATTCCAGGGGCATGGCGAGGCGAATTACGCCATCGGCTGTGCCACTGCCATAGGTAACTGCAGAGTAAAGCATCGAAGTTTGCAGAGTGTCAGAATAGCGGACAGAGCTGCCGTTGCCGTGCTTTAACGCATCCTGTACTTCCGGACGCTGCAGGTGGTTTTCCATTTGAGCCAACTGTGCCTGTCCGACATCGGAGTCGCCGATGACAGTGCCGTCTGGTGCGATTATGGTGACTCTCGCCTTGACAGCTGTGCCAATAGATGTGGCAAGTTGCTGGGGCGGCGTGCCCTGTTTGTTGCTGATCACCAAAAGCTGAGCCAGTTGTGCCTGGCTGTTCAGGTTGGCACGGCTTTCTTCAATCATTTCTTTTTGCAGAGAGTAGTTGAAGTAGGAGTAGAAACTACCTGTAATAAATACTATCAAAACCAGGTAGGACAGCATCAACTTGGTTCGGAATCCCATAGTTACTCCTCGATCTTATAGCCAAAACCACGGACGGTTTTAATGATGTCGCCTGGTGTACCCAGTTTACTGCGCAGACGTGTCACATGGGTATCAACTGTTCTGGTGTCTGCAGAGCTGTTGTAGCCCCAAACCCTCTGTAGCAGTTGCTCACGGCTCTGGACACATCCCGATGTTTCAGCCAGGTAGAGTAACAGCTTATACTCAGTGCTGGTCAATTCAACCTCGGAGCCGGCACTTGTGACGGTATGGCGTTGCTTGTCCATAATGATATTACCGAAAGAAAGCGTCGTGGTGGATGATTCAGGTGCCTCATGCTCAAAACGCCGCATGACCGCTTTGACTCGCAAAGCTACTTCACGCATGGAGAACGGTTTGACTATATAATCGTCAGCGCCGACCTCAAACCCGACTACCCTATCAATTTCATCACCTTTCGCAGTAATCATAATAATAGGGACAGGCGCTGTTCGCTTGTCTTTACGAAGTTCCTTGCAGATATCCGTCCCAAGCATGCCCGGTAACATCAGATCGAGCAGGATAAGATCAGGTATATCTGAACACGCCCGTTCGAGTCCTAATTTACCGTCGTGTATACAGGTCGTGACAAAGCCTTCCTTCTCAAGATTGAAGGCCAGCAAATCGGCAAGATCCTTCTCATCCTCGATAATCAGCACTTTCTTCATGTCAGAACACTCCAACTCATGGTCACATAGGTTCGGGAATCTCTACCATACATATTATTATGTAACATACAATTGTTACAACTATGTTGCAGTCAGATAAAGATTATGTAGAAATGGGCATTATCCATCTGCACGGGGAAAATTTACAAAACTTTTATCTGATCTCAACGTGTTTGTAATAATGATCAAGTATGCTGGAAGAAAGCAATAGGAGGAAAGTAGTATGAAACTCAAACTCAATGAAGATTATTATTTTTGGTGTTGTGATTGGTGCGATTCGGAAAATCGGGTGCTCGTATCCAGAATGCTGGAAGGTGCCACCTGCGGAGCATGCCACCGACCAATGGACATTCTGGATATGAGCGGCGCCTGCATCTACAGCAATACGAAGTTTTTCGATTCTCGATCCGTTTGCCGATGCACCTGGGAAGCAACGGAGCATCTCAGTTGCCTGAAATGAAATGATTGCTATGCAACCGATTCGAGTCCGGTTTCTGGCTCACATTGACATCGTATGAGTGATTTGCTATAGGTTGCACCGTTGTCTGCGATACAGTTGTGCCATAAGCGCTGAAGCGACCAAGTTTCCGCTCTTCGCCATCATCAGATGAATAAGGCCTTATGGGATTTCCGTAGATTATTTTATTCTTTTCAGTATGCCGATCTGTATCAATGCAAGTGCAGTCACTGTCAAACGGAGATTTCTGGTGGACACTGGTTAACTTCAAGGGGGCCCAATGGCAGAACAAGATCAACCTGCTCCACCGATAATTACCGGGAGTGAAATCAAAAAACTCGGGTACAGCCTGTTCCTTAAAATTCCCGATAATGCTTTGGAATGCCGGTGCAGCTACGTTCCTCGCGAGCTGGGTTCAATGATGACCCGCGATGAGTTCACCGGATATTTAAAACAGCACAATGTGAAAACCGGAATTGATCTGGAGGCATGTGATGATTTTGCCATAAAGGCCGCTGCGGGCCAGCAACTGATCGATGTATTAATTGCTTCGGGAGCTCCACCGATCAATGGGGTTGATGAATATATCCAGTTTACGATTCAGGCAACACCTGACATTGAAAACTGTGATGACGCAGATGAAATGGATATGTATGCGGTGCAAACCTTTATTAATGTGACCACTGGCACGGAAATCGGCCGGATCATTCCTGCCGGTGACGGGACCCCGGGAGAAAATATCCGGGGGGTTCCGATTCCTCCAACACCGGGAAAGCCGATGACGGTCGCCATAGGTAAGGGTATTAGTGTTGAGGAAGATGGAACGCTCTTGATTGCCGCCACAACCGGTCGCATCTGTCAGACCGCAAATGAAATATCTGTCGAAGAAGAGTATCTCGTCAAGGGGGATGTGAATTTTCGAATTGGCTCAATTAACTTTGAAGGTGTTGTGGAAGTGCGTGGCGACGTTCTGGACAACTTTAACATTACCGCAGCCAAGGGGCTCACTGTTACTGGTAATATAGGAGTCAGCACTATTGTCAGTGATGGCTCGATTATATTCTGCGGCATGGATGGACAGAGCAAAGGCCGGATTATCTGCGGTGGAACACTTCGAGCCCAGTTTATTCATGACGTAGATATTGAGTGTGCAGGCGATGTGATTGTTGCTGTTGAAATCCATAACTGTACCATCAAGACTCTTGGAAGGATCGTTGTCGACAAGGGGGCTATTTCCGGCGGCTCATGCACCGCTTTGAGGGGAATAGAGGCCAAAAAACTTGGTTCAGCCTCGTCATTGCACACATACCTCCATGCCGGTGCCGATTACCGCGATGTTGAGCTGCTGGATGGTCTGTTACAGGAGTTGTCAGAAGCCAACAAGAAGGCGGGAGAAACCAACTTACCGACGGAGTTGGCGGAAATCAGGAAAACAACTGCGGCGCTGACTGAAAATATTACCGCTATCCGGGCAAAGGCTGATGAGAGAGCGAATGCCAAGATCAACGCCAAGGCGGTCATATATGAAAACGTACATTTGACCCTGGGCAGTGTCACAGAAATGATATATGAAAAAAAGGACGGTCCGCACAGCGTCATAGAGAACAGCATCGATGGGGGCCTCCGTGTGTTGTCGATGACCAGTCTGGACATAAATGCCGTAAATATCGAGAAGGCATTTGTACAGGAATACAAGATGAATCAGCGAAAGTTGTGAGCAAACGACAGCTCTGTTTGCTTTATTTCAGGTATCTCTCGGTTAATATGGACGGTGGCTCAATTCCTGCTACAGGGCTTGTGGACGGATATCACAGCAGAAGGAGACAACATTATGTCGTACCAAATTAACTTTGCAGACAATGGAAAAGGGCTGATATTCAAGAGATCTGCCGGCGCTGCTGTCAACACAAGCGACTTTGAAAAAGCGATTGTACGTTTTTTCCAGGAGCACAAGTCTGCTCTGGCCGCTATCCGGTATGTCTATCTTGACTATACCGAGGCTGACAAATTGAAATTAGCGATGGAGGATATTTTACGATTTGTAGAGATCGCAAAAATTATTGCTATGGAGAATAACCAATTGGTCGTAGCTATTTGCGCACCTGATTTTGATAACTACTGTATTACAAAAAAATGGGAGGTCCATTTGCCAGATGAATTCGGCTGGGAAACCATGGCCTTTCGTGATCAGGAAGAGACCTTGGAGTGGCTGAGAAAGTTAGTTCAACCGGATCTAACTTTTACGTGACTTCACATATCAGCTAACGTTCCCGTCACCCCGCTGCTTGCAGCGGGGTGACTCATTTCTGAACCCAGAGTACAGCGTTTCCCTATTCATTCCACTGGTTATCTGCTCGAAAAATCTGGAACACCCATGACTATACAACAGCCTGCCACTCCCTCGCCTCTTCTCCAGAAATTTGCAATCGCCCGTCCCGGCGATATCCACTCTGTTGCGGCAAAAACTCATCTTTTGCATGGATTTAATGCGTGCAGGGCTAACAATCTGAAAAACGCGGTCTGGAATGTTGATAAGAGTGTGCTTGAGGTTACCTTTGTCGATACCTGCAAGGCTACGCTTATGGCTGATGGCTGGCGGATTTTAACCACATGCACCTGCCGCGAATGGCAGCCGGCTCGCAACTGTCCGCATGTTGTAATTGCCTGGGCAACAGTCAAACGGGTGGTGTCACCGGAAACATTGTCGCATATTACCTTCAATACACAAATGCTGCTTGATATGAAGGAGTACCTGAACCAGGAACCGGGGGTACGCCGCACGCCTGAAAATGTAAGGATCCCGGTACAGACGGAGAGCGATACACCGGCAGTACAGCCGAATACCGCAAAATACCGTCTGCTGATCGAGCAAAGCGCCTACGGAAACAGCCTCAAGGGGAGTGTCAGACGAGGTAACGAGCAGGTGTACGGCTGGTCAGCGCATGGTCTGCCGACCGGCCTGGCCCGTTTTCTGGCATCGCACTATTTTTATGAATCAACCGAGCGCTATTTCAGGGCATTCACTCAGATGACCGGCGGCGCCTATCCGATTGTGTTCCGCAGTGCCGATGAGCGGGAAACTGTCCTTACGTATATCGGTGAAAGCCTCTGCAACGCCGGAATCACTTTTGATATCCAGGGTAATGAGGTCTCTGTTTCACGTACGTATTTCGATGGAACGCCTTTGCCCGTCGGTGCGATCGTCCATGGTCAGCTTCTGTTTGATCAGGCTGCTGGAACTGTTGTGCCGGTTGCTGAACGTGATGCATGGAAACAGTGGGAAACCGTCTTCGAGGCCCTGGATGGTGCACATGATCGGATTGAGGATGATTTCGATGACTTCGATGACGATTTCGATGATGAAGCTGATAAACCGCGGGAAGCTTTCGGTCAGCGCCTGACCAACATGGAGCTTCGGAGAGAGGGCAACAGTGTTATTGCGCCGTTGCAGCTTTTCAACACAGCCGGTATCCGCATGCAATCTGAAATGGTGAACAACCCGACATCATTTTGTCATTTTCTGCGGAGCGGCATTGTTCAGAGAGTGGAAAAAACCGCTACGCAATCCTATCTGCTCGACATCCCTGAAGGCTTTGTCGGCGCCACTTCAATCCTGAGGCCGGTCAGCATGTACGGAGAAGAAACATTTCCCTTTTCACAGTGTGCTTTTTGGCTGTTTGATCCCGCTCAGCGGACGAAGCAATCGGCACCAATGCGAACGAAAAAAAGGGTGCGTGCCGTCATTGAGGCCGCGTTTCAGCTGCTCGACGAGAGCAAGGCGTCTGCCCGCGCAGCCATTATCCGTTCCGTTACCGCTTCACCGGACTTTTCCAAGCGGGCTGTCAAACGCGAGGGCAAGCAACTGCTTACTTTGCTGGCTGAAGCGTGGCAGGCATCACTGATTGTTGCATTGGCTGCGGAAAAGGGGTGGTCGTTTGTGCAGGAGGACCGCCGCCGGCAGGCAAAATTGTTAAAAATAGTATATAACCTGTGCGGCCTCGAGGTTTTTACCGGTTCGAGCACACCGGGTGAGATTGCTATTTCTACCCCCACGTTACTGAAAATACTACCGCAGCTGACGGAACAGCTTCAGGATGCCGGATTTTCCCTGCGCATCGGCAACGCCCAGCTGAGCACCGCTGCGTGGGAATTCTCGCTTGATGCAACGCAAAGCAGCCAGGACTGGTTTGAACTTAAGCCGGAGATTCGCTGCAACGGTGAACTCCTGACCGAGGCAGAGTTGCGCGGTCTTATGGACGGCAGCGCCATGCTGCACCGTGACGGCAAGTTGATGCTGCTTGATGAAATCAGTGCCCGGATTCTGGCCATGTTTGCCGGTGCCGTGGCAGATGGCAAAAAAAAGAAAAAAGGGGAGCAGGAACTGGTGCGCGTACCGCGCCTGCAGATTCTTGATTGGTTGCAGCTGCGCAGCCATGGTGTTACGGTCGCGCTGTCTGTTGCCGATGCCCGCATTCTTGAGAGTCTGCTGAATTTTTCGGCAATACCGGCACGACCATTACCAACAGGGCTACGTGCTACTCTGCGCCATTATCAGATTGATGCGTGGCACTGGCTGGCGTTTCTCTATGAACATCGTTTTGGTGCTTGTCTGGCTGACGACATGGGGCTTGGCAAAACAGTGCAGGGGATTACCCTGTTGGCCGGAATTCTCTCCGGAGAGTTGAAAACGGCTGTAGCACCCGGGACTCCGCATCTGGTCGTAGCACCCCCATCGCTCCTGTTTAACTGGGAGGCGGAGCTTTCCCGCTTTCTTCCCGGCGCACGGGTCATGATCTACAGCGGGAGCGGCCGTAGCAGTTCTGAATTTGCTACGCATGATGTCATCATCACCAGTTATGGTATTGTACAGCGCGATTGTGACCTGCTGGCGGAGTGCTTATTTGATGTGATTATTTACGATGAAACGCAGGTTGTAAAAAATCTGCAGGCTGCCACCACCAATGCGGTGCGTAAGCTGCAGGGTGCATTTACGCTGGCGCTAACCGGTACCCCGGTGGAAAATCACCTGGGGGAATATTTTGCCATTATGGATCTCTGCCTGCCTGGATTGTTGGGGAGGCGTGAGGAATTCAGCCGTAAACTGAGTGCGGATGGCCCCGCCGGAACGGCCCGGCTGATCGGGCGAACCCGCCCGTTTGTGCTGCGCCGTACCAAGGAATTGATTGCCGCTGAGTTGCCGCCAAAAATCGAGATGGACATTCCGTTGGAGCTGACGACCAGACAGAGAATGTTTTATCAGTGCACGGTGGAGGAGGTGCGCGGTCAGGTTCAGGAAGCGTATGAAAGTCACGCCCCGGCGCAAGCGCGTGTCATTGCTCTGACTGCCATACTGAGGCTGCGCCAGATTTGCCTCGCTCCGGCACTGGCCTCGGCAGGAGCCAGCGAGACATCGCCCAAACTGGAGTTTTTGGCCGAACAGTTGGCTGAACTGCGTGATGAAGGGCACAGCGCCCTGGTGTTTTCACAGTTTACCGGTTATCTGAACCTGATTGAAAGCGGGCTGAAGGGTAAGGGGTTCACCTGCCTGCGGCTGGATGGTTCAACACCGGTGCCCCAGCGCAAAAAGTTGGTGCAGGTGTTTCAGGATGCAACAGAGCCGATCGTTTTTCTGATCAGCCTGAAAGCAGGTGGCAAAGGGCTCAACCTGACCCGTGCCACATATGTGTACCATATGGATCCCTGGTGGAATCCGGCGGTGGAAAATCAGGCATCCGACCGCGCTCACCGCATCGGTCAGACAGAGCAAGTCACCATCACGCGCCTGATTATGAAACATACCATTGAAGAAAAGATGATGGCCTTGAAAGAACAGAAAACTCAGCTTTACCGGGCGATACTGATGAATGGCACCGGTGGCGGCGGTGCGGGACTGACCCGCGAGGATTTTGATTTTTTGCTCGGGTAGTGGGCTTTCAGCTTTCTAAAGAGTCGCGGTAAATCCCGCTCTTGCCACCCTCTTTGAAGAGCAGCTTTATCTGGCCGATTGTAATCGATTTATCGCTCCCCTTGCACATGTCATAAATTGTCAGAGCTGCCAGGGATGCGCCGGTCATGGCCTCCATTTCTACCCCGGTCCGTTCAAATGCCCGGACAGTACAGCGCACGGTGATCGTTCCGGACGTTTCATTCGGCTCAAAATCGATGGCGACGTTATGAATGGCCAGCGGATGTGAAAGGGGAATCAAGTCAGGGGTTCGTTTGGCGGCCATGATGCCGGCGAGGCGTGCAACACCCAGTACATCTCCCTTGCTTACTCCCCCCTCTTTGACGGCAGCCAACAGTTCCGGTGAGAGCCGCACCTCGGCAGCTGCAACAGCGGTGCGCATGGTTGGTTGTTTTGCGCTGACATCAACCATGATGGCATGGCCGCTTTCATTAAAATGGTTAAAATTCATGGTAAGGAACCTTTCTCTGTTTATGCCGCTGTCAGATACTGTTCAAACTGTTTTTTATCGACGGCGCAGCGATACGCCTCCTCCGGATTGACCGTTTTTGTTTTCAACAGATCCAGCAGATGCTGATCCAGAAGCTGCATGCCATCCTTTTTGGCAGTCTGCATGATAGAGGGGATCTGGAACGTTTTGCCTTCGCGGATCAGGTTGGCGATGGCCGGACTGCCGAGCATGATTTCCAGTGCGGCTACGCGCCCTTTCCCATCGGCGGTTTTGAGCAACTGCTGACAGACGACCCCCTTTAGTGATTCGGAGAGCATGGCACGTACCTGTTCCTGCTGGTCGGTTGGAAATACATCAATGATGCGGTCAACAGTTTTGGCAGCGGTGCTGGTGTGCAGGGTCCCAAAGACCAAATGTCCGGTCTCTGCGGCGCTCATGGCAAGCTGGATGGTTGTCAGGTCACGCATCTCGCCGACCAGGATGACGTCCGGGTCCTCCCGAAGAGCTGCTTTCAGCGCGGAAGCAAAGCTTTCGGTATGCTCACCGATCTGACGCTGATTGAGAAGTGACATTTTATTTTCATGAATGAACTCAAGCGGATCCTCGAAGGTGAGGATATGCTCCTTGCGGGTTGAGTTGATCAGATCAATCATGCTGGCAAGCGTCGTTGATTTTCCCGAGCCGGTCGGGCCGGTAACAAGAACCAGTCCTTTTTTAAAGGCGGTCATGCGGCGCACCCCTTCCGGAAGCCCCAGATCATCGGCGGACAGAATTTTGGTGGGGATAATACGGAATACTGCGGCAACGCCACGGTACTGCATCATCATGTTGCCCCGGAAACGGGCCACTCCCGGGACTTCATAGGCAAAATCAAGGTCTTTTGTCTCGTTGAACTGCGCCTGCTGCTTTTCAGTAAGGATTTCAAACAAGATCGTCTTTAATTCATCATGTCCGAGCGGTTTGAAATTGAGTCGTACCATCTCGCCGTGCAGACGGAAAATGGGAGGATTGCCTGAAGAAAGGTGCAGGTCTGATGCCCCCTGTTCTTTGAGCATGTTAAAGAGTGCATCTATGCGTGCCATGAGTTCTCCTCTCCTTTTCTCATTGCCATGCAAGCTGGAATTATAGAACAACAGATGCTACGTATTCCTCGGGCGAAACTTCTCCAGACATAAGCAACCGTAGCCCTTCATCAGCCAATCCGTGATAACCGGCCATGCTGAGGTGGTTTTCCAGGGCAGTGACATGCCGTGTTTTTTCAAAAACGCGCAAAAAATCATCTGTAAAAGCAATTACATCTACCAGAAATTTTCGTGTGCTCGACCCTTTATGTTTGCAGGCATCACAACCTGTTGCACTGTAAAATGCTCCCGGGAGCGGTGACAGGTTGATCACCTCAAGCTCTTCGTCCGGCGGGGTGTACTCTGTCCGGCACTCCGGGCAGAGCAGCTGGATTCCTTTAAAAGAAACCAGTCCGTTGACAAAAACCGGCAAAAAATAGTTCAACTGCTGGTACAACAGCAGTTGCCGCAGAGCGTTGCGCGTTCCCGGTATGTCAAGTCCGGCCAGGATTCGTACACCACGCATGGCAGCCCTGCAGGTGGCAGTAAAGGGCATTCCCTCGGTGGCGTCTTCAATGACGAGAATATCAGGTGCATGCTCCAGAGCACCGGCTATAGTGGCCGCCCGTTCGGCTTCATCGTGCGGGAGCAGGAGATGCGGGAAACGTTTTTTCATTTTCCCCGGCCCATCACCCAGGATGATGACATTCTTGCCGTTGGTATCCATCTCCTCAAGCATAAGATCAATGAAGCTGTTGCGTTCCCGCGTGTTGTGTGAAGCAAAGAACGTGATACCTTGCTGCGTGCGGGATAACTGGATAAGATCGGATTCATGCCGGGGCGGAAGATGAAGATCGGCAATTTTACAGGGGACGCTGTCTGTAACGGAGGGGCGAATGGTTATAAAATCACCCCCATAGCCGGGCATGAACGACAGCTGGAAAGTGGTGGGGTGAGAGTGATAGCGGAAGGTAAGAAACGCTGCGGGCGTTGATGTCCCAAGCGAAGTAATGCCGGCACTCTTCCTGATTTTAAGCGTCACGTCAGGGTAATAGGTTCCGGAGAGGGAGCCGAACTGGCGCGAAACTCCGCCCCGCTTACCGCTTACAATAATGGAATCACCCATCGGCTGCAGAGACAGTGACGAGAGGCGGTTGCGTATGATAAAAATCAGCAGATAGTCAAGCAGCGTTGCCCCGCTCAGGTCACGGTTGATTGTATCCAGTACGTTTGTGGAAAATGCGTCGGAGGAAAAGCCGAGCTGCTCCAAAGAGCTGCCATAGCAAACGTCGATCATCTCTCGAATTTCTCTGATCAAAGCGACTGATACATTAACCTGGCAGCCACTTAACCGTTCAACCTCGGTTATCGCCGCCTTGTTAAGCGGGTCGGAAATGGCAATATTAAGCTCATCTCCGGCTTTTATCAGTGGGATAAGATTGAATTTACGCGCCACTGCGGCTGGAATCAGCTGCAGTGCCTCAGGGTCGATCATCTCGGCATGGAGCCTGATGTATGAAAGGTCGAGCTGGTTTGAAAGTGCCCAGTCGATATCTTCCAGCGTTACAATCCCCTTGCTGACCAGCGCTTCACCAAAGCGTACCCCGGTTCGCGCCTGCTCTTCAAGCGCCAGCGTAATATCACCTTCAGTAATAATGTGACACGCCAGGAGAATATCGCCCAGGGAACCTTTTTTCTGCAGTGTCATAATACGCCTCCACGGCTCGGTACAATCATCTATTCGCTCCGGTCGCTCAGGTTTTCAAAACGGGTATGTTCGCCAAAAAAGGCGAGGGGAACTGTGCCGATTGCGCCGTTGCGCTGTTTGCCGATAATCAGTTCAGCGTTGCGATCATGTCCCTGCGTACAGGAACCGTCTCGTTTGCGGCACTGTTCACAGTAGACCGATTCGCGGTACACAAACATAATCACGTCGGCGTCCTGCTCGATGGCACCGGATTCGCGCAGGTCGCTCATCATGGGACGTTTATCGCCCCGTTTTTCCAACTCCCGGTTAAGCTGTGACAGGGCGATCACCGGCACATTCAGCTCTTTGGCCAGCGCTTTGAGAGCCTGGGAGATTTCGGAAATCTCCTGCTGGCGTGATTCGATGCGCGTTCCGGATTTCATCAGCTGCAGATAGTCAACGATGATCAGTCCGACATCATGCTCACTTTTCAGGCGGCGTGCTTTGGACCGGAGTTCCAGCACGCTGATGGCCGGTGTGTCATCAATGAATATTCTGGCGTCGTGGAGCACACCGGCGGCTCTGGTCAGACGCGGCCAGTCACTGTCATGGAAGTGGCCGGTACGCATCCGGCTGAAGTCAACCCGGGCAATGGCGGCCAGAAAACGCATGACCAGATCTTCCTTGCTCATTTCCAGTGAGAAAATGACGGAGGCGGTTTTCTTTTTGTGTTCAGCGCTGGCATACTGGGCAATGTTAAGTGCCAGGGTCGTTTTACCCATAGAGGGGCGGGCGGCGATGATCACCAGGTTGCCCGGCTGGAAGCCGGCGGTCATCTGGTCAAGGTCAACATAACCGGATGGCACACCGGTAATATGCTCTTTCCGCTCATTCAGCGACTTGAGAATTTTAAACGCTTCCTTGATAAGCGGCTGAATCGGCACATACTGGGGGCGCAGCTTATTCTCGCCGATTTCGTAAAGGTCTTTCTGAGCCTTGTCCAGAAGTTCATTGACGTCAGTCTGATCTTCATAACTGCGGGTGACAATGCCGGTAGCAATGGTAATCAGAGTGCGGTTGACCGATTTCTCTTTGACGATCTTGCAATAGTAGGAAATATTGGCGGCAGTCGGCACGTAATCAACGAGCATCAGCAGGTAGGCGGCACCACCCACCTCATCAAGGTCCCCCTTTTTTTTCAAGGTTTCGGTCAAGGTTACCAGGTCGCACGGCTCACGTTTGTCGGAGAGCAGCATCATCGCCAGAAAAATCTTGCGATGTGCTTCGCGGTAGAAATCTTCCGGGACGATGCTTTCCAGCACCCGGTTAATAGCGTCGTTGTCAATCAGTATGCCACCCAAAATCGACATTTCGGCGTCAAGGTTCTGGGGGGGGAGTTTCGGGTCATTCATTTTGGTGCTTCCTCGTTTTGTAAGTGTGTCCAGTTGAGTTTGCACAACACAAGAGCAAGCCTTGAATTGCAATAGGACACGGATAACACGGATTGAGCGGATTTACGTAGATGCAATCTTTTCCCGGCGCAGCAGATCTCCCGCTTCAACCACAAAAGGCACTTTCAAAAGTATCCGTGAATTGGGGTGTGCAACCTCCGCCGGAACAGCGCTGCCGCGTTCTGGAAGAATGAAAAACTGCAGCAGGGTCACTGTGTCACTTCGCATTGCCGGGCCGATGAATTCCAGTTCGTCACCCGCCGTGATCCGATTGCGCACGCTGACCAGCAACATTCCGTCACATCGCACCTCATCGACAACACCGACAAAATCGTGACTCCGAATGTAGGCGGAATCGTACTCCTGACCGACGGTGCGCGGCTGCCCGAAGAGGAAGCCGGTCGTGTAGCCGCGATGGCTCAATTTGGCAAGCTCGCTCAACCACTCAGGGCGGCAGCGCCACCCGTCAGGATTGGTCAGGTATTCATCAAGGGCCTGGCGGTACACCCTCAGTACCGAGGCCACGTAGTTGATTCCCTTCATGCGCCCTTCGATTTTGAGGGCGTGCACGCCGCTTGCGATCAGGTCCGGAATCTGCTCCAGCAGGCAGAGGTCACGGGAATTGAAAATAAAGGTGCCGTTTTCGTCCTCCATCACCGGAAAATATTCCCCCGGTCGTGATTCTTCAACCAAATGGTAACTCCAGCGACAGGGATGAGTGCATTCACCCTGATTGGCATCGCGCCCGGTCAGTATGCTGGAAATCAGGCAGCGTCCGGAGTAGGAAATACAGAGGGCACCATGCACAAACGCCTCGAATTCCATTTCCGGAACGGCTTGAACCATTTCGCGAATATTGTCGAGACTCATTTCACGTGCCATATTGATACGGTGTATGCCCTGCTGCTGCCAGAAACGCGCAGAACGCCAATTGATGGTATTTGCCTGGGTCGACAGGTGCAGTTCGCGCTCCGGAGATATCTCTCGTACCGCATCGATCACCCCCGGGTCGGCGACAATATAGGCATCGAAGGGGAGGTGGGCAACATCTGTCAGATACCTCTCCAGTTCCGGAAGTGATTCATTGCGCGGATAGCTGTTGACCGTCAGGTATGTTTTCACTTTCTGTGCATGGCAGAAATCAAGCGCAGCGCCCATCTCAGCCACGGAGAAGTTGTCGGCCATGTTGCGCAGACCAAAAGCTTCTCCACCAAGATACACGGCATCGGCGCCGTAATGGACTGCAATCTTGAGTTTTTCCATGTTACCGGCCGGAGCCAGCAATTCAGGTTTCTGCATGGGGGTTCCAATCAAAAAGTCGTGAGTGGTTCGCTTGACTCGCGGGGTTTGAATGCTACCATAATCATTGTGCCAATAAAACTTAAAAGGCACCTTTCACTTGACAAAGGTGATGATATCGCTTTAATTGTGAAAAAACTTCATTATTTGGAGGGATTATGACACCAGTTTCCCGAATTGCACCGCTTATTCTGCTGTCGATTTTGTTCTCCGGATGTGCTGCCAATGATTTGCTGGTCAAGCGTCAGGCGGAAACGGATGCAAAAATTGAATTTCTGATTCAGTCCGTAAAAAAGGTTGAGCAGCGCCACAATGAATTGGCCGGTTTGCTGCAAGCCCATGATGAGAAACTTCAGTTGACCGCAGGCGAGATAGTGCAGCTGAAGAGTGAGAATAATGAGTTGCGGAGCTCCCGCGACGAAATGAACACCCGGGTATCAACTCTGGCCCTGCAGTTACAGACTCCGAAAGTCGAAGTCGTCTATCAGCCAACCCATGCGAAACCTGCCCGCGAGTCAGGTCCACCCGCCGCATACCTAAAAGCTTTTGGTCTGTACAGTGCCAACAATTTCCAGGAGGCTGTCGAAGCTTTTGATGCTTTTTTCCAAAGCAGTCCGGAGAGCGACTATGCTCCCAATGCACTGTACTGGATTGGCGAATGCCATTATACTCTTGCAGACCTTGTCAAGGCAAAAGAGGCTTTTGCGAAGGTCGTTGAGCGGTATCCGAAGAGTACAAAAACGCCAGATGCGCTCCTGAAACTCGGGTATACGCTGGCGGCCTTGCACGAAAAGGAGCAGGCAACCGCACTGTTTGAAAAAATTATTGCGACATATCCAAGCAGCCCTGCTGCTGTAAAGGCTCGTGAACGCTTAAGCGCCCGTTAAGCTGTCCTGCACACTATCAAGGCGAAGAGGTTATCCACATGAAGATCAAACTGCTGTTGACGCTTCTGCTCGCTGTGCCCTCCATGCTGTACGCAGCTGGTCAGGAAGAACCGACCACATATCTCATCAAGCAGGGCGATACTCTGTGGGGGCTTTCGGAGCGGTTTATAAAAGATCCGGGCTACTGGCCGGACATGTGGTCCAAAAACGGACAGGTAACCAACCCGCATTTTATTTATCCCGGGCAGAAACTGCGAATTTTCCCTGACCGGATTGAGCTGGTCCCGAAAGGACAGCCAGTGGCGGCTCCTGCCAGGACAAACGCCCCTGGCCCGACTCTTGCCGTTGCTGTTACTGAAACGGTTCAGCCGGTTGCCGCTGAAAAAACCTACACACTGTATGGCACTGAAGCATTCCTGGCAGAGAAGGAGTTCAAACCCTTCGGCGTGGTTATCGGGTCTCAGCATGACCGGATCGTTACCGGAGTTGACGATATTGTTTACACAGATATCGGAGCTGGGCGGAATGCCCGAAGCGGCGATAAATTTTCAATATTCCGCAGGGGTGAAACGGTCAAGCATCCGGTAAGCGGGGAAGAAGTTGGTGACAAGATAATTCCGCTTGGTACTCTGCAGCTGACTGATGTGGAAGCAGAGTCATCACGTGCCATCATTACCAAATCTTCGCTGGAAACAAGCCCCGGAGCTTTGCTGCTTCCCTACAAGGATAACCGGCGGCGGGAAATCCCGCTCAAGAGCGCCGTGACTAATCTCAAGGGATATATCATTGAAAGCCATAGCGGCGTCAACATTATTGCCGCCGGAGATGTCGTCTATATCGACCTGGGGACTGCTCAGGGTGCGGAAGTCGGCAATATGCTGTATGTCGTCCGGGATGTGACGATTGACCAGAAGTATGCGGAAAATCATATCGATATATTGCCTCAGGAGCTGCTTGGGGCGCTGGTAATTCTTGAAACCGGCAGCAAAACATCGAGCGCTTTGGTGGTGAAAAGTATTGATGCCATTTATAAGGGCGATCGCTTTGTGAGTTCAACCAGGTAATTCCTGTTTCACATCAAACCCTCCTTGAGGTGCCGTGCTCTGTTGTCCCGGGCGGTTGTCGGTGTCATGAAGGGCAGTTCAAGACCGGCCTCGGGCCGGTCTTTTCGTCTCAGGCGACAGACGTGGTGCACTAATGGAAAACCTTTACTGGATAGGTCTCAAGGCGGTCCCCGGCATTGGCAATGTGGCATTTCGCCGGCTTCTGGAGCGTTTTGATACGCCTGAAGCCGTTTTGATGGCTTCTCCAACGGTACTTGGCGGGATCAGGGGCATGACCCCTCAGGTAATAGGAGCGATCAGAAACGGTGAATGGCGACGCTTTGCCGAGGCGGAGTGCCGGCGTCTTGAAGCGAGTGCTGCGCGGCTGGTTACCTATACGTCACATGAGTATCCCAAGTCTTTGTTCGAGATACCTGACCCACCACCGTTCTTGTATGTCAAAGGAGCACTGCGTTCCAGTGAACAGTCAATTGCCATAGTCGGGTCGCGTCGGGCGACAGCCCACGGAATTATGACCACCAGAAAGCTGGCTGAGGAACTTGCGTACCACGGCGTCTGTGTGATTTCCGGTATGGCGCGTGGTGTTGACACTGCTGCACACAAAGGAGCGTTGCAGGCAGAGGGGAGAAGCATCGGCGTGCTGGGGTGCGGTGTTGACACGGTGTACCCTCCCGAAAATCGCCCTCTGTTCGGAGAGATGGCCGACAAAGGGTGTCTTGTCTCCGAGTTCCCACTGGGCACTCAACCGCTGGCGGAAAATTTCCCGCGCCGGAACAGGATTATCAGCGGTCTCTCCAGCGGCGTGCTGGTTGTTGAAGCGGCTGAGAAAAGCGGCTCTCTGATCACCGCACAGTATGCTCTGGAACATGGCCGCGATGTATTTGCCGTGCCGGGGAATATTTCATGCGGCACAAGTCGCGGCTGTAATCGCCTGATCAAACAGGGAGCAAAGCTGGTGGATTGTGTCGAGGATATTCTGGAAGAACTTCCTGCAGGGTTCTGCTCTGCAGCAGATACTCCATTGCTGCTGCAGCCTCCGCGCACGTTTGCGCTGTCGCCGAAAGAGGCGGCAATATTTGAGCTGCTGGCCCGTTCACCGCTGCATATCGATGACATCATCTCCCAAACTGAATTGACAGCCGGGGAGGTTTCCTCTATGTTACTGCACCTTGAACTGAAGGGGGCGGTCACAGCGCTGCCCGGCACACATTACGCGGTAGCAGGATAAAGCACTACGACTTTTAAAACACAGAGCAACTGAGAAACCACGGACATTTTTGAATAACTTTGAACCTGTTTTTTGTTTTTGACTGACTCTGTTGTTCCGTCGCTCTGTGTTTCAGAGATGTTTTGATGAAATCAACCACAAGGATACCTATACTTACCATGTCGAAAAATCTCGTCATTGTCGAATCTCCTGCCAAGGGGAAAACCATAGAAAAATTTCTGGGACCTGATTTCAAGGTTCTGGCGTCGTTCGGCCACGTACGTGCTTTGCCGAGCAAACAGGGTTCCGTGGATATTGCCAAGGGCTTTGAGCCGAAATATCATGTATTGCCGGAAAGCAAACGGCATCTTGATGCGATCAAGGCGGCGCTCAAGGGGGCTGACACGCTGTTGCTCGCAACTGACCCCGACCGTGAAGGAGAGGCGATTTCCTGGCATCTGCTGGCCGCCCTTGGCTTGGATAAAAAGAACCCTGGAGTTAAAATTCAGCGGGTCGAGTTCCATGAGATAACCAAAGAGGCAATTCTGCATGCGGTGAAAAACCCCCGCGATATCGCGCTTGATCTGGTGAACGCCCAGCAGGCTCGCTCAATCCTCGACTATCTGGTCGGTTTCAATCTTTCTCCGTTTCTCTGGAAAAAAATTCGCTACGGTCTGTCTGCCGGTCGGGTGCAGTCAGTGGCGCTCCGTCTTGTCTGTGAGCGTGAAAAAGAAATCCTCGCATTTAAAGAACAGGAATACTGGACGATTGCCGCCCGGCTCGGCGTCTCTCCCGGCCAGGAATTCAAGGCAGGTCTGGTTGAAGTAGGTGGAAAAAAGCTCGGCAAATTCGATATTCCGGGCCAGGATGCTGCCGATTCCCTGAAAGCAGCGCTACTTTCAGGTAGTTATTCCGTGACTAAAATCACCAAAACCGAGAAGAAACGGAATCCCTCACCGCCATTTACCACTTCGACCCTGCAGCAGGAGGCATCGCGAAAACTTGGCTTTGGGGCAAAAAAAACCATGTCAACCGCGCAGAAGCTGTACGAGGGGATCGACATCGGCGCAGAAGGCACGGTCGGTCTGATAACCTACATGCGTACCGACAGCGTCAACCTTTCCTCCCTGGCGCTCAAAGATGCCCACGACGTTATTTCCGCTGCATACGGCAAGGAATATGCCCTTGCCAAACCCCGTATATTCAAAACCAAATCGAAAAACGCCCAGGAAGCTCATGAGGCTATTCGGCCGACCTATATTGCCAAAACTCCCGCCGAGTTGAGGAAACATCTGACCCCCGACCTGTACAAGCTGTATGAACTGATTTGGAAGCGCACCGTCGCCTGCCAAATGGCAGAAGCGCTTCTTGATCAGACATCGGTGGACATCACCGCTGAGCTGGAGACACCGCCTGCTGCCGGCCCGTTTGACGGATCACGCCGGGCCGGATTGCGCGCCGCCGGCACGGTCATCCGCTTTCCCGGTTTCATGAAACTGTACATTGAGGGGCTTGACGATCAGGATGAGGAAAAAGAGGGGCTGCTGCCGGCCATGACCGAAGGTGCTGCGCTTGCACTTCACGAGCTGCTTCCCGAACAGCATTTTACCCAGCCTCCTCCCCGTTATACCGAGGCGACTCTGGTCAAGACGCTGGAAGAGTACGGTATCGGACGTCCTTCAACGTTTGCTTCGATCATGAATACACTGGTGGAACGGAAGTATGCCCGTCTCGATAAGAAACGCTTCTTTCCGGAAGATGTCGGCATGGTGGTCAGTGACCTGTTGACGGCTCACTTCCAGAAATATGTTGACTATAACTTCACTGCAGGCCTTGAAGAGGAACTTGATCAGGTATCCCGTGGTGAAAAGGAGTGGCAGCCGCTTCTGAAGGAGTTCTGGGAACCGTTTATTGCGCTGCTGAAAGTAAAAGAGGGAGAAGTCAGCAAATCCGATCTGACGACTGAAACGACCGATGAAGCCTGTCCGGAGTGCGGCAAGCCGCTGGTCGTAAAGCTCGGCAAGCGGGGAAAATTTATCGCCTGTTCCGGATTCCAGGGGGGGTGCAAATATACCCGCAATGTGGAGCAGGAGGGTGTCGAAGTTGCTGAGCCGGTGGTCTCCGATGAAAAGTGTGAAAAATGTGGTCAGCCAATGCTGATCAAGGATGGTCGCTTCGGCAAGTATCTCGCCTGCTCCGGGTATCCGGCCTGCAAAAATATCCAGCCGCTGGTCAAGCCGAAAAGCACCGGCGTGGTCTGTCCGGAGTGCAAGGAAGGGGAGCTGACGGAGAAGAAGTCTCGCTTCGGCAAGCTGTTCTACTCCTGCAACAAATATCCGCAGTGCAAATTTGCCTTGTGGGATCTGCCGGTGGAAAGCCCCTGTCCGAAATGCGGTTTCCCGCTGCTGGTCAAGAAGATCTACAAACGGAAGGGAGAATTCCTGAAGTGTCCAAAAGAGGGTTGTGATTACAACAGCAGTGAGTGATGTAAGGAGGCGGGGCGAAGGTCCCGCCTTTTTCTGTTCATTTTGAAACGAGGGGGCCGATATCATCTCTAAACCTGCTCACTTGTCGAAGGCTCTGCTCCACAGCAATTCCATCCCAATACGCCGTAACTGAACATTTTCAACTGGGTGCAATCCTCTATGGCCATAAAGAAATCCGACCTCTACTCCTCTCTCTGGGCCTCCTGCGACGAACTTCGTGGCGGCATGGATGCCAGCCAATACAAGGACTACGTCCTGTTCATGCTGTTCATCAAGTACATCACCGACAAATACGGCAACAGCGACGATTTTGCTCCGCCGGTGACGATTCCAAAGGGTGCCAGCTTCACAGATATGATTGCCCTCAAGGGCAAAAGCGATATCGGCGACAAGATCAACACACAGATTATACAGCCGCTGATGGATGCCAACAGCCGCCTCGCCCGCAGCGATTTTCCCGACTTCAACGATCCGAACAAGCTCGGCGAGGGACAGGCGATGGTGGAACGCCTCAGCAACCTTATCGGCATCTTCCAGAAGCCTGAGCTTGATTTCTCGAAACCGTCCGGAGCACGACGACATCCTTGGCGACGCCTATGAGTACCTGATGCGGCACTTCGCCACCGAGAGCGGCAAGAGTAAGGGGCAGTTCTATACCCCTTCGGAGGTGAGCCGCGTCATCGCCAAAGTCATCGGGATTTCGCCGAAGAATTCAAAGGCATCTACAACCGTAT
The DNA here is from genome assembly GCA_028712075.1 of Desulfuromonadaceae bacterium. Lineage (GTDB taxonomy): Bacteria > Desulfobacterota > Desulfuromonadia > Geobacterales > Pseudopelobacteraceae > JACRCG01. The sequence continues at coordinate 292,433 of JAQTQX010000002.1, forward strand.
ATGACCCAACCTGTGGCTCGGGGTCGCTGCTGCTAAAGCTTCGTGGCACTGCTTGACGAGTACTACCCCACCTGGCGTGAAGCCCGCGCTGAACTCAATGAACTGCCGTTGTCAGCGGAATTGTGGAAGGAATTATTGTAGACTGAAACTCATCGAGACCTACAACAGTCGGGTTGACGCCTGTGAGATTGATAAATCCATGCTCGTTGAATTACCGAAGAACCTTTAAGCTCATCCAGGCATTTCAACTGCTAAATATATTGTAACAGTTGACAAAAGTTGACAATTTGCATACAGTCTACATATGAAAAACACACTAAATATCGACACATTGAACCAGCGCACCCAGACACTCGGCCTTTCTCAATCCCGATTGGCCAAAGACTTGGGCGTGTCACGCGAATCGGTGTCCAAATGGTTTCGCAACGAAGCCTACCCGCGTCCCGATAAACTTCTCAAGCTTGCCCGAATCCTTAACCTGGGCTTTGCCGAACTGGTAACCCAGATCACGACCGTCAATGAACCGGTGGTTGCTTTCAGGAAAAAGGGCGCTCATAAGATCACCGACGACTATATCGAACAAGCCAGGGATATGGGGCGCATCCTCTCCGATCTGGTGCCGCTCCTGCCGTTTGATGATCTTTCCCAGCCGGCGACCCTGCGCAATCCGGTCAATGATTATGCTTACGTGCAAAAGGCCGCCCAACGAATAAGGTCGCAAATCGGTGCTCACGAGGGTGATGAAATCGGTTTTGATAAACTGATCAGCTTCTTCTTCAATCTGCACGCCGTTATTATTCCGGTTCTGTGGGGAAGTAAAGATAACCACGAAAACGCATTGCATATCTACCTGCCTGAATCCATGAGCACGTGGATCTATCTGAATCTGGACTGTAAGGTTCATGATTTCAAGTTCTGGATGGCCCACGAATTAGGACATGTGCATACCCCGCAGTTGCAGGGCGAAGAGGGGGAAGATTTTGCCGAAGCATTTGCCGGAGCGCTGCTGGTGCCGCAGGAGTTGGCGGAGCATGAATATAATAAACTGAGCCGCTTTACCAATCCGTGGGGGCAGATCAATCACATCAAGGATGTTGCCCAACGTCTGGTGGTTTCGCCGTTGTCAGTTTATTATGAAGTGAATAAATTTGCTGCTCACCACGGCAAACCGAAGATCGATCTGGAGCCGAAACGGGAAATTTATCAGGCTACTACCAATTTCAACAAAGAATTCAAGCCGGTCAGCGAATGTCTTTTTGGTACCAAGACCCCTTCGCCATCGCGTTATATCTCCTGTGCCAAAGAAGATTTTGGCAGCCCATTTTTCGAGATGCTCAAAAGCCACATTACCGAGCATCACAAATCGGCAAGCTTTGTTCAAACACTCCTCAATATACCACTCCTCGACGCCCAGAATGTATATGAGGAGCTGCATTGATGGCCGAAAGCAGGATTCTTCTCGATACAAACGCCTATTTTCGCTTGGCCCAGAGCATTCGTCCGCTGCTCAGTGTTCCCTTTGGCGACCGGAACTATACCCTGTATGTGCTCAAGGAATTGCAGGATGAATACGAGAAAAGCCCGCGTCTGACAAACCAGTTTGCATGGGTCAACGATCCTGAATATGTCAACAATCGAAGCCAGCGCCTTGCAGTGACAGTCGAAGAAAAGGCTGAAATCAAAAGGGCGTATGACTTTATTCTCGATTACGTCAGAAACGTACATCCCGGTGTTTCAAAGGTTGACGTTCTAGGGCTTGCACACGCGGAGCAACTTGGGATACCGGTTGTCACTGACGACGATGAAATGCGACAGGCAGCCAAGGATTATGGCATCAAAACTCTGAAGACGTTGGAACTTCTCAGGCTGATGATGGACTGTAACCATATTGGTATTGCGATGGTGAGAGAGATCGCCGCATACTGGGTGTACATGAAGGATACTCCCAAGTATTTCAAAACTGACTTTAAGAAGCTTTTTGGAGAAGAGCCACCTCAGTAACAGTGCAGCGAGGCATGCCACTTCGGCATATTGAATAACGAAGCACCGGCACTAAACCGATATTATTGATGCATGATAAATCAAGGAGAACCTTTTGCCAAACAACATAGAGCCACAAAAGCAAATTACCATAATAGGCGGAGGTCTCGCCGGGTGCGAAGCCGCATGGCAGGCGGCACAGCGCGGAATTTCCGTCGTCATTCATGAAATGAAACCGCAACGTTTCTCCCCTGCCCACGAGCTTCCCGGACTGGCTGAGCTGGTCTGCTCCAATTCCCTGCGCGGCATTTCACTTGATAACGCGGTAGGGTTGCTTAAAGAAGAGCTGCGTCGCTGCGGCTCTTTGATGATGGAGGCTGCCGAAGCTACCTCGGTCCCGGCAGGAGGCGCTCTTGCGGTTGATCGCCAGCTGTTTTCCGACTACATCACCGCTAAAATAGAAGCCCATCCGCTGATTCGAATTGAGCGGGGTGAATCTACTGCAATTCCTGCCGAAGGTGTCGTTATCATCGCTTCCGGTCCGCTTACCAGTGACGCTTTGGCGGCATCTCTGGCTGACCTGACCGGTGACCGGCTCTATTTCTACGATGCCATCGCTCCGATTGTTGCCGCCGACTCCCTTAATATGGCCACGGTGTTTGCCGCGTCGCGCTACGGTAAAGGGGATGGTGACGATTATCTCAACTGTCCGCTCAATGAAGAAGAATATATTGCGTTTATCGATGAATTGAATCGTGGCGAAAAGGTCCCGGCCCGTGACTTTGAAAAAGTAGTCCACTTCGAAGGGTGCATGCCGGTAGAGGAGCTTGCGTCACGGGGCGTTGAAACGCTCCGTTTCGGGCCGATGAAACCGGTCGGCCTGACCGACCCGCATACCGGATATGAGGCCTATGCCGTTATCCAATTGCGCGCAGAGAATCGGGAAAAATCCATGTACAACCTGGTCGGTTTTCAGACCAAGCTGACCTGGCCGGAACAGCGGCGTATTTTCCGGATGATACCCGGACTGGAACGTGCCGAATTCGTACGTCTCGGTTCCATGCATCGTAATACCTTTATCAACGCTCCTGCGCTACTGGAGGCGACTCAGCAGCTGAAGAACGAGCCACGCCTGTTCTTTGCCGGGCAGATCACCGGAGTGGAGGGGTATGTTGAGTCGGCAGGGAGCGGCTTTCTGGCCGGAATCAGCGCTGCTGCGGTTGCTCACGGCAAGCCGGTGCCACTGCCGCCGCCGGAAACGGCACTTGGAGCGTTGATCGGGCACATTACCAACGCGGACGTCAAACATTTTCAACCGATGAACGTCAATTATGGCCTCTTCCCCGAACTACCGGGGAAGATCAAGAGAAAGGAACGCCGCCAGAAATTAGCTGAGCGGGCATTAGCGGCGCTGGAAGGGTGGAAACAAGGCTTATGAAACACAGAGCAACTGAGCAACTGAGAAGGTCAAAGCCAGACTACTTGGATTAAACA
>JAQTQX010000040.1 GCA_028712075.1 Desulfuromonadaceae bacterium
ATCAACTTAACTGCTGAATCTTTGAATTCCTGAGTGTACTTCCTTCTGATCGTTGACATGAACACCTCCGTTGAGGGGTACTAAAACCCGCTCTTAAAAATGTGTCCATATATTTCTTACCACGTCAGATTGATTCTAATCGTGACGTCATTCTTTGACGATATTCAACGATGTCTTTACGCAATGAGGCCAGTCGCGCCATCTTTTCATCAACCATATTTATATGCTTATCGAGCGTTTTAACGAGCGCCGGTATCATTCGATCCGTTCTTTTCGCTTCTCCATATGCATTATATAACTCTTGCAGCTCATGAATTGTTAGCCCCAGCTCCTTCAACTTGATGATAAACTTGATTCTTTTAGCAATATCCTGCGAGTAAAACCGATTACTTCCCTCAGACCGTGGCGCCGCTTCAATTATGCCCGCCTCTTCCCAGTATCGTAATGTTCTTGTGGTAAGGTTGAGACTTTTGGCTAATTCACCAATTGCTATTAATGTGTCGTTTTCGATCGGAGCATTCATTATAATTCCTGATATCCTCTATTGTGTACGTGGCAACATTAGTGTGACATCAACACCGGCGCAGTTAGATGCTTTAGAACATGTCGGGCAATCGGGCTGACTTCAAGCTTACCACGTCCATTTGGCGCAAATGCACCCATAACAATCAGATCTATTTTGTTTTCACAGGCATTGTTCAAAAGCATATCAGCTATGGGGAGATGCCCTGAATGTATTATATCGTATGTGGCAGTAACATTATGTTTTTTGAGGAAACTGTTTAGATAGTCATGAGATTGACCGGTTGATTCAACTGTATTACTTCCTTCAACAATCTGAACAAAATTGGCGATTTCTAAATGTGGTAATGCGTCATTCAGCGCCCGAACAGATTCTCGACCTGTTTTCCATGCCATCATGATTCTGGTGCCGGCCGTTTGAAATTTTCCTGAATATGGAACAACCAACACTGGTCTTCCACTGGCCACAATAATTCCCTCAACTAAATCAGTTGGTATGTTCATGACAGGTGCTGACAAGTCAGGCTGTCCCAAAATTATAAGATCGGTAAAATATGCGTGTAACGTTATTATGGATCGCATATCGGAACCCATTACCGAACAATCTTGAAAAATCCATTCTGTACTTATACCGGCAGCAGATGTTTTTTCCTTGAACATTTGTTCAGCTTTTTCACTGTCTGTTTTTTCTCCAGCAGTATGCGGTTCATAAAACATATGCGTAATCAGGTACAACCCTCTTAGATAAGCACCATGTTTACTGGCATACGCGATGGCAACATCAAGTCTCGCTGCCGAGGCTGATGAATTATCTAGATGTACCAATATATCCCTGATTGACATGAAATCTCCCAATTTGAAATATTTACTGCTACTATAGCCATCTTTTTCTGCGTTTATAACCCTTCAAGTCGCGGTATGATTTCTTTTCTTTACCTTCTCCCGTTCCCAGGTAGAATTCTTTTACGTCACTATTTGATTTCATCTGTTCTGTTGTGCCGCTCATAGCAATCCTGCCGCCCTCAATGATGTAAGCATGATCACAGATACTGAATGCAATATTTGCGTTTTGTTCTACTAGCAGAATAGTCGTTTTTTCCTCAGTATTGATCATTTTTATCAGCTCGAATATCTCCTGAACAAGCAGGGGGGCAATGCCAAGCGACGGTTCATCGAGCAGCATCAATTTCGGCCTTGCCATGAGAGCCCTGCCGATTGCAAGCATCTGTTGCTCTCCACCGCTCAAAAACCCTGATAACTGGTTGCGTCGCTCGCGAAGACGTGGGAAATAATCATAAACCAGATCCTTGTCACGTTTGAATCCGGCCGCATCCTTACGTGTGTGGCCACCAACGTCCAGGTTCTCATCAATTGTGAGATCTTCAAAAACCCTTCGGCCTTCCATGACCTGAAATATTCCCTTTCTTACGATCTCTTCTGGATCCATATTGTTGATTTGCTCCCCCATGAACTCTAGAGAACCGGACGATACCTCACCATCTTCTGATTTGAGTAAACCGGATATTGCCTTAAGCGTAGTGCTTTTTCCGGCGCCATTAGCGCCCAGTAAAGCGACAATCTTGCTTTCAGGCACATGAAGAGAAAGCCCTTTAAGAACGAGAATTACACGGTTGTAGATTACTTCTGCATTACTGATGATGAGCATGGTAGTGTGCGCCTCATGTTTGAAAAGAGGGGGGCTGGTTGCCCCCCTGATTTAATGTACAGTCTGCTTAAAGCCCTAAATACTCTTTTTTACGAGGGATTTCAACATCTTCAACTTTAGTCATTTTGCCACCTTTGATGACATAAATTGTTGTTTTTGTAGTTGGGCGATGATCTGTGGCGGTGTAGGTAATTTGTGGTACTAACCCGCCGGTATCGTAGTTGTGGAGGGTTTCTAGTGCTTTTTTGACACCTTCTCCGTTCAGCTGTTTGTTCTTATCGGCAATCTTGAGCCCTTCAGCCCAGACCAAGCCATAAGCCCAACCGCGTACATATACGGTGTCATGAGCCTCACTGCCTGGATGTTTTTTATTCCAGTCTGTGATCATTTTCATTCCAGGTACATTTGCGCCATACGGTGCGTGTGTTGCCATGCCGTAAACGCCCTCTGCAGCATCTTTAGCCAGTAACGGAAGAGCTTCGGTCATGCCGTAATTTCCCAGGAAGAATTTTGTCTTGATACCGAGTTTCTTGGCATCCTTTAGGAGTACTGCACACCACGAAACGGTGTCCTGAACATACGCGTAATCGGGTGCCGTTTTTTGCATATTCAGCAGATTTGATGTCGCATCCTGAAAGCTGGCCGGAATGACTTCTTCATGAACCACCTGAATGCCCAGTTCCTTGGCATATTGACGGCCTGCCTCAATGGGTGCTTTGCCAAAACCATGGTTGGGATAGATGAAGGCGACCTTTGGAGCACCTTTACCCTTGAAGTCCTTTTTTACGAATTGAAGGAAACCGCGAATCTGATCAGAATAACTGGCACCGACAAAGAAGTTATAGGGTGTTTTCGTTGGATCGGTCAGATGGCCGGAAAAAGAGGCTGAAAAATATGGAACTTTATCCTGAGTAATGATATTTTTGAGCGCTTCAGTGTCACCGGTCCCCCAACCATTGATCATGACTACTTTGTCCTGTTGGACAAACTTTTTGTAGGTGGCATTAGCCTGGGGAATTTTGTACGCATAATCAACATTAATCAGTTCGATCTGTCTGCCGTTTATTCCCCCTTTTGAGTTAACGTAGGCAATAGAGTCCTGAACGCCTTGGGCAAACGGTTTTCCTACGTCTGCAGTAACCCCGGTCAGGTCCCATAGACCGCCAACTTTTATCACCTCAGCCGCAAATGATGCTGATGCCGTTACAAGTACTACTGCCAATGAAGCTGCAAATTTGCTGAGTTTCATACTTACCTCCCTTTCTGTTTTTACTTCCCTCTGGATTATCACCACGCATGTATTGCGAGATGAGCCTGCAATATATTTGTATCAGTGTGAAAACGGATAGAGTTTCCAATATTTTTTTATGCGATGCCAGCGGGAAGCCATACCATTTGGTTCAAAAATCAGAAAAATAATTACCAGCGCTCCGAAGACCAGCTCTTTCATGGCGGCAAGTTTGTAAATCAATTCCGGGTAAGAACCAGAAAGCGATGTAGTCACCATTCTGAGCAGTTCTGGCAATAGCTTGATAAAAATCGCGCCATAGATTGATCCGAGAATACTGCCGAGCCCACCGATGATAATCATGCCGAGATAGTCGATTGCCAAGGATACCGGAAACGTTTCTGGGGAAATAATTCTTGCCTGATAAGCAATCAAGGCACCTGCTACACCGACATAAAATGAGCTGATGCCGAACGACAAAAGTTTGTATTTCAAGATATTGACTCCCATGACCTCTGCAGAGACAGCCTGATCACGAATTGCCACGAAAGCTTTGCCAACTTTGGATCTGAACAGGTTTTTGGCAAACAGCACAGCCATAACAACAATGACAAAAATCAACACAAATAGTCTGGCGTCAGAATTGAGCTCATAACTGCCAAGAGCAGGTGTAGGAATTGACATGCCGTCAACACCCCCGGTTACTGATTCCCACTTAACGATGAGAAATTCAACTATGAAGTGGGCTGCCAGTGTTGCCATTGCAAGGTAGAGCCCCTTGATTCGGAGGGAAGGAATACCGACAAACATGCCGCACGTGGCGGTAATGATACCGGCAAGAGGAATGCTGAGGTAGAAGGGTACATTGAATCGTGTACCGAGATAGCCGCATGAGAATGCGCCTATTGCCATGAAAGCAGCATTGCCAAGTGATATTTGGCCGGTAAATCCGGTCAGGATATTAAGGCCGACAGCTCCGATAATTGCGATGCCGATCCGGTTGATTATGTCCAGCAGGAAACCGGGAGTGTAGAGTGGAAGTGTGAAGAGCACGCAGAGAAACAGGCCCATCATGACCCGGGCTGATCTCGATTCGAAAATAGTCATGTCTGCCGTATATGAAGTTTTGAAGTCACCGCACCGCATAAAACCTCGCTTGATTACTGTTGTCAGGTAGTTTTCAGACTCGCTCTATTTTCTTTTTGCCGAACAGTCCGTACGGCTTGAACATGAGAATCAGAATTAATGCAATATACGGGGCGACCTCTTTGGCTCCACCCCCAACCAGTGGATCAAGATAGCCGCCTGAAAAATTTTCCAGTATGCCTATTATGAGACCACCCACAATGGCACCCAGAATACTGTCCAGACCACCCAGAATTACAACTGGCAGGACTTTAAGCCCCATATGACTCAGGGACATATCTATCCCGCCTCGAATAGTGCCAAGTAAAATACCGCCCATGGCTGAGACGATGGCAGCTATTGCCCAGGATATGGCAAACATTTTTTTAACACTGATCCCCATTGAGAGGGCAACCTGCTGACTTGAAGCGGTTGCCCGCATAGCAATCCCGGTTTTTGAATACTTAAAAAACGATGTCAGGAGCGCAACCAGTACGGTCACGCAACCGATGGCATACAGATACCCCTGAGAAACGGGGATCGGCCCGATCTGAACAGGTGCACTCGGAAATACCTCCGGAAACGGGATGGTGTCGGTACCGTACGCTAATTGAATGAGTGCTTTGAGAATACTTGAAAGACCGAGAGTGACCATGATCACTGAAATTAAGTGCGAACCGATCAGTGGACGTAGAATCACGCGTTCAATAATGGCACCGAGCAATGCCGCAAAGGCAAAAGTAATAAGAATCGCTTGCCAGAATGGGACCTGATATTTGGAGAGCAGGTTAAGGCACAGATATGCTCCAACCATCAGAAACTCTCCCTGCGCCAGATTAAGGGCACCGGTGGCCTTGTAGATGATGACGAATCCAGTAGCTACAAGAGCATATATACTGCCGACAACAAGGCCGTTTATAAACAGTTGCAGGAGAAATGTGATGTCCATAGAGGCAACTCCGCTGTAAGAAGGTGAAAAGTACGTTATGTCTGCGAAGAATCCCGTTCGTGTGTAAATTCAGCTGAGCTGGTTAGATTGTTCTTATACAGACGGTTGTTTGTATATGACCTGATTTGCCGTCGGAAAAATCAACACTGGTATTGATCTGGACAGTGCCAATGCCTGAATGAAGTGCGTCGATAAGCTCTTTGTAGATTGCCGCAACGGCTTCCCGCCGCAGCTTGCCGGTACGGGTCAGTTCACCTTCGTCGGCATCCAGCTCTTTGTAAATAATTGCAAAGCGGGTAATGCTGGCCAGGCTTGGCAGCGTGGCATTGGTCTTTGCCACTTCACCTGCGATAAGGTCGATGACTTCAGGGCGAGATGTCAGATCAGCAAACGTCATGTAGGAAAGCTTGTTGTCACCCGCCCATTTTCCCACGACATGACTTGTGATACCTATCAGAGCTACCAGTGGAGAGGTGTTGCCACCAAAGACAATCGCCTCCGAAATATACGGTGAAAAACGAAGGTTGTTCTCAATGTGCTGCGCCGAATAACGTGACCCATCGGCAAGCGTAAGCAGAGCACCAATTCGGTCAGTAATAGTGATATGCCCGTTTGCGTCGATATGTCCGGCGTCACCTGACTTGAGCCAGCCATCGGAGGTGAAAGCTTGGCGGGTTGCCTCTTCGTCACCGTAATATCCCTTGAAGAGTCCGGCGCTTTTTGAGAGCAGTTCGCCATGCTCATCAACCCTGATTTCTGTGCCGGCCAGCGGCAGGCCGACCGTGGTGCCATTAACTGCTCCATCCCGATGCATACAGGTTATTCCGGATATCTCGGTCTGCCCGTATAGCTGTTTCAGGTTGACTCCAATAGCATGGAAAAATCTGAAAACCGTGCTGCCGAGGGAGGCGCCACCGGTTAAGGCTGAACGGACGTGGGAAAGGCCTAGCCGGTCTCTGAGGGCCCTAAACAGCAGTAAATCAGCAATAAATCTGAATATTTGTAACGAAAACGATGGAGCTGTACCGGCCAGAACGCAGTCCGCATAGCGTTCGCCAATCGGCATGAACGTATTGAACATGAATTTCTTGAAGGGGGTTGAATCCATCATTCTGACGCGAACAGAGGCCGCTATTGATTCCCATAGTTTGGGAGGAGAGAGCATGATATGCGGTCCGATTTCGCGCAGGTCCGCCATGGCAGTTTCCTCTTTTTCAGGAAAATTAATCGTATAGCCAACCACAAGCGGTGCTGCCACCGACATAAGCTGCTCTCCAAACCAGGCTAGCGGGAGGAGTGAGACGAACTCATCCTCTGTTCTTTTGCGATCGGCTTCATCAAATGCGAGGCTCATGCTTATCAGGTTTTTAAATGAGAGCATTGCGCCTTTTGGCACTCCGGTGGCTCCTGATGTCAGACAAATAATGGCGGTGTCATCACCCTTTCCTGCCCCAATCAGGTTATCAAAAAGCTCCGGTTTCTGGTTTGCACACGTTGTACCGAGTTCGCGGATGGAATCATAGCTTGCTAGCAGTTTATTGCTGTACTTCCGCATTCCCCGGCTATTTACGTAAATAATCCGACGAAGTTTCGGGAGGCAGCCCAGTTGATCGAGAAGCTTATCAGCCTGTTCTTGATCTTCAACAAAGGCAACCGTGACATCAAACTGCTGTAATGCCTTGGCAATTTCCTGAGGGGTAGAGTCATGGTACAGAGAAACAGCAACACCCCCTGCCGCCTGAGCAGCAATTTCGGCAAAAAGCGATTCCGGGCGATTATTTCCAATAATAGCCAGCTTGTCGTCAGTACCAAAGCCGAGAGAATGCAGGCCAAGTGCCAGGGTACGGACGTTATCAAAGTACTGCTGCCAACTGCAGTTCTGCCAGATGCCAAGCCCTTTTTTCCGCAAGGCCGTTTTTTTTGTGCCGAACCGCGCGGCTTGAGCCTTTAGCAATTTAGGGAATGTCATGCTGTTGAGATCAATATGCACCTTAGAGCTCCTCCAGATCTTCGTCGCCAAGATAGGCCTTGATAACGTTCGGATCCTGCTGAACCTGTTCCGGAGTCCCGCCGGCAATTTTTTTTCCAAAATCGAGTACGCACACTGAATTTGAAATATCCATAACAACACCCATATCATGCTCGATCATGATTATCGTGATGCCCCGGGTCTCATTCGTATCAAGTATGAAACGAACCATATCTTCCGTTTCTTCGAGATTCATGCCGGCCATCGGTTCATCCAGAAGTAGCAGTTTTGGTTCCAAAGCCAACGCGCGTGCCAGCTCCACCCGCTTCTGAAAACCGTAAGCCAGAGTTCCGACAATGGATTTTCGAATACTTTGAATTTCAAGAAATTCTATGATCTCTTCGCAGTATTCTCGATGCCGGGTCTCTTCCGCTTGGGCGGGCCCGTAATAGAGCCCTCCTGAAATCAAACCGGCATGTTGATGAAGGTGTCTTCCAATCATCAGATTATCAATTACGCTCATGCCTTTAAACAGGGCGATGTTCTGGAATGAGCGGGCAATGCCGCGCTTTGTACGTTCATACGGCGGAAGTCTGGTAACGTCATGATCCTCAAATACGACTTTACCTTGTTGCGGGTGATACAGCCCACTGATGCAGTTGAGCATTGAAGACTTGCCCGCGCCATTTGGACCGATGATGGCGAAGATTTCCCCTTGAAAAACTTCAAAGGAAACTCCTGACAGGGCACGCACACCGCCAAAATTGAGCTGAATATCGTTACAGGAAAGTTGAACCATCTAAACAACTCCTTGTTTCGGCGATACTTTTAGAACAGTGGTATTTATATTATGCGTAGCCTGTTTATACGTCTATACCTGTCATTCACGTAAGAACCGATTTCGCAATATCATAAAACGTAATAAAAATAATAACACTATTACACTCCGGTAGTAGCTGTAATATAACCATTCTACAATTGATGTCAAACAAAAAAACAAATTGCATAAAATTGTTTTATTTACTATTGACATAAACGTAAAGTGAGCGGTACTTGTTTATCAATCACTTCATAGAATGATGCTAAATTAGGAGATTATAGGTTATGAGAACACCTGTTCTAATAGATTCAAGCCTTGAAAAACACGATCGTATTGCGGTTATGACTTTCCAGCGAAATGATCTGCGCAATGCTCTTACCGGGACAGCTTTGATTGAGGATATTCTGCAGACGCTCGCTTGGGTAAACTGTGTGGAAGACGTATCGGTTTTGATCATTACCGGGGAAGGGTCGGCTTTTTCATCCGGTGGCAACGTGCGAGAAATGAACGAAAAAAACGGCTTGTTCAGCGGTTCCGTTCAGCAGATTCAGGATCAGTACCGGCGTGGGATCCAGCGTATCCCGCTTGCGATGGATTCTGCAGAAGTGCCTGTTATTGCAGCAATTAATGGCCCGGCAATTGGTGCAGGGTTTGATCTTGCCTGCATGTGTGATTTACGGCTTGCTGCAAACAGTGCGGTTATGGGCGAAACGTTTGTGAATCTCGGAATTATACCTGGTGATGGCGGTGCCTGGTTTCTCCAGCGTTTGATTGGGTATCAGCGTGCCGCCGAGCTTACGTTTACCGGTAGAATTATTTCAGCTCAGGAGGCGTTGAACCTTGGCATATTGCTTGAGGTAACCGAACCAGATCAACTTCTTTGTCGGTCGTTGGAGTTAGGCGCCCAGATTGCGTCCAAACCGCCACGCGCCGTACGATTGAGTAAGCGACTGCTTAAATATGCTCAACGAGGGAATCTTCCTGATTTTCTCGATCTGTGTGCCTGTTTTCAGGGGATGGCGCATCATACAGATGATCACGCAGAAGCGGTGAATGCATTTTTGGAAAAGCGTCCGGCGGCATATTCAGGAAAATGACGGGAATAAATTTGGCAGTCAACATTATTGTAACGTTATTATAGTATTGTTGTTATTTATTCCGCCTGGTTGAATGTATATATTAACTTGTAAATACAGTATGATAAATAGCGATAATCCCATCCTTCTGTATTTTGTCTTTGACGCTATCTATCCAGTGTCTTGTCGCTATTTGACAATATCAAAATATCGTTTGACAATATATTCTTGTGCGGAATATATTACCTTTACGTAAGGCGATGACGGTGGCGTAACATGTTTGATATCAAAGGAGGCTGCTGATGAGTTCATACCCGACACTGAATTTTGATCTTGGCGATACTGCCGATTTGTTGCGGGATACGGTTAAAGCATTTGCCCGGGCGGAGATTGCGCCACGTGCTGCAGATATTGATCGTGATAATCATTTCCCAATGGATCTCTGGCGCAAGATGGGTGATCTCGGCTTGCACGGCATCACCGTTTCGGAAGAATATGGCGGATCCGCCATGACTTATCTGGAACACGTCGTGGTTATGGAAGAACTGAGCCGTGCCTCGGCGGCTGTTGCACTTGCATATGGCGCTCATTCCAATCTCTGTATCAATCAGATTTACCGTAATGCCAGCGATGAGCAAAAACGTCGCTATTTGCCGAAGCTGATCAGTGGTGAACATGTTGGATCACTTGCCATGAGCGAATCCGGCGCGGGATCTGATGTTGTGGGCATGCGTTTGCGCGCGGAGCGGAAGGGTGATCGATTTTTATTAAACGGGACAAAAATGTGGATTACCAACGGCCCGCACGCAAATACCCTGCTGGTGTATGCGAAAACAGATGTTAATGCGGGATCAAAAGGAATCACCGCTTTCCTTATCGAAAAAGAATTCAAAGGTTTTTCAACGGCGCAAAAGCTGGATAAACTTGGTATGCGCGGTTCGGACACTTGCGAGTTGGTGTTTGAAGACTGTGAGGTGCCGGTCGAAAATGTAATGGGTAAGGTTGGCGAGGGGGTGAAAATCCTGATGAGCGGACTTGATTTCGAGAGAGCTGTCTTGTCAGGAGGCCCACTCGGTATCATGCGAGCGTGCATGGATGTTGTTATACCGTATATCCATGAACGGCGACAGTTTGGCAAAGCTATCGGCGAATTTCAACTGATGCAGGGTAAACTTGCCGATATGTACAGCACTATGAACGCTTGTCGTGCATACGTCTATGCCGTCGCCCATGCCTGCAGCGGCAAGAATGCCATCAGAAAGGATGCCGCCGGCGCTATTTTGTATGCTGCTGAGAAAGCCACCTGGATGGCGCTTGAAGCAATTCAGGTGCTGGGCGGCAATGGCTATATCAACGAGTATCCGACCGGTCGACTTCTGCGTGACGCCAAATTGTATGAAATCGGTGCCGGCACCAGCGAAATCCGGAGGATGTTGATAGGGCGCGAACTCTTTGCTGAAACCGCCTGAACATTGCGAAAAGATGAGCGACAGGAGATAACGGATAATGACAATACTTAAGAGCAGCATCCGTACTCAATCGGATGAGTTTAAAGGCAATGCTGAGGTGATGACCTCATTGGTTGCCGACTTGCGTGCAAAAGTGGCAAAAATAAAGCAGGGCGGCGGTGAAAAGGCATGCACAAAACATACGGAACGCGGCAAACTTCTGCCCCGTGAGCGCATTCGCCAGTTGCTTGATGTCGGATCACCGTTTCTGGAATTCTCGCAGTTGGCCGCTTATGGCATGTATGATGCCGACATTCCTGCAGCCGGTATTATTACCGGTATTGGACGCGTCTCCGGAATTGAGTGCATCATTGTTACCAATGACGCCACAGTTAAAGGGGGCACCTATTTCCCGTTGACCGTGAAAAAGCACCTGCGTGCCCAGGAAGTTGCTGGTGAAAATCACCTCCCCTGTATTTATCTTGTCGATTCCGGTGGCGCCAACCTCCCGCAGCAGGACGAAGTGTTTCCTGACCGTGACCATTTTGGCCGGATTTTCTTCAACCAGGCCAACCTGTCATCACGGGGTATTCCGCAGATTGCTGTGGTCATGGGTTCCTGCACAGCCGGTGGCGCCTATGTGCCGGCAATGTCTGACGAAAGCATCATCGTGAAAAATCAGGGGACCATTTTTCTTGCCGGTCCGCCGCTGGTCAAGGCGGCTATTGGTGAGGTGGTAAGCGCCGAAGATCTTGGGGGGGCGGATGTACACTGCCGGACGTCCGGAGTTACGGATCACTATGCCGCCAACGACGGCCATGCCCTTGAGCTGGCTCGCAGGGCGGTAGCACATCTCAACCGTGTCAAACAGCCGCATCTCGCTATCAAACCACCGGTTGAACCGCTCTATTCACCTGAAGAGCTGTATGGCGTTATCCCGACCGATACCCGCAAGCCGTATGATGTGCGCGAGGTAATCGCCCGGATAGTTGACGGTTCTGAGTTTGCCGAGTTTAAACAGCTGTACGGAGCAACCCTTGTCTGCGGGTTTGCCCATATTTGTGGCTATCCGGTCGGCATTGTTGCCAACAACGGCATCCTCTTCTCCGAGTCGGCCGTAAAAGGGGCGCACTTTATTGAACTGTGCAGTCAGCGCGGGATTCCGCTGGTGTTTCTACAGAATATTTCCGGTTTTATGGTCGGCAGCAAATATGAGGCAGGTGGCATTGCCAAAGACGGAGCAAAAATGGTTACCGCCGTCTCGTGCGCCAAGGTCCCAAAATTTACTATTATCATCGGCGGCAGCTTTGGTGCTGGCAACTACGGTATGTGTGGTCGGGCCTACAGTCCCCGTTTTCTCTGGATGTGGCCCAATGCCCGCATCTCTGTCATGGGAGGGGAACAGGCGGCCAGTGTCTTGGCGCAGGTCAAGCGCGACGGGTATGAATTACGGGGGGAGACCTGGTCTGCAGACGAGGAAAATACCTTCAAAAAGCCGATCCGGGACCAGTACGAAACTCAGGGGCACCCATATTATGCCAGTGCCCGCTTATGGGATGACGGGATTATCGATCCGGTTGATACCCGCATGACGCTTGGACTCGGGATTTCTGCGGCGCTTAATGCACCTCCGGAAAAAACCGAATTCGGCATATTCAGGATGTGACTCAATGAGCAATACCTCAATTATTGTCAATATCGACAATCGTGGCGTCGCCACACTTACCATGAACCGCCCGGAACTGCACAATGCTTTTGATGACACATTAATTGCGGACTTGACGTCAGAATTGCATCGGCTGGAAGCTGATCATGATGTCCGTGTCGTTCTGTTGAGAGCCAACGGCAAAAGTTTCTCCGCCGGAGCTGATCTTAACTGGATGCGGCGCATGGCGGATTATTCGTATGAACAGAACCTTGCCGATGCCATGAGTTTGGCGGAGTTGATGAGAACTCTCGATACGCTGACTAAGCCGACTATTGCCCTGGTTCATGGCGCAGCCTACGGTGGCGGCGTTGGCCTGGTTGCCTGCTGTGATATTGCCATAGCGACGGAACGGGCTTCGTTTTGTCTTTCCGAAGTCAAACTGGGACTGTTTCCTGCGATAATATCGCCGTACGTAGTTGCTGCCATCGGCCCCCGAGCCGCACGGCGCTACTTTTTGAGCGCCGAAGCGTTTAGTGCCGCGGAAGCGCACCGGATCGGACTGATTCACCAGATTGTTGAAGATGAACATGATTTGGCAGCTGTCTCAGACAGGCTGGCAGCCACACTCCTCTTAAACAGCCCTGCAGCAGTGGCCGGCGCGAAGGAGTTGGTCGCTGCCGTTGCTGGTCGCCCGGTCGATGTGGCTCTTATCGCAGATACCGCTGGAAGAATAGCCGATCAACGGTCCTCCCATGAGGGAAAGGAAGGTTTGTCGGCGTTCCTCGAGAAACGCCGGCCTGCCTGGGTAAAGGAGTAAGTGCAATGGGTACATGCTACTGGGACGATCTTGTTGAGGGTGGATCGCTTGAATGCCGTCCAGTTATTCTCACTCTTGAAGAAATAATTGAATTTGCTCTGAAGTACGATCCACAACGTTTCCATGTTGATCCAGAGTTTGCTGCACGATCGCGCTTTCAGGGTGTTATCGCATCTTCATTGCATACCCTGTCGGCTTGCACCCGGGTGATAGTTGATGCGCAAAAGGACGTACCGATTCTGATCGGTTATGGCATGCTTGAAGTGACACTGCCGAACCCAGTTTATCCCAGAGATGTCTTGGCTGTAGACGCCAGGTGGGGGGACTTGCGCCGCTCGAAAAGCAAACCTGAACAGGGGTTGGCGACGGTACGCTTCAGGGGGGTGAACCAGAGAAGTGAAACGGTTATTGAATCAGGATTCAAGTATATGATCGCCTGCCGTGCCAGTGAGTCAACTTTGGAGTTACATAAAGGACCCCATCATGTTTGATACCATTCTGATCGCCAATCGCGGTGAAATCGCCTGCCGCGTTATTCGGACTGCAAAACGCCTCGGCATTCGTACTGTTGCCATCTACTCCGATGCCGACTCTGCGGCTCTGCATGTGTCTCTGGCTGATGAAGCCCACCATATCGGTCCGGCACCGGCACGTGAGAGTTATCTTATTGGCGAGCGTATTCTGGCAACAGCACTAGAGTGCGGAGCACAGGCAATCCATCCCGGGTATGGTTTTCTTTCCGAAAATGCCGGGTTTGCCGAAGCGTGTGCTGCGGCAGGTATCGTTTTTATCGGTCCGCCGACCGAAGCTATCCGCGCGATGGGCTCAAAAAGTGCCGCCAAGGAAATCATGGCGGGGGCGGGTGTGCCACTGGTGCCGGGATATCACGGCCAGGAACAGGATGCCGGTCTTTTGCAGAGGGAGGCCGATCTGATCGGCTATCCGCTCCTCATCAAAGCGAGCGCCGGAGGTGGCGGCAAGGGGATGCGGGTCGTTGAGCGGAGCGCTGATTTTGCCGAGGCGCTTGCCGGAGCGCGCCGAGAGGCGATGTCCGGGTTTGGCGACGATCATGTCCTTCTGGAACGCTATCTGACCAGACCGCGCCACATTGAAATTCAGGTGTTTGCCGACAGTCACGGTAATGTCCTGCATATTTTCGAGCGGGACTGTTCAATACAGCGCCGCCATCAAAAAGTGATCGAGGAAGCGCCGGCTTTCGGCATGACACGCGAACTGCGCAGCACCATGGGCGGGGCCGCAGTGGCGGCAGCAAAGGCTATCGGTTATGTCGGTGCGGGAACGGTGGAATTTCTTCTCGATACAGACGGATCCTTCTACTTCATGGAAATGAACACTCGTCTGCAGGTGGAGCATCCGGTCACTGAAATGATCAGTGGTCTTGACCTTGTGGAATGGCAGCTGCGCGTCGCCGCCGGTGAAGCGTTGCCGCTCTCACAGGATCAGTTTGCCATCAATGGCCATGCCATTGAGGCGCGCATTTATGCAGAAGACCCGGCACGGGATTTTCTTCCGTCAATCGGAACATTGCGCTACCTGCGCACACCTCTGGAAACCACCCACGTCCGCATTGATTCAGGAGTGTGTCAGGGGGATGACGTCAGCATTCATTATGACCCGATGATTGCCAAGCTGATCGTGTGGGACTGTGACCGCAGTTCCGCCGTTCGTCGTATGAAAACTGCCCTGACGGATTTTCACGTTGCCGGCGTGACCACCAATACCGGATTTCTCGGCTCTGTTGTGAGCCATCCAGCCTTTGCCGCCGGTGAAATAGACACCGGTTTTATCGAGCGCAACCGCGCCGGGCTTTTCCCTGAAACCGCTCCGGCATCTGACCGGACGCTGGCACTTGCGGCGCTTGACCTGATGCTGAGCCGCACTGCGGAAGCCGCCTGCCGAGCGGAGCAGTCACTTGACCCATACTCTCCGTGGCATCAGTCGGCGGGGTGGCGGTTGAATTGCGACAACTATCACCGGTTGCATTTCATTGATGGGGAATCTGTCGTAACGGTAACGGCGCACTACCGTCCAGGGGGCTATCAGCTTGATCTACATGGCCGAACCATGATGGTTCGAGGTGAACGGGATGCCTCGGGTGCTTTACTGGCTGACCTTGACGGTCGCCGTATCACTGCGACCGTCGTTCGAGCTGATGCAATGCTGACGGTTCTCGACCAGGGGAAAAGCCATCAGCTGGGTATTCACAATCCCCATGCCGTGAGTGAACTCGATGAAGCGGCCGCCGGGCGTTTGACCGCCCCCATGCCGGGCAAGGTTGTTGCTGTAATGGTCGAAGTGGGCGCCCAGGTGGAGCGAGGTGTGCCGCTCTTGATCATGGAAGCGATGAAGATGGAACATACCATTTGCGCCCCCTGTGACGGTGTGGTGGCAGAGCTCTATTATCCTGTCGGGGCCACCGTTAACGAAGGGGCTGAATTATTGGCAATTACGGCAGATGTTCAGCAGGCTACGCAATGAGAGTTCCAAAACGGGTAAAAATAGTCGAAGTCGGCCCGCGTGACGGCCTGCAGAACGAGGCGACCATTGTGCCGGCAGAGGTAAAAATTGAACTGATTAACCGGCTTTCTGCAACCGGTCTGAGTGCCATAGAGGCGACAAGTTTTGTGTCTCCGAAATGGGTGCCGCAGATGGCTGACAATGCACAGGTAATGCTCGGCATTACTCGTCGTCCCGGCGTCAGCTATCCGGTACTGGTGCCGGGGATGATGGGTTTTGAGGCAGCCTCAGCTGTCGGCGCAGAGGAAATAGCCGTATTCGGCGCAGCCTCGGAAGCGTTTTCCCAACGCAATATCAACTGCTCCATTGCCGAAAGCCTCGAACGCTTTGCTCCGGTGATACAAGCAGCCCGCCAGCGCAATATTAAAGTGCGCGGCTATGTTTCCTGTGTGTTGGGTTGCCCGTACCAGGGTGATGTGCCACCGGAAAAGGTGGCATGGGTTGCCCAGCGACTTCTTGAAATGGGGTGCTACGAAATCTCGCTTGGCGATACCATCGGCTTTGCAACTCCGGCAAAGGCGCAGGCGATGGTAAAAAAGGTTATGGCAGCGGTGCCGCGCTACCGTCTGGCCGTTCATTTTCATGATACCTATGGGCAGGCGCTCGCCAATATCCTGGCGGTATTGGAGCTTGGTATTTCAGTGGTGGACAGTTCCGTGGCAGGTTTGGGTGGGTGCCCGTATGCCAAAGGCGCCGCCGGCAACGTAGCCAGTGAGGATCTACTCTGCATGCTGAACGGCATGGGGATTGAGACCGGTGTCGATCTGACCGGACTGGTTGCCGCTGGCCTGTATATTTCAAGCTATCTCGGCCGCCCGTCAGGTTCCAAAGTTGCGAGGGCGTTGGGTCCGAAGATTGAGCAGACTCAGCAAACCAGAACTGAAGGAGTAGATCCGCATGACCGAATATGATTACTGGAAGATTTTCCCTCGTATGCCGAAGAGAGTTACCATTGGCGACATCACGGTGCGGGACGGTTTTCAGCACGAGGAAAAATTTGTCTCCACTGCGGCGAAGATCTACTATCTGGAAGAGCTGATTTTTGCCGGATGCCGGAATATCGAAGTGACCAATCTTGGTAATCCGCATCTCATGCCGCAGTTCCGTGATGCGGAAATTTTGCTGGCTCACCTGCGGGGGGATGATTTTCGAAAACGCTGTTCCAAACGCGGCATCAACTATGCCGATATCTGTCTCACGGCCATCACCATCCGTGAAAGCGCCGTTGATCGGGCCGTTGATCTCTATACAAAAGGGATTGGCCCGGACCGTATCCTGATGATGGTCTCTACGGAGGAACGCCACCACTTTGCCAATTCCGGCTGTACACTCCCCCAGTACTGGCAGGAGGCTGAGCGAAGTA
>JAQTQX010000023.1 GCA_028712075.1 Desulfuromonadaceae bacterium
AAGGCGCAGGTCCCGCTCGTGGTAAACCAGTGCTTCGGTGTCAGGAAAACGGCGAGACATGTCGTCTAATAAACTGCCAACGGTGTGAGTGAGTTGTTTTGACATGAGGAACCTCCAAAAGTTTGTTGTACAATCAAACACAAATGAGTCGATAGGCTGCATTTACATGGCTTTTCGAGGAATAGAGAGACAAGGGGAAAGCAGAATATCCATGTAAGGATCAAACGAAGCGTTATGCCAAGGTGAAGAAAAAGGTCGCTCCGGTATCAGGTTCCGCTTCAGCCCATACCCGCCCCCCGTGCTTGGAAATAATCCGCTGGACGGTCGCGAGACCAATGCCGGTGCCTTCAAACTGACTGCGGTCATGCAGTCGGGTGAAAACCCGGAACAGCCTGCCAGAATCTTTCATGTCAAAACCAACTCCATTATCGCGAACATAGTAGTACGGCGAGCCTGATTCCGTCAGGTCTGAACCAAATTCTATCATGGCACCACTTTTGTGAGCGCTGTATTTCCAGGCGTTGCCCAACAGATTGGCCAGAACGATTCTCAGAAGGCGGGGATCACCGATCGCAACGACTGATGGTTTAATGCTGAAACCGATCGATTTACCATGGTTTTCAAGCGACAATTCTTGCATGATTTCCTCGGCTATGACACTCAGATTGACGCTGTCGGAATTAATTTCTTCACGCGTTAAATGGGCCAGTTGCATCAGTGCATCAATCATGTCGTTCAACCATCTGCCAGACTCATAAATGCGCGCAACATACTCTCTGGTCTCTGGATCCAGATTATTATCCTCATCAAGGAGCAGTTGGCAGTAACCGGAAATGCGGGTAAGAGGACCCCGCATATCGTGTGAAACTGAATAGTTGAACGTTTCCAGCTCATTGTTTGCAGCAGAAAAATCAAGCGCTTTCTGACTCAATTTTTCGTTAAGCTGACGAATTTGCTCCATGTACAAATGGTCGGTCTCTTCGGTCATTTTACGCAACGTAATATCCCGGTCAAAACCGAGCAGGAATTTTTTCCCGCCAATTGATATAAGTCCGGCATGTATTTCGATTGGAAATTGAGTACCGTCTTTTTTACGATGCCAGAGTTCAGCACTCACCCATTCACCGTTGAGCATATCATCGGTGATTTTTCCGGAAATCTTATTGGCCTCTGGGGTGTTCAGGTCGCTTATTGTCAGTGAGCACATCTCTTCGATCGTATAGCCATGCAGGTCTGCAGCAGCTTGATTGGAAGCGACAATCCTCCCTGCCTCGCCTCCTTCGACACCGATGACAATAATTGCATCAGGAGCCCGTTCAAAAAGAATACGATAGCGCTCTTCGTTTTCATGCCTGCCTATCTCGGCATTTTCCAGTGAATTGAGCATATTGTTAATTGAACCGGCAAGGTTCTTAAGTTCATCTTCCTGCTTAGGCAAGGGTATCCGCGCCGATATATTACGCGCCTCGGAAATGTGTCCAACCATTGTAACAAGTGTTTTTAACCGGTTAAGTATTGTTCCCCGTACAAACAGCAGCATCACGCAGCAGAATACGGCGGCTGCAATAAATAATGCCGCGAAAATATAGGCAATCGTAGTTTTCCCATGTTCGTATAACGTGCGTTTCTCTGTAGCTTGGACAATAAAAGACGGCTGACCAAAAATATCCTTGAGCAAAAAATATCCCGCAACAGATGTTGAATCAAGAGGGCCAGAATAAAAACCTGAATCTTTTGCAAGTGCCGCAGCGGCTTTAGCAACATCGGGTGCAAGCGGTTTTCTTGCGTCATAAACCTTTATCACAGAGCTTGAAGCCCTGAAGACTCTTTCCAGTTCGTTACGATCGATAAACCAGCCGGCAGCAACAACACCCTTACTGCCCCCTCTATTATCCTTGATACGCATGAACGACACCATAAGCGGGGAACCGTTAAAATCGACGACGCCTTGAAACGACGCTTTTTCATCAAACCTGATACGCGATTTGAGTTCGGCAAGTGCCGTCTGCTGTTCGACTGACACCGCACGCAACACATCCGTGTCACAATCATATCGCTGCACAGCAATCAATCGGTCGGCTTTGTTATAGACAGCAACCATGTCAATGCTGCGCGCACGCATAAAATGATCGGTCAACAATGTTTTGGCATTGCGAAGAGCAGCATCCGTTTGCAACGTCTCGGATATTTCCAGTGCAGCTACGCTGAGATGTACCATACGATCGTCAATTTGGTTTGCAATATTACGAGTGTGGGAAGTAATGTCCGCCTTTTCCAGGGAAGAAAAGCTGGAGAGAATGATTAAATCGGACGTTGTCGCCAGAATAAACAGCAGAGCAATGAACGTACTAATAATAACAAGAATTGTGCGCTGAGAAAGAGACATTCACTGTTCCGTTGTAATTCGATCTGCCGCAATGGCGAAGCGTGTTACTGCGGCGTGGTTATATCAATATTCAGCAAATCATGCAACGCTTGACCACTTACCCTGAAAAAATAATGAGCGGAGGTCAGCTTGATATGTCACATTCAGTGAAGGATATGGTACAGTGCGTCATGATTTACTCAGTATTATAATCGGAGTTAGGTCAAACATGAGCGAGATGACAACACCCCTTCGACAAGAATTACCTGACCTGACAGATATCACGAAATATTGTCGCATGAATGAAATTGTACCGTTTCTGACTATGACCCTGGACTCGGTAAAAAGGACTCTTGACAGTATTACCACCTGGAATGACAAAAATAATAAGCTCGTCGCCGCAATTGCACAAGCGCACGGTTCCTCGCTTAAAACCATACATGACAGCCTCAACCAGATCGAGCTCGAGCGTTTTCTGTTGATACCTTCTGTGCAGGAACTGCATAGTTCATGTACTGACTATCGCGATCTCCTGTCGATCAGAGTAATGGACAATGTAATTGCTGACATGGATGCAGCCGGCTTCGTACGACCACGGATCCCCTTTGCCCTGATCAGCATGGGGAGTGACGGGCGGGAAGAGCAGACCCTCATAACTGATCAGGACAATCTGATAGTGTATGGCGATGATGGCGGTGAAGCGGCCGACCGCTATTTTGCAGAGTTTGCCATACGTTTGGTTAACGGGTTGGAAGAGGCCGGTTTTAAACGCTGCACCGGCGATATAATGCCGACGAATCAGACCTGGCGAGGTTCTTTTACACAGTGGAGAAAACGCCTTTTTTCCATTGTCAGGTACGAAGTCGAAGATCTCGGCAAGAACGTCATGAATTTGATTGTGCTCTCCGATGCCCGCTATGTTGCTGGTGACCCGGAATTAGCGGCTGAATTGATTGCCATGATCAGAACAATGGAGCGGGATTATTTTCAGGTGCTATGGGGAATGGCCAAGGCTGCAACGGAGATGCAGGTTGCGCTCGGCTTTATGAAACATATCTGGACTGAGGGAAGCGGCGAACATAAGGGTGAATTTAACATCAAGCTGCTGGCCTGGGCGCCGCTCGTCATGAATATCCGTATTCTGGCCATTAACGAGAGCATCCCTGCCACAAGCACTTTAGAGCGGATTTCATTATTAACGTCTGCAGGGAGTCTCTCTCAATCCTTTGCACGAGATCTTGTCGATGCGTACCATACCATCACCCGGCAGCGAATCCTCATCCAGATCAAAGCCCTGAAAGGCATCCAGAATGATTCTTACTACATCAATCCGTATCAGCTATCAGCCACTGAGCGTGAAAGAATCCAGCACTCCCTGATTAAAATAGAAGAGCTGCAGAAAGTAATCCACACAAATTTCCATATTGTGTAAATCCTTAAAAATTATGTACTTGTAGCTTGGTTTTTCCCGAACGTATCAAGTATCCAGCGGGCGATGCTCCTTTTTCCGCCCGGCGAAAGCGGAAGAACGCCTTCGTGGAACCAGTGGGCCTCCACGACCTCCACACCATCCGGTGTGACTTCACCTCCAGCATAATCAGCCAGAAAACCAATCATCACCTGGCTGGGAAACGGCCAGCACTGACTCGCAACATATCTGATGTTGGTTACTTCTATGCCGGCCTCTTCCCTCACTTCCCGCTGAACACACTCCTCCAGAGATTCACCAAAATCGACAAAGCCGGCGACCAGGCTGAAACGTCCGGGATTCCAGGCGGCGTTGCGGATCAGCAGCATATCTTCACCTCGCCTGACAAGAACAATGATGCAGGGATGGATATGGGGAAAATGGTCGTCTCCGCATGATTGGCAGTGTTTGCCCCAGCTTGCGGGGATTCTTGACATCATACTGCCGCAGTGCGAGCAGTGGCGACTGCGTCGCTCCCAGTGCATGATTTGCGCCGCCCGACCGGCAATCGTTGCCAGTGTATTGTCCAGACGCATGTCCGGCCCCTGAAATGGAAGCGTTTCGTATCCCTCAGGCAGTGCGGCATCAAGTGCAATTCTTGCGCAGCGCAGCGGTTTTCCCTGCCAGAGGCCAATCATCAGCGGCTCGGTCTCCGGCTCCAGACTCGCGGGCAGATCTCCCACCAGCAGGACCTGTTCGGATGAATCAACAGCGACTACCAGTGACGCCCCCTGAAGAATCGTCCAGAATCCGGGAACATCACTCTTCGGTTCCTGCTCTGACGATAGAGGTGTAAATAAGCTGGTGATGATGGTTGTATTAAACGGTAATGAATTCGGCATGATTTCCTGATTACCCGGCATACTATCGATGCAGCCTTTCATGGTGATTCTGCCAGTTTTTTGTAGTTATCTCCAATCGACCGGAACAGTGCTTTTACCCGCTCGATGTGGTTGGTAACAGATAAAAATAACGCCTTGGTCTGAGGGGCAAGCTGCTGTGACTCGCCAAGATATGTTTCACGAATTTTCGACAATCCGTGATTGCCGTCAGACGCAAGTGCAGCCAGTAGTGACATTTCATCGGTGCTGAACTCCTCGGCAAGGGCTTTGAGCGACAAGAGTACGGTATCCAGCGCTTCAACAACATTCTGCGAAAAAGCTGCGGTCTGACCTTGTTCCTCAAGACGCTTCAGGTCCTGGCCCAACTCCTCCATTGCGCTGCTCAGAGTCTCGAGCTGGTGCTGATTATCCATCAGAGAATTAATACATTCATATTCCTGATGGCCAAGCCGCGCCCTGGTCATAATGTTCGAAATTGCGTTCCGGATAATTTCGCTTAGAACCCGGAATGAGGCGTGAAGAGCCTTGAGATGCATGATATCCATCCCTTTCCGGAGTGCGTCGAAAGAGTCGGATATGACGTCCAGCAGTCGGGCCTGCTCGCGCTTCACAAGGCTGATCGCCTCGTGCGGCTTGTCCAGCGAATAGTTTCCGAGGTACCGGAGCTGTGAAGTCTCCTCAGCCAGCATTTTCGATTTGGATATCTGGTTGACGAGCAACAATGCGGTGTGGCTGTTGCCATCCAGCACCATCTCATGATTGAATTCGGCCAGTTGCTGGCGATCTTCTTCGCTCGGAACTTTGGCTATCACTTTAAAGGTTTTATCGATCAGAGCTATTGCTGCACTTACCCGTTTGACGGTTTCCACATCTTCTTCAGCAATAATCGTACTTATCGCCCTTTTGATCTGCAGGCTTTCCAACAGAACACGATCTGCAGAATCACCGAAAACGACAAGCTTGCCCTGTTCCTTGGCTTTGACATAGCCGTCCGTGTTGCTGGTGACAATTATATGGCGTATTCCCGCCCGGTCCAGGTTATCCGAGACCGCACGCCCGAATGCGCCATACCCGCACAGGATGACGTGCTCACCGAATATCTCTGAACAATCTTGAGTTTCTGTCTCAATCTTTCTTTTAACAAGAAAGTTAACGATGCGGTCAAGATTGTTCAGTAAAAACGGCGTGACGATCATCGACAGCACTACTGTGACCATCGCAATTTGTCCCCAGGTCTGGTCGAGCATCCGGTTGGTCAGCAGCAGCGAGAAAATAACCAGCGCGAACTCTCCGATCTGAGCAAGTGCAATCGCGCTTTTAAGGGACACTTGACGGGAATTGAAAAAGACCAGGACGCCAAAGAGCGCGGCCATCTTGACCACCATGATCCCGACACTGAAAAGCAGAACTGCTATAATGTTGCTGAACACCACCTGTGGGTCAATCTGCAGGCCGACGGAAACAAAGAATACTCCCAAAAGCAGATCGCGAAAGGGGATCAGGTCTGCCTCAACCTGGTATTTGTAGATGGTATCGGCAATCATCATGCCCGCGATAAAGGCACCAAGGGTATAGGAAAAACCAAAAAAATGCGCGATGGAGGCCGCCCCCACCACCACGAAGAGAATTGACCCCATATAGATCTCTTTTGAATTAGTGCTCGAAACCGCCCGGAACAGGTGGCTGAGAGCAAACTTTCCGATCAGGATGAGAATGGCCAGGGTTAGCACCGCATTGATCGCTGTTTCCATCAGCAGGTCACTCAGCCCCTTGTCATTACTGGTGAGGATGGTGATCATCAGCAGGATGGGAATGACCGCAATATCCTGAAACAGGAGAATACCGAGTGCATTGCGGCCGTATTCACTCCGTATTTGACCGGACTCGTTCAAAAGCTTGAGAACTATTGCGGTAGATGAGAGCGCCAGACCTGAGCCGATAATAATGGCGTATTGAAACTTGATACCGAATACAAGTGTGGCAATGACGGCGATCAGCAGTCCAGTCACTCCGACCTGCAGACCACCAAAAAGAAAGACTTCCTTTTTCATGCTTTTCAAATGGCTGACAGAAAACTCCAGACCGATGATGAACATTAGGAAGACGATTCCAAATTCGGCGGTTTTCTCCAGCGCCTCGTTTCCATGCACCTGTATGCCGAAAAGGGGTCCGATCAGAGCACCGGTGAAGATATAGCCGATCACCGTCGGCATATTGAACCGCTTCAACACCACATTGAGCAGGGTAGCAACAGCGACTGCGGCGATCAAAAGCGGGATCAGGTTCTGCATATATGATACCTGTGAAGTAATGAGAAAAAATATGACGTTGCGTTCCACATAGTAGCGTTATCCTTGTTTGGCTGTATCAATGGGGAGTTTTCGGGTTAGCGGCAATATCAAAGTCTATTTGATTATAAAATTGTCTGCATCATCCTGCGGATTGAAACCGAGTCTATTCCTCGTTGCTTCGAGGTCGAAAACCGCACTGCTGTTATTACTGACGGCAAAGGCGGTCATAAAATCAGTTTCAACATCAATGGCTTTGGAAAAAGCTTGGACAAGGTCACGGTGACTGCAGAAAACGGCCCTCATATATGCACCGTCATAGAGCTGCGGATTATCCTCCGGGACGGTCCAACCGATCCGAAGCGCAATAAATTGGACACCAAGATGTGAAAGATGGCGTCCGACAGTCTCTCCAAAGACCTTTGACTCTCCGTAGAGACATTGCGGGGTTGGCGGAGCATCCAAGGTTATCAGACGCCTCTTGTCCCGAGCATGCAACAGGTTACCTATATCACCTTCATGGTAAAAATTGGAACTGGCAAAAATGATTTTTTTAGCCCCTGCAGCCCGAGCTTCTTCAAACACATAGCTTGTAGAAACAAAGTTGTTACGAATGGTAGAAGCTTTCGGGGCATTTGGCCGGGGATTTCCGGCAAGGTGAATGAGAACGTCCAGTCCACTGAAGAGACCGGCAAGCTGGTCACGTTCTCCCGTGTCAACGGAAACTATCTCGCCGCCTGTAGGAGAAGACCCACCATTGATATCGAATAACTTGAGAATGTGGCTCCCGCGCAACCCTTTTTGCAGCGTTGTCCCGACATTTCCAGCAGCCCCGGTTATGCCAACGGTCTTCATGTGGTCGTTCTCCAATTATCGATGGGAATTTGCTTTGAATTACACCGGCACCTTAAATACAATCTTCTTGACAGCAACCACATCCGTGCCGCTTCTCACCCCCGGTTCATGGGCATCGTGAGTAAAAAAGACTGCAAAAAAACCCGGCACAAGCGTAATATAATCAACCCTGCCGGTGAGTTTTTGTAAATCCTTCCCCTCATCATAAGGTTGTTCAGCACAAAACTGTGTATTGGTTACGCCAATTTTCTCTTCACCCCAGGCAATTATCTGAACATCAATATACTTTCGGTGACATTCGATAAAACTCTCTTCGATTGACCTGGTATTGTACTCATTTACTGATGCATAACCGCCTTTACTATTTATGGGATGCTTACCGACAGAAAGCGTTGCCAGATCGGTTTTCGCAAGAAATGCTTCAATATCGGCAAATGCGGGATGTACATCGCTATACAATCCTAAATTATCCAGGGAATCAAATATCATAACTGCTCCTCTCCAGCATTCACATTATGTAGCGGGTGATGAGGCTCAGGACCAGAGGGATTGTTGCAATCCCCCCCAATGTCCCGACAGCCAGCATTGAGGCAGCCTTGTCCGGACAATTGTCGAATTTTACATTCAGCAAGTAGGCCATCACCGGGCCCGGCATGGCCGCGTTAATAACAATGATTGCCTCCGTAGTGCGAAAACCGAGCGAGGTGAGAGGGTCCATCATGCCACCAACAGGCGTCCAGCCGAGCAACCGGTAGCAGTACACCAGGCCAAAGGCCAGGAGCGGCCCTGCGAGCAGGCGCAGCGTTGCCCCGGTGATGCCGTCCTTAAGTGTGGAAAGTTTGGTATCACTCATCGAATAGCCGAGATTTATGATGAGTAGTGGAATTGCCCCGAGTGCAAGCACATCAATGCCCTTGTTGGCAATTGCGTAGGTATCGCTGACAATTCCCGGAAGCGCAGGATTGCTGGTTGCTGCAATTACGCCAAGGATAGTTGCCCAGAGAGCCGGGATTTTGAAAAACTGCATCAGATCCGATTTGCCACTCACCAGATAAACACCATACGAATAAAGCACCAGAATATTCATCATATGGAACATAATGGCTTTTGCCAGTCCTTCATTGCCAAACATCAGTAGCGCGATCGGGAGTGAAATATTTCCGGTATTCATAAAGATAATCGGAAGCACATAACCGTTTTGCGTTACTCCGGCCCGTTTTTTACAGAAAAATGCCACAGGTGTCATAATGGCAATTAACAGTAGGGCAGCCCCTCCGATGACGGCAAATTCCTGAAAATCAAAGCTTCTTTTATGGAGAGATGAAAAAACCAGGCACGGTGTGAAGAAGTAATAAACCATGTTGGAGATGGTTTTCTGATTCATTTCCCGTTTGCTGTCAAGCTTACCGAGCATGAATCCAAGAAGCGCGATGGTGAAGGAAGGAAGCACCGCACGTATGATAATAAGCATTTCGCTGGACATGTTATACCGGCCTTTAATCTGTAAAAATATACATCAGTATTGTCAGCAGGACTGCTGGAATCGTAACAATGCTGGCGACCACGCTGACTAAAAGGGTTCCTGTCGCGGTTTTTTCCGGATTCACCTCACTGCCGTTCCCCTGCATGGCATAATGCGAGGCCGGCAAGGCTGCGCCCAGAACCAATAGAGCTTCAGTAGTTCGCTGATCAAGGTATCCCAGAACATCGTACCCCCTATCCATGCTTATCAGACCGGTCTTTCGGTACAGATATACTACCAGCAGGGCAATCACCGGCCCGATAATTACTCTCAAGAACCCACCTTTCAAGCCTCCTCTCATGTCAGACAGTTTCAATTGCCCAAGGGGGTAGCCGAAACTTATGAGCAGCAACGGGAGTGCTCCCATTGCGGTAAGATCAACCCCTTTTTCTGCAAGCCAGGCAAATTCCTCAACAGTCTCGGGCAGGGAAAAGGGAAAAAGCCGAGCCGCTATTCCAAGAAAGATGAGATAAACTAGAGGAGTTCTGAAAAAGCCTTTCAGGTTACTCGCTCCGTTTACCATCCAGAGGCCGGCAGTATGGTAGGCAAGCATGACAAAAAAATGAAAATAGATCGCCTTTGCAAGCCCCTCATTGCCAAAGAGGACAAACGCGAGTGGAGGCAACAGAGTTCCGCTGCCCATGTAAACGGTAGCAAGAAGGTTTTTAGAACCGCCACAGAATTTATCCCGCAATACTCCCACTGATGCAAATGTTGTGACGGTTATGAGTATGAATACCGCAAAAGCTATGCGAAGAATTTCGGCAGGATCAAAAGCATGTTTATGCAGTGCGGAAAAGGCAAGGCAGGGGAGAAATATGTAGTTAATGAGCTTGATCAGTGTCAGCTGATGCTTTGAAGCATCCCAGCGACCGATGACTATCCCCACGATAACAATGATAACGACAGGAATGAACCCGCGTAGCATCATGTAAATTTCAAGAGGAGTAACCAGTGAAAAAAAGTTTTCCAGTGTCACAAAAATTCCTTCAATGAATGACTGTTGAAAGGGAAAGGAGCTGTATGGGTAAATTTATGCCGAGTCTGTCGGCAGTTTTCAGATTTACGCTGATGCTTAGATTCTGCACCCTCTTGATCGGTATGTCAGTCGGTTTTTCCCCCTGTAATACATCAAGAGCACTGATTCCGGCCAGTTCTCCCAGTTTTTGATAATCAGGGCCGAGAGAGATTAACGCGCCGTTTTCTTTAACCATTTCAGGAATTATGACTACAGAAGGAATCCGGTGTTGGTTAAGAACCTTCAAAATACTGTTGGCATTGGCTTTTATAAACGAGTCTGAAGGAAACATAACGGCATCAACTCTCGCCCTCACAATATCTTTTAGTGCCACCGGAATTGCCTCTACATCGCGTACCGGAACGTCAATCACCCTGAAACCGAATTTTTTCCGGACACTCTCGACCTCAGCCCTCTGAAACTTCGGGGCAGGGTCTTTTTCGTAATAGATGAAGGCCAGCTTGCGGATGTTCATCACCAGAGACAGCGTCCTGAAAGCGCTCTCCATAGAGACTATGTTTGATGCCCCGGTCATGTTATTGCCGGAACTTTCCCAGCTTTTGGCCAGTTTTGCCTCGATCGGTCTCTGCACCACATTAAAGACAACCGGTTTCTCTGTAATCTTTTCCATCGCCATCTGGGCTGCCATAGTGCCAAACGCATAGAAAAGATCGAACTGCGTCTGGTCAAGTCCGGCAATAATACTTTTGAGTTTATCCTTACTCTGATTTGCGTCAAAAACCGTTATCTTGATATCAAAATCTTTTGAAGCGGAGAGCGTTTCGCGAAAACCTTTTTCCGCAGGAGTTTCCCCCCTGAACAGTATCATGGCAACACGCTTGACGGGCCGTTCCGCTCCCCAAGCCACAGAAGCTGACAACAACACTGCCGTGAACAATACTATGAAAAGGTGTACGAACCTGTCGTTACGCATCAGTCACAGTTCCCCTGTATTTTATCGCCAGCAGTGTGACGTCGTCGGATTGTGGAGCACCGTTGGCGTGTTTGCTCACTTCATTCCTGATGTTATGGATCATATCTGCAAGCCCGTCTTTGGGGCCGCTTTCAAGCGCAGTGAGTAAACGTGGTTCTCCGTACAACTCCGCCTCCGGGTTTTTCGCCTCCGTCACTCCGTCCGTATAAAGGAACAGAGTATCACCGGGCCGCATGGTGATCCGCTCGGTATCGTAGACCGAATCAGGCACAGGGCCGAGGACAAAACCAGCTTTCATGGTCAGGTATCGCAGCCCCTGTGATTCGATTATTACCGGCGGATTATGACCGGCATTGGCAAATCGGACTTCTCCGGTCCGGGTATCCATAATTGCGCAGAACACGGTAACAAACATGCAGTTTTCATTATCAGCCGCAAGAATATTATTCACATACCTAAGTATCTGGTCAGGCTCACCAAGCCGCTGACCTTCTGACTTCAACAGGGTTTTTGATACCATCATATACAGCGCAGCAGGCACACCTTTGTCGGCAACATCGGCGATGATAAAACAGAGATTGTTATCATCAATGAAAAAGAAATCGTAAAAATCTCCGCCAACCTCCTTGGCCGGATCCATCGTGGCAAAAACATCAAACTCGGGTCGATCGGGAAACGCAGGAAACAGACGCGGCAGCAGACTTGCCTGAATGTCTGTCGCAACCTTAAGCTCGCTCTGGATACGCTCCTTGGCTGCGGTGGTTTCAGTCAAGTTGCGAATATATTCTCGCAGATCAGCTGTCATCTTATTGAAGGTGCCGGCCAGCTCTTCAATTTCATCGCCCGAATGTATATCAATCATGTGCCCAAGATTCCCGTCACCGATAATGCGAACTCCCCTGTCAAGTTCCATGATCGGTCCGGTCACAAATTCAGCCATACGTTTTGCAACGATATACACCAACGCGACAATAATCAGAAAAATCGCCAATAGCACTATGATGGAGAACTCTATCTTGTCTTTTACCAGACCCTTGACAGTTTCGGCTTGATGCAGGATTGCCTTTTCAGTTGGAATAATCGGTGCATTGATAGCTTCTACCGGCATGATGAAAAGTACTGACCAGTGGGTGCTTACGACCGGCGCATAGGCTATATAGCACTCTTTACCCTTGTATTTACCACTATGAATGCCGGGTTTCGCAGTAAGCAGGTCATTCTCGAAATTTTTAACATTCGAAGCATCGGGATCCAGGGAGAAGTATTCTGCCTTTTGCGGATCCGCCCAGTTATCCGATTTTACATCCATCCCCTCTCGTGCGATGATCTTGAGAGTGCTGTCAACCAGCACTGCGCTCCCCTGATTATTCAGCCGTGTGGAAATTATTCTTTCATTGATAGTTTGAAGCGGCACATTGATTGCCACAACACCCACCAGTTTCTTGTTGCGATAGATCGGCTTTGAGTAATTGATGCGCAGATTTTTTGCAACTGAACCGATATACGGTACGCTCCACCCCCCTTTTCCGGTTTCAACCGCTCGGGTAAACCATTGCCGTTTACGCACATCATAACCGGGTGCAACCGTCCCCCACGGAAAACGTCGAAACAGACCATCCGGCGTCGCAAGATTAAAATCGTTGATGTTTGAGTTATTGGCAATAAACGGCAAGAAAATGGTGTCCATAGCGGACGTCAATTCCAGTTCATTCTTTATCTTTTTGAAATCAACACCTTCTGGAATCTGGTACACAGAGCTGAGTTCGGGTTTCGGTGGTTGATTGGTATTCGAATAGGAGCGATTTTTGGGATACATTGACGGGTTAGCCCAAAGTTTTTCACAGATATCAGCAAGAACGTTGACGGCCCCTTCAACCTCCTTGAATTCGGCGTTGCAGAGATTTGCTCGATCAGTGACAATTCGCTGTAAACCGTCCTGCGCCAGTGATTCAAGAGCAGATTTGCTTATTTTGAGCGCTTCCTGCCCCAGTCCACTGCTTGATTTAACGGAAAAATCTCCCAGACGCACCATCCCGTCAAGCGCAACAATGGCAAAACTTATCAACGAAATTGAGGCAACACCAAGCAGCGCTTTAAGAATGCGTGATCGGATGTTTCCTTTTGCAAGAAATCTGGTCAACATGTGCCCGCTCCTATTCTACTCATACACCTGCCCCCAGCTGTTAAGCGAAATTCTTTCCGGCTTGAAACGTTCTGTCGGTCTTGCGGGTCTGCCGTCATGATATCCGGTCGCAATGAGTGCAAAAGGGAGCACCGTTTCCGGAACATGGAAAAGATTCGCAAGCGCCCTCATTCTATCCTCTTCAGGATAGACACCTGCCCAGACAGCACCGAGCCCGATTGAATGTGCGGCAAGAAGAATGTTCTGTGACGCACAGGAACAATCGAGCACCCAGTTACCGGGGGCCTTTTCCATCGTGATATCTCCGCAGACCAGTATTGCCAGAGGAGCAGTTTCAAGCATGGCAGCATATGGATGAACCTTGATTATTTCAGGAAAAAGTCTCCTGTCACTGAGAACCAGAAAACGCCAGGGCTGTTCATTCATCGCTGATGGTGCATACATGGCGGCCTTCAACAGCGTGGTAACATGTTCAGGCTCAACAGGCCTGTTCAGAAAATTCCGGATACTTCTACGAGTCACTATGGTCTCGAATGTGTCCACGTCATCCCCTCCCCGACCGGTTCATGACAAAGATATTCCTGTTTTTGCCCTCGGAGAATTCGTAGCTGAAGTTGTCCACCCCCTTGAGTACAAGAAAAATTCCAAGCCCGCCGATATCGCGTTCCTCAAGTGGCATATTAAGCTCTTCCTCACCGGGAAGAGTCCGGCTCAGCGGGTCAAACGGGATTCCGGTGTCCTCAAGCACGATTGTCAGGGATGAATCGGTCAGTTCACTGCTCACGGCAATATCACCGGCTCTCTCCGCTTCTTCGTAACCGTGAGTGATGATATTGGTGGCAATTTCATCCACCGCAAGCCTTAAACCGTAGGCAGGTTTGGTGTCAAGGCCCGCCTCTGTGGTCGCAGCCATAATATATTTTCCCAGTTCATCAAGTGAATCCAGTGTTGCGGGAAGGCAAAGTGATATCATATAGTTCCCTTAATTGGGCGGAGATGAGCCATAACATCAGGCATCAACGTAGGTTTCCTGAATATACACACTATGATGGAATCCACTCATTTCGAGAGTTCCCAGCACCGGGCCCTGGCTGCCGACAACGTAAATATCAACCGCAGCGCCCATTTTCTGCTTGGCAAAAATAAGCACGCGCAGCCCGGCGCTAGCCAAAAAGTCGAGATTGTTCATGATCAGGACGAGTTTGGTGGGTGATTGTACTGCCGCCTCCTCGATGACCTCTTTAAAGCGAGGTGCCGAGCTGGCGTCAAGTGATCCGATAAGGGTTATTTTTGCTACGCTGTTCGTCATTGCCAGTTGTGCGTCGAATGCCATGATGTAATTCTCCTTTGTTTTTATCTTGGTTAACCACTATCGTGCCACCAGCACGACCACAGTATATGCAGGAATCAGAAAATGCTGCTGGTCACCAAGTACCGGCTCGCTTCCCGGCTCAAATATATCCTCAGGCGACTGCATCCCGGAATTGACAGCAACATGCCATGATCCACAATCGGAGGCGAGTACCGGTAACTCAATAAATTTTGTATCCCAATGGCTGTTCATGGCAACGTAGATGTACTCGTCACAAGCCGTGCCGCTCTTGGCATGTTTGCCGCACAGCATGAATGCCAGCATGCGGCTTTCAGCTGACCAGTCGGCACACCAGGCTTTTTCGCCATGCCAGCTGATATCGGCATACCCGCTTCCCATATAATCATGATTGCTTAGATGATAACGGCTCCGCAGTGCAGGATGTGCCAAACGAAAGGCGATCATATATTTGGCAAAACGGAGCAGATCGGCGTTTTTCCCGGCAAGACCCCAGTCGAGCCAGTTCAGGCCATTGTCCTGGCAGTAGGTATTATTGTTGCCGTTCTGAGTGCGCCCCATCTCGTCACCCATCAGCACCATCGGCACACCATGACTGACCATCAGGATCGCCCAGGCGTTTTTGATAAGGCGTTTGCGCAGATCGTTTATCCAGAAATTATCAGTTTCCCCTTCCCACCCGCAATTCCAGCTGTCGTTGTCATTGCCGCCATCGTTATTGTTCTCGCCGTTGGCATGATTGTGTTTTTCGTTGTAGGCAAACATGTCGTACAGGGTAAAACCGTCGTGACAGGTGATAAAGTTGATCGAAGCGGTCGGTCCCCTGCCGTTCCAGCCATACAGATCAGGTGATCCTTGAATCCTCTGGGCGAGTGCACCCACTTTTCCGGCATCCCCCTTCAAAAAGCAGCGCAGGTCGTCACGATATTTGCCGTTCCATTCGGCCCAACGCCCAAAGGCGGGAAATGAGCCAACCTGATAAAGTCCCCCCGCATCCCACGCCTCGGCAATCAGCTTGCACTTGCCGAGCACCGGGTCAAAGGCCAGTGATTCCAGTAACGGTGGATTTGAGAGCGGTGCCCCCCAGGGATCGCGCCCAAGAATTGCAGCCAGATCAAAGCGGAAACCGTCGATGTGATACTCGGATGCCCAGTAGCGCAGACAATCCAAGACGATGCTTCGAACAATCGGATTGTTGCAGTTAAGGGTGTTGCCGCACCCGGAGAAATTGTAATAATACCCTTCCGGAGTCAGCATATAATAGGTCTTGTTGTCGATGCCCCGGAACGAGAAGGTCGGTCCTCGTTCATCACCTTCGGCGGTGTGATTGAAAACAACATCAAGAATTACCTCGATGTTGTTTTTGTGCAGTTCCTTTACCAGGGTTTTCAGTTCGTCAACCTGCATGCCGAGACGTCCGGTAGCCGCATAACCGGCTTTTGGCGCAAAAAAATTGACGGTGCTGTATCCCCAGTAATTATACAACATCTCACCACTGTCAGGGTGGCGACGGCTGTTCTCAAATTCATCGAACTCGTACACCGGCATCAGCTCTACGCAGTTGACACCCAACTCGCTGATATATGGGATTTTGTCCTTCAGGGCGGCGAATGTCCCGGGATGTTTTGCATCTGAAGATGCGTGCCGGGTAAAGCTGCGTACATGCATCTCATAAATGATCAGGTCTTCAATCGGAATTTCCAGAGGGCGATCATCCTCCCAGTCAAAATCCTCGAACACCAGACGACCCCGGTAGGGAAACTGATTATCCCAGTTCGGCGGAGTTCCCCATATGTCACGCCCTCCGACCGCTTTGGCGTAGGGATCGAGCAGGATTTTCTCCTTATTGAACCGGTGTCCAACTGTCGTGTCAAACGGGCCGTCGATGCGATAACCATATTCAATGGTCTCACAGTTCAGGTCAAACACCATCATGCTCCAGACATGGCCAATCCTGAATGAATCGGGAAACGGAATTTCAGCCAGCGGTTCATCCGCCCCTTTTTCAAACAGCACAAGCGTGCAGGAAAATGCATGGCTGGAAAAAACCGAGAAATTGACTCCTCCCGGCACAAGAGTAGCGCCAAATGGAAACGGTTTACCGGGGCGCAGCCTGAAACCGGCAATTTCATGGGTTGGATAATAATCAATCCGCGCTTCAAGTGAATCAATTCGAACCGCTGCTGGGTTTGTACTTGTCATGAAGAAGACCTCAAAGGTATTCAGGATAGTGCGGAAAGCCCCGCTTCCAAGGTGTCAGCAAGGATGAAGAAATTAATGAAGCCGGTCATGGACATGGTGTCACGAATTTCCTCGGAAACTCCAACCAGAACGACCTTCCCTTTCCTGGCGGCAATCTGGCGATAGAGTAACAGGAGCATCCGTAAACCGGCGCTGGAGAGAAAGGTAACACCCCTCATATCAAGCAGCAGCCGTTTTCCCTCTTGCAGGGCCGCCAGTAATTCGGTCTGCACCTGAGGCGCTGTTTTGCCATCAATTTCTCCGCATACTGTTGCGATTACGTTGTCTCCATCTATCCTCGTTTCTACGGTCATGAAATATCTCCCTTTGTTATCAATGACTTCAGAGTCAAAAGCAAATCCCCCTCAATCCCCCTTTACAAAGAGGGATTTGTTGCTACGGCGTTAATGTCACCTTTACCTTCAGATTGTTATCCGACACCGGCAGTGTCACAAACAATTCATCGGCATTGAAATTGGTATACGGCTTGCCGTCAATTTCGACCGCCGTCAGCTTCACACTCCCTTTCGGCAATATATCGGGTGAAACTCTCAGAATGTTATTTTTAAAGCCGCCCGGTTTCGGTTTGAAATAGAAATCCATTGGCACCTTGTTGATCAGAAGATTCGTATAGACGGCGGAAAGATAGCAGAGTTCCGTTGAGTGGTAGCCGCTCATGGAATGGCTCCCCTTGAAGCGCTCGTTGCCCATCAGATACGGCACTCCATTAGAAAGTACGTTGAAATATACCGCTCCGTCGTCGTGATCAAGGAAATGTGCATTGTAAAAGGCTGCAGCTTCGCGGGCATGACGCAGATACTCGTCATCTTTCAGTACTCCCTTTAAAATCATATAGGCCAGTATTGCCTGTTCCTGCTGCCACCAGGCCTTGCGGTCGTGCCAGGTAAATCGGTGATATTCCTCACCGGGAGCCAGGGTTCGTGCCACGACGTCATACCACCCACCACGCTGGCGGTCACTGCCAGCTTCCGGCATCAGTTCCGCAATTTTTTTGGCAAAGGCAACGTACTTGTCTTTCGGGCGCAGGCTGTTCATTCTCATCAGGTTCCAGGCAATTTTGAGATTATGTCCCACAACAGCGTTATCCTGCTGCCAACCCCAGGTTTTATCATGACTCCAGTCTTCAAAAAATCGTTCCTGGACAAAGGGACTGTTGTCATAATCCTTAAAGTGTTCCTCGATGGTGTCAAAGGTATACTCCAGAAAATCGGCGTATTTTTCCTCTCCCGTGGCCAACCACAGATTAATCAGATAGGCAGGGGCATGATCACCGACCGAGTTCCAGTTCTTTTTAGCCCGGTTATTTCCCTTGTCGAGTGTTGAAGAGCGGGGATCCAGTGTTATCGGATCGATGTGCGAGAAATACCCTTCCTTCTCAGTATCCTTGTAGTATTTTTCAAAGAGCCCGATGGTTTTTTCAATATCGAACATGATGCGTGTATCTCCGGTAATCCGGTAGGTCTGGGTCGGACCGGCAAGGGCGTATATCTGTTCGTACATCGGGAGCGAGTCGTAATCGTCGCCAAATTCGGAAGTCAGGAGCTTCTGCTCCCGATCGCCTGACACCTGGAGACCGTGGTACCAGTAGACCAGATCCTCATCATTGTCATAAAATCGGACATGTTCGCGCAGATACTCTGTGCCGATTTCAGCACCTTCCAGAAAACGATCTTCACCGGTCATCAGATAGGCGGAGGCAAAACCATACACTAAACGGGAAATGGTATCGGTCTCCTGAAGATAATCTCCTTTTTTACCGCCACCGAGATGCAGAAAGGTCCGGTAATTCTTGAAATCAATCGGAGCTTCCGGATAATTGAACTGCCATTTAAGGTAGCTATCGGCGATAGAGCGAACTTGCTTGACCCACCAATCCGGCTCTTCATGGCGGTATGCACCAACCTTGTCACCGGGGAAAATCATTGATTTTACCTCAATCCGATAATCATCGCCCTTAGGATAAAAGATGCAGTACGCATACACAAGATTTCCCTCTTCCAGCAGTTCGGAAAGTCTGCCGGTCGCGTCTATGTACCCTTCATGAAGATTCTGGGTAACTTTGGCATACGTCATCGGCGTGATGAAGAGCGTGTACTCACGCCCTTCCGAGGTTTTGAGGCTGAATGAGCGTTCCGTACGGTTGAACTGGTTAACGTAGCCGGCAATCGTGTCTGAAAAAGTGAACTTTAGCTGTCCCATATTTCTCTCCTCATTATGTGATGAAATGGATGTATCGACCATTTACCCTTCGTCTTTGTATCCTTGAGATATCTCGATGATTCGACCATCGGGATCCTTGAGCCAGACCGACTTCCACCCCGGGATGAAATCATCGAAGGAAAGCGGCCCGAGAGTCACCTCAGCGCCAATCGCTTTCACAGCGGCATCGACATCATCGACCGTGAAGGAAATATGGCGAAATCCGGCATACGAAGGACCGTCATTGGTGTACGGCAGTTCGGGCGTATCCCCCGTGGCCTTGAAAAGTTCCAAGTATACCTCCCCGGACTTCAGGAAAACAATCTGGTCATCGCCCAGCGGAATCATCCGGGCGCGGCGAAAACCGAAGTGTGTGCAGTAGAAAGACTCCGTAACCGCCATATCCCTGCAGTTTAGACCCATATGGGCATACATGGGTGCTGCCATAGTATCTCCTTTCAGTGTGACCTTTCAGCAATCATGTCGATTATCCTGCGGGCAAATAGATGGCAGTGCCCCCCGCTGCGACCGGTGACGAGGTCACCGTCAACCACTACATCTTCGTCAACATAAACGGCTCCCATATTGCGGGCGTCTCCTAGCAGGTTATTGTGAACCACCAGGCGTCTGCCCCGAACCAGTTCCGGCACAGGAGCAATCAACCATAACCCGTGGCAGATAATCCCCTTGATAATGGACGGACATGAGAACGCCCTTTTCATAAACTCCACAGCTGGAGGGAGTTTGTTAATATCTTCAGTATAGCGGAGTCGGTCCGAAACCATGCCGGCCGGGACAATAATCGCGCTGTAAGACTCCAGTTCTGCGTCCGTCATTCCTTCAAAACTGCCGGAGACATCTATCGGCAGGTGATATTCATGCCCTTTGAAGGTTAGCGACGCCTGCCCCCAGAGTCGGGTCAGAAAGTGAACTACCATCCCATCTTCCGGAAAACGGCGCTGATAATAAAAAATCTCCGGCTCGTAATAATCGCTCTCCATCAGGATGGCGATTTTCTTGCCTGCAAGGCTCATCAGAAAAACCTCCTTAGCTTCTTGGTAAATTAGTGTGTACCGAGTCTTTTACAACTGCGCCGAACCTTCATGGTAGCGGAGTTCGTCTACCGAATAGCTCGAAATCACGGCTTTCCCGGTAGCCTGCGAACGCTGAACCGTCCAGCTTTGATAGGCATCAAGTATTATTCTGGCGCTGACAGCTGCCGGCGGATTCCAGACGCTTGCCTGCCACTCGACGACCACGTTGACTCTGGCAGTGTCACCAGTAATTTCTGATGTTACTTCCTTTACAGTATGAACTTCATCGAAGAAGATACGAATTACCCGCTGATACCACCCTTCAAACTCAGCCATGGTAGTAAGGGTCGCTTCAGGGAAAATCATCTTAAGTCCCTCTTCCGAAAGCATCGGAAGAACCTCTACCATTGGTGCATGGACATCCAGTTTTCGGTACCAATTTTCTGCAAGTTGCTTTACTTCCTGAGCAGTCAGTGGAGCTTTCATATATAAGTCCTTTCGCGGCAGAGCGGTTAAACGCCCCGCATGGTTACCACTACATTTCAATCATTATTGCCCGCACTTGAGTCCAATCATATCCGGATGCACATCCCCTTCCAGGACAAGATCGATCAGAAAGGGGCCCTGATGAGCAAGCATCTGATGAATGGCGGCTCCAACTTCGCACGGTTTCTCAACCCGTACCGAAGCTACGCCCATTGACTTCGCCATTTCGTCAAATCTGAGCTGGGGCCGGGAAAGATCAAAACAGAGTGGATATTCGTGGGATATCATCCCCCGTTCTTTCCAGTACGCATCGATATTGAGCTGAAGCAGCCTGTATGAAGAGTTGTTACAGATGACGAATTTTGCAGCCACATTATGGCGGGCAGCGCTCCAGAGCGCTTGAATGGTGTACATGGAACCGCCGTCACCGCTGAAGCCGATAACGGTTCTGCCGGGATTAGCCAGTTTGGCCCCGATGGCACCCGGCACTCCGACCCCAAGGGAACCGCCTCTGGTCTGGAAAAATTCACCGCTCTTCCGTGGTGGAAGATACCGGGTAAGTGCCGGTGAATTGGTCAGAGCTTCGTCAAAGATAATTGCGTCTGCGGGAAGCTGCCGCGCCAGTTCCTTCATAAAGCATGATGATTGCATCGGTACGGCATCCTGCTGCAGCATATCCCGTTCCTGTTCGGCCCTCAACGCCCGTATCTTTGCCTCAGTCAACGCCCCCGTCCGGCGGGCCGCCTCTTCAATCTGCGGTGTTGTCTGAATCGCTTTCAGGACGATGGCCAGTTCTTTCAGAGTTAATTTCGGGTCACTTACCACGCCGAGGGATACCGGGTGATTTTTGGCAATTTCATACGCATTCAGGTCGATATGAATCGTTTTGGCCCCTGGAGCGAATACCTCTCCAAGTAATGGAAAAACTTCTGGAAGGACGTAAGTGCCGCAAATCAGGTTAGCATCGCCACGCTGCATAATTGGCAGGCTCTGCTCCCCAAACATGTGTCCGGTCTGGCCGCGATAAAGCGGATGATCGTACGCCATGTTGAGTTCACCTGAGTCAACGCCCCATACCTCGGCTCCCAGCATTTCAGCAACACGGGTCAGCTCTTCCTGAGCTCCGGAATATGCCACGCCGTCACCGACAAAGATCATTGGTTTTTCTGCTGCTGCGAGCCATGAGGCGGCCTGCACAAGATCATCAGCAGCGGGCACCGTTCGTGTGGAAGGCAGACAAGCGGGGAAAACTGACTCGGTGCATGGCTCATCAAGTATGTCCATGGGAAGACAGACATAGACCGGCCCCATCGGCGGGGTTGCGGCGATCTTGATCGCCCGGCGAATTGTCCGAAGCAGTGATGAAGGGTGCATGACCATGGTTGACCACTTGGTTACCGGCTCTGCTATGGCAACCAGATCCCCGGCCATCTGGGCATCCATCCCGGAATATTTAATTCCGGAATCACCACCTATCACCACCAGTGGCGCATGGCCACGCTTGGCCTGGTACAGTGCACCAATCGCGTTGCCCAGACCCGGAGTACTGTGAAGCTGAACCAGTGTCGGACGCCGCGTCGCACGGGCGTAACCATCAGCCATCAGAACCGCCACCGATTCCTGAAGGGTCAGGATGTAATGCATTTCAGGATAATCACGAAGAGCATCGAGAAATCCCTGCTCAACGGTTCCAGGGTTCCCGAACATAACGCTCATGCCATCAGCCAGAAATTGTTCGATGATAGCGTGGCGACCGGTTTTTTCAGCCATAGTCTTTCCTCTCAAACATGATATAAGCGTTTACCAGCCGTAGCGGCGCAAGCCCTTCTCCAGTACCTGAACGAGCAGTTCGCCAGTTTTGTAGGAGTCGGCGGTGGAACGGCCGGTGATGAAAGGATAATCGACGATGGCAGAAATCTGTCGGCCAACATTGCCATGAAACTGCCCTTTCGATCCGACTGCGTCACGCAGGATAAATTCGAGCGGATAAGGGGGCGGTCCCATGTTGAAATCAACTCCCATGAAACCGGTGCCGTCTTTGTAGTCATATTCGAGCGGGTGTCCTGTCACATGCTTGCCCAAGAGAATACTTTTGCGGATATGGTAATCTCTGGCAAAGGCCAGGCATGCCACTCCGTAGCACTCGGCAGCGATCGGTCGGTCTGCACGGTTGAAGCCGAGAATCAGGTCATGAACCCGCTGGTTGTTTACCATATCGACGATAGGACCGCTCCCGCCAACAAGCAGCAGTGCACTATATTCCCCCAAAATATTTTCCATGGCTGCGTCAAGGGCGTTGTTATATTCCTCAAAATCGCGAATAAATGTGGCTGAACTTGGGTAGGGGCGTTCCGGCAGCAGCAGGGACAGATTGAGGGGATTGTCAAGTTTGGTTGATTTTTCGATGGCAACAACCTTGGCGGCTACCTCAGGAGACGTAACCGGCTTTCCCAACGGCGGATCGACATACGCCGGATCCATACTCGGCGTCAAAGCCGGGGCGCGCCGCCCCTTTGATGTCGCAATTACGACGCTGTACCCGGCTTTTTCAAGTGTTTCCAACGGTCCGATCAACTCTTCACCCCAGTACCCAAACTCCGACAGTATGGCCAATATTTTCTTACTCATGTATCTCCTCCATTAAAACAGGTAGTTGCCACTGGTTACGTGGCCTGCTTGATGAACTTATTTATGCAAGACTGCCATCCGGATGTTGAACCATACCCGCAAAGTGGATGGCAATTTTTCCGTCACGCAAAACCCAACTGTCTGCGAAACGCATGTTAGCT
This sequence comes from Desulfuromonadaceae bacterium, assembly GCA_028712075.1. Taxonomy (GTDB): domain Bacteria; phylum Desulfobacterota; class Desulfuromonadia; order Geobacterales; family Pseudopelobacteraceae; genus JACRCG01. The sequence continues at coordinate 23,536 of JAQTQX010000023.1, forward strand.
ACCCCATCTTTGGTTTGCATGGTGATCTGTTCCGTAATCATGAGAGTTTGAGGATCTGCTGTTTCCGACCAGAAAATGATTTCCGTCTCCAGACCGTCAATCCCGAGAATACCTTGCATATGTTCACGTAACTGATTCCGTCCGCGATAAACTATCGGCTTTTTCATGAAACTGCTGATGAGTAATGCGTCATCAGTGTATTGATCCAGTAATGCCTCAATATTTTTGTCCAATATCAACTGAATATGCTTCTTATACATGTGCCCCAACGGGCTGTCCGGAACGTTTTTCATAGAAGACCTCGCGAAATTATGATCAGACTGACCTGACTAAAAATGTACCAGCACTGTGAATTGCAACATTGTGGAATTTTTATCACTTATGGCTGCCGGGGCAGGAAAAGCATAGCGATCTTTACCGCCTTTTCCTGGAGTGGCATTTCCGTAAATGGCCATGTAATCAACTTTTTTTGACGGTGAATAACCAAATATCACATCCCACTCCGTTGCGAACCGGTTACTCGACACTGCCGACCCATCGATCTTTGCAGTGCTCTTATCATCAAAGCGGTGGTCATAATAAAGAATCTTGGCCCAACTGCCTTGAACGGGTGGTACAATGGTCAAATTGACAAAGTGGGTATTTAGGTTACTGAGCCGAGTTTCGTATGTACCTACAACGATACCCTGATACCAGTAGCCAAAACCATTGGAAGTTGCGCCATTGTGCAGATAGTCCCACCCTTCGTTTTTGCTTGTTGAGCCCTTGTCTCCTGAAAATGAAGCATATCGATATCCAACAGTTGGATACCAGGGCAAAAATGGTATGAAAAGTTTGGCCTCTAAAAAATAAGCATGAGCCTCAACATTGGGGTTGCTGTTTTTCTGGAAATCAACTTCTCCCGCTACCTCAAAGATCGGCATTGAAGGGATCGGATTACCACGGGCATGCAGTCCGTATACGCTCATTCCATCACGATTATCCATCTCCGAATCGATAATATTAAAATACGATACTCCGACTTTCCCCAGTTTTTTGCTTACCAGCTCGAAGTTTCCACCGGCAATAACATCATTGAAAGAATCTTTGTCAGTGAGAAGGGTGAACAGCTCTATATTGTACGGATCTTTTTTAATCCGAACCAAACCGGCTCCTTCCCATGCCTGCCTTGGGTCAAGCCAGTAAATCCCTTTGCTCTGATTGGCTTCATCATTTCCGTCAACCAGTACCATACCATCGCCAAGCTGAAAATTCTGCCGACCAAAACTTACATCCAGACCGTCAGCGTCAAGAAAAGATAACTTATCGCCCGACTTCCAGCCCAAATACGCGCTGTCAACATCAATACGGTACATACTTTTACCAACTAGCGACGGTGGTTGATTCAGCTGAAAATTATAATGCTCACTCGCCGTCAAGCCCCAACTGTCACCATCTCCGTTGGTAAAAGAACCGACCGGGCGGAAACCTCCGTAAACTGTTCCCGCTTCAGGAACATTCCACTGCATATTTGCCCTTGGTGCCAAATAAAATTCGGTTCTGGATATATCTTTTGCATAATACGTCACGTCCTGCTGCCCCAGGCCAAAGTGAGTGTTCCTCAGTGACATCAACGACAATCCGGCTGAAAGACCAAAATCAAATTTTGGCATATTATTGTCTGACGTACCTGCATCCGCAGCTGCAACAGACTTGGGCTTGTCTTCATCCGACGCACCGGCGCCAGCTGCATAGGCAGGTAAATTGTTTGTAAGAAGTAGAGCAGCACTTAGTACAGCCCAACAACCGAGAACGCGCATAACTGAAATCTCTTTGAAATGGATTTTCATTATTATCCCCCAACCAAGATAACTGATAGCAACTATGATGTTTTACTTACTTCATTTGAAATAGAAAAAAAGCAGACATCTCGATCATTGAACGAAGACCGTACTCCGGAAATGCTTCCAATGCATTCTGAACAAAATTTTCGCCGTTTGATGATTCTACAATGCCCCTCATAATTTCAAGATTGTGGATATTCTCTAAAAAAACAGAAGCATCAGTTGGAACACCATGACCAGGCAGAACTAGCTCATACTCTTCATTCATAAATTTTTTCAATGCGTTGATCCAGCCATCAAAACACATCGTTCCCTCGTAGGATCTCTGTCCGACAAATAAATGTACCTTATTGTAGATCAGGTCCTGGGCAATGAGTGTTTTTACCTCAGGCAAATCAATAGCCAGCATGAACAGGTCTTCTGCTGCCACTATCTTGTGCAGCCGAAAAACCACTCCATCAATTTCAACATTGCCTTCAGTTGCATCCGGAACAGGCAAATACATCTTATCGGTAATAAGATCACCATGTTGGCTGCGATGAAAATCAATTTCCAATTGCGCCATCATTTTAATTTCCTCGACCGTCTCCGGTAGAGATACATTTTTTACATCCTGAAAAAACTCCATCCCAAACCAGTGGTCAGGATGGGCATGGGTAATGTACACACGATCTATCGGCTTGCCGATGCTGTCGGCATACTGCCGCAACTCCCTGGCATAGGGACGCATCAACATCGTATCGATAATGATCAGTTTGTTTTCTGTTTCGACGACCTGGGCATTGACCCTTTCGCCATCGTCCGGGCTGGCACAACAGTGAATGCAAACCGGACCCTTCTGAATTTTGTTTATAATCAGATTTTTATCGTTTGCCATATCTCATATATCCAATGCTTGTAGGTATTTTTTTACGTGGGTTACTTGTCCCTCACTTACATAAAAAGCTATTTAGAAAGCACTTCCACCATTTTTTCACCAAAAGCGACACTGGACTCAACCGATTGAGCGGTAACAAACGGGAAGTCAAAATGCACAACCGGTTTTTCCCTGTTTGCGGCCGGATCGGCAATAACCTTTCCGTTATCACCGACGGCGTCCTCAACAATCATCTGGAGTGGGTAGACAAATCCCGGCGTGACCAGATCAGTACCAGGATTTTCCGGAGTTGCGTTGAATAGCGGATAAGGCAGATCTCCGGTGAAATCCCATTCTTTGGGATGTGCAACGATAGTTTTTCCGTTGATTATGCTTTTTCCGTCTTCCTTTTTGCGCGCCCAGACAAAAGATCCCACGGCATAGCAGAGCGCGCCCATCACCTTCTTCTGATAATAAAAATCCTCCAGTAGTCGGTGAACTTTTGCATTTCCAACCAGATCCAAAGGTGATCCGGGCCCGCCCACAATTGCAAGGGCGTCATAGTCAGAAGCTTTTGCATCAGCAATTTTTATCGGATTATCCCATTCACCGGTTTTGAGTATTTCCATAATTCGATCAACAACCTCAGCAGGATTGACATGGTATTCCTGAACCGGATCGACAAACGTTTTATCGACACTGAGCTGCAATGGCAGAGGAACTATCCCTTTTTCGGTAGCGAGAACCACCTGAAAGCCTGCCTTTTTTAATTCATCCCACGGAGCCTGAAGCTCTTCTCCCCAAAGACCGAGATTTGATGCCAGCACCAATACCTTTTTCATTTGTTAACTCCTTTCGTGATCCTCGTTATGCTTATTTCAGTCCTGAATAATGACGATAAATCTTACCATCCCTCATATAAAGAGCATCCCAAACCTGTGCTTCGCCCCCGGTTGTATTAATTGTTGCCTCCATACAGATTGAATCGTCTGATATTCCAAGTTTCTGGATCGACACAAAGCCGCGATAAATATTCTTAAGATACATGTCAAACTGAACCTTAAGCGCCTCCTTTCCTGTAACAACCTGCCCTTCTTTTCCAAGCATCAGAACCATAACCGCATCGTCATGATAATCATTTTCCACCAACCTCCCCGCATCACCTTCGGACAGGAGCTGTATGTGGCTATCAATAAACTTTTGGAAATCCATCCGTAGTATCCTCCAATTTCTTTAAGTAAAGTGGCAGTTCTCTGAAGCCCGGCCTCGATGGCACTAATTAAAAGTGATACATGGCGCCAAAATAAAACCCGGAAAATTTGACAACAGCAGAATCTCCGTATTGATAAAGGGCTCCGCCGTTCTGTTCATTGGCAACCACTACGTTCTCAGCTCTGGTCCACATATATCCACCGACAGCGCTGATACTCTCAAAGATTGGGAATTCCCCACCGACTTTAACGTTAATGATGTTCTTTCCTTTCATCAAGTTATCATCTTTCATATATCCGTGAACCTCAACAGCAGGGACATAACCAACCTTATAAATGAGTGCATTCCCGCCGTCCCAGGTTCGTCGTCCTTTTATGCCGATTTCGGGACCGTCATACCAGTTTGGAGGAGAAATTGTTGGGCTTGCCCACATACGGAAATATCCCAAAGTTATATCCGTCTTACCCATTATCGCATTATCGATGACATTGTAACCAAGCGTCAGATCAAAGGTATCAGAGTTTTCGTACGTCAGAGGGTTGAAAGTGTATGGATCAGCAAAATTAGCACCTCCTGAAACCTTCTTCGACTTTCCTCTCAAATAATCTACCGACAAACTGACCTTACCGTAGTTAACCTCGCCCATCAGTCCCCAGTAATTACTTCCATCATTTTCATGATCTTTCGGCAGTTCTCCTGCACCTGCCAGATAGCCAGGTGCGCTGAGTTCGGTCTTGTGCGGAGAGTATATAACAGCTATTTGCCCATTCACATCCTCTGCCATAACCACACCTGACGAGAACACAATAGCCGTAACTACCGTACAGCAGACAAAAAAAGACTTACATCTATTTACCATAATTAATTACCTCCATCGTAAGATACAGATATTATGTATGAATCTGTATAGCAACAAAATTCAGACCGTCAACATAACCACATAATAAATCGAGAATTCTTTAAAAATAATGTAGTAAATCTGTATAGCACTAAAATTCAGACCGTCAACATAACCACACAATAAAATCGAGATTTTTTTAAAGATAAGAGGGAAAAAAGCTAGGGAGAGGCGTTAAGAAAGGATTATTGGGACGAAAATATAATTCAGATGGGTATTTGGGCAAGCGCTAATACAATTTCCACTTCATCCATTACAATCGCCGCAGGTATGAACAGATCCACCTCATTGCGTTCCTTGCCGCCAAGGAGGCAAGTAAACTCCTGGAAAAAGAGCAGTTCACGGGTAAACAGTTCTGTAAAGGGAAAACGCAAATCCATAAATTCCCTTGGGTCTGCCCCGGTAAAGTTGAGTGTGCACCATTCATCGAAAAATTCTTCACCGGATATGTCAATCAGCGGAATACCGTTCAAGCGGCAGGTCATCGGCCGATATTCATAGACGAGACACCTTCCGTCTTTCGATAACAACAGACAGGGGGTTTCATCCTCCTCCGGCATCAGTGCATCCCACTGCTCCTCCGGAATACTATTTAACAGCCACGGTTTAACAAACATCGTGTTCACGCGGGAGAGTAGTGCAAGGAGCTGGGAAGCAGCCTGCCTGATATCGATTTTCTGGTCTATGGGGAGAGCATTGAATCCGTACCTAAGGTAGTACGCATCCAGCAGGGTAATGTCAAACAGCCCACGACAACATGATGAACAGCCATTGTGGCACGCTATCTGTTCCGGATGCCGTTCCTGACACTGTTGAAACCAGGCGTCAACCTCTCTCAACAATGCACCATATCGATCCAGTAGCTCATTCACTCCAATCACCACTGTGTCACGATTTATAGCAGTACCATATCAGTGAGATGCGAGAAACAGGTATCCCGCTGATATGGTGATGAAGTGGACAACTACTTGGGAAGGATCACAGGTACTACATTTATGCGGGAAACCTGATTACATATACACCATGACGGAAATTGCTATTGAGCCGTCAGCAGTTTTAAATGGTATTGTCACCCCTTTGCACTGCACATTGATACTCGTTGATTCATTGGGATCGGGAGGCTCGGAAATCGCCCGCAACTGTCCGGAAACCACGAGCGGCAAGCCAAGCGCGACACTGCCGTACTGTTCATGGTATTTTGTTTTGAACACTCCGGCGATATTATTTGCAAGCTCACCCATAGCATCCCGAATACATTCTTCATCGGCTTCATCAACCATGAGCAGTTCCTTGGCTACGCGTTGAGCGCTCAATTTGTTGGTGGCGATAATAATATAACCGACCCGGTCGCCAGCAATTCCGACAATTCCAGTGACATCGGAATCAACCGGCTCAAGTTTCTTTTCAACTTTGCCGGCCAGCAGGTCAATACTCATATAACTCTTGAATGTGTCCTGAGTTGCCGACATGATCGTAAACATGATTTCTTCAAATGAAATGGTTCCCAAATGCATATCCTCCTGAAAAAAATCTTTTATTGGCAGCATTCCATTTCAGAACGCCAATAACAACGTAACATACTTATATTATATAATTATTTACTACTCAATATTCTAATATTTTTCATAATCTAACGATCTATATAGCATGACTGCAAGTCACGTTCAATTATTAATCTACTGATTAATCTACTGAGCTTTAGACTTCTGTAGAGTTCTTTGAAAGCAGAACATACAAACAGTTCGACCTCCAAGGATTCTGTCCTTGGAGGTCGAAATACGTGTGCGGCGCAGAGTCCATCCTTAACTGATGGCGGCGTTCAAATCACTGAGCAGTGTATCAATATCAAGCCCGTGCGCCCGTGCTCCCTGCTCGAGGTTTTCATTCTGAGCCCCCATGCAACCGATGCAGCCAAGGTTGTGTTTTTGAAGAACCTTGACCGATTCAGGATGAGCACGCATCAATTCAAAAAAAGTCATATCTTTGCTAATTTCGGCCATCTGTAACACCTCTTTACATATGAAATAAATAACTATTCGTATTTTATATCAATAATTTCATATTCCTTCGTGCCGGACGGGACCATCACCTTGACCGAATCATCCAGTTTGTGACCGATCAGAGCTTTCCCCACTGGAGATGTGCAGGATATTTTGCCTAATTTGATGTCAGCTTCGTCCTCACCAACAATTTTGTAGGTAACCTCTTCCTCAGATGCAGTATCGTACATGGTCACCGTACAACCAAATACAACTTTATCAGGGTTCATGCCGGAAAGGTCAACCACATGGGCACGTGCCAGCTTCCCGTTAATTTCCTGTATACGCCCTTCAATAAACCCTTGTCGGTTTTTGGCAGCGTCGTATTCGGCATTTTCTGACAAATCTCCATGAGCACGCGCCTCGGCAATATCCTGAATTACCTTTGGACGTTCTTCACGAATCAGGCGTTTTAACTCTTCCTGTAGCGCCTCAAAACTTTCTTTTGTTAATGGTATTGAATGGGACATCGGGTCGTCTACTCCTAAATAAATAATTCAAGCCAAATAGTCTTGAATCGGCTTAACATCCAGTTTCTGAGTTTGCAGTGAAATAATGCTTTCGGCAGCAGCCTTGGCACCGGCAACGGTTGTGTAATACGCAAGGCCATGCATCAAAGATTCTCGGCGTATTGAAAAAGAATCCGCAACCGCCTGGGCTCCATGAGTGGTGTTAAACACCAACTGCACTTCGCCGTTTTTGATGGCGTCTACAATATGAGGGCGACCTTCCAGTACTTTGTTGACCCTCCGGACCGGAATTCCCTTTTCTTCAAGAAATTGAGCCGTACCGCCGGTGGCTAAAATACCGAAACCGGATTTATACAGTTTTTCGGCAGCACTGACAACATGTTTCTTGTCGGCATCCCGTACACTGATGAAGACATTTCCTGATAATGGCATCTTGACATTTGAACCAAGTTGAGATTTAGCAAACGCTTCGGCAAAAGTCTCACCGATTCCCATAACTTCACCGGTTGACTTCATTTCTGGTCCCAGAATGGTATCGACTCCAGGGAATTTTACAAACGGAAAGACCGACTCTTTTACTGAGATGTGCTTTGGAATGATATCGCTGATAATTCCCAGCCCTTTAAGTGTTTTTCCAGCCATGATCCGGGCGGCAATTTTGGCGAGAGGCCTTCCGGTCGCCTTGGATACGAACGGAGAAGTTCGTGACGCACGCGGGTTGACCTCCAGAATGTAGACAATTGCTCCTTTAACAGCATACTGGACATTCATCAGGCCTTTGACGTTCAACTCAAGAGCCATCATCACCGTCTGGCGACGAATGTCGGCAACGATCTCCGGGCTGATTGAGTACGGAGGAAGACTACAGGCAGAATCACCAGAGTGAATACCGGCTTCCTCAATATGCTCCATAATGCCGCCGATAACTACATCGGTACCGTCACAAAGTGCATCAACATCAATTTCAATCGCTTCATCCAGAAAGCTGTCAAGCAGGATCGGATGCTCAGGGGAAACAAGAACAGCGGTTTTCATATACCGCTGCAAATTTTCCTGATCATAGACGATCTCCATGGCACGTCCCCCCAGGACATACGAAGGGCGAACCACCACCGGGTAACCGATACGTTCAACAACCCTTTCCGCCTCTTCAAATGAACGGGCAGTGCCGTTTTCCGGCTGAAGGAGCCCAAGCTTGTGCAGCATTTCCTGAAACCGTTCGCGATCTTCAGCGCGATCAATGGCATCTGGTGATGTCCCGATAATCGGCACTCCGGCCTTCTCAAGGGCAACTGCCAGCTTAAGTGGCGTCTGACCACCGAATTGGACAATTACACCAACCGGCTGCTCAACCGCAACAATTTCAAGGACATCTTCAAGAGTCAGCGGCTCAAAATAGAGACGATCCGAAGTATCATAGTCCGTCGAAACCGTTTCCGGATTACAGTTGACCATTATTGTTTCATAGCCGTCTTCAGCCAACGCAAAGGCACCATGTACACAACAGTAATCGAATTCGATCCCCTGTCCGATCCGGTTCGGTCCACCTCCCAGAATCATGATTTTTTTCCGGTCTGTCGGCGCTGCCTCACACTCTTCCTCGTAGGTAGAATACATGTACGGAGTGTATGCGACGAATTCGGCGGCACAGGTATCAACGCGCTTGTACACGGGGCGTACCGCCAGTGACCACCTTAGTGAGCGAACTTCATCCTCACTGGTGCTCCAGAGCTTTGCCAGAAACTTGTCTGAAAAGCCCATCTGTTTGGCATCACGCAGTACTGAACCGGTTACCTCTGATAACGTCAACGACTTCAGTTCATCTTCTTTTTCAATAATCTGCCGGATATTATGCAGGAACCAGGGATCAATTGCGGTATGTTTCTGGATATCGGCAACGCTCATGCCGCTGCGCAGTGCATCACCAATATACCAGAGTCGGTCGGCATTCGGCACGCGCAGCTTTTCCAACAGCAATTGTTGCTCCTTACCTGTCAATGCACGCCTTGTTTCAGTGCCCAGTTCAAACATTTTCGAATCGAAGCCACTGACGCCAATTTCAAGCGACCGGAGCGCTTTCTGGAGCGATTCCTTGAAAGTCCGTCCTATCGACATGACTTCACCGACTGATTTCATTTGCGTCGTCAACGTTGCGTCGGCAGCAGGGAACTTCTCAAAGGTGAAGCGCGGAATTTTCGTAACGACATAATCAATGCTCGGCTCAAAGCAGGCCGGTGTTTCACGGGTAATATCGTTGGTGACCTCATCAAGCGTATAACCGACCGCCAACTTGGCCGCAATCTTGGCAATCGGGAATCCGGTTGCCTTCGAAGCCAACGCTGACGAACGCGAAACACGAGGGTTCATCTCGATTACAACAAGGCGCCCATCGCGCGGATTGATACCGAACTGAATGTTGGAACCGCCGGTATCAACACCGATCTCACGGATGATCTTCAGAGACGCATCACGCAGAATCTGATATTCTTTATCGGTTAATGTCTGAGACGGGGCAATGGTAATTGAGTCTCCGGTATGAACACCCATCGGGTCAAAGTTTTCAATTGAACAGATGATCACGACGTTATCAGCAGTATCGCGCATGACTTCAAGTTCGTACTCTTTCCATCCAATAACTGATTCCTCAACCAGGATTTCGTCAGTCGGCGATGCATCAATTCCCCCCATCGCCATTTTTTCATACTCCTCCAGGTTATAGGCGATGCCGCCGCCACTACCACCCAGGGTAAATGAGGGGCGAATAATGGCAGGAAACCCGATAGACCTGATAACCTCCATCGCCTCCGCTCTATTATGTGCCAGACCAGAGCGGGGAACGGCCAGACCGATTTTCTCCATTGCCTGTTTGAATAATGTACGGTCTTCGGCCTTCCTGATGGCCGGCAACTTGGCACCGATCAACTCGACACCGAATTTTTCCAGAATACCCATCTCGGCAACTGCAACAGCCGTGTTGAGAGCAGTCTGTCCACCAAGCGTTGGGAGTATGGCATCCGGGCGTTCCTTTTCAATGATTTTGGCCAGGATTTCTGGGGTGACCGGTTCAATGTAGGTACGGTCGGCAAAATCAGGATCCGTCATAATAGTAGCTGGATTGCTGTTAAGCAGTACAACCTCATATCCCTCTTCCTTCAGCGCCTTGCACGCCTGAGTGCCGGAGTAATCAAATTCACAGGCCTGACCGATAACGATGGGGCCGGCTCCTATTATGAGTATTTTTTTAATGTCAGTTCTTTTAGGCATGAATGTAAAGCTCCTTCGTGAATTTATCGAAATATGAAGAAAACGGCTCCGGCCAGACAGCATCCGGCCCAAAGATAGTTCCAAGTCAAACCAGTCCCCATGTACAACACTGCGAAAGGGACAAAAACACACAGTGTGATCACTTCCTGGGTGATCTTGAGCTGAGCCAAAGTAAAGCTACCGGAATATCCTATTCTGTTGGCCGGCACCTGCACCAGATATTCAAAGAAAGCTATTCCCCATGAAACAAAAACGGCAATCAGCCAATGCCGGTTATTCAAATTTTTCAAATGTGCGTACCAGGCAAAGGTCATGAAAACATTAGAGATAATTAGCAGGACAACCGTTTTCATATTGCACCGCGTTCTTCGTCAAGTTCCTGAACCCAGCCGTTTTCAAGGCCCGCTTCTTCCAGTACTTCAACAGCCGCATCGTACTCTTCATGATTCACGGAGCGATTCAATCCGGCCATTCCCAACGCCTTATGCGCTGGAAAGTACTGGCTCATCAGGGCTACATGCGTTTTTTCCCCAAGGTTTTCAGCTATCCAGGGAAGTGTTTCCAGAGAACCCGCCCTACCCTCCGGCAGCACGAGATGCCGAACGATCAAGCCACCAGTCGCAATCCCTTGACCGTCTGTGGTGAGGTGCCCAACCTGCCTGAGCATCTCTGTAACTGCCGCCCGATTGATCGAGCAGTAGTCAGGAGCAGCAGATATTTCAACCGCCGTTGCATCGTCACTGTATTTCATGTCTGGCAGGTAGATCGCCACGACTCCATCCAGCAGCTGAAGAGCATCAACCTTATCGTATCCGCTGCTGTTCCAGACAATCGGCAACGTAAACCCCAGCGGTATGGCCAGCCAAAGAGCCGCCAGGATTTGCGGCAGGTAGTGTGTCGGAGTGACAAAGTTGATGTTGTGAGCCCGCTGCCTCTGCAGCTTTAGCATTCGCGCCGCAAGCTCCCCCGTGGAGATTTCTTCACCGTTACAGAACTGGCTGATGGGAAAATTTTGACAAAAAGCACATTTCAGGGAACATCCCGATAGAAAAATTGTGCCGGACCCACTTGACCCGGAAATCGGCGGTTCCTCTCCCTTATGGAGATTTGCCGAGGCAATTTTGGGTTTCAACGCGGCACCACAGATTCCACGGTCACCCTTGATGCGCTCAACCCCACAGTTCTGGGAGCAAAGGTCACAGGCAGCAAGACGCCGGTAGGCCATAGCAGTTCTGCGCAATAATTCGCCCGAATGAAAAAGATCGCTGTAATTCATAACAAAATCGAAACCTAACTTGGTGCGTGTTCTATTGCCCTTTATATTTTTCCATCATCTCCACAAATCGCCCGAACAGATAGTGAGAATCATGCGGTCCGGGCGACGCTTCAGGATGATGCTGGACCGAAAATATCGGCAAAGAACTGTGGCATATCCCTTCAACCGTCTGATCGTTTAGATTTTCATGCCCCAGACAGGCAGATTCACCAAGCGAATCAAGATCTACGGCAAAACCATGATTCTGCGATGTAATTTCCACCTTGCGGGTGGACATATCCATGACCGGCAGATTAGAGCCGTGGTTGCCGAATGGGAGTTTAACCGTTTTTCCCCCGAGGGCGAGACCTAGCAGTTGATGCCCGAGACAGATACCGAAAATCGGCTTTTTGCCGATGAACTTTCTGATTTCAGCCTGTACGGTGACCAACGGCTCTGGATCTCCCGGACCATTTGACAGGAAAATACCGTCTGGGTTCAGTGCCAGCGCCTCGTCAGCAGAAAAAGACGCAGGAACTACCGTCACATCACAACCTGCATCAATCAGACAGCGCAAGATGTTGTATTTTATGCCGAAATCGTAAGCTATGACTTTGTACTTCAGAGCTGCAGGATCAACCTGAGGATAGCCGTTGACAAGATTCCACGCACCTTCGGTCCAGTGATAGGGAGAGGTACAGGAAACGCCTGAAGCCAGGTCAAGACCGGACATACTCGGGACCGCCCGGGCTTTTGCTGTCAAGCTGGCATGATCCAGATCAGTTGTCGAAATGATGCCGTTTTGCGCACCTTTATCCCGCAGGTGGCGCGTCAGGGCGCGGGTATCGATCCCCTGAATGCCGACCACACCGTTCTCCATGAGATAGGAGGCGAGACTCATTGTAGCTCGCCAGTTGGAATGGCAGTCCAGGTATTCCTTGACAATAAAACCTGACAGAAACAGACCACGACTCTCAATATCCTCAGGGTTGATACCGGTGTTACCGATCTGCGGATAGGTCATGGTAACCATCTGTCCCTTGTAGGATGGGTCGGTCAGAACCTCTTGATAACCGGACATTGCGGTATTGAACACAACTTCACCAGTTGCCTCTCCCGGTGCTCCGAATGATTTTCCTTCAAAAATACGCCCGTCGGCGAGCGCAAGGATTGCTTTCATAGACCTGACTCCCAAATTCTGTTTTTATCGTTTGTACACAATTCTGCCACCTACTATGGTTGCAACTGCTCCGCCTGTGAGAGTCTGCCCGAGCCATGGAGAGTTTTTAGACTTGCTGGCAAGCTTGTCAGCCTCTACTACCCACTCTATCTTCGGATCAATCAGGGTGATATCGGCAATTGAACCTGTTATAAGAGAAGCTCGGTTTAAACTTAGAATATTCGAAGGGTTGGATGACATCTTTTCAATCAGTTGATCAAGTGTTAAAACTCCATCATCGACCAGCTTCAGTGACAGCGGCAGAGATGTTTCGAGCCCGATAATGCCGTTCATGGCCACATTGAATTCGACATCTTTTTCATCCAGATGGTGGGGCGCATGATCAGTAGCAATGGCATCAATGGTGCCATCTTTCAAACCTTCCTTTATCGCAGCTACGTCTTCGGCTTCCCGGAGCGGAGGATTCATTTTGGCATTGGTATTGTAGCCGCGCACGGCCGCATCCGTCAGCGTGAAATAATGGGGTGCCGTCTCGCAGGTAACCTTGACACCGCGCGCTTTCGCTTCACGTATGATGCGCACGGCACCTTTGGTGGAAACGTGGGCAATGTGAATAGGGGTTCCGGTATACTCAGCAAGCAGAGTTTCCCGAACGGTTGCTATGTCTTCGGCGACACGGGGAATACCTTTCAAGCCGAGCTCAGTTGAGGTGAAACCTTCATTCATTACCCCCTCTCCCACCAGTTCAAGCTCCTCGGAATGAGAAATTACCATGATTCCGATGCCAGCAGCATACTGCAGTGAACGCATCATCAACTCGCTGTTTGCTACCGGCTTGCCATCATCAGAGACGGCAACGCATCCCGACTCCTTAAGCTCACCCATCTCAGACATCCGCTCCCCGGAGAGCCCATACGTGATGGAGCCGACAGGGAACACATTGCAGAAACCTTCCGCTTTGGCTTTGTTGATGATGTAACTGGCAATGGCTTTGTTGTCGATAACCGGTTTGGTGTTCGGCATACAGCAGATGGAAGTAAAGCCACCGGCAGCAGCGGCTTTGGTACCGGAAATAATATCCTCTTTGTATTCCAGACCAGGTTCACGCAGATGGACATGCATATCAATCAGCCCCGGGACAACATATAAACCGGTTGCATCAATAATTTCAGCTCCGGCCGGTGCAGATAGCGCTTTACCGATTTCCTTTACCAGACCGTCTACTACCAAAACATCCTGCATGTCGTCAATCTTCTGGCTCGGATCAATCACCCGGCCATTTTTTATCAGTAGATTCATAGTTTCACCTCGTATATGTGATGTTTTCGTCATCAGAATCGGTCATATTCGCGTCAGATCAAGGATGTCAAGGGATGGCGCGGAGGCGTAGCTGCGCTACGCCGCACAAGGTATCCCGAAGACTTACGCCGAGCTGGCGTGAAAGTGGCCGATTTATTCCAGTTCGCCACCGCAGACGTGGTACAGCATCGCCATCCTCACCGCAACACCGTTTTCAACCTGCTTCAATATCCAGGACTGATTACCATCGACCACGTAAGACGACATTTCCACGCCGCGATTTATCGGTCCGGGGTGCATAATCATGGCGTCCGGTTTGGCCAACTTGATATTATTTGGGTTAAGCCCGAAATAACGTGAATATTCACGGGCATTAGGCATAAGCGTCTTTCCCTGGCGCTCCTGCTGAATACGCAGCATCATGACCACATCAGCATCCTGAATCGCTTCGTTCATGGTTGTGCATACTGTTACGTCGCCGAGTTTTTCCACCCCCGGCGGCATCATGGTCGGCGGGCCAGCCAAGTAGACGGAGGACCCAAGTTTGGTCAACCCTTGAATATCGGAACGGGCAACCCGGCTGTGGGTTATATCGCCAACAATAGCCACTTTCAGTCCGTCAAGACGCCCAAATTTGTCCTTCATGGTCAGCAGGTCAAGAAGCCCTTGTGACGGATGCTCATGAGCTCCGTCACCGGCATTGATAATCGAACAGCTTACCTTGTTGGCCAGGAAATAGTGTGAACCGGAAACAGCATGGCGCATAACAATGATATCCGGCTTCATTGCCAGCAGATTCAACGCTGTGTCGGAAAGTGTTTCACCTTTGGTGGCAGAGCTGTTTGATGGGGCGATATTGACCGTATCAGCCGACAGCCGTTTCCCGGCAATTTCAAAAGAGGTGCGAGTGCGGGTCGATGCTTCGTAAAAGAGGTTGATGATTGTTTTGCCGCGTAGCGTCGGTACCTTTTTGATGTCACGGCTGTTGATTTCCCGCATGCTTTCAGCACTTGAGATCAACAATTCTATCTCCTCTTTTGACAAGTCACGCAGGGCAATAATGTGTTTTTGCTTGAATTCTGCCATGTTCAATTTACCCTCCCCTATTTTTCAAGTAGCACTTCAATCGGCTGGTCCATTTTATCAAAGACAACCTGGACATTTTCTTTCTGACTAGTCGGAACATTACGTCCAACATAATCCGCCCGTATCGGCAGCTCACGATGACCACGGTCAATCAGCACCGCCAGCTGAATCGACTGAGGACGCCCGAAATCCATCATAGCATCCATGGCTGCCCGGATCGTGCGACCGGTGTACAGAACGTCATCGACCAGAATGACTTTTTTTGCTTCCAGCGAGAATGGAATTTCAGTTTTACCGACCGGGTGGTGCGGCAGTTGGCCGGAGCAGTCATCACGATACAGGGTAATGTCAACTACTCCTACCGGCACGGCTCCCCCCTCGATAATACTGATCTGCTGCGCAATCCCGTCAGCAAGAAATTCTCCGCCGGAACGGATGCCGATCAGCACAATATCCGCAACCCCTTTGTTATGCTCGAGAATTTCATGGGCGATTCGCGTCAAAGCTCTCTTTATTCCCGCGCCATCCATAAGTATCGTCTGTTCAGCAGTCACGAGTTACCTCCCCAGGCATAAAAAAAGAGCCTTCCCGTGAAACGCGGAAAGACCCCCTATGTTGTTTTTACGTTCGTTCATTGTATCGCCTTTGCTAGTCTCTCGGACTAAATTAAAAGGTGTGTGTGTATGCAGAAGTGACCGGAAGGTACCACTTATTACTGGAGCAGGTCAAGCACGATTTCAAAAAATGTGTTCTAAGAAAGTTGCTTGGAGTGATACTCCGCTAAACATCCAGCATATCAAGCGATAGCCCAAGATCGGCAACCTGTCCTAATACCTCAAGGTGCAGAAGTTCGCTGCGAAACAGTTCCTGAGACACTCTTTGAATGTCACTGCTGCTGACAGCATCGTAATTAAGGAGCACGTCGTCAATAGATTGTTGCTTTTGGAGATAAATCTCATTTTTGGCCAAACGTGTCATCAGATTATCGCTGCTTTCAAGCGACATGAGCGTTTTCCCTTTCAACTGTTCCCGCGCAGCATCAAGCTCATCCTGCGGTACCTCCTCTGTTACAAGTCGTGTCATTTCCCGTAGAGCAATATCAATTACCTCACGGCAATGATTCTTTTCCGTACCTGCATATACGACCAGAGCGCCGGAATCGGCATGAGAAATAATATATGAGTAGACGGAGTAGGCCAATCCCTTCTTTTCGCGGACTTCCTGAAACAATCGTGAACTCATTCCGCCACCCAAAATCGTAGTCAACAAAAACTGGGTATGGCGATCATGATGATCGTAGCGGAGCGCACGGGTACCGAGACAGACGAGAGTCTGCTCCATTTCCCGCCGTTCGGTAAGATGCTGTACTTTTCCTGAAGAAATAAACACATTATCAGGATGCGGGTGCCATTGTGAGGAAAGCTTCGAGAACAAAGGAGCCAGAATTGCAACCAGATCGGTGTGATTTACGTTACCTGCTGCGGCGATGACTATATCCTGGGGGCGATACCGACTGTTTTTATGACGCAGAATGGAATCCCGTGACAAACCGGAAACTGTTTTTTCACTGCCAAGAACCGGCATACCAAGCAGTTGGCTTTGCCAGAAATTCTGGTGAAAACGATCGTGAATATACTCTTCAGGGGAATCATCACGCATCTTGATTTCCTGAAGAACAACATTGCGTTCCCGTTCAATCTCATCAAGCGGAAAAGTCGAGTTCAGAAAAATATCAGACAACAGGTCGGCGGCACGGGGCAAAAATTTTGCGAGAACTTTTGCATAGTAGCAGACATATTCATGACCAGTAAACGCATTGAGTATACCACCCATAGAGTCAATCTCTCGGGTGATCTGGTGGGCAGTGCGGCGCGTTGTCCCTTTGAACAGCATATGTTCAATAAAATGTGCAACACCGTTATCTTCGGGGGCTTCATGGCGAGTACCGTTCGCCACCCAGATGCCGGTAGTCACAGTATGCATATATTCAATATTCTGGGTGACGATACGAACGCCATTGTCAAGAGTAGTAGTAGTTATCATACTGAAAGCGTACCCCGGTTTTTTAAAATATCAACTCTGAAAATGCATAAATATAGATTAGCACGAAAAAACCCGCTCTGGTCTGTCCAGAACGGGCATTTCTCACAACCGAATGTAAGGCTGGTTACTTGTATTCAGGCATTTCATTAAACTGCAGATATTTATATATTTTGTCTTTGTTCGGCTCGATTTTCTCTTTGTATATTTTGAGGAATTCTGCCGGTTTTGGCAGCCGTCCTAAAAGTGCCGTTACTGCGCCAAGTTCGGCCGACCCGAGATAGACTTTGGCGCCGTTGCCGATACGGTCATCGAAGTTACGGGTGGAGGTCGAAAACATATTGACCCCGTCAGGAACGCGAGCCTGGTTGCCCATACAGAGCGAACAGCCCGCAATTTCTATACGGGCACCAAACGCACTGTAGACAGAGAAGTACGCTTCGTCTTTAAGCTGCTGCTGATCCATACGGGTCGGCGGGCAAATCCAGGTGCGCACAGCAGGATTGAATGGCTGGCCGCGCCAGATTTCAGCGGCGGCACGGAAGTGACCGATGTTGGTCATGCAGGAGCCGAGGAATACGTCCTGAATCTGTGTACCGGCGACTTTAGAGAGCAACTTGACATCATCAGGATCATTCGGGCAGGCTAGAATCGGTTCAGCAATCTCTTTCAGATCGATTTCAATCACGGCAGCATATTCGGCTGTCTTGTCGGCTTTCAGCAGAGTCGGTTTTTTCAGCCATGCTTCAACCGCTTTGATGCGATTCTTCAGGGTGTTGGCATCAGAATATCCTTCGGCAATCATTTTTTTCATCAGCGCCACGTTAGATTTGAGATAGGTAGCAACCGATTTTTCAGAAAGCTGAATACAACCGGCAGCAGCAGAACGTTCGGCTGCCGCATCAGTTAATTCAAATGCCTGCTCGACTGTCAGGTCAGGAAGCCCTTCCATCTCAAGAATGCGGCCATTAAAAATATTGACCTTGTTCTTTTTCGGCACGGTCAGCAGCCCCTGTTTGATAGCCCAGTACGGAATGGCATTAACAGCGTCACGCAGGGTCATACCGGGATTCAACTTGCCTTTGAAACGGACCAGAACCGATTCCGGCATATCGAGCGGCATGAATCCCATTGCACCGGCAAAGGCGACCAGACCTGAACCGGCCGGGAACGAAATGCCGATCGGGAAACGGGTGTGGGAGTCGCCGCCAGTACCGACAGTGTCCGGCAACAACAGACGGTTCAGCCAGGAGTGAATTACGCCGTCACCGGGACGGAGTGCAACACCTCCACGCGCGGCGGTAAAGCCTGGCAGGTTTTTATGCATTTTGACGTCTGCAGGCTTTGGATACGCAGCAGTGTGGCAAAACGACTGCATGTACATCGGTGCCTGGAACTTGAGGCACGCCAGTTCTTTCAACTCGTCAGCAGTCATTGGACCGGTTGTATCCTGCGAGCCAACCGTCGTCATCTTTGGTTCGCAGGCGGTGCCCGGCATAATGCCGGCAACGCCGCAGGCTTGCCCAACCATCTTCTGCGCAAGCGAGAAACCTTGCTTGGCCTTTGGCTTAGGATTATCCGGCAAGGTAAATACGGTGGTCGGCTTAAGGCCGAGCGCCTTTCGGGCCTTATCGGTTACGGCACGACCGATGATCAGTGGAATACGTCCGCCGGCGCGGAACTCGTCTGGAACGGTATTCGGTGCAATGGTGAGTTTAGAGAGAACCTTCTTCCCCTTCTCGTCGGTGATAACGCCCTTCTTGGTGTCGATCACGATTACATCACCGGTTTTCATGCCGGTCACATCAGCCTTCAGCGGCAGCGCGCCGGAGTCCTGTGCAGTGTTGAAGAAGATTGGAGCGATAACGCCACCGATAATCACACCGGCAGTTTTCTTATTCGGTACACAGGGGATTTCATCACCGATAGCCCAAAGAACGCTGTTACAGGCTGATTTACGGGAAGAACCGGTACCGACAACATCACCGACAAAGGCGACCTGAAAGCCATCTTTGCGGAATTTAGCAATGGTGGCAAGACCGTCCTTGAAACGGGTTTTACCCATGGCAAGTGAATGCAGAGGAATATCAGGGCGGCTCCAGGCATCGCCAGCAGGTGAGAAGTCATCAGTATTAATTTCACCGTCAACTTTGTAGACTTTGACTTTGATAGTGTCTGGAACCCCTTTGCGGTTGGTAAACCAGTCGGCATCAGCCCATGATTTGAGAACTTTTGCAGCGGCAGCATTTTTGGCTTTAGCCAGTGCGGCTACTTCATCAAAGGCATCATAGACAAGGGTCATTCCGGAAAGAGCACATGCAGCCTCATCAGCCAGTTTTTTATCCTTAAGTGCGGCTACAAGCGGAGCCACATTGTAACCGCCGATCATGGTGCCGAGCATGCGAATCGCATCCACCGGAGTAATCAGCGGAGATTTTGCTTTTCCGGAAACAATACCGGCGAGAAACTCAGCTTTTACCTTTGCAGCAGGATCAACGCCGGGAGAAACACGCTCCTTGATCAAACCAAGCAGGAACTTTTCTTTTCCCTTCGGCGGTTTAACCAGTAATTTACAAAGGTCGGCAGTCTGTTCAGGTGTGAGCGGCAGCGCCGGAATGCCTTGGGCCGCCCTCTCCTTTTCATGTGCAAGATACGCTTCAATCATTTCATGTTCCTCCTTGGTGGGATTATGTTCTGCAACGGTTAATACTGACAAATCACGGGTGAAATCGCATACTGTATACACGCTTCAGATTTCGCTTGTCAAATTATAATTATGCGGTAATAACTGGGCGCACCATCGAAAAAGCCTCCCAAAAGTCACACCTTTTCGCCTGTTCTATGACTGTTCATCCCCCTCTGGCGTATCTGCGTATTCCTTGGCAACCGTATAAAATTCCTCGTTCTTTGCATAAAATGCTGTAACCACCTCAGGATCAAATTGTTTTCCGGAACCCTGTACAATCATATCGCGGGCCTTTTCGTGAGAAAAACCTTCCTTGTAAATTCGGTGACTGACGAGTGCGTCATACACATCCGCAAGTGCCATGAGACGACCGGACAAGGGAATATCGTCACCGCTCAACCCGTATGGATAACCACAGCCATCCCAACGTTCATGATGAGATTCAATCATCTGTTGTGCATAGTGGAGAAAATCCTGTTGTTCAGGATGGCCGGTACCTTTGATAGTTTTGGATAAGGCGTCAACACCAATTGTAGTATGTCCCTTCATGACGGCATATTCTGAGTCGTTCAATGCCCCCGGCTTTTGGAGTATGCAATCGGGAATTCCGACTTTACCGATATCATGCAACGGCGCCGATTTGATAATAAGTTCAATGGCACCTTCATCAAGCTCGGCATATTTGGGCAATAGTGTCAACTCCCGAATAAGAATTTCGACATAGCGCTGAGTGCGGAGAATGTGTTTACCGGTTTCCTTGTCACGGGCCTCGGCAAGTGCTGACATACTGATGATGATTGTGTCTTGAGCGTCTATCAGGTCAAGGGTACGTTGTTTCACTTTACGATATTCTATACGGTATTTCAGCGAACTCAGAACCGTCAGAATAACAATCGGTGTCAGCATCGGCATCAGCGGTGACAAATAGATACCTTTGGCAACAAGCAGTTCACGCATCCCCCAGTAGGAACCGATGCTCGTAACGGAAACTGCCACAAGCGACAGGCCGAATCCCGATCTGCTCAGCAGTAGGGTACTCAAAATGCCAATACACAAAACAGCACACAATTCTGCACCTTTGGCCCAATCGGGTCGGGTTATGAATGTGCCGGACAGTATAGTATCGATAATGGTGGCGTGAATATTCAGCCCACCCACCGACTTGCCTGACGGCGTCAGATGTTCATCTCCCAAACCTTTGGCCCAAGGCCCGACCAGGACAATTTTCCCCTTAAGTGCACCCTGAGCCTGCCCACCTTTCAAAATTGAACGGGCGGAATAATACGGGAACGTGTTTTCGTCACTGCGAAAATCGATCAGCAAATTACCTTCCCTATCAAGAGGTATGTGACGGTCATTCCAGACCAGCCAGGTTTCTGAGCTGTTACGGTTGAGCCGTAACGTACGTTCTGAGGAGGTGAGGAGAAGAGCAGCCATTGCAAGCGACGGGTAGCAGGTGCCGTTATATGATAAAAGCAGCGGTACGCGCCGAAGAGCACCATCCCTGTCATGGAGCGCATTGGTAAAACCCTCTGCACGAACACCTTTACGTAACGGTTCAATGGTACGAATCATTGCGGTCGGTTTTGGCCATGCTGCGTCAATATCTGCAGCCTTGTGAATAACCAACCCTTCCGGGAGAACCGGTAAATAATTGTGCTCCGTTAGCGCGGTCGTTTCAGTAAAATCAAAGTAAAAGCCGAGTACACTTGTTCCTTTGGCAAGAGCTTTTGCTAACTCAAGGGAATTACTGTCATCTGATGAATTCCGAAAATCAACAGGAGTTGTCTCATTGTCACGCAGGCGCTCGGAGATGATGACCCCGGGTGAGGTTCGATCAGGTTCGGGCATCAAAAAGTCCAGTACTACGACAACTGCTCCCAGTTCATGAAGACGTTCAACAAGACGGGCGAGCCGATAACGAGGCCACGGCCATTGACCGTAAGCGTGCAGACTTTCTTCATCGATTCCGACTAAAACAGGAACATGAGATTTGGGCGATTCCACTCGCCCGGACAGCATGAGATCATAGAGACGCAGTTCAGCCTGATGCATCAATAGTGGCTGGTATATCAAAAGCAAGGCGTGAACGATGGTAAGAAAGAGGCCAACTGCTAATAAAAAGCCGCGACCTTCCCTGAGAGGGCGAAATCGTTGAAAAACATTACGTGGCGAAGGGGGATCAAACATAAGAGCAGAAAAGGGTTATTGCACGATGACTTCAACCCGACGGTTGCGCGGTTCAGCAACACCATCGGGGGTGGGGACAAGAGGATTCCCTTTGCCATGAGATGACACCGTTATCAGGTCTGGATTGATCCCATTCTGCAACAAAAGGTCCCTGATTAACAAGGCGCGTTCCCGGGCAAGTTTTTCGTTGAATTGGTCCGTACCGGTCGCATCGGTATGTCCACTTATGCGAATGCTGGTAACACCACGTTTTTTGCAGACGGTCAAAATGGCGGTAATGGCGGCATGGGACTCCGTACTCATTGTGGTTGTGCCGGTTGCAAAAAAAAGGATGAATTTTTTCGGTGGTAGCGGCTGAGCCGCCATAGCTTCAGCAAAGGTGACAGCAATATAATCAGGGGGGGCAGTCATAACTGAAGAGGGTGATGCAGGAGAACCGGATACGCGTGTCATATCCCCCGGTTTTTCAAGAAGTTGTTTTCCTCCAGCGGTAATAACCTCCGCTTTTCCGATACGCCCATCCGGGTCAGTAACCAGAATGACGGAGTGTTGTGGCAAGCAACTGGAGAGAAAAAGAATCATCAGAATAGCCGTCAGCATGCCTGATATTGGATTGTTCATGATTGTACTCACTGAAGCAGGCATAAATAACGAAATGAACTAATTATCCTGTACTTCAACCAGTAGTTTTGTCCCCCTGGCTGAAATGGTTGCATCAGGGATAGACAGCTGGACGGCATTAGGAGAGAGTTTTCCTATCAACCCCGAGAGATATACGAACGTTCCCTTGACCATCCGTACCGCTAAAGAGAACCTTTCCTCCTTAGGATCAAAGAGATAACTGCTGATAGAAAGTTCGCTGTTAGGGCCGAGGGAAATGGTCGTGCCATCGGTTAACACAATACCGGCAGCGCCAGGTTTTGCAGTGCGGATCAGGTCTGAATGGTAGATCGGTGTGCCGACAGAACCGGGCAGCGTTGAATTTCCTCGCAGTATCGATACGTGTCCATTAAGTGTTTGAATGTGGCCGACCGGATCACCCTGCACTGCATACGCCGTAGAACCGGTGAGTACAAAAATCAGTAAACAGAATACATAATATTTCATGGGCTTGACCTCACCACCGAAATGAGCCGTATATGTTCTAGTGTAACCCTGCTCTCATCCTTGTCAAGTTGGAATCCTTATCACGATCGACCTTATCAGAGTCCGTGACATAAACAGCATCAAATATTCTTTTAGCTCAGATTCATTTTCTCATACGTTCAATACGCTCTTTTACCGTTATAAGAAGCTTTCTGGCCCAGACGTATTCAGTTGCAAGGATCGTCAACCCGATAGGTATAACAACTATCGCAGGTCCTGGTAACACGATCATGGCAATACCAGTAGCCAGGATTGTAAAACCGATTACTACAACAATCAGACGTTTTGCCTGAGCCAATGATCTGAAAAGAATATCATTCATCGTTTGTTTCTTCTTAAACCTGCCTGAGACAGCTTCATTGTTTGCTTCTCCGGCACTCGTAATATCATGTAATCACCTCGCTACGACGGCTTCTTCACTTCCTTGACCCGGCTGCCAGCGCTTCGAGCCGTGCGATACGTTCTTCCATCGGCGGGTGAGTTGAAAAAAGTGACATTAATCCTCCTCCGGTCAAAGGGTTGACAATAAACATATGAGCTGTTGCGGGGCGTGCTTCCTGGAGTGGAATCATCTGAGAAACGTTGTGCAGTTTGCGTAAGGCACCTGCCAGTGCCAGTGGGCGACCGCAGATTTCGGCTCCGGATGAATCGGCAAGATATTCGCGAGAACGTGATATCGCCATTTGTATCAGCATTGCGGCGATGGGGGCAATAATTGCCATTGCCAGCGAACCGACCACACTGCCTGCTCCGCCTTCTTCCTCATCGCTGCGACCTGCACCGAACAGTGCGCCCCACTGCAACATATTGCCAATCATCGAGATAGCACCGGCAAAGGTTGCAGCAATACTGGAAATGAGAATATCACGGTTTTTAACATGTGCCAGTTCGTGAGCCATAACCCCTTCAAGCTCCTCCGGGGTAAGGATGCGCAGTACCCCTTCTGTTGCGGCAACAGCGGCATGAGCGGGATTACGACCCGTGGCAAAGGCGTTGGGGGAATCATCCGGGATGATATACACTTTGGGCATAGGCAGTTGTGCCCTGACGGTCAGACGCTCAATCATACCGTAAAAGAACGGCTGTTCCTCTCGAGTAATCTCATGAGCATTGTACATTCTGAGGACAATTTTGTCAGAAAACCAGTAGGAGCCGAAGTTCATGATGGCTGCCATGAAAAATGCGAGAATCATGCCGTTCTTACCTCCAACAGCTCCCCCCATGAAAACCAGTAAGAGGGTTAACAAGCTCAGTAGAAAAGTAGTTTTTAAAACATTATTCATTTTTTACCTCCATCTTGTTTTGAGATCAACTGCGGATAAATAAAAAGACCCTCACCCGCAGCGTAATGGTAAACGCGTTGGATAAAGGTCTTGCTTGCGATAACACGTTCCCGATCCGAGTCTTTCGACTGTGTTGACGGACACGGGATCAACCATGTCTCCGGTTGATAGCTACTCCCCTTTATGCGATTTTGAATATAATCATCGTTATAGCGCTTGTCAAGATAATTGAGATGTAAAACGGTGTGCCGGATTTATTGCCGATTCATTGTGAGGGGTAAAATCAGCGTTTGACACGAGGATCAAGGGCATCCCGTATCCCCTCACCAAGTAGATTGTAGGCCAAGACCGTTAGCAAAATTGCCAATCCAGGAAATAGCGACAGCCACCAGGCAAATTCAATATAATCCTTGCCGGAAGTGAGAATGTTGCCCCAGCTTGGCGTTGGAGGCTGTACGCCAATACCAAGAAAAGATAGTGCTGATTCAGTGAGGATAGCTCCGGCGACACCAAGTGTTGCTGAGACAAGTACGGGAGAAACTGCATTAGGAAGAATATGGCGAAACATAATGCGACTGTTGGAACAGCCAATACAGCGCGCTGCTAGAATATAATCCATTTCGCGAATAGAGAGGGTTTCAGCCCTTACAAGCCTGGCTACCCCCATCCAGCCCGTTAACCCTATAACCATCATGATGTACCAGATAGATGGCTCCAAAAAGGTTATTATGGCCAGAATCAGAAAAAATGCGGGGAAACAGAGCATAATATCGACAAATCTCATCAGAGTTGCATCAACCAGACCACCAAAATATCCTGATACAAGACCGACTACGGTGCCGATTGAAACAGCAATCCCAACTGCAACAAATCCAACTTTGAGCGAGACTCGCGCACCAAAAAGGACTCGACTGAAGACATCTCTCCCTAACTCATCAGTACCACACCAATGCTGCCATGATGGCGGCGACAACACGTGCCAGGCATTGATAGCGTCCGGGTCGTATGGAGCAATCAACGGGGCAAACAGTGAGACAGCGAACAGCGCCAGCACGACACAGCCACCGAAAAGGGCAAAACGGTTCCGTTTGAGCCGTGGCCAGAAGATTGCAAAAAAATATGAGTTCGTAAGGGTCATACCTTACCCCCGACCCTGTCTGATGCGCGGATCAGCAAATGCGTAACTGAGATCTGCGATAAGGTTGCCAATAAGCGTCAAGAAGGCACCGATGACCAGAATCCCCATGACAACAGGGTAGTCGCGCGACATGACCCCCTGGTAGAAAAGCTGCCCCATACCTGGAATAGCGTAGATCGTCTCAAAAATGACCGAACCACCGATCAGGCCGGGGATCGAAAAACCAAGCAGAGTAATCAGCGGCAGCAAAGCGTTACGCAGAGCGTGTTTATAGATGACAACCCGTTCGGTCAGACCTTTGGCACGGGCGGTGGTGATGTAATCCTGGCTTATTACGTTGAGCATGGCAGAGCGCATATACCGCGACAGTCCTGCCAAGCTGCCGAAAGAAGCGACCATGACCGGCATGATGAGATGTTTCGCCAGGTCCCACAGATAGCGACCGGTTCCCCAAGTATCACTTCCAATCGTATGCAGGCCGGAGATGGGAAGCCACCCTAGTCTGACTCCGAAAAAATACATCAGTAACAGCGCCAACCAGAAGGTCGGTACAGCAAAACCAACAAAGACAAAAACGGTAATACCCTTGTCAAGCCAAGTATCACGGCGGGTTGCCGCCAGAATACCGATCGGTATTGCCAGCCCGAATTCGAGTATCAGCGCGATCACATTGAGGGAAATAGTCACCGGCAGACGCTCTTTGATTTTATCCAGCACCGGACGATTGTCGGAGGAAAAGGAACGCCCCAGATCAAGACGGGCCAGCTTGCCGACCCAGGCGATGTACTGCTCATGAAGCGGCTTGTCGAGACCATAAAACTTGGTCAGTCGTTCGCGCGCCTCTTTACCGACCTTCGGATTCATCGCCATCTGCATGTCAACCGGTTCACCGGGCGCCAGATGGATGACCGAAAAGGTAATCAGAGTAATACCGATCATCAGTGGAATCAGCATAAGAATGCGTTTGATAAGATAGGTCGTCACGGCAGATACACCTGCTCACTCTTTGGTACAAACCAGCGAATCTGATTATAGCCGATCCCGGCCGGTGCCGGCTCAACTCCGCGTATGCGAGCACTTACAACAGGCAGAGAATCTGGTACATACAGGAATGTGTATGGCTGTTCATCGGCAAAAATATCCTGAATGCGGAAGTAGGCCTTTTTCCGTTTTTCGATATTAAAGGTATTGCGTCCTTCAATCAGCAACCGGTCTACTTCTGGATTTTTATAACCGATAAAATTAAGTTCCCCCGGGTTAGTTTTACTGGAGTGCCAGATATCATACATATCAGGATCCTGTGAAATGCTCCATGCGAGCAACACAACCTCAAAATTCCCTTTATTGACAAATTCTTTAAGAAAAGCTGCCCACTCGACAACCCTGATTTTAACGTCGATTCCAACCTGACGCAGTCTCTGCTGAATGATCTGGGCGGTCATCAGCCGCTGCTGGTTCCCCTGATTGGTCAGAATAGTAAATCTGAACGGCTTGCTATCCTTGGTCAGGATACCGTCGCTGTTTTTGTCTTTCCAGCCAGCCTCTGTCAGCAATTCTGCAGCATGCTTCGGATTATATTCAATATCTTTAACAGCAGCATTATAGGCCCAGCGCCCTGGTACAATCGGACCGTGCGCTTTTTGGCCCATACCGAACAAGACGCCTTGAATCAACTCATCTTTGTTGATAGCGGCGGTTATGGCCTGTCGGATTCGCTTGTCTTTAAAAAGCGGGTGGCGCAGATTATATCCCATGTACAGATAACTGGATGAGGGATAACGGTATTTGTTAAAACCGCTGGTAAATTCCTGCGACGCAGTCTGGCGCGCATACTGAACCGGAGTCAGGGACATTAGATCGATTGCACCGGTTTTCAGTTCCATATACATCGTCGAACTGTCCGGAATGATACGATAGATAAAGCGATCGATATAAGGACGCCCCTCAAAATAATCATTATTCGCTTCAAGCACAATCTTCTGCCCGGGCACCCATTCCTTGAAGCGATACGGGCCGGTTCCAACAGGGTTCCGGGCCAAATCACTCTTGGTGATGTCTTTCCCTTCCAACAGATGAGCGGGAAGAATGTTTACTCCCCATGATGCGAGCGCAGGAGCAAAAGGAGCATCGTATACCACGCGAACCGTGTATGGATCAGGAGCCGAAATATGTTTGACCTGTTTAAAATCTTCAGCGTAGGCGGTGGGAGTTTTTGGGTCTATAGTGACCTGGTAGGTATAAAGCACATCATGGGACGTCAGGGGGGCACCGTCATGCCATGTCACGTTTCGGTGCAGATGAAATATGATAGTCAATCCATCGCTGGAAATGTCAAATGATTTTGCCAGATCGCCGACGATATTCAGATTCTTATCATATTTGACCAGCCCGTTGTATATCTGCCCCGCCACCGAATGGGAAGAGGCATCTGTGGCAAGCAGGGGAATAAGCGTCGAAGCTTCTCCAATGGTCCCTTCAACAAGTGCATCACCATACGTCGGTGGAACAGATGAAGGTGCGCGGGTGGAAGACACCGTATGAGAATCGGAATTGCTGCATGAAACGAGTGGTACTCCAAGACACAGAGCCATCAGCAGGCATCGTATGCCTGTTGAAATGATCATTTATCGCTCTGCTCCCCTTTAAGCTTATGCATCTTTTCAACAAGTTCTTTGCGCTCGGGAGTCAGCTCAAGGGCTCTTTGATATTGCTTCAGAGCTTTTTTAATCGCGTGCCGCGCAGCATAGACATCTCCAAGATGTTCCACAATGGTAGAATCGTCATCAACCAGAGAGATTGCTTCCCTAAGAGTATTAACCGCTTCATCATAACGTTTCAGCTTGAAATAGGCCCAGCCGAGGCTGTCGAGAATAAAAGCATCACGTGGACGAAGAGCAACAGCCTTCTGAATATATTGCAGTGCCTCTTCAAGGTGAATCCCCATCTCTGCATATGAATAACCAAGGTAGTTGAGTGCCTGGGGATCATTAGGATCAAGCTGCAGCACCAGTTTCATCCGGTTGATCGACTCAGTGCGCTGCCCCAGTTTATCAAAAAGAACACCTATTCTGAAATGCAGCCGAGGTTCTTTCTGAAAAAGAGGCTCACTTTCGAGAAGAAAGTCGAGACCTGCTTGAGGTTTATCAATGGATTCATACAGAGTCGACAAATTGAGATACAATTCCAATGTACCTCGATTCTCGGCAATCGCATCCCTGAAAGTACCAATTGCAGCCTCGATATTGCCCTGCTCTTTCAGTATGAGTGCCGCATGGCTTAATGCTTCAATATACTGCGCTGAATCATGTTTAATGCAGGTAAAATCAGCATACGCCTTATCCAAATCACCATTCTCTTCATACGCAATACCACGATACAGACGGATATTATCGGCTAAAGGATCATCGTCGAGCAGGTCGCTGAACACGGCTATTGCTTCCTTGAATTGTTCAAGTTCAAGATGCACCAAGCCTATTTTTCGCAAGGTTTCCTGACCACCCAACCCTTCTTGAGCAGCCTGTTTCAAATAATCCAACGCTTCTCCAAAACGCTGCTGCTGGAGCAATAACTGGATAAGACGCTGCAGGATCGGAGTGCGTCGTTCATCCTGCTCAAACAGTGAGCGGTACGTATCAATCGCATGTGAATAGTCGCCCAAAGCTTCGTACGTTGCCGCCATATCAATTAGCGCCAGGTCGAATCCGGGCTTCAGCGATAACACTTTGGTGAAATACCCGAGGGCATCGTGATACAGTTTCATCTGGCTGTAAGTGCGCCCGAGATAATAATAACCAAGTGCAGAATCAGGATTGCGTTTGGTCAACTCCTTGAGCGTAGCAACAGCCTCCGCATACTCAAACAACCGGTTCAATGACATTGCTAAATGCAGGTAGCCATCTTCTTTGTCTGGATCAATTGCAATTGCTTTCCGTAGATATTTCGCTGCTTCGATATCTTTCCCGGCCGAGGACAGAATGACACCACCCAGAAGGTACGGGGGGCGATAGCCGGGATCAAGAGCAATAGCCTTCTTGATATAATCAAGTGCTTCAGGAACCTGACCGATTTTATATTTCAAAGCGGCGGCTTCTCCATACAATGTGGCAGAATCAGATTCAAAGGTCATTGCCTCGTGCAGCAGGGAAAGAGCAGCAGGATAGTCGCCCTCAAGCTCCGTCAGGCGTGCCCGGGAGAACAGGTACAAAGAGTGGGAATGATTGTCGAGAATCACCGGAGCAGCAAGAGGAGCATCACTCGAATGAGGTGCAATGGTACACGCAGAAAGGAGAAGGAAGGTTGAGAGTATAATAAGCTGCATGTACATACGGAAGGATCTTCCTATTTCAAAAAAATAAAGTATCAAAAGCTATCATGAATCATTTTATTGGTCAAACGATAATAATAATTGGCACGTTGCAGTTGACATCACACTCATCCACGTGGAAAATACACCCATGAATCACACCATTTTCAAGCTTTTTCTTGTGCTGCTGCTGGTCGTCGCTAACGGTTTCTTCGTGGCGGCAGAATTTTCTCTCGTTTCAGTACGTCGCTCCCGAATTGCCACGCTTGCAGATAGTGGTGATACCCGTGCCCAAAAATTACTGGGATTACTCGACAATCTCAATTCCTATATATCTGCGACGCAACTCGGCATTACCATGGCGTCTCTTGCACTTGGCTGGATTGGTGAACCAGCTCTGTCACATATTCTTGAAGCGCCACTTCATGGCCTCGTTTCGGATTCAGTCAGGCACACAATCGCTTTTATCTTAGCTTTTACTATCATCACATTCCTGCATATCGTGCTCGGTGAACTTGCGCCGAAAACACTGGCACTGGACCGGTCAGAACGGGTAGCTCTTGCTGTGGCGTGGCCGTTACGGCTGTTTCACACTTTGTTCGGCTGGCCGATCCGTCTGCTCGATTTTGCCGGCAGAAGCACCGTCAGACTTCTGGGATTCAAGTGCTCACCTGAACATACCAGCATATATACCGTGGATGAACTGCGGCAAATTATCAATATATTTCACACAAGTGGCGCACTTGAAGCTGATGAGCAGCAGATGCTCCACCGCATATTTGAATTCTCCGATTCTGAAGTCCAGGATATCATGATACCCCGCTATGCCGTTACAGCACTTCCAGTAACTGCCACACGCGAAGAAACTCTTGAGCTCTTCAACACGTTGGGCTTTTCCCGGATCCCGGTGTATCAGGATCAACTTGATAATATTCTCGGAATTGTTGTCAGAAGAGATCTTGAACCGTACCTATCCGGCACGGATGCTCCCGATTTTGATCTTGCCAAGCTCATACACCCACCCCGCTTTGTCCCGACCAACGCTCAGTTAAGTGCTGCCCTGAAGCAGATGCAGGCGGCCCGGACCCACATGGTATTTGTTGTCGATGAATATGGGGGATTCGAGGGAATAATAACCTTGGAAGATCTGCTGGAAGAAATAGTGGGAGAAATAGATGACGAGTATGACGATATTTCACAAGCCCAATGCATCAAGGATAATAACGGTTATCTGCTTGATGGCATGATGACAATACGAGAGGTGAATATACAGCTGAGTCTTGATCTGCCAGAGGAGGCTCCGTACTCAACTATTGCCGGATTCGTTCTCGCTCAAGCGGGCCGTCTGCTGCAGCAAGGGGAAAGTATTCTATACCATGACACCCGTTTTACTGTTGAAAGTGTTGATCGTAAAAGGATTCGGCGGCTCAGAGTCACGATTGAAAGGCTGGTTGCGTGAAAGTCCCGGTACGGTTTATCAAAATATCCGGATTGCTGTTGGCAACAGTAGTAGCACTCATTACTGCAACGGCACTGTTCCTTCCCTATCTTCTGGATGTTAACGCGTATCGTACAGAAATTGTCGCAGCGCTTCAGCAAAGCTTGCACCGGTCAGTCAGATTCAGTTCCGGTTCTTTTGCCTGGCATTTCGGGCCATCATTCCAGTTCAAATCTTTTAATGTCAAAGACCGGGACGGTACGACTGATTTCATTTCATCCCGTACTATCACTGTTCAGGTGGCGCTGATACCGCTACTGGGAAAAAAGGTGGACTTACGTAAACTAGTTCTTGACGAGGCAACCATTTCATTGGTTCGCGCAGCAGATGGCACGTTAAATATCGATGATCTGCTGCAACCGGGCAGCGATGACAGTGTTCGGGTAAATTTCAAGCACATCAGGGTGAATAACGGCACAATTCACTGGAGCGATATGGTTGATCGAAAAAACCCCCTCTCCGCCACATTGCGGGATATATCGCTTACTTTGGATAATGTCGCCCGCGGCAAGAACGGCCATGCCAAATTATCTGGTGAGATACTTGCGAAAAGCGGCACCCCGGCACATATTGCCCTTTCTGGCGGAATACACCTCCCCCCTGACGGGGAGTCACTGCTGAATAGTAAAATTGATTGTACTATAGCGCTTAAACAGGTTGAAATAGGCAGATTCTGGACCTATTTTGAGCGGTTTGTCCCATTTGCAAACAGCGGCGGCCGCCTCGATTTTACATGCAGTTTCAAGGGAAAACCTCAGGATTTTTCAGCCAAAGGGAAAATTATTATCAAAGATGCAACCGTACGATGGCCGACTGTGTTCCATACGCCGCTTTCACCAAAGACGGTGCAGCTAGAGTATTCTGGTTCATTGAACAGGAAGCTGATCGACATTTCCACAGTTGATGTGAGCATGGAAGGTTTCAGAATCAAGGGGAGCTTTCAGCTGCAGGATTACCTGACGAAAGACCCGCGAATCGTCGCCAAGGCATATACTCCATCAACATTCCGTTATGAAGATGTCAGAGATTACGTCCCATACGGAATTATTGAAAGTGGTGCCTCTGATTATATAGAAAACAAAATAAAAACGGGCATATTCAAGCTTGATACCGGGATCCTAGAGGGCCGGATAAGCGAGATAACCCATATGGAGATCGGACAGAACTGCAATACTCTTATGATTCGCGGTCCGGTTGAAAAAGCAGTGTTGAGTTACGGGCCAACAGCGCCCACCTTTAACAACCTGAAGGGCATAATTGAACTGAAAGGTAAGAATTTTAACCTTGTCGACATGACCGGAAACTTCGGGACATCGCCCTTTTCGCTGAACGGTTCAATTACAGAATACAATACCGATAAAACCTCTGATTATCCCATTAAAATGGATATTTCGCCCCGCCCCCCGGAAATTTCATGGCTCGCTAACATAGCTGGTCTCACCAAGCTTGAATACGCCAACAGTTCTTCACTTCAACTCACCGGGGGTGGACATTATTCTGCCTACCGTCTCAATGGAGACTGGGATCTCAAGCAGGCATCCTATACACTGCCGGGATATATCAACAAACCTGTATCAATGCCTCATACACTTGTATTCAGCACGGTGATCGGCAAGGATTTTACCCGCGTCACTTCCGTGAACTACGCGCTGCAACCACTCGTTATCACCGGAACTGGCCTGATAGGTTACGGAAAAAACCCGTATCTTGGTTTTGATCTCCAGACTAACAAATTTGTCATGGACAACTCGCTGCCAATTTTATCCATGTGGAAGAAATATAACATCCAGGGGTCTGCACAGGCTCATATAAAAGCTGGCGGCGATCCTGTCGATATGAGCGCCATGGACTATTATGGAACGGTTTATCTTACCCGGGTAAGCTTCCAACCAGACGAGAATCTAAACCGGATCAGTGGCGTCAGCGGCATGCTTGTCTTTAATGGGAACAACATGGAATCATCTAGTATTGCTACCCGTTACGGAGCTTCCATCGTTACTATGAAAGCCACGATAAAGAGTCTTAAAAACCCCGAAGGCGATATCACTATTGCATCTCCACAGCTTTATCTGCGTGACCTGAATCTTGCCGAAAAATATCCTGATGCCAGTATTATGAGAATGAATGCACGCTTCACCATTCATAAGGATTCCATAGCTCTACACAATGCGTCTGGATTGATTAACTCTTCAAATTTTAGCCTGGATGGCATCTACCATACCGGTAGTGTTCGACAGGCAACAATTACTGCAACTTCAACAAAACTCGATATCGATGATCTACGGATGCTGCTGACGCAGAAGGAGCAGGACCTTGGGCAGCAGAAAAGCCAGCGGCCGGAAATACAACTCACTCTGAATGTTGATGCTGGCAATTTCGGGAAAGTGACCTTCAGAAAGCTGAATGCAGCGGTACTGGATGAGAACGGAACCATATACTTGCAAAATTTAACGGCAGGTCTGTTTGGCGGGAAGCTTACGGCAAAAGGAAGAATTGCCTCAGGAGGGGAGCAGGGAGACCGCTATGATCTGACCGTTGATATCACCAGGACTGATGCAGAAAAACTTTTTGCGGCTCTCGATATTACCCGCGAGGTTACCGGCACATTGACAATTGGCGGGAACCTTACAGCACGTGGAAACAGTTTTGTCGATATCAAAAAAACTGCCCTCGGGAATATCCGGTTAACTATGGCCAACGGAAGTTTAAGAAAATTCAACACTCTTTCTAAGGTTTTTTCAATATTAAATGTCTCGCAACTGCTTAAGTTTAAACTGCCTGATATGGTTTCCGGAGGTATGCCGTACAGTAGTATTAAAGGAAGTTTTGCAGTAAAAGACGGCACACTGACAACCAAGGATCTTTTTATCAGCAGTAATGCCATCAACATGTCAGTTATTGGAAGCGCCAATATTGTGAAAGAGGAGTTGGATTTCACGATCGGCGCTCAACCGCTCCAGACCGTTGACAAAATAGTTAACAGAATTCCAATTGTCGGCTGGCTACTGACCGGTAAGGAAAAGGACCTTCTAACTGCTTATTTTGAAGCAAAGGGGAAATGGGACGACCCTCGGGTTGAAGCCATTCAGATAAAATCGATGAGCAAGGGAATGCTGAACATGTTTGTCAGAATTTTTCAGCTGCCGGTAAAGCTTTTTACTGATACCGGCGAAGTAATTTTGGGCAAATGATACCAGATCAGTAGATACTGTAGTTAAGCGGATCCGAAAACAGCTCTCTCAGCAGCAGGTTGTTAAGATGATGCCCCGTTTTGTTCGCTTCCACTTTTCCGAGAATCCGATAGCCACAGGTATAAAAATCACCGATCAGGTCAAGTATTTTGTGATTTACCAGCTCCTTCTTGTAGCGGAGCCCCTGGGGATTGACGATCCTGTCTTCTCCGATTCCCACGGCGTTATCCAGTGACGCTCCCTTGGCCAATCCAACCTTTTTGATTGCTTCAAGCTCATCAAGAAAACCGAAAGTACGGGAATTTATAATCGAAAATGCATTTTCAACGTCTGTGACCCGTTTTTTTTGTTTCCCCACCGGGGCCCGAAAATCAATAGACATGGTGATATCCAGAGTATTGAGCGGTTTTATTCTCACAAACGCATCATCTCTATTAACCTCAACATTGCGAAGTACTTTCAGATATACGCCGGACTCAGGGAACTCATACACCCCGGCCTTCCACATTCCCTGATAAAACTCCCAGGCTGAGCCATCCATGATCGGCACTTCCGGGCCATCAATATAAATCAGACAATTTGTGATTCCAGAAAAATAGAGCGCCGCCATGAGATGCTCAATAGTGGAAACTGAAACACCGGCACTACTGATCTGGGTGGAAAGCCGCGTGTCACCAACCATATCATAGCGGGCAGGAACAAGTTGACCGTTATATACAAAGGCAATACCGAACTCCCGGCGGGGAAGAAATTCGAGGGTCACTTCCCGGCCACTATGCAGACCGATTCCGGATACTTTAAATATACTATTAATTGTTGTCTGTCGTTTGATCATTGAGAAATCTTATCCGTTGATTCGTTTTTTGAGTTCCGCATGCTCATTGGCAAGGATATCATATTTCCGCTCTAGCTCCCGAATCTGGTCAAACAGGCAGGCAATCGCCTTGGCCTCAGGGTCCGGCAATTGACCGTGCTGCAAATCTGCACGTCCTTCTTCTTTTTTTTCTTCGGCCATCACCGTGCGACCGGGGATGCCAACGACTGTGGCATTATCAGGAACGGCTTTGACGACAACAGAGTTCGATCCTATTTTTGCGCCCTTGCCGACAGTGAACGGACCAAGAACCTTGGCCCCAGAGCCGATTACAACGTTATCAAGCAAGGTCGGATGCCGCTTTATCTTATCCCAGGTAACTCCACCAAGTGTGACTCCATGGTAGAGAGTCACGTTATCACCAATTTCAGCAGTCTCACCGATGACAACTCCCATACCGTGATCAATAAAAAATTTTCGCCCTATTTTAGCTCCGGGGTGAATTTCCACACCAGTCAAAAAGCGGCCAATATGAGAAATAAACCTTCCAGGGAAAAAGAGGTTATGTACCCACAACCAGTGAGCAATCCGGTAAAACCAGAGGGCGTGCAGGCCGGGGTAACAGAATATGATTTCAAACACATTTCGTGCAGCGGGATCCCTCTCAAAAACTGAATGTATATCTTCGCGGATATTCCTGAACATTGATTAAGGTAACTCCTCGCGTAATCATCGTAATACCGGTTTTCAGAGGTAGCATATTACCAGTAAAACTGTCAAATTCATTCGATTTCAACGTTAGAACTTCATGCTGTACAATTTGTACGAATATTTCTATAAAGTAGTTACAGTCAGTCAAACCTGAATGTACTGGAGTTCTCGTGAATGCCCTTACGCTGTACGCCCCGGCAAAAATAAATTATGTACTTGATGTCATACGGAAACGCCCTGACGGATATCATGATCTACGCATGATCATGCAGCGCATCAACCTGTGTGATGAAATTTCGCTTTCCGTTACTGAAGGAGAAAACATCTCTGTTGCCTGCAGTGATGCAGGCGTGCCTGATGGCCCTGAAAATATCGCTTGGCGAGCGGCACGGATGCTGCTTGATCATGTAAATCTCCAAAGTGGTGTCAACATCAGGATCACCAAGCGTATTCCTGTCGCCGCCGGACTGGGGGGCGGTAGCAGTGACGCTGCATCGGTATTGCTGGGTGTGAATCAATTACTGAAACTCAACGTACCGATGCAAAAACTCCTTGAGATCGGGCAGAAACTTGGCGCCGATGTTCCATTTTTTGTCTTCGGCAAAAATGCCCGTGCGGAGGGTATCGGCGAAATGCTTTCTCCACTTGATTTTATGCCAAAGTGTTGGATACTTTTGGTAAATCCGGGAATTCCTGTATCGACTGCCTGGGTGTACCGATCTTTACAGTTGACAAGTGGTCGTACACTGAATAAACTGCCAGAGTTTAACGAGTCGATTGGTCAAATTGTTTCTATTTTATCGAACGATCTTGAATCTGTTACCATACCGGCTTTTCCGGTCATTGCAGACATCAAGGCGCTTCTGTTAAGCCTTGGTGCAGAAGGAAGTATGATGTCCGGCAGCGGTCCGACGGTCTTCGGCATATTCGACAATTTTGCTGGCGCAGAAAATGCCCGCCGGGAACTGACAAAAATTGCTGACTGGTTTGCAGTAACTGTAGAAACACTCTAAGTACGCGTTTTATTTTCATTGGGGCGTCGCCAAGCGGTAAGGCACCGGATTTTGATTCCGGCATTCCCAGGTTCGATCCCTGGCGCCCCAGCCAATAAACTTGCGGGTTTGCAGACATTGCAAATCCGTTTTTTTTGTGGTTTTATTCGGGGAAATTCGGGGTTTTTTACCACCGTTAACTCACATCCAGAATAGCCGAGGCTTCCGGCGGTGTGCTGATCTCGGCGTAGCCACCTACAAATTCTGGCGAACGTCCACTGTCCGTAAATGTTGCCGTTTGCGTCCTTTTCGGCTGCCTGTGCAACTCAACGTTTCCACATTCAGTGGTGATCAATATGGTTGACAGATATGCCAGATCAGTTGAACTGAAAACGGGATACCGTGCACTGAAGCTCAGCAGCCAGTGCAGACAGACTGTTGGCGGCGGCAAACGACTCTTGCGCGCCATGGGAAGTTTGCTGAACCACGTCCGTTATCTGATGCATATTGCCGGAAATCTCGCTGGTAGTCGCGGTCTGTTCCTCGGCTGCGGTTGCTATCTGATTAACCTGCATGTTCACCGATTCAATCTGCGCAAGTATCTGCCTGATTGCATCACCGGAACGGCTCGCTTCTCCGGTCCCTTCCTGCACCTCTCTCACTCCGGCTTCCATCTCGCCGACCGCACTGCGCGTCTCAGCCTGGATCGACTTGATCATCTCACCGATTTCACGGGTTGCCCGGGTAGTTCTCTCCGCCAGGGCGCGAACCTCGTCAGCCACAACGGCAAATCCCCGTCCCTGCTCTCCCGCACGGGCGGCCTCAATTGCAGCATTGAGCGCCAGCAGATTGGTCTGGTCTGCAATATCCTCGATGGTGCCGATGATTGCCCCGATCTGGTCACTTCTGGTTCCAAGTCCTTCAATGGTTTTTGCCGTCAATTGAACCCGTTCAGCAATTTTGCCCATCACAGTAACGGTCTGGCCTACTACGGCAGCGCCTGATTCCGCCGCTGTCATCGCTGTCAGCGAACCTTCCGCTGCCAATTGACAATTTTGAGAGATATCCCTGCTGGTTGCCGTCATCTCTTCGCCTGCTGTTGCAACTGCCGCTGACTGATTGGCAACCTGTTCCGCGCCATGTGCCATCTGTTCGGAGGTGTTGCTCAGTTCAGCAGAAGCGGAAGCCAGTTTTACGGATGTACTGGCAAACGAACGAATGGTCTCCTGAAGGGAATTGATAAACTCGTTAATATGGCGGGCCATGTTGCCGATTTCGTCAGATGAACGAACATCGATACGTCTGGTCAGGTTGCCTCCGGCCATGGATTCAATAACCTGAACAGTGCCATGGATCGGCGCCATGATAATCCGGTTGATCAGATAGCTGAGAATGATCGTTAACATAATGGAAATAAAGATTATTCCGGCAAGGGTAATAAGAACCTTTTGGCTGGCACTGACCGATTGCGCATGACTTGCATCGTTCAGCAGCGCTTCAAGTTTCATGAATCCGTTGAATGTATTCTCAAAAATCACATATTTGTCGTCAGCCTGCTGGAGAAACATCATAACGGCATTGATATCCGGCCCCATCATATCGAGCGTTTCAGACACGCTCTTGGAATACGCAGTGAGTGTCGCAACAATTTCAGTGACAAACTTTTGTTCTTCGGTTCTGAGCGTGACACCGGCAGATATAGCTTTTACGCTTGTAATCGTCTGCGCCAACAGACTCTGGACCTCCGTTATTTCAGCATCAACCTTCTTCTGGTCATATCCGGTGCCGGACCAGATGACAAGCCGGTAAAGCCTGTTATGAACGCTGTCGATGTCGTTCATGATCTTTCCGGCCTTGGCATTATTTGCGTACCGGACGGAATGCATCTCCTGTATCGTTGATTGTTGCATGCGCATGCCCCAAAAAGAAAATGCGCCGGAGATCAGCATAAACAAAATGACTACTCCAGGCGTCATGAGAAGCTTTATTGATAATTTCATATTATTGAACATATAAACCCCTTTGCGGTTCATTTTGTATTTTCAATGACATGGCGTTGATTCTCCAAGGTTTCAACCCCATTACAGTATTATCTGTGGCTGAAACCTCGGAGAGTAATCGAGCGGCTATTTATAAATGCCGCACCCTACCAGCATATCTCCTGCCTTCTCCACATAAGAAGACTTTGCTTCTATCTTCTTTGAAACCGGGTTGGTCCAACGATAATCGACCCACCCCTTGCCGGGGCCATTTACTGCCGCCAGAAAATCCTTGGTAAAATACTTGCCGTCGGCATCCTTTACTTCGTTCATATCCTTGCCAATGAGTTTGGGGTTCATGGGATGGGCAATGATTACCCCTTTGAGATTATAGGCAAAGATATAAAGTGCTCCTTTAACAAACTTGCCTTTTGGATCATTAAAATCAGCCAGGGCTTTTTCTTTGCCACTTTCCTTGACATGCGCCACGGCCTTCTTCACCAGGGCGACCGCGTCATCTTTTGGAGCAGCGACTGCGAAACCGGCCAAGCACAACACCAACATACCTGCCATTACCAACGCAATTACTTTTTTCATTGTTACATTCTCCTTTCGATGTACCTGATTTTTTTGATACAGCTTCCCAAGTTTGGCATCTCCGCCGGCACCACCTCCTCCACAATAATTTTCCGCTCCTTATTTTCCTGCCAGGCATTCTCCCAGAATTTCAACCAGCCGTGGCAGGTCGGGTTTCGTCAGCACTCCATTGATATCGAGATTTTCCCATTTTTTGATATTGTCGCCCGATGCCAGGGAACTGAACACATAGACCGGCAGCCTTGTCAACGCAGCGTTCCTGCGAATAAGCGTCACCAGATGAAGGCCGTCCATTTGTGGCATTTCAACATCAGTAATAACTGCGTCAATATCGAACCTCCCCGCAGCAAGCGTTCCGTTGATATAATCCCAGGCCTCCTGACCGTTGGCGGCCTCTTCAACTACATAGCCGGACCCGCGCAGCGACGAGCAGATCTGCATACGTATAAACGCAGAATCGTCAGTAACCAGGATCTTCCTGCCGATGCCGTTGTAGGCCAGCAATTGTTGATCATCAAGCGCCCTGACCGCGCCTTCCGGATACATTTCAGCGATGATGCGCTCGAAGTCCAGAATCAGGATAATGCGATCCTCCATTTTAACCATGCCGGTGATATAGGCGCCGCAAGTTGCTTTCTGCGGGGCCTCGATCTGCTCCCACGACAGGCGATAGATGCGGGTTACCGAATTGACCAGCACCCCGACTACAAAGTTGTTGAATTCAAGTACCACGACCCTGTTCGCCGATTTTTCGGAGTATTGTTCAAGAACGACGCCAAGGTCTATTACCGGCAGCACCCTGTCCCGCAATGTCATCATCCCGGCCACTGAATGCGGGGCATTTACCATGGCTCGCAACTTCGGTTTTTGCAGAATTTCTCGCACCTTTGCTACGTTAACTCCGTAATAGGCGGGCGTTTCCCCGTTATCGACACAGAACTCTACGATCTCAAGCTCATTGGTCCCGCTTTCCAGAAGGATTCCACTATTGTCGGCCATATATTCTCCTTTAGCTTCCCCTCCCTTGACGGAAAGGTATTGAGGGGCATTATGCATCGTCGGCACTGCGTGAGGATGCCGCAGTCACCCGGTTGCGTCCTCCCGCCTTGCCCAGGTACAGGGCGCTGTCAGCGCGGTGAAACAGGGCGTCGTAATCCTCATCCGGCAGCATCGCGGCGACCCCTATGCTCGCCGTAAGCATAAAATCCCCGACTGATACCCCTGCAATCCGAATTCGCAACTCCTCCCCGCGTTCAATCGCACCGGCCAGATCGACACCGGGCAGGATCATGATGAATTCATCGCCGCCGATACGCGCCGCCAAATCATTGCCACAGCAGCACTCCTTCATGACCTCCGCTGCCCGCTGCAGCGCCATATCGCCAATCTTGTGACCGGCGGTGTCGTTAATCAGCTTGAACTTGTCCAGATCGACCAGTATCAGCGACAGCGGCTCTCCACGATCCCGAACACTACGGAGCAGGTCCGGAATTGCCACGTCAAGATAGCATCGGTTGTGCAGCGAGGTAAGCGGGTCGTGCATGGCGATTTCCTTCATGGCTTCGTGCTGCACTTCGAGCTGGCGCATGAGGTTTTGCGTACTGATCAGGTTGAAGACGCGCGCTTCCAGCTCTTCCGCCACCATCGGCTTGCTTACGAAATCGTTGGCTCCGCTGCGCAATATTTCCACCTTGCGGGCTGTGTCGCTGAAGGACGACATCGCCAGAATCGGGGTAAACGCCTTCCTCCCCGCTGATTCGCGCACCGCGCCAATCAGCGCCAGACCGCTCAACACCCCGTCCAGAATGTAGTCGGTCAGTACCAGATCATAGGCGTGTGTCCCGAACAGTGTGATGGCCTTTTCCGCGCCCGTGCAGTGATCCACCCGCAGCCCCATCTGTTCCAGCACATGGCGGCAGAATGCGGCGCCGGAAGCGCTGTCCTCAACCAGCAGCACGTGACCGCCGATGCGACGGCGGTTGTTCCTGACGAATCGCTCAATGAATCGTTCCAGTTTCTCAAGATTATGTTTCGGGAAGCATTCCGTCACGCCTGCGCTGAGCGCCCTGGCGGTGATCTCGCTCCCCTGCGTCGAGGAAAACATCAGACACGGTTGGGCATGGATCAGGTTGCGAGCCTTGGCTGCAGATATGAAATCGACACCATCCATATCGGGCAGTTCATAGGTAAAACACAACACATCCACAGTCTCGCGCTCCAGAACGGATAGTGCCTCCCGGCCGCTCCCGGCGGTGAAGTACAGGGCCCCGAATTTGCCGAGCAGTGTACCGAGCATAAGTGTAACGGCGCGGGAAGGATCAACCAGCAATACTTTCATTTCAACATATCTCCTGTAGGGTCTGTCATATGTATGGTTTTAAACCTCTGAGGCCACTTCCAACAAACTCTTATCGAATCCCCTTCTTAACCAGGTGCGGGCCATAGCGTTTGTCCGATCCCTGGATGTGATTTACCAGCCAATCCTTGACAAAGCTCATTATCTCCAGACTCAATACGGCGCCGGCGCGGTACTTGTTCTGAATTTCCAGTACCTGCCGGGTCAAGCTGTCGTGTTCCCGTTTATGCTCATCATAGGCGGCATAACCGGCTTCTTTCATAAGCCGTTCTTCATGGGTGAAATGCGACCCGGTATACTCGACAAGACCGTCGAGGATCGGGCCGATCACCGTGTTCCCCTCCCCCCGCCGCATGGCGCTGTAAAGATTATTGATGATCTCCACCAACCGTTTGTGCTCCTGGTCCATGGTGTTAAACCCGACGCTGTAGCTGCTGTTCCAGGCAAAAAAGGTATTGGATTCAGAAAACGTAAACTTGTTGACCACATTTTTAAGAACCGTGGAGAGCGTGGAGAGTTGTTGCGATATCGAGACGCACTTCCGGGCATCGTCCGACGTCTGCTTGACGACATTGGTGACCTGGTGGATGTTGCTGCTGATCTCGCCGGTCGTCGCGGTCTGTTCCTCGGCAGCAGTGGCCATCTGCTGGACCTGGAGATTGACGCTGCTGATCTCTTCCCGGATATTAGCCAATGCCTCGCCGGAACGGGCCGCCTCTCGGGTCCCCTGTTCGACCTCGGCAACTCCCTCCTCCATGGCAGCGACAGCGGTTTTCGTATCCTTCTGGATGGCCTTGATCATCGCGCCGATTTCGCGGGTGGCTTTGGTAGTCCGCTCAGCCAGCGCCCTGACTTCGTCGGCGACCACAGCGAATCCGCGTCCCTGTTCCCCGGCTCTGGCCGCCTCGATGGCGGCATTGAGCGCCAACAGGTTGGTCTGGTCAGCGATATCTTCGATGGTGCCGATGATGGAGCCGATCAGGTCGCTCTGTGCGCCCAGATTTTCCACCGTTTTCGCAGATGCCTGGACCCGCTCCGCTATCCTCTGCATGACGGCAATCGTATTTTCCACCACGACAGCGCCGTGCTTGGCGGCGTCATTGGCCCTCAGAGCGCTTTCGGCAACCATCTGGCAATTTTGGGCGATATCGCCGGAGGTGGCCGACATCTCCTCGGCGGCGACGGCAACGGTCGAGGTCTGGCTGGCCGCGTTGTCTGCCGCATGCGACATATTGTCGGCGCTTGTCAGCATGACGCCGGACGAATCCGCTACCTGTGAGGATGTATCCGCAAGGGTGCTGATCAATTCCTTCAGGCTATTCACCATCAGTTGGAAGGACTCGGCCAGTTGGCCGATCTCGTCACGCGAATCCGCCTTGATCTCTATCCTGAGATCCCCCTCCGCAATCAGCCGGGCATTACGGGCCAAGGAGACAATCGGCCTGGCAATGCCTCGGGTATAGAACCAGATCAGCGCAAGGCAAATGGTAGCTGCCAGCAGCATGATGCCGGACATGGCCACAGCAAGCATTCGCACCGTGGAGTCCATTTCCTGTTCATTCTGCGCCATCCGGTTTTTGGCGGTATCTGCGTAGTCGCCTGCAATCTTCTCCATGTCGTGGATGATCGACTTGTACTCGCCAATGGCCCGGTTCCCCTGCTCGGGGGTGATGACAGCGCCCGCCCGCACCTGTTCCACCACCTTGTTGAAACCATTCACATAGAGCAGGGAGGCGGAGCGGATCTTCTCCATGGTCTCCTTGTCCCTGGGTTCGCT
Source organism: Desulfuromonadaceae bacterium (assembly GCA_028712075.1). Classification (GTDB taxonomy): domain Bacteria; phylum Desulfobacterota; class Desulfuromonadia; order Geobacterales; family Pseudopelobacteraceae; genus JACRCG01. The sequence continues at coordinate 67,619 of JAQTQX010000023.1, forward strand.
GGAGAGCCTGGTGACGGCGGTAATCCGCTCCAGAAGCTGCTCCCGCGCCTTGTCCCATTTTCCCCGGTACTCCGTCACCTTGTCGGAGGAGGCGACATTCAGGAACAGGTCCTTCTCAAAGCGACGCAATTGCAGAATATTCATCCTGATCCGTTCCGCTTGCTCGATAACCTTGCCGTCGATATTGATGGCGTCTTCCGCGATAGTGCGCATTTTTCCCGCGCCCAAGTAGCCGCAGACACCGATTGCAGCCAGAAGAACCAGAATAATGCCGAATCCGGCCGTGAGTTTGACGCCAATTTTCAGGTTTCCAAACATGGTACTCTCCCTTATGCTTACTTACGGTACACCGTCGATGCCACCGGTTTAAGCGGCACGTCGAGCCCGTTGATTGACTCGGAATGCCCCAGAAACAGGTAGCCACCCTTGACAAGTTGCTTGCAAAACTTGTTCATAAGCCGTTCCTGCGTCGGTTTGTCGAAATAGATGACCACATTGCGGCAGAAGATGACATCCATCTGTTCGTGCATACCGAATTCCTCCATGAAGTTCAGACGGCGGAACTGAACCATGGAACGGAGATGTGGCCCGATCCGCACCAGAGACTTGTTTTTATCCTTGCTTTTAAGAAGGTGTTTCTTTTTCATGTGCAGCGGAATGCCATCCACCCGATCGTCGGCGTATATGCCTTTGTGGGCCTTGGCGAGCACGTCGGTTGAGATGTCGGTGGCCAGGATACTTGACCGAAAACCGGGGCGTGATTCGGCAAATTCCGACAGCACCATAGACATGGTGTACGGTTCTTCACCGGTGGAGCACCCCGCGCTCCAGATTCTGAATGGAGCGCCCGTCCCGGCGTCCCGGCTTTCAATAAGCGACGGAATGGCGGACTTGACCAGGTAATCAAAATGGGCAGGTTCACGAAAAAAATCAGTCTTGTTGGTCGTGACCACGTCGATCAGGTGCACCAGTTCACTCTTCCCCCTGGCATCAAACACATAATCCCCGTATTCCTCGAATGAGCCGATTCCCAGCGCCTTAAGACGCTTTTGCAGACGCGCCTCCAGCATGATCTTTTTGGCAGGCGGCATTTTTATACCGGCAGTTTCATAGATCAGGGCGCTGAAACGGTTAAACTCCCTGTCGCTGAGAGCAGGGGAAATACCCTGCTTTGACGGTGCTGATGCGCGCTGATTCATGTAACCTCCTGAAACATTGGGAGACGAAGGATGAGAAAGTCAAAATCCCCCATCCTCAAGCGTGGCAAAAAGTTGTGAGCCCGCTACGGTATCAGCTATCAGAATACGCATTTGTATCTCCTTGGTTTAAACGTTTCTGAGTTTTGCGGCAAAGCGGCCGTAGCTGGCATCCGTTACAAGAATATGGTCTGACAGCCAGTTTTTGAGGAATGTCAGTACCTCAAGCAGCACATGTGTTCTCCCGTTACAAAAATCATTCTGGATTTCTATGATTCTGCGGGAAAATCCGGCGTGCTCCTCGCGGTGTTGTGTCAACCCCTCGTAGCCATTCAAAGCCATCCACTGTTCTTCAAGGGTAAAATGATACGTCGCATAGTCGAACAGCTTGTCGATAATGGCGCCAAGGGTTTCATGATCTGCTTTGCAGATGAAGTTGTCATATGCTTCATTCAGCAGGTCAACCAGATGCCTGTGGTGCTCATCGAATTGTTCAATGCCAAGCTCGAAGTTCTTGTTCCATTCAAAAAAACTCATGATTTCACTCCATTTCATGGGTCAGAGGTCTTGATTTCTATGACCCATTTTTATAAGTTGATTTCATCTTGTCAATCCACTCCGGTCACCCTTTTTGGTTGTTGCTCAACTGTTGCGCCTGGCTTGAAATAGAAACGGTGTCCATTGCTTTTACCGGTACTGCTTTCCGGACAGCAAGAGTAGCTTGAGCAGATGTTGAATTATTAGCCTGCGCTTGCGGATTTCCCCATCCCCTTGAAGAAGCCGACGTTGAGGCGGGTGCCGAATGTGGCGGGACCTCGATCTGCCCCGGCACAATCCTCGTTCACCTCCATCTGCCGGCTGTCAATTTTCCGTAAGAAATTTCTCAAGCGCTACAATCAGTATTTCATCATCAACTCCCTCTGACTTGAGAACACCATACGCGTCAACGAAACCTGTCTCGTGCCGATCCACCAAGTTAGACAACGGGAAGATAATCTCGTCAAGGGCTCCGAAATACCGCGGTTCGTCCACTGTCAGTGCAACTTTCCTGGAGTCATCGGCATGCACTACAATGGCATATTCGGTATACGCCCGCTGCAATTCAGCCTTGGTCTCGTCGAACAGCGCAACAAGCTGAGTTAACACCCCTTGTTCCGTTTCACGGACAAGGTTCTGCGCCGCTGTTTGATTACCTTCGGTAATATATTGTTTTGCGCGGGAGGCTACACCGTGGATGTACTGATGAGGCGTATCGAATTTCGCCAGATGCCGTTTTAGTGCCAGATTATCCGTGTGAAATGAGTCATACCACTTGCCAAACGCACATTTGTGAGGATTGGTTTCCACCGTGATTTCAGCGCCGGTATTTACCGCTTCTTTCAGTTTGGCAATCCAGTTCAAATGGTCCTGTTTGCGTTGCCGTAACGTTTCAGACAATGCGGTAATTTCGTCACTCATACTGACCGCGCCGATTGTTTTGCGAAAGTCATACATTGTTATCGGTTCTCCCATAAAATTCATCACACCACGCATATATTCGGCCATCCTCGGCATCATGGTGGTCTTCGGGAAATCCAATACCGAAATTATCTTTTGGAACGGTAAGGCAAACAAGCGATTATCTGCTGAAAAAACCAGATAACTTCCCTTCGGGTCATATCTTATTTCGGATTGTGACAAGTTTTCCATAGTCATCAATGCTCCTTTTCATGGTGCATAATCGCCTCTTGCCATCAAGGTGCAAAAACCGCCCCTACACCGCCTCCGCCAACATCTCCAGTTCATTTCCCTGAAACACCCGGTCGATATCAAGGATCATGACGAAATTGCCATCCATCTTCCCTATTCTCTTGATGAAATCGGTGTTGAGGTGGGTACCGATATAGGGCGCGGCCTCAATCTGCCCCGGTTCCATCTCGTTCACCTCCTGCACGCTGTCAGCTAGAGCACCAAGCAGAACTTTGCTTCTCAGAATGTCTCAAACCCATCATCCAAACGATTCGAATCGGCATGGCCGAGCTGCAGGTTTACTCCGACGCCGGTGAGTTTTGCCCGCGACTGCGCCGCTGCAGCTTTGGCATGGGAAACCTGACCCTCGTGCGCCGGTTTGCGGCTTATGGCAACTGATACGGTTCGCCGCCCTATATCACCGATATTGAAGAAACTGATGGTGTCTTTCAGCTGGTCGGCCTGGCCGGCAAGTTCCTCCGAAGTCGAAGCCATCTCTTCGGAGGCGGAGGCGTTCTGCTGGATGACCTGGTCAAGCTGCTGAATGGCCTTGTTGATCTGTTCGGCGCCGCTATCCTGCTCTTTGCTGGATGCGGTGATTTCCTGCACCAGTTCGG
>JAQTQX010000024.1 GCA_028712075.1 Desulfuromonadaceae bacterium
GACGCTCTTCCGATCTTGCCGAACCGTGCCAGATCTGCAATGATTTCTTTAAGTGTAATTTCTCCGCTGGCAGCCTTGACAAGACCATTTTCCAGAAGAGTTACCATTCCGGATGATTCAATGCATGATCTCCTGATTTCAGAGGAATTTTTCCTGGTTACAATGGCGTCCTTGACCATCGGGCTCAAAGTGAGCAGTTCAAAAACTCCAACACGACCTTTATAGCCACTGAATCTGCAATCGGAACAACCGCGACCGGTCTTAAATTCAGCACCTGAATATTCTCCGGGAGTTATATTGAGCCGGTTCAGGTCAATTGAGGTAGGAATATATCGTTCGGAACACTTTGGACAGACCCGCCGTAACAGACGCTGAGCGACGATACAGGCTACCGTGGATGAGATCAGGAATGGTTCTATCTCCATATTCATCAGACGGAGCAAGCCGCCAACGCTGTCTTCCGTATGAAATGTCGTCAGAACCTTGTGACCTGTCATGGCCGACTGAATGGCTGTATCTGCAGAAAACTGGTCACGTATTTCTCCGAGCACAATAATATCCGGGTCTTGCCTGACAATGTGCCGCAGAGTCTCCTCGTATGAAACCCCCAGTTTGGCATTGATGGAACATTGCGAAACTCCATCAATTAATATTTCAACCGGATCTTCGGCCGTTATGATGCTGGTATTTATGTTATTCAGGTGTTGAACACAACTGTACAGGGTTGAGGTTTTACCGGCGCCGGTAGGACCGGTGAAGATCATAATTCCTGACGGCGCTTCAATCACATCTATGAAGCTCTGTATCAAATTGGCTTCCATACCCAACTCCTTGATATCAAGGAGTGAGGATTTATTGGTCAAAAGCCGCATGACGATCGTTTCGCCATAGATAGTGACGAAGATAGAAACCCGAAGATCGATATCCATCCCGTGCAGAATACTGTTGTAAAGTATTCTGCCATCCTGATGGCGTCTTTTTTCGGCAATATCGGATTTTGCCATTATTTTTACGCGCGACAGAATCTGGGGAGACAACTCTTTTGAAAACTCTTTGTGCTGCTGCATAACGCCATCAATCCTGAAGCGTACTCTTAACCGGTCTTTCTGTGGCTCGATATGTATATCGCTGGCTCCCTCATTTAATGCGTCGTCCAACAGATTGTTAATGATGCTGATGACAGTATTTTCTTCCATCACCTTTGGCTGGACTGCTGATTGTTCCAGGGCAAGCAGAGTGTTCCGAATTGAATCTTTGGTGGAAATGACAAAGCGGACTTTTTCACCAAAATATTTGTGGGAGCTTTCAAGCGCCTTCTGGTCAAGTGGGTCAACAAGTGCAATGAGTACATTTGAATTTTCGTAGCGAACGGGTACTATTTCGCACTGCTGACATACTGCAAGTGGAATTTTAGAAAGCAATGAACGATCAATCTGTACATAAGAAATATCGTTCATGATGGGGAAGCCAAGCTGGTACGAAAGGGCTTCCAGGAATTTCCGCTCTTCAATGAAGCCACGTTCAACCAGAATTTCACCAAGACGTTTCGGTACCTTTAACTGGCCCTGAATTCCCAGTGCCTGGGCCAAGTCAGAATTGCTGATATACCCCAGTTCAATGAGAAAATCACCCAATCTGATGTTGATGCGGTTATTTCTCAGACAATTTTTCAGAGCGTCACGCGTCAAATAGCCAAGATCTAGCAGAGTATCAATCAAAGTTAACGGCGATGACAATTTTGAATGAATCCGGACAGCGTAAGCAAGCTGTTCCTCGGTAATGACATGTTCTTTCTGTAACAGTTCAGCAATCACGTTGATCTCCAATAATGAGCATCGAGTAACTCATGCATGCTTGATACTAGCAGCAATCAAAGATACGTCAAGCAACTATGACCTTACCCAGTTTTCCGGTCCAAAAGATGTGTTAGTTTTTCGGCTTTTTGATTTTGGTTCAAAGCATCCAGAAAAGCTGGTTATGCAGGTGGTTCAGGAATGAATCGAGCGTTTTTCCACATCAAGAGCAGCCTCTTTCATCGCTTCCGCAAGCGTCGGATGGGCATGAAAGGTCATGGCAAGGTCCTGAGCCGTTGCCCCGAAAGTCATGGCGGTTACCGCTTCGGCAATTATATCCGAGGCCCGCGGCCCAACTATATGCACCCCGAGAATTCGGCCACCACTGCGGCTGGCGAGAATTTTAACAAACCCTTCCGTTTCATCCATGCATTTGGCGCGGCCATTAGCAACAAAGTTGAACTGACCCTTATCGTACTCAACCCCGACCGCTTTAAGCTGTTCCTCTGTTTTTCCGACACTTGCCGCCTCTGGCCAGGTGTAGGCAATACCCGGCACCAGATCATATTCCACCTCCGAGGCGAGTCCGGTCATACGTTCAATGCAGACGACACCCTCTTCAGACGCTTTATGTGCCAGCATCGGACCGGCGATAATATCCCCGACGGCATAAATTCCGGGCACAGTGGTGGTATACTCATGATCAACCACAACTCTGCCATCTTTCCCGACCTGAACTCCGGCGTCCTCCAGGCCAATATCAGCAGTAAGCGGACGGCGACCGGCAGCCACCAGAATTTTGTCACACACCAGCTCTTCACGGCCGGAGGGGCCTTCCAGCACTACACGAGTTCGGCTGCCTTCAGTCGTGGCGCTGATGACGCGGGTTTCCAACTTGAAGGTAAAGCCTTGCTTTCTCAGGCTGCGCACCAGTGTGTCGGCCACCTGACCATCACTGGCCGGCATCGGCTTGGCAAGCGCCTCCACCACCGTCACCTCAGCGCCAAGTCGCCGCCAGACAGAGCCAAGCTCCAGCCCGATATAACCGGCACCGACCACCAGCAGATGAACCGGCACGGCACTGAAGTCAAGGGCCTCACGGGCGCTGACCACGGTAACACCATCAAAGGGAAGCCCGGGAATTTCCACGGCCGTACTTCCGGTTGCCAGAAGTACCCGCTTGCCGGTAACTTCAGCAAGTGGCGCGTCTTCAGCATCGGCCCGTACCAGCACCGCATGCGGAGCTCCGCCACTGCCCTTCTTCAAAGTGGCAGTACCACTAAAAATGGTAATGTCGTTTTTCTTAAACAGGGCGGCGATACCATCGGCAAGTTTTTTCACTACATCCTGTTTTCGTTTCAACAGGGCGGCCAGGTCCAGCTGCGGCGGTGCCATTATGATGCCGTGTCTGGCAGATTTGTCTCTGATCTGGGCAAAAAGTTCGGAAGAATCAAGCAGCGCCTTGCTTGGTATGCACCCCTCATTAAGACAGACCCCCCCCATTGTGGCCCGTTTCTCCACCATCGCAACGGTCATGCCCAGCTGCGCAGCGCGAATAGCCGCCACATACCCGCCCGGACCGGCTCCAATAACAATAAGATCAAAAATATCGGCCATGACTTTTCCTCCTGTTATTGTTCCAGCAGCAGCATTTCCGGGTCTTCGATCACTTCTTTCACGTGTTTGAGAAACTGTACCGCCTCCCGGCCGTCGATGATACGGTGATCATACGAAAACGCGAGGTACATCATGGGCCGCAGCACGATCTCGCCTTTATGCTCTACCGGCCGGTTCTGAATCGCATGCATGCCCAGCACACCGCTCTGAGGTACATTTATGATCGGGGTTGAGAGCAGTGAACCATAGACACCGCCGTTGCTGATGGTGAAAGTGCCCCCCTCCAGATCGGCAATCGCCAGGCGATTTTCCTTTACCTTAGCGGCAAAATCAACGATGCCCTGCTCAACCTCGTGAAAATGGAGCCGGTCGGCGTTGCGCAGCACCGGAACCACCAACCCTTTCTCCGCCCCGATGGCAACTCCGATATCATAGTAGTCGTGATACACCTCATCGTTGCCGTCAATGGAGGCATTGCAGGCTGGATATTCCCGCAAAGCCTCGATGCATGCTTTGACAAAAAACGACATGTAGCCGAGCGCCACGTTATGTTTTTTGAAAAAAGATTCCTTGTGGTGGGCGCGCACATCCATCACCCGGGACATGTCAACTTCGTTAAACGTCGTCAGCATAGCCGTCTGCTGGCGTGCTTTCAACAAATGCTCGGCAATGCGCCGGCGAATCGGAGTCATCGGCACCCGACGTTCTCTGTTATCGTGTAAAGCGGATACTGCTACCGGTTCGGCGCCTGATACGGTGCGCCCTACTGCCGCAGCCATCACGTCTTCCACCAGTACCCGACCGCTGCGGCCGCTGCCAAGAATGTCATTCAACGCAAGGCCGCTCTCGGCAGCAAGTTTGCGGGCAGCGGGCATGACAAACGCCTCTGCTGTCGGTCGGGCCTGTGCCGCTGCCGCGGGCATTGCGGTTGATGACGCAGTTGCGCCGCCAACCTGCACCGCTGACTGTTCAGCAAGAGAACCAATTACCGCCCCGATTTTGACCGTTTCCCCTTCCGGAACAGTAATGGTAAGCACACCATCAGACTGCGCACTGATTTGAAAAGTGATTTTATCGGTCTCAAGCTCACAGAGTGGTTCATCTCGTGCTACATGGGCACCGTTCTTTTTGAGCCACTGGGCAACAAGCGCCTCGAAAACAGATTCACCAACTTCAGGAACGATAATGTCCATGTTATCTCCTATCTCCATAATATGGCGTTGTCGGTGCTGACGAAGCGGTTGAACCTGGGGTTGAAAAGGCCTGGACCATCAGCTCGTCCTGCTCCACCTTGTGCTGACGATGTGATCCTGTGGCCGGTGCGGCGGCCGGTTGCCGCCCGACATAGACACAATGGGCACCAAGCAGCCTGCTCAATCTGGCCCTCAGAAAACTCCACGCGCCCATATTGGCCGGTTCCTCCTGTACCCAGCGCCACGCGGTGACACCGCTGTAGTGGGCGATAGCCTCCTTCATCAGATCCGTTCGAAGCGGATAGAGCTGCTCCACTCGAATGATAGCAACATCGTCGCGCTGCTCTTTGGTGCGATAATCACACAAATCATAGTAGATTTTACCGCTGCAGAACAGAACCGTTGAGACGGCACCGGAAGTTGGTTCCTCCGTCAGCACTTCACGGAATGTCCCGTCGCTTAACTCATCAAGATTTGATACGCAGACCGGATGGCGCAGCAGACTTTTCGGCGTAAAGACAATCAACGGCTTTCGGAATGGCAGCGACACCTGCCGACGCAGCAGATGAAACAACTGGCCCGGGGTCGTTGGATTTACTACCAGCATATTGTCTTCGGCGCACAATTGCAGATAGCGTTCAATGCGCGCACTGGAATGTTCCGCTCCCTGTCCTTCATAGCCGTGGGGCAGCAGCATGACCAGACCGCAGGAACGATCCCATTTGGTTTCACCACTGGCAATAAATTGGTCAATAATGACTTGGGCGCCATTGGCAAAATCGCCGAACTGGGCCTCCCAGATAACCAACTGCTTCGGAGAGGTAACCGCGTAGCCGTATTCAAAGCCGAGCACAGCATTTTCCGACAGCATGCTGTCGTAGACATAAAACGGTGCTGTTGCTCCCGGCACATGATCCAGAGGCGTATAGCTGACGCCGTTTTTGATATCGTGCAGTACCGCATGACGGTGGTTGAAGGTACCGCGTCGACAATCTTGCCCGGACAAACGCACCGGAATACCCTCGGTTAACAACGCTGCATAGGCAAGAGTTTCCGCATTGCCCCAGTCGAGCCCGGTACCGGTTTTGACCGCCTGAAGACGTTTTTCCAGCAGAGTGGCGATTTTCGGGTGGGGGGTGAACTGTTCCGGAATGGCTGTCAGGTGCTGCGCCAGCTCGACCAGTTTTTCCCGGGGCACAGCGGTTGCAGCATTCGCCGGGGCATAGGCCCGCTGGATGCTGTGCCACTCAGACTTGTAGCCGACGGCTACCGGTTCAACGGGGGTGGCAAGCGCTCCCTGCAACCGTGTCGAAATTTCCAGTTCCAGGGCCGCCGGCAGGGCGGCGTCAAGACCGTTTTCCACCAGTTGCGTGGCATACAGGGTGTGAACCGGAGGATGCGCCTTTATCCGGTCGTACATGAGTGGTTGGGTAAAAGCTGGTTCATCCCCTTCATTATGGCCGTGGCGGCGATAGCAGATTATTTCGATGATGACGTCCCGGCCGAAAGTCTGCCGATATTCCAGCGCAAGACCAGCGACATGGACAACGGCTTCCGGATGGTCGCCATGAACGTGGAACACCGGTGCCATCAGCATCTTGGCCATATCCGTTACATAATGGGTAGAACGGGAATCCTCCGGCAGCGTGGTGAAGCCGATCTGGTTATTCAGAACAACATGAATGGTACCGCCGGTGCTGTACCCTTCCAGTTGGGACAAATTGAGCGTTTCAGCAACCATGCCCTGGCCGCTGAAGGCCGCATCACCATGAATCAGCACCGGCAGCACTGCCCTGCTGCCATGTGTTGCCATTCGATCCTGCCGGGCACGACATTTTCCTTCAACCACCGGATTTACCGCCTCCAGATGGCTTGGATTGAATGCCAGGGTCATATGCAGACGACTGCCATTCGGGAAAAAGCGGTCACTGTCAAACCCCTGATGATATTTCACATCCCCCTCACCGACAAAACCCAGTTCCCGGCTATCGGCAAATTCGGCAAAAATATTCGCCAGCGGTTTGCCGACGATATTGGCCAGTACGTTCAGACGTCCACGGTGTGACATGCCGAGCACCATGTCGGTTACCGCGACCGTTGCCGTGGCAGTGACGATCTGCTCGAGGAAAACGAGCAGTGCTTCTCCCCCTTCCAGGGAAAAGCGCTTCTGCCCGATGAAGCGGCGATGCAGAAACTCTTCAAACAGGGCGGCTTCAGTCAGTTTATGCAGAATTTCCAGTTGATCTTCACTGGTGACAATACTCCGGTTGCCGCTTGGCTCCATACGGTCCCGTAGCCACTGACGCTCGGACGGTTCCTGCATGTGCATGTATTCTACGCCGACCGAGCGGCAGTAGGTTTCCCGCAGTGCCGCAATAATGTCCCGCAGGGTGGCCTGATGCAGAAAAAAATCAGGCGTGATAAACACACTGTCCAGATCGGATTCGTCGAGTCCGAAGTTGTTCAGTTCAAGCAGGGGATGGGACAGGGCGCACGGTTTGAGCGGATCAGTACAGGCCAGCAGGTGTCCGACGTCCCGGTAGCGATGGATAAGCACCCCGACCCCAACCTGCTTCTTTGAACAGTCAACACACGATATCCGGTCAGGATGCGGACCGGGGGGATGAAGGCCGCCTTCTGCCAGGGAAAACCCGCTGAAAAACGCCTGCCACTTGGAATCAAGCTGGCCTGGATCCTCCTGCCAGAGTAGGTACTGACGTTCCAGCCAATCGGGTGTTACATTATCAAAAAAGTTCATTGGTAGGTCCTGTCACACGTTATTTTACCGCCGACAACCCAGCAGGGGAGACATTTTAGCCGTAATAATACCGGCTGTCACTGATTAAGTCTAATTTCCAGCTCCGGAGGTATAACACTATTACGGGAGGTTGGTGGAAAACATTGCCTGTGCCGATTCAAGTGATAGCGCATTATGGGTTTGGTTTCCCAGCACCAATTTCATATCTATTGTTTCCGTCTGGTAACATCGGACGAGAAACTTCAGCAAAATCAGCAAAATCAGCTTGACATCCATGTTGCAACTTGCTATTACTCTCCAGCTTTTTGATGTAGGCGCGTAGCTCAGCGGGAGAGCGCTACCCTGACACGGTAGAGGTCGGCGGTTCGACACCGCCCGCGCCTACCATTTACAAGCAGAGATGAAGCAGGCAGGATGCAGGCATCGATGTATCGATGCCTTTTCTGTTTGACTTCCAAAGGAAACGTTTATGGCCACATTATCTATATCTCTTCCTGATAATTCTACCAGGGAACTGACGACTGGCGCTTCTGTGTACGATCTTGCCGCATCAATCGGTGCTGGACTGGCAAAAGCGGCCATAGCCGGCAAAGTTAACGGCCAGCTCGTAGATCTTTCTGCGCTCCTTTCTGATGGAGACCGGGTTGAAATTGTTACCGAGAAGAGTGCCGAAGCTCTTGACATTATTCGTCACTCGGCCTCACATCTGATGGCCCAGGCGGTCAAAGAGCTTTTTCCTCAGGCCAAGGTTACCATCGGTCCTTCCATAGAAACCGGTTTCTATTATGATTTTGATGTGGAAAAACCGTTTACGCCGGAAGATCTTGAAAAAATTGAAGCCAAAATGTTGGCTCTTGCCTCGGCAAATCAGAAAATCGAGCGGCATGACTATTCCAGCGCTGATGCCGTCAGTATGTTCGAATCAATGGGAGAGCCGTATAAAATCGAATTGATCAATGATCTTGGTGTTGACCACGTTTCCGTGTACAGTCAGGGTACATTTGCCGATCTCTGCCGTGGCCCTCATCTCCCGTCAACCGGTCGTATAAAAGCGTTCAAGCTTCTGTCGATTGCTGGTGCTTACTGGCGCGGTGATGAAAAAAACCGGATGCTGCAACGCATTTACGGGACCGCTTTTGTCGACAAAAAAGAGCTTGATGAGTACCTGCACCGTATTGAAGAGGCAAAACGGCGTGATCACCGTAAAATAGGCAGAGAGCTTGATCTGTTTTCCTTTTCAGATGAAGTCGGTGCCGGCTTTCCGATCTGGCACCCCAAAGGCGCCATGTTACGCACGATACTTGAAGATTTTGAGCGCAAAGAACACCTCAAGCGCGATTATGATATTGTTGTTGGCCCCCAGATTCTGAAGAGTGAACTCTGGCAGCGTTCAGGCCACTATGAAAATTATCGGGAGAATATGTATTTCACCGAGGTTGACGAGCAAAGTTACGGCATTAAGCCGATGAACTGCCTCTCGCATATGATGATTTACAAATCCCAGCTACGCAGTTATCGTGACCTGCCGCTTCGCTTCTTCGAGCTGGGTACCGTTCATCGCCACGAACGGGCCGGCGTGCTCCATGGTCTGATGCGTGTTCGTTGTTTCACGCAGGACGACGCCCACATTCTGTGTACTCCGGAACAACTGGATGCCGAAATCAAGGGTGTTATTTCCTTTGTCAATGATGTGATGGCAATTTTCGGATTTGAATATGAAATGGAGCTTTCAACCCGTCCGGAAAAATCGATCGGGTCTGATGCCGACTGGGAGCAGGCAACCGGGGCACTGTTGTCCGCGTTGAAAGATTCGGGGCGTCCATATGAGATAAATGAGGGTGACGGCGCATTTTACGGCCCCAAAATCGATATAAAGCTGCGCGATTGTCTTGACAGGAGATGGCAGTGTGCTACTATCCAGTGCGATTTTACCCTGCCGGAACGTTTTGATCTGACGTATGTCGCATCTGATGGCGAGCGTAAGCGTCCTGTCATGGTGCACCGTGTTATCCTCGGTTCGATCGAACGTTTCATTGGTGTTCTTATTGAGCATTTCGCCGGTAGTTTCCCTCTTTGGATTTCTCCGGTTCAAGCCGTTGTTGTTACGGTGACCGACAGCCAGGTGCCGTTTGCCCAGGGAGTGTACCGGCAGTTGCGTAATGCCGGAATCCGGGTTGAATGTGATGTCCGTAATGAAAAACTGAGCTTCAAGATTCGCGAAGCCCAGATACAAAAAATTCCATACATGCTGGTTATCGGTGACAAGGAAGTTGAACAGGGAGCAGTCACCCCCCGCTATCGTGATGGCAAAAATCTGCCGGCCATGAAACCGGAGGAATTTATTGCATTTGTAACAGAGGAATGTCGCAACTATAAATAGCAGTCCAAGTCAGGCAGTAGTATATACTATGCAGCTGTCAGGAGGTGTCGCCATAGCAAAACCGACCGTAAATATTAATCAGGCCATCAGGGTATCAGAAGTTCGAGTCATTGGTGCAACCGGCGAGGCGCTGGGTGTACTGACCTTGGCTCAGGCGCTCGAGTTGGCCGAACAGCAGCAGCTGGATCTGGTTGAGGTTTCACCGACGGCAGTTCCTCCTGTTTGCAGAATTATGGACTATGGCAAATTCAAGTATCAGCAGAGCAAAAAACTGCAGGAAGCTAAAAAGAAACAGGTTCATGTGCTGTTAAAAGAAGTCAAGTTGCGACCGAAAACTGACAGTCACGACCTCGAATTTAAAATTAACAATGTCAAGCGTTTTATCGAAGAGGGTAATAAAGCCAAAATCACGCTGGTATTTCGTGGTCGTGAAATTACTCACATGGACGTTGGCAGGGCTGTTATTGAAAAAGTTGCAAAAGAGTTGCAGGAAGTGTGTGTCATTGAAAGCCAGCCTCGAGTTGAGGGACGCAATATGTACATGATTGTCGCACCAAAGCCGAAAAAATAAAGATGATTGCCTGAGCGGGCAATCTTTAAACAAAGAAGGAGTTTTTCTCATGCCAAAAATTAAAACAAACCGTGGCGCTGCCAAGCGCTTCAGAAAATCTGCGACAGGCCGTATCAAACGCGGCAGCGCCTTTACCAGCCATATTTTGACGCCAAAAACACGTAAACGTAAGCGCAATCTGCGTGGTGGGTCAATGGTTGCGGCTGTTGATCAAAAAAATATCGCTCGATTAATACCGTATAAATAACAGTTATTCTCTCATATCAAATGAGAGATGCATAATGCCAAGAACCATGAGGAAATTGTCTCCCCTTATGGATCTGGCCAATTCAGCAACGAAGGAGTAGTGACGTATGGCACGTGTAAAAAGAGGATTCAAAGCGAGACGCAGACGCAACAAGGTGTTGAAACTTGCCAAGGGGTACCGTGGGGCACGCAGTAAACTGTTTCGCAGTGCAACAGAGGCTGTCGATCGGGCTTTAAATTACGCCTTCCGTGATCGTCGCGTCAAGAAACGTGATTTTCGCAGTCTGTGGATTGTTCGTATTAATGCAGCATCACGGCTGAATGGCCTGTCTTACAGCAAATTCATTTTTGGTCTTAAAAAGGCAAACGTCCAGATAGATCGTAAAGTTCTTGCGGATATCGCCGTTACTGATCCGAATGGTTTTGCCCAGATTGCGGAAGTAGCGAAGGCCGCATAGCAGTTTTGTACGGTATTGTAACAGAAAGGGAATGGGATTGTGTCTCATTCCCTTTTTTGTACAACATAACATGTGTTCACATTATTTATCCTCCGAAGGTAATCAATTATGCGGGATCAACTAGAAAATTTGAGAAGCGGTGCTAAACAAGCAATTGCTGCTACATCAACAGTTGAACAATTACAGGAAATCAGGATTTCTCTGCTTGGCCGTAAGGGTGAATTAACCGCACTCATGAAGGGTCTGGGCGCTATGGATGCCGCAGATCGTCCGGTAATCGGGCAGTTGGTTAATGCTGTCCGTGACGATATTGAGTCATTACTCAGCAGTGCAATTGAGTCAGCTCAGGAACAGGCAATTGCCGCCCGTCTTCAGGATGAGCGAATTGATGTATCGCTCCCGGGGCGGCGTTCCCAGAAAGGTACCAAGCATCCAATCACTCTAGTCATTGAAGAAGTCTGTGCCATCTTTTCCGGGTTGGGGTTTTCTGTTGCTGAGGGGCCGGAGATTGAACATGACTGGTACAATTTTGAAGCGCTTAATTTTCCGCCAGAGCACCCTGCGCGCGATATGCAGGACACTTTTTTTGTTGGAAACAACCTGCTGCTGAGGACACATACCTCTCCGGTACAGATTCGCACGATGCTGAAGCAAAAACCTCCGGTACGCATTATTGCACCGGGAACGGTGTATCGGTGCGATTCCGATGCAACTCACTCGCCGATGTTTCACCAGATCGAAGGGCTGATGGTTGACACTAAAGTGACCTTTGGTGATTTGAAAGGAGTACTGACAGTATTCACCAATCAGCTTTTTGGGCAGAAAACCGGTGTTCGTCTCCGTCCCAGTTATTTCCCCTTTACCGAACCTTCAGCGGAGGTTGATATTGCCTGTGTAATCTGTGGCGGCAAGGGGTGTCGAGTCTGTAAAAACAGCGGCTGGCTTGAAATCCTTGGAGCCGGCATGGTTGACCCGGAAGTATATCGCCATGTTCAGTATGATGCAGAGCAGATTTCCGGTTTCGCATTTGGGATGGGTATCGAGCGGATAGCCATGCTGAAATATGGTATTTCCGATATGCGTCTCCTGTTCGAGAATGATGTTCGTTTCCTTCGACAGTTTTAACTCCACTCCACTCATGGTGCACTGATATGAACGTTACGTATAATTGGCTGAAAGAATATGTGGATTTCGACGCAACTCCTGATGAATTAGCTGCGATTCTAACCATGCTTGGACTTGAAGTCGAGGCAATGGAAAGGCGTGGTGACTGCCTGGATGATGTCGTAGTTGCCCTGGTTGAGGAAAAACGACAGCATCCGAATGCCGACAAGCTCTCGTTGTGCCGGGTGAACAACGGCAAAGAAGTTCTGGATGTCGTGTGCGGTGCCCAGAACTTCAATCAGGGGGACACTGTTGCTCTGGCACAGATAGGGTCAGTACTTCCTGGTGATGTTAAAATCAAACGGTCAAAAATCCGTGGAGAAGAGTCGTGTGGGATGCTCTGTTCGGAAAAGGAGCTCGGTCTTGCTGAAGAAAGTGCCGGCATCATGGTTCTGCCAGCGGCGGTCGCGCCTCTTGGCACCCCGGTATTCACCGCTCTTGGTCTCAAAGACACCATTTTTGAAATCGGCCTGACTCCCAATCGTTCCGATTGTTTAAGTGTTATTGGTATTGCGCGTGACCTTGCCGCCAAACTTCGGCTGCCACTCAAACAATCGCATAGTATTGCGCCGGAAGGGTCTGATCAGACACACTCGGTGATCGGGGTGACTGTTGAAGCTCCGGAGCTTTGTCCGCGCTATTCGGCCCGCTATATCTCCGGCTGTTCGATCGCCCCTTCGCCAGGATGGCTGGTAAAGCGTCTGAACGAAATTGGAATCCGATCAATCAATAATGTTGTCGATGTTACCAACCTGATCATGATGGAGTTGGGACAGCCGCTGCATGCCTTTGACTGTGACCGTCTCGCAGGAAAGCGGATTGTTGTGCGCAATGCTGGGGAGGGTGAACAGTTTACCACTCTGGACAATCAGGTGCGCAGCCTGACAGAGACAGATCTGGTCATCTGCGATGCTGAGCGCCCCGTCGCCCTGGCTGGTGTTATGGGTGGTTTGAATTCTGAAATTGAGAATTCGACGACCTCCATCCTGCTTGAGAGCGCATTTTTCAAGCCGGCGGCAATTCGTAAGACAGCCAAGCGCCTTGGTCTTCACACTGAGTCTTCGCACCGTTTTGAGCGCGGCATTGATATTGACAATGTTACCCGTGCTCTTGACAGGGCTGCGACGCTTATTGTGGAGTTGGCTGGCGGTGTAATGGCACAAGGATGTGTTGATGTCTATCCGGGAAAAAATGAGCGGCCTGCCATTAAATTCCGCACTGAAAAAGCAAATGAACTGATTGGCGTTGATCTTGAGCGGGACGTGATACTTGACATTTTGACCCGCCTCAACTGTGCAGTCACCCCGTGCTCAGCCGGTTTAGTAAATGTAGTTCCGCCGCACTATCGAATTGATATCGAACGTGAAATAGACCTGATAGAAGAAGTTGCCCGGTTGAACGGCTATGACAAAATACCAGCGACAATGCCTGTCGCACGTGTTGCTTCTGACAAACCGACTCGACATCAGGAAATTGAAAAGAAGGTAAGGGAACTTCTCATAAACTGCGGCATGACAGAGATTATAAATTTCAGTTTTACCTCACCGGATGCCGCAGGCAAGCTGCTTCTCAATGATGATGACCCTCGCTGTACAGCCATAAAACTTGCGAATCCGCTGATTGAAGAGCACTCGGTCATGCGTACCACTCTGTTGCCGGGACTTCTGGAAACTACAGCACGAAATATGAATTTCCGCGCTCTTGATCTGAAATTGTTTGAAATGAGGCGCATCTATCTGCCCGGTGTAGCTGAAAAAGATATGCCTTATGAACCACTCTGCATCGTTGGCGCTATCACTGGATCGCGTGATGGTGACGGGTGGAGTCGGCCACATGAAGCGGTCGATTTTTTCGATGCCAAAGGAATCGTTGAATCGGTACTTGATAATCTCGATATTGGTGGTGTCTCATGGGTTACCGATACCATCGATCCGTATTACCACCCGGGGAAATCGTGCCGGGTAATGGTGGGACGCGACTGTATCGGTTCGGTGGGCGAGCTTCATCCCACTGTCCAAAAAAACTTTGCAATAGACAAGCCTGTATACTGTTTTGAACTTGATTTTGAAAAACTGGTGAAGCTGTCACGCACAAATAAGACGGTGGCAGCGCCATCGCGTTTTCCTGATAGTATCCGGGACATTGCCATGCTTGTTCCAGAGAAGCTTGAGGCACACAGGATTGTTGACTGTATCAGGAATGAAAAATCGAAGGAAATTGAAAACGTCTACATATTTGACGTGTATCGCGGGACCGGCGTGCCTGATGGTCAGAAAAGTGTTGCAGTGCGCGTCAGATACCGGTCTTTCGAGCGGACTCTGACTGAGGAAGAGATCGTTGCACTTCATGAAAAAGTCATTTCAACGTTAAAAAATAAATTACAGATTGTAATCCGATAAATTTTATTGCGTTATTGATATTCACTATGCTATTTAATTTATCCTTTTTATTCAGCACATTATCTGGAAAATACTGAGGTAGATATGACAAAAGCAGACATAGTAGAACGTATTCATCAGAAAATCGGGTTTTCAAAAAAAGAGTCTGCGGAAATGGTGGAAACGGTTTTCGGACTTCTTAAAACAACGCTTGAGTCTGGCGAAAAAATCAAAATTGCCGGTTTTGGTAATTTTGTCGTTAAACAGAAGGCTGATCGCCGTGGTCGCAACCCTCAAACAGGTGAAACCATAACGATTAACGCTCGCAGAATTCTGACGTTCAAACCGAGTCAGGTTTTAAAGAACGCAATCAACACTGAAGAAAAATAATATCGATGCCGGTCAGTATGTAATGGCATCACCAATACCAGAAAAATTATACTATAAAATAGGTGAAGTCGCCGAATTTGCCGGCGTAAAAACATCCGTTTTGAGATTTTGGGAGTCTGAGTTCCCGTTTCTCAATCCCGTTAAAAGCGTTTCTGGTCAGCGCCTGTATTCACGGGAAGATGTGGAGCTTGTTCTGCAGGTCAGGCAGTTGTTGTATGAAGAAAAGTATACGATAGAGGGTGTTAAAAAACGGATTTCTGCCAGGAAGAATAAGTTTCAATCTGAAGCGAAGCTACAGGACGTTTTCGTACTGGATTATTGTGAGATACTGAGAGCCGTCCGAAATGATTTAAAGATAGTACGTGATTTACTATAATGGCGTAACGGTATGACGGCCACGTACGCGATACCTACCCCCCAACGTAACATCCCCGCTCAAATAACTGATTGTCACAGCTGCATATTCCTTTATCCAACCATGACGATTGCTGTAGTTCTTTGTTTGTCTTCATTTATGCTCCCATCAATAGCATCTGCCGAAGAGCTTTACCGGCAATTTTCACTGGGGAAAGGAAGTTTGTCGTCTGTTCTCGCTGATGCCAATACGCAGGAGACCGGTTATGTGACTGCTCAATACGGTTTCAGAATTGCCAAAGATTTTATGCCATATATGGGTACCGGTTTGGCCTATTCGTACCAACCGGACACACAAACCGGCGACATAACAAAACTAAGAGCGGGGGTTGCCGCCCAGTTTGGTTTTAATTATCTTCTCGGCACGAATCTTATCTTGAAATTCGACTACAGTTACCTCTCGCTATCTCCAGATCAACTGCGGGGAGATTCGACTGTACCTCCGCAGTCTCTTGGTATCGGGTTTGATATCAAATTTTAACCGCTTGTCAGATATGTTTATTCGCCCTTGTTTAACTCCTCTTCTGATATCTCCAACCTCTTTTATCTTGCCGTAATCGAATCATAAATGCTACTTTGCCGCCACTTTGAATCATCTGCGGAGGTTTACTGTGAGTTTGTTTCGTTATCTGACGGCCGGTGAATCACACGGTCCCCAGTTAAGTGCAATTATTGAAGGGCTCCCGGCCGGAATTCATCTTGCTGTTGAAGTACTGAATGCTGACTTGGCCAGACGGCAGCTTGGATATGGCCGTGGCGACCGGATGAAAATTGAAAAAGATACGGCACAACTTCTTTCCGGAGTACGTTGGGGAGAAACAATCGGCGCTCCTGTGACGCTGGTTGTGAAAAATCGCGATTGGGAAAACTGGTGTGAGAAAATGTCAACGCTCCCTGGATTTCGTGATGATTCCATTGCGGTTACCAGGCCTCGGCCGGGGCACGCTGACCTATCCGGTGCAATGAAGTATCATCATAGCGATGTTCGTAATGTGCTGGAACGCTCCAGTGCCCGGGAAACTGCGGTTCGGGTTGCGGTGGGAGCGGTTGCAAAAGCATTGCTTGCCGAGTTTGATATCAGAATCGGTGGATTTGTTACGGAACTCGGGGGTATTGTTGCGACGACTCCTCATGAGTCCCAGGAAACTTTGTGGCAACGCGCTGCTGAATCAGAAACATTCAGCTGCGATCCGGTTGCCGAGCTTGATATGAAACGAGCCATTGATGCCGCTCAGTCTGGTGGTGACACATTGGGGGGGGTTGTAGAAGTCCAGGTGGTGGGTGTTCCTCCTGGACTGGGCAGCTATGCGCAGTGGGACCGGAAGCTGGATGCCCGCCTAGCCATGGCACTTATGAGCATACAGGCTATTAAGGGTGTTGAGGTTGGTATCGGGTTTGATGCTGCCCGCAGACCCGGTTCGCGCGTTCATGACGAAATTTTCTATAAAGATGGCTACCACCGCACCAGCAACAATGCCGGTGGGATTGAAGGTGGCATGTCAAATGGTGAGCCGATTATCGTTCGGGCCGCCATGAAGCCGATTCCGACATTGTATTCGCCGCTCCGCTCGGTTGATATGCGCACGCATGAGCCGTTTGAAGCGGCTGTCGAACGTTCGGATACCTGCGCCGTACCGGCAGCTCTGGTAGTAGCGGAGGCGGTCGTTGCAATCGAAATTGCTGCTGCTCTGTTGGAAAAATTTGGTGGAGACTCTGTGTTTGAGATTCGCCGCAATCTGGCAGGCTACCGGGAGCAGATCAGCAATGCTTGAACGCCCCTTGATTCTGACCGGGTTCATGGGAAGCGGGAAGAGTTCAGTCGGCAAACGTGTCGCGAACCGACTCAACTGTCAGTTCATAGACCTTGACGCTGTAATTGTCGCTGCCGCAGGTCGTTCAATCAATGACATTTTTGCCCAGGATGGCGAACAGGCGTTCAGAACATTGGAAGAGTCTCAATTGGAACAGGTTTTGTTGTCAGGTGAGCGTTGTGTGATTGCTACCGGAGGTGGTGCGGTTATTTCCCCGTTGAACCGGAAAATGATGCGAGCTCAGGGCGTTGTTGTAAATCTGAAAGTCACATTGTCACAGGTGTTTGCTCGTCTGACGGGATGCAATGATAGGCCACTACTGGCAGGTGACGGTGCAGCGCAGAGTGCGGCGGCCCTCATGGCTGCCCGGGAACTATTTTATGCTGACGCCGATATTAGAATTGACACCGATGGAAAATCCGTGGAAGATGTCTCGGCAGAGATTCTGTGGCACTTGAAGGGGTTTTGCGGGTGAGTGAACTGACGGTAAATCTTGCTGTAAACAGCTACAGCATTATCATTGAACGTGGAGCTCTCGCACTGCTTGGTCAAAAATGCAGTGCCGTTGGGCTGAAGGGACTGGCGGCAGTCATTTCCAATCCGTGTGTCAGCTCATTGTATGGAGCTGTTGTTCGCACATCTCTGGAGGCAGCCGGCTTCAGCGTGGTGCAGATCGAGATGCCCGACGGTGAGCAATTCAAAAACAGTGCGACTCTGAATAAGATATATGATGATCTCCTGGAGGCAGGTGTTGACCGCAGCTCTTTTGTGGTTGCTCTCGGTGGAGGGGTTGTTGGAGACGTAGCGGGTTATGCTGCAGCGACCTGGATGAGAGGCATTCCCTTTGTCCAGGTACCAACTACATTACTTGCTCAGGTGGACAGCAGCGTTGGCGGGAAGACCGGCATTGACCATCCCGGAGGGAAAAATCTCATCGGAGCCTTTTATCAGCCGCGCTTGGTGTTGATTGATGTAGACACACTCACCACGCTTGACCAGCGACAATTCCGTGCCGGACTCGCAGAAGTTATCAAGTACGGAGTGGTGCTTGACAGCTCCTTCTTTGCGTATATGGAAATTAATAGTGATGCAATTCAGGTGCAGCAACCTGAAACTATGATTGAGATAATTCACCGTGCATGTCAATTGAAGGCGCGTGTGGTAGAACTCGACGAAAAAGAGTCTGGCGTGCGAGCTGTTCTGAATTATGGTCATACACTTGGCCATGCCTTTGAATCCATTTCGGGGTATCGCGATCTGGTGCATGGTGAAGCGATTGCAATAGGAATGGTTCTGGCTGCCAGAATATCGCGTGTCAGCTGCGTATGCAATCAGGATGACTTTGAACGCATTCGCGCCCTTATTGCATTGTATGGACTTCCCGTTGAAACTCCTCTCTTTGAACGTCAGCAACTGCTGAGAGCTGTAACTGCGGATAAAAAGTCCAGGGGTGGCTCAATTACTTTTATATGTAACAAGGGTGTTGGCATGTATCACATGTCACACCATACTCCCGAGGAACTGCTCTTAATGAGTGGGCTGGAGGCGTGACCATGCAGGAATCGACGTCATTCTGGACTGAGATAAAAGACCTTGAAGATCAGCTTTCCAACACCCCTGACTCGTTTTGTTTTGCGCGGTTAGCGGAAATTTATCTCAAAGTCGGGTTGATCGATGATGCGCTTCATGTTTCTCGCCAAGGGGTAGAGAAATATCCCCATTTTCTCGCCGGTCAACGGGCTTTTGCTCAGGCGTGCCATGCCAAGGGGCTGAACAGTGAGGCTCTGGCTGCTTTACAAGTGATTGCCGATGTGGAACCGGAGGATGTATCTGCTCAGAAACTGTTGGGACATCTTTTGTTTGATGCTGGCGATCATACTGCTGCGCGTCGGGCGTTTGAGGTCGCCCTTCAATTTGCACCGGATGATGTTGAGTGTCAGATCGAACTTGAATCGCTTGAGCGGATGAGAGGAATTGCGGAATCAAAGGTTGAATCTGGTGATTGGCTTGATGAAGATGATGAGGAAATTATTGAAGATCTTGAAATGTTGGAAGATGACGATATTTTTGAGGAAGACTTGCCGGAGAAGGAGTATCTCCTTGAATCTGACGTCTTAGCCGGGTCACACTCAGACCCGCTTTCTACCGGTACCCTTGCCGAACTCTACGTTTCACAGGGGTTTGTCAATAAAGCGCTTGAGATTTATCGGGCCATTCTTTTTGAAAATCCGTCAGACAGTCAGACGGCTGAGCGGGTTGCTGAGCTTGAACTAACGCAAGCCGGAGCGGTAGAAACTGTTTCGAAGGCGGCAGATTCTATCGGTGAAGAATGTGAAGACATTTCAGAAGATTTCCTTGGAATATGTATTGATGACCTGCCTGTGCAATCAGGCGAACTTTCTGACAGCGGCATGACTGAGGCGTTTTTCCCGAGCAGCACCAATTACACAGCTGAAGCGCCTCAACAGGGTGGTGCGGACAACAGACTCTCTACCTTTGATGGATGGCTTGAGAATATCAAGAGGATCAAGTCATGTCGTTAAGATATACACTTGATGCAATGACCCGGGGTGTTAACGGATTTCTTGCTGCTTTGATAGTTGCGCATGACGGTATTCCAATTGACGAAGTTACATCAAGGCAGGGCGGGTTTGACGTGCAGGTTCTGACCGTCGAATATGCGGCGGTGCTTAAAGAAATTAAACGTGCCGTTACTGTTATCAGCATGGGGGATCTTGAAGAAGTTTCAATTACCACTTCTTCCAGTTGCGTTGTCGTCAGGGTTGTCAACAATGATGTTTTTACCGTTCTCATTATGAAAAACGATGGCGATATCGGCAAAGGGCGCTATAGGCTCAGGCTTGCGTCATTAGAAATTATGAAGGAGCTTGCGTGATTATGAAATTTCTGGTACTGCACGGGCCCAACCTTAACCTGCTTGGCATGCGCGAGCCAGGGATTTATGGGAACCAGACTCTTGCGGACATAAATTTTTTACTGGATGAGCTGTCGGCCGAACTGGGGTGCGAAATCACGCCTGTTCAGTCGAACTCAGAGGGTGAGTTGATTGACGCTATTCACTCTTCTGTTCATGACTGTCATGGTATTTTGATAAATCCGGCCGCTTACACTCATACCAGCATCGCAATTCGAGATGCAATAGCTGCTGTTGGGCTCCCTTGTGTTGAGGTGCATCTTTCAAATATTCACAGCAGAGAACCGTTCCGCCATACCAGTCTGATTGCGCCGGTTGCGATCGGTCAAATCTCAGGATTTGGCCATGAAAGTTATCTGCTCGGTTTGCGGGCATTATTTAGCCGCGCTAAAAATTTTTAAAGAACTTGTTTCTTCAGCTCCCCTTTCCGTGAGCATTTGGTAAAAACAGATTGTACTGTAGGTTTCATTTATGCTAAAAAACAGGCGCTCTCGTCTGAAGCCATTTTTTGCTGACTATGCACTCGATGCGGTGCTGTTGACCGACCTTAGAAATATCCGGTATTTGTGCGGTTTTAGCGGTTCAGAAGGTGCGTTGCTCGTTGCACGGGATAGTGCCTGGTTTCTCTGTGATTCCCGTTACACGGCACAAGCCGGCGAAGAAGTACAGTCGGCGGAAGTCGTGGAATGCGTTGCGGTTCGTCTTGATACGGTTGCCTCGTTGGCAGCGGAAAATGGGTTAAACCGGATTGGATTTGAGGCGGCGCACACGACTGTCAGTGCCTATCGGCGAATGACTGAGAAATTGTCGGGAATAGAGCTGGTAGAACTGGACTCAAAACTTGACGAGATTCGCATCTGTAAGGATACTGCTGAAGTTGGTCAGCTTAAATCGATTGCTGTGCTTGCGTCTCAATCGTTTGAAGCGATCCTCGGGAAAATAAAGCCTGGTGTCCGGGAGCTTGACGTAGCCTTTGCACTTGAATTTGAGATGCGTCAGCGGGGCGCTGACGGCAAGGCCTTCGACTTTATTGTTGCTTCCGGAATGCGTGGCGCCATGCCTCATGGCAGGGCTAGTGACAAGGTTATTCAGTCAGGTGACCTGATTACAATTGACTTTGGCGCGCTTAAAGATGGCTACCATTCCGATGAAACGGTAACAGTTGCCTGTGGTCAACCGTCGTCAGAAGCGCTGGAGATTCATGCAATTGTCAAAACGGCACATGACCTTGCTATAGATGCTGTCAAACCGGGCATTAGTTGCAAGGCCCTTGACGAGGTGGCGCGATCATTCATCAGAGGCAAGGGGTATGGTGATTGTTTCGGGCATGGACTGGGGCATGGTATCGGTCTTGAGATACACGAAATGCCGACGCTTTCTCCACGCAGCACGATGGTACTCGAGGAAGGGATGACTGTCACCATTGAGCCCGGTATATACATCCCCGGATTCGGTGGGGTAAGGATTGAAGACAGTGTGGTTGTGACCAGTGACGGATGTGCTCTCCTCACCGGTGTGGGCAAGCGTTTGTTGGTGTTATAGAGAGTTCCGGTATTCGAACATACTATCAAAGATGCACTATCATGAGATACAAAAGGAGACAGGCCACTATGGATATCAAGGATTTAAGACTGCTTATAAAATTGGTAACTGAAACTGACATAACCGAATTTGAAATGGATAATTCAGAAGAAAAAATTGTTATTAAACGCGGCCATAAGCCGGAATATGTAACTGTTGCCGCACCAGCGTCCCCGCAATACGCGCCACCTGGTTATCATCCAGTACCGGTGGCACCGGAAGCAGCTCCGTCGGTGGTATCCGCTCCTGTAGTAGAAGCGGGCGATACGGTCAACTCTCCTATTGTCGGGACTTTTTATGCGGCTCCCGGTCCGGAAGAGGCTCCATACGTCACAGTTGGACAGATTATTGAAAAAGGTCAGGTTCTCTGCATTGTGGAGGCGATGAAATTGATGAACGAGATTGAGGCCGATTGCAAGTGCAAGATAGTGAAGATTTGCAAAGACAACGCTCAAGCGGTCGAATTTGGTGATCCACTGTTTGTCATACAGAAACTTTAATCTATTTCAGAGCGGGGTTCACCTTCATGTTTCATAAAGTACTTATTGCAAATCGCGGCGAAATTGCTATCAGGGTTATCAGGGCATGCAAAGAGATGGGCATCAAGACAGTGGCTGTCTATTCACAGGCTGACATCCACTCCTTGCATGTCAAGCTTGCTGATGAAAGTGTCTGTATCGGTCCAGCACCGAGCGCCCAGAGTTACCTGAACATCAATGCCATTATCAGTGCCGCTGAATTAACTGATTCCGAAGCAATACATCCCGGCTACGGTTTTTTGTCCGAAAATGCCAAATTTGCCGAGGTATGTGAAAAATGTGGCATTACCTTTATCGGTCCGACCGCCGAAAGCATGCGCATCATGGGTGACAAGATCAGTGCCCGGCAGGCGGTTATCAAACAGGGTGTTCCGATTCTACCCGGTACAAAAGAGGGCGTCCATACGGTTGAGGAAGCTGTCAAAGTGGCCAAGGAAATCGGCTTTCCGGTTATCATCAAGGCGACTGCAGGTGGTGGCGGGCGCGGTATGAAAATTGTGCATTCCCAAGCGGCATTGCCGAATGCGTTTGCTACAGCCCGCGCTGAAGCGCAATCAGGTTTTGGTAATCCCGAAGTATATATTGAGCGATATTGCGAAAAGCCCCGTCACGTTGAGATTCAGGTTCTGGGTGACAAACATGGCAACGTGATTCATCTTGGAGAACGCGATTGCTCAATCCAGCGGCGCCATCAAAAATTGATTGAGGAGGCTCCATCAACGGTAGTTACACCCGAAATCCGTAAAGCCATGGGTGACGCCGCCGTTAAGGCTGCTGCTGCAGTTGGTTACAATAGTGCCGGTACCGTCGAGTTTCTGGTTGATAAACAGAATAATTTCTACTTTATGGAAATGAACACCCGGGTCCAGGTTGAGCACCCTGTTACCGAAATGGTTACCGGAGTTGATATAGTCAAGGAGCAGATTCGTTCAGCCGCAGGGATACCGCTACGTTACAAGCAGAAGGATATTTGTATTAGAGGGCATGCCATTGAATGTCGCATTAATGCGGAAGATTCCTTTAAGTTCACCCCCTGCCCCGGTAAAATTACGGCATACCATCCACCCGGAGGGCTTGGAGTTCGCGTTGATTCGTTTGTGTATGCCCAGTATTCGGTTGTGCCGAATTATGATTCTTTGATAGCGAAGTTAATTGTTCATGCCGACACGCGTGAGGAGGCGATAAAGCGGATGGCGCGCGCACTTGATGAATATCTGATAGAAGGAATTAGTACCACGATCTTTTTTCACAAGCGTATTATGGCTCATAAGGACTTTATTAACGGAGATATCGATACCTCTTTTCTTGAGCGAATTGTGCTGGAGTAATGATCATGGATTTTCCTGATGAGTTGAAATATTCCAAGGAACATATCTGGGTTAGGGTTGAAAACAATTTTGCTGTCATTGGTATTACCGATTTCGCTCAAGAGGAGTTGGGTACTGTCAGCGGTGTGGAACTTCCTGATGAAGGTGATGAGGTTGAGCAGGATGATTCAGTCGGTTCCATTGAGGGGCAAAAAACGGTTGCATCATTATATGCGCCATTCAGCGGAACCATTCGAAGTGTTAATCATGAGGTTATAGACAATCCGGAACTGCTTAACGATGATCCGTATGATGGTGCCTGGTTGGTCGAAGTATCTCTTGACGATCCTGAGGAACTTAAAAATCTGCTGTCAGCTGAGGATTACACAGACTACATCGAAAACAGGGATTAATTTGTGTTGTAAACTGTGCTATAAGGGCGGGGTCATTCGTGATCTCGCCCTGTTTGTTTGAAAGGAATCTCTACCGTGTATCTATCAATTTTGTCCATTTTTTCAATACTGCTACTACCAATGACCGGCTTTTCTGCGGAGGCCTCATTTTCTTTGACGTTAGGTGATGCCATTCGCATGGCTGTCGAGAAAAATCTTGATGTGCGTGCTGAACTGTACAATCCAGCACAATATGAGGCTGATATAAATCGTAACCGTTCGATCTATGATCCGCTTCTTATTCTGCAGGGTAATTACAGTGACTCGACATCGCAAACCGTCAGTTCTGGTGGCAGGACACTGGAGTCGCAGGCCCTCGACCTTAACTCTTCGTTAAGTCAGCTGTTTTGGACCGGAGGAACTGCCGCCATTTCATTTAATAACGGCTACACAAACAGCAATGTTGTCACCCCTTCAAACAGTTGGCAGACCGGACTTGGCGTCAGCATTAGTCAGCCTCTTTTGAAGAATGTGGGGCGGGAGGCTACCGAAATAGCAATCAACATTTCACGATACTCAAAGTTTGCCTCACTTGAGCACTTTAATTACCGGCTTTTGGCGACTGTTGCGCAGGTTCGTACGGAATACTACAAATTGCACAGCCTGCAAGAGGATAGGGATGTAAAAAAAGTTTCACTGGACTTGGCTCGAAAGATCCTTTCCGAAACTCAGGCGAGGGTGACGGCCGGGGTTTTACCGGCCATGGAGGTGCTTAATGCTGAATATGGCGCCGTTACCCGGGAAAAAGAACTCATTGATGCCGACCTGGCAGTGAATAACCAGATTGATGTGTTGCGATTGCTCCTGCAGATTGATGCTGCAATCGGAGATCTGAATACCGTCGATCTTCCGCCGCGCGATCCGGTTGCGCCTGTCGAAAGCGAGGCAATTCAGAAGGCATTGAACCGCCCCGATATACGGGAAATGAAACGCAATCTGGAACTGATTGAACTGCAGACCAGAAACTATAGTCAAAAAAACCGGCCGGATCTTTCATTATCCGCTGCGGTCCAGTTGACCGGTCTTGACAGCTCGTACCAGAATAATCTCGACAAGGTTCTTACCTTTGACTATCCAGTGTGGACAGTTGGGCTGAATCTCAATTATCCGCTTGGAAATGGCGCCGCTGAAAACGATTATCGAAAAAGCCGCCTGAAAACGGAGCAGACTTCTCTACAATTACGCAGTCTGGAAGAAAACGCGATAAAAGAAGTTAAAGCTGCGATCCGGGGGATCGCTGTCGGTTTCAAGCAGATTGAGGTGGCTGATCGGGGCAAGGTGTTTGCGGAAGAACGGCTGCGCTCGTTCATGCGAAAAAATGAGGTGGGTTTGGCAACGACTAAGGATGTGCTTGATGTGGAAAATGACCTGGCCGTTGCCAAGAGTAATCAGATAAAAGCGGTTGTTGGATATGCAAATGCTCTCACCACGTATTGGCAGGTTACCGGTGAACTGCTGGAACGGGAAGGTATCAGAGTAGTTGAGGGAGATGCGGATAAACTCTACTCCGCCACCCGCTGATGCTGAACATCGGCCAGATCGAGTACGCGAACTGCACCCCTCTTTTCCAGGTACTACGCGAACATTTTTCCTGTTCCGGATACGAGTTTATTTCAGGTGTCCCGGCTGAATTGAACAGAAAGCTGCTGGACGGTGCAATAGATGTCTGCCCTTCTTCTTCTATCGAGTATGCCTACCACCCCGAATGTTATTCGATATTACCACACCTTTCAATTTCAAGCATCGGTGCTGTCGGAAGCGTGCTTCTCTTTTCAAGGGTTCCTATTGAGGATTTGAATGGGTGGAAGATTCTTCTCAGTTCAGAGTCTGCAACGTCGGTAAATCTGCTTAAAATTCTCCTTCAACAACGTTATGACTGTGTATGCAGATATGAGGTGGCTCCTCCGTCTACTGCGCTTCCCTGTGGTGATTCACCAGCTCTCCTGCTGATTGGTGATGCTGCTTTAATGGCATCAATCAAAAATTCTGATCTCTTTGTGTACGATCTTGGTGAATTGTGGCATTCTTGGACCGGTTACCCGTTTGTGTTTGCCCTTTGGCTCTGTCGTAATGAGATTGCCGACCGCATAGAGCTTAAGGAACTGTCTAGAAGGCTGGTTCAGGCAAAAATACTTGTCCCACAGCATCTTGAGCAGATAGTACTTTGTACCAAAGAAGTTCATTGGATGGGTATTGATAGACTGCTATCATATTGGCGGGATAATATTTCTTATCACCTGGATAAGCAGGCGCAGGTCGGTTTAATGTTTTATTATGAAAAGTGTTTTGAATGTGGGCTGATTAATTCAGTGCCTCCACTGCGTTTTACCACGTAATTCTCTGCCTGGAATAATCTTCAAGTATACGAGCATGATCAAAGCATAGTTGGCTTGGCAGTGAGTCAAGTTTAAAAATGGCAAGGTTCACTGCATCATCAGCAGCACGGGGAATTCCGTGACCTGATGCAATAAACACCGTTGAAATGGTGTGCATCCGATTGTCACGCGTCGGGTCTGAGTAACATCCCAGCAAGCGCACGTTTGAAATATCCAGCGATGTTTCCTCGCGGGCTTCCCGAACTGCAGCATTTTCGAGTGATTCGCCGTAATCAACAAAACCTCCCGGTAACGCCCAGCCAAACGGCTTGTTCCTCCGTTCAATCAGAATAATGCTGTTATTTATCTCTATGATGATGTCTACTGTCGGAAACGGGTTTCTGTGCTGTTTGACTTCTGAACCGCAAGAGGGGCAGGTGAGGGTGGTAAACGACATATTCAGGATACCTCCATAAAAAAAGGGGAGAAATAAATTCCTCCCCTTTGATAAAAAACATAGTGAATCTGAATTATTTCTTTTTCTTTGCACCAGCAGCTTTTTTGGAAGCTTTTAGCGGATTGACCTTGGCGTCATCAACCTTGATTTCAATCTTTACGTGGGAGGCAAAGTTACATATTCCGCCGATCCACTTTTTGGCTGGAGCTGGGTACGCGCTGCAGACCTGACCTATAGTGCCGGTAACTACGCGCTCACATCCCTCACAGTTTTCTACAATAGTCTGGCAGGAACCATCAGGGAATATACACCCCTGTTTTCCCCAAAAGGTACACTCGGTACCTGCAAGTACAGTCTGACACTTCATACTTCTTCCTCCTGAATTTGTTCTCGAATGAACCGCCACTGTAACAATTCTTGACTCGGAAAGTCAACGGAAAAAATGAAGGGAAATAAGACGGCTTGGAGTCGTTAACGCTAGAGTTGACCGCTACTGATGGTGATAAAATTCCTGAACAGATCCATTCCTCCTTCAGTCAGGATTGATTCCGGGTGAAACTGTACTCCCCATATCGGAAATTCCTTATGCCGCAATCCCATAATCTCACCATTTTCAACCCACGCGGTTACCTCCAGACAGTCGGGTAGGGTGGGGCGGTCAACAATTAGGGAATGATAACGGGTAGCCATGAACGGATTCGTCAATCCGGCAAACAGATCTTGCCCATTATGAATAATTGGAGAGGTTTTGCCGTGCATAAGGGATGAACTGCGAAGCACCGTGCCTCCAAAAGCATAACCGATGGACTGATGTCCAAGACAGACCCCCAAAATAGGGATTCTGCCGGCAAAATATCTGATTGCGGTGACGGAGACCCCTGCTTCTTCCGGTGTACAGGGGCCGGGGGAAATGACAAGGCGTGCGGGATGAAGGGCTTCAATTTCTGCCAGTGTGATTTGATCATTCCGGCGTACTAGGACGTTCTCACCCAATTGTCCAAAATATTGGACAATATTAAACGTGAACGAATCGTAGTTATCGATCATCAGTAACATGTCAGATTAAGCCTTTCTCTGCGATTTCAACTGCTTTCATAACAGCCATTCCTTTGTTGACGGTTTCCTGCCACTCGGTTGCCGGATCTGAATCTGCAACAATACCGGCACCGGCCTGGAGATGAATTTTTCCATCCTTTATCACAAGAGTGCGAATTGCTATAGCGAGGTCCATATTTCCTGAAAAAGAAAAGTAACCTACTGCACCACCATAAATTTCGCGACGTACCGGTTCAAGTTCATCAATAATTTGCATGGCACGGACTTTCGGGGCACCTGATAACGTGCCTGCCGGAAACGTTGCCCGGACGAGATCAAAAGCATCATGGCCAGCAGATAATTGTCCTTGAACGTTGGAAACGATGTGCATGACATGGGAATAACGTTCAATAACCATCAGTTCCGAAACCTTGACGGAACCGGTTGTACACACACGTCCCAAATCATTTCTACCGAGGTCTACAAGCATTACGTGTTCGGCGCATTCTTTCGGATCAGCGAGCAGTTCAGTCGAAAGCATAGCGTCCTCTTTTGCAGTTGCGCCACGGGGGCGGGTACCGGCTATGGGACGTAACTCAACTCGACCCCCTTCTTTACGAACCAGAACCTCCGGAGAAGCACCGACAATGACCGTGTCATCAAGACGCAGAAAAAACATGTATGGTGATGGATTAAGCGTTCGTAGTACCCGATAGATGTCAAACGGATCAGCGGTAAGTTCTCCGCTGAAACGTTGCGAAAGGACAACCTGTATGATATCTCCTGATCGCACGTATTCTTTGGCCTGCTCGACGGACTTTTCAAAAGTATCACGGGTCATATTTGAGGTGAACTGAACAGACTTTTCCCTTATGGGTACCTGTTGCACTGGTAATGGTGCACGTAACCGGCTGATAATATCATCAATTTTTTCGAGTGCGCGAGAGTATGCTTCGGAAGGAGCAATGCTATCGGTTATATGGGCATTTGAAACAACCTTTATTTTTTGGCGCATGGTATCGAATATGATAATTGTATCAGTAATGAAGAAGTACGAATCATATCCATCGAGTAGTGCCGGCTTGTCAGTTGGCAATTTTTCAAAATAACGAACCATGTCATAACCAAGATACCCGACGGCCCCGCCAAAAAAACGAGGTAGACCATCTATCTCAACGGGGGAAAATTTCGAGAGAAGTTCTTTAATGCAGGCAAGCGGATCAGAAACTTCTTGCGAAGCCAGAATCCCGTCAGTTACCGTTTCTACTAGGTTCCCCTTTGATCGGATAATGACTGAAGGAGTTGAACCGAGGAAGCTGTATCTTCCCCATTTTTCTCCTCCTTCAATGCTTTCAAGGAGATAGGAAAATTGCCCGTCGTCAAGTTTTCTAAAGGCTGAAACAGGCGTGTCCATGTCTGCCATGATTTCTCGGTAGACCGGAATGAGGTTGCCTTTTTCAGCAAGGGTATAAAATGTGTCACGTGAAGGAAAAAACATTGCGTACCTCAAAATTGTTACTTCAATAGCGTCTGCATAGTTTATTAAGTTGCTTCATTCATTGCCCCGGTACGGTACTCCTGCAGGTCAAGAGCCACATAGGTAAAGCCGGCCATTTTAACTAATCTGACTACTTCGTTCCTTAGAATTCCAACGGCGCTCTCAAATTCCTGGCTCCCTAATTCAATTCTGGCGACAGTTCCATGATAGCGTACCCGCACTGTCCGGAATCCAAGTAAACGGAGTGACTCTTCAGCCTGACCGACCTGATCGACCCGTTCCGTGGTAATGGCAGTGCCGTATGGGAAGCGACTGGAGAGACAGGCAAAGGCAGGTTTGTCCCAAGTCGGCAACTCCATAAATCGGGAGAGATCACGGATATCCTGCTTGGTGAAACCAGCTTCTTCCAGTGGGCTGCGCACCGCCAGTTCGTTTGCCGCTGTTCGTCCAGGGCGGTGATCATTTTTGTCATCCACATTGGTTCCGTCCAGTACGTAGCTAATTCTTTCCTGATTTGCAATTAGTCTCAGTTTGTTAAAAAGTTCCTTCTTACAGAAATAGCATCGGTTGCGAGGATTGTCACGAAACTCAGGAATCTCAAGTTCTTCGGAAACAATTACTATGTGCCGTCCTCCAAGTTTTTCAGCAACCAATCGAGCATCATGTAATTCGCGTTCGGGATAAGTCTTTGACGTTGCCGTAACAGCAACAGCTTGATTACCTAATACCTCTACCGCTACCGCAAACAGCAGGGTGGAATCAACTCCACCAGAAAATCCGATAACACAGCCTTCCATTTCACCCAGAATTGCTCGGAGTTTGTAGACTTTTTCCTGAAATGATGCGTTCATGCGGAGGGTTTTCCATTCGGTTCAAAAATAGGTTTATTAGTATCTCTGCTGTTGAATATACTGGTATCAGTTCAGCGTGGTCAACTGAAAAGCCTCTTGCGTCCGTTGATTAAATTCATTGATGTAGATTTCTGCTTGCATAATATTTTGAATAGGCAGAAAATCACAGTTAGTCGATTAGTAGACGGTATCGAGGTATGAGGAGGTGAGACAAATGGCAAGTGCTTTTATGTCCCCAAGCAGTGTTTTGGCAACTCCTATTCAGGTTAACCCGCAGGTTGTAACGGACCTTCAGACGTCGATGCCGCAGGTTTCTCAGGATGCCCAGAAGGTTGCAAAAGCAGAGAAAACGGATACTATAACTATTTCAGCTCAGGCGCTAAAGATGGCTGATAGTAAGGATATTGATTCAAAAGCCGCTGACAAAAAGGCGAGAGAGCAGGAAACAGCGAACAGCGAAGCCGTTTCAGCAAAGAACGATGCTCAAAGGAGTGCAGTCAAAGCCTACGCGTCTGTGGAGGCGATGCAGTAACTGACGAGTTAAACTTGGTGAGGCAAAACGGCAAGAGGAGTCCGGGTTACCGGGCTCCTCTTGCCGTTTTGCTTACTGCACACAAACATAACACAAATGACGATACTGCTTAAATACATTACACAGGGTCTGCGTTGCTATATTTTCAAGTCCACCGATAAATCTGATTTCGGAGCGTACTCCCTCATGCGTAACATGAGTTGTGAAGGAACTTGATATATTAGCTTCTTGGCGTTATCCATATACTTGACAATCAGTTCACCTTGCTGATCATAAATAAACTCAACCGAGGGCGCAGACACTGCGTTCCCGTTGTTTTTAACTGCATTATTGCTGTTTTCCCCATCTTTTTTATCAATCCTCTCATCTCGTTGCATCGAAACTGCTTCTGCCTGTTGTGACTGAGCGGAAATTGTTACGGTATCACCGGAAACAGGCGGGTTTTTCCTGGCAGGAGCCGCAACTGCACTAGAAGCACCAACCCCATTGTCTCCTTTTTGGGACGAACCAGACTCAACGGAAAAATTGACCGATTGAGCTTGAGTCATATCTGGTATCTCTAGCGATGCCACTTCCATCTCCTCATGCTACGGCAAGTAACAGCTAATCCTACAACTACCCTTGTGACATGGTAACTCTTACCATACAATTTTTCAATAAAAAACAAAGTGTAGTAAAGGGCCTGCAGGTGGTGCCCGGTAGACTTATCAGCACATAATTATTAACGACCATCTACTGAGCGAGCGATGTGGCGGGAACCGGTCAGAACAAATGAAATAATATACAACGATGTGCTAAATATGCTATTAAAAACACCCTTGAACAAGGTAAATCGCCATCAGAGTCCTAAATAGCTGTTTATGAGAGAACGTGCCTGTATGAAGTTAGAAACAGATATCTGTCCAGAGCCCGCCCAAATTCTATGTGCAATAATAACTGACAAGAGTTGGTAATAACGGGTGAGTGTCGCGTAGTGATGCTATTGAGGTATCAGTAATGTTGTTGGAAACAATAAATTCACCGCTAGATCTTAAAAAACTACGGCCGGAACAGTTGCCGGATCTTGCCTCGGAAATTCGCTCGTTTCTTTTGCAGACTGTTTCTGCAACTGGTGGTCATCTTGGTTCAAACCTAGGAACTGTTGAGTTGTCTATTGCCCTGCACTACTGTTTTGACTCTCCTAATGATAAAATAATCTGGGACGTCGGGCATCAAGCCTACACCCATAAAATCCTTACCGGACGACGCGAGCAGTTCCATACCCAGCGCCAGTACAAGGGTATATCCGGCTTCCCAAAACGAAGTGAATCAGATCATGATGCCTTTGGTGTCGGTCACTCATCCACCTCAATCTCGGCTGGACTTGGCATGGCCGCGGCCGCTGGACTTGACGGCAAACGAAATCATTCTATTGCCGTTATCGGTGATGGTTCCCTCACCGGTGGAATGGCTTTTGAAGCGCTGAACCAGGCCGGACATCTCAAAAAAAACCTCATAGTGATCCTGAACGACAATGAAATGTCGATTTCTAAAAACGTTGGGGCTTTCTCTACATTTGTCTCCCGAAAGATGACGGGTCGGTACTACCGTGACTTGAAAAAAGAAATACAGGTATTGCTGAAAAACATCCCTGCATTTGGTACGGACATCTTACATTTTGCCCGTCGTGCTGAAAACTCTCTCAAAGGTTTTCTCACCCCCGGAGCATTGTTCGAAGCACTTGGCTTCGATTATCTCGGCCCTCTTGACGGGCATGACTTGTCGCAACTGGTTGAAGTGTTTAATAATATTAACGAATTAGATGGACCGCTGCTGGTGCATGTTATGACAACGAAGGGGAAAGGGTACAAACCTGCCGAAGAGACACCGGCCAAATATCACGGTGTTGGCGTTTTTGATGTTGCCACCGGCAAAGGAACTGTCAAAACGGCAGTGAAATCCTATACGGACCTGTTTGGTGAGACACTGGTACAGTTGGCCGCAGAAGATGACAAAATAATTGCCATTACTGCTGCCATGCCTGATGGAACCGGTCTTAATCAATTTTCCCAGCGTTTCCCGGAGCGTTTTTTTGATGTCGGCATTGCCGAACAGCATGCCATTACATTTGCTGCAGGACTTGCGGCAGACGGTTTCAGGCCGGTAGCGGCAATTTATTCGACATTTCTTCAACGGGCTTATGATCAGATATTTCATGACATCTGTCTGCAAAACCTGCCGGTAACCATTGCCATGGATCGTGCGGGCTTGGTTGGTGATGATGGCCCGACCCACCACGGTGTTTTTGACCTTTCCTATTTACGCCACCTGCCTGGCATAACGTTAATGGCCCCAAAAGATGAAAATGAGTTGCGCCATCTGCTTAAAACTGCCGTTTATTCGGGACTCCCGATTGCGATCCGCTATCCGAGAGGGTCAGGATATGGCGTCGAGCTTGATCGTGACCTGCATTGTGTTGAAATAGGAAAGGGCGAACAGCTTCTTGATGGATGCGATCTGACATTGCTCGCTATTGGAACTACTGTGTATCCGGCGCTGCAGGCGGCTGAATCACTCAGACTCAAGGGGATTTCCGCCGGTGTAGTCAATGCCCGATTTGTTAAACCGCTTGATGCGGAACTTATTTTGAATGTAGCCCGCCGGATCGGCAACATACTGACGATAGAGGAAAATGTGCTTCAGGGCGGTTTTGGCAGTGCGGTTCTGGAACTGCTGTACGATCAGGGTTTACAGAATGTGAAGATGAAACGCCTTGGCCTTCCTGACCACTTTATCGAACAGGGGAGTCAGGCCCAACTGCGCAAGGATGTTGGAATCGATGCGGAGGGGATTGTTGCTGCTACAATTGAATTTATGAAATGAGGTCTTTATGACGTTAGAGTACGCCCGAAAAAAAATCATATTTGCTCTGGATGTTCATGGCCTGGATGACATTGACCGATGGGTCGAAGCGTTGGCTGGCAAGGTGGGGATGTTCAAGGTTGGCAAGGAGTTGTTCACTTCCTGTGGGCCGGCAGCAGTCAAAGCTGTGCAGCGATTCGGCGGCCAGGTCTTTCTCGATCTGAAATATCATGACATTCCGAACACCGTTGCACATGCAATGCTTGAGGCTGCACGTCTTGGCGTGCAGGTGGCCAATTTGCACGCTCTGGGCGGCGCTGAGATGATGGAAAATACAGTTGCGTTACTGCATAAGGAGTTTGGCAATGATCGTCCGAAGCTGCTTGCCGTCACCATCCTGACCTCCTCCACCGAGGAAACACTGCGCGGTGTTGGCATAGAACATCCGGTACAGGATATGGTGGTGCGCCTGGCAAAGCTTGCTCAAAATTCCGGCATGGACGGGGTTGTTGCTTCGCCGCTCGAAATCAGTCTGATACGTGCGGCATGCGGTCCCGACTTCCTGATCGTCACGCCCGGTGTGCGCCCCGGTTTTGCTGCGCTTGATGACCAGAAACGGATTATGACTCCGGCAGAAGCGGTAAAAAATGGCGCCGATTATCTGGTGATTGGCAGACCGATCGCCAAAGCGGACGATCCACGGACTGCGGCGGATCTTATTGCTGATGAAATTGTGATGGGGTGCAAATGAAAGGCGAGCTGATCTTCGGTGTTAATCCGGTCAAGGAATCTTTGCAGGGTACGCGTTGCGCCTTCAACTTGTACGTGCAACTCAATGCCAGTGACCATCGCGTGGAAAAGATCATCAGACTTGCCGAACAGCGTGGTGTAGCGGTTCATCGTCGTGAAAAAAATGATCTGACCAAAATGTGCGCCTCGTCCCATCATCAAGGGATCGCTCTTGAAGTCGAACCGTTTCGTTTTGCCGACCTAGATGACCTTCTCGTCGCCACAGCGGAGGCAACAACAGGATTATTGCTTGTGCTCGACGGCATTCAGGATCCGCACAATCTGGGTGCCCTTATCAGAAGTGCTGCCTGTGCCGGAGCCAATGGCGTTATCATTCCAAAGGACCGTGCCTGTGGTGTCACTGCCGCTGCTGAACGATCATCAGCCGGTGCAGTGGAGATAATTCCGGTGACGCAAGTGATCAACATAGCCCATACGCTGGAAATGCTGAAAAAACGGGGGTACTGGATCTACGCTTTGGATGGTGAGGCTTCCACGTCATTATTTGCGACAAAATTTTCCGGCAAGACCGTTCTGGTAATCGGCAGTGAAGGTGAGGGGATACGTCCTCTGGTCAGAAAACAGTGCGATGTTGTAATGTCGATACCGCACTATGGCGGCGTCAGTTCTTTAAACGCCTCGGTAGCCGGCGGGATTGCGATGTTTGAGGTGGCGAGAAATATCAACAGATGAGACGTGCGGTGGCCGAAAGAAGACGGGTGGTCAGTAAATCCGGCTTTGAAAATGGTTGTCATCAAATATTCGGAAGTATTCATCCCGGCACCAGTTTTCAACATCAATCAATGCCTGAAACGCATCTTTAAAACCATGCCGGCCAATGGCAAATACCCCGTGTCCATAGACGAGCGCCCTACAAGATACTCCAATAACCGGCGGTACATTCTTGGCGATTCCCCCCGCACCAATCTCTCCCGCCACTATCGGAGTGCCCCCGGCCATGCGGATTTTTTTGCAATCCCTCCAGCAGTCAGTAACTCCACATATGTCCTGTTCATCACAGAGCATGCTTATCACGACTGAAAAACGGGGGTGGCCGTGCAGTATGGCGCGACAGCCCGTCTGCTCGAAAATTTCGCGATGTGCCACCAATTCGCTTGAGGCGGTAATTCCGACGGTTGAGCTGTTCTCGAATGGGACAGGGTCAATGCAGCTGTGCAATTCATCTAGGCTTGAGGCTGTCTGGGAGATATAAATCAAATCGTTGTGACGGTAGGAGATGTTGCCAAAAAACGAGTCAACCAGACCTCTTTGGACAGTATAACGTCCGACAGTGACAATTTCATCAAGAATAGCTGCTTTGTCATCAACGGGACCTTCGCGGAACTGAAGCCCTTCGGTGGTCAGTGGTAGCAGCCACTCAGTGCGAAAACGGTAAAATGCTTCTTCCTCTCCAGGCAGCATGAAGCCGTGCTGAAGAACATCCTCCAGATATTTTATAAACGTGGAATGAAATATCGATGACCAGTTTATGTAGGCCTGTTCAACCGTCAGTGTGCCGCTGGCAATGATGCCCAGCCCTTCGACGACCACCCCTTTGCGGCTACCCAGCAGGAAGGCAATTGTTTCAGGCGGATTACCGCCGAATTCAGAAATGCGCAGGATCGGTATGTCGTGCAGGAAGGTACGGGTTTCAGTGTCCCGGGGGACTATTTCCTGTTCATGCACCGAAGCTCTTTGAATGAGGAAATCGGCAAAAGGAAGCGAGGGGGCTGCAGCGGCAACAGCGAGACAATTCAGACGTGAAAGTATTGCTTCCGACAGTAAGGCCAGATGGGGATCACCACCTGATATCATGACATCATCCTGCGCAGCAAAGGCAATTTTTATTGCAGATGCTGAGCGATCCGC
Source organism: Desulfuromonadaceae bacterium (assembly GCA_028712075.1). Classification (GTDB taxonomy): domain Bacteria; phylum Desulfobacterota; class Desulfuromonadia; order Geobacterales; family Pseudopelobacteraceae; genus JACRCG01. The sequence continues at coordinate 36,175 of JAQTQX010000024.1, forward strand.
AACCATTTTTGACATGTATTTTGTTATCTGATCTCGCATCAGGGAAATGACGGAGGAATGTTGGTGAACAGGATGGAGCCGTCTGAAAGGGCTTCACTCCTGAAGCGTTGCATTTTTTGATTGCTGACAACAAGAATTTTCGGCAGGGCCACGCCATTATCGGTGAGGAATGCTGAGGTAATATTGCTTCCCGCCTGCCACGCTTCAAAGTGGAGATGCGGTCCAGATGACCTACCGGTAGAACCGGAAAGTGCCAGGGTGCTCTCGGCTGTAACAAGCTTCCCTTCGGTCGCCATAATCCGACTGTTGTGCGCGTAGAGTGTTTTTATTCCGTTATCATGTTCAACAACGACAGTGTTGCCATAGCCAGAACGGCTGCCGCAGTATACAACAACACCGGGAGCAACCGGCTTTACGGGTGTTCCGGCGGGGATCGCAATATCAACACCGTTGTGCTGGCGCCAGACCCCGTCAAACGGGTCGATTCTCATGCCGACAGTTCCGGTTATCGTCCCACCGACAACCGGCAGGTGTTCTGTAATGGTACCCTGATCGGTACCGTTGGTATTAAGAGATGCAGAAACTGTTTTCTGCACAATTTCATCAAGGGAAATGGGGTGAGTTTTCTGTTTTCGTTGTGATTTACGCTGCTTTTTGGAATAATCAACCTGCTCCTTGATAATTACCTGAGCACTTTTGTCACTGGGGACGTCGGTGAATGATTCAACACCATCAATCGTGACAAACCGGTATATATCGGCTTCTGCACACGGACAGAGCAGGAACGTGAGCAAAAGCAAGGGCATCAGGTGCCGGCAAGAGGTGACACGCTTCCGCCTGAAACACACTTTGGCATGCGTAGTCAATTGTGCTTGTTGTTCAACGTCTTTTCTGATACTTAATTCCATACTCCACGTATATCGTATTTCATCAATTAGTTCAATTCATCATCTTCGAGGTGTCAGAAGTGTTCCAATATTTCGACAAAATCGTTCGCGGGACCGAACGGGAGGACATGCTGGTGATTGCGCAGTCTCTCAAGGATATGGTCGGAAATAAATTCCCGTTATTAAACTATTACAAAGAAATTCCGGTTTCATACGATGCAACGTTATTGAATATTGAAAACGAAATGGCAGAGTTTTCTGTCCATGAGTATCAGGCCAAGGTTATCAGTATTGAAAGACAGGCACTTATTGATTCCGCTTTTCTGAAAACACTCCCCGAGAGTATCTATGGTGAGGCGTTTTATGTGAGTTCTGCAAAGAAAAGAATCATACTGAATAATTTTGGCTATGCTCGGATCCGATCTGGAATGAGGCGGTTCGTTCGCGTTGTTCTCGATGTTCCTATTGAAGCAGAGATAATATGTGAAGGGGACATATTAAAGGGCGAAGTTATGGATATTTCAATTGGAGGCGCTGCGATTACCACTGCACCAACTGAATTCCTGGTTCCCGGACTCAATATAAATATGATCTTAAAGCTGCCCAATGTAACGGGTAATACCACTGTTGAAGTTGGTTTGGGTGCGACGATTGTAAAAGTTATTGACACTGCGGCGCCGTATACCTGTTTGATTGAATTCAACCCTGAAAAACATTCACAGCAACAAATTTCCCAATATATCAACCGGCGTCAAATAGAGATAATCAAGGAACTCAAAGATGTAAACTGTAGTTAGAAAAAGGGGCGTATTTTGCCGACTGCCTGTTAATAATGCAGGGGAGTACAAGGGGTGACTGTTTATTAGGCATTTGTCTTGATCTTTGTGTCTGGCACCGTGAGTATAAACTGGATAACTATTTGGATATAAACATACAATAAATTAATTGACAACTTGGCAAGAAGCTTGCTTTTCAGCTGAGCGTTTGAAGAACCTCGACGGTATTATCAAGCTGATTACTTGCTATCAATAACTATTTTAACGTATTGGGGGTGACATCGTGAAAAAAGTTGAGGCGATTATTAAACCGTTCAAGTTGGATGAGGTTAAGGAATCATTGAATGAGATCGGGATTCAGGGCATTACCATCAGTGAAGTTAAGGGGTTTGGCCGTCAGAAAGGGCATACTGAGCTTTACCGAGGTGCGGAATATGTTGTGGATTTTATACCAAAAATTAAAATCGAGATTATTGTTGCAGATTCAATTCTACTGCAAGTAGTTGAAGCAATTGAAAAATCTGCCAAGACCGGGCGCATAGGCGATGGTAAGATTTTTGTCACTAATATCGAAGAGGTAGTTCGAATCAGAACTGGTGAAACCGGAGAAGATGCGCTGTAACAAAAACAAAACTCGAAAGGAGCAACAGATGACCCCGAAACAAGTTGTTGAATTTGCAAACGAAAATGGCGTCAAGATGGTCGATTTTAAGTTTATGGACTTTGTAGGTATCTGGCAGCATTTTTCCGTACCAATGAGTGAATTCGGTGAGGATACCTTTGAAGAGGGGCAGGGGTTTGACGGTTCTTCCATTCGTGGCTGGCAGCCGATTCACGCATCCGATATGATCATCGTTCCAGATCCCAAGACTGCCAAGATTGATCCTTTTGTTAAAGTTCCGACTCTGTCACTGATTTGCAATATTTTTGATCCGATTACCAAGGAAGGCTATAGTCGCGACCCGCGAAATATTGCTCTTAAAGCCGAATCGTACCTCAAGTCGACCGGAATTGGCGACACCGCTTACTTTGGTCCAGAAGCTGAATTCTTTATCTTTGATGATGTACGCTATGATTCCAGCTCTAATCAATCCTTCTACTCGGTCGATTCCGTAGAAGGTGCGTGGAATACCGGTCGCGAAGAATTTCCTAACCTTGGCTACAAACCGCGTCACAAAGAAGGTTATTTCCCGGTTTCTCCGACCGATTCACAAAATGATCTTCGTAACGAGATGGTTCTTGAACTTCAGAATGTTGGTATCCGTGTTGAGTGTCAGCATCATGAGGTTGCCACCGGTGGTCAGGCTGAGATCGATATGCGTTTCAACTCTCTGGTCGACATGGCCGATGATCTGCAGTGGTTCAAATATGTTATCAAGAATGTAGCCAATCGTAATGGTAAAACTGTAACTTTCATGCCGAAGCCGCTCTATGGTGATAACGGGTCCGGTATGCACTGCCACCAATCAATCTGGAAAGATGGTGTCAACCTGTTTGCCGGTGACAAATATGGCGGGCTTTCACAACAGGCCCTCTGGTACATCGGTGGCATTATTAAGCACGCCAAGGCTCTTTGCGCATTCACAAATCCGACCACTAACTCGTACAAGCGACTGGTTCCCGGTTTTGAAGCTCCGGTCAACATGGCTTACTCAGCGCGTAACCGTTCGGCTTCAATCCGTATTCCGATGTTTTCCAACAACCCGAAAGCAAAGCGGGTTGAATACCGAACTCCCGATCCGTCATGCAATGGCTACCTGGCTTTTGCCGCTATGCTAATGGCAGGTCTTGATGGCATTGAAAACAAGATTGATCCGGGCCAGCCGCTGGATAAAGATATCTACGGTCTTTCTCCGGAAGAGCTGAAAGATATTCCGTCTGCACCGGGTACGCTTGAAGAAGCTCTGAAATGCCTTAGCGAAGATTATGAGTTCCTTCTGAAAGGGGATGTCTTCACTCCCGATGTTATCGAAAAGTGGATCGAGTACAAGACCGAAGCAGAAGTTAATCCTGTGCGCATGCGTCCGGTGCCGCTTGAGTTTGAACTGTATTACGACATTTAATGAGATACTGAACAGGTCTGTAGCAAAAATGGCGGGATTTATGTCCCGCCATTTTTGCGTTTGGGATGTGCAAAAGAGTGGAAGCTCAATTTTTCAATAGTAGTGTGATTCAGGAATGCCGGCTCTGATGCATGGACACAAATCGTCAGGTACTGAAGGAAATAGTAGACGGTCTCCAAGACATCGTTTATATTACCGAATCCTTACACGGGCGTGTTACTCAGACAATAATGACAATGATGAATGGCGTAGCCGTTTATCCATAAGGTAGCCTATTAATATGGACAGTTTTTTTCTCAAGCTTTCGGTGATGCTCGTACCTGGCATGCTGGCGATAGTCTGTCATGAAGTTTCCCATGGGTATGTCGCTTGGCGTTTTGGTGATCCAACGGCCCGAATGCTGGGACGACTGACTCTGAACCCGATAAAGCATATCGATATCATCGGTACGCTCATGATATTTTTTGTCGGTATCGGTTGGGCCAAACCGGTGCCGGTGGTCTTCTCCAATCTCCGAAATCCCAAGCGGGACATGATATGGGTGGCGTCGGCCGGACCGATTACCAATGTCATTTTGGCCACTGTTTCTGCACTGCTGCTCAGGGGTCTTGTGACAATCGGAAATCCGGCTGCGTCGGGATCTCCGTCTGCCATGCTGATCGAGCCGCTGGTTCTCATGCTTGCTTTTTCTGTCTACATTAATCTGCTTCTGGCAATTTTCAATATGATTCCGGTGCCCCCCCTTGACGGCGGGCGAGTTCTGGTCGGCCTGTTGCCATACCGACAAGCTGCCGCTTGGTCGCGCATTGAACCATATGGAATGGTCATTATCATTCTACTGGTGTTTTTTACCAATATGTTTTCATATGTTATTTCACCAGTTCTTAATCTCGGTGTGCACCTGCTTGCAGGTCCGCAAAGCGGTCTTGTCCTTGGTGTTACCCGGCTCATGATGCATTGAGCTTGTATGGAATTACGAGGTGTCCATGAACGATCCGAGAATTAAACAGTTTGCCGAGGTACTGGTCGATTATTCCACCAGGGTAAAAAAAGGTGATGTCGTGTTGATTAATGCTGCCGGGCTTGAGGCGTTGCCTCTGGTGAAAGAGTTGTATGCTCTTTGCCTTGCACGCGGGGCAAAATATGTTGAATATGGCTTTTCCGTGCCGGAAATTGATCGCCTTTTTTTTAACGGTGCCACTAAGCAGCAGCTTGACCATTTTCCTCAGCATAAGCTTGATTTTTACAAAACCTTGACGGTTTATATAGGTATCTCGGCCGGTAATAATTCAATGGTCATGGCACATGCTCGCCAGGATGCCATGGTTGCATACAGCAAGCTGACCAGACCTCTGGTGGACCAACGTGTCAAACATACCCGCTGGTGTGTGACCCGTTATCCGACGTATGCGTCAGCTCAGGAGGCGCGTATGAGTCTTGACGAATACGAGGACTACCTGTTTTCTGCCTGCTGTATTGATTGGAAAGCTGAATCAAAGAAGCAGGAAAAGCTGAAAAGACTGATTGACCGGACCAAAACGGTAATAATTCTGGCGCCTGATACAGACTTGTTTTTCAGCATTGACGGGCTTCCCGGCATCAAATGTGATGGCCGTCTCAATATGCCGGATGGTGAGGTGTTTACCGCTCCGGTCAAAAACTCTGTTCAGGGGCATATTGCCTATAACTGCCCGAGTATTTATCAGGGCAAGGAATTTTGCGGTGTCCGGTTTGAGTTTGCAGATGGCAAGATCGTTAAGGCAACAGCGGATGGTGGAATGAGCAAAGCGCTTGGTAAAATTCTTGATGCCGATGAAGGGGCGCGTTACATAGGAGAGTTTGCTATCGGTGTCAATCCGGGTATTCGCCAGCCGATGCGCAATATTCTGTTTGATGAGAAGATTTTCGGTTCAATTCATTTTACTCCCGGGCAGGCATACGACGAATGCGATAACGGTAACCGTTCTTCGGTCCACTGGGATCTGGTAAAAATACTAAACGATGGGGAAATCCGGTTTGACGATGTTCTCATCCAGAAAAACGGCCGGTTTGTCCATAAGGAATTGCTGGAGCTTAATCCAACAGATTGAGAAAGAGTTAGCGCGTTATGACACAGAGTTCTGAGTGTACGTTTGAAAATGATGATTTCGAGTTTGACACAATAGCAGAAGAGTTGCAGGTTGACGGTCGCTGCCAGCAAATTTTGAAACAGTTCTACCTATTTCTCCAGCAGCAGGGTATGAGCGCTGAGCGGGCGTCTGAACTAGCGTTCTGCTGTGATCTGTATCTACGCGATTACCTGATTGATTTTGGCCGCCAGAATATCGTATGTCCCCGCACTGGAATCATAACCATTTTTGCCGGTTCCTGGTATATTACTCATACGCTGGATCCTGAATTTGCCGTGCTTGAACGTCATCTGCTGGCGATAATGGAGCTATATCGATATATGAACCGTCAACATCTGATATCCGCTGATGAACTTGCTTTTCTTCAGCAGGAGGCAGGGGAACTCGAATTTTTCAGGCAGCGGATTGACTCCTTTCTCAATTTGACCGGTGACGGATTTGTTGAGTGGGATGCCGGGTGTCCGGCATCGCTGTGAACAATTGACGAGGTAACTTGAATGGTATGCAAACCGACAAAAGAGCTTGTGATAACTATTTTCAGCCAGAAGCATCTCCGTAGTGACTGGTACATTGATTGTGACGGACAAGAGTTCCAAAAGTTTTTGACAGTAATGGTTAAGGAGATGAAAAAAATGGGGGTACGGCTTGATATCGTACGCAACCAGGAAGCGGTTATTGCGATAAACAGTTATGCCGACCTGCTGAATGCCATGAAAATTTCCTCTCTGCAGGATGGGCACAGCAATCAGTGTATTGGTCACATTATCGGCAAAAGCCCCCATTTGGATATTCTGGAGGATATAAGCACAGCTCTCAGACGTGTGGCATTTGCTCCGGAAACGATTGCCCCTTCAAGCGAATTCAGAAAAATCTGCCATAATTGCGGCTGTGGGTGTTGATTTCACAGGAGCAGTCGGAACAATTAACATATTACACGTCTGATATGCATATAAAATTGCGTTAAGGAGCTCAACCATGTCAACTGCATCTATCCCGGAATCTGTACGCAGGCTGCTTGCTTCGCAGCCGATCGAACTGCCAATTTTCCATCCCGTGGCGTTAAAACTTCAAAAAATGCTGTCAAACTACGATTTTACCGTTGATGAAGTTTCCAGCGTTGCTAATGAAGATATGTCGCTGGCGAGTCAGATGTTAAAAATTGCGAACTCTCCTATGTATATGGGGCGCTCAAAAGTTGCGACGATCAAGGAAGCGGTCATCCGTCTTGGGGCACAACAGGTCATTAATCTGGTGATTGCGGCTTCTCAGGCAACAGTGCATACTTCGACCAATCCGGCACTTGATCGCTATATGAAAGAGATGTGGCTGCATAGTCACAGCTGCGCAATCGGGGCGCGCTGGCTTGCACTTTCCTGCGGGTTGCGCGGTGTTGCGGATGAAACGTATCTGGCGGCACTGTTGCATGATGTCGGTAAACTCTATTTGCTTAAGTCAATAGAAAAGCTGGTGGGGGCTGGAGTGATTAATTCACTCTTTGATGACGAGCTTATCTTGGAAATATTTGAAGCGATGCATGTCGAACAGGGGTATCGCATGATGCAGCACTGGAATTTCCCGGCGATGTACTGCGATGTCGTTCATAATCATCATACCGAAAAATGGGATACCGTTAACAAAATGTTGGCAATCGTGCGCTTCGTCAATCTTGCCTGCCATCGCATAGGGATTGGCCTGAAACACGAGCCTGATCTTGTTCTGGCTGATACAGCAGAAGCTGAGGTGCTCGATATAGCCGATGCCCAGATTATTGAGCTTGAAGCCACTCTGGAGGAATCCCGGGAAGCGGAACTCAACGAATAATTCCAATTCCAGATCAAAGCGTCTTCTTCGTTGGCTTGTCTTCGGTTTCTCAACGTACTAACGGTACGATTTTCGTCGCCACAGTCCTCGCTACCTTGGATCCATCTTTAATCTGAATTGGTGTTAGTATATCTGCCTACTCTATCGGGGCGGGGTCACACAGGTTTTCAGCACACTTTGCTTCGCCCCCGCAGGTGAAACAGTAAAATTCGGGATCAACGGTGATGTTGGCAATTTCGTCATAAAGCCCATTGCTGCGCAGCATGCAGAGGTGTCCATGGTGATCGGCACCACAGCGGCATGCAGGTTTGTTGGTTGTCATAGTCATTCTCCTCACGGTGAAATGTTCAAGAAAAAACATGCCCACCATACCAGATGTGCCGATAAATGAACATAACCTGCTGTTGAAAATACATGCGAAAGGATATCATTTACTGTGAGCTTTACTCCTTCATCCCTTCTGGTAACCGGAGGGGCGGGCTTTATCGGCTCTAATTTCATCCACTCTTTTATCGCCAACAACCCGGAGTGCAGGATCACCAATCTTGATTGCCTGACGTACGCCGGTAATCTTGAAAATTTGACCGCACTTGAAGGGAACGCACAATATTCTTTTGTTAAAGGGGACATTGGCGATGCTGCTTTGGTTGCCCGCCTGCTTGCCGAACAGAGAATTGACGCAGTCGTACATTTTGCTGCAGAATCCCATGTGGATCGCTCGATAACCGGTCCGGAAATTTTTGTCCGCACCAACGTACTTGGCACCCAGATTTTGCTGGAGGAAAGCCGCAAACAGTGGCAGTCTGGTAGCGTCGCTGATTTCCGGTTTCTGCAGATATCGACAGATGAAGTCTATGGCAGTCTGGGAGACACCGGCTATTTTACCGAGGGCACGCCGTTGGCCGCAAATTCACCCTATTCGGCCAGCAAGGCCGGTGCTGATCTGCTGGTGCGCGCCTACCACGAAACATTCGGAATGCCGACACTGAATACCCGCTGCTCAAACAACTACGGTCCGTATCATTTTCCGGAGAAGCTGATTCCGCTGCTGATCCACAACATTATTGGTAAAAAACCACTGCCGGTTTACGGTGATGGCCTGAACGTGCGCGACTGGCTGCATGTTTGTGATCATGCTGTTGCAATTGAAACGGTGTTGAAGAAAGCAATCCCCGGTTCCGTCTACAATATTGGCGGCAATAATGAGTGGAAAAATATCGATATCGTCAATCTGGTCTGTGATCTGCTTGATGGGCGTCTTGGCCGCGTTGCAGGAGAAAATCGCTCATTGATTACTTTTGTCAAGGATCGTCCCGGCCATGATCGCCGCTATGCCATAGATGCTGCAAAACTGACCTCTGACCTCGGCTGGAAACCTTGCTATACCTTTGAACAGGGAATAGCAGAAACAATCGACTGGTACCTTGCCAATCAGAAATGGGTGTCAGAAGTCACCTCTGGTGCCTATCGGGATTATTACCAAAACCAGTATTGTGGGGGTGCAGTGTGATCCTTGTGGTAGGCGCGCATGGCATGCTGGGGACTGATCTGCTGGCACTTCTGGGTGATCGGGCAATCGGAGTTGATGTTGCCGAGATTGACATTACATCACCCGAATCGGTATTGAATTTTGTCGGTACTCTCAAACCCAAAGTAGTTATCAATTGCGCCGCCTATACTGATGTGGATGGCTGTGAAGGAAATATTGAAACAGCGATGTCGGTGAACGGTGAAGGTGTCGGGTACCTGGCTATGGCCTGCCGTGATATTGGCGCATTATTGGTACAAATCAGTACCGATTACGTTTTTGATGGCGGCAAGGGCTCACCCTACAGTGAGGACGACGCTCCGTGTCCGCTTAGCGTCTATGGCGAATCGAAGCTGGCGGGTGAAATGAATGCTTCATTCTGTCCGGAACATCTGATTATTCGGGCTCAATGGCTGTACGGCTTGCACGGTAAAAACTTTGTTGAAACCATGCTGAAACTTGGCACTGAAAAAAGTGAGCTGACTGTGGTTGATGATCAGATTGGTTCACCGACCTGGACTGTCGATCTGGCACGGGCAATTATTGCCCTGATTGATAACGGGTGCCGGGGGACCTACCATGCAGCTAACGCAGAATATTGTTCCTGGAACGGTTTTGCCAAAGCGATCTTCGAGGAAGCTGGATTAGAGGTTGTCGTTAAACCGATGACTACTACAGCGTTGAATCGTCCTGCCCGACGTCCGCACTGCTCAACGCTTGATTGCACAAAACTGGCCGGTGACACCGGCTTTATTGCACAACCATGGCGGAGTGCGCTTCGGGACTATTTAAAACTGCGACCTGTACATACACCCTGAAAGGATTACAATATGGAACGTGGTGAACGCCCATGGGGCACCTATACCGTACTCGATGAGAATACGAATTATAAAATCAAACGGATTGAAGTCACCCCGGGGCAACGCCTGTCGCTGCAGAAGCATCATCATCGCAGTGAACATTGGATCGTCGTATCCGGGACCGCATTGGTTACCTGCGGCGATTACCAGCAGACCGTTAATGTCAACGAGTCGACTTTCATTCCGATCGGCCAGAGCCACCGACTTGAAAATCCGGGCAAGATACCGCTGGTGATTATTGAGGTACAGAGCGGAGAATACCTCGGTGAAGACGATATTGTCCGCTTCAACGATGACTACAACCGCTGCGATGACTCACATGCAGAGTAGTTTCGTTTTCGCAGGGCGTATACTGCTGGGGGCGTGCTCCGTTTGGCTGCTGTTGTACTGCGGAGGGTGCGCTGCATCTTCCACGACAATCATTGAAGAAGAAGTTGTTACCAATCCTCGCCCTATGTACAGCTACACCAAGCTGATTATCAATAATCTTGAGATGAAGCGGGAATTGTTTTCCGATGTTCCCGCTGAGAAAATGAGTCAGCGGGAACATCGCTATGCAAAATTACCGGAGGAGTTGTCTGAGCATATTGAACGGTATGTAAAATCTCATCGCATCTATAAAAGCATTTCCCATGACGGCAATCCGGATGCATCGACACTGCTGCTAACCGGTAAATTTATCCGCCTCGGGCGCTTCAAAATTTCTGTGGTAGTTAGCCTGATCGACGGTGTAAGCGGACAAGAGGTTGCGTATTTTCGCCAAACATTATGGGACGTCCTTGATACAACCGATTCAGTCAGCCTCCTTGGTCGCGAAGTGGCCGATTTCATTAGTAGAATTCAGTATAAGTAGCGGAGGCATTCATGTACATCGTTATTCTGGCCGGAGGATCGGGAACCAGGTTTTGGCCACTTTCCCGGGTTGCCCGTCCCAAACAGCTGATTTCGATCACCGGTGACCGTAGTATGCTGCAGAGAACCGTAGAGCGGGTACTCCCTCTTCATCCGAAGCGAATCCTGATAATTACCAATTACCTCCAGGCGGCTGAAACCGAACTGCAGATGCAGCGATACGATGCTGTGCCTATAGACGTCATTGCTGAACCGGTTGGTCGCAATACCGCACCTGCCATCGGTCTTGCCGCCGCACTTATTGGCTCTCGTGACCCATCTGCAATTATGGCTGTTCTCCCTGCGGATCATTTCATAAAAAATGAACAGGCGCTCCGCGAAACCTTGACTTTTGCGGGAATTTCAGCAGAGAGCGGTTCTCTGGTGACGCTTGGCATTATGCCGTCACGACCTGAGACAGGCTACGGATATATTGAAGCTGAGATCGAGACGGCAGGGAAGGGGCCGTTTCCGGTTCGGCGCTTTGTAGAAAAACCGCCGCTCGAAGAAGCTGTTCGTTATCTGGAAGAGGGGAATTATTTCTGGAACAGTGGGATGTTTGTCTGGAGGGCTGATACTATCCTTGAAGAGATGGAAAATTTTATGCCGTCTCTGCATGAAAAGCTCATCCAGTTTCTAATGGCGGCTTCTTCGCGTGAGCATGCCCGTCTGTCGGAAGTTATTGCTACTCTATACCAAAACATCGAAAGCATTTCAATTGATTACGGTATTATGGAGAAGTCATTCCGTGTCCAGATGGTGCCGGTTGAGATGGGGTGGAGCGATGTCGGGAGCTGGAGTGCTCTTCCGGAAGTGGTTGAACCGGATGCTGATGGCACGGTGTGCGTTAACGCTGCCGGGCATGTTGCGGTCGATTCTTCCGATTGTCTGATTTATGCCGACCAGAGGATGGTTGCAACTGTTGGTGTGCACAATATTGTTGTTGTATCCACTCCGGATGCCATTTTAGTGTGCGATCGTGAACGGTGCCAGGATGTGAAGAAAGTTGTTGAGCAGTTGGGGGCAGAAGGGTTAACAGCCTACCTCTAGCGGGCCGGTGCCCCGCTTTTTTTGAGCATATTGTCAACCACAATGTGATATATCGGTTAACAACAATTATGAACAGAACGATACGCAGTGAACTTGAACAAATCAATACACAGGGGTTGTTACGGAAAACCAGGCTGATTTGCGGTAGTCAGGGGGCGCGTGTTTCATGTGATGGGCGTGACATGCTGCTGCTCTGTTCCAATAATTATCTTGGTCTGGCCGATCACCCTGCCCTTGCTGCAGCTTCAGTAGCAGCCATTGAAAAGTATGGCACATCAAGCGGCGCTTCCCGTTTGGTGTCCGGTACTATGGAGTTGCATGAACAGTTGGAAAGGGCGGTTTCCTCCTTTAAAAGGAGCGAGTCGGCGCTGCTCTTCAACAGTGGACATGCCGCCAATACCGGCATTATCCCGGCATTGGTCGGACGCGGTGATGTGATTTTTTCCGATAGGCTCAATCATGCAAGTATCGTAGATGGCATTTTGCTTTCCGGGGCGCGGTTGGTGCGCTATCCGCACAACGATTACCGCCGGCTGGCAGTGCTTATGGAAAAGCATGCCAAGGGACGCAGTCTGATTGTCAGCGATGGCGTCTTCAGTATGGATGGGGACTTGGCTCCACTGGCGGAGCTAGTCGAGCTCAAACGTGTGTATAATGCACTGTTGATGATTGATGATGCCCATGGCAGCGGTGTATTGGGAGAGCAGGGGCGGGGGAGCGCAGAGATGTGCGGAGTCGGTCATGATGTTGACATCAAAATGGGAACGTTTGGCAAGGCGCTGGGCAGTTTTGGCGCATATGCGGCTGTTTCAGCAGAAATGCGGGAATTGCTGATCAACCGCGCTCGCAGCTTTATTTTTTCGACCTCCATCCCGCCGGCGGTACTGGCTGCCTCACTGGCGGCAGTGGAACTTGTCCAGACTCCGGCAGGGGATCAGTTGAGAAAACAGCTTGACCATAACTCCAGGTACTTCAGAAACGGTCTGAAGAATGCCGGTTTTGCCATACCAAACGATTCGACTCCGATTGTACCGATAGTCGTCGGAGCTGCCGATACGACAATGCAGTTTTCTGAAGCTCTGATGACAGAAGGAATCTTTGCCCAGGGAATCCGCCCTCCAACGGTCCCTGCCGGAACCAGTCGGCTCCGTTTTACCCTGATGGCAACACATACCCAGGCGGATCTTACCGAAGCGGTTGCATGCATCGGTCGGGTCGGTCAACGTCTTGGGGTCGTGTAATGTCATGGTACGTTAATCGAAGAGGCGAACAACTGTGGTATGAAGAGAGTGGTTCGGGCTGCTCTGTTATTTTGCTTCATGGCTGGTGCATGGATTCATCGGTATGGAAATACCAGCAAAGCGCTCTGAGCCAATTATTCAAGGTACTGGCGCCTGATTTACGTGGTCATGGTCGTTCGTGCGGAGTTACTGCTGATGTGAATTTCGATTGCTGTGCAGAAGATTTGATTGATTTCTGTGAAAGTCTGGATCTCAGGAATATTGTTCTTGTAGGCTGGTCAATGGGGGGGCAGGTTGCGATTCGCACTGCTGTTGATCTGACAAACCGGGTTGCTGGAATGGTGCTGATTTCCGCTACCCCCTGTTTTACCGCATCCTCTGATTTCCCTTACGGTCTTTCCCGTACCGAAGTAGATGGTATGCGTCTGAAACTGCTACGCAGCACTCAGCGTGCGGTATCAGGGTTCCATGCCCGTCTTTTCGAACCAGATGAGTTTGAGAGTGTTACTCAAAAATCGGAAGTCATGACGCTCTTATCTGAAATAACCGTTCCTGATACCTCGGCAGCGGTTGCTGCTCTTGATGCGCTTGCCGGGACCGACATGCGCCCACTGCTTGATGTACTTTCATCTCCCGTATTAATTGTCAATGGAGAACAGGACAGAATCTGTCTGCCACAAGCTTCTGATTATCTGAAGGAACATATATCTGGAGCCAGGCAACTGGTATTTAAGAGATGTGGTCATGCTCCGTTTTTAACGCACAGTACCGAATGTAATAGTGAGCTTGTCAGGTTTTTAAGGAGCGTCTGTGAGTAAATTGCCCGAGTCTGGCAGAATTTCGGCTGCATTTCATCGATATGCATGTGAGTACGATCAACATGTACTAGTCCAGAAAAGAGTTGTCGCTCAGTTGGCTCAATCAATTGAACTGCATCTGAACCGCAATCCGGAGAATATCCTCGATATTGGAACCGGCACCGGAGCTCTACTTGAACGCCTGCACGCTCGTTATTCATCCGCCCGACTGACCGGAGTCGATATTGCCCTGAACATGTGCCAGCATACACAGCAAAAACTGGGATCAGTCTGCCAGGTTGTTAATTGTGATGCAGTGCAACTGCCGTTTAAAGCTGACGTTTTTGATTTGGTCGTGTCGGCATCTGCCCTTCAATGGGTGGAGGACCTCCCTGCCGCACTGTGTGAGATGCATCGTGTCGTACGAGTAGGAGGTACTGTCTGTCTTGCATTTTTTTGTGAAGGAACCCTAGCGGAGATGCAGGAATGCTTTCATAATGTGGCAGATCAGCGTTGTATGGCAAGCAACCTGAGAGTGCCCAGCTTACATGAGTTCCGGTCTGTTGATGAGGTAAAGGACATTGTGAACAACATGGATTTTGAACAGATTGTTATGACTGTTGAAACAGAAACTGACTGGTATGACGATCTATATGCCCTGCTGCGATCAATTAAAAACATTGGTGCCGGAACTGTGTCCAACGGTAACTTTGCTGGATTGGGGTGGCGTGGAATCCTGCAGGAAGCATCCAAAACGTACCAGGAACGGTATGGATATACCTGTAAAATTCCTGCTACCTACAAAGTTTTATATCTGTTCGCACGATCCAGATCGTAAGTTGTCGTTAGGGGACCTACCGTGTCGGTTTTTTTCCTTGCCTTTGAGTGCGCTCCTAATGTAAAAAAGTCCCTACACGTTGAGGATCGTACGTGTTGACGAATCAATTTATAGTAAGACGAGTAATACATAAGTAGTAGCTTTCGGTGCGTAGCGCAGCCTGGTAGCGCACTAGACTGGGGGTCTAGTGGTCGCAAGTTCAAATCTTGTCGCACCGACCATAAACAGCGTGTTTACAGAGATTCTGTAAACACGTTTTTCTTTTCTGCCTCGCATCGCCTCGCATGATTATTTTACCAGTTTTTGAAGATCAACTCCCTGCGGTTCTTGCCTGCACTTCCGTCAAGGAATATATTCGCTTAACGAAATGTCCTTCAAGGTCGAGCAAGATCAAATGCTGCATTCCTGATGAACGGAAAAAACTCCCTGTCTGCTCCGAGCATATGCATCATAACCAGATCGTATGCCAGAAACTGGAACAGATCGCCGATCGGAAGAGCTGATGTGGAGAACAGCCGCGACAGTTCCACTCCCTTTGCGAGCAGTTTTACGTGTTCCGCAGCATGGTGGTTCATGCCTGGAAAGCATGCTGTTGCAAGGATTATTTCTTCATCGTGGAAGTGTTGTCCCACATCGTCGAGCAGCCGGCTGATGAGCACAGAAATATCGTCAGTTGGCCGACCGGAAAGAATCGCTTCAAGCAGTTCGTTGGAGAGATGAAACAGGGATTGATGCTGTGAATCAATCAGTTGATTACCGCAACAGAAGGAATTTTTCCACTCCATCTGCACAAAGCTTCCGGGCCTTTTTTCTGGCGCCGTCACTTCATGATTGACAAATTCAACCCGGTTGCGGCCATTGGATTTGGCGCGGTAGAGCAATTCATCGGCCTGCGAGATGATGCTGACGGTCGAGCCGTTCGCGTCGCACTGTACTGTTACTACACCCAGGCTGGCGGTGACGCAATCGGCGGAGTCCGATCCTTTGTGCGGGATTGCAAGCACCTGAATGCCCCGGCGGATCTGCTCAGCGATGATAACCGCGCCGGTGCCGTCTGTCTCCGGCAGGATGCAGGCAAATTCTTCTCCGCCATAGCGGGCTGCCAGATCGGCGGGACGAGCAGAGCAGTCAGCTATCACCCGGCCAACCTCCCGCAGGCAGTCGTCTCCGGCGACATGTCCGTAATTGTCGTTGAACGCCTTGAAATGGTCGATGTCCAGCAAGATCAGCGACAGTTGCATCCCCGAACGGGCATGACGGGCGTATTCCTGGGACAGTACCTCGTCGAAGCGTCGTCTGTTGGCTATTCCGGTCAAGCCATCGGTAATGCTGATGGCTTCAAGCGCGCGTTTGGATTCCTCCAACGCCTTTTCCGCCTGTTTGCGTTCAGTGATGTCCCGCCAACAGGTGAATAAGGTCTGTTTTCCTTCCAATAGCATCGACGCGATGGTTACTTCAACGAAGAAATCCGACCCATCCAACCGGCGATGTACCCACTCAAAGGTATTTGACCCGTTCCGGAAGGCTTCGTTGATCTTTTCCTTCGCGGCTTGCGATGATTCATTCCCGTCAGGCTGAAAATCCGGCGAGAGCGAACCCGGCGTTCGACCGACAATCTGAGTCCGGTCTCCGCGGAGCATGACCTCGCTTGATCGGTTGCAATCCACAAAGACACCATCCCTGATGATCAGGTACGCGTCCGGTGAATCCATGAACATGATGCGATGTTTTTCTTCGCTTTCATGCACCGCCGCCTCGATTTTTTTGCGCTCGGTAATATCCGTCGAAATGCCGCACATTCCCACAATTGAGCCGTCAGTACCTTGCAAGGGAAGCTTGACCGACCAATAAACGCGTGTTTCCCCTTTAATTGTTATATTGGTTTCCTCGGTTTCGATCTTCTCGCCGTGATCAAGCACAAGGCGGTCATTGATACGAAGTTCGTTGGAGATCGAAAGATCGAAGAATTCTTCGTCAGTGGCGCCAATAACAAGATCCAGCGGACAGCCGAAAAGGTCGCAGGCCATCTTGTTGGCATAGGTGTAGCGGCCCGCCATGTCCTTGGTAAAGACATAGGCCCCCACATGATCGAGAGTGGTTTCTAACTGCCGGATTCTTGTGGTCAGCAGGTCTGTTAATGTATCCATGTTATCATCTGACGTAGTAATGGGTGATCTCCATCCCTGAGCTGTTGGTGGCGTTTGATGTTACAGTGTTTACTCAAAATGGCCTTTGAAAAACAACGGTCGAGAACACAGCGGGTTCACCGCTGCTGCGCTTGGTTGAGTCAAGGCGTGAAGTCATCTTGATTATGGCTTATGAGCATATCTATCTTGTGTAGGAGTGCGTCGGGCGTAAAAGGTTTCCGGATATAGTTTGGACTGTCATTGCCCATGCCTTGGAGTGAAATGATACTCTCGCTATAGCCAGACATATACAGCACCTTAAGATCTGTTTGTAACTCCTTCAGAACTTCATACATAATCGGACCATTCTTGTCTGGCATAATCACGTCGCTTATGAGCAGATCTATCGGCTTACCGTGTCTCTTTAGAAGCTGGGTTGCCTGTTTAGCACCGTTGGCCTCCAACACGGTGAAGTCGACATTTTCCAACAATTCGCGTGTCACTTCCCGCACCATGTCATTGTCCTCCACCAGCAGAATGGTGTGCCCCCGATATTGTGTTCTCTCTTCGACCTTTTCAGCAATCAACTCGACTTGAGGTCGCTCGTCAAGCCTCGGAAAATACAGTTTGAAGGTTGAGCCGTAACCTGGTTCGCTGTACACATTGATACTGCCGCCATGCTGGCAAATTATGCCATAGACAGTGGCCAGTCCAAGTCCCGTTCCATGACCCACTTCCTTGGTGGTGTAAAAAGGTTCGAAAATGTGATTTACTGTTTCGGCATCCATGCCGCTGCCGTTATCGCTGATCACGAGCATGACATAGTCGCCGGGCTTTAGATTGAAATTCCCGATATGCGGTTGGGAAAGGGTGATATTTGATGTCTCAATAATCAGCTTTCCGTTGTTTGATATAGCGTCCTGGGCATTAATAGCAAGATTCATAAGAACTTGCTCCAGTTGACCCTTGTCGGCCATAATACTGCCCAGTGTCGAATCCAGCCTCAAGGTGATGGTTATGTCCCCACGGACCGTGCGGCTCAAAATGGAATTGAACGACTCGATGACCTGATTTAAGTCGAGCACTTTCATATCCAGAAGTTGTTTGCGCCCAAAGGCGAGCAATTGGCGGTTCAGGTCACGTGCCTTAGTGGCAGCATCAATGATACCGTTTACTCTTTTAGTGGTGCGTTCGTCAGATTCTGACGACTTTCGAATCATTTCCGCATATCCAAGGATAGGGGTTAGAAGGTTGTTGAAGTCGTGAGCCAATCCTGCTGCTAAGCGACCAATGGACTCGATCTTCTGCGAATGTAACAGGCTTTGGGTCAATTGTTCTTTTTCTTTTTCCGCCTGTTTAAGTGCGGTTAAATCAAGCATCACACCGACCAACCCACTCACCTGACCATCTCCGTCCAGAATGGTCGACTTGTTGAACACGATATCGTGCAGCGTTCCATCTGCATAGCGTACCTGCGATTCGTATGTCTGAGTGCCCCTGCTCTCCATAAGGTCCATGTCGGCACGATGGTAAACAGCGGCAAGTTCCGCCGGAGCTACCTCGAACACGGATGAGCCGATAATCTGCTCTTTGGTAAGGCCGATGTAGTCGCTGAATAATGTGTTACACCCCTTATAGAGTCCTTGCTTATCTTTGATAAACAGTGGACTGGCAATCGATTCTATGATTGCTTCCAACAAGTCGCTGTTACTACTCAAAACATCTTTGATTATGTCCTTTTCACTTATTTCGCTGCGGAGTTGGAGTACGACCTGGTCCAATTCAGCAGTGCGTGACTTCACCTCCAGCTCAAGCTGCTCTTTATGCGTTATCAACTGCTGTTCATTGATTTGATACTGGGCAACCAGGTGCTTTAATGGTCGAAACAGCATAAAGATCAACACAGGGCAGAGTGCTACCGATAACAGGAAGGCATCAAGCAAAAATTCCGCTACTGGAGACAGCATGGGCAGGTTATGCAATAGAACCATAAAGAAAAATTCGACGGTAAATATGCAGAGGACCAATATGATAATAAGTCGCAGCGGCGAAAACAGTATGCTTTTTTCTCGTTGAATAAGTGTTTGCCTATCCAGATTTAACCTGTCTGCTGGCTTAGTATCCATAGTTCCTTCTTTTGTTTAACTTTATTTGCACATCGGAACTGCGGTTGAACAGCCGGTCAGTAGACTGGTCGTGCCGAAGGTTGGAACATTTTTATTTCATACAACAAATGGGGTGAATTCAAAGCCCCTATCTTAATCCAAGACGCGCAAGAATAATTCCAAGAAATTTGTTCAACAGGTTGTCACGTGAAAGAAATGAAATAACCGGAGGTTTTCTGGTCGAAATGACTGCGATGATCTGCTCCAGTTGCGGACTTCCTCCAAGTTTCATGCCCTGTCTGAAAGCCTGGAGTGCTTCCTGCTGATTTCCTGCGATTAGATGAACTTTACCGAGATATAGGTAGTGGATCTGGTTGTCCGGATTGTGTTCAATTGCAGCGCGGCACAGTTCGAATGCCTGGGTAAGTTGACCTCGCTGCTTTGCGATACAGAACCCGAGACGGGAATGCCAGAGTGGATCATTCCAGATACTGAGTGCCCGCTCCAGACAGGCGAGTGCAGCCAGGACGTTGTTGCTGTCAAGTTCCTTTTGCGCCCGATCGAATTCCTTTTGAGCAATTTTTGCCGTTTCCGGATTCATCGTAACTCCTTAAGTTGATGTTGAATCGCTCTCGTTTTCAGATCACTCATTTTCAGGTCAGCAACCTGATTCTCAATCTTACCAACTTCGATAATTAGGGACATCCATAAAAAGTTTTGTCAAGTGGAAAGCCGCTTCTTGCTGTACTGGGCACCAACTTCCATAAATAAACCGGGCATCTTGTTGTTCATCTTAACGGCGGTACATACAATCATGTCCCGGTAGCGCATTATGCCTGGAAGGACGTCTAATTTTGCAAAGCACAATCAAGAGGTGCCTGATTAAACAATACTCCGGAATCGATCTGCAGCTGTTTGACAATTGTTGATGAAACCGGCAAACGCATCTTCTAAGAGAAAGCGCCGAACGATATCAGGGCAATTGTTTAGTCGTTTGAACCGTTTCAGAATGATCTTGTCGGTATTGTCGTAGAATCCACCTACAACTGGTATTGGCTTGTCGATGGGTTGATGGCTGAAGGATTCGCCTTATACCTGGCGAATCCTTCAGCCATCCGGAAATATTCTGGCATGAAGTATGCCGACGACACGGGCAACATACCATGTCATGAAAGACGGAGCTGATTTTATGCCTGAAAAAACTTTACATAGGAACTGTGGGCCCGCATAGAGGTTGGAAAACCACGAGACCTGAAACACCCAATTGGACACGGCCTGGAATCGAAAATTTTCTCGTCCACGAAACGCGGAAGGGGTTTTTGATCCTCCAAAACCGCCACAACAAGCCTTGATCTTGATAGGTGATTGATGCAGCTAAAGGTTGAGTACATAGAAACAAAAGAAATAACAGTAATGGCTACGATGTCAGTGGCTTACAAGAAGAGCTTGAAAACCATAATTTATTTGCATAGTGGAGCGTGCTTGCCGTTGACAGCAATCTTTTAATGGGGGGCTCCAAAGGGCTCTCCATATAATCAGGGCAAGGGTCATGGGTCAAAATTTTAAAAGTTTTTTACTTCCTTGACCCATTACCCTTGATTTTCAGCCCCGTACCCTTTTGTTCCTAATATTTTTCGAACTCCTGGTCCAGGTCGTCAGCACCGGCATGCCCGAGTTCAATGTGTATACCATCGGCTTTTTTGCCACTAAAGGCTGTCTTTCCTGTTCTTGGCGGCGTCTGATGAGTTATGGTCTGACGGCTTGGCGCAATCCGTCTCTGAACTGCTCGGCTCTGCACTGCCAAAACCCTCTGCTGGCCAGTATCAAGTGTAAAAAACGCTATGGTTTCTTTCAGCTGCTCGGCCTGACTGGAAAGCTCTTCTGTCGTAGATGCCATTTCTTCAGCGGCACTGGCGTTTTGCTGGATAACCTGATCGAGCTGCTGGATGGCCTTATTGATCTGTTCTGCACCGGTATCCTGTTCTTTGCTGGAAGCGTTGATCTCCTGAACAAGTTCTGCAGTCCTCTGAATGTCGGGAAGCATCCTCGTGAGCATATCGCCAGCCTGCTCGGCAATGGCTACGCTGCTGGAAGAGAGTTGGCTGATTTCGCCGGCAGCTGACTGGCTCCGCTCGGCTAGTTTTCTGACTTCGGATGCAACGACGGCGAAGCCTTTGCCATGTTCGCCGGCTCTGGCAGCCTCAATGGCGGCGTTGAGGGCAAGAAGATTTGTCTGCCGGGCAATTTCTTCAATAATCGAGATTTTGGTGGCAATCTGCTTCATGGCCGAAACGGTTTCGGCAACCGCCTTTCCCCCCTCTTTAGCGTCTACGGCAGATTTGATGGCAATCTTTTCGGTCTGCATGGCATTGTCAGTATTCTGACGGATGCTGGAGGCCATTTCTTCCATGCTGGATGAAACTTCTTCGGCGGATGCGGCCTGTTCGGTAGCGCCCTGCGACATCTGTTGGGCGGTGGCGGACATTTGCTGGCCACCGGAGGCGACGTTGTCGGCAGCTGTCTGGACTTCCGTGATGACTTCTTTCAACTTGGCTACCATGTTGGAGAGTGATTCCATGAGTTCGTCGTTTTCGCTTCTCTTTTTGAGTTCTACAATCAGGTTTCCCTGAGATACTTTTTTAGCGTTTTCGGTAATGTCATTGGTTGCTTCAATGAGGAGGTTCAGGTTGTTTTTGATGCCGTTGAAGTCGCCGTTGTAGTTATCACTGATAGTTTTGGGCATGTCACCTTTACTGATGCGGTCCACATATTCGGCGGCTATGTTCAGCGGGCCGATCACAGCATCCAGAGTGTCATTGACCCCGGAAACTATCTTCTGAAAGTCACCTTGGTGTCTGGATGCATCGGCACGGGTGGCCAGTTTGCCTTCTACGGCAGCCTGCGAGAGCTTGACTGCGTCGGCGACCAGAGCATTAATGGCATCAATGCACACGTTGAGGTTGTTCTTGATTTCGTTGAAGTCCCCTTTGTAGTCGTCGGTTATTTTTGGCGGAATGTCACCTTTAGAGATGCGGTCAACATATTCTGCGGAGACGTTCAGCGGACCGATCACAGCATCCAGAGTCGCATTTATGCCGTGAATGATCCCTTGAAATTCGGCGGGCACAATTTCAACATCTCCACGGGTGGCCAATTTGCCTTGAGTGGCGGCTTCGGTCAGGCGGGCGGCTTCTCCAGTCAAGGCTTTTAACGTGCGGCCAACCGAGCGGACGATTATCGAGCCGAGACATATCCCGATAAGCAGCGCTGCTGCTGACATAACAACAATAATGATTGTCATGACGTGATTCAAGTTCTTAAGCTCAACTAACATTGACTCCTTCGATTTATCCGCATCATCAGCAACTTTTTGTACCTGAGACTCCATATTATGGATGGACTCCTTGGCCTCGTTAATGGCGGCATTTGCCTCTACGGTAGTCTTGATCTTACCGCTCGTGATCTGCTCTATTACCTTGGTGAAAGCGGCTGAATATCGCCCCAATTCGGCGCGAATCAATGTCGCGACTTCTTTTTCCTTGGCTGCAAACTGTTTGTCCGCTTCTTCACCCTTTTCCATTGAGACAAGAATTTTATCGATCTCATTCAGTCGTTTTGTGCAGTGATCCAGCGTCTCATTCCATTTTTTTGCATACTCCGCAACTTTTTCCAAGGAGGCGATATTGATGAAGGCATCCTTCTCGTATCGGCGCAACGAATTGACATTAGCCCGCGAGCGCTGCGCAAACTCCACTATCGAACCTTGCTGACTATCCAGCCTTTCTGCCCCGGCGGCTACTTTTTTAAGTCCGTACAGGCCGCTTAATGCTACCAGTATGAGCAAAATTACGAGCACACCGAAGCCAATACCCAGTTTCCTGCCGATTGTCATATTGTTGAAGTCCATTTATCTATTCTCCTTTCAGATTTTTTGCACCGAAGTGCTTTGTTTTAATATGTCTTTCACCATTAAGTCCAGTTACACTTCTACAGAATCCTGAATCTGCACCGTAGTCAGTCTACGCAGGAAAAAACCTTGTCGATGTCCAGGATCATGATAAAGCGGCCCAGATGCCGGGTTACTTCCAACTCTTCAGCCATAGCTATTTCCCTTTTTGTCTTGATATGAAAATTTCCGTATAATCTAGTGTACAACCGGTTCAGCAAACGTCAAGCCGATTATTTTCTACTCAGCTTGCGGCAGATAATCTCTTTAAACAGGCAAATGATTGCGGGGTTAACGTGGCTTCCAGAATATGGGCGTAGCCTTTTCGTCAGACACATACTGGGCGGTAGGGGCGGTCGGAGCAGAGGGCGTCGTCCCAGGCATCTACAATGGAAATACGGGCGGCAAGAGGGATATCTTCCCCCTTCAGCTCTCTTGGATAGCCACTGCAGTCCCATTTTTATGGCGGTTACAGGGAATGTCCAGGGCTGGGCGGAAGAGTTCGATCGAAGAGATGATATTGAATGTACGATTTCACGATTTGCGGCAGAGTTGCGCAGCGAGACTAGTCCAAAATGGCGTGGATCTTTACAAAGTTCAAAAACTGATGCGCAACAAGAGCCTGCATGTTACGCCCACAAGAATAGATGAAGGCTTGCGCGGTGGCGTCGAAGTGAATTTATTCAGTTATTAACCGGACAGTAGTGTGAACTCATATGAAACAGGAACTGAGCTTTCAAAGGACATGACATACTGGTTCAACTGGTACAACAACGATCGGAAACATACTTCACTTGACAAGCTGACACCAAATGAGGCTTATTTCAAAGGGATTGAACAACTGAAGCTGGCTGCCTGAAGCCTGAGACTACAACAACATCGAAATATTGCTTATAAAACCTTCAGGCTGTCTCACTAACCTCGGCCATCTCAAGGTGTCAATCATTCTACGTAAATGACTATTCGGATTTTTCTCTTTATAGTTTAAATTTATGAACCAGTCTCTGAAGCTCTTCCGCATTGCAATGTAGCTCTGTTGCTGCTTTAGCAGATGCGTGTGCGCCATAAGATGTTTGTTGAACCACATCGTTAATTTGATGCATGTTGTTTGATATTTTGCTGGTAGTTGCGGTCTGTTCTTCTGCTGCGGTGGCTATCTGGTTTACCTGCATTGCAACGTCATTGACCTGCTGAAGAATATCCTGAAGAGCTGAACCGGATTTTTTTGCTTCGGTAGTGCCTGACGCAACCTGGTGGACACCTTGCTCCATGGCGGATACCGCACTTTTGGTTTCTCGCTGGATCGTTTTGATCATCTCACCAATTTCTCTCGTAGCTCTTGTTGTTCTTTCCGCCAAAGCACGAACTTCGTCAGCTACGACGGCAAACCCTCTGCCTTGTTCGCCTGC
Source organism: Desulfuromonadaceae bacterium (assembly GCA_028712075.1). Classification (GTDB taxonomy): domain Bacteria; phylum Desulfobacterota; class Desulfuromonadia; order Geobacterales; family Pseudopelobacteraceae; genus JACRCG01. The sequence continues at coordinate 60,642 of JAQTQX010000024.1, forward strand.
CCTTGCTGCTTCAATCGCAGCATTTAAAGCAAGTAGATTTGTCTGGTCGGCAATATCTTCAATTGTTCCAATAATGGTACCAATTTGGTCTGATCGCTCCCCAAGACGTGCCACTGTTTTAGCCGATTCCTGAACAGTTTCTGCTATCTGACTCATAACAGCTATCGTTCTTTCGACGACCTCGGTTCCGTTCTGGGCAGATTGCGATGCACGCTGGGCACCCTCTGCAGCCATCTGGCAATTTTGTGAAATGTCACCAGATGTTGCAGACATTTCTTCTCCAGCAGTAGCTACCGATATTACTTGTGCTGCAACGTTATCAGCACCCGTTGCAATTTGATCGGCCGTTTTTTGCAAAAGAAGTGACTCATCGGCAACTTTTGCGGATGATTGTGATATGTGAGAAATTATGTCCTGCATCGTCTTCTGCAGACTTCCAATAGAACGGATGATTGCGCTTATCTCGTTGTTGCGCTTGGCCGCTATTTGTTGAGTTAGGTCTCCATCGGTCATTTTAGAAAGGAAGGCAAGAATGCGCAGAAGTGGTTCATTTACTGACCAAAATAGAAGTGCGCTGAAAACGATCCCCAGTAGGACAAAAATAGCTGTAGAGGCAATAGCAAGGTAAATTGGCAGTGAACGTCCCACACCAACTGCAACTACAATACATAAGCTATAGCAGACACAAAGTAGTACAATTCGAGTCCGAATAGAGAATCTGCGATAAAACTCTATTAAAATAGTCATTGTTTTTCCTCCATTACTCTCTTCAATACGTCTCGCAACTGATCTAAGCTATACGTCTTGCTGATTGACCCGGCTATATTCTTACGGGTTCCCCGAAATTCTACAACAGTTATCCCCGAAGACACTTGATATTATGATCGGCAGATCAGGTCAGATTGTTTTCAACTCACTGAACAGTTGATCGCCATCCACTACAGGCGTACTCATATCAGTGATAAACGGGTTAGCCGACAGGTGCAAGATCATAGAGGTAAATATCTGCCCCGTGTCGCCTCCAGATCAAGTTTTGTGAGGGTCAGCATTTCGTTCTGCATTTCCAGTTCGACCTGGTGGATCTGCAACTCATGATGCAACCGCTTCACATCCTGGCCGTTCAAGGATTCAGTGGCTATAGCTTGTGTAGCAACTTGTGTCTCTGCATCTGTGCGAAGCTCAGCGGCATTGTTTGTCTTTTCCTTCTCAATGGCCATTATATGACCTCCAGATCAGCCTGCAAGCTGCGCTTCAAGTTTTGCAATTTTTTCCAGCAATTCGTGTTCGATTTTCTTTGCCGCAGTGATGTCAATGCAGGTAATCACCACGCCATCAATTACCTTGTCCATGGTGCGGTACGGCATGATCCGTACGATAAAAATGCGACCGTCATGGGTTAGCACTATGTTTTCCACCGAAATCAGTTTTCTGAGTACATCCTGTACGTGGTCATACAACTGGGGATAGTTTAGATCCGAGACAATATCTGTCAATGGCCTCCCCACATCGCTGGGGATCAGCTTGAACAGTCTGTTTGCTCCTGTGGTATAGCGTCGTACCTGCAGATGAATATCCAGGAAAACGGTGACGATTTCGGTGCTGTTCAGCAGATTCTCCATGTCGTTGTTGACCCGTATATACTCATCCAGCCTGGTGGACTGTTCAGCGTTTACGGACTGCAGCTCCTCATTCATGGACTGCATTTCTTCTTTTGAGGTGGTCAGCTCTTCGTTGGTTGACTGCAACTCTTCATTGGTTGACTGGAGTTCCTCATTGGTGGATTTCAGCTCTTCGTGGGTGGTCTGCATCTCCTCACGGATTGTTCGTGTCTCTTCACGGGATTTCAGCAGTTCCTGTTCAAGCTCTTCAACCAGCTTGCTATCGGGAAGCATTCCGGTCTTTCTGCGACGTGCCTTTGGCAGGAGTGACACATCCTTAAAGACAATCATCACCATGCCACGTAACGCTTCAGGTTCTTCGATCCTCATAAACATCATGTCTACGGTCTGTGTGTAGTTATGAGCGTCTACAAGACGACCCCGCACCGCGACTGGTTCATGCTGCTGCAACGCTTTGCTGAAGGCAGTACCCAACTCATAGCGCAGCCCTTCCCGAACCATGGCAAAAATATTCATATTGGCTTTGCCTGCCGCAGGTTCAAGGTACTTGCCCGTTTTCCCGCTGATGTAGACAACGTCCCCTTGGTCTGTAGCCAATACCGTCGGTGCCGAGCAATGCTGAAGGATGAAATTGTCAGCCAGTTGTTGAATGTTGTCGGCTGATTTAAGCATAAGGGACTCCTGTGGCAATGATGCTTGAGAGTTGGATATGAAGGAGGATGGAAATGAAATGGAGTTGGCTCGTAATAATAAATTATTACGCCAGTAAAGCTTTGATCTGTTATGTGTGGGTAAAAAAAGTTCGCTCTGGGAGCCAATGGTCTCGGCACTTCCCAGAAAGAGCAGGCCTCCCGATTTCAGACTGAAGTGGAACAGCGGCATCAGCTTTTTCTGCAGTTCTGTGGAAAGGTAAATCAGAAGGTTGCGGCAGATCAGAATGTCAAGTTTGGTAAATGGTGGATCCATGACCACGTTCTGCTGGGCAAAGGTGACCATTTCACGGATCTCCTCGCGTATCAGATACTTGTTGTCTTCTTTGATAAAAAACCGCTGTAGCCGCTCAGGTGAGACATTATCTTCGATAGCGGCGTAATAGAGTCCCCTCCGAGCCTTTCCAACGGCATCGGCATCCAGATCGGTGGCAAAGATCTGAAGAGTGTAGTCACCTGGCAGTATGGGTTGATCCAGGGCTTCCGTGAACGACATGGCTAAAGAATAGGCTTCCTCACCTGTTGAACAGCCGCATGACCAGGCTCTTAAAGCCCCACCATCGGGATACGCTTCCAGGATCTTCGGCAGGGCTTCGCTCTTCAGCTCCTCCCACATGGCAGGATCCCGGAAGAAGCTGGTTACACCGATCAGTAGCTCCTTGAAGAGCAGATCCACTTCATGGCTGTTTTTTTGAATGAATTTGGCATATTTGGCGATGGAATCGATTTTGTGGATCGACATCCTCCTCTCGATGCGGCGATAGAGTGAGGTGGGTTTGTAGAGTGAAAAGTCGTGCCTGGTTTTGGCTTTGAGCAGGGTGGTTATTTTTTCAAAACTGCTCTGTTCATTATCTCGAAGATCCTGTTCGTTTTTCAAGCGGGGAGTGGCACAGCCAAGAAAATCAATGATCCGTGCAGGCAGCTCCTCTGCCGGGGCAACGATGTCAACCAGTCCGGCATCAATTGCACTTCTGGGCATACTGTCGAACTTGGCAGATGCTGGCTCCTGCGCCAGCGTCAAACCACCTTGTTCTTTGATGGTTCTCAATCCATTGCTGCCATCAGAGCCCATGCCTGAAAGGATAATGCCGATGCTCTGTTCGGCAGCATCCTCGGCTAAGGAGTGCAGAAAAGAATCTATCGGCAGCCTCAGACCATGTTTTGTATCAGCTTCAGGAACATGCAGACGGAGTGTCCGCTTGCTGACCGACATGTCTTTGTTGGGGGGGATGACATAGACGTGGTCGGGCTGGACTTTGGTTGTGCTATCGACCTGGGATACCTTCATTGTTGTGGAACGCTGGAGAAGTTCGGGGAGGTTGCCGGAGTGAGTAGGTGACAGGTGCTGAATAACGACAAAGGCCATGCCGCATCCTGCTGGTACATGGTGAAGGAACAGCTCCAGTGCCTCAAGGCCACCGGCTGAAGTGCCTATGCCGATTATGGGAAACATAGGGGGATTCGGGAGAGGGGTAACCTGCTGTGGCTGTCTTTTCATGGCAAGTCATCCCGATGAAATAATGCACTATCAGTATCGGAGTTAATCATACCCTTACATACAAATTATGCAAGGCGTTAGACATAATGTCTGTCTGTAGATAATAAGCGACGTTGTCAGTACGCATTATTCCTGACATTCATTTGATTTTGTGCTATTCATCCAATTAGACAGGCGTTGAACTCTGCCTAAAAACAAAACACCAAAGGAGATTTGTATGACGAAAGCAGAATTTATTGCAAAAGTTGCTGAGGAATTGGAGGTCCCCAAAACGGTTGCTACCGAAACAGTTGATGCATTTTTGAAGGTCACCACAGATTTGCTGAAGGCAGGTGACAAGGTTACATTTCCCGGTTTTGGCACCTTCGAGGTCTCACAGCGGGCGGCACGTAAGGGGCGCAACCCACAGACCGGCGCTGAATTACATATTGCAGCATCCAAAAGCGGCAAGTTCTCTGCCGGAAAGAACCTCAAAAATCTATAAACATCGGTTACCGTAGTTTTTATACAGTTGATGTCTGGCTTCACAGTTCGGCATCAACTGTATAGGGTCTTAACATCCCGCTAGCTAGTTTCCATCCGGAAACGTAACACTCCGGATTTGTTGAGATATATTGCATAAAGTGCTTCAGTTTTTTCCTGATTTATGTTAGCCTGCAAACCATAACAGTTTGTAACTGTTACACATTATGGTTT
>JAQTQX010000025.1 GCA_028712075.1 Desulfuromonadaceae bacterium
GTTCAGACGTGTGCTCTTCCGATCTGTAAGGTCACTGTATAGATGGGCCAGGAATCGAACGGTAACCACGTTATGGATAGATGCCTGGGTTATGCGATAAGCCACCTGCGAAACCGTGTGGGAGTTGAGGTGCCGAGGAGCAGCGGGTAGTAGTCCGACAGACGGATTTCAATCCGGACCTGCTCGGGGGTGCGGATGACGGCAAAGCGGAGGTGCCCCCGATTACAAAAATCACGCTGTACGAGGAACCCTCCGTTAATAAAGAGGTCTGCGTTGGTAATAGCTCCGTTGCGGGTGATGACCGGAAAATTCAAGCAGATAAGCGGTACTCCCGATAACTTTAGTGCAATGCAGTCAGCGGTGCGCTGCGGCCTGACAAGGCCCACTGTGAATGTACGGAGGTAGGCCAGGTAGCGCTCGACGATCTTCTCAACGGTAAGTACTGACGCACAGTCGGCCGTCAGAGCTATCCACTGATGGGAGTGCACCGAACCATCATTCCTGAGTACTTGATGAAACGTTATTTGTAGTTCCCGATGCGGCATCAATTCCTCGAATACTTCACACGCCGTGATACTAAACTGATTCGATCCATATTTCCAGTCATAGCGTTTCCGCACGGTGTGATCCGTCGTTCGCAGTCCGAGGTTCAGGTGCGGGTACTTGGCGTCCTGCTTAGCGACGATAAACCTTGAAACTTTTGAACGCTTCAGTGTATAAACAACCGGTACGCGGTAGTTACCCGCCGGGCCCGTAGCCCGATTTTAACCAGCTGTATTTCCTCGGTAAAATGTCATATTTTCAGCTAACGCATCTATTAACCTGAAATTCCTGGAGCCTGTGTGAAAATCTGTTCGCTGGCGAGCGGCAGCAAAGGTAATTGTCTCTATCTAGAAAGTGGTGACACCCGGGTTTTGGTTGATGTCGGCTTGTCACTGCGCGAAACGTTGCTGCGTATGGATCATGCCGGCATCGATGCCGCACGTGTCAATGCGATACTGGTTACCCATGAGCACATTGACCATATCCGGAGTGCCGGTTCGTTTGCGCGCAAGTTCAATGTACCCGTTTTTGTCAGCCATCTCGTGCGGGAAAAAGCCGACAAGTATTTCAAAAAAACGCAGCTACACGTGTTTGAATCGGGGTCTGCGATCACCTTCAGGGATGTAGTTATCGATCCGGTGCCGATCACCCACGACAGTTGCGATCCGGTTGGCTTCATCATCGAATCCCGAGAGGGACGTGCCGCTTCGGTTACCGATTTGGGTATTGTTACGCGTCTTGTCCTTGAAAAACTGCGCGGCTGCCGCTTTATAAACCTTGAGTCAAACCACGATGTTGATATGCTGATGAACGGCCCGTATCCGTGGGAACTCAAACAGCGCATCAAATCCCGCCATGGCCATATTTCCAATGAAGAATCTCTGGAACTGCTGCATCAGCTTGCCCATGAAGGATTGGAGGCGCTGGTGATGGCGCACTTGTCCGAAGTGAACAATCATCCCGATCATGTCGTGCGCTCTACGCAGTCATTCTTGCGCGACCAGAATGTCTGCGCGCCGCTGATAATCATAGGTGATCAGTATCGGGCCAGTTGTCTGATGGAGATTTAACACCAAAAACAATAATGAAGAGGAGCTTTACCAATGATCCCACGCTACACCCGACCTGACATGGCAAAAATATGGGAACCGGAAAACCGTTTCCGCATCTGGCTGGAAATTGAGACGCTGGCCTGCGAGGCTCAGGCTGAGCTGGGGGTAATCCCTAAGGAAGTCGTGCCGATTATCCGCGCGAAAGGTAATTTCAATATCGAGCGGATCGATGCGATCGAGCTGGAAGTCAAGCATGACGTGATCGCCTTTCTGACATCTGTTGCCGAATTTGTCGGCCCGGAGGCTCGTTTCATCCACCAGGGGATGACGTCGTCCGATGTTCTGGACACCTGCCTGTCGGTGCAGATGACCCAGGCAGCTGACGAGCTGCTGGCCGATATTGATATGCTTCTGGAGTCTCTTAAAATTCGGGCCATGGAGCACAAAAACACGGTTTGCATGGGACGCTCTCACGGCATTCATGCCGAACCGGTCACGTTCGGGCTGAAACTTGCTTCCTTTTATGCCGAAATGCAGCGCAACCGCACCCGATTGCAGGCTGCTCGCGAGAATATCGCCACCGGGGCCATTTCCGGCGCGGTTGGTACTTTCGCCAATATCGATCCGTTTGTGGAGGAGTACGTCTGTGCAAAAATGGGGCTTGTGCCTGAACCGGTCTCATCCCAGGTAATTCCGCGCGACCGTCATGCGGAATATTTTTGTGTTCTGTCGATCATCGCTTCAACTATGGAACGGATCGCCATTGAAGTGCGTCACCTGCAGCGAACGGAAGTCCTTGAGGCTGAAGAGCAGTTTACCAAGGGGCAGAAGGGATCATCGGCCATGCCGCACAAGCGCAATCCGATCCTCTCCGAGAACCTGACCGGCCAGGCCCGCTACGTTCGCGCCATGTGCATTCCGGCTCTGGAAAATGTAGCCCTCTGGCATGAGCGCGATATCTCGCACTCCTCGGTTGAACGCTATATTGCGCCGGATGCGACCGTGGCCCTTGATTTTTCGCTGCGACGCCTCAACGGTCTGATTCGCAATCTGGTCGTATATCCCGAAAACATGATCAGAAACCTTAACCAGATGAAGGGGCTGGTGTTCTCGCAAAAAATTCTGCTCGATTTGACCCAGGCAGGGGTATCGCGTGAAAATTCGTATCGTCTGGTGCAGAAAAACGCCATGAAAGTATGGGAAGAGGGGAAAGATTTTCAGACGGAACTGCTCGCCGACCAGGACGTGGTCGGAGCACTCGGTGAAGCGAAAATTCGTGAATCATTCAACCTGAATTATCATCTCAAGCACGTCGATACCATTTTCAAGCGGGTGTTTGGTGACTAGAATTATCGCTTTCATAGAGGGGCTGCTCTCGGCTCAGGATAACGATGGGTTCCTGCTGTTCTGGGCCAAAGAGATGCTTGGCGCGCTGCTTGTTCTTGCCCTGTTCTGGATGCTGTCGCACCTGGTTGTCATGCTGCTGAACAAGTGGGGAAGACGCCTGACCGCATTTACTTCGACCGATCTTGATGATCGGCTGCTGCAGCGGATTGTCCCGCATATTTCGAGATTATTTATCGTATTCGGCGTCTATCTGGCACTTCGTTCCCTGCCTCTGCACGAAAAGCTTGTGATGGTCGCCTCCGGCGTTATCTACGTCATTCTTGTCGTAATTGTGTGCAACGTGATTTACCACGCTCTCGATGAATTGATGAAATGGTATGTCATTCGTCAGCAGGATGGCTCCGGAGCCGTCATGTCGCGCCAGATGGTACCGGTGGCGGAGAAGATTGTCTCACTGTTTCTTATGGGTGCTGCGCTGATTGTCGTTCTGAAGCATTTCAATTATGATATTTTCTCTCTCGTTACTGCGCTCGGCATCGGGTCGCTGGCCATCGGCATGGCTGCCAAGGACACGCTGGCCCATATGATTTCCGGTTTTACCATTATGCTTGATCGACCGTTTCGCATCGGCGACCGCATTCAGCTTGTTGGAGGGCAGATCGGCGATGTTGCTGATATCGGTCTGCGCAGCACCAAAATAAAAACGTTGGATAACCAGCTTCTGATCATCCCCAATTCCGACCTCTGCAACACCATGCTGACCAATCAGGCTTTTCCCAACAGTCGCTCCAAAGGGCGCATCAATATCGGTGTCTCTTACGATAGTGACGTGGAACAGGTAAAGCAGCTGCTGGTGGCTACTGCATCTGAAGTAGACACGGTTTTGTCAGACCCCGCACCCGAAGCATTTTTTGTCAGCTTTGGCGATTCAGCCCTCAACATGGCCCTTTTTTTCTGGGTGGAAGAATACAGCACGTTGTTTGCAACCACTGATAAAATCAATTCCCTCATTATAAAAAGGTTTGCCGAACATTCTATCGAAATTCCGTTCCCGATTAGAACGGTGAAAATGCAAAAAGGAACAGACTGATATGGCGAAGCGAATTGAAGTAGCATTACGGGCTGGTGTGCGCGATGCGAGAGGCGAACGCATCAAACGTGAGATTGATCATTTTCTGCATCTGAACGTTGAGGATGTTCGTACTCTTGACGTGTACACGGTTGATGCGGCCCTGACAAAAAATGAGCTGGAACAGGCAGCAGCCGGCCCTTTCAGCGATCCGGTAATCCAGACATGGAGCATCGACCTGCCCTTGGCGACCGGCTTTGATTATGCAGTTGAAGTCGGTTTTCGTCCCGGTGTAACCGACAACGTAGGTCGCACCGCCCGGGAAGCGGTCGCCTATCTGACCGGACGTCCGTTTGCCGAAGGTGAGAACGTCTATTATTCGGTACAGTTCCTTCTTGCGGGTGGTTTGACGATTGTCGATGTTGAGAAAATTGTTACCGGCCTGCTCTGTAACACGCTTATCCAGCGATACAGCATCCTGTCAGCCGTTGATTTCAGTGCGAAAGGTGGCTTTCCGCCATTCGTACCAAAAGTCAGTGGTGCCACAAAAGTCGAGGTGCGCGAGATTGACCTGGAAGTCCCGGACGATGAATTGCTCAAAATCAGCAAGGATGGCGTACTGGCTCTGACGCTGGAGGAGATGCAAATTATTCAGGGGCAGTACCGCGATCCGAAGGTGCTCGCGGCACGCAAGGAGTTCGGGCTCGGCGCGAAGCCGACCGATGTGGAGCTGGAATGCCTGGCTCAGACCTGGTCGGAACACTGCAAGCACAAGATTTTTGCCGGCACCGTGCAGTACGAGGATGAAAACGGCAACAGGCAGGAGATCAAGTCGTTGTTCAAGTCATTCATCCAGCGTACGACCAAAGATGTCCGCGAGCGGATGGGTGATAAGGATTTCTGTCTCTCCGTCTTCAAGGACAACGCCGGCGTCATTAAATTCAATGACCGGCATTCACTGGTGTTCAAGGTTGAAACGCACAATTCTCCATCGGCGCTTGATCCGTACGGCGGTGCGCTGACCGGCATCGTCGGCGTCAATCGTGATCCGTTCGGTACCGGACAAGGGGCAAAGCTGATCTTCAATACCGATGTGTTCTGTTTTGCCGATCCGTTTTACGCCAAGCCGCTCCCCAGCCGTTTGCTACATCCCCGACGTATTTACGAGGGAGTTGTGGAGGGGGTCGAACATGGCGGCAACAAGAGCGGCATTCCGACCGTCAACGGATCCCTCGTTTTCGACGAGCGCTTTGCCGGCAAGCCGCTGGTGTTCTGCGGTACCGCAGGGTTAATGCCCGCTGTGGTGAATGGCCAGCCGGGACACGACAAATATATCAAACCGGGCGATCTGATTGTTATGACCGGCGGGCGTATCGGCAAGGATGGCATCCACGGTGCCACCTTCTCTTCCGAGGAGCTGAACGAAAACTCGCCGGTAACGGCGGTACAGATCGGTGATCCGATTACCCAGAAACGGATGTTTGACTTCCTGATTCGCGCCCGTGACAAGGGGTTGTATCGTTTTATCACCGACAACGGTGCCGGCGGTCTGTCATCTTCCATCGGTGAAATGGCGGGCGAATGCGGCGGCTGCCGGATGGACCTTGCCAGGGCACCGCTTAAATACCCCGGACTGAATCCGTGGGAAATCCTTATTTCTGAAGCCCAGGAACGGATGAGTCTGGCCGTGCCGCCCGAACAGATTGACGAATTTTGTGCCATGGCGGTACGCTTTGGTGTTGAAGCCACAGTACTGGGTGAATTTACCGATAACGGTGTCTTTCACATGCTCTATGGTGACCGCACCGTGGCCTGGCTGCCAATGGAATTCATGCACGAGGGGTTGCCCCCCATGCAGCTGCCGGCCAAGTGGACGCCCCCTCAGCATGCCGAACCGATGCTGGATGAAAAAGGGAATTACACCGATGACCTGAAGAAACTGTTGTCCGCTTTGAATATCTGCTCCAAGGAATCGGTTGTCCGCCGCTATGACCATGAAGTGCAGGGGGGGTCTGTTGTCAAGCCATTCAGCGGCGTCAACAATGACGGCCCTTCCGATGCCGCCATCGTCAGGCCGATCCTCGATTCATTCGAAGGTGTTGTGACCGCTCATGGTATCTGTCCCCGATATTCGGACATCGATACCTATCATATGACCGCTAACGCCGTTGACGAGGCGCTGCGCAACTATGTGGCGGTCGGTGGTTCGCTGGACCTTGTTGCCGGTCTGGACAACTTTTGCTGGTGCGATCCGGTCCAGTCAGATAAAACCCCCGACGGCGCCTATAAAATGGCGCAGTTGGTCCGTTCCAATCAGGCACTCTACGATGTCTGCATGGCGTATAACCTGCCGCTCATCTCCGGCAAGGATTCCATGAAGAATGATTTTTATGATGGCACAACCAAGATTTCCATTCCTCCCACGTTGCTCTTTTCCGTTATCGGCAAGATTGAGGATGCCCGAAAAGCCGTCACCATGGATGTTAAACGGCCGGGTGACATTGTGTACCTGCTTGGCGCAACCGGTGACGAGCTGGGTGGCTCTGAGTATTTTGCGCTCTCCGGTTCAATAGGCAACAAGGTACCGCTGGTGGATGCCGCCACGGCGTACCAGCGCTATCAGGCGTATCACGGAGCGGTTAATCAGGGGAGCGTTGCTTCCTGCCACGACCTCTCCGACGGCGGTCTGGCGGTTGCGGCTGCCGAGTCGGCTTTTGCCGGTGGTTACGGTATGAACCTTGATCTCTCTCGCGTATCCTGGAAAGGTGATGAGGCTGGCAAGAACGATTGCGCGCTGCTCTTCTCGGAATCTGCGTCCCGTCATTTGATAACGGTCCACCCGGAGCAGCGCAAGCAGTTCGAGAATATCATGCACGGCAACTGCTTTGCTTCCATCGGGGTTGTGACGGAAGAGACTAAACTTGCAATTACCGGACTGAACGGTGATGCTGTTATCACAGCATGTCTGGCTGAGTTGAAAGAGGCGTGGCAGCAGACGTTGCGGGAACTGTAGCGTTTGGGCGAACAAGCAGCCATTCACCATACCCTGAAAACGGTCTTTGGTTTTCACCAGTTTCGTGCTCCGCAGCAGGAGGTCATCGAACGGGTAGTTGCTGGTGAGGATGTCTTTCTGGTCATGCCGACCGGCGGCGGCAAGTCGCTTTGCTACCAGGTGCCGGCGCTGCATCGGGATGGTGTGGCAATTGTTGTCTCACCGCTGATCGCGCTGATGAAGGATCAGGTTGATGCGCTGCTCGACAACGGCGTGCGCGCCGCCTGTCTCAATTCATCGCTGACATCTGACGAAGCACGTTTTGTACTGCGCCAGGTACACCGCAACGAGCTTGACCTGTTGTACGTTGCACCGGAACGGCTGCTGCTGAGCGATTTTCTGGGTGTGCTGGCCAGCGTAAAACTGGCGCTGTTTGCCATTGACGAGGCGCACTGCATCTCTCAGTGGGGGCACGATTTCCGTCCTGATTATGTGAAACTGGGGCAGCTTCGAAGTACGTTCCCGGACGTTCCGATTGTAGCGATGACGGCCACGGCGGATCCGGAGACCCGCAAGGATATTGTCAGACAGTTGGGGATCGGGCAGGCTACGGTGTTTGTTGCCGGATTCGATCGCCCGAACATAACGTACACTGTTGTACCGAAGCAGAAGCCGTTCGTGCAGTTGACCCGGTTTTTGAATGGTCGTGATGATGAGTCCGGAATCATCTACGCCCTGAGCAGGAAGCGGGTCGAGCAGATTGCCGGCCAGTTGCAAAATGCAGGATTTTCCGCTGCCGCATACCACGCCGGGCTGTCCGACAAGGAGCGGAGCAGGGTGCAAAATGCTTTTCGCTGCGACGATCTGCGGATTGTAGTGGCCACTGTGGCGTTTGGCATGGGGATCGACAAGCCGAACGTCCGGTTTGTTGTTCATTATGACATGCCGAAGAGCATTGAGAGTTACTATCAGGAGACCGGCCGGGCCGGACGTGATGGCCTCCCTTCCGAGGCGCTGATGCTGTTCGGAATGGGAGATGTCATGACTGCCCGTTCGTTGATTGAAAACAGCGACAATGCCGAACGGGTGCGGGTCGAACTCCAGAAACTGAATGCCATGGTCGCCTACGGTGAGGCGCTTACCTGTCGCCGCCGGGCACTGCTCTCCTATTTTGGTGATCAGCGTGATGACGATTGTGGCAACTGCGATATCTGCACAGATCCGCCGCAGCGTTTCGATGCCAGTAAACAGGCTCAGAAAGCTCTTTCTTGCGTGTACCGGGTTGGTGAGCGGTTTGGTGTCAGACATGTCGTAGACGTGCTGCGCGGAGCGAAAAATCAGCGCATCACAGACCTGCGCCATGACGAACTGACAACCTACGGCATCGGTGCCGACCTGTCGACGGTGCAGTGGGAAAACATTTTTCGCCAGCTGATCCACCTTGGCTACCTGGTGCAAGACTTTACCCGCTACGGTGTGCTTGGCTTGTCACCGGCAGCACGTCCGGTACTCAAAGGTGAAATAGAGGTCATACTCGGCCTGCCACGTGCCGTAATCAAGCCTGAAGAGAAGGTGAAACGTCGCCGTGGGGCTGATTTCGGGCATCATCAGGAATTGTTCGACAATCTGCGCACACTGCGCAAGAGTATAGCCGATGCAGCCAGGGTGCCGCCGTTCGTTGTCTTCTCCGATGCAACACTGTTGGAAATGGCATCGAGCAGACCGCGTGACGAACGTGAACTGCTGGCGGTCACCGGAGTCGGGGAACATAAGCTGAGCAAATACGGCGTCGCTTTTCTGACTGTTATAAATGGCCGCGATATTGATTTCGACAAGAGTGGAACATAGCAATACAGTGGCAGTACATATGGGTAAGGAGAACAGCACGCAATGAAACAGACACGCGCAATCGTTATAACCGGCAACGGCACCAATTGTGAGATGGAGGCGGCTCATGCCTGTAAGCTGGGAGGCTTCGATGAGACTGTTATCGCGCACATTGCCGAAATATTATCCGGGGATATCAGGCTTGATGATTTTCACTTTCTCAACCTGACCGGCGGTTTTCTGGACGGTGACGATCTCGGAAGCGCCAAGGCGCAGGCCAACCGTCTGAAAAATGCCTCAGTCGTCGGCACTGATGAAAAACTGGTCGAACAGTTCACCCGCTTTATCAGTAACGGCAAGCTGATCCTCGGGGTCTGCAACGGCTTTCAGCTTATGGTCAAGATGGGCATGCTGCCCGGATTTGACGGCAATTATCTGCAGCAGACGGTGACGCTGACCCACAATGATTGCGGCCGTTTTCAGGACCGCTGGACCTGTCTGAAGGTGGATTCTGATTCCCCCTGCGTTTTCACTAACGGCATCGCCAAAGGGATCTATCTGCCGGTGCGTCACGGAGAAGGAAAGTTTCTCTGTGATTCCGCTGCAACACTGGCACGGATTGAAGACGGACATCTGGCTGTGCTGCGCTACAGTGACGCCGGCTACACGGAGGCAGCCACGGAGTTCCCGGTCAATCCGAACGGCTCGACCAATGCCATTGCCGCCCTCTGCGACCCAACCGGTCGCCTGATGGGGATGATGCCGCATCCGGAGGCTTTTGTTCATTATACCCAGCATCCGCGCTGGACAAGAGAAACTCTTCCTGAAGAGGGTGATGGTCTGGTACTTTATAAAAATGCGGCTGAGCATGTGAAAAGGAATCTTATCTGATGCAAACCGAAGTGGAGCCTCTACCTATGAAGCTGTCCCGTCCTCAAGAAGAATGTGGTGTTTTTGGTATTTACAATCACTCGGAGGCATCTAACCTGACCTATCTCGGCCTCTATGCCCTTCAGCATCGTGGGCAGGAGAGCTGCGGTATTGTCTCCTCTGACGGTACTTCCCTGCATGCCCACAAGCGGATGGGGTTGGTTGCCGATGTTTTCAGCAATCCTGACGTCTTTAAAAAACTGCCGGGAAGATCGGCTATCGGGCATGTACGCTATTCGACCGCCGGAGCTTCGGTGGAGAAAAATGTGCAGCCGATCATGGTCGATTATTCGCGCGGTTCCATTTCAGTTGCCCACAACGGCAATCTGGTCAACGCCCAGCTGCTGAAAGCCGAGCTGGAAGCGTATGGTTCGATTTTTCAGACGACAATGGATACGGAAATAATTATCCACCTTATTGCAACGTACAAGACCAATTCGCTGGTTGATCGAATTGTGGAGGCATTGAAGCGCATCCAGGGTGCCTATTGCCTGATATTTCTGACCGAAACCCGCATGATTGCGGTGCGCGACCCGAACGGTTTTCGTCCGTTATGCCTTGGCAAACTTGGAGACAGCTGGGTAGTTGCCTCGGAAAGCTGCGCGCTTGATCTTATCGAAGCGACGTTTGTTCGTGAAATTGAACCGGGTGAAATGGTGGTCTGCACCAAGGACGGAACCATCAAATCGCTGTTTCCGTTTAAAAAAATCGATCCGACTCCCTGTATTTTCGAGTTTGTCTATTTTGCCCGTCCCGACTCAACTATTTTCGGGAGAAATGTCTATCTGGCCCGCAAAGAATTGGGGCGGCAGCTGGCGCGCGAATATCCGGTTGATGCTGATGTGGTCATTGCCGTGCCTGACTCGGGTGTTCCCGCTGCCATGGGATATGCCGAGGAGTCCGGTATTCCTTTTGAGCTGGGGCTGATTCGCAACCACTATGTCGGACGGACATTCATCGAACCGGCCCAGTCAATTCGCCATTTCGGTGTCAAAATCAAACTCAATCCGGTACGCGAACTGCTTGAGGGAAAACGGGTAGTCGTGATTGATGATTCCATCGTACGTGGCACCACATCGCGCAAGATTGTCAAAATGGTGCGTAATGCCGGTGCGAAAGAGGTGCATCTGAGGATTTCATCGCCTCCAACAAGCTATCCCTGTTATTACGGAATTGACACGCCCAATCGCAAGGAGCTGATCTCCTCGTCGCACACGATTGATGAAATCTGCCGTTATGTGACGGCCGATTCCCTTGGGTATCTTTCTGAAGAGGGACTGATTTCCTCAATTGGCCATGGTGAAACCCATTATTGCAAAGCCTGTTTTGCCGGTAATTACCCGGTAGCATTCCCCAAACCTGTGGATATTCCGCAGATGGGATTATTCGAAGAGGAGCATGTGTGACATGAGTGAACGCGATCAACTTAAGAAAATCATTCTGGATTTGTCGTATGAAAAACGTTTGGTGACACTTGCATCAGGTCGTCAGAGTGACTTTTATTTTGACGGCAAGCAGACGACACTCCACGCCGAGGGTGGTTTTCTCGTCGGCAAGCTGTTTTATGAAGCTATCAGGGATGTCGAAGGGGTCCAGGCGGTTGGCGGCATCACGCTGGGTGCTGATCCCATTGCCACGGCGACCTCAATTGCCGCCCATCTTGACGGTAAGAGCATTCATGCCTTTATCATCCGCAAAGAGCCGAAGGGACATGGTACCGGCCAATGGCTGGAAGGACGCAAGAATCTTCCTGCCGGTACCAGAGTTGTCATTGTGGAAGATGTCGTTACCACCGGCGGTTCCTCGATGAAGGCGGTGCGCCGTGCCGAAGAAGAGGGGTTGAAGGTCCTTGGCATTGTGACGCTTGTTGACCGCGAAGAGGGCGGACGGGAAAATATCGAGGCAGAAGGGTACTGGCTGAAGGCGCTCTTTGTGAAGTCAGAACTGGTTGGATGAAAGCGGTAAAGCAGCGACTCGACACTCTGGTTGTGGAACGAGGGCTTGCCGGTTCGCCGGAGATGGCGCGGGCGCTGATAATGGCGGGCCAGGTAGTGGTAGGGGATCACACGGTGGACAAGGCCGGTCAGCAGGTTGCGGCTGAAGCGGATATCCGCCTTAAGGGAGATCCGGCCCGTTATGTCAGTAGAGGTGGATTCAAGCTTCAGAAGGCGCTTGATGAGTTCGGCATTGATGTGGCAGGCATGGTCGCCGTCGACGTTGGCTCTTCTACCGGCGGTTTTACGGATTGTCTTCTACAGGCTGGAGCAACAAAGGTTTTCGCCATAGATGTCGGTTATGGCCAACTGGCCTGGAAGCTGCAACAGGATCAGCGTGTTGTCAGTATGGAGAAGACCAATATTCGTTATGTCACACCGGATCAGCTTGATGATTCACCGGATCTGGCGGTCATTGATGCCTCGTTCATTTCACTTGCCAAAGTCCTTCCTGCTACGGCCCGTCTCGTAAAACCGGGTGGCCGGATCATCGCCCTGATCAAGCCGCAGTTTGAGGTGTGCAAGGGTGAAGTAGGGGAAGGGGGGGTCATACGCGACCCCGCTGCCCATGAAAAAGTCATTGAAGATGTCCGACAAACCGCATCCGCTCTGAGGATGACCGTTGGCGGGTTGTGCGAGTCACCAATCACCGGGGCGGACGGCAATCGGGAGTTTCTGATATTGCTGGAATTACCGCAAGGAGGCTGACGTGGAAAACTGTATTTTCTGTAAAATCATTCGCGGCGAGATCCCGTCACGGAAAGTGTTTGAAGATGACCGCCTGCTCGTTATTGAAGATGTTTCGCCGCAGGCGCCGTTGCATCTGCTGCTGCTGCCGAAGAAGCATGTTGTCAATTGCCTTGATATGACTCCTGGGGAAGATGCTCTTGCCGGTTATGCCCTTCGCACGGGTGGGGCAATCGCCCGCGAAAAAGGGTACGCGGATACCGGATTCCGCATTGTACAGAACAACGGCGCCGGAGCAGGACAGTCGGTTTTTCACATTCACTTCCATCTTCTGGCCGGGCGGCCTCTGGCCTGGCCTCCGGGGTAACCGCTCTCTCGTGACAACAACAAGTCCGCCGGATATCTCCAGCGGGCTTGTTGTGCGTGTATGGCACGCGATTTTTAAAACGCCATTACCCGTTTGATCAGGCCGGGAAAAGCGATATCGACAGTCATGATGATCGTCAGGACAATCATTATGACAACGGTCAACCAGGCAATGATGTTGAATACCGGACCATTTACGTAACTTCCCATAAGGTTTTTATCGTTTATCAGCGTGATCATGAACATCAGCACAAAGGGCAGCACTGCCCCGTTTACGACCTGGGAAATGAACATGATCGTCATCAGCGGGGCGTTCGGAAGCAGTATCAGTCCGGCGCTTATGGCGATAATGATTGTGAACAGCCAAAAAAACTGCGGTGCCTGCTCAAAGTCCTTATTAACTCCCGATTCCCATCCCATCCCCTCACAAATGTAGTATGCAGTGGAAAGCGGCAGAATGCAGGCGGCAAAAAGCGATGCGTTAAAAAGCCCGAACGCGAACAGCGCCGATGCATGTTGCCCGACCAACGGTTTAAGAGCCAAGGCGGCATCGGCTGCGGTTTCTATTTTCAGCCCGTGCAGATTGATGGTTGCGGCGCAGGCAACCATCATGAAGAAAGCGACTGCTATGGCCATAATACAGCCGAAGACGACATCGATGCGTGAAAAATTGTACTGTTCCGCTGTGATTCCCTTCTCAACAACCGCCGCCTGCTGATAAAACTGCATCCAGGGGGCGATGGTCGTGCCGACGATACCGATCAGGGTCATCAGGTAAGCGCTATCGGTTTTAAAAGTAGGGGTGACGGTTGCTTTCATGACGATACTCCAGTCCGGTCCTGCCATAAAAGCGGCAATCGGGTAGGCGATATAGACCAGGCAGGCAACAAGGAATACCTTTTCAACGACCTTATAGGAACCTTTGACGATAAGCAGCCAGACCAGGATTGCGCAGGTCGGTACAGAGATATATTTGCTAATGCCGAATATTTCGAGACTGGCGGCGATACCGGCAAACTCCGAGATTGAGTTCGCCATATTGGTCAGCAGCAGGGCGATCATGACGTAGAACGTGACCTTGACGCCGAATGATTCGCGGATCAGGTCCGAGAGTCCTTTGCCGGTGACTGCTCCCATACGGGCACACATTTCCTGAACCACGACCAGGGCAATGGTGGTTGGTATCATCATCCAGAGTATTGAGTAACCGTAATTGGCAGCGGCAAGCGAATAGGTAGTGATGCCGCCGGCATCATTGTCCACGTTGGCCGTGATGATGCCGGGCCCAAGGATTGCCAGGAAAATCATTACATTACGAAGACTGAAGTTTTTAAGCGGTTTCAGGAATTTAAATTGTGAGATGGAGGCAAACATACGGTCCGGTTTCTAACGTCGCTTGATTTTGATAATTTGTGGCAGGTAATGTGCCAGAACATCGTCAACAGTGACGATGCCGGCCATTTTTTCATCAGCGTCAAGTACCGGAATGGCGATCAGATCGTACTTGGCAAGCGTTTCAAGCATATCTTCCGGTTCTGCATCGATAGGCACTGATTTGATGTTTTCTTCCATGATATCAGTGATGTGCGTCTCCGGCAGGTTCATGATCAGTCCCTTGAGGGAAACAACGCCTTCAAGACGGTCATCAGCAGTAACGATATATCCGTAGAAAACGGTTTCGATCTCATCAGCACACCCTTTAAGGATTTCCAGCGCCCGGCCAACGGAAATATCCGAGGTGAACCGCAGATAATCAGGGTTCATCAGGCCGCCTGCCGAATCCTCCTTATGTTCCAGCAGTTCCTGGATGTCTTCGGCATTCTCCTGGTCCATCATCTCCAGCAGTTCCTGCGCCTTCTGCTCCGGCAGGTCACTGAGTACGTCGGCGGCCTCGTCGGGCTCCATCTCCTCAAGAATGTCGCTCATCTGTTCATTGTCGAGTTGACTGATGATAAGATTACGCATGTCGGATTCGAGTTCGTAAAGAGTTTCCCCGGTTGTCTCGGCATCGATTGAATCAAGTACCGTGCGGATGCTCTGGACCGGGATGTTTTCGATAATATCCGCCAGGTCAGCGGGGTGCATCTCGTTCATCTGGTTGCGGGCGATATTAAGTGCCAATTTTGAGGAATGGGCTTCAAGCGGCTGAACATATTCCCAGCTGATTTCACTGTGTGGTATGTCGCGCCTGATCGCCTGAGCAAAGCGCTCACCGAACCGTTCATAGCCAAGGCGGCGCAACAGCCCGCGAAATCCGATATCAACCGAGAAAATACAGAGCTGCTGGTTCAATCTGCCGAGCTTGATGTCATTAACCCGGACAACCTTGGCGCCATCAACATCGACGATCTGCTTGTCGAGAAGGTCGCGTTTGACGAGGATGTCTCCCTCTGCCGGTGTGTAGGCGGTCAGGTTCTGCGGTTTGCTGCTGCCGGTCGAGATGACAATATGCGTGAAGAGGGTTATCTCGCTCCAGGGGAGCGTCTTGAGGCCTTTGCGTGATTTGATGACAATGTGGGACACTTCAGGAAAGACTTCGCCCGGGACCATGATCAGGTCACGCAGGGTTCCGATCTGATCGCCCTTGCTGTTTATCACCGAGCGGCCGAGTACCGAGCTGAGGTATATTTCGTTAATTTCAATTGCCATAACGCAACCCTTGAAAATTAAAAAACCCTTTCAAGGAGAAAGGGCTTTAATACTATATAATCCGAACCACTTCCCCCCTGGTTGACTTTCGGCAGTGCATAACGTAGGAGAGTTGATCCAGCTACATTGGGTTAAGCCTTAATCCGACAAAACCAGGTGACCGCATTGGCGTCTTTCGACGTTTCTGGGTAGTAGCATCTGTGTGTGCAAACGCCTCATTCTAACGAGGAACCGTAACTGATTGTAAGCTGCGTAACGTATGCTGGCTTAAGCAAAAATGGGTGTTACATCAATTCATGACGCTGATTTGTATAGCATAGAGGAGGAGCTGTTACAACCCGTAATCAGCCCTGATGAATGCTGTTGAAATGAGTATCAATTTCGGTGTTTCCGGTGTGGCAGTGACCACTGTAAGCCAATAAAGGCATTGACTGTGATGGGGGCATTCTATATACTCTGCCCCTGTAAATTTGACCATGTGCGGACGTTGGTACACGATTTTGTCGCCTTTATGCACACACGAAAATATTATGCGGGCATGGCGGAACTGGTAGACGCAAGGGACTTAAAATCCCTCGGCCTTACAGCTGTGCCGGTTCGATTCCGGCTGCCCGCACCAAGTAATAGTCCACACTGGTATGATGTGGTATCTAAGCCCCTTGAAAATAGGGGCTTTTTTATTATCTATTATATGTATGTGTCTATACTTGTTCTGTGCCGTTAAAGTGGATACCGTCAAAAGGGGGAAGCGCTATGCCTAAAAGGATTGCACCGTTATCGGATAAGGGGGCAGAAACCATACCCGTTTTATTGATGAAGCTGGAATAAGCCATGGGATCAGATCAGGGGTGTCTTAACGGATGCTCCTTTTTTCTGGCAACAATTAAACCTGTAAAGTTTTCCGACAGTACAAACGGAAAGGGACGCTACCTGTTAGAGTAACGCCCCCTTATGTCAAACCATGTGTCGAGCTAAGGCTTAAGCCTTGTTGTTCTTCCTGCGCTTACCGTAAACTGCAAGTCCAGCCATACCAAGGCCAAGGAGTGCTATGGTTCCTGGTTCTGGTACTGCTGGTGTTTCAACAGGAGCAGCCGATGAAATAGCACCAACAGCATCAATATCAGCACCACCCCATGGATCGCTGCTGAGGTGGGCATTTGCGTCAATTAATTTAATGTAGCTATACTGATCCCATAGGGTAACCCCACTGCTGCCAATAAAGGCATCAATGTCTACACCCCTGGTAGCACCAGCAACCTGTCCTACGCTAATCCAATCAGTTCCATTTTTACTGATAGAAACATTGGTTGCTTCTACAGCTGGACCAATTTCGAAGATCCAAAGGTCATAATTATTGTTACCAGAAGTAGTCAATGAGTTATCGGTGAACTTCAAGACTAATGTCCCTCCCCATCCTAGTGACACATATGTAGATGGATCGTCAACGGTAGTATAATTGGGCGCTCCTAAGGCACCTAATGGATTGTTGTAAGGTGCTGTCGTATGAGGCCCGGGAGTGAAACTAATTACTTGGTCTGCAAACGAAGAGACTCCTCCTGGAAACTCAACTCCCCCGTATTGCGTGGCATAAGCAGAAGAAAAGTAAAGTGATAAAACCAAAGTAACGCAACTAATAATGTGTTTTTTCATGTCCCCTCCAATAACCCTTTATTGGTAGCCGTAGCTCAAACGTATCCATTCCAAGCAATTTTTATGCCATCAAGATAACTACATGATTTACAATAGTTTTAATAATTGAAATAGATAAATTGATGATAACTGTAAACGATCCCGACAGCCAACTTGAAGCCCACTCTCACAACCCATAGTCCAGCTTCTTGATGACCTCTAGCAATGAGGTTAGCTGAGAAAAGCGGACACCATAAAGTGTGGTAAAGTTGCCATCACCCAGGAGGTGTCCATTGGAAAATATCCCGCGTCAGTTTTCACGAATTAGTTCAAAGAAGGGTACGTCAAGCTTGTTGTCGATGGCGCTTTGACACTTGCTGAACTCGGCAACATTTCATCAGTGGTATTTGAGAGAGAATTCTACAAACTGAGACAGGCAGCATAATCAAACTTATGGTGCCTACTATTGACGACCTGTCTCAGAAGCCATTTCGGTGTTTTCTCGTTCCCTACCGGTATCTGCCTAAAAATGGCAATATAATGTTTCATAAATTTCCAATTTTGTTCATTTGGATCACCAAAACCGTCACCGTTAGCAAGCATATATTCAGTGATATGTGTAGCGGAGTCGCCACTTCTTCATGAACGCGTACCGGGTAGCGACTCCCTGACAAAGTACATCGTTGCTGTTTTTATGATATCGCGCTACATGCGGGTCTCTGTCAGTTCCTTCCGGGATGCTCAGTCGCTTAGATGCAACCGGCTGCAATAGGTTTTGTTCTAATACGAGTTTAACTGCTTCTGACTTTATATTCTGGTATGTAACGTTGTAGGATGCTCATAATTTCCTCCCACTCGGTAATTTATCAAGTGGAAGTGTCTGTTGTCATAAGGGTATGTCAACGAAATCTGTTCAATAATAAAAGACAGAGCTATATCGCACATGAGTTAATGGGGCAGAAACCATACCCGTTTTATTGATGAAGCTGGAATAAGTCATGGAAGCAGATCAGGGGTATCTTAACAGATGCTCCTTTTTTCTGGCAACAATTAAACCCGTAAGGTTTTTCGACAGTACAAACGGAAAGGGACGCTACCTGTTAGAGTAACGTCCCCTTATGTCAAGCCATGTGCGAGCTAAAGGCTTATGCTTTGTTGTTCTTCCTGCGCTTACCGTAAACTGCAAGTCCAGCCATACCAAGGCCAAGGAGTGCTATTGTGCCGGGTTCTGGGACGGGGGCAACACCAGACGTTATGAGAACTTCTGGGAAATTGTTACATGCGCCATAATTCAACACAAAATCATAAACACCAGCGGCATTTCCAAGTGAATCGTTAATTGCAGCAGTTGGATACGATCGATCGTAGGGAGTGGAACCCAGAGCGTTTGTCAACGTTAAGTAGAAGCCATCATCATGTCTGATCGTAGTATTAGCATCAAAGTATGCTGTACCTGTAAACTGGAAGATAGAACCTACAAAACCAGGTCCGGTGAAGAAGCTGTTTTTAATTGTGTCATTAGTACCATCAGCCCACACAAGACCATTCTGGTTTAAAGAATTGCTGCCTTGCAGAAAAGTATTGTATGTTGTTGTTCCTCTATTGCTGTCAAAATCAATTTTATCGACTTGAAAATATGCGATTGCGTCAGTTGTCGGCATGTTATCCGGTAACAAAAGATCTCCCGCAGCATCTTGAGACATTGCGCCATTAGTCCAGATGGAACCGCTAAAAGGTGTCGCCATTGCACTTGTCGCCAACATCAACAGCGCCCCTGCCAGTAATGCTACAATTTGCTTTTTCATTTTTTTCTCCCTAAGACTGGTTGTCTTAAATAATCATAAAAATTAGATGTTGATTGCTCAGCAAATATTATACCAATATTATAAGAACCTAAAATTACAGTATAAACTATGTGGTACTTTTCAATAGGATTCTATTATGTAAATTTTATCGACAAGCCTGCTTCTATAATCTTCTGACGCAACCAAATTTCCAGCCGTTAGAATACCGAGGTTGACAATTAACCTCCCGGCAAATTTTTTGCTAAAAATCGAAACTCCAGATTAACTATTGAAAATTGTTTCGTAAGGCGTGGAGGATGTATAGCCATAAACTCAAAAACTCCGATCCTACCCCCTATCAAGCCCCCAAAGGGGGCAGCCTTTTAAGCCCATAGCAGACGCAGGCCGCTAGCTAGAGTCTGTGAGCGCGTCTGTCTGCTGTTAGTGGCTGTAACATGGCTAAGGTAGCGGGGTTGCTGGTGATGTGTGTATGGTCGACGGGGTATTCGGCTTGTTGATGACAGGGAATGTGTTATTGTCCCATGGGACACTCACGGGACAACGCCGACAATGATCGGCAAGATTTTCAACACAACACAATTATGCTACACAGGCTCGCGTTCCAGAGGTTCATGTCCGAGCTGTTATCGGAACGGTTAAAGAGCCGGCTGATGCGTTTATGTGCTTCCAGCTTGGGCAGTGGACAAACAAATCGGCGGAAGAGGTTGTAAAGGTTTATAAGGCCAATCAAAACAAAGGCTGGGGAACGCTTGCAAAGAGTCTTGGTATTAAGCCCGGCTCAGCTGAATTTCACGCACTTAAGAGCGGAAATCTGGTTTTTAGTGGAAGGCCGTCATCCGGACAGAATGAAAAGCAAGGGAAAGGCAAGGGTAAGGGAAAAGGGCACAACAAGTAAAATTATTAACCAGAATCATTAATGAGTTTAACCAGATATCGATGTAAATGCAACTTCATGCCCTTTATGTTGGTCTTCCGGGTTGCCGTCCCCCGCAAGAAGTTTGCTCAGTGCATGATGGAACTCGGGAATTGAGGGGTTGAGTTCGATTGCCTTGAGGAATAAATCCCGAATCAGTTCATTTTCGCTTCCCAAAGATTGCTCAACCAAACCAAGTCCGAAATATGCAAGAGCAAAATTTTTATCCAGCGAAATAGCTTCGGTAAAACACCTGCGTGCGTTTTCATACTCGCGCATCTGTGAATAAATATTGCCGAGATTGATTTTAACCAGTGGAGAGGCCGGATCTAATTTTTCGGCCAAAGAGCAATGGGCGAGGGCTTCTTCGAGCCTGTTAGACATCATGAGTGCAGCGCCTAAATTGTTCTGGCACTTTATATGATTCGGAATCAGCGTAACCGCTTTTTCATAATAGGTGACCGCTTCCTCAATACGCCCGAGGTCCTGCAGCAGCACAGCATAGGTATAAAGAGCCCCCCAATGGTTCGGGGCATGTTTAAGCGCTTCCAGCAACACTGATTCTGCGTAGTCGTAGATGCGAAGGTCGTGAAGGGTATCTCCCAGTTTATGGAGTACATTGGCGTGGGCCGGAACGAGCCCCGCGGCAATTTCGAAACATACGACGCTCTCCTGGACAAATCCTTCCTTCTTGAGAAGGTCCCCGAAAGACACGATAATTTCCGCAACTGCAGGAACAGTGGAATGCGTTTCGCTGCTCATCAGGGCAACTACGTTTTGAGTGACTACGAGCGAAAGGGTTTGCCCCTCCAATGAAATACGTCGGCTAAGAAAACGAAGGCTCTCAGCAGCCTCACCGATATTCCCCTTACCGGCCTTGATGGTTGAGGCAAAGAACAGGGCAAGGGTGTCGTCGGGGTGTTCTTCATAATACTTCAGGTATGCGTTGAGCGCCGGTTCGATTTCGCCGCGCAGATGCATTGACAGGGCAGTACTGAAATCCTCTTCCAGAGGCTCAGCAGCAGTTATATCAGCGGTAACTTTAGTCCTGAACAATTTGTCGAAAAAACCCACGTTGTTGTCCTTTTTGAGGAGATAGTGGCATCAAGCGCTGAAATATACAGAGCAGGACTATAATGGGCAACACAATAATTACCTTATTCCCGTCATATTTTGTCATGTCCTGGGAAGTAATCATAATACAGCACGATAGATGGCAGTGATGCACGATTGACAAGTAATGGTATTGTTTGCTAAAGCTACTCCGGCCATGTATTGCGCATTTGTAGCAAATAAAGAGTTGAAAATGCCGGTTCAAAATGATGCACCGGTTTGATTTCTGCCGCCAACTGAACTTTTATCATATTAATTGTATTACAATACGAGGCCTTGCAGGTTTCCCTGTGGGCCTTTTGTCTTGGGAGTTGTCATCATGAGCCATCTGATATTGTCATTAAGTTTCTTTTTCGTCGCGGCGGCACTAAATTTCTCCCCAGAAGTATGGGCTGCCTCGGAAACCGCTCAAAGTTCATCAGCAACACGGAAAGAGGTCGCTCTTTCGGGCAAGGTGCTGGAAACCATGAATGGCGGGGGATACACGTACATTCTGCTTAAGGGCACCGGCGAACAAACCTGGGTAGCGGTGCCGTTGATGAAGGTTGTGGTGGGGCAGGAACTGAACCTTGTTCCAGGCTATGAAATGAAGAATTTCACGAGCAAGGGACTGAACCGGAAATTCGACAGGGTCGTCTTTTCAGCCGGTCCCGCTGGCAATAAAGGGGTTGCTTTAAGCCCGCAGGCATTAAAAATGGCCCACCAGGGGGTTCCCCAGGCAGGCCAGGCTGTTGCAGCGGCAACCAGGACGGAAGGTTCCCCCCAGGCTTCGGCCAAAAATGATGCACCGGTTGCAGTTCGCCCTGCCACAGTTGACATAAAGGCGGCATCTAAAAATGTCAAAATCGCCAAGGCGAAGGGACGCAACGCGTATACCATTGCAGAGCTCTACGCCCGCAAGACCAAGCTGGAGAAGAAACCGGTGGTGGTACGGGGCAGGGTGGTAAAAGTGACCCCGCGCATTCTCAAGAAAAACTGGATACATATACAGGATGGCAGCGGTTCCGCTGCAAAAAAGACGGATGATCTGATTTTGACGACAACCAACACCGGTTTGCCGAATGTCGGGGACGTGGTGACGGTGAAAGGAACCTTGTACAATAACATCGATTTTGGATCAGGATATCGCTACAGTCTGATTGTTGAAAAGGCAACTATCTCGAAGTGAAGTTGTTGAAGGTTGAAGGTTGAAAAGTTCACCCTGAGCCGAGTCGAAGGGTTTATGCTGAATGTTGACTTGTCTGTTTTAATGGCAGCGTTACAATGAAAGAAGTTCCCTTCCCCGATTTGCTGTCAACTCGTATGTCGCCGCCATGGTCTTTTACAATGCCGTACGAAACCGCCAGCCCAAGGCCGATGCCTTTTGGCTTGGTGGTGAAAAACGGTGTGAACAGCTTTTCCTGAACGTCAGGCTCGATTCCGAGACCGGTGTCGTGAATCTTGACGGAATAAACGCATGCTTCCTCGTCTCTCACTGTTGTAACAGTTAGTACTCCTCCCGCTTCCATTGACTGCAGCCCATTAACTACCAGGTTGGTGAACACCTGCTGCAATAGATCACTGTCTCCCTCGAAAGCAATTCTGTCGCGTTGATATTTCCGTTCTATCCGGTATTGGTCAAGTGGTATCTGATGCCCGATCTGGTCCAGAATTTCATTAAGCAGTGATTCAATATAAAACGGGCGAATGATTACTTTTTTTGTTCTGGCAAAGGCCAACAGATTTGATACGATCCGTTCAACCCGCCCAACCTGTTGCATTATGGTTTCCACTTCAGATAAATCAGATTCATTCAGACGTTGCGACATTTCCAGCAACTCCGCGTTCCCCCGGATGATGGCCAGAGGATTGTTGATCTCATGGGCAACTCCTGATGCCAGCAAACCGATACCTACCAGACGTTCAGCGCGAGCAAGTTCCTGTTGAGCTACCAGCAGCCACTGGTTGTTTTCATCAAGCTGTTTGGTTCGCTCTGCAACCTTTTCCTCTAAAGTCCTGTTGAGCAGCATAATCTCCTCTTCACGCTCAATGAGCCGATGCTTCATGATGTTGAATTCCTCAGCCATAATGGAAATCTCGTCATGCCCGCCAACAACAATATCCGGGATATGTTCGCCAAGTGCCAGAAGACGCGCCGCTTCCTCAACCGCTTTAATCGGGCGGGCCAGACTTGTTCCAAGCCATGCCGAGAGAGACACACCTATCAGGGTAACAAAGAGTAATATAATGGAAAATACGACGTAAATGCGTGAACGCAAATCGAACAGATGTAGTCCTGGAATGCCGAGGTAGAGAGTTGATGCACCGATTATCCAGAACAGGAGAAGTGCTGTCACAAGCGGGGCCAATGTTGCCAGGGTCAGCTTAAGGCGGATTGAATATTTAAGATAGGGTCTCACTTATTCTCTCTCGACCAAGCTGTATTCGGCAAGTTTGCGGTCCAGGGTTTTTCTGGATATGCCGAGAATCTCTGCCGTCCTGCTTTTATGGAAATCATTCTCTTTCAATACGGCAATAATATGTTGGCGCTCAATCATATCGAGGGCCAGCAGTGACGGAGCCAGTTTCGGAACAGGAGCGGGTTCTCTGCGGGCATCCAACGGTAGCAGATTAATGGTGATGGCGTCGCCTCTGGCCAGAATAACAGCGCGTTCGATAACATTTTCCAGTTCCCGCACATTACCCGGCCAGTCGTACTGCACGAGCGCCTGCAGGGCAACAGTGTCGATGTCGAGCACCTCTTTTTTCATACGGCGGCTGGAATATTTCAAAAAATGTCGGGCCAGCGGTTCGATGTCATCACGCCGTTCGCGGAGCGGCGGCAGCATGACGGAGATCACATTAAGGCGGTAGTACAGGTCCTCCCGGAAACGCCCCTCCCTGACCTCATTCATCAGGTCTTTATTGGTTGCAGACACAAAGCGCACGTCCACTTTGCGAGTCCGGGTAGAACCCAGGACGATGAAGTCTTTTTCCTGAGTGACCCGCAGCAGCTTTGCCTGTACCGCCGGACTGACATCGCCGATCTCGTCGAGAAACAGCGTACCGCCGTCGGCCTCTTCCAGCAACCCCTTCTGGTTCACAACTGCACCGGTAAACGCGCCACGCACATGACCGAACAGCTGACTCTCCAGCAGAGTGTCGGATAAAACGGCGCAATTCAGCGAAACGAACGGTTTTGAGCTGCGTGGGCTGTTGCGATGCAGGGCACCGGCTATCAACTCCTTGCCGGTGCCGGACTCGCCCATGATCAGGATATTGGCATCGCTCTCGGCAACCTGCAGGGTGAGTTCGTAGACTGCCCGAAAGTTTTCACTCCGGAATATAATCGCATCTGTTGATCCAGTGCCTCGCTGAAGCTCTTCACGCAGCTGTTTGTTTTCCTGTGCCAGGCGGCGATGGTCGAGTATGCGCTCGAGCATGCTGAGCAGTTTTTCCTTCGGAAAAGGTTTGGTGATGTAATCGTACGCCCCTTGTTTGATAGCGTTGATAGCGTCATCAATTGTTCCGTGAGCGGTCATCATGACAACCGGGATGTCTGGCCAGCGCTTGCAGAGTTGGTCAAGCATCTGCAGGCCATCCAGATCCGGCATGCGCACATCCTGCAAGATCACATCACACGGCATGGCAACCGTATTTTCAAGGCGCATTAACAGATCTGCTCCACGCGGAAAGGTTTCAACGGCATAACCGGTTGCCCGGAGAAGCTTATCCAGATAGCGGAGTATTTCTGCTTCGTCATCGCAGATGAAAATAGTTGGCATGTTGTTTGTTTCCCTTAAGCTTCCGGCAGATGAATCGTGCGGGAGGAGAGTGCGTTATTTGAGTGTCTGCTTTGCATTAAACAACCGGCACTGCCAGTGATCATGATTTGTATCGTGCAATGTAACCCTATGTCAATCAGGCAAAAAGACAAATAGTACAAAAAATGCAACTGCATGATGGACAAAATGATACACGTGCAGACAAAATGATACAATATCTGTTTTGTAATATCGTTTACCATATTCGTAGTAGTGATTTCAATACGTTGTAATAACAGTATTTTTTGTAAACACAATAGTAATATGCTTGTTGGCACATCTATTGCCATGAGGAATCAGTTTACCTAAGCGGCTGTTTATTCGTGTTGAACGCAAATAGCATTAGTATCAAAATATTAGGGGGGGATATGAAACCAGTAGAGTCGGAATATGTAAAACAGAAACTCAGTGGTGTTTCGCGAAGGGATTTCCTCAAGTTCTGTTCGATCATGGCCGTTGGCATGGGGCTTCCGCTGAGCGCCGGCGCCAAAATAGCCGAGGCGATTACAAGGGTCAAACGGCCTCCGGTAATCTGGCTTTCCTTCCAGGAATGCACCGGATGTGTGGAGTCGCTTCTGCGGGCCAACCACCCGACGCTTGAGCACCTGATCCTGGATTTGATTTCCCTGGATTATTCCGAGACGCTTTCAGCAGCTGCCGGTCACCAGGCGGAAGCAGCCAAGGAGGCATCGATCAAGGAGAATAAAGGGAAATTCATATTGGTGGTTGATGGTGCAGTGCCGACCAAAGATAACGGTATCTACTGCAAGATTGCCGGAAAAACCGCCCTGCAGATACTCAATGAAACAGCCCCGCATGCCGCAGCAATAGTGGCGATGGGTTCATGTGCTTCGTGGGGTGGTGTTGCTGCCGCAGCTCCGAATCCGACCGAAGCCAAAGGGATTCCTGAAATCCTTACCGGAAAGACTATCGTGACAATTCCGGGATGTCCACCAAGCCCATACAATCTTCTTTCGACCCTGCTGCACTTCCTTACCTACAAGAAACTTCCTGAACTTGACGCACAGGGTCGCCCGAAATTTGCCTACAGCAGGCTTATCCACGAGAACTGCGAGCGGAGACCGCATTTTGATGCCGGTCGCTTTGCATCCCAGTTCGGAGACGAAATGCACAGGATTGGCGCCTGTCTGTACAAGCTTGGCTGCAAGGGGCCGGAAACACATGCTAACTGCCCATCGCTGCAGTTCGGCGATACCGGCGCCGGTTCCTGGCCGGTTGGAACCGGACACCCCTGCTTCGGCTGCACCGAAAAAGGGGTCGGCTTCTCAACGCCGCTTCATACGCTTGCCACTATCAAGGATTTTACTCCGCCGACATTCTTTACCGAAGCATTCCCCAACAAGCAAGGCATACCTGGCGGCGTGAAATCGTTTGCCGCCGGAACAGCAGGTGTTGTTGCCGGAGCAGCCGGAGCGGCACTGCTTACCGGCCTCGGGAAAAAAGGGAACAACTCCGAAAGCGGTGATCACGATCACGGCAAGGAGGAATAGCGATGACGATCAGTAGACGTGGATTCTTGAAGGGGGTAACAGGAAGCGCAGTTGCTCTTGCTGCAGGTGTACCGTCGGTAGAAGCTAAAATGTCCACAGTGCTTCCACCGGAAGCGGTAGGGTTGCTGTACGATGCGACCCTGTGTGTCGGATGTAAATCGTGCATGGTCAACTGCAAGACTAAGAACAGTGTGCCGGGTGGCGCACTGTACAAGGAAGATCTGGTTACCGGAGTTGTCGACGCCCTGATCTGCAAGAAATCAGAGCAGACAGAGCCGATGGCGGCTCCTCCATATGAAACAGGTAGTATCAAAGGGAACGAGGGGATATGGGATGCTTCCCAGGATCTTTCCGGAAAAACCCTCAACATAATCAAGGCATACAGAAACGGTACCGGCGAAAAGAAGGATTCTCCCACCAACGGACACGCCTTCTTTAAACAGCAGTGTCTACATTGTATTAGTCCGGCCTGCGTCTCCGTGTGCCCTCCCGGGGCTCTTCTTAAGGACCCGAAGACCGGGGTCGTATATTACGATGCATACCGCTGTATCGGCTGCCGCTACTGTCAGCTCGCCTGCCCGTTCAATATTCCTCGCTATGAGTGGGATTCTGCCTGGCCGGAAGTACGGAAATGCCAACTATGCAGACATCGATACAAAGACGGCAAGTATGCTGCCTGTGCAGAATATTGCCCAACCGGCGCAACCATCTTCGGAAAAGTCACCGATCTTCGCGAAGAGGCAAAGAAACGGTTCGCCATGAAGCCGGGAGCCATCTACGATTTCCCTATACAGACGTTTAACTCCAGGGAAACTACCTCGCGGCCTGTTGCCGCCTATGCTGACAAGGTTTACGGTCTGACAGAGGCTGGAGGCACGCAGAACCTCATGCTCTCCGGTGTTTCTTTTGAACTGCTTGGATTCAGCAAAAATATTCCCGATGGTGCGCTTCCTGACCTGACCTGGGCCTATATTGCCAAAATACCATGGGTCTTTCTTGGCGTAGCCATAGGCGGAACCACACTTTATGCCATCACACACAGGAAGAGCAGCGACAGCAAGGAGAAGGGGGGCCACCAATGATTGATTTCACCAGGTATGTCGGTCCCAAAATGGGGGGCGCTTTCAATAAGCTGCTGGATGACAAGCATAGTGAACACCTGGGTATCAAGTTGGATACTCCGTTTACCAGAGTATTGGTTCTTCTGATACTTGGTGCGGCATGTGTCGGCGGTTACCGAATTATCTTCGGACTTGGCGCATCAACGAACATGAACGACTACTGGCCATGGGGATTATGGATCGCTTTTGATGTTCTGGGCGGTGTGGCCATGGCGGCCGGTGCGTTTATGATCGCGGGCGCTGTCTACATATTGAATATGAAAAAGTTCAAGTGCATTGCCCGCGCTTCAATTCTGAACGCCTTTTTTGGCTATCTGCTGGCAGCTATTTCCATCACCTTTGACGTTGGCCGCTCGGCAGTCATCTGGCATCCGTTAATCATGTGGCAAATTAACTCGGTCATGTTCATCGTTGCCCTGCATCTGGTCTGTTATCTGACCACTCTTGCCACGGAATCCAGCCCGATGGTGTTCGAAAAGCTTGGCTGGCATCGCACCCTGAAGTTCCTCCACCGTATAATGGTGGGGGCCGTCATGTTCGGCGTGGCCCTGTCCCTGCTTCACCAGTCATCACTGGGGGCAAATTACCTGATTCTGCCGAGCAAGCTCTCTCCGCTCTGGTACAACAAACATATTCCGTACATGTTCCTCGTTTCCGCGTTGATGATGGGGTTCTCCATGGTCAGTTTCGAAACGATCCTGACCAGCAAGGTATTCAACCATAAAGCGTCAAAGGCCGTTATTGAGGGTTTGGCAAAAGGGATTCTCTGCTTTGGCTGTCTCTACTTTGTCATGAAGACCGTCACCATCATTTCCGGGCCAGGACTTGGGGCATTATTCAACAACGGATTTTTAGGCTTTATGTGGCTGCTGGAAATGGCTGTCGGAGTTGTCATCCCAATTCTGCTGTTGGCGAAGAGAGCAAATCGAAAGGACATCGATACGGTTTTTGTGGTGAGCATTCTGGTGATTCTCGGTGTTCTGCTCAACCGCCTGAATGTGGGCGTATTCGGGGTGTCGGACTATGCAAACCGGGTCGGCAGCGACTACTTCCCTTCAATCATGGAGTTTATACTGACAGCGGGCATGATTGCCTTTGCAATACTGGGATTCAAGCTCTGTGCGAAATATCTGAACCTGTTTCCTGAAACGGAGCATTGATTCAGGACCAATTTTTTGACTACACATTTCAACTATATGAAACCATGGAGGAAGTATGGCAACTCGAATCACCATTGATCCGGTAACACGAATAGAAGGGCATTTACGAGTAGACTGCGAACTGTCCGGCGGCAAAGTCAGCAATGCCTGGGCATCCGGGCAGATGTGGCGCGGCATAGAAACCATTCTTAAGGGGAGGGACCCTCGTGAGGCGTGGCTTTTTACCCAGCGTATCTGCGGTGTCTGTACGACCGTACACGCAATTGCATCGGTCAGATCCGTGGAAAGCGCCTTAAAGCTGGAAGTTCCTCTGAATGCCCAGTACATCAGGAATATGCTGATTGCCGCCCACGCTATTCAGGATCATATCGTACACTTCTACCACCTCTCGGCTCTTGACTGGGTGGATGTAACTTCGGCTCTCAAAGCAGACCCAAAAAAGACCGCTTCGCTTGCCCAGGGTATCTCCTCGTGGCATCTGAACAGTGTTCAGGAGTTGTCCCAGACTCAGGAACGGCTGAAGGCTTTTGTCGGAGGCGGTCAGCTCGGTATATTTGCCAACGGTTACTGGGGACACCCGGCCATGAAGCTTTCCCCTGAAGTCAATCTCCTTGCGACCACCCATTATCTTCAGGCTCTTGAGGTGCAGCGCAGGGCAAACATGATTATCTCGATACTCGGCTCCAAGACTCCACATATTCAGAACCTTGCGGTCGGCGGTGTGACCAACGCGATAAACACAGACAGTCCTTCCACTCTTTCCATGGAACGGCTTTTCTATGTTAAAACGCTTATTGACGAACTGGGTGATTTTATTAACAATGTCTACCTTCCGGATGTGTGTGCAATCGGCGCTTTCTACAGCGAATGGACCGCATATGGTGCAGGCGTGATGAATTATCTTAGTGTTCCGGAGTACCCGTTGGATACCAAGTGTACATCCTTTGCCCATGCCGGTGGATATATTCCGAACGGCGACGTATCAAAATTCCAGCCGATAAAAAACTTCCAGGATGAATATTTCATCAAGGGAGTAAGCGAGAGCAACAAGCATGCATGGTACAAGGGGAATGCGGATCTCCACCCCTGGAAAGGGGAGACAGATCCGGAATACACCGACTTCCAGGACAACGGAAAATATTCCTGGGTCAAGGCTCCGACGTTCCATGGTGCTCCGGCCCAGGTCGGGCCATTGGCGAATGTTCTCTGCATGTACGCTGCCGGTCATGCTCCGACGAAAAAATACACCGAAAAGGCGCTTGCCACCGTCAGCAGTCTGGCCGGCAAAACAGTCGGTATCGGTGCCCTTCATTCAACTATCGGACGACATGCAGCAAGGGCTGTCCGTGCAGCCGTGATTCATGAGACGCTTCAGAATCAGTGGCAGCTCCTGATTGAAAATATCGGTAAAGGGGACACCACAATCTTCAACAAGCCTGAATTTCCCAATGGCGAAGTCAGAGGCGTCGGTATGCATGAAGCTCCGCGAGGTGTTTTGTCTCACTGGATTGTCATTGACAAGAAGAAGATCAAAAATTACCAGGCGGTCGTGCCGTCTACGTGGAACTCCAGTCCGAGAAACTCCAAGGACGCACCGGGGCCATATGAGGCATCACTGATCGGCACTCCGATCGCGGTTCCGGACAAGCCGCTGGAGGTATTGAGAACGGTTCACTCTTTCGACCCTTGTCTGGCTTGTGCCATTCATCTGGTCGATAAGGAAAACAAGGAAATTGTCAAGGTCAGGGCCTTATAGGGATACTCAATGAATGTTTTGGTAATGGGAATCGGTAACCTGCTCCTTCAAGATGAGGGAGCAGGGGTATGGGTGGTTGAAGAGTTTGAGAAACGGTACGAGACGCCTGAAGGGGTGGAACTTCTGGATGGCGGGACCAGCGGCATAGAGTTGCTGCAGTATATTTACGGGAGGGACGTACTCATACTGATAGATGTTGTGAGAAACGGCGACCCGTGCGGCACCCTTACCCGGTTTGAAGGTGATGATGTCCCGGCGCTTTTCCAGAAGAAGATATCTCCTCATCAGTTGGGAATTTCTGACCTGCTTGCTACGGCACGACTGGTTGATATGATGCCGAAACAGGTCATACTTCTGGGTATTGAGCCGAAATCAATTGATACCGGCCTGGAATTGACACCTGAAATTGGCGCACAGATCGGTCGTATGGCCGATTTGGTTGCAGAGGAAATTACGGCGCTGGGCATCCCGATCATGCAAAAATAAAACACACTTCGGCTTCCGAAAGTTGTAATAGAATCCGCACTTCAGATAACTCTGTTAACCAGATTCTTGTCAGTGAACAGTCTGGTTTGCAGAGTTATATTCATTCGCATCAATCTGTCTCAAAGCAACCTTTCCGGCACAGATATTTTGTGATCCTCCTCAACATGTAATTGCCGCCAAAATTATGAAATCATCCTCGTACACTATACCCGCCGAAAATATTGGCAGCGCCTTCAGTTGGCACATGCTGCCGGCGTTTGATGCCTTTCCGGGAGGTTCCCAGTGGGTAAAAAATCTGAACCTGCGCCTCAGGATCCTTGGAGCGTCACGGAGCCACGTCCTGATCCAGGGGGAGGCCGGAACCTGGAAGGATCTTGCAGCTCGTCTTATCCATTATTATGGAGACCCAGCCAGTCCGGTACTGTTTCTTGATTGTGCTTCTCCACCTCTGGTAATCGCGAATTCAGAAAGAGGAATTCGTAACGTACTGCCGCTTGAGAATGCTCAGGAGACAGCTCTCTTTGGAACAATATCTGACTGTCCTGGTACTGAACCTCTGGTGCGGCGCGGAGCTCTCGAACTCGCTGCCGGTGGAGACCTTTTTCTGCGCAATATCGACTCTCTGACTTCCGCCATGCAGGAAAAACTTTGCCAATTTTTGGAAACGGGACAATTCGGACGTCTGATGGACAGTGAGTGGCGAGGAGGAGTCAGGATTATTGCCTCAAAGGAGACGCTACGGGCATTTAATGAAACGGGGCGTTTCAGGCGTTCTGGAGAGAGCGAATGGCGTGAAGCCATGATAACAGGTATTGAAACGAAAGGTGAGTCGCTGGCTCGATTGGCCGAATGCGGAAGGTTCAACAAAGCTCTTTTCAAAAAACTGAGTGCGGAAACGATAGATATGATGCCTCTCAATGAACGAAAGAAGGATATTCCGGTGATGACATCCTGTCTGCTGAAATCACTGAATGCGCAACATCATAAATGTATACAGCGACTCTCCCAGAAGGCCCATAATTTACTCATTGACCATGATTGGCCACTCAACTGCAGCGAATTATATCAAGTACTCAGCCGGGCTGTTATTCTCTGTAATGACGAAGAAGTAGGCGCCGAACATATTGTCCCTCAGAAATCGCCGTTCCCTGACGGTCGTTTCAACCTCCTGACCTTGGCTCTGGCTGAAAAATTTACCCACCGACCTGATTTTCCTCGTGTGCTCCGCAAAATATCGGTCCCGTTTTTTCTGCTGCTTACCGTATATGCCCTGCTGGGCCCTCAGTATGGCAATGCTGCCAACCTGGCGGTCTGGACACTCTGGTGGCCATCGCTTCTGTTAACCACGCTGTTCTTTGCCCGTGGCTGGTGCAGTTGGTGCCCACTTGAGGCCATTAGTGAATTCATCGGTGCAAAAACCGGTGTAGTGCGAAACCCCGATACCTGGCTGCGTCTTTGGGGGCCGACTCTCAGCTTAAGCGGCATCGTGTTGATACTGCTGGTGGAGCAGGCTTCCGGCATGTTCTCCCGGTCTTTTGCCACCGGATTATTACTGTCCGGACTTTTTGTGGCCACCGCTACAAGCGACCTGATACTTGGAAGGCGTGGCTGGTGCAAATATCTTTGTCCGTTGGGACGAATCGTTGGCCTCATGTCAAGAATGTCCTTTCTGGAGATGCACAGCAACCGCACTGTCTGCGCCGTTCGTTGCCGGATTGATGAATGCGTCAAGGAGAAAGAGTGCCCGATGGGGCTTCATCCATCCGGCATTGATAATTCCGACCATTGTATTCTTTGTCTTGATTGCGTACGGAACTGCACGCATCATGCAATGCAGCTTGACATCAGAAATCCTGTTCAGGGGCTCTTAAACAACGACAGACGTGGATTTAACGAGGCGTTTTTCAGCGTGACCCTGGTAGGCGTCATCATTGCTGCCAAGGCGACTCCGCTTGTTGCGGGGCGCAGGCTGGAAGTTTTCTCCCACACGCTCTGGAGTCTGCCCGAGTTTATATTGGCTCTTTTCATTTCAGCTGTTTTCACGGGGACGGCGATGCTTGTTTCCGCCGGAGTTCGGGGACATGGATGGAAACCGGTTTTTGCTGCGTGCGGAATTGCGTACCTGCCAATGGCATTTACCGGGCTGTTTGTCTTATATTACAGGGCATTGGTGGAGGGGGGTGCACAACTGGTACCGCTGCTGCTTACTGCAACCGGTTTTGGACAGTGGCTTGATATTGAACGGCTTACCCCTGAATTCGGTACCCTGCGTCTGCTGATTTACCCGATTATCTTGGCCGGCGCACTCTCTTCGTGGCTTGTTCTGGGGCGTCTGCACGAGAAACAGAGCAGGAATGATGCCGGGTTCATCGGACATCGGCTGCTGGTACTGTGTGCTGCTATACTATTTATGCTTGTGTTGTAGAATGCTCTTTCTTGATCAACGCAACAACCCGGGCATATAACTCGTCTCCATCCCTGCCGGTTACCTTTATTTTGTCAACAACCGCAACCGGCACTTCTCGGCAGACACCACACTGTTTGACGCAGCCCTTGATCTTGATGTTCAGGTCGGGAAACACCTCTTCAAGTCGTCGTACTACCTTGCCTTTTCCCTTGTTATGTTCGCAGAAGCGAACCTTCACCGGCATCAGTTACACTGCCAGCGGTGAGCCGACCGGAGCGACAAAGACCCGCTGCCCCATCTCGCCGTCGATCATCAGAATGCCCTGTCCGTTGTCGCCGACAATTTTGAGTTTGGCAATGAGATCGCGGTCGTTGTTCTCCTCTTCAATCTGCTCGGTAACAAACCACTGCAGAAAGATCTGGGTTGCATGATCCTTCTCTTGAACAGCCTGCTCGCAGAGGTTGTTGATACAGGAGGTAATCATCTGCTCGTGGCCGAGGGTCTTCTGCATCAGGTCGAGCAGTGATTTATATTTGTTGGGGACAGCCTTGCTGGCCGGTATGGAGATGACACTGCCCTGATCAGTCAGGTAGGTATAGAATTTCATGAAGTGGATCATTTCTTCACGGTACTGGACAAAAAACCAGTTGGCAGCGCCTTTCAGCCCCATTTCATTGGCGTAGGACGACATGACGAGATACATATTGGCAGAAAACAGTTCGAGGTTCATATGAGTGTTAATTGCTTCAGACATTTTCTTGCTGATCATAACGGGAAACCTCCTGAGTATTTTTGTTGACTATACCGTATATCAGGACTTTTTCAATCCTGAATTACGGCATGACGTGCGGCGTGCCAGCAGCATAACAGCCCCGGTTCCAATAATGAACATCGGCAGACTGAGCAGCTGCCCCATTGAAAAAATACCGAAGAATGTACCGAGCTGGGCGTCGGGTTGCCTGAAAAACTCGATGATAAAGCGGAACAGGCCGTAACCGGCAACAAAAGACCAGCCGGCAATACCGGTTGTCTCATTGCTGCGCGACATGAAACGCACGATGAAAAAAAGTACCGACCCCTCCAGAAATGCCTCGTAGAGCTGGGATGGGTGACGCGGCTGTCCATCACTGCCGGGGAAGATGATAGCCCAGGGTACCGTGGTTGCTCTGCCGTACAGCTCCCCGTTAATGAAATTGCCGAGTCTGCCGAGCCCGAGACCAACCGGCGCACAGAGAGCTGCCATATCTATCAGGGTAAAGAACGGGATGTTCTTGCGGCGGGCGTAAACCAGGAAGGCCAGAATAACTCCGAGGAAGCCGCCATGGAACGACATGCCTCCTTCCCAGACGGCAAACAGCTTGAACGGATGAGCCAGATAGAAACCAAGGTTGTAGAAGATGATATACCCGGTACGACCGCCCAAAACTACGCCCATTGCCCCGTAGAATAGCAGATCGGCAATGTCATCTTTTGTCAGGGGGAGCTGTTTACGGGCCGCTTCTGAACGGAGTATGAAATAGGTGGCGAGGAAGGCGAGAACGTACATCAGCCCGTACCAGCGGAACTGGAGCGGGCCGATGCTCAGAAAAACCGGATCAATGTGCGGAAATGTCATATAAAATGGCAGACCGGGTTACTACAATCCGCAGCCGCAGTTGCGGGTGCAGGCGCCGCTTCTCATTTTGAGCGCCTTTATGAACGAAGCCTCGGTTGCCGCGCGGAGTTCGTCGACAACCGGCGGCGGCACCGGCGAGTCAAGCGACAGGATGACCATCGCTTCTCCCTTTTTCTGGCTGCGGCCGAGGTTCATCGATGCGATGTTGATATCATGCTGCCCCATGATTGTACCGATTTTGCCGATCATGCCGGGGCGGTCCTCATAGTTCAGCAGCAGCATAAATTCGTCCGGGGCGAAATCCATGGTATAATCACGCAACCTGACAATGCGCGGTTGTCCCTCGAACAGCGTTCCGGCTACGACTCTCCGTTTGCCCTGTCCTTCCAGGGTAAGTGTTATGACATTGGAAAATGCATCGGACTGGGTTGTTTTGGTCTCTTCGACGATAATACCCATCTGCTCCGCAATCAGCGTGGCGTTGACCATGTTGACGTCCTGTTCAACCTTACGGTTCAGCAGCGCGGAAAGACCGCAAACCGCAAGCGGCGCACAGTCATAATGGGCGATTGCTCCGCTGAAGCCAAATGATACCTTCTCCAGATTAGTGTCAACCAGCTGAATGCCAAAGTCGCAGATGACACTCATCAAATTGAGGAACGGCCGCATCTGATCCATCAAGGCCAGGTCAAAGCGCGGAATATTGACGGCATTCTCAAGCGGCTTGTCATCCAGATAGTTGATGATCTCCCGTGAGACGTCAATGGCGACGTTGACCTGAGCTTCAAACGTGTTTGCCCCGAGGTGCGGCGTAACCACCAGATTCTTTCGAGCAATCAGCTGCGTGAGCAGATCAGTGTCAGGTGGTTCCTGACTCCAGACATCGAAGGCGCCGCCGAGTACTTTTCCCGAGTTCAGGTTGTCGAGCATCGCCTGTTCGTCAATGATGCTGCCGCGGGCAACGTTCAGGACAATGACGCCGGTTTTCATCAGGCCGAACTCACGCGCACCGATCATCCCTTTTGTCTCATCAGTCAGTGGTGTGTGGACGGTGATAATATCGCAGTTCTTGTATATTTCGTCATGTGATACCAGTTTGACGCCCAGGTCATGAGCCCTTTTTACGGAAATATACGGATCGCATGCCAGTACCTCGCACTCAAACGCTTTCAGGCGCGTGGCGACGCGACCGCCGACTTTTCCGATCCCGATAACTCCCGCAATTTTCCCTTTTAATTCGTAACCGGTAAACGGGGCCCGTTTCCACTCTCCTGATTTGAGGCTGTTATTGGCAACCGGCACATTTCGGCAAAACGACAGCAGCAGCGCCATGGTATGCTCGGCAGCGCTGTTGGTGTTGCCGAAGGGCGCATTGACAACAATCACCCCTTTCGAACTGGCATAATCGACATCGACATTGTCAATGCCGACGCCGGCGCGGGCCACCATTTTGAGGCGGGTGGCTGCGTCAAGAAGCGCCTTGTCAACGGTGGTACCGCTGCGGGTGATAATCACTTCATAATTGCCAATAACGGCAAGCAGTTCCTCTTTTTTCAGCCCCAGCTTCACGTCCAGCTGAATGCGTGGTTCCTGAGTCAGCAGTGCCAACCCTTCCGCTGATACTTCATCGGTAACAATAATCTTCATGATTGAATCTCCGAATGTTGATGTAATTTTGACGTCACACAATAGTCTTGCGGAGAAAAAAATGCAAGCGCGGCAGCCGTAAAGAGTGGTATACAGTTGCCATGAAACCATTCAATATTGTTCTGATCGAGCCGGAGATTCCCCCCAATACCGGCAATATAGCCCGCCTCTGTGCTGCAACAGGCGCTGTCCTGCATTTGGTCGGCACGCTCGGTTTTTCGCTCGATGACCGCTATCTCAAACGTGCCGGGCTGGACTACTGGGCGTTTGTCGCACTCCAGCGGTGGCCTGATCTGGAGGCACTTCACGCTGCCAGGGCTGACGGGCGCTTCTTCTATCTGAGCACCAAAGTTGCCCGGAGCTATATCGATGCTGATTTTCAGCCCGGCGATTATATCGTGTTCGGTAAGGAAACAAAGGGGCTGCCGGAGGAGCTGCTGAAAGCGAACCAGGAGACCTCCTTCACCATTCCGATGCCGTCAGGGAAGGTGCGCAGTCTCAATTTATCAACCTCTGCCGGCATCGTGTTGTATGAGGCGCTGCGAAAATGCGGGGGGCTTGGGTAATTATATTTCTGGTGTGTAAATCGTGATTTGCGAAGTTCGCCTGTTTTCAATGCCCCGCGTCTACAGTCCCGGATGCAGAAATTGCCCCTAAGCTGCGGCCAATCCAGGAAAAAAACCATCATGTTTAAGCTCCACTGCTTCTTCCCGGTTCAATTATCGTTCGAACCATTGTCTCCTCCAGGTTCTGACTGACACGCTGAAGCCATTCAAGCAAAATCTCAAGACTTTCATATATGAGGGCGAGGGGAGCGTTGTTTGCTGAGTTGCCAGTCACCAATAACATACCCGGATGCGAGTGGCTTTGTGGTTTACGACTCCTGTGCCGAAGCTGCCATCTGGATTCCGCCTCGGCCGGTGTCAATGCGGCTCTGGTACATTGCTTGATCCACGTGTTTAATAACGGTTTTAAAGTCGTTACCATGCGCGGGAGCATGGCCGATCCCGATCGATACACTTACATCAATCCGGTTCTGCAACGCCCACTCGTTGATTTTCAGCTGCAAGCGCCGTGCTACCTCCGCACCACCTTCAGCGTCGGCACCGGACAACACCATCACAAACTCATCCCCTCCATATCGTGCAACAAGATCATACGAGCGCACGGTACCGGACATGATCTCTCCGATCTCGGATAAAACCCGGTCCCCTGCGTGATGGCCGTGAGTATCATTGATCGCCTTGAAACCATCAAGGTCGGCAAACAATACCGCCACCGACTGGCTCGCCCCGCGTTGCTCGAATACAAGGGCAGCGCGTTCGAATAACGCCCGCCGGTTGAGCAGCCCGGTAAGCTCGTCACGGTTGCGTTCCCGTTCGAGAAGCTGTTTACGCGTCTCGATCCGCGACATGAGAGAATAGGAATACAGCACAAAGATGAAATAAAACAGCGAGCTGAATACGGCTCCTACCGACAGTGAATTGATATATTCCGGCAACCGGAAAACGAGTACCATAACCGCACAGACGAAACTGCCGATCACCGCTTCACCAAACATCCACATACCGTAACGCATGCCGTTACCGAGAATAACCATGAGGAAGACCAGGAAGCCGGGCGAAAGCACAAGGACATCGGCAAGAACGGCGCAAGAGGCCGCAGCCATGTCCACCCACATTGTGACGCGCCAACGCAACGGAGAATACAGTTTTTTACGAGCTGTGATCATCGATATTGAAATGATCATGCCGTAGAAAACAAAAATCGCATTGATACCCGGTGGAGTAAACCACTTGCTGACCCTCGGCGCTTCACCGACATTGAAATAAAGCAGCGCCAGGATACAAAAAATAAAACGTGTGAAGTGTTGCGCACGTTGTTCATCCCACGTAGGTATGCGGCGAAATCCCTGCGAACCGGGATCGCGGCGTCGATCTTGCCCGGCCCGTCTATCCGAAACCCGTCTATATTTATTCACATCTGCTCTCCTCAGAGTCTTCTAAATTCATTTGCCACGGAGTGTTTTCCATCTTCCTGCTCCAATACGTTCAACGGGGCTGAGGCCGACCTGCCCTCGGCGGGTTTTGCCGATGGTTGGCATCTTAACCATATTGATTCTGTGGCTTATGCCAGATTTCTTGCTTTCAGCCACGCCTCAAACTCCGATGGGCGAATTCTATAACGGGCAATTATCCCCTTGTGCAAACGCTTGATCTCCTCTTGAACCATCTCGGCAAAAGCTTGCCGATCTTCCTTGCCAAGCTGTTCATCGGCATATTGCTTTATGGCTTGATGTACATCCACTCGCAGCTTCCGTACGATGTCAGCTACTATCTCGTGCAGTTGCAGACGATATTGCAGCCTGAGCGGCTCAGGCTCCGCCAGGCTCTTGCTGACTACAACATATTCACGTGTAGAG
This sequence comes from Desulfuromonadaceae bacterium, assembly GCA_028712075.1. GTDB lineage: Bacteria > Desulfobacterota > Desulfuromonadia > Geobacterales > Pseudopelobacteraceae > JACRCG01. The sequence goes on from JAQTQX010000025.1 coordinate 38,845, forward strand.
CGCTCATAGGCCCAGACAAACAGGTCGCTCAAAAGGTCAACCCGATTCAATTCACATATGCCGAGAGTGGCATCTATATAGGCACGATCAGGTACGTCTATGAAGGTCAGTGGGCAAAGATTGTGCTTGAGGAGTGAAATATTGGCTCCGAGCCGCGACACGCGCTTGTTTACATCCTCGAATGGTTGCAGATAGGGCAGGTGGACCAAAACAAAGAAGGCTTGTTCAAAGGGGTCGGCGATTTCTGCCGCCTTGTCGAGGATTTCCTGGAAACACTCATTGATGATTTGTGGCGCACCAAGCGGCACGAATACTGATCCACCAATATCAACGGGGCGCGTACGAAGCCTGCCACTCGCGTCCGGATTGGGCATGAGGTTTTCGGACAGGAGCCCGTGCAGACTGAGAAAAGTATGGGTATCAAAGCCTATGACGTCAGCATCATCGACCAAGAGCTCAATAGCAGCCTTGTGGTTAAGGATCATCTGCGCTTCTTGCGCATTTTTACCTTCTGCATAGCGACCGGATTCAATCAGATTCTGTGTATCCAGGCGTGAATAGGTGTTGCCCTCCAAGCGACTGGATGCCCAGGAAAGATCAATCAGAAGCCGATTTAGAATTGCGCGGCCATAGGTGCCGGCAGGACGTTCCATATCATTGGTTATACCAATGCGCCGCAGGCGTGACCGAACCGCGTTGCTCAAGTACCAGCTTTCATTGGGAATGTAGGCTTCAAGAAACTCTCTTTGATAACCGACAGGAGTTCTTCCTGCTGTCGGGCGCCGGACGTAGCTGAAAACCTCACGACCTCCCTCTGAAAGTGGAATATAGGCAAAATAACTTTCCCCTGCACTTGAAGCAGCAACGCTGGGAGATACCGCATAGATGTCGATTGGTGCAAGGAGCTTATAGGTCGTTGATTTTCCTTTACCGACTGCGGCTATGTGTCTCTCCGTAATTAATTCGACAAGTCGGCGCTGTACTGTTCGCAAGGTGGGTGGGTTTTTCAGGCCATCTCGAACCCCTTCACTCGTAAGGCCAGAGTTACGAGCCAGCAAAGAGAGAATGTCTTCTTGTTGGTTTGTTAGCAATTTATGAGGCATATTCTTATTCCTGCTGGAGGGGGTTTACGACAAATCGCGGTTTATATATTGTCGTTAAATGTCGCGAAAGGCAAGAATATTGTCGCGTATTGTCGTGAAATCAGTTTGCTTGCCAACGGGGTGCCCGGTTCACCTGCCTAAGGCCGCGTGTAACCGGCTGGTTATGCAATTCATTTATTAGCTGTATTCTAGTCAATAATATAGCTACTATTTCGTGTTAAGAGCGCGTAACAAATTAAAAAATATGTTGTTTATAGTTTTGTTATGGTGTAGTTTCTAGTCAAGTTGCTAGTCGAATTACCAGTTTTTGATTCAGTTTGAAAGAAAGGTTCTGTATGCCATTATCTATTAGAGATTATTTAAGGCTTGGCCCGGCCACTTCTAAAGAGATTCAGATTCACACGGATCAAAGTCAAACTGCTGTTTCACGCCAACTACGGAGTTTGGGCGATGAAATAATTAAGCTGCAAAATGGTCGAACGCCTATGTACGCAATGACTCGCAACGCTTTTGGAGGCTCCGACAAACTACCTTTAAGCATGGTAGATGCGCACGGAAATACAGTCTTGGCAGCAACAATACGTCCGTTAGTCCATGGCGGTTTTTACGTTGAACCAGCGACAGGTATGCCGCCATTACTATTGGGAGAAAGCAAAACTGGCTACTATAAAGATTTGCCCTATTTTCTCCTTGATCTGTGCCCTCAGGGGTTTCTCGGACGCCAAATTGCTGAAGAATTATCAAAGCAAAATGGTGATTTCCCATCTGACCCGAGACGCTGGAACGCCAATCATATTGGCAAGTACTTGGTGTCGAATGGTGATGACCTTCCTGGAAACTTTAAATTTGGTGAACAAGCCTTGTTACGTGTTCGCCGGAAACCTGTATACACATCAGAAGACAACTACCCTGAACTAGCCGATAGTGTGATGAATGGTAACATCCCAGGCTCATCAGCAGGTGGTGAGCAACCAAAGTTTACTGCATTTTGTGGTAATAGATTATCCCATGTAATAGTTAAATTTTCACCTAAAGGTGACAATGACGTTGCAAGGCGATGGCGCGACATCTTGATTACCGAGTTTCATGCGGTTGAAACAATGCACGATAATGACTTTCCGGCTGCAGAGACAAGGCTCATCGAAAAAGACAACAGGCTCTTCTTAGAATCTCAACGGTTTGACAGGACCGGAGAATATGGTCGGATGTCAATGATTTCTCTTCAATCGATTGATGCTGAGTTTACCGGGTTGGGTACTGGTTGGCCCCAGGTCTTTGACGCATTGCATAAGAAGGACTTGGTAAGTTGGCAACATGTCTTCGATGCTGAAAGTTTATGGTGCTTTGGCTGTCTTATAAACAATACGGATATGCATTTGGGTAACTTGAGCCTGGCCATAGAAGGGAGCGTATTCAGGCTGTTACCGTTTTATGATATGTGCTCCATGGGTTTTGCACCAAAAAGTGGTGGTGAAGTGCCGCCATATAATTTTATTCCTAAAGAACCTAAACTACTAAATTTAAACGATAACGACTGTATCTCCGGGATAAAGAGTATAGCTCGCGACTTTTGGCAACGAGTTTCTGAAGATGCGAGAATTTCTGATGAGTTCAAAACATATCTTAGCCGTGGCAATCCTGTTGATCTGATGCAACAAGCGTAAAAAGTTCTCACTAACGGCTGTGAGCACACCGGCGGCTGTTTATGCCGACCGGTACTGCGCTTAGTTGGACTTTCTCTCTTTGAAAATGAAAAAGGTCATTTGTCATCCTCGATATTTTAGAAGCTGACTCACGACCTTTTAGCCTGTCTTATTCACGGAGGAAGAAATGCTAGACGTTTATGCCGATGTGACGACCATCCGCCATTTCAACATCCAGAGACAACTTGCCACCAAGTGCTTCAATATACCGCTTCAGAGAAGATAATTTTACTTCGTGGCCGCGTTTTTCCAAATTAGCGACTGAAGGCTGGGAAATGCCCAATGCAACAGCCAGATCATGTTGCGACATCTCAACAGTTTGACGTAACTGAGCAAGGCGGAGTTCAAAAATTTCCTGATCCGCCTGAGCACGTGCTGCTACGACTACAGTCGGGTTTATTTTTTTTATTAATTCCGAAAGTTGCTTTGCCATAACTTACTCCATTTCTTGCAGATAGTTCAGAAACTCACGTTCTGCAATAGGGATCATGGTTTCGTAAAAATGTTTATTTCCGGTTTTGTCACCGCCACACAACATCACGGCCTGGCGGAGAGGATCAAAGGCGAAAAATACCCGGTACGGTTTGCCTTTATGTTGTACGCGGAGTTCTTTCAGGTTCTTTACCTTGTCAGTTCCTTTGAGACTATCATACGTGCGGTCTGCCTAACATGGGTCCGTATTGCTCAAGAATCAATATGGCGGCCAACACATCTTGTTGCTCCGAAGCATCCAAGCCTAGAAACCAATCATCGAAGTATTCAACCGTAACGATTTTCCACACCATAGTTCATTTCCTTAAATAAAAAATAGCTTACACGCTATATAATGTCAAGGCTATATTAGGGGACTAGTTCCGTTGTCATCGGTTGTTTATGTAGATGACTGCCGCAATGACCACCGTGAGTAAAATCAGGAAATGCGTTCCTCAAGAGTGCCAGATACAAGCACCCATGGGCGATTCGTTTTGGTTACCCGATTGGGAATTTGGTCTTTCGATTATTCTTCTTGCGATATAGAAATAATTTCTATATATTTATTCCATGACGACAAAGTACCGTTTTCAAATTTCAGGATTACGCTGAGGGAAAAAGATCACAATCCTCCTCATGTGCATCTAATGGGGCCTGATTTTGAGGCGGTAATTAATCTCGTTACGCTAGACATTATGGACGGCTCTGCACCTTCAAAGGTTTTGCGTCATGCTCTGAAATGGATAGCTGACAACAGAGAGGAGTTGATAAAACAATGGCACATGCTACACGGATAACCCGTCCTAGATTAACGGCTGTAAGTCCTGCTGCTGATTATTGCCTCAATGTTAGTTTCGTTGATGGTTCCTGCGGCACAGTAAACATGAAGGATTTCATTTTTTCTTTATCTGGCCTTGCTCCACTTCGAGATCCTGCTGAATTTTCTAGGGCTGTCTTGGGCGAATATGGTTGGGAAGCTGAATGGCCTCAGTTAGACATTCAAATCGGTGCTGACACTCTCTTTGCCGACATGCTTGATCAGCGTTCTGAAACTCCCGCAGACCGTTTTACTGTTTGGCGAATCCGAAACAATCTTTCTCTTTCTGCCGCAAGCCGTGAACTTGGCGTGACAGTAAGAACTATAAGCGCTTATGGTTCAGGTGCGCGTCCCATACCGCGTACTGTTCAGCTTGCCTGTCTTGGCTGGGAAGAAGAACGGCGCAGACTAACCGCCTGATAATTAGCTTGAAAGCCGCTCATTCGGTTTTCAAGCTAATTTATTGGCAACCGCATTGCTGTTAAACCAGCACTTGTTGTTGTTTTGACGACACTTATTGAGTTACTACCGCTACTGTTTACACTTAGACCAGATGTATTCTTCGTAAGAACTTCATAACTATATGAGACACATTCAGCGGTAGGATCTTTAATGTTCTGTGAGTTTGAACAGCTACCCAGTGGTATGTAATTTTAAACTTGTCCCTGTTGAGTCTAATTCTTTGTAAGTCATTGAATACGGTGTTTTTGTAGCTGCGGCAGAAACAGGGAAACTTTTTTTATGGTGTCTGCCGTTATTGTTGCCTTAATAACGTCAGTCATAACATTGCTATCCAAATAGTTCTGAATGGGTACTTCAAATTCGATTGTATTCAAGTTTAAGAGTGCGTCAGAGTAGGCTGGATTGTTTGTAATTTTGTCATTCATAAGATTTACAGCAGCGATTATAGTATTACCGACCTTATTGTAATCTGTAACATTGGATAGCCGCTCCTTCATTTCACCGGCGGCAAAAAGCAGAGCGAGGAATGAGCAGTGCTTTGTCCGTCCGAGTAAAACTGCTTTGTTAGGCGATTTTCTGTGGCCGACTCTTTCCACCGGAGATAGACCAACGCAAAAATTTTACCCACCAAGACCATTCTGAAACCGTTGGCGTAAGGTTCAGACGTAGTTCAGCGAAGCAAAGTGAGTCCTCGATTAAAGCATCGTGGAGAGGACGAAATATCAGTGGCCACAATAGTTGTGCCATTCCATGCGTGTTCATTTTCAACGTTTCACGCAGTTCCGTTTTATCTTTTTCCAACTCTAAGACATCATACCTATGATAGCCGTCAAACCCATTTGGCCCCGTAAATCGAAACACGACCCGTTTTCCGGGCACATATTCTTCGACGAAATATCGAATTGGCCCGTGCCCACCGTTGGCGGAAACAGCAAGTGGTTTATCGAATTTCATTCGAGGCCAAAGCTGGTGAGGCCACAACAAATCATTTTCTGACGATAGTGTGTCAACCAAACGACCGACTTCGTCTGATGCGACTGGGAACCCACGGCTATGAATGTTGACAACTTTCATGGTCTTTCTCTCCTAACGGTAATGAGGCGCACCAGCGGCGCGGGGTTTTATCCGCGCCGACTGTGTGCCGCCGATGGTTGGGCATTTCACTTTGTCATCTCTTCCTAAAAAAAGGGGAATGAAAAGTTGCCTCTCATTCCCCGGTTATTTCTTAATGGCTTTGAAGATCATGAAATGGCTTCTAATCCTTTTCTCCGAATAATATCGAGCAGTTTGAGGGCCGTACCGCTAGGATGTTTCTCCCCGCGTTCCCATTTGCTGATGGTGCTGACGCCAACGTTAAGGTAGTGCGCGAAAACAGACTGGCTTACGCCGATGTTTGTACGTGTAGCAACAATCTCATCGGGTGCCAGACTCTTAACGGGAGTGAGGCATGATACATCAAATTCCCTCATAGTTTTAGTGTCGATAATACCGGCAGCGTGGAAATCCTCGGCTGTTTCGTGGATAGCTGCAAAAACTTTACTTTTATATTGTTTCGTCATGGTATGTAATTTCCTCCATTCTCTCAATTTCCAGGGCTGAAGCGATTTCTGCCTCGTTGAGTCTTAAAAAGATTTGAGAAAGTTTTCGTAGCTCATGCAATTCATCATCTCCAATATTGTCACGGTCATTTTTTGCAAAACCATATAAAAACAGACTCCTCCGGCCAGATGAGAACGCAATAAGAGTTCTGTAGCCGCTACTTTTTCCGCCACCTTCACGGGCAACACGCTTCTTTACTAATCCACCGCCCAGAACCCCATCAACGAGACCATTCTCAATCTCGCGAATGGCATTTGCTAAAGCGGTATCCTCAATGCCTTCCTTCCTCGCATATCGTGAAAAATGTTTTGATTTGAATACACGCACACTGTCTCCTTAAAACAAGAATATAGCACTCCGTCCTACATTTCAAGTAAATTCATATTTTAAGTGGTTGCGCTATTTTGAGTTCGTCGGTCGAGAAAACCGGGGAGTGTCCCTCGTTTTTCCCGGGGAGTGTCCCTCGTTTTTCCTTTGCCAGGATGGCCGCCACCACTTCAGGGCGGGTGGTTTTCTGGGTAAGGGCTTCCCTGATCGCCGAGAGCAGACAGGGCTTTTTGAACTGAAGCAGCAACCGGAACAGCACGTATGCCACTTTCACCGGATCATGGCCGTCCCGCTCGGCGCCGTGGATGAAACGTGTGATATCGGCATCCATCCCGGTCATCAACTGATAGATACGCTTCTCCTTGTAGGCGGGTGTGATCTCCAGCAGGTCAGTGCGGTGCGTAGGATGCTCGATAGTCTGCTTCCTTGCAAACGAACGACGGTGAGACGCCACCGGGTGAGAATTGACGATCACCTCAATCTTCTCTGGGTAGAGCATAACGGTCACACTCTTTCCCGAATACCGCGACGGCACTGAATAGCGGTTGCCGTCCACCTCAACAAAACCGGTCTTTGACACCTTTGCCACATCAGACCTTCGTGCCGGATAGCTGATAGCCGGCAGTTTTTTGAGTGGCTCGTCAAACGTTGCGTCCCCCGGAGACCTGCCGGTTATGCTGTGTGGCGTATTGTTGCGGACACCGCACCAATGTTTTACCAGCCGGTTGAGGTCAGACAGGTCTTTGGGATTCTGGGTATAGAGAAACGACCTGATGTCGCGGATCACCCGTTCCACCAGTCCTTTTTCATTGGGTCGGTATGGTGTGCAGGGGTGGATGGCAAATCCGTAATGTCGTGAGAAATCTAAAAACTGGGCATTAAGGCGCAGAACCGGCTTCCTGGAAATCACGACACTCTTGAGATTGTCGTAGCGATGGGCATGGGCGACACCGACACACTCGCGAAACGCTTCAAGGTGGCCGTCCAGAAAAAACTCGAAGGTCATGCGGAGATAGAAGCGTACCACCAGATAGCGAGACCAGGCCAGGATGTAGACAAAACCGTACACCGTGCCCCACGGCAGGCAGAGAACCATCCAGTCGACCTGAGCCTCTTCCGCCGGCAGCAGTACCCGTTCATGGAACATAACCGGTTTCTTGGTTCGCAGTTTCTTTGTTGCTCGCTCCACCGTCGCACGGCTACCGGAAAAACCAAGCTCCCGCAGGCGAGCATGAACCTGGGATGCCTTGAGTTTAGGATGCTCGGCATACCATGACTCAACCAACCGCCGGTAAGGGGATACAAGGGTTTCCGCAGGCGAACGGGGTGGCAGCTTGCCATCGGTACGAATGAGCCGCGATACGGTCTTGCGGCACATACCGCAGTAATCGGCGATCTGGCGTATTGACAGGTTCTCGACTTGATACAGTTGCAACACGCGGGCGGCAAGTTCATCGTCAATCATGGCATCCTCCCCGAACGGTTAGTGAGAATGCCAGAGTAAGTCCTGTCAGGGTGGACGGGCTATCGTGTCCTGTATCATGCGTCTGGTAACTCCAGGGGCGGCAAACTGATTACTGGTAAGGCGTCTAAGGCATATCTCGTCCTGTATCATCGAAAGACGAGTCACCGGGACCCAGAAAACCAGCTTCAGTACTGGTTTTGCAGGTGGTATCTCGTCCTGTATCACCTCAGTGGCGGTCAGGCGCTGCTTCATGCGCCTCTCCTTGATATAGGGATAGCGACCCGTAAAGTAACCGCGTGGGGTTTCGCGTTCACGCCAAACTCGTTTCGATGATTGCTTGCGGATATCCTGGCATTCTTGACGAAAGCATGCGCGCTGACGATTGCCTACTCGGGGATCGGGAACGAAGAATCTGCCACAGAACTCGCAGTGACTGGACAATGACCACCTCCGGAAGAAAATATCCGGAATCGGTCATACCTGCATGAATGAAAAATGGATTGTAAAAAAACTATGATGGGACAAACGGAAAAGCAGAGATCAAGAACAACGCCCCCAGGGGATGGAAATCGGAGGCGTTTCGATGCGGGCTAACATCTGTCCAACGGTCTTGTTGGAACTTCGATTTCTGCCCTTTAAATGGGAAACGGAGAACCGCTCCTTTCTTACCTTGACATATCCTTGGTATTACCTATACTACCATTATGAGATTCGATATCGTTTTGGATACAAATGTTCTCGTAGCCGCGCTCAAATCGTCGCGTGGTGCTTCATTTCGTCTGCTGTCGCTGGTGGAACATGGTATTTTCACCCTGCATGTATCGACTCCGCTCGTCTCGGAATACGAGGCGGTTCTAAAGCGTGGCATTACTTCACTAACGGCTGAAGATATTGATGATGTCATAGATTTTCTCTGTTCAAGAGCAGTGCTGAATAAAATCTTCTTCCTTTGGAGGCCTGTGTTGAAAGATCCGGATGATGATTTTGTTCTGGAACTTGCTGTCAAAGCAAATGCGGCAATTGTCACCTGGAACGTAGCCGATTTTAAATACGCCGCGCGGTTTGGCATAGCAGTGATGACCCCGCGTGATTTCCTTGCATCCCTGGAGGTACAACCATGAGCGCAATCAGCGTCCGTCTTCCCGATTCGATCCATAAAATGGCCCGAGAAGTTGCCAGTGAGGATCATATCTCCCTCAATCAGTTTATTGCCTCTGCGGTGGCAGAAAAGCTCTCCGCCCTTACGACAGAAACTTACCTTGCCGGTCGTGCTGCACGTGGCTCTGTGAACAAATTTCGCGCCGCATTAGCCAAGGTTCCTGCGATAGAACCGGATGAATTTGATCGAATCTGATCAACATGCTTCACCGGTTATGCCAGTTTATGTCCCTTCCGCATGTCAGCAGGTGAAATTCTCGTCGCAGCATCGAAAGTAGCAATATATGCCTCCCTCGGCCATGACCACGCCTCTTCGATTTTGTATTCGGTGGGGCTTTTAAGGCAACTGCATAAACCAAACCGGACAACGCTGAGAAAAAGCGGGAACAGGCCGCCAACACAGTTTCACTTTACTTTGAAATGCAAAAACGAAATATGAACAGTCCAGCCTGAAAACGACGATGATCTACACTCACTCTGTTCGGTCAGGACGATAAAAGAACCGGGAAGTCCTCCGGATTTCTGAATAGTATTGAGAGTTGTGAACGGGTTAATGCCCCATTCCGCCACCTTCCGCGTTCGAGGGGCGTTTTAATAAAAACAGCAGCGGAATGACAACGAGAAACGCCAGACCAATAATGAAAAAAATATGGTTGAAGGCGAGGGCCCCGGCCTGACGCCGGACTGATCCGTACACCATGCCGAGTGATGCTGTGTCAACCTGGGAAGCGTTGATCCCTTTGGCTGCCAGAGCTTGCTTCAGATCGTGAAAACGCATCTGCCAGATCGGGTTGTACGGGTTGACATTGGCAACGAGAGTTGTCTGGTATAATTGCTGGTAGCGTGCCAGCAGCGTGGCGGCCATGGCAATGCCGACGCTGCCGCCGATGTTGCGCAGCAGGCTGAACAGGCCGGTGGCGTTGCCCATTTCCGAGCGTGAAATGGATGCCAGGGTCACAGTGGTCAGCGGCACGAATATCATCGCAAGGCCAAAGCCGAGCACAATGCGGGGCCAGGTGTAGTTCCAGAACGCTCCCTGCAGGTTAAGTCCCTGCATGATAAACATGGATGTTGCCCCGAGCAGCAATCCAACAAACACTATTTTCCGACCATCTCGCTTCGCAAGAGCCGCGCCGACGAGCGGCATGGTGATCAGCGTGGCGATGCCGCCCGGAGCCATGACCATGCCGGCATCCGTCGCTGAATAACCCATCAACGTCTGGAGGAACAGCGGGATCAGCATGATGGAGCTGTAAAGGGCAAAGCCGACGACAAACATGATCAGATTGCCGGCGGAAAAAGATACGTTTTTGAACAGGCGCAGGTTGACAATGGGGTGTGCATGAGTCAATTCGACCCATACCAGCGCCACCAGTGAAACGATAAACGTGATAAAGAATCCGATGATGAACGGAGAATTAAACCAATCTTCCTGCTGCCCCTTGTCCAGCATTACCTGTAATGAGCCCATGCTGACTACCAACAGAAACAGCCCCCAGTAATCGACCTTGAATGATTCAATTTTTTGGCGCAGATACCCCGGATCAAAAATGAAAAACGTGCATAAGATCATGGCAATGATCCCGATCGGCAGGTTGATGTAGAAAATCCAGCGCCAGTTCATGTTGTCGGTGATCCAGCCTCCGAGCGCCGGGCCGACAATCGGGCCGAACATGGCCCCGACGCCGAAAATTGCCATCGCCATGCCGCGCTGGTTTGGTGGAAACGTTTCCATCATGATCGCCTGACTGATCGGAATCAGCGCACCGCCGGCAGCCCCCTGCAGGATACGGAAAAAAATCAGCGCCGCCAGGTTTGGAGCAGCACCGCAGAGGAGTGATGCAACGGTAAAGAGGGCGATGCAGGTCATCAGGAAGCGTTTGCGACCAAACACCCGTGAGAGCCAACCGGTCATCGGCAGTACCACGGCGTTGGCGACGAGGTAGGAGGTCAGAACCCAGGTTACTTCATCGGTCCCGGCGTTGAGGCTCCCCTGCATGTGCGGCAGAGCGACGTTGGCGACCGACGTATCGATGATCTCCATGATAGCCGGCAGCATGACGGTAATGGTGATCAGCCATTTATTAACAGTTCTGTCGTCACTCATTTAAAAGGATTGAATTCCTTGAGAACATCACCTGCCGTTCTGCCGGTAAGTACAACCGGAATGACGCTCATGCCGACGCGCAGCAGCTGTTCCGGATCGGAATTCCTGTCAATGGCGATTTTAACCGGAACGCGCTGGACAACCTTGACATAGTTGCCGGTGGCATTTTCCGGCGGAAGCAGGGAAAATGCTGCGCCGGTGCCGGCCATGATGCTGTCTACCATGCCGGCGAACGTTTTTCCGGGGTAGGCGTCAACAGTGAACTCAACTCTCTGGCCCGGCTTGAGGTAGGTGATCTGTCGCTCTTTATAGTTGGCCGTAATCCAGGCTTCCTGCAGCGGCACAAGTGCCATCAGCGGCTGCCCCGCCTGAATATTGACCCCTTCCTCGACAGATTTCCGGGTGATGTAACCGTCCCGTGCGGCATATATCCTGGTGTAGGAGAGCTGCAGTTCCGCCTCACCCAACTGCGCCGTGCGCTGCAGGATCTTTGCCTTGCTGCCGCTTTTGGATGCCAGACCCGCCTCCGCCTTCGCCCGTTTAAGAGTTTCTTCCGCCTCTTTCAGTTGCGACTCGCTGACACGTTTTGCCGTGCTGAGACGCTCCAGTTGCTCCTTTGGCAGTACATCGCGGCTGTACAGCTTTTCCGCCCTCGCGAGATCTGCTACCGCCTGATCGAAACGGGCCCGTGCCGATTGGAGCGCCGCCCTCGCTCCGTCCGCTTTAAGCTGTTCGCCACTCATTTCGTTTTCGGCCATACCGACGCCGGCAGCCGCCTGTGAAACATGGAGCTTGTAGTCGCGATCATCAATCTCCAGCAGCAGATCGCCATGCTTGACAAACTGGTTGTCGATCACCAGCACCCGTGCAACTGTTCCTGATACTTTGGATGATACCGGAAGAATTCGCGCCTCGACGAATGCATTGTCCGTTTCGATGTTGCATCTGCTGGTGATAAACCAATTCAGGCCGAACCACCCGCCGACACAGAAAACAGTCAGCAGGATAATCAGAGCTTTAATTTTTTTGTTGCCGGTCGGTGTTGGGGGTGTCGGGGCTTCGTTTGGTTGCGCTTCTGTCACTGTCGCTGATAATTCTTCTGCCATATATCCTCCGGTGCGGGGTGTCGGTTTAAAGTTCACCACGTGCGTTTTTTACACGGGCAGTGGCGGTCTGATAGTCGTAACATGCCCGGAAATAGTCCGTTTTTGCCTGGGTAACGAGCGTCTGGGCATCCAGCACTTCAGAGGCGATGCCGACCCGCTCCTGATAGCGTTCCGAATTGATCCGTAAATTCTCTTCACTTTGTCGTATTGCAGCTTCAGTTACCCTGATTCGTTCTTGTGCCGTGTCGGCGTCGTTGCGGGCGGTTGCTATCTCAAAACGGGCGCGTTGTTCGGTCAGTCGGACTGTTTCCTGCTGTTTCGACCGCTGCTTGAGCGCTTGCTCATGTGCTGCCTGCGCCGCGTAGCCGTCAAACAGATTAACGCGAATACCGAGAGTAGCAGAATATATTGCCTGTTCACGCACCTTGTCGTTCTGAACGTAGTCCAGAGCCACGCGTGTATACAGTTCAGGAAGATAGTTTTCCTTTTTTTCCTGAACTTCGAATTCGCGCGCAGCAAGGAGATGCTGCTCTGCTTTGATATCAGTACGATGTGCTGTCACATCTTCTGCCGGCGGTGCTGCTGCGGGTGGCGTTTCCGCGATGGCGGTTGTTACGTCAAGTTCGCCCCGAAAGCCGGGTTCGCTGCCGGTCAGGAAATTGAGCAGCAACCAGCCGTTTTCCCTGCTGTTGGCAATGGCCAGCCGCTTTTGCCGGGCCGAGGCGAGGCGCACGTCAGCCTGTAACACATCGTTGCGGGTTACGACCCCCTCTTCGAGTAATACCTGCGCAATACGGCGATGTTCGGCTATCCGGGTAATTTCTTCATCAGCCGCCTGTAACAGTTTGTCGGCTTCGAGGAGTTTGAAATAGGCTTCGACAACTTGCAGGACGGCGTCACCCGTACTGAACAGGAACCCCTGCTGCGCAGATTTGGTGTAGGCCTGCGCCTTCCTGATCCGTGCATCACGTCGGCCGAAATCGTAAATGGTGTATGACGCGGCAAGCCCGGCAAACGCATATTCCGGTTCCTGCGTTTCCGCCGTTGCACCTCCGATTTTTACGGCCTGCGGTTCCAGCTGCATGGTATATCCGGCGTGTGCGTCAATGCGCGGATATGCATCAACTGCCGCCAGGCGGCTCCCCTCTTCAGCTATCCGGCTGTCCCAGGCGGCGCTTTTCAGTGCCGGGTTGTGGTCACGTGCTTTTTGCAGGCAATCCTGCAGTGAGAGTGGTGCACCCCACGACAGGGTTACCATGGCGAGGCTTGCAACGACGGCGGCAACACTAGCATGAAGGCAGTTCATAGACGCTCCGATCTCCGCGCAAAATTTCCAGCATCCGTCTCAGTTCCACGATTTCATCCTCAGTGAGCCCGGAGGTAAACCGCTGTAATGATTTCCCGGCGCATTGGGTCAAGGTCTGCTCCAGTCCCTTCCCCTGTTCCGTCAGATATATCCTGTACGCCCGACGATCCTGCGGATGCCGGCGTCGTTCCAGCAGTCCGTTGCGCTCAAGACGGTCGATAAGACCGCCGACTGTTGAACGATCGATCTGCCCTTTTTCAGAGAGCTCCACCTGCGTCAACCCGTCCTGCTGCCAGAGGAATGAAAGCAGCGCGAATTGCGGCGGCGTGAGATCATACGGCTCGATCTCTTCCCGCAGAATTGCCCAGGCCCGCTGATATGCCTTTGCCAACAGAAAGCCGATACTTTTTTCAACATCGAACATATCACGTGTCCTTTTGTACGTAAGTTTATTGTGATTATGCAGATAATATGTATGCTGTCAATATATAATCCGTTTACAAGAACTGATCGTTTGCTTACTATGGGCGCGCTATGACGGACGCTGCTCATATTCAAATTCGCTCGATGGTTGAGGGGGATCTTGATGCTGTCCTGGAAATCGAGCAGGTTTCCTATCCGGTGCCGTGGAACCGCGACCATTTTCTGAGTGAACTTGTCGCCCGCTACTCTTTTCCGTACATAGCTGTTGCCAATGGCGAAGTTGCAGGTTATGTCTGCCTCATGTCGCTGTTTGAAGAAGCACAAATTCTGAATATCGCCGTTCATCCCGGCAAAAGAGGGAGGGGAATTGCATGTGTACTCATGGATTATGCCTGTGTACGTGCAATTGAAAAAGGTGCCGAGATTCTGTCACTTGAGGTGCGGGTGACGAATGTAGCTGCCATTGCACTTTATGAGCGGTGTGGTTTTGTCAGATCAGGCGTGCGTCGTAAGTATTATGAAGGAAGGGATGATGCGGTGCTGATGGAAAAGCGGCTGCGGTAATTTCATCCAAGCCCGGCAGTGTCGGAGGTTTGTGACTTCTCTCTGATTCCGATGGCTATCCTTTTCAACAACCGGCGGTGGTACATTCAATGCTAAAGGCGACTGACAGATTCAGATCAAATATCCTTACTGCACTACTGCGTTGTCTATGCCCGGTTGCCGTGGCTCTGATCTCCATTCATGCGCTTGCCGCATCTCCTGTCAGGGTCAGAATTAATACCAGCCACGGACTTGAAAATGCTCTCGGGGCGGTCGCTGATGCTGGTTTGAGAACTTCAACTGATGTTATTGTCACCCCGTCATCTGCATTCAACGGCAAACCATTTCTTCCCCCTGGCAAGTTTATTCAAGATGCCAGGGAGGTACAAGCGAGCATACTCTCTTCAAGTTTTTCCGGCTGGGATTATGGCTTTGACACGTTGCTTTACTCAAGTTTGACAAAAAATGGCCTGGTGCATGTGTATGCCTACGAGCCGAGGAAGATTCAACCTTCAAGCGCACCTCCTCCAGCGGCATTTGTCACGGTAAATGTGTATGGGAAGAAAACAGGAGGAGGCATAGAGTTTGGTGTTCCAAAGGGCTATATGGGTGGAAAAGGACAAAGTAACACCCCTTCGGGAGTTACTGCGCAATTAGCAGGTCTCATGGCGAGTCTCAAGTACAACCATCCTGACTGGAACTGGTTTGATATAAAGGCGGCATTGAGAGCAACAGCTTCAAACTTCCCGACAGGCTATAACAGTGAAAAATCAGGCTATGGCTCCATAGATTATCAATCAGCAAACTTGCTTACTGATTCCGGCACGCTACCACTATTTCCGCCAGCAGCCCTGATGCGCACAGCAGAGAACAACAGGGTTGTCTTTGCCATCAACTCATTTAAACAGTCGCGACGAGCAGCCGATGCGTTATTCAAATTCAGAATGCGGCCCCTTCCGATGCTAAAGGATTTAACCCTTGCCGAACTTAATGCCATGGGGGGGCAACTGCAGTTGACTGGAAATCGTGCTGGTACAACCAACTCGTTTGTCATGCAATTGCCGAATAATGAAATGACCTATTTCGCCTGGCTTACCAAAGATGCCAAAGGATTATTTTCTCGCCTGGAACAGTATTCAATACTTGGCCCGATTCTCTTTATCCCGAAAAAGACTGTTCAATAACACGGAGAACAGAGAGAAATAAAAGGCTTGAAGCGTAATACAAAAATCCATTTTGATGAACCTTGGAAGTCAATTGTTATATCTGTAACTCTCTGTATTTAATCAATGTTCTCCGTCGCAAGGGTGATTTCACCGTACCACGCCCGGGCGGTTCCGCCGGTATTATCCGTGTCGGTCATGATGGCGACCGCCTTGGCATCAGGCGGTTCCGTTCCGAACAGAGCACGGTAGTCGGCACGCAGATCACGCTCCTCTGTCAGCCACTGTCCGGATTTTTCATTCCCTGACTCGACTGCAATCATCATTGCATTGGCGGTATAGGCATTCGGTGTCGACTTCCCCTTTGACAGCTTGTTTGCCCAAATGTAATTGATCGCTTTCATCTGCCAGAAAAAATGACCCGGGAAAAGGACATATACCCGGGCGGCATAATCGTCGCCGTTACGTGTCTGTTCATCTCCTCCTGCCACTGTCCGGGCTATTTTCCAGCTCCAGCGAAGATAGCGGTATTTTGCAGGGGAAAAACTGATGTTTTTCACCAGACCAGATGCAGAAGCGTTGCTAACTGCCCTGACAACCACTGTGGCATGATCTTTGACCGGTTGATATTCGGTAATCCCTTTGAATACCTTTGGCTCCCAACCGGTGAGGCCTTCTGTATTAAAGCGGCTGACCGCTAATTCCTCTGCAGCTGACAGCGATGCAGAGGTAACCAAAGTTACCAGTACAACGAATAGTAACTCCACTGTCTTCATGGCACGTGTGCCCCGTTCCAGCCGGAACTTTTGTTGGCCGTACAGCAATAGTCGTACTGCCAATGCTGCATTGCGCCGTTCATATTGTTTTCCTCACGATCCCCTCCAACACAAAAGGGAGTATCCCCCCCGCGTTGAAATAGGCGACTTCATTGGCCGTATCCAGCCGACTTTTTACGACAATTTCCATTGAACTGCCGTTATTCCGGTGGATAACAACCGGAATGGTCATACCGACAGACAGTCCGCTGTCCGGCAGATACAGTTCGACAAGTTCGCTCCCGTCAAGATTCAGGGATACGCGTGTGTCACTACCCGTAAATTGCAGCGGCAGGATCCCCATGCCGATCAGGTTGGAGCGGTGAATCCGCTCAAAACTTTCCGCTATGACCGCTCTGACGCCTAACAGCCGGGGCCCTTTTGCCGCCCAGTCACGGCTGGAGCCGGAGCCATATTCCTTTCCGGCTATAACCACCAGTGGCACACCTTCTGATTCGTACTGCTGTGCGGCATCAAAAATAGACATACTTTTGCCATCCGGAAGGTGCAGGGTCATGCCCCCCTCGTGATCCGGAGTCATCTCGTTCCTGATGCGAATGTTGGCGAATGTGCCGCGCATCATGACCTCATGGTTGCCGCGCCGGGAACCGTACGAATTGAAATCGGCGACAGAGATGCCCGATTCCTGCAGATAGCGGCCAGCCGGCGAATCAGATGCGATATCCCCTGCCGGGGAAATGTGATCGGTGGTAATGGAGTCGCCAAACAGGGCAAGAATACGCAGCTTTCGAGGGAGTTCAATGCTGCTGCCGCTCCGTATGCCGTGCAGAAAGGGAGGCTCCTTGACATAGCTGGAATCAGCTGCCCAGGCATATGTTGATGAACTGCTGCTCTCCAGCTGCTGCCATTCGGCAGTACCGTCATAAACATCGTCGTAGCCATGGGTAAACATCCCCGGAGTAATCTTCGCAACCTGCTCGCGAATCTCTTCCGGTGATGGCCAGATGTCCCTGAGGTAAACCGGGGTGCCGTCCTTCCCGGTTCCGAGCGGTTCGGATGTCAGGTCAATCCGTGTAGTGCCGGCAAGTGCAAAAGTCACGACCAGCGGCGGTGATGCCAGCCAGCTCAACTTGACGAGAGGGTGTATGCGCCCCTCAAAATTGCGGTTGCCGGAAAGAACGGCTGAAACTGCAAGATTGCCGGAAGAAATGGCACTGCTTACCGCCGCAGAGAGGGGGCCCGAGTTGCCGATACAGGTGGTGCAACCGTAACCGACCAGATCAAAACCGAGTGCGGCCAGTGGCTCGGAGAGATCTGCGCGATGAAGGTATTCCATTACCACCTTTGAGCCGGGGGCAAGGGAGGTTTTGACCCAGGGCTTAACTGCAAGCCCAAAACTTAGTGCCTTTTTTGCGAGGAGCGCCGCCGTCAGCATGACGTCGGGGTTTGAGGTGTTGGTGCAGGAGGTTATGGCGGCAATGACTACGTCGCCGTCCCGCAGATTTACTCCGAGGCCGTTGACAGGTGATATTCTTTCCTCAACAGACGAAGGGACGGCACGTCCAACCGCTGCAGGAACCTCAGCAAGGGGAACCCGGTTCTGGGGGCGTTTGGGGCCCGCCAGGCACGGAACAACCTGCGATAAATCGACGGTTACACTCTGCGTGAATAAAGGATCGGGTGAATCGGTGTCGCGCCACAATCCCTGCTCTTTTGCGTACATCTCTACGAGCCCGGTTACGTCGTCGCGCCCGGTAAGTCGAAGATAATTGATCGTTTCGGCGTCAATAGGGAAATAGCCGCATGTGGCGCCATACTCGGGAGACATGTTGGCAATGGTAGCCCTGTCGGCAATAGTCAGGCCATCAAGGCCGGCACCGTAGAACTCCACGAATTTGCCTACTACTCCGGTTTTGCGCAGGAGCTCGGTGATGGTCAGAACCAGATCAGTTGCGGTCACTCCCGGCTGAAGGTGACCGTCAAACCGTACTCCGATAACATCCGGGATAGTCATTGAGACCGGTTGCCCCAGCATGGCGGCTTCAGCTTCGATGCCACCAACGCCCCAGCCGAGTACGCCAAGGCCGTTGATCATAGTCGTGTGGCTGTCCGTGCCAAGCAGGGTGTCAGGGTACAGAACTGTATCGGAGCCTTCCTGCGTCGTCTGCCACACAACCTTGGCGAGATATTCCAGGTTGACCTGGTGACAGATGCCGGTGCCCGGGGGGACGACCCTGAAATTTCTGAACGAGTTTTGACCCCAGCGCAGAAAGGCGTACCGTTCCCGATTGCGTTCCATTTCTCGTTCGACATTGATCTGAAATGAGTCGGGTGAACCATAACTGTCGACTTGCACCGAATGGTCAATAACGAGGTCAACCGGGATAAGAGGGTTAATCGATTCAGGATCACCGCCGGCACGGGCGAGCGCATCTCGTATGGCTGCCAGGTCAGCGACTGCCGGCACTCCTGTGAAATCCTGCATCAACACCCTTCCGGGACGGAAGGCTATTTCCCTTTCGGAGGTACGATGTATCAGCCATTCCGGGAAGGCGCAGATATCAGCCTTCGTGACAGAGTTGCCATCTTCGTTGCGCAGTAAATTTTCCAGCAGGATTTTAAGGGTGCGCGGCAGTCGGCTTATTTCAGCGAAGCCTGTCTGTTCCAGAGCCGACAGACGGTAGAGCCGGTACGACTTTCCGGCGATGGTGATGTTCCCGGCACACTTGAACGAGTCAAGTGACGTTGCAGTTTTTTCTGCTGCTGATATGTTCATATCACTCCATCTTTGTCGTCAGAATTATTTACGAATTCTGCAGGCCGGTTTCCACTGTCAACGTTCGGATTCTTCTTGCGGATTCTGACCTTCAGAGCCATGCCCACCAAAGATGACTGGTGTGGTTTCAAGACCACCGATCCGAGTTCTCCGATCGGCATTCCGGTTGCGACAGTAAGAGATGCGCTTTTTTGACCACCCAGCACCTGGCTCGGGTAGATACTGCGATAGCCGGCAATCAGATAGCTGACCATGCATGCCAGGGCGGCGTAGGGCGCAATAGCTGTTCCAAAAAGTTCAATTGCCATAACCGAGGCCGCTATCGGAGTGTTTGCCGTACCGGCCAGCACCGCCACCATGCCGATAGCGGAATAAGCTGCCAGGTAGTGAGGGCTGAAGAGTTGGGCAAAGAGATTGCCGGCTGACGTTCCGACAAAAAAGATCGGTGTCACCACCCCACCACTGCCGCCACTCCCCAAAGTTATGGAGGTGGCTATGCTTTTCCAGAAAAATGCGCCGAATGGGATCGGATCGCCACGGAAACCGTTCTGCAGAGTGTCAAGGCCAAGACCAAGATAGGATGGCGACACAAAACGCCCGATCGCTATCAGAAGCACTCCACCCAGTAATGCCTTTACGGACCAGTGAAAGGTAAATTCCTCAAAAACCTTGTGACCATACTTCATGATCTCGATAAGGAAGAGAGCCGCCAATCCGCACCAGACCCCCAGCAGAAGGATCTCCAGCAGGCTCCATCCGTTAAAGTGTGGTATCAGTGGCGCGATTTCGTGGGGGTAGACTCCGCCAAGCTGCACGGCAACGTGATAGCTGACAATGCCGGCCACAAACGAGGGAAAAAGGACTTCGTAGAACATCTGCCCAAGCACCAGTACCTCGACACCAAAAAGAGCGCCGGCAACCGGCGTGCCGAATACGGTGGCAAACCCGGCGCTGATGCCGCAGATCACCAGTTTGCGCCGATCCAGATCATCAACCCGCAAAAGATCTGCACAGGCTGACGCCAGACCGGCACCGATCTGGGCGGCCGGCCCTTCCTTGCCCGCCGATCCCCACCCCGCCAGGGTAATGACAGTGGCAACCAGTTTGACCGGTATAACCGCCAGCGGTATCTTCCCCATCTTTTTATGAACCGCCTCGATAACTCTTTCCGTGCCGTGACCGGCCGCATCAGGAGCCAGCCAACGAACCAGGGCGGCACTGATCAGGATGACCAGCGGCAGATACAGATATGTTCCGGGCAGGGAGCCAAACTTTATGGTTGCCCAGCTGAGGGATCGGAGAAATACGGTTGTGCCGACCCCGACCAGGACACCAACCAGACTCGCATACAGCGCCCATTTGACGACGCTGGCAAAAAGTGTGAACTGTTCAGTCAGATGCTGCTTCATAATGCTTCCTTTTCTGCTCTGCCGGCGCAGTCAACACGGATCGGCGTGGCATATTCAACTTCCAGGCGGAATCTGTAATAATTCACATAAAGGTCGTTTAGCACGGTACATTATCTCCTGTTACGGACATTGGTAAATGGATTTTTTAGCGAGAGCCATATCCCGCTGAATTCCCTGAATTCCTTCAAGCCGATAGACATCCGATCATGCCCCTCTTTCGGTTCTGCCCGATAAGTCCCAAGCAGACGATCCCACCAGGGGAGATTAAATCCGAAATTGCTGTCGGTTTCTCGGGGAAGAACCGAATGGTGAACACGGTGCATGTCGGGCGTGACGACAAAAAGCCGCAGCCAGCGGTCAACCGGCAGCGGCAGGCGCATGTTGGCGTGGCTGAACATGGCGGTGGCATTAAGAAGAACTTCGAACAGCAGAACTGCGGGAGGGGATGCGCCGAGCAGCAGGGTCGCGCCGATCTTGATGATGAGAGACAGCATAATTTCCAGCGGGTGAAAACGGGTGCCGCTGGAAACATCCAGATCGAGGTCGATGTGGTGCATCCGGTGCAGGCGCCAGAAGAGGGAAAATCGATGAAATAAGCGATGCTGGAGGTATATGACAAGATCGAGAAACAACAGAGTTGCCACAATCTCAAACGGCTCAGGAACAGTGAACTGATTGAAAATCCCCCACTGGTTTGATCGGGCGAGTACGGCGATGCCAAAAGGGGTTACCGGGATAAGGTAGCGGATAAGGAGGGAGTTGAACAGCACAAGAGTCCAGTTAACTTGCCAGCGTCGCGCCCTCTGAACCGTAAGAGGCCTGCGCGGCCGGATTCTTTCCGCTAACGCAAGGATCAGAAACAGAGAGAGGAACGTGGCGAGACGGATTGTATCCTGAATCTCCGGGAGTTTTGCAAGTATGGCGCTGGTCATCTGACCCTTCGATGGAGTGGTAAACTACAGATCCAAGCAAATGTCATGCTCTGTTTAGGGTAATATCAGTCTTTTGTATATAAGTCGAGGGCTTCGGCAGGTCGTTTATTCCGGTTTGCACTATGGAAGACTTACGTGCATGGCTGTTGCTGATTTATACCTCAGCGCATTCTGAGTGTAGACTATGAGAAAAATTGCAGGTATAAAGCCATAATCATATCGGTAAGGAGAACTTTCAATGCAGTTTACCTCGCTTATTATTTCAAATATTGAGGTATCGCCTGGCTATTGGCGGATGCGCATGACGGCTCCGCAGGATTTTGCGTCTGCAGAACCGGGGCAGTTTGTCATGGTACGTGTAACTGGTGCGATTGATCCGCTACTGCGCCGCCCATTCGGTATCTTTGATGTCGGTACCTACCTGCCGGCACAGAGTGGTGCCGTTGCACAGCCGTATCTGGAGATGCTCTACCGGGTGGTGGGGAAGGGGACCGCGCTGCTGTCAACCCTTCACGAAACGGATCTGCTTGATCTGCTCGGCCCGCTTGGCAAGGGGTTTGATCTCGGTACTCCGGGTGAGGAAAAACTTATTGTCGGCGGCGGGGTCGGGCTTGCTCCGCTGTATCTGCTCGCCAAAGAGCTGGTGAAAAATTCAAAAGTCAGGCTGTTTGCCGGTGGCCGCACCAGAGATGATATTCTCTGCATAACTGAATTTGAGCGGTTGGGCGTCGAGTGTTACACCGCCACGGAAGATGGTTCGCTCGGTGAGTGCGGGCTGGTTACGGAAGCGCTGTGGCGGCGTCTCGATCAGCTGCAGGGGGGTGCGTCTGTGTATGCATGCGGGCCGCACGGAATGCTGAACGCGGTTGCCGGTATTGCCGCTGCCCGTGGCATTCCCTGTCAGGTCTCGCTGGAAGGATACATGGCGTGCGGAGTCGGTGCATGCCTCGGCTGCGTTGCTCCGGGGCACTCCCATTCGCAGGAGACGCCTGATTTCCGCTGTGTCTGCACTGAAGGACCGGTGTTCGATGCGGGCGAACTGAAGTGGAGGGATTGATCATGAAACCAGTCAGAATACCTGACATGACTGTTACTCTGGCCGGAATTCCTCTGCGCAACCCGGTCATGACCGCTTCCGGAACCTTTGGCTATGGTGAGGAGTTTGCCGGATACGTTGATCTGGAATCGATCGGGGCCATGGTCACCAAAGGGCTGTCACTCAAACCCCGTGCCGGTAATCCGACGCCGCGCATTGTTGAAACACCGGGCGGGATGCTTAATGCCATTGGTTTGCAGAATGTTGGCATTGAAGCCTTCGTCACCAAAAAAGTACCGTACCTGCGTGGAATTGACACGCCGGTTATTGCCAATTTCTTCGGCAATACTATTGACGAGTATGCCGAAATGGCCATGCGTCTAGATGAGATTCCCGAAGTTGCCGGGCTGGAAGTGAATATTTCCTGCCCGAACGTCAAACATGGCGGCATTGTGTTCGGCACTGACCCTGGCAGCGCCGCCTCCGTGGTTACAGCATGCCGTGCCGCAACAAGGAAGCCGCTGATGGTCAAACTCTCACCCAATGTGACAGATGTGGTGGTGATGGCCAAGGCGTGCGAAGATGCCGGTGCCGACGCACTGTCATTGATCAATACGCTGACCGGCATGGCTATCGACCTCGTCAGACGTCGCCCGGTTCTGGCAAATATTACCGGCGGTTTTTCCGGGCCGGCAATCAAACCGATTGCGCTGCGCATGGTATGGCAGGTGGCAAAAGCTGTCAAAGTCCCAATTGTCGGTATTGGCGGCATCATGAATGCGGTCGATGCGCTTGAATTCATGCTGGCCGGAGCTACGGCTATTCAGGTCGGCACAGCAAGCTTTATCAACCCCGGTGCGTCGCAGAAGATTGCCGAAGACATGCAGGAGTGGCTGGTCGAGCATGACATCGACGATGTAAAAACGCTGATCGGAGCCCTGGAAACGTAAGCTAATGCTGGAACTCTGGCTGTCATTCTCGGCGGGGCTTATCGGCAGCGGACATTGTCTTGGCATGTGCGGTGGGATTGTCACGGCGTTGGCACTGTCGAAGCGTGATGCAGCAGCTGTAGATCGTTTTCTGTTCAATCTTCTCTACCACGTCGGGCGGGTATGCACGTACAGCATCCTCGGGTTGCTGGTCGGCCTGGTTATTCAGGCCGGTATGGTTGATTCGCTGAAGCCTGCCGTCAAGTGGCTGTTTCTTGCTGCCAATTTTTTTGTTATGGTGGTCGGAATATGCACCTTGTTCGGGGTGCATTCTCTTGGAATATCCGCACTTGACGGGACCGGATCCCGGTTTTTCAAGGCACATTTTGCCCGCCTCGCGGTACGCTCAACGACGCTGACTGCGCTCCCTGCGGGACTTTTAATGGGCTTGCTGCCGTGCGGTCTGGTATATGGGATTCTCATTGCAGCTTCCACCAGCGGTTCCGCTGTCAAAGGTGCCGGCATGATGTTTGCTTTCGGATGTGGAACCATACCGGTATTGCTGAGTTACGGCCAGATGGCATCGGCGCTTTCAGTGCTGAGCAGAGGTCTGTTCCAGCGTGGTATGGGTGGAGTTGTGGCGCTGATTGGGCTGCTTGGCGTCTGGAAGGCTCTGGATACGCTTGGTGTTAGTCGGCTATGGCAGTGATTATGCCTCGTTTGATATGGCAGACTACTGAGTTCAATGATATTTTATTATTGGTATATAGCGCAGTTGTGATGCTTCCCTATTGACGTTGCATAGTTAGGGTGATATAAAACACCGTTGCAAATTCCGGACTACGTGTTTGTCGCTATTAATGTAACAACGTGTATGCGAGGTTTACTTGTTACAAATTCCCAAAGCGATTCTTAACTCGATCGAGGCGCTCCAACTGCAGTCCCCGCCGCAGTTATTGCTACGTTTTTTACACCTCGTGGAGGATGATCGTACGACAATACCTGAACTGGCCACATTGGTCGGCCAGGACCCTTCACTGAGTGCTCGTGTCCTCACTGTTGCAAATTCTCCTGCGCTGCAGCGCGGAACTGTCTCAAAAAGCCTCACCCGCTGTCTTGTCAATCTCGGTACCCGGCTTGCCCGTACCCTGGCAGGCTGCCTTGTGGTGCAAAATGTATTTTCTCCCGCCGTCAACAACCGCAAGTACAGTTTTTCAGGTTTCTGGGGGCATTCACTGCTGGTCGCCGAGCTGTCTCGCGAAATCTCGGTAGCGGTTGCCTATACTGATATTGAAGAAGCATATCTGGCGGGGATTCTCCACGATATCGGTCAACTGCTTCTGCTTGGCGGGATGGAAAATTCATACGGAAGACTTCTCGAATCAAGCGGTGATGAAACTGATCTGCTGAATGCCGAAACAATATCGCTCGGTACGACTCATTGTGCCGTCGGTACCTGGCTGGTCGATAAATGGGAGCTTTCGTCGTTTATGGCTGATTCTATCCTGTTTCACCACAAAACGGCCGAAGAGATTGTGTGTGCCGACCGGTTGAGCCAGATAATCTGGGCTGCGCATGTACTGAGTGAACAGATAAAATTTCTCGACCCCAAGCAGAGAACCCAGCTTCTCGACCTTGAGGCCGTTATTGCACTGTTGGGCGTCGATGTGTCGGTTCTTATGGCCATCCATAAACGCTGTATTGAACGGGTTACCGTGATTGCTGAAGCTCTCGGCATTAACGATTTTTCAACAGTCAAGACGCTGCCTAGTCTGTTGCTTCAGCCGTGTGAACCGGGCCGTTTTGGCGGGCGTGAAAATGACCATGCACACACCTCTCTGGAAGAAGCGGTTCGTGACATGGCCATGATGCAGCCGCTACAGCAGGATCTTGCGTCTCTTGAGAGTGAAGAAGAGTTGCTTCTCGGCATACGTGAGTTTGCGCAGATTCTCTTTGTGCCGGGGCGCTTTGCTTTTTTGCTGCTCCGTTCTGATAAGCCTGTATTATCGGGTGCGACTCTGTCAGGCCAGCCTGAAATTCTCCAGCAAATCGAAATTCCCCTTGTTGTCGGGCAGAGCCTTGC
>JAQTQX010000041.1 GCA_028712075.1 Desulfuromonadaceae bacterium
GACAACGTAGCAATGACAATCAACCTGATCACCCCGATCGCCATGGATGAAGGTCTTCGCTTCGCTATCCGTGAAGGTGGCCGTACCGTCGGCGCCGGCGTCGTTGCTTCAATTATTGAGTAGGATAAATAAGATACTTGACGAGGATATCAATGCAGAGCCAGAAGATAAGAATTCGCCTTAAGGCATACGACCACAAATTACTTGATGTATCAGTAGGTGAAATTGTTGATACTGCCAAGAGGACAGGTGCACGCGTTGCTGGCCCGATTCCTCTGCCGACTGTTATAAATAAGTATTGTGTTCTGCGGGGACCGCATGTTGATAAAAAATCCCGTGATCAATTTGAGATCAGAACACACAAACGTCTCATTGATATACTTGATCCGACACAGCAAACAGTTGATGCACTCATGAAGCTGGATTTGTCTGCCGGCGTTGATGTTGAAATTAAACTGTAGCTGCTACTAACGACTGAATAGGACTGAATATATGAAAGGTATCATCGGAAAAAAACTGGGTATGACCCAGATCTTTCTTGAAGACGGAACAAGAGTCCCTGTAACTGTAGTTCAGGCCGGCCCGTGTTATGTCACCCAAAAGAAAACTGTAGATGTAGATGGTTACTCTGCTGTTCAGGTTGGATTTGAGTCAGTTGCAGCTGCGACTGTAAATAAACCATATCTTGGTCACTGCACAAAATCAGGTCACGGCGTTTTCAGGCACCTCCGTGAATTTAGAAACGAATTGGTAGAATCTTTAAATGTTGGCGATGAACTCACGGTAGATCAGTTCACCACTGAAGATATCATTGATGTAACAGGCACCAGTATCGGTAAAGGTTTCCAAGGTGTTATCAAACGTTATAATTTCAAAGGCGGGCGCGCTTCTCACGGTTCACGTTTTCATAGAGCACCAGGTTCAATCGGTGCATCGGCTACCCCTTCACATGTCTTCAAAAACAAGAAGATGCCTGGGCAGATGGGCAACGAAAAAGTAACGGTGCAAAAGCTTAAAATTGTGCGCATTGATGCTGCAGATAATCTTCTACTTATTAAAGGTGCCGTGCCAGGCCACAAGAATTCAATTCTTATGATTAAAAAAAGTGTTAAAGCTTAGTATTTCGGGAGTTTGCGTATGCCTTCAATAGCTGTTTACAATATGGACAGACAACAGGTCGGTGAAGTCCAACTGTCCGATGAAGTCTTTGATGTAGAGGTCAGAGAGAGCCTTATTCACCAAGCTCTCCGTGTTCAACTTGCTAATCGCAGGGCTGGTACTGTTGCGGTCAAAAATCGCTCCGCTGTTTCTGGCGGCGGCAGGAAACCGTTCAAGCAGAAGGGAACTGGTGGTGCTCGTCAAGGGTGTAGTCGTGCTCCCCAATATCCAGGTGGCGGCGTAGCATTTGGCCCGCAGCCGAAAACATACAATCTGAGCATGAATAAAAAAGCCAGAACTGCCGCACTTTGTTCAGTTCTGACATACAAGTTGCAGACGAGTAATATTACAGTACTTGACAAAATTGAACTTGAAAAAATATCCACTAAAGATTTTATCAGTTTTTTGAAAAAGTTTGAACTGAACAAGTCATTGATTGTTACTGATGACTATAATAACAATCTGATGTTGTCAGCCAGAAATGTGCCGCATATAAAAATGCTTAAACATGATGGTCTCAATATTCATGATATGCTCAAATATAAGCACATAATATTTACTCAGGGCTCAGTTCAATCAACCGAAGGAGTATTGCAAAAATGAATATTTACTCCGTAATTAAGAAGCCTCATGTCACAGAAAAGACTTCTTTGGGTTCTGAAACATCCAATACTGTTGCGATTGTAGTTGATAAGGCAGCAAACAAAATTGAGATCAAGCAGGCTATAGAGAATCTGTTTAAAGTGAAAGTGTCTGATGTACGCACTGTTACTGTTGCCGGTAAAGTTAAGCGATCCGGTAAAACTTATGGCAAACGTTCCAACTGGAAAAAGGCTTATGTTACGCTCCAGGAAGGGCAATCAATAGATTTCTTTGAAGTCTAACTAATACGTTTGGGGTTCACAATGGCAATCAAAAGCTATAATCCAACTTCGGCTGGACGCAGACATCAAACCTGTTCGGCGTTCGTTGAAATAACTAAAACTACTCCTGAAAAATCACTGCTTGTTTCATTGAATAAAAGCGGTGGTAGAAATGCTAATGGCCGCATCACATCCCGACATCAGGGTGGTGGTCACAAGCAAAAATATCGCATAATTGATTTTCGTAGAGACAAGCGCAGTATACCTGCAACCGTCGCGAGTATCGAGTATGACCCAAATCGTAGTGCACGTATTGCCCTGTTAAATTATGCTGATGGCGAAAAACGCTACATCCTTGCACCACTCGATTTAAAAGTGGGTGATGTTGTGATCAGCGGTCCTGAAGCTGATATAAAACCTGGCAATTCGTTACCGCTTCGTTCAATACCGCTTGGTACAGTTATTCATAATATTGAACTCAAAATCGGCAAAGGTGCGCAATTGGCACGAAGTGCCGGGACTTTTGCCCAGTTGATGTCAAAAGAGGGCAAATATTCACAGGTTAAACTGCCATCCGGTGAGGTTCGACTCGTGCTTCAGGATTGCTACGCAACAATCGGTCAGGTTGGTAATACTGACCACGAGAATGTGAATATTGGCAAGGCCGGTCGTTCACGCTGGTTGGGGAGGCGTCCCAAGGTTCGCGGTGTCGCAATGAACCCTGTTGACCATCCACATGGTGGTGGAGAGGGTCGGACATCTGGTGGACGTCATCCGGTTACTCCATGGGGTATACCTACTAAAGGGTACAAAACTCGTACTAACAAAACATCAGATCGCTTCATAATAAAGAAGCGTAGTAAATAATGCGTTGAGAGGCTGAAATTATGGCACGTTCGATAAAAAAAGGTCCGTTTATTGATGACCATCTTATTAAGAAGGTTCTGGCTGAAGGTCCTAACTCCAAAAAAATAATAAAGACCTGGTCACGCCGTTCTACAATCAGCCCTGATTTTATCGGCTGCAGTTTTGCTGTACATAACGGCAAAAAATTCATACCTGTTTTTGTAACTGAAAATATGGTTGGCCATAAAATGGGCGAATTCGCTCCAACAAGAACTTTTCACGGTCATGCGGCTGATAAAAAGAGTAAAGTCAAGAAGTAGTAAGGGAGCTTATACATGGAATCCAACGCTAAACTCTCATCTGTACGTCTTTCACCACGCAAGACACGGCTTGTTGTCGACCTCGTGCGCGGAAAGGGCATTCAAGATGCGCTCAATATTTTGCAATTCATGCCACAACCATCTGCAAAACTTGTGTCACAACTTCTTAAGTCAGCGGTTGCCAACGCTGAGCAGAAAGGTGTTTCAGATGTCGACCGCCTTGTTGTGAAAACGATATTTGTTGATGGCGGTGCTGCGTTAAAACGATTTGTTCCTCGTGCAATGGGTCGTGCAAGCAAAATTCGCAAGCCTACTAGTCATATTGCTGTAACCCTTTCAGACTCGAAATAGTTTTATTACGTGGAGGTGTAGGTTGGGACAAAAAATTAATCCAATAGGTTTCAGACTTGGTATTACTAAAACGTGGGATTCCAAGTGGTATGCTGAAGCCGATTATGCAAAGCTTCTTCACGAAGACCTCGCAATACGGAAATATTTAAAAAAACGTTTATACAGTTCGGGCGTTTCTAAAATTGAAATAGAACGTGCTGCCAACAAATGTAAAATTAATATTTTTACTGCGCGACCCGGTCTTATTATTGGTAAAAAAGGTTCTGAAGTTGAAACAATCAAGAAAGAGCTTGCTCTGATTTCTTCCAAAGAAATATTTATAACTATAAATGAAGTTCGTAAACCAGAACTGGATGCCCAGCTTGTTGCGGAAAACGTTGCATTGCAGCTTGAACGAAGAATTGCTTTTAGAAGGGCAATGAAGAAGAGTGTTACTTCCACCCTAAAGTTTGGAGCAAAAGGTATCCGTATTACGTGTTCAGGCAGACTTGGTGGTGCAGAGATGTCGCGTACTGAATGGTACCGTGAAGGTCGAGTGCCCCTTCATACTCTTCGGGCTGACATTGATTACGGTTTTGCCGAAGCGAAGACGACATATGGCCTTATAGGTATTAAGGTACTGATTTTTAAGGGTGAGATTCTCCCTGGTAAGTAGTATTTATTTTGCGCAATAGGAGCACGTATCGATGTTAATGCCGAAACGGGTAAAACATAGAAAACAGATGAAGGGTCGCATGTCCGGCAAGCCCTGTAGAGGTATTGAGCTCTCTTTCGGCGAATTCGGTCTGCAAGCTACCGAGTGCGGTTGGCTTGATTCACGTCAGATTGAAGCGGCTCGTATCGCAATGACACGTTACATTAAGAGGGGCGGGAAGATATGGATTCGTGTGTTCCCTGATAAACCACTTACTGCAAAACCTGCTGAAACCAGGATGGGTAAAGGAAAAGGTTCTCCCGATTCGTGGGTATGTGTCATCAAGCCTGGTGTCATACTCTATGAAATGGAAGGCGTTAGTGAAGAAATAGCTCGTGAAGCTCTCAGGCTTGCAGCGCATAAGCTACCCCTTTCCACTAAGTTTATTGCAAGGGAGAACGCTAATGAAGCCTAATGATCTCAGAAAGATCTCGGTTGATGAACTGAGAAAGAAGCACGTGGAGTCCACTCAGGAACTTTTTAATCTCAAGTTTCAGCTTCATACCGGCAGACTTGAGAATACTTCCAAACTCAAGAACCTTCGTAAAGATATTGCCAGAATTAATTCGATTCTCAACGAAAGTAATGTAGAGGGAGTATCAAAATGAGTGAGCGTGGTCATAGAAAAATACAAGTAGGTGTTGTTGTCAGTGACAAGATGGAAAAAACAGTCGTTGTTAGAGTTGACCGACTTGTCAGGCACAGCGTCTACAGTAAATACATCAAGCGTAGCGTTAAGTATAAAGTTCATGATGAACAGAATAGTTCGAAAGTCGGTGATCGGGTTCAGATTATTGAATCTCGTCCTTTGAGTAAAGATAAGCGTTGGAGCCTTAAGCAGATAATTGAAAGTATCTCTTAGTATAGGGAGTAACATCTAATGATTCAAATGCAGACTATATTGGAAGTAGCCGATAACTCAGGTGCAAAGAAACTGTTTTGCATTAAGGTACTGGGTGGCTCCAAAAGAAAATATGCAGGTATTGGTGATATCATCGTTGCTTCTGTTCGCGAAGCTCTACCGAATTCCAAGGTAAAAAAAGGTGACGTTGTAAAGGCTGTAATTGTCAGAACTGCAAAGGCTCTAGGTCGTCCGGACGGGTCATATATCCGCTTTGATGATAATTCCGGCGTAGTAATTAACAACGCTAAAGAGCCTGTTGGAACGCGTATTTTTGGTCCTGTTGCCAGAGAGCTGCGTGCTAAAAAGTTCATGAAAATTATTTCTCTCGCACCAGAAGTACTATAAAAATTTCGGAGAATGACGATGCAAGTCACAAAATCTCATGTAAACAAGGGCGATACTGTTATGGTGATCGCTGGTAAAGAAAAAAGCAAAACCGGTAAAGTTTTGCAGTTGTTGCCAAAAAAGAGTGGCGTTATTGTTGAGGGCCTTAACCTTGTAAAGCGTCATGTGAAAGCAAAAGGTAATGATGCTGGCGAGATCAAGGAGAAGGAAGCTCGAATTCATATCTCCAATGTTATGCCGTATTGTTCAAAATGTTCAAAACCAGTACGAACCGGCAAAAAATTTTTGGAAAATGGCGATAAGCAGCGTGTCTGCGTGAAGTGTGGCAGTGCGTTTTAGAATTACTTTGGAGGAGTTACGATAATGTCCCGTTTAAAAGATAAATACGCAGCAGAAATTGTACCGAAACTTCGTAGTGACTTTAATTACAAGTCATGTATGCAAGTCCCTCAGATAAAAAAAATCGTTGTGAACATGGGACTTGGTGAAGCGATTCAGAATGTTAAAATTCTTGATTCTGCCACATCTGAGATGAGCCTGATTACCGGCCAAAAGCCTGTAATAACAAAAGCCAAAAAATCGATTGCTACGTTCAAATTGCGAGAAGGTATGCCTATTGGATGCATGGTAACTCTTCGCCAGGACAGAATGTATGAGTTTCTCGATCGCTTGATAAATGTATCTCTTGCCAGGGTTCGTGACTTTAAAGGTGTTTCCGGGAAAGCTTTTGATGGCAAAGGTAATTACACTCTTGGCATCAAAGATCAGCTTATTTTCCCTGAGATTAACTATGACAATGTTGACAAGATAAAAGGAATGAATATTACGATTGTAACAAGTGCCGAGACAGATGAAGAGGGCAAGGCACTTCTCAAGTACCTGGGCATGCCGTTCAGGAACTAAGATATCTGGAGGATTTAGTGGCAAAAACATCAATGATAATTAAGTCACAGCGTGCGCCCAAGTTCAAGGTTAGGCAGCACAATCGTTGTCCGGTCTGTGGTCGTCCTAAAGCGTTTTATCGCAAATTTGAGATGTGTCGAATTTGCTTACGTAAGTACGCCTCATCTGGCCAGATTCCCGGCGTCATAAAATCGAGCTGGTAACCAGGCAGCCATTCAAAGATAACGAGACAGGAGCATATTCACAATGTCCATGACAGATCCAATTGCTGACATGCTTACCAGAATTAGAAACGCTAATATGGTTAAGCATCAGAAGGTAGACATTCCATCATCTAATATGAAAGTCAGTATTGCTAATGTTCTTAAGCAAGAGGGCTTTATTAAAAATTATAAGGTTATTTCCGATAATCTTCAGGGCGTGTTGCGCGTATACCTGAAGTATATTGATGAAAAAGATAGCGTTATAAGCGAAATTAAACGCGTCAGCAAGCCTGGTGGCCGAGTTTATGTCAAGTCCGAAAATATTGCATTGGTAAAGAGCGGACTTGGTATTGCCATCCTATCGACTTCAAAGGGCATTATCACCGACAGTGCTGCCCGTAAGTCAGGCGTCGGTGGCGAATTGATTTGTACTGTCTGGTAATTTTTGCGACAAGGAGTACTTATAGATGTCTAGAATAGGTAAGTTACCAATTGAAATTCCCAAAGGAGTAAAAATATCCTTTGATGATTCGGTTATATCGGTTCAGGGTCCTAATGGCTCTCTCAAGCGTTCAGTTATGTCTCAAGTACAGTTGGTTATAAGTGATACAGCCTTGGAAGTGACACGCAACGACGATTCCAACGCAGCTCGTGCTGCACATGGATTAACCAGAACCTTGATTAATAATATGGTGGTTGGCGTAACCAAAGGTTTTCAGAGAGATCTTGAAATCAATGGGGTCGGGTACCGCGCTGAAGTTAAGGGTAAAGAGCTAGTTCTTGCTCTTGGCTATTCTCATCCAATCAATTTTGTCATTCCTGACGGTATAACCATTGATGTTGAAAAAATGACAAAGGTGGCTGTTAAGGGGTTTGATAAGGAGCTTGTCGGCCAGACTGCAGCGAAAATCAGATCATTCCGTGGCCCTGAGCCTTACAAGGGTAAAGGGATTAAATATGCTGACGAGACTATACTGAGAAAAGCCGGTAAAACTGGCAAGAAATAGTCTTTATAAGGAGATTTTTGTGGCTAAGACAGCTATTAAGACAATAACAAGACTTAAACGACAAGTACGGGTCCGGAAAAAAGTACGCGGTACAACTGAGCGCCCGCGCCTCAATGTTTTCAAGAGTGCCCGTCATATTTATGCACAGCTTATTGATGACACCAACGGGACTACGCTTGTTGCTGCTTCAACGTTATCTGAGTCCGCTCAAGCACTTTCGAATACCGGTAATATCACCGCGGCAACATTAGTAGGCAAGGAAGTTGCTAAACTTGCACTTGATAAAGGCATATCTAGTGTTGTTTTTGATCGCAATGGCTTTCTCTATCACGGAAGGATTAAAGCGCTTGCTGATTCAGCCCGCGAAGCCGGGTTGGTATTTTAAGCGTACGGGAGGTTTTCTTTGAGTAGAATCAATCCAGCAGAATTGAATTTAAATGACAGGGTTGTGCATATCAGCCGTGTTGCAAAAGTTGTTAAAGGTGGACGCCGTTTTAGCTTTTCTGCCTTGATTGTTGTCGGTGATGGTAATGGTCATGTCGGCTATGGTCTTGGTAAAGCAAATGAGGTTCCTGAAGCAATCAGAAAAGGTGTTGAACAGGCTAAAAAGAACCTGATTAAGGTACCTGTGAATGCTCATCAAAGTATCCCTTTTGAAATAGAGGGTAAATTTGGTGCAGGTAAGCTGCTTATGAAGCCAGCATCGGCTGGTACAGGTGTTATTGCTGGTGGTGCTGCTCGTGCGATATTCGAGGCAGCCGGGATTAACAACATATTGTCAAAGTGTTTAGGATCCAATAACCCACATAATGTAATCAAGGCTGCTTTTGCTGGTCTCAAACTTCTTAAAACCCCTGAAGAGATTGCAGCCCGGCGCGGCATCACTGAATAAATTTTAGATGCGGAGAAACAAATTATGAGCAGCATGCTTAAGATCACGCTAACCAAGAGTACAATTTGTACTCCCAAAAAACATCGCGCTGTAGTGGCCGGGCTCGGTCTTTCCAAATTAAACCAGACTGTCGAACGCCAAGACAGTCCACAAATCAGGGGTATGATCAATAAAATTGGTCATTTATTGACCGTTGAATAGCTAAAGGGGTTGACTTTCATGGAACTTAACAATCTAAGACCTTCTATCGGGTCAACAAAAAATAGAAAACGCATCGGACGCGGAACCGGTTCTGGGCACGGTAAAACTGCTACTAAAGGTCATAAAGGACAGAAAGCTCGTTCTGGCGGCAGCATTAAAGCCGGTTTTGAAGGTGGCCAGATGCCGCTTCAGAGACGTTTGCCCAAGCGTGGCTTTGCTCCACTTGATCGTATCCAATACTCGTTAGTTAATATTTCTCAGCTTGACCTTTTTGAGTCTGGTGCTGTCATTGATGTTCTGTCGATGGTCTCAATGGGCCTCATAAAGTCTGATCGTTTTGCAGTTAAAGTGCTAGGAAATGGTGAAATAACTAAACCATTTAAAATTTCAGCACATAAATTCAGCCAGTCTGCCAAGGATAAGATTATTGCTGCTGGTGGCAGTGTTGAGGAGATTGCATAATATGTTTGAAGCTTTCCAGAATATATTCAAGATTCCTGAATTGAAAAAGCGAGTGCTCTTTTCCTTAGGAATGCTTGCAGTATATCGGGTTGGCTGTCATATACCAACTCCGGGTATTGATAGAATTGCTTTAGCCCATTTTTTTAAACAATCTCAGGGAACCTTGTTAGGTATGTTTGATATGTTTTCCGGTGGGGCTTTGGAACGGCTCACTGTTTTTGCACTCGGAATTATGCCGTATATTTCATCTTCAATTATTTTTCAGCTTTTAACAGTTGTAGTTCCTGCTATTGAAAAATTGTCAAAAGAGGGAGATGCTGGCCGTAAAAAAATAATTCAGTACACTCGTTACGGTACAGTTGTCTTAAGTGTTGTGCAGGGACTTGGTATAGCTGTAGGACTCGAAAGTATGCGTGGCCCTGCAGGTGAGTTGGTCGTTCCCGCCCCAGGTTGGGGATTCAGGATTATGACTGTAATTACATTAACAGCCGGGACCGCGTTTATCATGTGGTTAGGCGAGCAGATGTCGGAAAAAGGCATCGGAAACGGCATTTCCTTGATTATTTTCGCCGGTATCGTAGTCAGAATGCCATCTGCAATTGGTAATACGATTAAACTTCTGAATGCCGGTCAAATTTCTCTTTTTGTAATAATTTTTATAATAGCCGTTATGTTCGCCGTCGTTGCAGCAATCGTGTTTGTTGAACGTGGTCAACGCAGACTGTCAATTCACTATGCAAAGAGGGTTGTCGGTCTAAAAACATTTAACGCACAGACATCACATTTACCCCTTAAAATTAACATGGCTGGCGTTATCCCGCCGATATTTGCATCGTCAATTATTATGTTTCCAGC
Organism: Desulfuromonadaceae bacterium; assembly: GCA_028712075.1. Taxonomy (GTDB): domain Bacteria; phylum Desulfobacterota; class Desulfuromonadia; order Geobacterales; family Pseudopelobacteraceae; genus JACRCG01. Next base: position 10,005 of record JAQTQX010000041.1, read on the forward strand.
TACAATTGCTAATTTTATAAATGTTCCATGGGTACAAAATGCTGCAAAAAGTTTATCGCCAGGCAATCTTATATACAACATCTTTTTCGTTGCATTTATCGTGTTCTTCTGCTACTTCTACACGGCTGTAACGTTTAACCCTATTGATGTTGCGGAGAATATTAAAAGACAGGGTGGCTATATTCCTGGTATACGTCCCGGCAAAGAGACGTCAGACTTTATAGATACAGTTCTCACGCGGCTCACTTTTGCCGGGGCTATATATATATCGTTAGTATGCGTATTGCCGTCAATTCTGATTGGCAAGTTTAATCTGCCATTTTATTTTGGCGGTACCGCTCTGTTGATAGCAGTTGGTGTTGGCATGGATACGGTCTCGCAGATTGAATCTCATTTGATTACTCGAAACTATGAAGGTTTTCTGAAAGGTGTTCGTATAAAAGGGAGACGGTAGACGTGATTATCGTTTTGTTTGGCCCTCCTGGTTCTGGTAAAGGAACTCAGGCTCAGTTCATTGTTGAAAAATATGGGATACCACAGATTTCAACTGGGGATATGTTAAGGGCTGCTGTTAAGGCTAAGACGCCGCTTGGAGTTATTGCAAAGTCAGTCATGGACTCAGGTGGACTTGTATCTGACGAGATAGTTCTAGGTCTGGTAAGTGAGCGTATTTCACAAGTTGATTGTGATAACGGTTTTATTTTAGACGGTTTTCCCCGTACGATCCATCAAGCTGATGCATTAAGAGTTCTTCTTGAAAGTGTTAGGAAAAATATAGATATTGTGATTTCCCTTGAGGTCGCAAACGATGTACTGATCAATAGATTATCCGGTAGAAGGGCATGTTCTTCCTGTGGTAAGGGCTATCACATCATTTTTGATAAATCAAATCGTGACGGTTTTTGTGATGTATGTAATGCTCCTCTTGTTCAGCGTGATGATGACTCGGAGTCAACAGTTGTTAGTCGTCTAAGAATTTATGATGAGCAGACTTCTGCTCTTAAATTATATTTTAAAGATTTAGGAATTTATCACAGTATTTGTGGTAGTAACTTAATAAGTGATATTCAGGCCGAAATATCAGCCATAATCGATAGGGGCGGCATTAGTGATCATTCTTAAGTCTCATCGAGAGATTGAGAAGATGAAGACTTCTAGCCGTATAGTTGCTGAAATACTTGAGAGCTTACGTTTACTGGTAGTACCTGGTGTAACTACATACGACCTTAATAGGTTTGCTTCAGCTGAAGCGTCTAAACGTAACGTTAAATGTGCTTTCAAGGGTTATCACAATTATCCCGGGTCTTTATGTTGTTCGCCAAATAATCAGGTCGTACATGGCTTGCCAAACAAGAATCCTCTCGTTTCAGGTGATATATTAAGTCTTGATTTTGGCGTAATATGTGATGATTTTTATGGTGACGCTGCCGTTACAGTTCCTGTCGGTGAAGTATCTGACAGCGCAAAGTTGTTAATTTCTGCAACCGAAGCGTCTTTGTATGCAGCAATTGGTATGGCTTTGCCCGGTAACAGGCTAGGTGATGTTTCTTCGGCAGTTCAGCAGTTCGTAGAGGGTAAGGGCTATTCTGTAGTAAGAGATTTTGTTGGTCACGGTATTGGCAAAAATCTTCACGAAGACCCACAGATACCTAATTACGGATCGCCTGGTAAAGGCGTCAAGCTCAAAGTAGGCATGGTGTTGGCGATTGAGCCGATGGTAAACGAAAAAGCTCATGATGTTAAAGTGTTAAGTGATAATTGGACCGTAGTGACATGTGATGGTGGTTTGTCAGCACATTTCGAGCACACTGTTGCTGTTACTGAGAACGGGCCTGAAATACTATCACGGATATGATTCAACCATCCGTAAGGGGATTATTATGAAAGTTCGTGCTTCAGTAAAAAAGATTTGTGATAAATGTAAAATTGTAAAACGTAAGGGTGTTGTACGTGTTATCTGCGACATCCCGAAACATTCTCAACGTCAGGGATGAGCTATTAAAGGGGGTATTTCCATTGGCACGTATTTCAGGTATTGATTTACCAAAAAACAAGCGAATTGTTATCGCATTAACGTACATTTATGGTATCGGCAATTCATCAGCAGAAAGTATTCTTGCTGCTACTCAGATAAATCCCGATACGCGTACTGATAAGCTTACAGAAGCAGAAGTTGCGAAACTTCGTGAAGAGATTGATCGTAATTGCAAGGTTGAGGGTGATTTACGTCGTGAAATATCCATGAGCATAAAGAGGCTTATGGATCTTGGTTGTTACAGAGGACTTCGCCACCGTAAAGGTCTTCCGTGTAATGGACAACGTACCAAGACAAATGCTCGTACACGTAAAGGCCCTGCACGTACCGTTGCTGGTAAGAAGAAATAATTAAATAGTTCTGGAGAATACGAATGGCTAGTCCGTCAAAAAAAGTAGTTCGTAAGAAAAAAGAGAGAAAAAATATTTCTAATGGTGTTGCACATATTCAGGCAACCTTTAACAATACCATTATTACAATAACAGATCCGGTTGGCAATGTCCTTGCTTGGTCCACTGCGGGTGCCAAAGGTTTTAAGGGCTCTCGTAAAAGTACACCGTTTGCTGCACAGATAGCTGCAGAAGATTGTGCTAAAAAGGCCCAGGAACATGGCATGCGGACCGTTGAGGTTTATGTCAAAGGACCTGGCTCAGGGCGTGAATCTGCTCTCCGTGCGCTTCAGGCTGCCGGTTTTAATATAAGTTTTATTAAGGATGTTACTCCTATTCCTCACAATGGATGTCGTCCGCCTAAGAGAAGAAGAGTCTAATACTATACCGTAACAACTTTCAAGGGGGTTTTCATTGGCTCGATATACAGGACCTTCATGCCGATTGTGCAGAAGAGAAAACACAGAATTATTTTTAAAGGGTGATCGTTGCTATACAGATAAGTGTGCGATCAAACGTCGTAATTATGCGCCTGGTCAGCATGGTCAGGGTAGATCCAAAGTATCTGCATATGGAACTCAGTTGCGTGAAAAACAGAAGGTGCGTCGTATCTACTGTATTCTCGAAAAACAGTTTCGCAGTTATTTCCAATTGGCAGATCGGATGAAGGGTGTTACAGGCGAGAATCTTCTTTCTCTACTCGAGCGCCGCTTTGATAATGTTGTATATCGCCTTGGTTTTGCAACATCACGTGCTGAATCGCGCCAGCTTGTCAGGCATGGCCACTTTACTGTTAATAACAGAAAAGTAGATATTCCATCTGTCCAGCTTAAAGCCGGTGATGTTATTGAATTACGAGAGAAAAGTCGTAAAGTTGTTGCGGTAAATGATTCTCTGGATGCTGTAGTACGCCGCGGAATTCCACAGTGGTTAGAACTAGATCGCGATTCCTTCAAAGGTACACTTAAGGGTGTTCCTACACGAGAGGACATCACCACACCTATCCAGGAGCAGCTCATTGTTGAGCTCTACTCCAAGTAGACCTGGAAGTTGTAGTATCTAGTATCTTACGACAACCGGAGTTCTTTTTCCGGAGGAGGTAGTAATGTATAAAAATTGGCGAGATCTTATCAAACCTAAACAGCTCCAGGTAGAAAAAGATTCTCTTTCTGCAACGTATGGCAAGTTTTATGCCGAACCATTTGAACGTGGTTTTGGAACTACTTTAGGTAACTCACTCAGAAGAGTCCTGCTTTCATCCCTTCAAGGTGCCGCGATTACGTCACTGCGTATTAAAGGTGTACTGCATGAGTTCTCAGCGATTCAAGGTGTTACCGAAGATGTTACGGACATTATTCTTAATTTAAAAGGTGTAAGGCTTAAATTACATTCCACCGATCAGGTGTCATTACATTTTAAGCACAAAGGTGTTGGCATTCTTACCGCTGGAGATATTGTTTCTGGTCATAATGTTGAGGTAATGAACCCTGACCACTATATTGCTACGTGTGGTAAAGATGCCAATCTAGAAGTAGAAATGAATGTAAAGATGGGCAAAGGTTACGTTTCTGCCGATAGAAATCGTGATGAAAAAGCCCCGGTTGGAACAATTCCAATTGACGCAATTTTTACTCCCATTAAAAAGGTTAATTTTTCAGTAACTAATGCGCGTGTTGGACAGATGACGGATTATGATAAGCTTATCCTCGAAGTGTGGACGGATGGCAGTGTCAAACCGGAGGATGCCGTTGCATACTCAGCGAAGATACTTAAAGAACAGCTTACTATTTTTATTAATTTCGATGAGGAATTTGAGCCTGAAATAGATGAAGAATCGTTAGATGATAAAGATAAAGTTAACGAGAACCTTTATCGTACTGTTGAAGAGCTTGAACTGTCAGTACGGTCTGCCAATTGTCTCAAAAATGCCGGTATTAAGCTAATTGGTGAACTGGTTACCAAATCTGAGTCTGAAATGCTTAAAACTCAGAATTTTGGCCGCAAGTCTCTCAATGAAATAAAAGATATACTTTCGGATATGGGTCTGACTTTTGGTATGAGAATTGACGGTTTTCCTGATCCGGAACTTATGTTGCAGCTACGTGGTGAGCAGAAAGAAGAAGAGTAACTAATTTATTTGTCTTTGTAGAAAGGAAGTTTATATATGCGTCACGGTAAAGCTGGAAGAAGACTAGGCAGAAAGACAAGCCACCGGGTTGCAATGTTTCGTAACATGGTTACGTCACTACTTGATCACGGTAAAATTACGACAACAGATGCTAAAGCGAAAGAAATACGTGTTGTTGCCGAGCGTATGATTACACTTGGTAAGCGTGGTGATCTTCATTCGATGCGCTTAGCTGCTTCTGTTATTCGTGAAAAATCAGTTGTGTCGAAGCTTTTCTCAACTATCGCTCCTCGTTATAAAGAGCGTCCCGGTGGGTACACGAGAATTATTAAATTGGGTGTCCGTCAGGGTGACGCAGCTCCGCTTTCTTTAATTGAGCTTGTTGAAGAAGAACTTAAACCAGCTAAGGCTAAAGTAGTCTCACCATTATCTACCAAACTGGCAACCCAATCTGTTTCTGTTGCAACTGCTGTTGCTGCACCAGTTTCGGATACTCAAGAGTAACCGTACAATACGTAATATATGTACAAGAACGGCGCGGATAAATCCGCGCCGTTCTTGTGTAAGCAGCTTTTAGATTGACCTGGTCAAGTAATAATGGACACTTCGCTAAGCCACTTTTCTCAGATGATATGAATCCTCATATTCTCTGGGGCTGACATTCCCCAAATATGAATGCCGTCTCCTGCTGTTGTAAAACATTTCG
>JAQTQX010000003.1 GCA_028712075.1 Desulfuromonadaceae bacterium
GCTTAAGAAAAAGAAGGCTAACTGATAAGCAACGGATGAGAGATGAGGGATGAGTAAAGGCTGATGAGAGATGAGAGATGAGAAAACCGCCCTCATCCCTCATCAGTTTTTTACTCATCTCTCATCGATTCTAACTCATCCCTCATCAGTTTTTTACTCATCTCTCATCCATTTTTTGCAACCGTCAACCTCATCATGTTCCCATCCCCCCCTACAACATCCGCTGTTCCTGGCACCATCCCGGATTCCAGAAAAAACTGGATGCAGTGGGCGCTAGCGCTTTCCCTCGTTCTGCACATCGGGGCAGCGCTGGTCGTTATCATCAGCAGCGGTTTCAGCACGATGGGTAAACAGAGCGCCAACCTTATTATTCAGGACATTTCTCTCTCACCTTCGCTGAGCGCGCCGGTTAAACCGGTCGTCACACAGCCTCCTGCCGCACCGCCTGAAATAACAACACCGCCGTCTGAACCACGTGTTGAGCCCGAAAAAACGCTGCCGGAACTGACTGCTGAACAGCAGCCACCCTCCCCAGACAGCTCCGTAGCGGAGGGAGGGCTTATTTCGACGCCTCTCGGCCTCGGCATGACACATGGCTATTTCAGCAGTCTGGCTGATGGCAGAACATTGCGGGACGATATTCGAAGCTATTATTTCGACTTGGTGGAGAAGATCAACCGGGAATGGTGGGACAAGGCCGGACTGCTCAAAGAGCCGCTGCGCCATGATGGAATTTTCGATATTGCGGTCGCGCGGGATGGTACGATTGTGTCGATACAGATGTTGCAGGGAACCGGTTCTCGCGAAGCCGATGAACTGATAGCAGACAGCATCAGGGGCGCCTCCCCTTTGCCGTCGTTGCCTCCAACTTATGAATCGGGAGTGTTCCGGGCACCACTCAGGATTAAAGCGCCATCGTTTCTGTTCCGGCTGGGTAGCTGAAAAACAGAACTGCAACAATGAGTCTTTAGAGCCTCTTACAGAAATCTTAAATTCGGCTCCCCCTCCCTTTCAAGGGGAGGGTCGGGGAGGGGTTGGGATAGTTTTATGATTTCAGCAAGTTGACAGAACTAACCCTATCCCCATCCTAACCTTCCCCTTGAAGGGGAAGTGACTAAAACCCCGTGTTGTCCGGTTTGGTTTATGCAACTGCCTTAAAAATCCCCCCTCCCCTTGCGGGAGGGGGTCAGGGGGTGGGGGAAATTGCCACGAAGGTACTCCATTGCAGCTTCACCCACCCCTCAATCCCCTCCCGTCAAGGGAGGGGAGGCTAAATGCAAAGACCAAACCGGACAATGCTGACTAAAACCCACAAAAAAGCCCCGGCAAGCTCCGGGGCTTTTTTCCTTCAACCTTCAACCTTCAACCGTTTATTGAATCTTCTTTATCGTATTATCAGTATTGCTTGTGTAGATGATGTTCCCGATTTTTGTAATTCCTGTCGGGCCAACTCCGCTGTCCAAAACAGAAATCGTTGTCACCTCATTAGTAGCAATATTGATTTTTCGCACGGCGTAGTTGGTGGTATCAGCTACATAAAGATAGCCGCCGTCTTCAACAATTCCGTACGGACTCTTGAAGCTCGCAGCGGTACCGACACCGTCCGCAGAACCTGAGACCCCGCCTGCAATGACAGAGGTGTCCCACTGCGTTAGTGTTCCGCTTATAATCTTGTAAATGACAACATTGATCCCGTCTGTCACATAGAGAGAACCACCACCAATTGCTGTTGTTATACCTTTGGGAAACTGTATTGTTGCAACTGTTGTTACGGTGCCACTTGAAATATCCATTTTGCGAATGGAACCGTTGCCGTAGTCGGCAATGTAAAGACTAGTCCCGTCGGTAGTGATGCCCATCGGCTGGTTAAATCGAGCAGCAATGCCTACTCCGTCATCTGAACCGGAAACACCTGCCGACCCGGCAATGGTGGTGACTACCCCCGTCGATATTACTATTTTACGTACGGTATTACCCAACCCATCTGTTACGTAAAGATTGCCGTCGTAAGCGACTACTCCGGTAATCGACTGGAATAATGCCGCACTTCCGGTACCATCTGCAGAACCTGAAACGTCGCCTGATCCGGCAATGGTGGTAACAACACCTGCTGTTGTTACTTTGCGCATGGTTCTGCCATTTGCCACGTAGAGATCAGTCCCGTCCGTGGTAACGGAGTTGGCATACTTGAATTGCGCAGCAGTGCCGGTGCCGTCAGTATAACCTTGAGTACCACCGGCAATGGTTATGGGAGTGGCTAAATTTGAAGGTAGAGTAGTTGTGGTTGTAGATGCGGTTGTAGTTGTAGTTGTAGATGTAGATGTGGTTGTAGAAGTTGTACCATCACCACCTCCACCTCCACCGCCACCACACCCGAACAGCGCAGCCGTTGCCACTAACAATAAACCAGAAATAAATCGTTTTATCATCTTATCTCCCCCTGTTTTTTACGTTTGAACCTGCAGCCCGAAATAGCACAGTACGCACCTCGAAGCAATGACTTTGTAATTTTTATCTCTCATCTCTCATCTCTCATCATTTTTTTCATTAACACCTACCTTTCAATCAAGTAATCCGCCAGCGCTGCTGTCGCATTTTCCCTCCCCAGCTCGGTAATTTCCTGAATAACAACCATATAACTGTGGTTACCGATACCTTCAAGACTATCAGGGACGCCATGTTTAACCGCGTGCCAGGTTCCGGCCAGAACAACCATTGTTCTGCCGGGATTCTGTTTCAGCCCAGTGGTTATGCGCTGGGCCATGCCACTGTTACGCACCGCCTGTGCTTCGCAAAAATTGCCGAACAGCCTCCCGTTTGCCTCATGTTTGAACACCTCCTGAAAGGTTTTCCTGAGAAAATCGGTCTGGGGATTGTTGAGGTCGCAGCTGACTCCCGGAGGAATATGTTTCAGCTCAGCTGGAGTTAATGAGGCATACCCCTGTCTGGCGACTTTAAGGATGATCGCCTTCGGGATGTTGAGGGCAATCAGCGGAATGCGGTTATCCCGGGCATAGATAAAAATATCCCGGTACAATGACCAGTCATACGACCAATTCTTCCGGTAGATTTCTACGAAACGCTGCTCTGACATATTCCCTTCAACCCAGTCATCAAGCTGTTTCTGACTGTCAGACTGGAACATTTCCAGCCCGATTGCCTGAGGAATCACGTTCATCTGAAGGGTGCGAATAATGCCGAGCTGGGTATCGTGATGCCTCTTGTCGTCGTGCGTTTCACCGACAAAAACAACCTCCGCCCCCTGCAACCCGGCGATCATCTGCGGAAATGTAACCGCCTGCCGGTCGCTCAGGCGGATGATCGCACCGTCGGTACCGGCAAACGCCGGCAGCGAAGCGTAACATAAAAGAAGGATGAGTAAATATGTTGTTTTAATCATCTTTGACCTTCTTGCATGGAGTTTCCGGCATAATTCAAAAAAACAATTTCACGCAGAGCCGCAGAGTTTCGCAGAGAAAGCCCTTAAAATGTATTGTGTACCAAATAGTTTTTTTGTTTTACCACTGATTATCAGATTTTCTCTGCGTCTCTGCGTCTCTGCATGACAGCCTGAAGCCTTTCAGAACAATCAATAGACAGCCGGAGTGATTATTGATGACGCTGATGTTGCCACTTACGATACCATTCGTGTGGTACCTTAGCACAGAATGAAATAAACCTACAATAGCACTTGAAACACGGAGAGATGGAGAACACTGAGTTAAACCGAAGAGTTACAGGAAAATATCAATTTTCAGGGTTCACCCAAAAGTTTTCTGTCTTATGTTTAAGCCTTTGATTTATCAGTATTTTACGTCTCCTCGTGTTATTGAACTACTGATTATAGGATACATGGAAGCTACGGAACAGGGGGCGCTGAATGAATAAACTGATACTGACCGTCATACTTTTTTTCGCATTTGCCTGCCGGTCGGATGCTCTCCCTTCTGGCCAAGACCAAGACCATTCTGTCATCGTAAATCAGGAAATTGCGGTCACGCTGCTGCCGGCCGAGCATCTCCTGACCGGCGTGAGCAGCATCACATATAGCGCCGGTACGCACAGAGCGGTTTTGAAGCTCTCTACTGCAGCGACCATTACTGCTGTCACAACTGCCGGGGTGCAGTGCCAGTTTTCATTTACCGACGGCATCCTCTCCCTGACTGTTCCGCAGTTGTCTGAAGATGCTGCCGTGACGGTGACGATCCGCTACAATGCACACTTTAGCGATCCGCTGCCGCAACGCCCCGGCAGCAGCGAAGACCCGACCTATGGGGTCACTGGCACAATTACTGCTCAAGGCACTTTTCTCACCGCAGAAGCCGGTTGGTATCCGGCACCGGCAGCATCACCACACCAAAGAACCATCACTATTACCGCTCCGGCTGGCATTGAAGCGGTGACTGCGGGACGGCGGGTATCGAGGCAGACGAAAGGGAAAATGTCACGCTCCGTCTGGGAGGAGAGTAACCCGGTCGGTAACCTCACCCTCTGTGCCGGACCGTACCTGATAAAGGAGAGCCGAAGCGACGATGTGCCGATCTATACCTATTTCTACCCGCAAAATGCGGCGCTGGCAGACCGCTACCTGGTAGCGGCAGCACGCTACCTGAACATTTACAAGGGCCTGTTCGGGCCGTACCCTTTTGAAAAATTCGCCGTAGTGGAGAATATTTTCCCGACCGGGTATGCGTTACCCTCGTTTACCTTGCTCGGCAGTTCCATCATCCGGCTCCCGTTTATCATCGACACCAGCCTCCCCCACGAGATTGCCCATTCCTGGTGGGGAAATGCCGTTCAGGTTGACCAGAATGAGGGAAATTGGGCAGAGGGGCTGGTTACCTATCTGGCCGACTATCTGCTGAAAGAGCGGCACTCCACTGATGAGGCCCGGCACTACCGGCTGCAGCTGCTCTCCGATTATGCCACACTCGTGTCACCCGGCAGCGATTTTCCGCTGTCCCGCTTTACCAGCCGCGTTGATCCCCCTTCGCGTGCTATTGGCTATGGCAAGAGTGCCATGGTTTTTCACATGATTCGCACCGAAATCGGTGATCGTGCGTTTTTTGGCGCGCTGCAGGATGTGTTCCGCGCGCAACGCTATCAAAGCGCGGCCTGGAGTGATTTTGAGCGCGCTTTTTCCCGCAACTCCGGCAGGGATCTTTCCCCGTTCATAACACAGTGGCTGAAGCGCCCGGGAGGCGCGCATCCCGCTCTCTCACAGGTCTCCCGTCAGCGCACGGAAAAAGGGTGGGCGGTCTCCGGCACAATCGTACAAACACATCCGTTGTATAAATTGCGCGTACCGCTCCGACTTGAGACTGATGGAGCAGCCCTGCAGGAATCGCTGCCGATTTCTCGGGAACAGACGCCATTCAGCATCATCACTTCTGCCGAACCGCAGCGACTGCTCCTTGATCCCGATGCGGAACTGTTTCGGGCTCTCGACCCGGGCGAGACACCTGCTACGGTCAACAGCATCAAAGGTTCACAGCGGCTTGTCGCTGTTGCAACAAAAGAGTGCAGGGCCACGGTGGATACGCTCAGGCAACTGCTGGAATCTCTGGGGCAGAGGAATGCCCCGCTTCTATCGGAGGAGGAATATGCCTCTGTGCAGAATCAGGACCACGATGTATTATTGTGCGGAACTCCACAGCAAAAATCGCTACTGCCGCAGCTTCCCGCCGGGATCAGTATTGATGACCCCCGGTTTTCCGTAAACGGCGCGACGGCTGAAGCACCGGACGGGCTGCTGTTTTTGACGCTGCCGTTTCCGGGATCATCCGGCCGCGTTGCCGCCCTTTTCCAACCGCTCTCAGAAGCAGCCGCAGCTAACTACGCACCCAAAATCACGCACTACGGCACCTTCAGCGCCCTCATGTTTTCCGGCGGGGCAATCCGGCACAAAAGCACTCGTGCACCGTTAACCGGAGTGAACAGCTTCCGTTTCACCGGAGAAAAATGACCCGTCAGAGCATCTTCAGACTGGAAACCAGAATCTGCCAGCTGACAATCGACGTAAAAAGAACGAATGCAACAACCGCTGCACCAGCACACTTTTGTTGAATGGCAGGGATGATATGTTCAAGGCTTTTCTTATTCCGGAACGGTTGCAGCAGCCCGACACCGAGCCCGAGAACTGTACCCGAAAGCAGCAAAAGGTAGAGGGGATAACCTACATATCCATACTCTTTCTGCACAATACAAAACGGGCAGTGATGGGATGGCATTTCATAGATATACAGGGAAATGAAAGAGATCATTGAGATAATCGAGACTACAAACGTGATTCCACTCAATGCGGCAAGACGGTAGACGCCTTTTCCGTTCAGGAAGAGACGCATGCCTGCAGCACACGTTGCCAGCATACTCACCGAGAAAAGTATCTTGGCTGGTATGACCGGCAGAGCCAGAATTTCTGAAGCAATTCCCCGTGCACTTTGACTGTAGAGAGTGCCGCAGCAGGAAGTTATGATGTCCGGCGTGAGCCCGAAAAAGTAAAAACACTGCACAACTGTTTCAGCCAGGACGAAAGGGGCTAATATCAACAGCAGCAGGTATTTGGCTCGAATAAGCGGGTAATCATACCCTCGGTTGTCTGCGTAATTGAGAATCAGCCACAGGCCCGCTATGATAAAGGTAAGTACCTTGAGCAGCAGGGTCGGATAGCCGAAGCTGTTGACGGTCAGGGTTCCCACGGCGCACATGGCCCCCACAAACAGATGACAGATGCTGTCGGCCGTCTGGATAAACAGAAACAGCGAGACCAGTTGAAACGCGAGGAAATAGGTGACGATGGTGGAGATCAGATACGTGCGGCGCTCCAGGATCAGTTGCAGTTCGCTGCCGCTGGCGATGTCCCAACGGCGCAGAATCTGAATTCCGTGGCATGCAGCGTAGATTGTCATAAGGCTGATCAGCAGGGATGTAATAAAAAGCGCCAGGATTCCAGGATTGAGGATCATGGACGTTTCCCGCCTTTGATTACCTTGCCGTCGCGCATCTCCACCACCCGGTCCGCCACGTCGGAATCGTAGACAATCGGATCATGGCTGGCCAGGATAATGGTAACGCCCTCGCTCTTCAGCTCCTTTATAATTCCCATGAATTCGCGAGACAGCGTACTGTCCAGATGGGCGGTCGGTTCATCGGCAATAATGATGGCGGGGTTATTGATCAACGCCCGGGCAATGGCCACCCGCTGGGCCTCACCACCGGACAGGCACTCGATTCGGGCCGCGGCACGCATATCGAGATTGAACATTCCCAGTTTTTCCATTGCTCGCGCGCGCAGCAGCGAATGTTTTTCCCCGGTGGGGTAGGCCGGAATCATGACATTCTCCAGAGCCGAAATACCCTTGATCAGGTTAACCTGCTGGAAGATGAACCCAAAGGTGGAGCGGCGAATTTCGGTCAGAAAACGCTCTGGCAGACTGGTAATCTCCAGTTCATTGACAAAGATTCGACCGGTTGTCGGGCGAGCCATGCACCCGATAAGACCGAGCAGAGTAGTTTTGCCGGACCCGCTCGGACCCTTGAGGACAGTCGTTTCGTGCAACGGCAGATTAAGAGAAACTCTGTGCAGTGCAGTGAATTCGTTGGGGTGTCCGGCGTTGAATATCTTGCTGACATCGCGTACTGATATCATAAAGCGCTCCTCAGCGCATGACCGCATCGGGGTCGATAGTTGCCGCTCGCCATGAGGGGATGATAGTGGTGACTGTGTAAGGAACGACCGTTAGAAAAAAGAGCGTCGCCACCTGGCCGAGGTCAATAAAGGGGGTCAGGCGGAAGACGGGATAGAGAGTCGACCACCCTTTGAGTACCGGCGCGAACAGGGCCACCGAAGTGTAAAATACATGGGCATACGCCAGGATGGTGCCAACCAGAAAAGCCGTCAGGGAGAGGACAATCCCCTCCCAGAACTTCATCAGCAGGATGTCTGAAGTTTCCCAACCGACCGCCTTGAGAATACCGATTTCCCTCCGTTCTTCAGCAGAAAGGCCGGTAGCCTTGTCCCAGGCAAAGACGGCAAAAGCAAATATTGCAGCGCTGAAGATGACGATGATCAATCCGGAACGCCAACCGAAGAGCGCGTCATACGTGCGTAAAATCTCCGTACGCAGTATGGGACGGGCTTCGGGAAACATGCGGGTGATTTTCTCGGCAATGGTGGAGTACTCCCTTGGATTGCGCACCCGCAGGGTCAAATCGGTGGCCTGGTCTGCCGGTATGCCGGAAAAGTCCCGGTAATCCTTATCAGAAAGCAGTATCAGATCGCTGGTAAGCAGTTCCGATTCGTGGTCAATAACATTTCTGATGGTAAAACTGCGGGGAAGACCGTCGTGCCCGGCAAAAGAGATGATGTCACCCGGATAGGCGCCCCTCATCCGGGAAATGCCGCTGCCGATATCAATACTGCCCGGTTCAGGTGGATGTTCCGCAGGTACTGTCAGAGTATAATTTGCCTGGAAGACGCTGTCATACTGATACCCCCATAAGCGGGGCCGTACCGAGATGACCCCGTTTATCGTGCGAATCCTGTCACTCCAGAAGATGGGGACAGTCTGGTACCGGCCAGCCATGGTGCGCTGCACGATGATTTCAGGGGATTCACTGAGCGCCAGATTCGCCTCGCGCCTGAGTGCGTGGGAGAAAAAAAGAACCGAGGCCAGAATAAAAACGATCACGGCGTATACCAGGAGCAGGGCACCATTTTTACCCTTGCGCCTCAGGAGCGACGACAGGGTGAAATCGATGATATGACGATGGTGTTCAATCACGTTGGCCATGGTTCCTCACCAGATGAAATGGCGGTTCGACCAGTGCGCCGGTGGGAAAATGCTCCAGCGACATGGGCGAGTCCTGAAATGGAGTGGAGATATCGGTCATACTCACGTGCCTGGTATAGCTGGCTTCGGTAAAAAGGCAGAGGTCAGTCAATTGCAACTGCCTTACCAGTGCGGTTTTGCGAGCGAAGAGCGGCCGGGATGTCCTGACTACATTGGAGGCATACAGGAACATCCCGACCAGAAGCAGAACCAGCGTTGCGGTCACTCCCAGATATATGGTCGAGCGACGTTGTGCCATCAGTCAAGCGGCTTCAGGAGTGTCGAAGTTACGTCGAGAAAACGGAGAATGACTTTCCCCTTGTGATCTTTCAGGAATTCGCGCGCCTCGGTTTCTCGGGCAAAAGGTATCAACTCCCGTCCCATCGGGCCGTAGACATCGCTTCCTGCGACAAAATACGCCGATATACCGTCAATCGGTGCCAGATCGTAGTAGCTGGTTACAAATACGGCGGAAACGTCAGCCGGTTTCCTGCCCGGGGCAAAACGGGGCAGATTCAGGTAGTATTTGAACAGGTCTTTGGCACCATCAAAGTGAATCGTCGAACCGTCCCGAAAGTGGATCTGCGCGGCAAAATCCGGATACTTTGCCACGAACATGCCGCATACCGGACATTTATCCTTTGGGCCCGCCTTGCGCAGATCCGAGCCAAATACAGTGCTGACAAGCACAAGCACAAGAATACTAACAAGGGATAGTTGTTTCATACAGAGGCTCCAATTTCTTTTTGAAATTCGTACTGTCGGTTTCTTCACGTGCAGCCGTCAACGCTTCATTCCAGATGGTAATTTTTCCACCACTAACTCCATACCGCTTTCTCTGCGTCAATCGGCAGGAGTGTATCACGATCAGCAACTTTTAAAGAGATGACCGCCTTCCTTTGATGCTGGCCAGTTTGGCAACGACGCAGTGCTCTTGCATGTAGCACACTTTTAGTACAATATCTGATTTAACTTTACCAGGTTCTGTTGAATGGTCCAATGTATTCAAATTGTGCAAAATACTCCATCAATCTGAGTACGAACTGATTCGACTGATTTTTACAAAAATGGCATCCTGAAAAAATATTTTTGCACTATTTTCCAGTTAGTTAATCAATTTTATTAGCCTCGGACAGACAGGGAGCTCACTTATGGCTACAGTTATTACGTACTCGCCCACATCTATAATTTCCAGCGCTCTGTTCAATTTTGACGTTTTTTATTCACTAAATTTTAAATTGGCTGGCGAGGTGAAAGTCTCCGTTTCTGACAGTTTTACGTACTCGCAATATCTCGCCAATCGGAGCCTCTCAAGTGATATTTACACATCCCTGAACACGGGAAGAACCAATTGGACTCAAACTCAGTTCGATAACATCAATCTGATTGCGAGCACTTTCTCCAATTTCATCAATCTGAAATTTTCATCTGTAACTGACTACTCAGGCTCCACACCGGAAACTGTCGGGAACTCATCAGATATCAACATCAGCTTCATTTACCGCACAGATGCTGATTTTTCCGGAATATCCGGAGTGGGAAATGATAGTGAATTCGGCTATACGGGTGGCAGTGGCGACGTAGTCCTCAACAGAGATGGATTTGGCCCCCATGGATTGGGAAACGATTATTCACTCGACCTGGATACGTTTGGTGGCCATGTGCTCATGCACGAAATCGGGCATTCTCTGGGATTGTCTCATCCTCATAGTACAATTATAAATGATATCTCTGTAATAACTGATGATTTCGCCGCAACTACGACAGTCGGATTTGACGCGCTTGGGTTTCAAATCAATAGTTCACAGGATATGGACAAAGAATATTTTACGATCATGTCTTATGACGATCAGGTACCTGCGGAGGGGTGGAACACCTTTGCACAGACCCCGATGATCCTGGATGTAATTGCTTTACAGACCGCATACGGGGAAGGGATGGGCACATCAGGAGTCGATGATGATGTCATTGCTCCAGGTGGCAGTGGGAGTGTCGGCAGCTTCAGAACGTATTTCGATACTGGTGGCATTGATACTATCGACGTAACAAACTATTCGTCAGGTGCGTACCTCCATATGGGTACAGTCATTACAGGAGCACCCCAACTTGTCGGTGTTTCAATGAGCATGACAGATGAAATTGCCATGAGTCAAGGAGCAGCCCCATCAAGCTTACGGTGGTATTATGGCGAGTACGAGAATGCGAATGGCTCCACAGCTAACGATCATATTATTGGAAATTCGCTGGATAACATCATAAGCGGCCTGGAAGGTGATGACATTATTAATAGTGAAGCCGGAAACGACATCCTTAATGGTGGTGCAGGCAACGATGATCTTGATGGCGGAGCTGGTACTGATACAGATGTTTATTCTGGAGACCATACCTTGTACAACATCAAGGCTGCGCCAAATAATTCTTACACCGTTACGTCGAGTGCCGAAGGCAGCGACACTCTCAGAAATATAGAGAATATCGAGTTTACAGACATCACCGTTAATCTCACGGGCATTTTACAAACTCCGATAGCCAACACCAGCGCGCCACCCACCAGGGATACTATCCCGTTTCAGATTCAGGAGGGACAGGGAGTATGGTTCTCGGTATATCTTCCGGGAGAGGCGACACAGGTTGCAACTGTTGACTTTACAACCAGGGACGGCAGTGCTATCGCAGGGCAGGACTACATTGCCACATTCGGCACTCTTACTCTCGCAGTGGGCGATCGGTGGGCCAAAGTGTGGGTACAAACTCTCGCAGACAGCATTATCGAGGAAAACGAAACCTTCTCCGTTGTGCTTACAAACCCCCATGGAGCAACATTTCCTGGCAACCAGACTGAATTGACCGCCCAGCGCACTATTATTGATGATGTGACTCTGGTAGGCTCAACCCAGTTAGCAAGCGCGCTGTTCGCATAAAATTGAGCGTTTAGTCTGAAACCCAAACGGGCACCTGCAAAGTATCATTGCAAGTGCCTGTATTTATTTGGTGGGCACTAAAAGTCGAATAAATGGCAGGAGGTGGAGGAGTGGCCTGTGAAAATCAAATGGTTGTTTAACGTTTTTGTTAGAGTCAAATGGCGTGCATCGATTTTAATTAAAAACATAACTATATAGATTTACAGTATACTTCCATACGGCACGTAGTTTGCACAGTGATCTATTGTATACGAAACTCTATGTTACGCACTGGGAGTATTAAATGAAAAAGATATTTAATTACGTAATTATTCTGTTTGTATTCCTGTCTTTGCCACCATTTGCCAGTGCTACCAACTACTGGGCTATAACGGCAGCCACGTCGCCAGCAAGCTTCAAAACAAACCTGATCGCCGCCCGCCCGACAAACTTTGGCAACTATACCACGCCGGGTGGAGCCATCAAAACTCTCACCAACGTCACAAGAACCCCCTACGCCTCAGTTGACTTTGACGTTGCCGCCGTTCCCGGTTATACGGTGAAAGTAAAGGTTGACGGAGCCCAGAAAGGTACAACTCCCGGCACCTATACCGTTTACAAGGGAACCATGCTCAACCATAACATCGTTGCTACCTACACGGCAGTATCTGAAGCATACATCATAACAACCATCGACGTCGCCGACGGCCACATTACCCCCTCCGTAACATACTCGGCATCTGCAGCTATCACAGTAACTCCATCTGTTGGCAAACAACTCACTGGCGTGGTAATCGATAACGTGGCATATCCTCTCACCGGCACCCCTGCTCTTCCCACGTATGTCACAATGACCGGCGATACCGCCGGAGCTACCTACACTTTTACCTCGGGAACACACACCATTTATGGCATATTTGCGCCGAAGCCGGCAGCTAAAGCCACACTCTCGACTCCGAATATGACCGTGGCAACAGGGACAACGGGAATACTTATCGATGCTTCCTCAAGCTCATCCAATGTAACTGATACGATCTATAGCTGGACTGCCACCTGCGGCACGATTACACCAACAGGATTGAACGCCAAAACGGCCACATACGATGCACCGGCCACTCTTGGCTCCTGCATAATAACGTTGACCGTTACCGCCGCAGAAGTATCTCCTGATCCAACCGCCTCTATCACCATTACAACCATCAACCCGGTAAACGTACGCACGAATCTATGCCTCAGCTGTCACAATGGCACTGGTGGACCGGACGTTAGCAGCTTCACTTCCTCGGCTCATTATGAAAAGATCAGCTGTCAGAACTGTCATAACCCTGATAACAATTTATCACATGCCTATCTTCCAACAGCAATAATGGTAAATGTCTGCATCACTTGCCACTCTGATTCGCCGCAAGGACATCCTGTCGAAATCACAGATACATGTATGACCTGTCATAACCACCACACGGTAGCTGCAAGCGGCGGCTGCAGTAGCTGCCACGATAGTCCTCCGAACACCGCTTCCCACATGAAACATTACGCCAGTAACGCTGTCGGCGTTAAATACGGTGATCTTCGAATAACCCAGGCATTTACCAACTACAGCAGTGGCTACATTTTTGGTTGTGGCAACTGCCATCCCATGGACATAGCTAACCACAACAACGGCGTTGTTAACATTGAACTGTATAACCCGCTGGCAACGGCAGGTTCGCTCAAGGCCAAAAACCCTTCAACTGCCGTATATGTACCCGGTTCGGAAGTATTTACAGACGAAAGAGGACGTCCCTACACCAAAGGAACATGCAGCAATGTCTACTGTCACAGCTTTAATGACTGGACGACGACAGCTGCAATCGGTGATGGCGAGGTAAACTGGGAAGCCAAGACTGTTACCACGAGAATATACAAGGATGTCACTTGGGGCGTTACTGTCCTCGGTTGTTCCGGATGTCACGGAAATCCGACACAAACTTCCTATCCCGCTAACAGTGCTGGCGCTGGAGATAGCCACTCCTGGATTGATGACTACGGCTACCAAAGCCTGCATACCTGGAACATGTATGGGGAACCTGTAAGCTGCACCTACTGTCACAATGATACCGTTAAGAAATTTAATACCTATACCGTTGACGGAAACGGCGTTAATGTTCTCAGCGAGGTGCCGATCAGCAATTTCTCCAAGCATGTAAACGGCAGCAATGATGTGGCTTTCGACAAGCAGAATCCTTATATTTACCCCGTATCAGAAGGCACTGGCTCCTACAGCCTGGCTAACGCTACCTATGATGCTGATACAAAAAATTGCTCAAATGTTTCGTGTCACATCCAGCAGACGACTGTAAAGTGGGGAACACCGTACCGCTATAACTCCTATAACGAATGTAACGTGTGTCACCAAAAGTAATAACTGACAATCTGGAAACCAGATCAGGAATATTGCAGCAACGGTAAAGCTGCGCCGGACATAGTGAAGTAAAAGGGGCCGTTAAGCTGGCGGAATCTCGCTGGATGTCCTGTTGTCAGCCATTTCATTATTCCATCAACGCTTCAAATACGTCTCTCATATGCCCCTCTGACCATACCGGTCCGAGGGGTTTTTGTGTCTCAAGCAAGGAGATTGTATCAATGGATAAAACCGTAGGACGCAACGGTTTTATGGAAAGCGGGTTGGTATAAAAAGGACAGAAGGCTGTTCTTGTTAAATATCAGGGGCTGTTTTTCTGTTGACTGAAGTGAACTGAATCAATATATACACCTGTCAGAAATTACACTCAAATGGGTTAACACATTATTTATAATGCTACAATAGAAAGGATCAGAGCCATGAATTGTACTATCGAGCAGTTTGAGGATGTTGTAGCCAAATTCAAGTACTTTGCAGAATCAGTCAATATTGCACTTTCATCAGAGGCTGAACATTTAAGACAGGAGTTGATAGTAATCTGTGCAGAGTTGCTGACAACGGTCAGAGATGAGGTTGAGGCAGGGGCAGACTCAATTATTTAGCGATTGGCATCAAACAAGAATAAGGTAACACAACAAGAAAAATAATAAAGCACCTACAACATTTATGCTGTAAGTGCTTTATTTATTTGGTGGGCGGCACGGGAAACCAACCAATTACTGTAACCACTTGATATCGTAGCATAATTATGCTATTTTTGCTAAAAAGTTTGCATATTGTCAGGTATAGCAGCCAGAAAAGGACATGTTTGCAAGTGAATTGGCACTCCGTGTAGTTAATTCGACTGGATGATTGAAACGCTGTAATTATTATCGGATGGCAGGAGGAATTATTTAGCTTTATTTCCAATAATTATTGATACTTGCAGCAATGCGTATAATGTTAACATGCCGTTTGCCAC
The DNA here is from genome assembly GCA_028712075.1 of Desulfuromonadaceae bacterium. Classification (GTDB taxonomy): domain Bacteria; phylum Desulfobacterota; class Desulfuromonadia; order Geobacterales; family Pseudopelobacteraceae; genus JACRCG01. Next base: position 15,094 of record JAQTQX010000003.1, read on the forward strand.
ATAACCAGCAAACGGCCGAATCAGTTAACCGAAGTGTCAGCATCACCCCTGCAGCATCCCCTCCACCACTCTGATACCGCTTGCCCAGGCACCGGTGATGCCGCGCGATGTGCCGGCGCCGTCACCAGCCATATAGATGTTTGCACTCACCCTGAAATGATGATCAAGAAATGCGGGCTTATTGGCGTACATTTTTATCTCCGGATAATACATGATGGTGCTCGGGTGAAGAACTCCGGGAACTATGGTATCAAGCTTCTTCAGTGCTTCCCAGAGATGCCGCATGACCTTTGCCGGTACAGCCAGACCAAGATCGCCGGCCGTGACCTGGCAGCTTGGCGGGAAGTCGTAGAGGTCTTCATTAAAGGTATCACCACTGGAACGTTTCCCCATGCGGAAATCTCCCACCCGCTGCATGAGCGGCATGCCGCCGCCGATCTCATTGGCCAGCCGGGCAAGAAACACCGCCATCTGCTGGCCGCTCCGCACCGGATCTTTCAGGCCGATGGTTTTGAGCAGGGCAAAGTTGACGAGATTGTTCCCCGGTTGATGTTCTGAAAGAGCATGGCCGTTGATCAAATTGAATTCCTGATAACGCTCCAGAACTACCCGGGCGTGCCCTGAGTTGGTGCAGAAGGTGCGCACACCGTTTGGAAAATGAAATTTGGGGTCATAGTAGTCATTTACGATCGGGTAGTTCTCACGCTTTGTCTCAATACGGATGCCAACATCCACGACATTGTCGATATAGGAAATCCCCAGCCGCTCCATCACCCGCTGAAGAAAGCTGAAACCTTTTCGTCCCGGTGCGACCAGAACTTTTCGTCCTCGAACTGTTTCGCCAGCAGAAATTACTATGCCGGTGCCTGATGCATCATCAAATACGTCAGTGACCTCGCGCTCCAGCATGAACTGGACACCGCGCCGCGTGAGTTCGTCACGAAGGCGCTGTATCAGCACCCGGCTGCGATCGGTACCGACATGGGCCTGGCGTACGTCAAGAAGAGTTGTGCCAAGCCGTTCAGCCCGACGACGGTAGATCTCAATATTCTGTTTTTCTTTGATAACCGGCTGCAGCCACTTTTCCACCAGCGGCAGTAACCGCTCGGCTTCTTCTTTGCTCCAGTTCTCGGTGTCAAAACCAATCGGGAAACTGTAGTTCTGCTTGCAGTCGTTAAGGAGACCACCGGAGCATATCTTTTCACGGTCTATCATAAGGATGGAGAGCGAAGGAGAGTGTTCGGTAAGGTGAAATGCAGCACCGAAACCTGCTGGTCCGGTGCCTACAATGATGATGTCGTAAGAGGTGTGTGACATATCAGTCTCTCTGGAATTCAGATTTATCCCACGTGCCGATCCGTGGTTGCAATCGCATACATCTTCAGTCATGACGTACTCCATGCTGCAAATAAAAAGCACCTACAACATAATGCCGTAAGTGCTTGTTTTATTGGTGGGCGGTATGCGATTCGAACGCACGACCCCAGGCTTCGGAGGCCTGTACTCTATCCAGCTGAGCTAACCGCCCATGATTACTTACAGACAAAAACTGACAGCAAGGGAAACTACACTATCCAGCCAATCAACTCAAGGTAAAAATCTGTCATTTTGGCCATCGCTCTGGTATGGTGGCGAACCTGGAGAGTCGCATGGTGCAGGAATCAATGCAGCGTACAATCAGAATCATCGGGTTAACCGGCGGAATTGCCACCGGCAAAAGCACTATTGCCCGTTATTTTGCTGCGAGAGGCATTCCGGTTATTGATGCTGACCAACTGGCACGCGCTGCCGTGCTGCCAGGGAGCCCCTCGTTGGAGCGAATCGCCGCACTGTTTGGACTCAACATTCTGGCACATGACGGCACGCTCAACCGGAAACGCCTTGGCGACATTATTTTTCCCGATCCGGCACAACGGCAACAACTTGAAGCTATCCTCCATCCGGAGATACGTCGCCTGGCGGAGGAGCAGATTGCCCACGCTGCGGCGAATGGTCATCAGCGCCTGATTTATATGGCTCCGCTCCTGATTGAGGCGGGTGCAACCGATCGGGTCGATGACATCTGGGTTGTGACGGTACGTCCGGAAGTGCAGCTGACTCGACTCATGCAGCGCGACAGCATCTCCCGGGAGCAGGCGAAACTGATTATTGCAAGCCAGATGCCGCTCGCTGAAAAAGAACGCTTCGCCACTGTTGTCATTGATAACAGCGGCACTGAAATAGAGACAGATCGGTTGCTGGAACAGGTCTGGGCAAAGGAGATGAAGAGAAGCAATGAATAAACCGACGCACATTTTACGCCCCGGCAAGAGGGTCCCTTCTCAGCATAAATCCACAGATGTCGCGCCACGCGCTGTAAAACCTGAAGGAGTCTTTGACGGAACAACTGCTGCCGAAAAAGTATCCGGGAGTGATCCGCTCCTGGCCTGCTTTGCCGCCGTGCCGCGCGGGGCCGAAGAGCTGGCCGGAGCCGAACTGGACGCACTCGGCATCGGCGGCGCAAAACCGGGCAAGGGTGGCGTCTCATTTTGTACCAACCGGGCCGGGCTATACCGAGCCAACCTGTGGCTGCGCACCGCCAGCAGGGTTTTGGTCCAGCTGGCAACATTTCCCTGTTCGGGCCCGGAAGAGTTGTATAAGGGAGTGTATGCGATAAAGTGGCCGGAGTTGATCACTCCCGATATGACGCTTGCAGTGGATTGCTCCCTGCGCGATTCTGCCCTGACCCATTCCGGCTTTGTGGCGCTTAAAACCAAGGATGCGGTTGTTGATCGCATTCGGGCGGCATGCGGCAGTCGCCCGAATGTCGATACGGCGTCTCCTGATGTGCGCATCAATGTCCATCTGCACAAGAACGTATGCACCGTCAGCCTTGACAGCTCCGGCGACTCGCTCGACCGGCGCGGTTATCGACTGGAGCGGAATGATGCGCCACTGCGCGAAACGCTGGCAGCAGCAGTTATCGCCCTGACCGGATGGGACGGATCCATCCCGCTGGCAGACCCAATGTGCGGGTCAGGTACAATTCCGATTGAAGCTGCGCTGCAGGCCGCTCATATCCCACCAGGCCTGCAGCGCAATTTTGGCTTTCAGCGCTGGATTGATTTTGACAGTGCGCTCTGGGAGCGACTATGCGGCGAGGCTGAGCAGGGAATACGCAAATTGCCGCTCGATCTGGTGACCGGATACGACCTCGACAGCAAAGCACTGCTCCTGGCCGGGCGCAACACGGTCAAAGCCGGTCTTGAAGGGCAGATTCATTATTTTCATGCTGCGCTTCTTGAGTTCAACCCGCCAAGTGACACGGGTACAGTAATTATTAACCCTCCATACGGTATTCGCCTGGGTGAGGAGGATGATTTGAGGGAACTGTACTGCCAGATAGGCGATATCATGAAGAAGCGCTGTCGCGGCTGGACCGGCTATGTTCTGACCGGCAACCTCGAATTGGCTAAATATATCGGCCTCAAGGCGTCCCGTCGCTACGTTTTATACAACGGGGCGATTGAATGTCGGCTGCTGAAATATGAACTTTATTAAACAGGATGAGGGATGAGTGAGAACCGATGAGAGATGAGTAGAAACCTTATGAAATAATGGCGTTTTTCTCATCCCTCATCGTTCATCCCTCATCAAAGGACTTACAATGACAATCCGCTGGTATCCGGGACATATGGGCAAGGCGCAGGAAAAGATGGCCGAAGCGATCCGCAAGATCGATGTGATCATCGAGGTTCTTGATGCCCGCCTGCCTATCTCCAGTTCCAATCATCTGCTTGGGGAAATGCGCCGCAACAAGCCGTGCATCAAGGTTTTGAACAAAAGTGATCTTGCCGATCCAGCTGTTACCAAAGCCTGGGTACGATATTTTGAACGTGAGGCGGGGGTAACCGCCATTCCACTCTCCGCAAAACTGCATGCCGATGCCAAAAAGTTGATCAAACTCTGCCAGAAAACAGTTCCGCATCGCGGCAAGCCGGGCTGGCCACTGCGGGTTATGGTGTTTGGCATCCCCAATACCGGCAAATCAACCTTGATCAATACACTCGCGGGTAAATGCATTGCCAAAGTTGGCGACAAACCGGCAATTACCACCATCGGTCAGCAGATCGACCTCAAGAACGGCATCGTCCTGACCGACACCCCCGGCATTCTCTGGCCGAATATGGACGATCAGGGCGGGGCATACCGCCTCGCTGCCAGCGGCGCAATCGGCGCCAGCGCGCTCGACTATACGTGCGTTGGGCTGTTTGCTGCAGAGTATATGCTGGGGAGGTATCCGGAACTGGTGAAGGAGCGCTATAAACTGCCCGAACTGCCGGAAACGGCAGCCGCGGCTATTGAAGCGATTGGACGCAGGCTGGGATGCCTCATCAGCGGCGGCGAGATTAACATCCATCGTGCTGCAGAGGCTTTTTTGCGGGAACTGCGCGCCGGGAAAATCGGCAGAATCAGCCTGGAAGAGCCGGGAGAGGCTGTTGGATTATCAGAGCCCGCCGTAACGGGCTCTGATAATTGATTACATCTTGAGTTTGTGGCAGAAGAGACAGCGGTTCTTGGCAGGATGATTCGGTGGGAAAGCCACCCCTTTTTCTTTGTGGCACGGCTCGCAGTAGACTTCGGCAGCTTTTTTATCCGGTTTGAAAAAAGCACGTTTCATAAAGGATGCGTCCGGACCGGGAGTGTTCCTGTATGCCGCTTCGTAACTGATTCTATGCATTTCATTGTTCGGCACCGTCGTCGTCTTTTCTTTGCCTGAGATGCTAACGAAAATTCCCAGCACAACGACTATCACGCCAATAAAATACCAGTCTTTCTTGTTAATTTTCATAATCCGTTCCCTATTCTGTCTTCAATCCGATTTTACTAACGAAAAATAGATGATCACGCCACCGATCAGCAGCCCGCCTCCAATGAAAGGGAGGGTGGACGACACCGAAAGCTCATCACCCGGTGCCGGCATGGCATAGCGAATAATCATTGCCAAACATATCAGCGAAAAAAGACTCAGCAGCACGACCTTTGAACGTTTAACAACTCCGAAAAAAAAGATGATCAGGATCAGTATCAGCACTCCGGGATTTGAAAACACCTGTTGCACACTCAGATGCTGCACGGTATCAATCAGGTTGGATGTTTCAAAAGGGCGGAGCGTTTCGACAGTTTTTTCTACCAACTGTTGCTTATCCATTGGGCATCCTGGAAAGTGGTCTAAATTAGTCCTGAATAGTATGACAGATTGCCACGGGAGGCAAGAGATAAATCATGCCACTACAGATGGTAGTACGTCAGCTGATAAAATCCATGACTTTATCGAGAAAACCCTTTTTCATGGGGTGCACATCCTCACCGCTTATTTTGGCAAATTCCTCAAGAAGCTCCTTCTGCTTTTTATTGAGATTGGTCGGCGTTTCAATCCGGATAACAACCAACTGGTCACCGCGGCCATACCCCTGCAGCGACGGGATACCCTTCCCTTTCAGGCGATATATTTTGCCTGACTGGGTACCATCAGGAATCTTCATAGCAACCTTGCCGTCAAGAGTCGGCACTTCCAGTTCGCAGCCAAGCGACGCCTGAATAAAGCTGATCGGAATTTCGCAGATGACATTATTGTCCTCGCGCTGAAAGATGGCATGCTCCTTGACGCTGATCGCCACGTAGAGATCGCCGTTGGGACCGCCTTTCCCCTGTCCCCCTTCGCCGGTTACCTTCAGCCGTGATCCGGTCTCGACACCGGCGGGTATCTTGACAGACAGTGTCTTGGTATCTTTCGTACTTCCCTTGCCGCGACAGTCGGGACAGGGATCATCAACCACCTTCCCTTCCCCGTTGCACTGACCGCAGGTTTTGCTGACGCTGAAAAATCCCTGCTGATAGCGGACCTGTCCGGCGCCGCGACAGGCAGGGCAGACCTTTGGGTCGGTGCCCGGTTTCGATCCCGACCCGTTGCAGGTCGCACAACGCTTGGCAAACGGAACCTCTATCTTTTTTTCTACACCAAAGGCAGCCTCTTCAAAGCTGATCTCCATATTATAGAGCAGATCATCGCCACGACGCCCCTGGGTGCGGCTCCGGCCGGCACCGCCTCCGCCAAAGATGTCACCAAATATATCACCAAAAATATCGCCGAACGGAGTTCCCGCACCAAAGCCGCCGAAGCCGCCGCCCGAAAATCCGCCTGTGCCGGAAACACCGGCATGGCCGAACTGGTCATACTGGGCACGCTTCTGCGCATCCGCAAGAATCTCATACGCTTCAGAGGCTTCCTTGAACTTCTCCTCGGCAACCTTATCCCCGGGATTTTTGTCGGGATGAAACTGGATCGCCACCTTGCGAAAGGCTTTTTTTATCTCTGTTTCCGAGGCGTTGCGATGAACGCCAAGCACCTCGTAATAATCTCGTTTATCGCCGTTAGCCACAATGAGGTTCCTTTTATCATGAAATACGTGTAGGGGCGGATATATAACCCGCCCCTACGATGCTGAACCGGATGATTCCCGGACTATTTTTTATCTTCTTTTACCTCTTCAAAATCTGCATCGACGACCTTGTCATCGGTTGGCTTGGCGGAACCTGCCTGCTCGGCGCCCGCCGCAGCCTCACTCTCTGCGCCTTCTTTTTTAGCGTACATGGCTTCAGCAAGTTTGTGCGAAGCCTGGGCAAGTTCATCGGTGCACTTTTTAATGGCCTCGGCATCTTCGCCTTCCATCAGTTTCTTAAGTTCGGCCAGTTTGTTTTCAATATTACCTTTTTCTACCGCATCGATCTTATCGCCGAACTCCTTGAGCGATTTTTCGGTGCTGTAGACCATACTGTCAGCGTGGTTACGCGCCTCGATCGCCTCACGCTTTTTCTTGTCCTCATCCGCGTGAGCTTCGGCATCGCGCACCATCTTGTCGATCTCTTCCTTGGAAAGCCCGGAAGAGGCCGTTATGCTGATCGACTGTTCCTTGCCGGTGCCAAGATCCTTGGCAGACACATGGACGATGCCGTTGGCATCAATATCGAAGGTCACTTCGATTTGCGGCAATCCGCGTGGTGCCGACGGAATACCGGTCAGCTCAAAATTGCCGAGCGTTTTATTGTCACGCGCCATTTCGCGTTCGCCCTGCAAGACGTGGATCGATACCGCCGGCTGATTGTCGGCTGCTGTTGAAAAGACCTGACTCTTGCGGCACGGTATAGTTGTGTTCTTCTCAATCAGGCGGGTCATGACACTACCCAGCGTTTCAATACCGAGTGAAAGCGGCGTAACATCAAGAAGTAATACATCTTTGACATCGCCCCTCAGAACTCCACCCTGGATGCCGGCGCCAATAGCAACAACCTCATCCGGGTTAACCCCTTTGTTCGGCACTTTGCCGAAGATGTCTTCAACCCTTTTCTGAACTGCCGGCATACGGCTCATACCGCCAACCAGGATGACTTCATCAATCTGACTGGCGTTCAAACCGGCATCTTTTAGAGCGGTACGGCAGGGGCCTTCAAGCTTTGCAAGCAGTCCGGCGCAGATTGATTCAAGCTTTGCCCGCGAAAGTTTCAGAGTCAGGTGTTTCGGACCGGAAGCGTCGGCAGTAATAAACGGCAGATTGATGTCGGTCTCAACCGAACTGGACAGTTCGCATTTGGCTTTTTCAGCTGCTTCTTTGAGACGTTGAAGCGCCATCTTGTCACCGCGCAGATCAATACCCTGGTCTTTTTTGAACTCGTCGGCAATCCAGTCAATAATCACCTGGTCAAAATCCTCGCCACCGAGGAACGTATCACCGTTGGTCGACTTAACTTCAAAAACACCATCGCCAAGCTCCAGAATGGAGACGTCAAAGGTACCACCGCCAAGATCGAATACGGCAATTTTTTCATCCTTTTTCTTATCAAGGCCGTACGCAAGCGCGGCGGCAGTCGGCTCGTTAATGATACGCAGGACATTCAAACCGGCAATCTTGCCGGCATCCTTGGTCGCCTGACGCTGCGAATCGTCAAAATAGGCCGGTACGGTGATGACCGCGTCTGTGACAGTAGCCCCAAGATAGTCCTCTGCTGTCTTTTTCATTTTCTGCAGGATCATGGCAGAAATTTCCGGTGCCGAGTAACGTTTGTCGCGCACTTCTACCCAGGCATCGCCGTTGTCTGCCTTGACGATTTTGAACGGTGAAATTGCGATATCTTTGCGCACGGCATCCGAATCGAACTTGCGACCGATCAGGCGCTTGATAGCGTAAAGGGTGTTTTCCGGATTGGTGACTGCCTGACGTTTAGCCTGCTGACCCACCAACCGCTCGCCGCTGTCTGAAATTGCCACCATGGAAGGGGTGGTACGCGACCCTTCTGAGTTGGCGATAACGACCGGTTCACCACCCTCCATGATCGAAACACAAGAGTTGGTTGTACCAAGGTCGATTCCGATTACTTTACTCATGACGTGTTGTCCTCCTTTATTGTAACGCTGTTGGCAAGATATTCATCGAATGCTTAAAAAACAAGGGTTCATAAAAAATTATTTTATGTGTGTTGCCACTGAAACCATGGCCGGACGCAGCAGGCGCTCCTTGAGCATGTACCCTTTCTGATACTCTTCAACGACAGTATTCGGTTCATGCTGGTCGGTCGGAATTTGGGCCATAGCCTGATGGAACGCCGAATCAAATGGGACCCCGATCGAGTCAATTGGAGTGACGTTGAACTTCTTCAGCGCCGCAAGCAGCATGACATGCGTCATACGGATCCCTTCCACTACGCCATCTTGGCTCTCTTCGGTAAGATGGCTCAGCGCCCGCTCAAGGTTGTCAATAACCGGCAGAATCTCTTCCAGAAGCGATTTATTGCCGTAGTTCAGCAGTTCTTCTTTTTCGCGCCCGACCCGTTTACGATAATTTTCCAGATCAGCCCGTTCCCGTAAAAAGCGGTCCCAGTTTTCACGCGCCTCCTTTTCCTTGGCCGCAAGCTGCTCTTCCAGTGTCTGTGCCGATTCCTGAACACTAGTATCTGTGCAGCTTTCTTCTCCTGCAGCAGCTTCGGGCGGAGTAGTTTCTACAATATCCTTTGGTTCCATGTGTCATCCTTTTGTCTCAGTTTGTTTATCTGGTTCATGTTTCGCTTAACAGCCTGCTGACCATTCGGGCGGTGTAATCAACTATCGGGATCACACTCGAATAGCCCATGCGCGTCGGTCCGATTACTCCCAGCATGCCGACCGTATTACTGCTGGTGACAAAGCGGGAGGTGATCAGGCTAATGCCGGCCGACTGGCTCAAGGAGGTTTCCGCGCCGATATAGATCTGTACCCCCTCTGCAGACATACAACGGGACAGCAGCTGCACAAGCAGGCCTTTCTGCTCAAAGGCCTGAAAAATTTCCTTCATGCGCCCGGCATCGCTGAATTCGGGCTGGTCAAGGATGCGAGCCTGACCTTCGACAAAAATTTCATCCCCCTCCTCGCGCACCGCCTGTTCACCGACCGCCAGCGAACGAGACAGGAGTTGGTCGTATTGAGTTTTTTCCGATTTCATCTCATCTAAAATCTGCTCGCGAACCTGGGTGATCGTCAACCCCTGCATTTTGTCATTCAGGTAATTGCCCATCCTGACCAGATCTTCAGGGGCATAATCATCAACCGTCTCAATCAGGCGATTTTGCACCGCCCCCTTGCTGGAAACCAGTATAGCCAGAATTTTGCGCTGGCCGATCCGGATAAATTCGATCTGCCGGAAAACATCTGCGGTGAAGCTGGGGGCGACGACAATTCCCATGTAATTGGAAAGCTGCGACAGCGTGCGACTGGTCTCCTTCAAAAGGCCGGAAAGACCGGCACCTGCCTGGCGGCAGTGGGAGATGATCTGGCGCTTTTCATCCCGGGTAACCTGACGGAGAGCAACAAGTGAATCGACATAAAACCGGTAAGCTTTTTCGGTCGGTATTCGGCCGGCCGACGTATGCGGAGACGTTAAAAGACCTTGTTCTTCCAGGTTGGCCATGACATTACGCACTGTCGCCGGGGAAAGCGTCAGGGCGTGGCGACGCGCAACGGCACTGCTGCCGACCGGTTCTGCGGTAGCAATATAATCCTCAACTATCGCTTCCAGTATTTTTCTGCTGCGGACAGAAAGCTCCATCTCCATGCCAGGGCCTCAAAAAAATAGCACTCTTCACTGATGAGTGCTAATGACTGCAAGGTAATAAGCGCCCCCGCGTTTGTCAAGGATATTTCAGGGTATTTTATGCACGATGCCGCCGTGCCGAGTGTTACTCGCCATGGCGGGCAAGAATGAAGTTGGCAACCGTATGGGCAATGGTGCCGGCATCGATTCTGTCGTTGTTAAACAACACGTGGAACAGCGCCGGATCATGACCGTTCTGACCGAGAAAATCCCTGTTAAAGTGATCACGTGCTTTTTGCTCCTTATGCATTATCTTCTCGGCTGCCTCGCAGTCAATTTCCAGACGCCGGGAAAGCGTAGCGGCCTTGAATGGCTCCGAGCCGTATATTCTGATATGACAGGAATGTTCGATGTGCCGGGTGATAATGGCACCGCCCAGTTCGGAGATGATGACGTTCCCCTGCTCCGCGAGCGCCACCACATACCGGGAGAGCATTCTGAAATATTCCTGGTCGCTCGTCCAGCGCGGTGAAAACGTTGCCAGCACCTCATTCAGAATCCCGTTGTTCTCCCCCAGTGTATGCAGGATGTCTTCAGAGATGTTGTGATGTTTTGCCACGGCTTCCAGCACAGCCTTGTCGATAAGCACCCATTCATCACCGGTTTTCTGCATCAGAATCTCCCGCAACCGCTCTGCAACGGGGTATCCCTCACAACCGTATTCGCGTGAAATGGTAATGCATGGCCGCGGTCGTGATTTTTTGTGATGAGCAGCCGCCTTTTCTTTCTGCCTGCGATTGTACTCCTCCAAAGAACCGATCCTCAGGTCGACTGATGGTATCAAGAGATTTTCCGGCATGATGGAGTCCTCCTTCTTCAATTTAAGTACTGAATTCCTTCAGTGCGAGCAACACTGTGACTATGAGACGGAATCACGATACAATTCGCCCATCGACCAGCTCAATGATTCGTGAACAGCGCTTCGCCAGACGGGGATCATGGGTAACAACCAGAAACGTAGTCCCCGATTCCTGATTTACCTCATACAGCAGCTTGAAAATTTCATCGGCAGCCGCAGTATCAAGATTCCCGGTCGGTTCATCGGCCAGGATGAGCGGTGGGTTGGCGGCAAGCGCACGTGCAATGGCAACCCGCTGCTGCTGCCCGCCGGACAACTTGCCCGGTTTAAAATCCATGCGGCCAGCAAGACCAACCCGCTCCAGCAATCCGGCGGCACGCACCCGCTGCAGCGGCGTCTGCCGTCCCTGTTCCAGCATGAGCGGCATCATTACGTTTTCAAGAGCGGTAAATGACGGAATCAGATGATGGAACTGGAACACGAAGCCGATACTCTGCCCACGCAGGCGTGTCAGTCCATCCTCATGCATCGTTCCGGTCTCATACCCCTGCATCACAAGAGATCCCTCCGTCGGCGGTTCCAACAGACCGATAATATTGAGCAGAGTACTTTTTCCTGATCCGGAGGGGCCGATAAGCGCGGTAAACTCACCCTGCTGCAGTGTCAGGCTGATCCCATGCAGAACGTGTGTTGTGACACCGTCGCTGCCGTACTGTTTTCGAACATCCGTCAGCTGTAGAACCGGTGTAGTGATCGTGGTATCAGACATTGCGTATTGCCGCCACAGGATCAAGTCGTGCCGCCCTCACCGCAGGAGCAGCAGCCGAAAAAATTCCGGTTACCGTTGCAACACCTGCTGCAACCAGAAACATGCGCAGCTCCAGAACCACCGGAAAAATCGGCGTGCCGTCAGGATTAAGCGCCGTTTTAGCGAAGAATGTCACTAGCAGCGCTCCGACGCCGCAGCCAAAGAGGGAACCGACTAAACCAACCATCCCCCCCTGCAGGAGAAATATCCGGAGAATGCGTCGACGTGAACAGCCCATGGCCCGCAGAATTCCGACTTCACGTGATTTTTGAATGACCGACACGATCAGTACGCTGGCGATACCAAACGCCACCGAGAGGATGACAAAAAACTGGATCAGATAGCTGGAGGCGTTCTGGGAACGGAGTCCAACCATCAGCTGGGCATTGGTTTTCATCCAGCTTTCGGCAGTCAGACCGGTTTGTGCCGCCAGCCGTTCACTGATCAGTTCCGCTTTAAAGAGATCACGCACCGTCACGTCAATACTGGATACTCCCCCGACCAAATCAAGCAGGTTCTGGGCGGAGCGGAGCGTAATGAAAACCCAGCGGCGGTTGAGGTCGCGAACCCCCACGTCAAAAATCCCGGCCACAGTAATGGTTTCGTTACGTCCGTCAGCCGTTTGCAGGCGGATTTTATCGCCGATCGACGCACCCAAGTCACGCGCAAGATCAGTTCCAATGGCAGCGTTGCTGGCAGAAATACGAAACTCGCCCTCTTTCATGTAGGAAGACATCGGCACGATTCTGGTGTATCGCTCCTGGTCAATCCCCATCAGAGCGACCGACTTGGTAGCGGTGCCACGCACCGCAAACGAAGGACCGGAAACCAGAGGAGAAACCGCTGTTACCTCGGGGCGCGCTTCAAGTTCGCGCATGGTCTGCTGCCACTGCAGTATGGAGCGGAGCCGTTGCCCCCGCCGCTCTATATTGGCAGAAACAGCCAGGGAACTGTCCGGTTTGATAATCCGCCTGGCTTCATCATCCGGCGGCCGCATGACCAGATGCGCCTGAGTACCGAGCGTTTTCTCGATAATGCTGCGCTGGAGTCCGGTAATCAAAGAGGTCAGGAACACAATGACCCCAACACCCATAACAACCCCGCCCAGCATGAAAAAGGTCTGGGCCCGCCCCTCTCTGAGAAAGCGAAGTGCCAGCAGCCATTCAATGCGCACGGTTGTTCTCACCCGCAACGTGCTGCAGACGAATTCTGCTGCCGACCGGCAGGATTGTGCCACCGGGCAGAACCATCTCCCCTTCGGCAAGTCCCTTCGTTACCTCACTCGAACCACTCCCACGGGTACCCAGAACAACCGGCTGGCGTACCGCTCTGCCGTTGCGCACCACCAGTACCCACGGTGTTGTCGAGGCATCGCGGAGAGACTCCGATGGGATAGTCAACACCTTCGAATGACGGGCAACTTCGATTTCCAGGGAAACGGTCATGTCCGGGACCAGATAGGAAGGGGGGTCAACAACATCACAGCGCACTTCAACCGTGCCCCGCTGAGCATCAACTGCGGGCACCACTGTTGCGAGCCGGGCCGGGAATGACTTGTCAGGATAGGCATCGGCCGACACGACTGCATCCTGTCCGACCCGCAGCAGTCCAAGGTTTTTTTCGTCGATCTGCGCTGTAATCTGGGTGCGGCCGGTGCGCGACAGCACCAATAGAACCGCGCCAGGTTGAACAACATCACCGACTTCGACGTTACGGGCAATCACCGTACCATCACCCGGCGCCCTGATGATTGTACGGGCACGCTGTTCACGAGCTGCGGAGACAGCGGCACGCGCCTGATTAAGGCGCGCCTGAGCCAGCTTGATGTCGCTCCCGGCAGGGCGGCTGCTGGTCAACTGCAACCGTTCTCGTTCAACCGTGCCGGTTGCCACATCACGCGCTCGCACAGCTTCATCCAACTCAGAACGACTGGAGATTCCGGCATCGTAAAGATTCTGAATACGCCCGTAGCTGTTTTGGGTCTGGCGCAGTGCCGCTTCTGCCTCACCAAGTCTCTGCTCGTTTACCGGTTCGTCCACTGTTCCAATCTGCTTCAGTCGTGCACTGAGTTCTTGTTCCGTAGCACGCGCCTGGTCAAGAACAGCGCGCTCTTCCTCATCACGCAGCTGGACAAGCAGTTCCCCTGCCCTGACTCGATCCCCCGCCTCAACATGCACCTCAGCAATCGAGCCAAGCAGTTGACTGGCCACCGCAACCCGCGCCAATGCGGTAACCCGACCGGTGGTAACAACCGTCTGCAGCAGATCACGCCGCTCCACCGGAAAACCGATCACCGTCTTTCCCCACATTTTTGCTCCGCCGATTGCGACCGCAATCACCAGCAGAACTCCGATAATAAGCGATTGCCAGGGGGTAATTGACCACAACGACATACGAGGCACCTCAATAAATACCCAGCTCCAAGTACGCGCGGAAATACATCTGGCACACCCACAACCGGCTCTATGAAAAAGACGTTCACACACTCTTCAGTAAGATGTAATGATAATAACTACCCGGAGTGATTTCATTTACAATAGCTGTACTACAGGAAAAAACCCATGCTGTCAGTTACGGTGGACATTGGGCGCACATTGATTTAAACAGGTTGGTACTAAGATAGCGGTCGCCACGATCAGGAATAATGGCGACGATTGTCCCGGACTCCAGTTCTGCTGCCAGCCTGAACGCCCCCGCCACAGCCGCTCCACCGGACATCCCACAGAAAATCCCTTCCCGAGTCGCAAGCTGGCGGGCGGTTTCAAAAGCGTCGTCATCTTCAACAGTTATTTTCCGGTGGTAAGCGTCTGGATTGTAGATCGGTGGAACTATCGCTTCCTTCATGTTTTTAAGCCCCTGGATTTTATGCCCAAGCACCGGCTCTACCGCAACAATCTGTACGTCAGGTTTGGCCTCACAGAAGTATTTTGCCACCCCCATAAGAGTGCCGCTGGTACCCATGCCGGCGACAAAATGAGTAACGGCACCGCTTGTCTGGCGCATGATCTCGGGTCCGGTTGTTGCGTAGTGTGCCAGCACATTGTTCGGGTTGGCATACTGATTCGGCATATAGTACGTTTTTTGGTCTTCCCCGTAAATTTTGTGTGCCAAGCGAATCGCCCCGTCGGTGGCCTCGCAGCCGGGTGAAAGCACTATTTCGGCCCCGTAAGCCTCCAGCACGCTGCGCCGCTCCATACTGACACAGGCAGGCATGACCAGTTTGATGCGATACCCTCTGGCGGCTGCGATCATGGCAAGAGCGATACCGGTATTGCCGGAAGTCGGCTCAAGAATCACCTTGTCAAAGGTCAGCTCACCGCTCGCTTCGGCAGCCAGGATCATCTGGCGTGCCGGACGATCTTTAACCGAACCGCCCGGATTGTTACCTTCCAGTTTTACCAGGATCCGTACGCCAGGCTTGGCACCGGGAGCACCGATTTCGACTACAGGCGTTGAGCCTATTGATTCAAGTAAACTTTGTCCCTTCATTATCTGCCTCTCTGAACTGGAAATAATATGATGCTACATATATGCCCGACGCTCGTCAGCCGTCAAGTGAGGAGTTGCAGCCATTTCTTAGGCAGGAAATTGTGAAGGGGGGAAAATCGCGATGAGACGCCAAAAGCGAGTACGACGAAAAAGAAGGGGACACCTCACGGCATCCCCTTCTTTTGTTCATCTCTCCACCCTGACGTCAATTTTAAGGGCCTCCGGCGAGTTCCTTAATTGTGGGAATCAGTATACTGCTTCAGGCAAACCTGCGTACAGAAGGCAGCACACCACAGCAGGGAGCGACTCCCGTTTCATTCAGCATTCCGCCCGGGCACATCAACCAACGGGCAGGGTAGAGAGAACTGTTTACCTGGTTGATTATTACTCCGATGACCGGTACATATCAAGCGTTTTGTATACAATTTCAGCAACTCTGCAAAAATACGGTCAACTTGCTTATTTCGTTCATCATTTTTTCAAAGCCGGGGAAGGTCAGTGACTGAGGGCCATCGGAGAGAGCCTTTTCTGGTTCAGGGTGGACCTCAACAAGCACTCCGTCAGCACCTGATACCAGTGCTGCCTTGGCCATCGGCGCAACCAGGGAACGCTTGCCGGTCGCATGGGAGGGATCAACCATGATCGGCAGGTGCGATAATTCCTTGATCAGCGGCACAATCGACAGATCAAGGGTGTTGCGGGTGGCTGTTTCAAAGGTACGGATACCCCGTTCACATAAAATGACCTGGTCATTTCCCTCAGCCAGAATATATTCGGCCGCCGCCAGAAACTCCTCTACCGTAGCGCTCATGCCGCGCTTCAGCAGCACCGGCTTGCGAATACGCCCGACTTCGCGCAACAGATCAAAGTTCTGCATGTTACGGGCGCCAACCTGCAGCAGATCAGCGTATTCGGCAACCAGTCCAACGTTATCGGGGCTCATCACTTCGGTGACAATCGGTAAGCCACTCTCTTTTCCGGCAAGAGCCAGCAGCTTAAGCCCTTCTTCACGCAGTCCCTGGAAGGTGTGAGGCCCGGTGCGCGGCTTGAAGGCACCACCGCGCAGCATATCTGCACCGGTATTTTTTACAAAGAGAGCGGTCTTAATGATCTGCTCCTCGCTCTCGATTGCGCAGGGACCACCTACTACGACGGGGCGACACCCTTTGCCCACCTTGACACCGGCCACATCAACAATCGTATCTTCGGGATGGAAATCGCGGGAAACCAGTTTGTACGGTTTTGAAACATGCAGAACCCGCTGCACTCCCGGCAGTTCGAGAATATGAGTGTCATCCACGTAACCGTGGTTGCCCAGCACGCCAATTGCCGTACGCTCGCTCCCCGGAATCGGTTCAGCACGGAAGCCCATCTCTGCAACAATTCTGGTTATCGCATCTACATCCGCCTGAGTGGCGTTGTGGTTCATTACTATCAGCATAAATAAATCCGTCTCCTTTACGATTCATCAGGCTATTGGTGGCGTTCGGACAACCCCTGCAACTTTTCCATCTGGTGGACCACCACCCTGTTACCCTGCACTTCGATAATACCCTCTTCCTTCAGTTTCTTGAACGTACGGGAGATCGTTTCGCTGGCAGTTCCGAGACGAGAGGCGAGTTCACCCTTTTTGATTCCGAGATCGATGTAGGTGATACCTCCGTAGCTAGCCGAACTTTCAGCAGCGCGACGCACGAGAAAAGAGGCCAGTCGTGAGGTGACATCGGCAAAGGAGAGTTCTTCAATCTGGCGAGCAAACTGGCGCAGCATGAGTGACAGCGACACTACCAGATTAAGGGCAAAGTTCGGATTACGGCTCATCAGCTCCAGAAATCCCTGACGGGGAAGGTACAGTACCTCGCCGGATTCCATGGCGCGGGCTTCGGCAGGATATTTGCCGTCGCCGAAAAAAGCCGCTTCTGCAAAAGTCTCGCGCGGTTTGACAAAATGAAGCACCTTTTCACGGCCATCCTGCGACATCCGGCAGAGCTTGATGCTTCCTGACAGCAGCAAATAAAAACCGGTTGCCTCATCTCCCTCACTGAACAGAGTTTCCCCTTTTTTGAAGTTGCGGCGCACCGTAATGGCGGCCAATGATGCAAGATCAGCATCGTTTAAGCCGGAAAAGAGCAGAGGTTTTTTCAGTTGTTCAATCAAATCCATGTCAACCTGTAAAAAGCAGCTTACCACGGAGTCACGGAGGCACAGAGAAAACCAAAATAAGATACTTAAAATCTTTGGGGTAAACCTCTGCTTTTGATCTCTCTGTGTCTCTGTGGTAAGGCTTATTTTTTAAGAAATACTTTAATCCGATCAGCAACCTGCGGTGCGGTAAAACCGAATTTCTCCGCAAGGACCTTGTCCGGCGCAGATGCGCCAAAGTGATCTATGCCGATGAACAGACCTTCACAGCCGATGACGCGCCCCCACGGTGCACCTCGACCCGCTTCAAAAGCGACGCGCGGCACCCCTGCCGGAAGCAGTTCATTGCGATATTCAACCGGTTGTGCGAGGAAAGTCTCCAGACACGGAACGGAGACGATGCGGACTTTGATTCCCTGAGATCCGAGTGCTACCGCCGCCTCAGCGGCAACATGCACTTCTGAACCGCTCGCCAGAACCACCACATCAACTGTCCCCTCCGGGGAAGAAACGATATAGCCCCCTCTAAGTGCGTCTGTCGGCACAAATGCTGAGGGGCGGGCAACGACCGGCAGCTTCTGACGGGTTAGAATCAATGCAGTCGGGCCGCTGTACTGCAACGCAGCCTGCCAGGCCATCGCGGTTTCAACGCCATCGGCAGGACGAATAACCTGCAGACCCGGAATGAGACGCAGTGATGCAACATGCTCGATCGGCTGATGTGTCGGTCCATCTTCACCGACAAAAAATGAATCGTGGGTGAAAATATAGATGGACTGCAGTTTCATCAGAGCCGAGAGCCGAACTGCCGGACGGCAGTAATCGGCAAACACCAGAAATGTGGCGCCGTACGGAATAAAACAGCCATATAGAGCCATACCATTTACAATCGCACCCATGGCATGTTCGCGGATGCCAAAGTGCAGATTTCGTCCGGCAAAACTGACGGCCTGAACCGAAGGGGAACCTTTGATATCACTGTTATTAGAGGGCGACAGATCGGCAGATCCTCCTACCACCGAGGGGATGAGTGCCGCCACCTTCTGCAGCACCGTACCGGAAAGCGATCGGGTCGCACCATCCTTGCCGGCGACTGCCGCCAGCAACTCCTCCGTCAAGTTGGTCGGCAGGTGCTTATGCCATAATTCATCCCATAGTTTCGATTTTTCAGGATTTGCGGCATGCCATGAGGTGAAACCACGCTGCCACGCTGCGTAGCGCAGCTTCAGCTCTTCAACCCGCTCCCTGCAGGTATCACGCACATCTTGGGGAACCTCGAACGGCGGAGAGTCCCACCCGAGATTAGCACGGGTTGCAGCGATTTCATCGACACCGAGTGGTGAGCCGTGCGCAGCTGATGATCCCTGCTTTGCCGGGCTCCCGTACGCAATCTGAGTCGTGGCTATGATAAGGGACGGTTTACCGGTTTCAGCCTTGGCTGCAGCAATTGCAGCAACTATCTGATCGTTATTGTGGCCGTCAATCTTCTGAACATGCCAACCGCAGGCGTTGAAGCGCTCTTCGACATCCTCGGACCAGGCCAGATCGGTCTTCCCTTCAATGGTTATGCTGTTACTGTCATAAATATAGATCAGGTTATCCAGCTTCAAGTGGCCAGCCAGGGCAGCGGCTTCGTAACTGATCCCCTCCTGAAGACAGCCATCACCCATCAGGGTGTAGATGTAATGATTGACCGGCTTAAAATCATGCGTATTAAAACGCTCGGCCGCCATTTTTGCCGCTATGCCCATGCCGACACCGTTTGCAAAACCCTGCCCGAGCGGGCCAGTAGTCACTTCAACGCCGACGGTATGACCGAACTCGGGATGCCCGGGGGTTTTGCTCCCCCATTGACGAAAATTCTTGAGTTCAGCCATGGAAAGATCAAAACCGAACAGGTGCAGCAGAGAATACAACAACATCGAACCATGTCCTGCCGAGAGAATGAAGCGGTCACGATTTGACCAGAGCGGATCCTCCGGATTAAATTCCAGAAAATTGCCCCACAGAGCAACTGCGCAGTCCGCCGCCCCCATAGGAAGACCGGGATGGCCGGAATTAGCCTTGTCAACAGCCTCGGCAGAGATGATTCGTATGGCGTCGGCGCACCGCCGGGCCTTGTCAGCAGGGATCACGATATGGCGCATAAAAACATTCCTTTCGTCTGCAAATATAATCTATGTAAAATGATTAAAACCCTTGGCCAGGACGTTGTAGCGGCTGCCATCCGGATTTACGACTATCACCTCCGGAGAACTTGTGACTATACCAATACGAGTTGCCACAATGCCACACTTTTTCATGCAGGAATCAATTTTTTCCCGGTTGTCACAGTGTGCCGTAAAGCAGAGTTCGTAATCTTCTCCCCCTGTAAGCGGCAGAGAATCAAATGAAAGCGGGCAACGAGCAGAATGCGAACGAAACTCGGCAGAAAGAGGAAGATCGCCTCGCTGAAGAGAGCCACCGACGCCCGACTGTTCGGCGATATGCCCAAAATCTGCCAGAATACCGTCACTGATATCGATCATGGCGGTTGCCAACCCCGCTTCGGCAAGGGCCAGAGCCGATGACACACGCGGTGTCGGATTGAGGAACCGGGAGAGGATAAAGTCATCTCCATCCCCTCCCCTTTCAAGGGGGAGGTCGGGAGGGGGATGGGGTAAACACTGATCCTCCAGAATCTTCAGCCCGAGCGCTGCATCACCGAGCGTACCGGTCACCCAGATGTCATCGTCAGGTCCCGCACCGGCACGCCTGACTATCATCTTTGGATATTGTTCACCCATGATGGTAACGGAAATTGACAGGCCCGCAGGCGAAAAACAGGTATCCCCCCCTACCAGCGTTACCCGGCTTTCGGCGGCCATGGCAAGAAAACCACGCATAACATCATCTATGAATCCGAGAGAAGTATTTGCGGGAACTCCAAGAGAAAGTAGCGCCCAGCGAGGGATACCACCCATCGCCGCAATATCCGAAATACTTACGGCCAGAGCTTTGCGCCCCAAGCGGTATGGCTCGTGCCAGGAACGGCGGAAATGCACGTCTTCGAGCAGCATATCTGTAGAGGTCAACAGCTGCATTCCGTCAGACAGGGAAGTAACTGCAGCATCATCGCCAATGCCGGTTATAACACCCTCATGAGTGGAAACATCGGCAGAAATGCGCGATATGAGGCCGAACTCGCCAAGGATGGCAAGTGAGGTGTCTGGAGAATGGTGCACGGTCATGTTCAATTCGTTTGAGTACTGGAAAACGGTGCTGGCATTGTAGCGAAGAGTACAGTAATGGCAAGAAAAATCAACAGGATGTCGGCTGCACAGTGGCAATAAATACTATTGCAACGCCCGAAGTACTATGCTAGTTTTCTCCTGTTTAATTATCGTTTAATGCATACAAAAAGGAGCTTTACGTGAAGAAAACCATTATCGCAACAAAACTGTTTACTGCAATTATCTGCGTGGCCGCTCTTGTCGGATGTCAGAATGGCGGAACTTCGAGCGGGACAAAAACTGAAGGGAAGAAAGAGGGAAAGGTTATTGCTGAAGTGAATGGCAGCAGCATCACTACCGGTGATTTTGACCGGGAACTGAAAAATCTCCCCGAATATCTTAAAACGATGGCAAACACCCCACAGGGGCGCAAAGAGATGCTTGATACAATGGTCATTCGTGAGCTCATTCTCCAGCAGGCATCAAAAGAGGGGCTCGACAAAGGGGCCGAAATTGAAGAAAAGCTGCAGGAGCTGAAAAAACGGCTGGTTGTAGAATCGTTTCTCAAGAAAAAGGTTGAGGCAGAATCCAAAGTTTCTGATGAGGATCTGAAAAAATTCTATGAGCAGAACAAGGACAAGTTCAAATCAGGCGATCAGATCAAAGCAAGCCATATTCTGGTCAAATCAGAGAAGGAAGCCAAGGACATACTGGCGCAGCTCAAATCAGGCGCCAGCTTTGAGGAACTGGCCAAGAAAAGCTCTGTTGATTCCTCCGCAGCAAAGGGTGGTGATCTGGGATGGTTCGGCAAGGGGAACATGGTCCCCGCCTTCGAGAAAGCAGCGTTCGCACTTAATGAAGGACAAATTTCCGGCGTTGTCAAATCAGATTTCGGTTTCCATATTATCAAGTTGACCGGTAAGCGAGCTGCCGGTGTCCGCCCGTTTGAAGAGGTGAAAGAGCAGATCAAAGGCGCCATCATGCCGACCAAACAGCAGGAAATTTTCCAGAAGATCAAGGAAGAGCTGAAAAAAACTGCCAATATTTCAATTAAGGAAGATGTGTTGAACAGCGTCAGTGGAGCAAAAGAAGCGCCAAAGCCTGCTGAAAATGCGCCGGCCGCAGCCTCTGCACCTGCCGCACCAGAAAAGAAATAAGTGTCGGATATTTCTGCATAACACCGTAAACATCATTAAACCGGAAGTGCGGGAGTTTTCCCCCTTCCGGTTTTTACTTCATTTTATATGAATGATAAGGATTCACCCATGACACTCCGCATCTTCGCAGCAGCAATACCGGTTTTGACCCTGTTCATGACAGCAGGCTGCGCCGGCAATGACGCAGCAATCACCAAAGAACAACCGTCGACAACATTCAAGGACGAAAAGACACCCCAGAGCCTGACAGCACCCCAGGAAAAGCAGCACGTTGCCAACGCAATTGCCGCCATTGTCAACGATGAAATCATCACGCTTAATGACGTCAACCGGGAAGCCAAACAGGCTATTGCCGATGAGGAAAAGAAGGGCTCGGTCATCGCCGCTTCGCGGGAGCAGCTCAACCAAGCCGCCCTTGATCGTCTCATTGAGAAAAAACTGGCCGCACAGAAGATCAGGGAATTACATATTGTTGTTTCCGAGGATGAGCTTCGCCAGGCGATTGAAGACGTGCGCAGACAGAACCACATGCCGACGCAGGAGGCTCTGGTTGCGGCTCTGGCAGTGCAGGGACTGTCTCTTGAACAGTATCGCAGCCAGCTCAAGGAACAGATTGAAAAACTGAAACTGGTAAGTATGGAGGTTCGCGCCAAAGTGCTGGTCGGTGAATCGGAAATCCGGGCCTACTACACCGAAAACCGTGCCAAATACTCCGAAGAAGAAAGCTTTCGCGCACGGCATATTTTCTTTAAAACGGGCGAGAAGGTAACGCCGGAAGAGATTATCCGCGCAAAAACAACCGCACTTGCCGTCCTTGCTGATGCCAAGGCGGGAAATGATTTTGCGGAACTGGCAAAAAAGTTCTCGGAGGATCCGGCTGCGCGCAAGGATGGTGGTGACCTTGGAAGCTTCAAAAAAGGGGACATGCAGCCGGAATTGGAGAAAAGTATCCAGACTCTGAAACCTGGTGAAGTCAGTGATCTGGTCTCCACCCCTGTTGGATTTCATATCATCAAACTTGAGGCCAGAATAGCCGGCGCTGCCAAACCATTCGACAGTGTAAAATCAGAAATTGAAGAAATTCTCTATCGCAAAAAATCTGAAGAACGATTCAGTCAGTGGGCAAAGGATTTGCGCAGTAAGGCAAATATTGAGATAAAGGACATTGAAGGACTGCAGTAAAACAATCAGTGGCATAAACCGACGCTAAGCAAGCGTTCTACTCCCTCTGACGCAGAAACTTCAAAAACTCTCCACAGGACAGGTGTTTTTTGCTGACCAGATGAGCGATCTCCCTGCTCATGGCAAGCTTTTCACCAGTCTTCATTTCCCCTTTTAATAGCACAAAGAATGGCGTATTGCTGCTGTACGGGTACAAGCGAAAGCGCTCCTGCAACTCAAAGGCTGACATATCGGTCAACATCTGGCTACAGAACACCATATAGACCGGATGGATCGATGCAATAGCCAAGGCTTCTTTCCCGGTATATCCTTTCGTGACCTCAAACCCCAAAACCTCAATCGCCTTGGATAACAGTTCTTCTCCTGATCTCGAGACGACCATTGACTGCAGGTCCCAAGTTTCAGCCTCTTCCGTCAGACCATACACCGCGAGACGGTTCTGAATATACTGGACATCAATGGGAGTGATGAAAAATCCGGCGACCGGAAAGACCCCGCCTATCCTCCCATTTTCACTCAGAAATACCGGCAATACCGGAATATCTCGTGTGGAGGGAGAACCTTTTATCTTGAGCAGTACCCCCCAGCCATCATCAGAAAATGGCGAGATATCAAGTACTATGCCCAATGGCCGCCCAGTCTCAAGATTTTCATACTGTTCAATCCGACAGACATACCCGCCCGCCTCAAGATACGAGGCAAGAAGCTCTTCACGCCCGTTTCCCGGCGTCACTCCAAGAATCCATAATTCCCTGCGCTGCTCTGTATGCTGTGTCATGGCCGCTCCCGGGTTACTCCGCAGAGTAAAGCTCAAGTATTCGTTCGATGATGGTGGTGGTCGACTTGCCATCGACAAAGGTTATCAACTCGACACGCCCTCCGTATGATTCCACGACCTCTCTGCCAACAACGCCATCGATGGAGTAATCGCCCCCTTTGGCTAGAATATCGGGTTTGAGAGCGGTTATCAGCTCCAGCGGGGTATCCTCATCGAAAATGACCACATAATCGATGCAATCCAGCGCCGCCAGAAGATGCGCACGCTCATCCTGATCGATAAGCGGCCGTTTATCCCCTTTCAGGCGCCGAACCGAGGCATCGCTATTGAGTCCGAGCACGAGCAAATCACCGAGACTGCGCGCCTTCTGCAGATATTTTACATGTCCAACGTGCAACAGGTCAAAGCAGCCGTTGGTAAAGACCACCCGTTTACCGTCGCTTCTCTCTGCCGCAATCAAAGGGACCAACTGGGCCCGGCTCATTATTTTCGGGAGCCTCTCCTTGAGGGACCGCGACACGGCATCAATAATTTCCTGAGGAGTGACTATCGAGGTTCCCAACTTGCCAACGGCAATGCCAGCGGCAATATTTGCCAGTCGAGCAGCGTCAGCCATGTCCAGACCTGATGTTATGCCGACCGTGAGCGCAGCCAGCACCGTATCTCCGGCACCGGAGACATCAAATACTTCCTGAGCCACCGTGGGGATATGGACAACATCACCATTATTTGAGAAAAGCGACATCCCTTCTTCGCTGCGGGTGATCAGCAGGTGCTGCACGCCGGTCGTCAGCATGATCTCGGCAGCTGCCCTGGAAAGTGACTCAGCATCAGTAATGGCGATGCCGGAAGCAGCCTCAGCCTCTTTGCGGTTGGGCGTCAGAACTGTTGCCCCTGTATAGCGGGCATAATCAACCCCTTTCGGATCAACCAGCACCGGTATACCGGCTGCCTCAGCAGCAGCTATCGCCGCAGCAGTGACCGCCGCCGTCAGCACACCCTTGCCATAGTCAGAAAGCACTATCGCCCTGAATTCACCGGCATGATCAGCTATCCAGCAGCACAGTTGCTGCTCAACTGCCGCAGGCAACGTCTCGCGGGATTCACGATCAATACGTACGATCTGCTGATGTGCGGCAACGACCCGCGTTTTGCGGCTGGTGTGGCGCCCGGCATCCGAAAAAATTGCGCGGATATCGACATGGTGCCGGCAGAAGTTTTCCAGCAGTTCACAACCGGCCGGATCATCGCCCACCACGGAACAGACTGACACTTGGGCTCCCAGTGTGGCAAGGTTATGCACTACATTGCCGGCTCCTCCAAGACGCAACTCTTCGCGGAGGACGTCTACGATCTGCACCGGCGCCTCAGGAGATATGCGCTCCGTCTTGCCCCACAAGTATTCATCGAGCATCAGATCGCCAACAACCAGGCAGCGAATCCCGGTGGCCTGCGTAAAAAGGGTTTCTACCGTTGTTCGATCCACACGACCCCCCGGCATGTTTCAGGTAAACATCTTTTTTTCAAGAAGATCGCAGACAATATGGATGATGGTAATATGCCCTTCCTGAATACGTGGCGTGTCATCAGTCGGTACGGTCAGCACCAGGTCACAGGCCTTCTTGATGCTCCCGCCATCTTTCCCCAGCAGTCCAACCGTATGGCACCCTGATGCATGTGCCAGTTCCATGGCATGCAGCACGTTGAGAGAGTTGCCGCTGGTCGAAATACCGACAATCACGTCACCGGGGGCAGCCAATGCTTCTACCTGCCGGTAGAAGACGCGATCAAAACCGTAGTCGTTGCCGATTGCGGTCAGAATTGAGGTGTCAGTTGAGAGCGCAATTGCCGGCAAGCCTCTTCGTTCCATTTTAAACCGCCCAACGATCTCAGCAACAAAATGCTGGGCATCAGCGGCTGAACCGCCATTGCCCATCACCAGCAGCTTTCCGCCATTATTGAAGGTGTCCGTCAACAGTGTCACCATCGTGGCGATCTGAGGCGACAACTCCTTTTCGATTCGGGTGATCACTTCCCGATGGTTCGCAAACTGTGCAGCAATTTCTGTAATCATGTGCAGGCCTCCCTGGGATGCGCTGTAACGGTGGTCGTATGCGCGGCAATACAGTTCTGAACTTCGTCAAACGGAAGAGCTGTATCTGTTCCCGGGAAGACTGCTCCGCAACAGCCCCGTACCGCTATGAGATCCGGATTTTTGTTTTTCAACGCAGTTATGATCCGCTGAAATGAGCGCAGTGGGAACAGCACCGACAAAGGGTGAAGTTCTATGCCGGTATGCAGACCATTCCAACCCATTTTGCGAAATGCTGAATACTGGCGCCGGTGCAGGATCAGCAAAAACCTGTGCCCCTGTCGGGCGCCATCAAGGATTGTGGCAACGAAATCACACAAGTTCCCGGCATCTGTATCCGCTCCTAAATACAGGCAGTAGTGCCGGGAAATCCCCCACGTGGCCAGATACGCTGACTGACTGCTCTGCTCCATCTCGGCGCGGCGCTGCACCGAGCCGAATACCTGAGCGGTACTGCAGGTCAAACGGCTGTGTCCGGCAATACAGGTGCGGTAGCCGTGAGCCGCTACACGCCGGACGTACTCTCTCAGGCACCACTCACCACCGTCAAGATGTTCCTGAAAGGTACCGGCAACCATACGCATTTCGGCACGGATCAGGAGTGTCTCAAAAGAAATCGTGCAACTCTCCATTATTGAGATCCCGGGGGAAAGCTGCGGCAAGAGAGGCGCGCCATCTCCACTAAAAAGCGGCGACACCAGCCCGGCACCGGTTGTTTGAGCTGCATCAACGAGCGTCTCAAGCCACTTGGCATGCACCGTGACGGTGGGCCGGACAACAACCGCATAGTCGCTATCAGAGCGGGCAAGGCCAATATTGACCGCAGCAACCAGACCGATATTTTTCTCGGACTTGATAAACAAGCCTCTCTCACCCAACGACTCGGAAAACTCCTCCAGCATCAATTCGGTTTCACGACTGCTACCGTTGTCGACAATAATCAGACGTGCTCCGGAAGAGTGGGCGAGGATTGCGACAAGACAGGCGCGGGTATCAAACAGGTTGTTCCAGACAGGAACAATAATATCAATTGTGGGAGAAGTTATCATGCCGATGGTAAATCTCTATGCAAATGGGTACGGAAACAGCAGCAACAACTGCTCCGGGGCCAGCGCTTCGTGTTGCGCGGCGGTCTGGCCCCTCATCAGGAGGTATCTTCCACTCATTCCGAAACAATAATTCAGTATGAAATAGCAACGCGCCGCAGCAGGTCAAGTTCATCCAGAACAAGACCGGAACCGAGACAGACACAATCAAGCGGATTTTCTGCAATCAGCACCGGTACCTTGGTGACTTCGCGCAGCAGCAAATCGAGATTGCGCAGCAATGCGCCCCCGCCGGCCAGGAAGATGCCCTGATCAACTATATCAGCTGCCAGCTCAGGCGGCGTTTTTTCAAGGCAGATTCTTACCGTATCGACGATAGCGTTGACCGCCTCCTTGAGAGCTTCACGGATTTCATCCGAATTGACCTTGATGGTTTTGGGAATACCCGAGACCAGATCGCGCCCCTTGACTTCCATCTCCAGCAGTTCCGGGCCGGGATACGCTTCTCCGATATCCATTTTGATCTTTTCCGCCCACCGCTCACCTATCTGCAGATTGTATTTTTTACGGATGTACTGGACGATCGCCTCGTCCATCTTGTCTCCCCCCATGCGGGTTGACTGGGCATACACGATTCCGGCAAGCGAGATAACCGCAACCTCCGTGGTTCCTCCGCCGATGTCAACAATCATGTTGCCCGATGCCTCCGTAATGGGCAAGCCGGCGCCAATGGCCGCCGCCATAGGCTCCTCGATGAGGTACACCTCTCTGGCTCCGGCAGATTCAGCTGATTCCTTGACTGCACGCTTTTCAACCTGGGTGATACCAGACGGCACGCAGATGACAATCCGCGGGCGAACGAGGGTTTTACGATTATGCACTTTATGGATAAAATAGCGCAGCATCTCCTCGGTGATGTCAAAGTCGGCAATGACACCATCCTTCATGGGACGAATGGCCGTGATGGTGCCAGGAGTTCTGCCGAGCATCTGCTTGGCCTCCATGCCGACCTTGAGCACTTTCTGCTGGCCATTTGGCATCTTCTGCACCGCAACAACCGACGGCTCACGCACAACAATCCCTTTTCCCTTCAAATAAACAAGGGTGTTGGCAGTGCCAAGGTCGATGGCAAGGTCATTGGAAAACATACCGAACAGATAATCAAACATTTTCAACATTACGCGTTCATCCTTTCAGAGTTCAAATACAGGTGGTTAAAATGGCGAAAGAGAGTAACAGAATCGTATCGGATAAAGCAAGAAATGAATGTCCGCTATGACATCGTACCGCTCAGAAATGCGGCGTGATTGGAGCTGAAAAACGGTGGTTCATTCCTGACAATTACGGCAATAGCCGGATGCCGCTTAAATTCACTCTCCAGAAAACGACGCACCTGTTTGCGATCCCAGCCACCTGGATGCGTAAATGCCGTGTAAAGCGAAAGGTCCCCCTCATAAAACGGCTGATTGCCCAATTGTACAGCGTCATCACCATGAAGCGGCATGTTGAAAATCGCCAGATTAAGAAACCCGATCTCCTGATGATGGCGAACCACAAAATCGAGAGTACGGCGGGCCTCAACCAGTGTCTCCCCCGGCGTACCGAACAACAGGTAGCAGTAGGCGGCAATTCCTGTCTCCGCGAGATTTTTCAGCACTTGTGAGGTTAGTCTGAGGTCGATGCCCTTTTCCATCTTGTCAAGCACTCCCTGATCGCCCGATTCCAGACCCAGCTTGAGCATGACACAGCCGGAGCGCCTCAGTGCGTGACAAAAGGATCGGTCGGCAAACTGTTCATCAATACGGGCAAAGCCGTACCAGGGAATCCCCGGTGGATCCAACGCAAGCGCGTGCAGCAACGTCGGACTGATGGCGTTATCAAGCAGATGAATCAGCACCGGCGAAGCTTGCTCGCTCAAGCACTTCAGGTCTGATATCACGTGAGAAATTGGCTCGTGCCGGTATCGGTTCCCTTCCGCTCGCTCCGGACAAAATGTGCACCGGTTCCAGTAACAGCCGCTGGCGGCGCTATAGGGAAGAATCAGTCCGGGTGAAAAGTACTCTGCGAGAGGCAGCCCGGTATAATCAGGAGTTATATGCTGATGCGGCGGCAGACAGCCACCCAGAAGCTCCCGCAACGGTTCTTCACCCGGGCCTGAAATCAGGTGATCCACCCAATCTCCAAACGGATTGCACCAAGCGGGGCGTTGCATCCATGAGGTGACCAGACCGCCCCCCAGAACGATCCGCACAGTCGGATAGTGCCTTCTGAGGTAGCCGATCATGGCAAAGGTTGTAAGCGCCTGACTGAGATAGTTAAGTGAAAATCCGACCGTTGTGACACCAGACAGCAGCTCCGGAAGGCGTTGACTGAAGTAGAAAAACAGAGAATTCTGTTCGGGAGTTTGCGCTGCGGCGATTAGATCAGCGCTACGCAGGGGTGAGAGGAGAGAATGCTGATAGTCGGCAAGGCCGCCGGCAACGCGGCCGTCAAGCAGCGCCAGAGCGATGGCGCGGTTGAGATCACTGACTACGCGGCGGTAGCGGCCCGGATTCCGGTACGTGGCACTGCTGCGCAGAGCGTTCAGGTTGCCTGACCGCCCCTTCAAGACCCGGCGGCTCCAGGTATCAGTGGCGGTCAACGGCTGTTCCAGCAGCCAGAGCTGCCCTTCCAGGTTGGCATCAAGGAGACGGCTCGGCACACCGCATGAATTCAGGAACGAGGCAAGCCGCACGATGCCGGCAGGCGGCTCAGCCGCTTTGGCAAGCGGCGGAAAAATGAGCAACATACCGGACACCAAGCTACTGATACTGGATGTAAAGCGGCTGTGGGTTCAGCTTGAGAAGTTCACCGGGGGTCAGTAGCGGGTCCCCCTTTTTGGTATCATTATGATAAAAGAGCTTGAAACCGGTATACTGCACCGGTTCGGAAACGATATAGGATTTGTATGAGTCTCGTTTCAGCCATGGCGCACCCCAGCCGTCCATATGCATAACCGTCTGCACTTCCGGGCGCAGCAGTACGTTTTTTGCATGCGTGACGCCGTTACGGGTAAACCGGTGGACAGTCAGCACCTTGGGGGGAAGATTGTATTTTTTCACCAGTTCCTGCAGATACCCTGTAACAAAATTGATGTCGGAGGCATCGTAGGTACCGATCTTCTTTCCCGGTTTTTTGCCGCTTCCTATCA
Organism: Desulfuromonadaceae bacterium; assembly: GCA_028712075.1. Classification (GTDB taxonomy): domain Bacteria; phylum Desulfobacterota; class Desulfuromonadia; order Geobacterales; family Pseudopelobacteraceae; genus JACRCG01. The sequence continues at coordinate 45,149 of JAQTQX010000003.1, forward strand.
AATTGAATTCCGGATCTATGCCGAGGTGTACGTCCGGATTTTTCAATATCCACTCGAAGCGCGGCAGAACCGAGCGGATGTTGTCATGCCCGGTCTGAATATCGATAAACATGATTGCTCCGGCTTCTTTCGCCCAGCCATATACCTGATTGATAACCGCATCCGGCATGATCATGCGATATTTGCCATCCTTGCCCGGTTCCCCCTGCGCCACCACCGCGATAAGATGCAGCGCCGGCTGCACCGGCGTGGCGGGATCAGCCTCCTGCCACTTGGCAACTTCAGCTTTCAGGCGCTTCAGCATTTCATCTTTGGGAAATTCGCCGAGAGCTCCCATCCGCTTCGAAAGCGGGTTCCCGTAATAGGCGACGATCCGCTTCGCCGGCAGGATTGCCCCAGACAACGGCGCCGAGCATTTTACCGGCCAGCCACTTTGCCGGGCAAACTCGGGACTCTCGCCTGCATTGTACGGTATTTTCAACTCCGCTGCGCGTGCCGCGCTGGTCTGTGCGGCAAAAGCTGAAGCCTTTCTGGTTGCTGTGGTAGTAGCGGCAAACGTTGCTTCTGCTGCGAGCTTTTCCGACTCCTTTTCAACCCTGGTTGCTTCCTCTCCCGCAAAATTGTGTCCGTCCGAACATCCCGAAATGGCAAACGCAAGCAAAGCCAGCACCGGTACATAAAAAATTGCTCTCTGATATCTCAAATGAATTATACTCCCTCGTTGCACTGGCTCATTGTACCACCCACAAACGGGCTCTCACTGTTCCGGTTCATCAACCAGAAAATCCTCAACATCAATAACATCTTTAACCTTTAAGATCAGTGCTTCCGGCCATTCTTTAATAGAAAGCCTGGTAAGGATTTTCGATTCTTCAAAAGTCAGATCCACCTCTTCGGGCAGTTTGTCTGCAAGTTCGCTTGCCCACCTCGTCTCCTCCGCCGTCAGTGGTGCCTGCAATACATCACGGCTTGACTCTTTCATGATCTCCGCCTTTAATCGCATTTTGAACTGTGTTACATACAGGGAAATGGTCTCCTCGACAAGTCATTATTTTAAGATACCGTTTGACAAATGATTGCGAAATGTGGCACCTGAACTGCACTATTTTTCAGAGGGAGAATTATCAATGTCGATATGCCCATGCGGGAGCGGAACCCCATACAACGACTGCTGTGAACCGATTATCTCAGGAAACCGGCCGGCTGAAACAGCTGAGCTGTTAATGCGTGCCCGCTACTCGGCGTACGTTTTTGCCGAGATGGATTTTATTTTTGAAAGCACCCATCCGGACCATCGGCAAGACTATGACCACGCCGGAACAAGAGAGTGGGCGGAAACAGCGGAGTGGCTTGGGCTTGAAATAGTCCGTACCCACATGGGAGGAGTTGACGACGCCATCGGAGAAGTCGAATTCATAGCCCGCTTTGTTGAGAAGGGAAACAACCGGATCCATCATGAAGATGGCCAATTCAAAAAGATGGGTGGGCACTGGTATTTCACTGACGGACAGATGGTTCGTCAGAAGCCCCTGAGTGCCGTCAAGATTGGCCGTAACGACCCGTGCAGCTGCGGAAGCGGTATAAAATACAAAAAGTGCTGCGGGAAATGACCTGCAAACAGACAGATTAAAAGTAGCTTTAGACGAGAGTAATCACGCGAACATACAGCCGTTCTGCCCGCCGCAGCAGCCCCAAAAACAGCTCTGCCACCGGCCGGGTAGCATACGAAACATATGGACTGCGAATGTAGCAGGGGCCAGCACCGGCGATGAGAGCGGCCAGACAGCCGGTCAGCAGTCGATCATCGACCATCAGGATTGAGGAGAGGGGAACTCCGGCGAGTTCCCCGGTTTTTTTAAGGCCGTCAGGATACGGTTTTTTTCGTACCCCGGATATAAACTGAACAGAGGGGAAATGTTCGGCAAACCACTCTCTCCGTTCGGTAGTCGGTTTGTTGGAAAGAATAAAAATGCTGTCGCCGCCAAACGTCGCCTCACACCTTTGCAACCATGCAATCGCTTCAGGAAGTGGCATCGTATTGCCGTGATTGGCCAGCACACCGTCAAAATCAAGGGCGAGGGCTGAAATACCTGAAGCATGAAGTTTCACCGGATCGAGAGTCAGGAGTGTCGAGTCCCGGGTGGTACTGGCAAGGAGATGCTTCAGTGCGAGGCGATGGCGAAAACCGAGGGTAACCCCGGCAGAAATATGCGCCAAAGGGAGCATCACCTATCGCCCGTACTTATAGGCCGCCGCGCAGGTGCCCTCGCTGGAGACCATGCAGGCGCCGACCGCTGTTTCCGGAGTACAGGCGCCGGCAAAAAGCGGACAGTCAAACGGACTCAGCTTGCCCTTGAGTACTTCTCCGCAGCGGCAGGCCGGGTTTTCAAAGGCCTCGGGAACATCAAGTTCCAGTACCCGCTCTGCATCAAACGAGGCGTACTCCTTCCTGATTGCCAGTCCACTGCCAGGAAGCATGCCAAGTCCACGCCAGACTGCATTACATGGTACAAAAACCTGGTTCAGGATTGCCTGCGCCTTCGGATTGCCTTCCCAGGATACCGCCCGGCTGTACTGGATTTCAACTCTGCTTTCACTGCGCAGTATCTGTGCCAGCAGCATTTCGATCCCCTGCATGACATCGGCCGGCTCAAAACCGGTGACGACACAGGGGATTTTATATTTCTCCACCAAAGGTTTGTAGGCGTTGCCGCCGATGACCGTGCTGACGTGAGCCGGACAGAGGTACCCCCTGATATTCAATTCCGGGTCGCCGGTCAGGATATCCATCGGTACAGGCATCGTTTTGTGAGCAGTAAGTACACAATAGTTATTAAGGTTCAGCTGGACCGCATGGAGAATGCTGGCGGCTATTGTCGGAGCGGTAGTTTCGAATCCGACCCCCAGAAAAACCACCCGGCGTTCCGGATTGTTCTGTGCCAATGCCACCGCATCAAGCGGCGAATAGACTATGCGAATATCGGCGCCACCCGCCCGCATTTCCATAAGTGAAGAATTACTGCCGGGTACTCGCAACATATCTCCGAAGGTGGCAATGATGTTGCGGAGATCGGCAGCAGAGGCGAGCGCTTTATCGACGTAGCCGATTGGGGTAACACAGACCGGACAGCCGGGACCGGAAACCAGGCGGACGTTTTCGGGAAGCAGCGAGCGGATGCCATACTGATAGATCGACATGGTATGAGTGCCGCAGACCTCCATGAAGTTGACCGGTGACTGCAGGCGTTCTGCCATGTGGTAGATGTTGGCAGCCATGTTCTGCACCAGTGCCCGGTCGCGAAATTCATCCTGGAACTTCATGCCATATCCTCGGTTGAAAAAACGTCCTGCATCAGGCGGATCGTCTCCTCGGCGTATTCTTCATCCAGCTTTGAAATAGCAAAACCGGCATGAACGATAATATAATCGCCAACCGCCACTTCTTCACCAAGCAGCATGACGTTCGCCTCCTTTTTGACGCCGTCTACTTCGGCGACAACGTTATCACCATCCTTGCTCACTATTTTCATCGGTACGGCGAGGCACATGTCAGAGTGTTCTCCTTCCAGCAATTACCGCCTGCCCCAGGGCTATGCCTCCATCATTGGGAGGGACAAGGCTATGGGTATAGACATTCAACCCCTTTTCAGTCAGGGCAGTATATATCATTTCACTCAAAAGGCGATTCTGAAAAACACCGCCGGAGAGAATTATTCGGTTCAGGCCGCTGGCAGCACTGATATGCCGACAGATCACCACAGCGGCAGAGGCTACGGTCTGGTGAAATCGAAGCGCGATTACGGCGCTCTGGATGCCGGCTGCAATTTCTGAAAGGATTTCAGTAAACATGACAGAAAAATCAACCTGGTACGGTTCATTCTGATGGAGAGCAATCTCAAAGTGATAACACGCTGCAGATGAATGAGTCGCTGATTCAGCCAGCGCTTCAAGCTCGATTGCCCCCTGACCATCGTATGACACCGTATGTCGTATATTGAGAAGGGCGGCAACTGCATCGAACAACCTGCCACAACTGGAAGTACGCGGCGAATGTATGCCGCAACGCACCATCTGGGCGAAAACCGCCCGCTCCATCTCCGGCAGCTGGCGTGCAACCGGATGATCAACAGAAAAGGCGTCTTCCCCGAGCGCCTGATACAGACAGGCCATGGCCATGCGCCACGGTTCGCGAACAGCGGCATCCCCGCCAGGTAGCAGCACAGGCGTGAAGTGCCCTGCTCGTGTAAACCGTTTGTAACTCCCTACCAAAAACTCGCCGCCCCAGATCGTGCCATCAGTGCCAAAACCGGTACCATCAAAAATGATCCCGATCACATCTCCATCGAGTCCGTTTTCCGCCATACAGGAAGCCAGATGGGCGTGATGATGCTGAACCTTGATCAACGGCAGACCGGCATTTTCAGCAAACCTGCTGGAAAGGTAATCGGGGTGAAGATCACAGGCAACCAGTGTTGGCTTGATTGACAGCAGACGGGACAAATGTGTGACGGTATGATCAAACGAATCGAACGTACTCTGGTTTTGGAGGTCACCGATATGCTGGCTCAGTACGGCGCGGTTGCCGTCGGCAAGACACAATGCGTTCTTCAATTCAGCCCCTGTAGCCAGTAGCGGTGGGACTGCAAACGGCAGCATCACCGGACGGGGTGCGTACCCTCTCGCCCTCCGATAAAAAAGCGGTTTTCCCTGAAACACGCGCAGTACCGAATCATCGCTACAAATGTGAATGGGGCGATCATGGCTCAGGAACGCATCTGCAATTCCGGAAAGGCGCGCACGGGCATCATCGTCATGATAGGAAATCGGCTCATCGGAAATATTGCCGCTGGTCATGACGAGAGCGGTTAAAGAAGGGTGAAGGTCGAGGGTCGAAGGATGAGGAGCGAACAAAAGATGATGCAGCGGCGTGTAGGGAAGAATCAGGCCAAGCCACTGATTGCCGGGAGCAATCAGCAGTGAAAGAGATGTATTGGGACGCTTCCTGACAATAACGATTGGGGCTTCCGGTGAGCAAAACAATCGCTCTTCCATATGGGATATCAGTGCCAGTTCACGGGCCGTTGCAAGGTTTGCGGCCATAACGGCAAACGGCTTTTCATCCCTTTTTTTGCGCGTTCGCAACCGTTGTACTGCACCATGGTTACCGGCATCTACCGCCAGATGGTAGCCGCCGATGCCTTTTATTGCGACGATAGCCCCGTTTTGCAACAGTTCAATTGTCTGAAAGACCGCTTCATTGCGTTCCGCAATTGTTCCACCATTGACATCAATTAAATTTACCTGTGGCCCACAAACATGGCAGGCAATCGGTTGTGCATGGAAGCGCCGGTTCAGCGGGTCCTGATACTCGCCAAGACAATCGGGACAAAGCGGAAAGTCGGCCATTGTGGTATTGGGGCGGTCGTAGGGGACACCGGTAATGATGCTGTAGCGGGGGCCGCAGTTGGTACAGGTGATAAAGGGATAGCGGTAACGGCGGTCGGCCGGATCGAACAACTCCCTCAGGCAATCGGGACAGAGTGCGGAATCCGGAGCAATCTGAACATCCGGTTCGCCGCCAGCACTGGGAAGAATGACAAAACGTGTCTCTTGGATAGCAGCGATGTCGACAGATGAAATTGAGCTGATAACCGCTAACGGTGGTGCCTCGTTTGCAAGAGCATACTCAAAAACCGCCAGGGTTTCTGCAGAGCCCTGCAGCTCGACCTCCACTCCGGCAGGGGAATTGCGCACCCAGCCGATCAGATCCAGTTCAAGCGCACGTCGGTACACGAACGGCCGGAAACCAACTCCCTGAACGATTCCCTGAATCGCGTACCGTCTTCGGAGTATCAGCGGCTTACTCCAGAACTCAGCCACTGATACCACGCATCCATCCCCTCACCGCTTTTCGCTGAGAGTTCAAAAATAAGGATGCCGGGGCTGACGCGCTGTGCATATTCCTTGCATTTTTCTACTTCAAAGTCGAGATGGGGCAGCAGATCGATTTTGTTGAGCAGCATGACCGTGGAATTGTGAAACATCTGCGGGTATTTGAGCGGCTTGTCCTCGCCCTCAGTAACGGATAGGACAGCAACTTTGTGATGTTCGCCCAGATCAAACGCAGCCGGACAGACCAGGTTGCCGACGTTTTCAATCAGCAGCAGATCAAGGTTGTCCAGATCAAAATTTTCGGTGCCATGCATGATCATGTGGGCATCCAGATGACACCCGGCACCGGTGTTGATCTGTTTTACCGGTACTCCGGTAGCGGCGATGCGCTGAGCATCGTTGTCGGTCTGTTGATCACCCTCGATGACGGCACAACGCAATTTACTCCTGAGGTCACGCAGGGTCCGCTCCAGCAAGGTTGTCTTGCCTGAACCAGGAGAGCTGACCAGGTTGAGGACGAAAATGCCCTTGTCCTTGAACAGGACACGGTTAAAGCCGGCCAGTCGGTTGTTTTTGCCGAGGATGTCTTCTTCAATGGAAATTTTCGTCCGCTTTCCGGCTTCAGCGTCATGGTGGTGATCATGGCCGTGTGAATGATCATGGCTGTGCGGGTGGCCATGGTCGTGATGGTGGTCATGATGATCGTGATCGGTGGAACATCCGCAGGTTGTGCACATAGCAAGAACTCCTGAATTTCGTTTCGGGGAAAGTACCAGTTTCCCTCTGGAGATGCAATACTGAGTTGCGTGGTAAGCCCGTTTACGTGCGGTTGAACTGCAGTTGATGCAACCGGAAGTATGCTCCGCCGGCACGCAGCAGCTCCCCATGCGTTCCCTCTTCGATCTTGCGGCCGTTCTGGATGGTTATAATTCGGTCGGCATCCTGAATCGTGGAAAGTCGATGGGCAATAACCAGCGATGTGCGCCCCTCCATCATCCCCTTGATCCCTTCCTGAATCATCTGTTCCGAGGCGCTGTCGATACTTGCGGTTGCCTCATCCAGAACGAGTATTTCCGGGTCGAAAGCCACGGCGCGGGCAAAGGAGATCAGCTGTTTCTCCCCGACTGAGAAGTTGCTACCCCGCTCACGGACCTCTTCTTCATACCCCCGTGACAGCTGATCAATAAAACGATCTGCACCAACCGATTTCGCTGCCTGCTGGACCCGTATGAGGGCATCCTCATCCCCCAGACAGATGTTAAACTCAACCGTTCCGGCAAACAGACAGGGGTCCTGGAGCACCACACCAACCCGGCGGCGCACTTCGGCCAGTTCAAGCGTCCGGATGTCTTTCCCCTGCAGCAGGATATGGCCCTGCTCAATGTCGTACAAACGGGTCAGCAGTCGGGTGATGGTGGTTTTACCCCCGCCGCTTTCGCCTACCAGAGCTATCCGCTCACCGCGCTGGACCGTCAAGCTAAAACCGCGAAGAATGTCGTTGCCGTCCTGGTAGGAAAAGGACACGTCGCGGAATTCGATGAGAGGCGGAGAACACCCCCGTCCCACTCCTGACCTCCCCCTCTGAAGGAGAGGGACTGAAATTCCCTCCCCTTCAAGGGGAGGGTTAGGGTGGGGGTGGGGTACAGATGATGTTGGCGTGTCCAGCAATGCAAAGATCCGTTCCAGCGATGCCATTGCCCCCTGCATGACCGAATACTTGGCGGAAAGGTCGCGGATGGGGGCAAAAAACTTTTCAATGTACTGGATAAAAGCCACCAGCACCCCAAAGGTCAGCACCCCTTTGACAACTTCCCCCCCGCCGTACCAGATGATCAGTGCCACGGCAATCGATGACAGTGCTTCAACGAGCGCATACAGTGATGCATCCCAGAAAATGACAGGCATATTGGCGTCACGATATGAGGCATTCAGTTCGCTGAAGCGACGTTCTTCATCACGTTCGCGATTGAACATCTGAATGATGCTGATACCGGAGATGCATTCATTGAGGAAGGCATTCAGGTTGCCAAGGCGCGCACGCACCTCTCGAAACGACTGTCTCATGCGGCGCCGAAAGGTATAGGCAACGTACAGCAGCACAGGGAGAACGGAAAAAGTCACCAATGACAGCTTCAGATTCATCCAGAGCATAACGGAGATAATGCCTATCAGCAGCAGAATATCTCCGATGATCGTAATAATGCCGGACGCAAACATCTCTCCCAGCACCTCCACATCGCTTGTCAGCCGCGTAACAGCACTTCCGGTCGGCACCCGGTCAAACCAGGCAACCGGCAGTTGCATGACGTGTCGGTACAGATCTGCACGCATATCGGACATGACCCGTTGCCCGACCGATTGCAGTAGATAGACCTCAACGAAGGAGAGGAACGATTCACAGAGCAGGATGCCAAGGAAGGCGAGTGCGATATTTTCGAGTCCGGCCAGCTTTCCGGTGGTGATGTGGCCGTCGATAGCGAGTTTGATGATCCATGGCTGGGCAAGGCGACAAGCAGCAAGGAGCGGCAGAATCAGCACCACGACAATGATTGACAGACGGTAGGGAAGCACATAGCGGGTAAACCGTTTCAGCAGTTCCCAATCGTAGGCTTTTCCGGCTATTTCTTCTTCATAAATGCCGCCGTGATGCATAACTTCAATCTTCCCTGTTCTGCCGAGGATGAGCACGCACTGTAACAGAATTCTGCAAAATCAGCAAAGCAGGAACTTGTGTTATTTTTGCGACTTGACAGGGAGTACTTTTGATTTATAGTTCGTATACAATTTGCTGTGAAATACGGATTGAGCGGAGGTCGGGTATGAAAAAAACAATGATAGCAGGTGTATTGATTGGCCTGTCACTGCCGGTGATGGCTCAGGCAATGGAATTTCAGACTCCTGGCACGCTGGGAATGGGTCGGTCCGGTGTAGCGCGTACGACTGATGCGTATGCAACGTTTATCAATCCCGCAGGTCTGGCCTTTTCTGAAAAGACCTTCAGCATGAAGCTGGGAGCGATTGCCGGGGTTGCAATTACTTCTTCCCTGGCTGACAATATTGATAAAGTTGGTAAACTTGAATTGGACAGTAGCGACATGACCTACACTACCGGTGCATCCATTAGTGAAGTTAGCGCGGCGACAGCCAAGGCGGCCCAGTTTGCCGGCATTCTTAATGATCTGAATGATAAGAAGGGTGACCTTACGGTGAATGTGAATCTGGCACTCGGATTCCAATATAGCACTTACGGATTTGGCATCATCGGAGTGTCTGAAGTAGGAGCAGGAATCGGTACCATCGACCTCATTAACATACGTGCCGGCAACGAGACCATGACCACTTCTGTCAGCCAACTTGCCACGGATATAGGCGTGGTGCCTAACTCATCAAATGGTATTGCAACGTACTTCGGTCAAACACAATATGATGGTGTGGTGACGGCCTTGAGAAATGCGGGCAGTATTACTCAACAGCAGGCGCAAGATCTCGTCAGCACACTTGAAACCAAGCTTAAGGCTGAAGGAGTTAACACATCTGGCTTAACTCCGGACCAGATTGCACAGGGCCTGATCACCATTGCCCCTTCGCTGGGGGGAACCGCCGATACAATCGACAATAACAAAACAACGGTGTTACTACGCGGAATTGCAATTGCGGAAATTCCACTGGCATATGGATATAAGTTTGATTTAGGAAAGTTCGGTAAACTTGGTGTTGGTGGTGCTGCCAAAATAATGCAGGGCACCGTGTATTCAACTGATGTTGAAGTCATGAGTCTTGATGATTCAAGCGATATCACTGACAGAGTGAAGGACAATCACTCTGAATCAACACAATTCGGTATTGATCTTGGAGCACTGTGGCGACTTGAAGATGTACGCTATATCGGCCCGGTTAATGTGGGGCTCGCGCTAAAAAATCTGAACTCGCCGAAGTTTGACGGCCCAACTGACCCGATTACCGGTGCCGTTGCATCAAAAGTGAAAGTCCAGCCTCAGGCACGTATTGGTATTGCCCTTGATCCTGCCAGTTGGCTGTCAATCGCAGCGGATATGGACCTAACCAAGAACAAGACGGTTATTGAAGGACGAGACAGCCAATTGCTGGGAGGGGGGATTGAGGCTCGCTTTGATAATTGGTATGCCCTTTATCTTGCACTTCGTGCAGGTGCATATAAAAATATTGGTGAAACCGGCAGTAAGCCGATCATTACGGCAGGGCTTTCCCTCGGTCCTCAGTGGCTGCGCCTGGATGTAAATGGTGCCTTTGCCACAGAAAAAGCCCAATATGATAACAAGTCATATCCAAACGAAGCAAAGGTTGAGTTCGGTCTGAGTACAGCCTTCTAAATATTTTCCAGATACATCGTTATTTTTTGTCGACAAAAACCCATTGGAATCAGTGGGTTTTTGTTTGCTCTGCAGCATTTTTCTGGACACCGGGGAGAGTTGTCCTCATAGAAATTGGCATTTCTCTCACTGGAGTGATCCTTTCCACAATTGTCGTTACTCTTCTGTGTCAGATAGTTCCTTGCCGCCGCATGAGTCCGTACCTGCCAATATATCGCCGGTCACCCATGCATCAAGCAGGGTGTAGGATACCGCCAGAACAACCGGACCGATAAACAAACCGATTATGCCGAAAACCATCATTCCCCCGGTAACCCCGGCAAAGACCAGCAGCAACGGGAGATCAGCTCCTTGTTTCATGAGCAGCGGTCTGATGATATTGTCGATACTGCCCAAAAAGAGTGCCCAGGCCGCAAGTGCGGTCCCCCATGCTGTTTGTCCGTCCCAGAACAGCCAGATAACGACAGGAGCCAGTATTGCAACTGGTCCGAGCTGGGCAAGACAGCTAATGAAGATAAGAGCAGTCAAGATGCCGAGCGACGGAATACCGCAGACCGCAAGCCCCACCCAGCCAAGCAGCGCCTGAATGATCGCGGTGCCGACAACTCCAAGCGCAACAGCCCTTATTGCCCCTGCTGCGAGAACCAGTGAATGCTCCCCGAAATGACCGGCAATCCTGCGCGCAAAAAGGGCAAGCCAGGTCGCAGCTTTATCACCGTGCAGGTATAGAATGGCGGCCATAAACACGGTTAGCAGGAACTGGATGATCATCACGCCGATACTGCCTGACATGGCAGCCAACCAGCTCAAAATTTTTCCGGCATACGGAGTAAGAAATGCCGAAATACCCGCCGGGCCGATAGCAATTATATTCTGCCATTTCTCAACCATTTTCTTGCCAACACCGGGAACAGTTCCCAGCCAGTCAGGCGGCATCGGCAGAGAGGCGGTGGAAATAGACCTAAGCCATAGAAGTATGTCTTCGGAGCTTGAAACGACCGTAAGCACTGCAAGTGTAAACGGCACAATAAGAATCATGAGCAATAACAGCGTCATTATGCCGACCGCCAGTATCCTCTTATTCCAGAGCATTGACTGTATCCTGATCATAAACGGCCAGGTGGCCACTACTATCATGACTGCCCAGATCATTGCGGTAAGGAACGGGTGCAGTACCCAGAAACTCCCAGCAATCAGAAGGATCATCAACAGCAGCGCCAGAACCGTATGGGTAAGGCCATGAGCCCGATATGTATCCTTGGTCAAAATAGTCCTCCGTTCGAAACATTCCGTCGTTGAAACTTTTCTGCACACCTGGTTACATCATATCCACCGGATCAATATCAACAGATACCCTGACCGTTGACGGTACTTTTGACTCTTGCCTCCACATAGCAATCAGGCGATGGAGAGCGCTCCTGTTGACAGCTTTAAGGAGAATCTGGCGACGAAAACGGTTGCGCAGACGGTACAATGGCGCAGGGGCAGGGCCAAGAATTTCAATGCGGAGTTTCAGTTCTGTTTTGAGCTTTGCCAGTAAACGGGCGGTCAGCTCAGCCTGTTCGGCAACGATCTGTTCCGATACTCCGGATAGTGCATACGCTGCCAGAAACGTAAAGGGTGGATACCCTGCCTCCAGGCGAAAAGCCAGCTCCTGCCGATAAAAACCGGTTGCATCGTGCTCCGCAGCAGAGCGAATTGCATGCTGTTCCGGATCAAGCGCCTGAACGACGACCTTCCCGGGAGACGCCCCCCGCCCGGCTCGGCCGATAACCTGTGACAACAATTGAAAAGTACGCTCCGCAGCACGAAAGTCAGGCATACCAAGGCTCGCTTCGGCATTGATAACACCGACCAGCGTCACCTCGGGAAAGTCGTGCCCTTTGGCAATCATCTGGGTCCCGACCAGGATATCAGCGCTGCCATCGTTCATTCGGGACAGCAGCCGCTCGTGGCTTCCTTTGCCACTGGTGGTGTCACTGTCCATCCGGAGAATCCGGGCAGTCGGGAGCAGCTCTTTCAGGTCATGTTCCAGTCGCTCTGTACCCGCGCCCAGTTCTTCAAGATTTACCCCCCCGCATGAAGGACAGGTCCCGGGCGCCGGGACTGCATAGTCACAATAATGGCAGAGGCTTTGCCGCCGTTGACGGTGATAGGTCAGCGTTACTGAGCAGTTTGGACAACTCAGTGCCTTGCCGCACTCCGTACAGACGAGGAACGTGGCGAAGCCGCGTCGATTGAGTAAAACAAGCGCCTGCCGCTTCTGTTGGTACGTTTCTGACAAACCGGCCGACAGTGCCTCTGAAATGGTTTCTTTTCTCCCTTTCATAGCCACCAGCTGGACAAGCGGCATCGGTCTTTTTTCGACTCTTTCGGGAAGCTCCAGCAGGGTCAGGCGCCCTTCGGCAGCGGCATGAACAGACGTTACCAGCGGAGTTGCCGAACCGAGTACGACTGCGGCACCAGCCGTTCGCCCCCGCACGAGAGCCAGATCGCGCGCATTATAGCGGAGTCCGTCAGACTGTTTGAATGATGCTTCATGCTCTTCATCAACAACGATAATGCCAATGTTGTCAAGCGGGGCAAAAATTGCCGACCGGGCGCCGATGACGATCCTCGCCAGTCCCCGTCTGATGCGGCGCCATTCGTCATAGCGTTCTCCGTCAGAAAGCCCACTGTGCAGGACGGCGATTCCACCGCCAAAGCGGGCCTGAAAACGCCCGGTCAGTTGGGGTGTCAGAGATATTTCAGGTACCAGAACCAGCGCGTTTCTGTCTCGTCCAAGCACATGTGCAATGGCCTGCAGATACACCTCGGTCTTGCCGCTGCCGGTCACGCCATAGAGAAGGAACGGTGCAAACTGTTGTTGGTCGATGGCGGTGGTAACGGCGTCCAGTGCGTTTTTTTGATGGGTATGGAGGCAGCGTGGCTTATCACGCGCTACGATGAGGTTTTTGAAAGGATCGCGGTATACTTCTCGCTCTTCAATTCTGCACAGGCCACGTTCGATCAGTCGTTTGAGTTGCGGGGTGCAGACACCGAAACGTTTGCGCAACTCGCTTGCGGAAACGGCACCAACGTCTCGAATAACTGTAAGAATTTCAAGTGATTTTGGACCTGGTGAGCGAAGCGTCGGCGAATCTGATCCGAGGAGGTACACTTTTTCATGGCGAACCGTTTTGCCGCCACGGAGCATCCCTTGCTGACCCTCCTCCCCTTTGGCTGTTTGAATGTTAATGCCGGCAGGCAGAGCGGCGCGGATAACTTCACCGAGCGGATGCTGATAATAGGAGGCTATCCAGCGAAAAAACTCCATCTCGCCCGGAATCCAGAGCGATTCGCAATCCAGCACCTCGCAAATTTCTTTGAGTTCGGAAATATCCAACCCCGCCGCATAGCCCAGAATATAGCCGGTCAGTTTCCGCCTGCCGAACGGCACCAGCGCCCGCCGTCCGGTCACCGCCTGATCAAGCAACCTTTCCGGCACACGATAATGGAAGGTTCGATCCAGATAGAGTGGAATGGCAATTTCAATGATAGCGGGGGGAGACGTCATAAGGTGGGATAACCGTAACGGTTACCAGTACTTCTGCGGTGGATCCGTTTTGCCCAAATGCGTTATTTCAGCATCGATAATCTTGAACATATCACCGGCTTCCGTTGTCCAGGCGTCACCCTCTTCGGGCGGATTCGGAAAGGAGCGGCTTCCCAGAAACATTTCTTCATTGCCGATATAACCATACCATTCAAGCGACCCGGTCATCCATATTCTTGTATTTATTGACATTGTCTTCTTCCTTATGAAAGTCGTTTTTTGAAATCCTGATAATCAAAACTGCGCACCGTCTTTAACTCCCCGGTTTCCGGTTCGTACGTGCAGATATGCGGGTGTTGAATGCCGTTAAACGTAGTCGTTTTAACCATGGTGTAGTGGGACATGTCCTCGAAAGCCAGACGACCGCCGACCTGTAACGGCTGTTCGAAAGACCAGTCGCCGATGACGTCCCCGGCCAGACAGGAAGGGCCACCCAGTCGATAGGTATATGGCGCTGTACCGGGCTCACAGCCGCCGGTGATAACGGGACGGTATGGCATTTCAAGAATGTCCGGCATATGGCAGGTTGCTGAAACATCGAGTATCGCAATCTTCATGCCGTTGTCCACCACATCCATCACTTCGCTCACCAGAATGCCGGTACCGATGGCGACCGCTTCGCCCGGTTCCAGATACATCTGGACACCATACTTCTCACGGAAATATTTTATCAACTCCACCAGGCCATCAATGTCATATCCGTCACGGGTGATATGATGGCCACCGCCAAAGTTAAGCCATTTCAGGCCAGGCAGAAATTCGCCGAATTTTACTTCGAAAACTGTGGCGGTACGCTCCAGCGGTTCAAAAAGGTGTTCGCACAGTGTGTGGAAATGCAGCCCTTCGACTCCGCTCAGGGACCGCCCTTCAAATTCAGCGCGCGGGATGCCGAGGCGTGACTTGGGGGCACAGGGATCGTAGATGGCGGTATGCCCTTCTGAATGTTCGGGGTTGACGCGCAGGCCGATGGAAACGCCGCTCTTTTCCCAGAGCGGTCGGAAGCGCTCCAGCTGATTGAAGGAGTTGAACACGAGGTGGTTGGAAATCCCGAGCAGTTCAACAACATCACTTTCCTTGAACGCAGCGGCAAATGAGTGGACTTCCCGACCGAACTCCTCCCGCCCCAGTCGCGCTTCCCACGGAGAACTGGCACAGACGCCATGCAGGGTTTCTCTGATAAGCGGGAAAACGCTCCACATGGAAAAGGCCTTCATCGCCAGGAGAATCTTTGCACCGCTCCGTTGCTGGACGCTGTCCAGAATGGCCAGGTTATGGCGAAGACGTCCCAGATCAACGACGTATGCCGGGGAAGGTGAAAGCTGGAGGATTTTGTCGATGTCGATACCGGTCAAAATCTGAACCTTTTTTTACCACAGAGCCACTGAGAACACAGAGGGCTAAACAACAAAAACGGAGGAAAACAGAAATATTTTAGATTGCATTTTCTCTCTGCTCTCAGTGACTCCGTGGTGAGTAAGTCTTATTACAGCTCCGGCCACTCGCCGCCATCGACGACAACCGTCGGCAGCCCCATCGGTCCCAGAACATCGAGGAACAGTTCAGGATCAAACTGCTCCATGTTCCAGACCCCTGCCTCATGCCATTTTCCGGTCAGCATCATGATCGCGCCGACCACAGCCGGGACACCGGTGGTATAGCTGATGGCCTGGGACTGGACCTCCTTGTAGCAAGCCTCGTGGTCGCAGATGTTGTAGATGTAGACCTGCTTCTTCCGGCCGTCCTTCGTACCGCGTGCGATGACGCCGATGCAGGTTTTCCCTTTGGTCAGCGGGCCGAGTGAACCGGGATCAGGGAGCAAGGCTTTCAGAAACTGGATCGGCACGATCTTCTGGCCGTTGAACTCGACCTCGTCGATGCGGGTCATGCCGACGTTCTGTAGCACTTCCAGGTGCTTCAGGTAGTTGTCGGAAAAGGTCATCCAGAACTGGGCTTTTTTGATGGTCGGAATATGCTTGACGATCGACTCCATCTCTTCGTGGTAGAGCCGATAACAGTTCATCGGCCCGATTCCTTCCGGGAAATCAAAGACCCGCTTGGTAGAGAGCGCCGGCGACTCCACGAACTGGCCGTTCTCCCAGTGACGGCAGGTGGCGGTCACTTCGCGGATGTTGATCTCCGGGTTGAAGTTGGTGGCAAACGGCTGGCCGTGGGAGCCTGCGTTGGCGTCGATGATGTCCAGCTCTTCAACAATATCGAGATATTTTTTCGCCGCAAGTGCGGTGTACACATTAGTAACGCCAGGGTCAAAACCGGAACCGAGCAGCGCCATCAGCCCCTTTTCCCTGAAGCGCTCCTGATAGGCCCACTGCCAGGAGTATTCAAATTTTGCAGTATCGAGCGGTTCGTAATTGGCGGTATCAAGATAATCCACGCCGGTTTCCAGACAGGCATCCATGATGTGCAGGTCTTGATAGGGAAGTGCCACGTTGATAACCAGCTGCGGCTCCAGCTGGTTGATCAGCGCCACCAGTTCCGGGACGTTGTCGGCATCTACCTGGGCGGTCTTGATGCTGCCTCCCAGTTGGGCGGCAATCACATCACATTTCGATTTGGTGCGCGACGCCAGGGTGATCTCGCTGAAAACGTCGCGTCGCTGTGCACATTTATGGGTGACGACCTGGCCGACGCCGCCGGCTCCGATAATAAGAACATTACTCATCGCATTACTCTCCTAAATAGGTATAGCCCAATAGAGTTCTATCCAGCAGCTCGATAAAGTGACTGCTCTCTTCGATGGAAATTTTTTTCAGTGCCACACTTTTCTCCAGATTGTCACGGACGTGCTTTAAAATTTCCGGCCCCTTGTACTGAACATATTTCAAGGTTTCCCACGTGGCGTCCCCGTTAATGACCGTATCGATCATATAGCCGGTTTTTTTGTTGAAGGTGATATGTACCGCGTTGGTATCACCGAACAGATTGTGGAGATCCCCCAGAATTTCCTGATATGCGCCAATCAGGAAAAATCCGATATAATAATCCTCATCCTTGCGGATTTTATGCAGAGGCAGATACTTCGAACGCCCATTTTCACCGACGAAGCTGGTGATTTCACCATCAGAATCGCAGGTAATATCGGCTATCGATGCCATGACATCCGGTTTTTGATTGAGACGCTGGAGCGGCATGATCGGAAAAAGCTGGTCGATTGCCCATGAGTCGGGAATCGACTGGAACAGGGAAAAGTTGGCAAAGTACGTCTGGCGCATATGCAGCTGAAAGTTTTGCAACTCTTCCGGGATCGGCTTTATTTTTTCAACGATACTGTTGATTTTTTTGATAATTTTTGTGTACAGCCATTCCGCAATAGCACGGTCGTTGAGCGTCAGGTAACCGAGATTGAAAAGGCTGACCGCTTCGTTGATTAACTGGAGTGTATCGTGATAGTCCTCTCTGAGGGAATATCGGTCAATGCTTTTATAAATGTCCATCAGTTTTTTGACGGTCGGAGCGACCTTTTCGGACTGGGACAGGATCTCTTCAAAGTCCGGCATCAGATGCTGCGTATTAGTATTGAGGACATTGGTAACCATCACTGAGTAGTGGGCAACGGTCGCCCGCCCCGATTCGGAGATGATATTCGGGCAATCCACGCCCGCCTCGTCACAGATGTTCTTGATCTGGTAGATGACATCGTTGGCATACTCTTCAATGGTATAGTTGACACTGGAAAAGTAGCTCGATTTTGAGCCGTCGTAATCAACTCCCAACCCGCCGCCGATATCAAGGTATTCAATGCCTACCCCCAGCTTTTTCATTTCGGTGTAGACGCGGGCGACTTCGATCAGCGCAGTCTTGATTTTGTCGATTTTGGTGATCTGGCTGCCAATGTGCGAATGGAGCAGCTTGACCGAATCGAGCATTCCCTGATCATTAAGCATCCGGATGGCAGCGATGATTTCGGACATGCGCAGGCCGAACTTTGCATCTTCACCGCCGGAGGTCGCCCACTTACCGGTTCCCTTGGATGAAAGTTTGACCCGGATTCCCAGCTTCGGGATGATGCCGGTTTTTTTCGATATATCGACAATTTTTTCCAGCTCAAACAGCTTCTCCACAACCAGAGTAATATCAAAGCCGATTTTTGTAGCGTACAGCACCGTCTCGATATATTCGGCATCCTTGTAACCGTTGCAGATAATTGGCAGGTTGTTGCCGCTGGAAATTGAAATCCCGGCCACCAGTTCAGGCTTGGAACCAACTTCAAGGCCAATATTGTAGCGTTTGCCGTAGCCGGCGATAGCTTCAACCACCTGTCGCTGCTGATTGACTTTAATCGGGTAAAAAGTCTGGTATTTGGCAGGATAGTCGTTTTCCTGAATGGCATTTTTAAAGACACGGTTGATAGAGGCGATGCGACCCTGCAGCACGTCCATAAAGCGGAGCAGAATAGGTGGTTTGATTTTACGCTTGATCAGATCATCTACCAACGCCCGCAGGTCGATGGCATGCTTTGAATTTGACGAGGGATGGACACAGATATTGCCCTTCTTATTGATCGAGAAGAGATCAGCACCCCAGTTGTCAATATTATACACTTTGACCGAATCATTGATGGACCATTTTTCCATGACATTGTTCCTCATCTTTCCCGTTGGCCTCACCCAAAATAGCCATTCTATCTATTGCATAGCTAAGTCAAAGTCAAATTTTTATTCAAACGATCCCGAATACACATTCGACACAATGTCGCCTTGACTTTGCCAGGGGGAATGATTACCTTCGAGTGCAGTACACGCATGCATCACTGTTGGAGAGCAACGATGACCCGCTTTTCAGGCAAAAAACCGATTACTCAGGAAATATTTATTCGGCATGTCGGTGAAATGCGCAGCCTGCTCCATGCCCTTGAGCTCAGGGAATCGTTTGAAGACAATGATTCCCGGCCGAAAATGGATATGTACGAGACATCTGGAGAGGTTATTATTGAATTTGATCTGCCCGGATTCAGCCTTGATTCGATTGTTTTGAAATTGCACGGCATGACGCTGGTGCTTGATGCCTGCAGGCCGAAGGATTTGCACGCTGCAGGTCGTTTTATCTGTGTGGAGCGAAGTCATGGCGCTGTTCATCATGCCGTAAGTATCCCTGGTAATATTGATTTGGCCTCAATCAGAGCGGAATATCGCAAGGGCGTGCTGCGGGTTATCTGCCCTAAATGTGGTGAACGGTTGGTGCCGATAAAGGAGATTAAGTTTTGATAGAAATAGAGCAAGATTCAGAACAAAGTTCGGAAGAGTTGAAGATTCCGGATGTACTGCCGCTGCTTCCGATCAGGGATGTGGTGGTGTACCCGTTTATGATCATTCCGCTCTTTGTCGGGCGTGAAATGTCGGTAAAGGCTGTAGACAGTGCCCTGGCTGGCGATCGGATGATCCTGCTGGCTACGCAGCATGATGTTGGCGATGAAGATCCGCCGGCTGATAAAATATATGAAGTCGGCACGATTGCCATGATCATGCGGATGCTCAAACTGCCGGATGGTCGCGTCAAAATTCTCGTGCAGGGTCTGGCCAAGGCCCGCATTACCGAATTTGTGTCCGACAAACCGTTTTACCTCGTTCGTGCCGAACGGCAGCAGGATACGGAGGTTGCAGAAATTTCTCTGGAAACTGAAGCGTTGATGCGCACCGTGCGCGAACAGTTGACCAAGATTATGGAACTTGGCAAGCAGGTCTCACCAGAGGTGATGGTTATTCTGGAAAACATCCAGGAACCGGGCAGTATGGCCGATCTGATTTCCAGCAATCTCGGCATGAAAGTTGCCGATGCCCAGGCTCTCCTTGAAATCAATGATCCGATTGCGCGCCTGCTCAAAGTTAATGAATTCATGAATCGGGAATTTGAACTGCTGAGTGTGCAGGCAAAAATCCAGAACACTGCCAGGGAAGAGATGGGCAAAAACCATAAGGAATATTACCTGCGCGAGCAGATGAAGGCCATCCAGAGTGAACTGGGTGATAACGAAGGGAAAGAGGAACTCGCCGAAATCAGGAAGGCAATCGAGGCAGCAAAAATGCCCGAACCGGTGCAAAAAGAGGCGCTCAAGCAGTTGGGGCGACTGGAGAATATGCATCCGGACGCCGGTGAAGCCAGCATCGTCAGAACCTATCTTGACTGGATGGTGGAACTCCCCTGGAGCAAATCCACCCGAGACAGCCTTGATATCGGGCGGGCCAAGAAAATCCTTGACGATGACCACTATTACCTTGAGAAGATCAAAGAGCGCATTCTGGAGTTTCTGGCGGTGCGCAAGCTGAAGAAAAAGATGAAAGGGCCGATTCTCTGCTTTGTCGGCCCTCCGGGTGTCGGTAAAACATCGCTCGGCAAGTCGATCGCCCGCGCCATGAACCGGAAATTCGTCCGCATTTCGCTTGGTGGAGTGCGTGATGAAGCAGAAATCCGCGGCCACCGCCGCACCTATATCGGCGCACTGCCGGGGCGCATCCTGCAGGGGTTGAAACAGGCAGGGGCCAACAATCCGGTCTTCATGCTGGATGAGCTTGACAAGCTTGGCTACGATTACAAGGGAGATCCTTCATCGGCACTTCTTGAAGTCCTTGATCCGGAACAGAACCACTCGTTTTCGGATCATTATATAAACCAGGCTTTTGACCTTTCTAACGTGATGTTCGTTGCTACTGCCAACCAGATGGACCCGATTCCATCGGCGTTACGAGACCGGATGGAAGTTATCAACCTTGCCGGCTATACCGAAGAAGAGAAGCTTGAGATCGCCAAAAGATATCTCGTTCCACGCCAGATCAAGGAGAACGGGCTCAAGCCGAAACATATCAGTTTTGATGACGAAGCCATCACTGAAATAATCTCAAAATACACCCGCGAAGCGGGTCTGCGCAATCTGGAGCGGGAGATCGGCAAGATCAGCCGAAAGGTGGCAAGGAAAGTGGCGGAAGGAAATGCACGTGCGGTCAAAATCACGGGCAAGAGCCTGCATACCTATCTGGGTGCAGCAAAATATATTCGTGAAGACGACCTGGATAAAAATGAAGTCGGTGTTGTCAACGGACTGGCCTGGACGCCGGTAGGGGGTGAAATTCTTCATATTGAGGCCACCCTGATGGCGGGCAAATCGGCGTTAACACTGACCGGGCAGCTAGGCGACGTCATGAAGGAGTCAGTGCAGGCGGCTCACTCCTACATTCGCGCCCATACCGAAGCGCTGCACCTGAAACCGGAAATTTTTCAGGAGAATGAAATTCACGTCCACGTGCCGGCCGGTGCCATACCGAAAGATGGCCCGTCTGCAGGCGTTGCCATGACAGTTGCACTCGTATCGATTCTGTGTCATATCCCGGTCAAAAAAGATGTTGCCATGACCGGCGAAGTGACGCTGCGTGGTAAGGTGCTCCCCATCGGAGGACTTAAGGAAAAAATTCTGGCGGCAGTTCGTTCCCGAATGCGCCTGGTGATCATTCCCGAGCAGAACAAGAAGGATCTGGAGGATATCCCCCCGGCTATTCTGAAAAAAGTCCGCATTGTCGCTGTTTCTGAGGTGGAAGAAGCTCTCAAGCTCGCACTGGAGAAGTACCCGCCTCCCTCACCGGTCGTTAAGAAAAGTCGTGAAACAATCGCGGCTTCTGGCCGCAAAGCGCGTCCAGGTGCAGCGGTATCAGCTTGAGTAAAGAGAAGATGGTTGAAGGCTGAGAGTTTAGCATCTGGGGGCCATTATGTCTGCCGAGACCATCTACGCTGCATCCTGGTTGATTAATCCCGATGCCCCACCGCTCGCCGGCGGGGCATTGCTCGTTCGAGACGGTGCCATCATCGCAACCGGACCGCTCCATCAACTGCGCAGTTCTTATGCAGCACCGATATGCGAATTTCCCGGCACCGTTCTGCTCCCCGGATTTATCAACGCTCACACCCACCTTGAGCTGACCCACTTTCCGTCATGGCTGAACCGCTCAAAGGTCGACTACCAACCACACCGTTTTACCGACTGGATCATTCAGCTTATCAAAATCACCCGAGGCCTGGCAGATGAAGAGCTTTACCGCTCTATCCATGAAGGGGTGAGAATGTGCCTGGAATCGGGAACAACGGCAATCGGCGAAATTGTGACCAACCCGGCAATGGCTGAACAGTACTATCATTCTCCACTCGCCGGACGGCTGTATTTTGAACTGATCGGGCAGGAGTCCGGTCATTTTCAGAGCAAACTTACTGCCGCCATGACTGCCATAGCAAAACGAGACGAAACTGAAAAGCTATTCGCAGGACTCTCCCCGCACTCACCCTATACAATTGCCTTCGAACATCTGCCTGCCATACGGGAAGTCGCCATTTCACGCGCCCTGCCGCTTGCCATCCATCTTTCCGAATCACGATCAGAGGCCGATATAATCTTTGACGGCACCGGAGATCTGGCTACCAATTTCTACCCCTTTGTCGGGTGGGAGCGTTTTGTCGGTCACTCTGCCCGCTGCAGTTCAACAGAACTGCTTGACCGCTACGGCCTGCTGACGCCGACCACAATTGCGGTTCATTGCGTTCACACCTCCGTTGCCGATGCACACATTTTAAAAACACGCGGCGTACATATCGCACTCTGCCCCCGCAGTAACAAGCTGCTTGATGTCGGGCACGCTCCGGTGAATCTGTTCAAAAAGCTAGGCATTCCCCTGACGCTTGGCACCGATTCTCTTGCCAGCAACAATTCCCTGTCACTCTGGGATGAACTCCGCTTTGCTTTGGAATGTTTCCCGAATGATCTTTCAGAACAGGACCTTTTCAATATGGTTACGATCGGCGGTGCCGAAGCTCTCGGTATTTCCGCATCCTGCGGTTCATTGACCGTTGGTAAACGGGCGGATTTCCAGGTTGTGAACATCAATAATTGGACCGAAAACGAAGTTTTGGAACGGGTTATAAGAGAGGGGAGCGTGCAGGAAGTTTTTGTCGGCGGAGTACGCTACTCGGGCGGGAGTTGAACTGGCGATATAATTGTTGACTTAAATATTCAATCGACTACTTGTTTCCGAATATAATAGGGGTATATTTAAACGCAAGAGAAATTCGTCTATGAAAAGGGGGCTAAAATGAATAACGGTTACTTCAAATGGCTGTGGTTACTGGCGCTGGTCCCGATCGTGATGTTTTCAGGATGTGGCGGTGGTGGTGGAGGAGGCGGTGGGGGTGGTGCTCCCAAAGCAACCATCAGCGGCACTGTCACGTTCCCTTCCCTGAACAATCTGGTTGGCAAACGGGTCGCTGCGGATATGGTCAATACCAGTCTGACTGTGAAGGTGTACAGCCTTGACGGAGTTCTGAAAAAAACGGCAACAGTAACCGGAAGCACTTATACCGCTGACGGCCTTGACAGTGGTGTTGATTATGTCATCAAGGCGGTCGATGGCGACAAGATAATGAAAGCCTTGATTGATAAAGATTCCATTGCAACAACAACCACCCGTGATATTAATGCCATTGCAACAACGGCAGTTGTCTTGGCAGAGCAGAAGCTTGGTGTTCCAATTGGCACCATAGGTGAGAAGGCAAACTCAATTTCCTCCACCGGCATTGCCGGAATTCAACCAGGAACCATTGAAACCAATATCACCAATGCCGTTTCAACGATTAAAAATCTCTCTGCAGCAGCAACAGAAACTGAGGTAAATCTGGTAAATCTGGGCAATATTGTAACCGCTACTATCAAGGCAGGCGTTGACACATCAGCTTTCCTCACCGGAACCGGGACCACTGAAACTGTGGTAACGACACAATATACTTTTGTCAGCGGTGCCGCACCTACACCGACAACTGCCCCGGTAACTCAGACAGAAGCGAAGACTGTCGTAACAACTGCTGCTCCGACGCAAGCGTTTATCCAGTATAGAACAACTGAAGGCAGCCCATATTTGCAAGGTTGGATTATGGCCGACACTACGGCTTACCAAAGTCCAACACTTAAGGATACTTCCGGAAACACGATCCCGCCAGCTTCTGCCACAAGCAAAGGTAAATCAGTCGTTGATTATCAAATGTACAACTGTACAAATGGTTCAGCCTGTACACTGGATTCTCCATATCAGGAAAATGGGTATTATATTAGCCTACCCGTTACATTAGCTATCGGAAACTACAGCTTTGAGATGTTGACTGGCACCACCACAGTCGTCACGCCCGTGAGTTACGCAGGTGTTGTAATAGTGCCGGCAATCAGCAGCAACACTATGAATGCCACTAAAACAAACACTGATTTCAATTTTACCTGGCAGAACCCCACAACAGGCGTAGGTTGGAGTTCTGTTGCAATGATTAGAATTGAACTTAAAGACCAAAATGTTTCTGACAAAGGTGTGCTGATAAACTTGAAAACCACCGCGCAGTCGGTAAGCTTGCCACGCTCTGTCGTTACCCTTGCAGGGCTAAATCCGAACTCAACGACTTTGCAATGGCGCATTCAGACAAGACACAGCCAGAATGCCTTAGCCAGAGGCATATCAAACTGGAAAACAATACCTGCGATTACCACTGTAGTAAGTACGAGTGAGATGCTGGTATCCGGGTTGTATTATATTGACAGCAATTCGTACGAAAGCAGTACGGCATACCTTGAGGCATACGCAACTGTGGGTATTACTCTTGCTTCAGACGGCACAAGCCTAGCTCCGACTTATACGTACTATGACCGTACGACCGGGACCTGGTCTACCACTCTTCCGTCTGGTGTTCCGGCAGGCCTGTTTGATGAATCATCGGACTATGCCCTGACCGCTACCGGGTGGGTAAGTAAATCGGGCGGGCCTGAAGGTGTGACTTTAAGCTTCAATAGCGACGGTTCCGTCACTTTGACTGATAAAGTTGGCAGCGGGAGCAATAAAATGTCGGTGACTGCTTCCGATATTTCGGGTCAAACCATCAGTTCTCAGGGGGCTGTGCTATCCTGGTGGCCATTTTTGTCGAACGCCGGAGTTTTCCCCTCTGGTTCGAAGCGATATAACGCAACATGGACAACTCTGACTGAAAGCTTTGATTTATGGGGGGGTGACAGTGTCCCTAGTGTAAGCTCAATTTCTGAGATACCCAATTCAGGTGAATCCGGGTGGATTGATTCAAATGACGGAGCTGCAGATTATTATGCCCTGTTTGTCAGCGGCAGCACAACGGTCGATATCCATAAATGGTCAAGTGTCACCAGCCAGGACGTGAAGATCGGCACCGGAAGCTATGCCATTTCAACGGTATCAGGCCAACAAATTCTGGAGATTACCATCCCGTCTGCTTTGCGCGCTCAGTATGCACTGGGAGGCAATCCTATTTTCGGCATCGTAGGCAACACTGTTTATCATGGCGTACATAATATTCCAGGGAGTAACTACGGCAACAGCAACTATTTCTGGAACAGCGTAGCAATCCAGCATTTACGGAACATTATTAATACCTCTGTTGCCAAACCTGTCATGGCCAAATCTATCTCCAAAGCGATCCTTGGTCGGTAGCAATCTGGCTGTATAAATATTTATGCCGTAATGGGGCATTACCCATTACGGCATATTCACCGACAAGTGCTTGGCACCATACAACTATCATCCATTTTTCGCCCGCTTCTCTTCAAGCATCATATCAATCGCCAGCAGAAAAACTCCGACGCAAATAAGAGAATCAGCCACGTTAAAGGCTGGCCAGTGGTGGCGGTACCAGTGTGCGTCCAGGAAATCGATGACTTCCCCCAAGCGAACCCGATCAATCAGGTTGCCAACCGCACCGGAAAATATCATGGCCAGCGATATATGCGCGAGTTTCTGATCGTCACGCAGCCGGTTAAAGGCCACCAGAATGACAATTGCCGCAATAAACGAGACCGCAATAAAAAACGGCAGACGCCACGATGCATTGGAGAGAAAACTGAAGGCAGCTCCCTTGTTTCTGACGTACGTCAGATGAAAAAAATTTTCAATGATCGGGATCGAATCAAACAGCTGCATGCTGCGATCGACAGCAATCTTAGTGATCTGATCAACGATGATGCCAATGATCGCAATTGAGGCAAACAGGGGGTAGCGTAATTTCATGGAAACCCTTATCAATAAATTCTGGAGAAATGCCCCCGCCCCTTGCGGGAGGGGGACAGGGGGTGGGGGAATTTGCCATGTTTGATGCGATGGCAGCGTCACCCACCCCTCGCTCCCCTCCCGTCAAGGGAGGGGAAGTTATTCTTTATGCAACTGCTTTGGTACATTTTGGACAGATAGTCGGATGATCGGCATCAGTGCCGAGTTCTTCGCTGTAATACCAGCAGCGCTCGCATTTTTCTCCCGGAGCAGCACTGACCTGAACCTTCAACCCTTCCACCGTTTCCGACGCCCAGAATTCCCCTGCCAACTCTGTTCCCAACGTTGCTTTTGATACAATAAAGATGCTGTTCAGTTCCGCCTCGTAATGTTTCAGAAAGGTGAACAGTTCCGGCTCGGCGGAGATGGTCACCGCCGCATCCAGAGAGTGCCCGATTGTTTTGGCAACACGGGCCAGTTCCAGCGCTTTGGACACATCGGAGCGAACTTGTATAATGCGATCCCAGCGCGCTGCCAGGTCGTCATCCCGCCACTCCGGATTAAGAGGAGGAAATGCTGCCAAATGCACGCTTTCTTCGCGTTTTCCCGGCATGAACTGCCAGACCTCATCAGATGTGAACGAAAGTATCGGGGCAAGAGTCCGCACCAGCGTATCCAGAATATTGAACATTACCGTCTGGGCGCTCAGGCGCTCAAGAGATGTGGCTTTGCTGGTGTACATACGGTCTTTAAGGATATCGAGATAAAATGAG
This sequence comes from Desulfuromonadaceae bacterium, assembly GCA_028712075.1. Classification (GTDB taxonomy): domain Bacteria; phylum Desulfobacterota; class Desulfuromonadia; order Geobacterales; family Pseudopelobacteraceae; genus JACRCG01. The sequence goes on from JAQTQX010000003.1 coordinate 71,796, forward strand.
CTCATTTCCGTTGTGCAGAAACCGTTGACTTCCTGATAGATGACATGGAACTCAAGGTCCTGATAGGCGGTCAGAACGCGCTCTTTCAGAATTTCCAACTGGTGCAGCGCCCAGCGGTCAATCTCCGGCATGTCAGAAAAGGCGATCGCTTGGGTGGCCGGATCAAAATCGTTGATGTTGCCAAGAATATAGCGGCAGGTATTGCGGATGCGACGGTACGCTTCGGCAACCCTTGTCAGGATTTCCTGCGAAATGCGAGTGTCATCCTGATAGTCCATCGCGGCGACCCAAAGGCGGAGGATATCGGCACCGAACTTTTTGATGACATCTTCAGGCGCAACAACGTTGCCTACCGATTTGCTCATCTTGCGCCCCTGCCCGTCCAGAACAAAACCGTGGGTCAGCACGCTTTTATACGGCGCAACGCCGCGAGTGCCGACGCTTTCCAGCAGCGATGAATGAAACCAGCCGCGGTGCTGATCGCTCCCCTCAAGATACATGTCAGCCGGCGAACGGAGCGTGGCGCTTGGCTCAAGGACGGCAGCATGCGAAACACCGGAATCAAACCAGACATCCAGAATGTCATGCTCTTTTTCAAACGCTGCCGCACCGCATTTCGGACAGACTGAACCGGCGGGAAGAAGTTTTTCAGCACTCCAGTCGAACCAGACATCGGAGCTTTCCTTTTTAAATATCTCCGCAACATGATCCATGATGGCACCGTCGGCAATATATTCGCCGCAGGCGCTGCAGGAGAACGCGGTAATCGGCACGCCCCAGGAACGCTGACGGGAAACGCACCAGTCGGGGCGATTCTCGATCATGCCGTAAATCCGCTCGCGTCCCCATTTCGGAATCCACAGCACTTTGTCGATGGCTTTAAGTGCCTTGTCGCGCAGCTCGTTAGCCTTCATGCTGATAAACCACTGTTCGGTGGCCCGGAAGATGATCGGCTTTTTACAGCGCCAGCAGTGGGGGTAGGAATGGCTGATGTTTGAGGTCTGGAGCAGCGCGCCGACCTCAGTCAGTTTGTCGATGACACTCTGATTGGCCGGAAACACCTGCTGACCGGCAAAGAATTCAACAGTTGCAAGATATTTCCCGTAATTATCCACCGGATTGTAGATTTCCAACCCTTCCTTCAGCCCCAGTTCATAGTCTTCCTGTCCATGGCCGGGGGCGGTGTGAACACAGCCGGTACCCGCTTCCAGAGTGACATGCTCTCCGAGAAGCACGACCGAGTCACGCTCATAAAAGGGATGTTTGCAGAGCTTGCGCTCCAAAACGCCGGCTTTGAATGTTGCGAGTACCTGACCGGTCAGCCCCACAGTGGCCAGAAAGGAATCCTTGAGCCCCTCGGCAACAATGAGCACACCTTTTTCCGTCTCGACCGCCACATAATCAAAGTCAGGATGAAGTGCGACTGCAAGATTGGCGGGAATAGTCCATGGAGTTGTGGTCCAGATTACGACGTACGCCTGCTTACCGGCCAGGGCCGGAATTACTGATGACACATCGTCCCTGAAGGCAAAACGGACAAAGATGGAGGGTGATGTATGATCTGCATACTCAACTTCAGCCTCTGCCAGGGCGGTGACGCAGGATGAGCACCAGTGCACCGGTTTGCGGCCGCGATACAATCCGCCATTGTGGGCAAAACGCGCCAGTTCGGCCGCAGTCAATCCCTCGTATTCATAGTTCATGGTCAGATACGGATTTTCCCAATCACCAAGGATGCCCAGCCGCTTGAATTCCTCTTTCTGGATGTCCACAAATTTGGCCGCGTAACTGCGGCATTCACGGCGCATCTCCAGCTTGCTGATGGTCTGCTTTTTCGACCCGAGGTTTTTCTCGACCTGCAACTCAATCGGCAGACCATGACAATCCCACCCCGGCACGTATGGCGCATGAAACCCTTCCATCCGTTTGACCTTGAGCACGATGTCCTTCAATGTTTTGTTCAGGGCGTGGCCGATATGTATATGCCCGTTAGCGTAGGGAGGGCCGTCATGCAGAACGTACAGAGGTTTGTCGGCGCCGGACGTTTCCAGTTTGGCGTAAAGTCCATTCTGCTCCCATTTTGCAAGGATTTCCGGCTCCCGTTGATTCAGGTTGGCTTTCATGGCAAAATCGGTCTGCGGCAGGTTGAGCGTCTCTTTATATTCCATATTGGTGCGGTCTCCGTTCGTAATTCGTTAAAACTTTGTCAAATTACAGATATATGGCCAAAATGTCAAGAAATCGGCTATATCGAGCCCTGAACACAAATATCACCTTAACTTTTTAAGGATAGATGTGCTATAAGGTGGCTCTTAAATCGCGGGAGTTGATATGGAAATTGTCGGTGGTTTCATGGTGATGATGAGTATTATCGGTTTTTTCCTGGCGGTGGTCTGGCTGGTCATGCCGTTTGTCGTCTTCACAATCAAGGGAAAACAGGATCGAACCCTGGAGGTGCTCGAAGCGATGGAAAAACGGCTTGCCGCCATCGAAACCCGCCTTCAGCCGGTTGTGCAAAGTCGAAGCAGCACTGAAGCGGAGTGCTGTACCGGATCAGTCGACATACAGGAATCACACTCGACCAATAATTCAGTGGTGCATCCCGACCCCGCAGCAGGAAAGTGCGGGGAGGAAGTGACGCCTGCAGGGTAATAACGGAGGAGTATATCGATGTTGCTACAGGGTAAAAAAGTTATCATTTTTGGTGTTGCAAATGACAAAAGTATCGCCTGGGCAATTGCCCGGCTTTTTCATGAGCAGGGAGCCGAACTGGCCATAACGTACGCCGGTGAAGCATTTGAAAAGCGGGTACGTCCGCTTGCCGAGTCGCTCAATGCCACAGCTATTCTGCCCTGCAATGTTACCAGTGATGCCGAGATCGCAGCCGTTTTCAGCGAGCTCGGCACTATGTGGGATGGTATTGATATTGTTATCCATGCAGTTGCCTTCGCCAACAAGGAAGAACTCAAGGGAACAATCCTCAATACCACACGCGATGGTTTCGCCACGGCAATGGACATCAGCGTCTATTCCTACCTGGCGATTATGAAGGCGGCACAACCGATGATGCAGGGGAGGAACGGATCTTCCCTGACGCTGAGCTACTACGGCGCAATGAAGGTATTCCCGAGTTACAACGTCATGGGTATTGCCAAAGCAGCCCTGGAAGCATCAGTCCGCTACCTGTCAGAAGCATTTGGACCGGAAGGAATCAGAGTGAATGCGATTTCAGCAGGACCGATTCGTACTCTGGCTGCCGCCGGGGTCAATGGTTTCCATACGATCCTCAACCATGTCGAGTCGAAAGCTCCCCTACGCCGTACCGTTACTCAGGAAGATGTCGCCGGCGCTGCACTTTATCTCTGCAGCGATCTGGCCAGCGGCGTCAGCGGCGAGATTCATTATGTCGACGGCGGCTACAACATCATCGGCCTGTAACCCCGGAGTAATCCTATCAAAGAAGTATTCGGAAATCTTGCCGGCCTTAAATCGAGCCAGCTCCAGTCTCTGGAACGCCTCTACCGCAGGCGGATACCTGTTGCTGAATTCTGTTCCCTAGAGCTGGCTACCCGCCTCATAGAACTCTCCGGCGACCTCCGCCGTCAGATCGGCATCCTCGTCAATCGCACCGGCAATGTTGAGTACGTCATCGTCGGTGATGAAAAAGGGGTCGTCATTCCTGATCTGCGTGACTATCCGCTTGGCAAACGGGTTTTGCGCGGCCTGCGGCTGATTCATACCCATTTGAAAAATGAACCGCTCTCCGAGGACGACTTAACCGATCTCTCCCTGCTGCGCCTGGACATTTTGGCAGCGCTGCTCTTTACCCCCGGCAAGAACCAGATTTTCGCCCAGTTGGCGTGGCTGTCACCTGAACAGAGAGGCGCAAGTACCGTCCATGAGCCGGTTACTCCGTTTGAGCGGATTGATCTTGATTGCGTCCACTTTATACCGGAGCTGGAAGCCGATCTTGAGAAAGCGGCCCGCTCGACAACGAAAGCTGATAATGCCCTTGAACGAGCAATCCTGATCTCCGTGACAACCTCCGGAACCCGCCAGGAAGCCGAAGATTCAATGGCTGAACTGCGGGAACTGGCACGCACCGCACAGGTAGAGGCGCTGGACGAATTCATCCAGCGCCCCAAAACGCTTAATCCCCGTTTTCTGATGGGAGAAGGGATGATGCGGGATGTTGTCATCAGAGCAATGCAGCGGGGCGCAAGCATGCTGATTTTCGATCAGGAGCTGACTCCGGCCCAGATCCGCTCCATCTCTGCGATGACAGAGCTGAAAGTTATCGATCGCAGCCAGCTGATCCTTGATATCTTTGCCCGGCGGGCAAAAACGCTGGACGGCAAGGTGCAGGTTGAACTGGCGCAGCTCAAATATCTGCTGCCGCGTCTGACCGGCCGTGGTGTGCAGATGTCTCGGTTGATGGGGGGTATCGGCGGACGCGGACCGGGTGAAACAAAACTGGAGACGGATCGCCGGCGAATTCGCGATCGGATCGCCAGTCTGGAGCGGGAACTGAAAGAGCTTTCCCAGGGGCGTGATCAACGGCGCAAGCAGCGGGTGAAGGCGGGAGTCCCGATCATATCGATTGTCGGCTACACCAACGCCGGAAAATCAACCTTGCTGAACGCTCTGACCAAAAGCGATGTCTTTACCGAAGATCTCCTCTTTGCAACACTTGATACATCAACCAGACGTCTCCGCTTCCCACGTGAACGCGAGGTGATCATCACTGACACGGTCGGTTTTATCCGCTCGCTGCCGAAATCTTTGCTGGGCGCATTCAAGGCAACTCTGGAAGAGATGCGTGACGCCGATCTGCTACTGCATGTAGTCGACGTTTCCCATCCCCGTTTTGAAGACCAGATATCCCAGGTTCGCGCAATATTAACAGAACTTGACCTGGGAGAGAAACAGGAACTGCTGGTGTACAACAAGTCTGATCTGCTTCAGGAATTGAAAAAAAAGGATACCGTTGCGTTCCTCCGCGTGCGCCAATCAGCCAGAACCAGGAATTCCGTCACCGTCTCTGCCCGTGACCGAAAAAGCCTCAAACCGCTGATGGATGAACTGCAGCGCAGGTTCTGGACGGAAGAGACTGAACAGCCATGACACCGCATACCCGCATCCATCTCATCCGTCACGGCCAGGTAGCCGGCTATACCCAACCCCGATATAATGGACAAGCTGATGTTGCGTTGACCGATTACGGCGTCGGACAGTATCACCAGCTTAAAAAGCGTCTCGCCGAAACCGGAATATCCGCCTGTTACACAAGTGACCTCTCGCGTTGCACGACAGGCGCCGGAATTATCTGCAGGGAGTTCGGCATCGAACCGGTTGCCCGCCCTGAACTGCGCGAGCTGAATATCGGCGTCTGGGAGGGGCTGACCTGGCAGGAGATCCAGGAAAACTGGCCCGACGGATGGCAGGCGCGACTTGCCGATCTCGTCAACTACCGGGTGCCGGGAGGAGAAAATCTGCTGGACTTAGGAGCGCGGGTCATGCCGGTTATCAACGAAATCGTTGAGCGTCATAAAGGGCAGAACGTTCTGGTGGTTGCGCATGGTGGCGTCAACCGGATTATCCTGCTGAACGCCATCGGAGCGCCGCTGGCCGGACTGTTCAATATTGAGCAGGCCTACGGTTGTCTGAACATCATCGACTATTACGCAGATGATCGTGCAACGGTAAAATTGCTGAACGGGTAAGCGGTTTATCTGAGAATGGAACCAATTGCTTTTGAGATTATGGCGAACAGATCGGGATCCGACCTTTTTAACGCCCCTCCGAACAGGTCAAAGTCACTGTCTCCGCCATAATAGCCGCCGCCTGCCGGTTGACTCAGCTGTTTTCGTTTTTCACGCTCCAACTCCCGTAAGGCATTTTTTCTCAGTTCTTCTTCTCTCTGCTTCTGAAGCAGTTTTCCGCCCGCTTTCATCCACTCAAAAAGTTGCCGCAACTCCCCGCCGTCAAGCCACACACCATGCTCTTTGCAGCGATCAATAATAACGCCGCTGTTCGTGCCGAAGTTGACACGGTTCATGATAGTGGCACAAACCGGGCACTTGATGTAAACCGCTCCCGATTCGCTGGCCTTTCTCATTGTTCTGACAGCTTCCAGCTGACTTTTGTTGATCGTAAACACATTCGTGACAGTTTCTTCCAGCAGCACTTCCAGCTCATTCGGATCAAAGAAAAGCCCCAGGCATTCATCACAGCGTTCTACCAGAAACCTGCCATTAAGCTTCAGATCGATGCTTCTGAGCGAAATACCGCAGCGCGGGCAGATACGTTCAGATTCAAGCTCGTGGGTGGTAAAATAGTGAACCCCTTTAAGATCAGTATCGTTCCTGCTGCCGCAGTAGTCGCAGCGTATTGAATCCATCGGCAGAGGTGCCGAGCAGTAGGTGCAATGTGCCACGGTTCCCTCCTGGCTTGTTACAACGGCAGCGGCGGCGGGGTAGCCTGAAACAGCGCCTGTAATTCGCTGAACGCAGCAGCTTTTTCCCAGGCAGCCATGCCTTTCTTCCACAGCAGGGTTTCTCCGGTTACGGCACCCGAGGCAACTTTGTCTGCGATGGTCCGGAGATCAAACGGTCCGCTCTTTACTCCGCTTTCACCGATAAAATACAGAACGGCCTCCCCTTTCCCCGGTACTAATGGAGGAGTGGCAGCAGCCGATTCCATCGGAGCAGCCAGTATTTTCCCCATTTGGCTGGCCATGGCAAAACCCATGCCCATCCCCACACCTGCCGATGCGTCTCCACCGGGATTCTTTGCAGCGTTCTCCATAGCCTGGGCAGCCTGATATTTGGCAAAATTATCCAGGTTGCCGATGATCCCCATGCTGCTCCGCTTGTCCAGCGCTTCCTCAACTTCCAATGGCAGCGAGATGTTCTCAATCAGCAACGTGGTGACTTCAAGACCATATTCAAGGAATTCCGAGGCAATCTTCTTCGTCAGAAAGATCGAAAGTTCATTATAATTCGCAGCCAGTTCGAGAACCGGAATGCCGCATTCACCAAGCAGATCGGCCAATCGGCTGACAATCAGATTCCGCAACTGCTCGCTGATATCATTTAAGGTAAAATGCCCCCCGGTGCCGACAATCTCTTTAATAAACAGCGCCGGTTCACTGATCCGCACCACATACGTCCCGAATGAGCGGAGTCGCACCGGTCCGAATTCCTGATCACGAAGTATGACAGGATTTTTTGTTCCCCACTTGAGGTTGGTAAAATTGCGGGTATTGACGAAGTAGACCTCTGCCTTGAACGGGCTGTGAAAGCCGTATTTCCACCCCATAATGGTAGTAAGGAGAGGAAGGTTCTTGGTCGTCAGACTGTATTGACCGGATGCAAACACATCGGCAATAGTGCCCCTGTCCACGAACACAGCAGCCTGGGCCTGCCTGACAATCAGTTGTGCGCCGTATTTTATTTCGTTGTCAAAGCGTGGAAAGCGCCACACCATGGTATCGCTTGAATCGTCAGTCCACTCGATGATATCGAGTAATTCCGCAACAGCTTTTTCCCAAAGTGACATGAGTATCCTCCCGTATGAAGCATTGCACGTCCTGAGTATAGGGTAGCGCAAATTGGGCTGAGATCAAGCGGGAATCTGTTGAAATGTGCTTGCCACCGCGCGCAAGCCGATTTACTATGAAGAAAAACTATGCAGTGAAAGAAGATTCCTATGAAACAAAGAGGTCCAAGAACCGTGGTTCTCCCAAGCGCAGAACGGGCAGCTGCGCTGGTGAAAAAAATGCGCGGTGAGGTTGACAGCAATGAAAATTACCGCACAAGATCAATCCGGATTCATGGCGCTATGTGTGCCAAATGTGGCAGGGAGTTTGATGCCGCCAGCATCAATCTGCTGACCGTTCACCATAAGGACGGCAACCATCACAATAACCCGCCTGATGGTTCAAACTGGGAAAATCTCTGTACGCATTGCCATGATGACGAACATTCGCGTGGTGTACTGGGGGAGTATTTTTCAAAATCTACTTGAAGTTTTGGTACATAAGCCGAGCGACCAGCGCCAGTACCATGGTGATGAACACCGGCCTGATAAAGGAGGTTCCGCGTTTTATGACCAGTTTTGAACCGACACGCGCTCCCATAAACTGCCCGACACCCATCACAATTCCCTCGATAAAACGCACCTGTCCGACCGATAGAAAAAAGATCAGCGCTACGAAGTTGCTGGTGAAATTCATCACCTTGGTGGTAGCCGTGGCACGCATCATGGAATAGCCGAGCAGCATCATCAGTGCCATCGTCCAGAATGAACCGGTTCCCGGGCCAAAAAAACCGTCATAAAAGCCGATTGCAAGACCAAACAGCAGATAGAATGGCCCCTGCTTCATGCGGGCATGTGAATCTTCAGCGCCGAGACGGGGCGAAAGCAGGGTGTAAATCGCTATGGCAGCCAGCAGCCACGGTATCATCACCTTAAGCAGCGAAGCATCAAGGAGCTGCACCGCCCAGACACCAAGTGCTGCGCCAATGGCCGTCCAGATGATGCCGTTCCAGCAGTCGCTCAACTTCACCGTTCCGGCCCGGACAAAGTGGAGCATGGCGCTGCCGGAGCCGAATGAGGCCTGGAGCTTGTTGGTGCCAAGCGCTACCTGTGGAGGGAGGCCGATGCCCATCAGTACCGGGACGGTGATAAGTCCGCCACCACCGGCGATCGAGTCAACCAGGCCGGCAATAAAGGCAGCTCCGAAGAGCAGGAGCAGGAGGATTTCAGAGGACACGTTATATCGCTTTTGACCACGACAAGCGCTGTTCAAGCCATCGGGAGAGACTGGTGAAGGCGTAGCAGAGAATAAAGTAGACAAGCGCGATGAAGATAAAAATTTCAGTCGGAAACGCCATGGTGCGGTTGTTGATCTGGGTAGCAACATGGGTCAGTTCGGATACTCCGACGATGAAAGCAAGGGAGGTATCTTTTATCAGTGACACAAATTGGTTAACAAAGGAGGGAATCATGTTGCGCAACCCTTGCGGCAGAACAATATACAACATGACCTGCCATGATTTCAGGCCTGTCGACAGGGCCGCCTCGGTCTGCCCTTTGGGAATTCCCTCGATTCCGGCCACAACAATGCGGGACATGTAGGCTGAAGTGAAGAGGGTCAGGGCCATGATGACAGTATTGTTTTCCGCAATCTTGCCGAACAGCGCCGGCAACAGGAAATACATCCAGAAAATGACCATCAGGAGCGGCATGCCGCGCACCAGATTAATAAAGGCCAGCGCCGGGTAGCGCACCGCCGGGAAGCGTGAAATGCTGAGCAGCCCCAGAATCAGACCACCAAAGAATGAGAGGATGCAGGACACAACAGCAAGATACAGGGTCAGGCCGACTCCGCCCAAAGGGCCGTGGGGAAAACGGCCGATCATGAAATAGGTGAAGTTGTCTGAAATGACTGAAAAATTGAACATCTGTTCCATATCAGGCGGCCTTGTGAATATTAAGAACTTTTTCGTTGTACAGGTTGACCATCGCAGTGATGACAATCGAGAGGACCAGATAAACCACAGTGGCAGCGGTAAACGCCTCAAACCCCTTAAAGGTATAGCTTTCAACCTGGCGCGCCTGGTAGGTCATCTCCATAACACCGATGGTCATTGCCAGCGATGAATTTTTCGCCAGATTGAGAAACTGGTTGACCAGAGGCGGAATAGTGATGCGCACAGCCTGCGGCAGGATGATGTACTGCATTGAGCGGAGATACGAGAAGCCGGCGCTTCGAGCCGCCTCCATCTGTTCTTTTGGAATAGAGAGGACCCCGGAGCGAATATCTTCGGCAATAAACGCAGAAGTGTATATGGTCAGGGCAATTGCCGCAGCGGCAAACTCAAAACCGGTTTTGTTAAGCCAGTCATTGATAACAGTTGGCAGGATTTTGTATGAACCGAAATACCAGAAAAAAATCTGTACCAGCAGCGGAGTGTTGCGGAAAAACTCCAGGTAAATATGGGCGAACCAGCGCACCGGCTTGTTGTGAGACATGCGCATGACCGCAATAACCAGCCCCAGAATGAAGGCCATTACTATAGAGATAGCCGAAAGTTTAAGGGTTGTGATCAGCCCGGAAACCAGCCAGTCGAAATACTGCCCGGATGTTATGATTGACCAGTCAAAAGTGTAGTTAAGCACTGAAAAACCTTCGAGAGGCAAGGGTAAAAGTCAGGAGCAGGTTATACCTGCATGTCTCCTTGCCCTTGCCTCTGCTGTAGTCTTATTTGTCTGCAGTAATCTTGAAGGTACGCTCAAGGTGGAACGGCGTGCTCGGTCCGAACCACTTATTAAAGATTGCCTTCGCTTCGCCATTTTTTTCCATCTCAAGAATGGTTTTGTTGACAAAGTTGACGAAATTTGTGTCGCCTTTGCGCATGCCGAGTCCGTACGGCTCGTCGGAGATCTGAATATTCGGTATTTCAAACTGACCTTTGTTGGGGGCTTTGGCAAGAATACCGGCCAGAATTGCCTCATCAGTTGTTACTGCTGAAACTTTGCCCTGCATCAATGCAAGAAATGCCTGGGGATAGTCATCAAATGACAGTATGGTTGCAGTCGGAATGGCTGCTGCTGCATTTTTTTCCGATGTGGAGCCTTTGGCAGTACCGATCCGCTTTCCTTCAAGATCTTTCAGACTTTTGACGCTGCCCTTTTTCGTAATGAATTTTTGACCGGTCAGGAAGTAGGCGTGACTGAAATCGATAACTTTTGCCCGCTCGGCATTCTTGGTCATGGTTGCGGCGATGATATCGATATGTCCTTCCTGCAGTTGCGGCATACGGCTTGCGGAGGTAACCGGCTTGAGCTCAACTTTTACACCCAGTTTTTTTGCAATTGCGTTCACAAAATCAATGTCATAGCCGACAATTCGACGGGAACTCTCATCAATGTAGCCAAATGGGGGGAGTGAATCCTTGCACCCCACCGTCAATACTCCCTTTTTCTTTACATCAGCCAGAGTATCCCCGGCCTGAGCCGTTTTAACGGTAATTGCTGCGAGGACCATGATCATACACAGGGTTACAAGCTTTTTCATTGTGCTGTCTCCTTTTTGTGTTGGTAGATTACAGGAATACCGGATCAAGTGTTATCCGGCCTGCATCGGTGTTAATAGTTGACGAAGGAATTGTTGCGCCCGTTCGTGTTGAGGTCGCAGGAAAAAATCTTCGGGGGGGGCCTCTTCCAATATTACGCCATAATCCATAAAAACGACCCGGTGCGCCACTTCACGGGCGAAACCCATCTCATGGGTTACCACTACCATGGTCATGCCGGATCGAGCCAGATCCTTCATTACTTCCAGAACTTCCCCGATCATCTCGGGATCAAGAGCCGAGGTTGGCTCATCGAACAGCATTATGCGCGGTTTCATCGCAAGACCACGGGCAATAGCCACCCGTTGCTGCTGACCACCGGAAAGCTGTAGTGGGTACGCATCCCGTTTTTCGGCGAGACCGACCCGGGTAAGCAGCTCCATGGCCTGTTCTTCAGCCTCTTTTTTCGGAATGTTGCGAATCTTGATGGGAGCCAGAGTGATGTTGCCGATAACAGACAGGTGTGGATACAGATTGAACTGTTGAAAAACAAAACCGACCTCGGCGCGGAGCTTGTTGATATCGGTTTTTTTATCGGAGAGATCCATGCCGTCAACAATCAGGGTACCCTGGTTGATCGGCTCCAGCTGATTGATCGTACGAATCAGGGTTGACTTGCCAGAACCGGATGGGCCACACACCACCAGCACCTCGCCGGGGCTGACATGCAGATTGATATCGTTAAGCACGTGCAAACTTTTAAACCACTTGTGCACGCCCTTGAAAGTAATCATAACTGACTCCAAATAATCTAGAACGATGTTCGCAATGGCGTTCTTGTACCATTAACTGCCGCACAATGGAAGCATTTTAGTCCCGTCATGCAGCTCGTTCGACAGGGGAAACAACACGATTCCCCGTGACCGTGCCCCTGTTACGCCTGTCCGCCACCCCCCGACTGTTCAAACACGGCGCGGGCTTTCTGCATCTCTTCAACTTCGCGCAGTTTGTCTCCAAGCCAGGCGTGAAATACTTTGGCATTATCAACACTCATGACAACACCGGTATCGACAAAACGGACCATACTGCCAGAAAGGTCAGTTGGATCAACGCTTGTTTCACGGCCGATTGCACCCTCAGGGGTAATTTCATGCGTGATGGCATTCGGTAGAGGCGGGCGCTCAAGATAGAAATTTATCACAATATCACCTCGCGGGGAAAGCCCACCCTGGGCACCGTTGACATAACTGGGGTTGTAGGCGTAATTGAAAATATACTTGAAGGTAAATTCGGGTCTCTTGCTCATCGGTATTCTCCTTATTTTCAGAAATTGACTGGGTATCACTCCTCGATTCAGTCTGCCCAGATATCTAGCATACTCCGCTGAGCAAGGAAAATAATTTCTTGTTCAGAAAGTACGTGGCACCGGTATAAATCGATGTAATTTAAGACCGCGAAGCCACTGCACATTATGATTGACATAAGCAGACGTATGTTTGTAGAAACGAATAACTGAAATAATTACTGGGGGTACCGTCGTGAAAACGACTGTATATGCGACGCGGCTTACAGTTTGTCAGTAACTATCATCAATGGAGAAAACTCACGGGGGAACAGAATGATGAATATCAGAAAAATTGCTTTTATCGGCGGAGGCAACATGGCTGAGGCAATCATACGCGGCCTGTTGCGCGAAGATGTCGGGGTCGGCATCTGCGTAGCGGATATCAACCCCGGACGAAGGGACGAACTCTCTGTAAAATTCCCTCATGTCCGGGTGGTTGATGATGCGGCTGAGGCTGCTGATTGGGGAGAAGTGGTCATTCTGGCTGTCAAACCGCAGCAGGCAGAAGGAGCTCTTGATCTGATAGAGCGGGTTGTCACCCCGCAAAAACTGGTAATTTCCATCATGGCCGGCATACCCTGCTCCAAGATCGAAAAAGATCTCGCTCCCGGATGTCGGGTTATTCGGGCAATGCCCAATACCCCCGCTCTGATCGGTGCCGGTGCGACTGCAGTCTGCTCCGGACGCAAATCAACAATTGAGGATCTTGATACTGCCCGGCAGATTTTTGCCCTGGTCGGCTCCTCCGTCTCCGTTGAGGAAAAACTGATGGACGCGGTTACGGGACTCTCCGGTAGTGGCCCGGCGTATGTATTTATCTTCATTGAAGCGCTGACTGATGCCGGAGTCAAACATGGCCTGCCGCGGGATGTTGCTGCACAACTTGCCGCCCAGACAGTGCTTGGTGCCGCGCAAATGGTAACTGAAACCAGTGAACATCCGACTCTGCTGAAAGAGAAAGTGACCTCACCAGGGGGGACGACCATTGCCGCGCTGCATACCTTGGAGAACGGCTGTTTCCGAGGCGTCATCATGAATGCCGTTGAAACGGCCTGCCTGAAATCAAAGGAGCTGGCCGGAAAGTAAATTGCTGGTATACTTGATTCCGGATTGATCAGACTGGACGTTCAGGAGGCTGTATGTTTGAATCCGCCGAACTGGGACACAAGATCAGCAAGGAAGTCTGGAAACAGGAGGTACCGGGTGTTCGCGAGGGCTTGCTCGATGCCCAGCTCGACCTGTTCCAGTCAAAAAAGTTTCAGGTGATTATTCTGGTGGCCGGCGTCGATTGTGCCGGCAAAGGCGAAACCGTCAATCTGCTGAACGAATGGATGGATCCCCGACACATCGAGACCCATGCAATCCGCGACCTGACCGACGAGGAGCTGGAACGTCCCCAGATGTGGCGTTACTGGCGGGTACTCCCCCCTGCCGGAAAAATCGGGGTGTTCATCGGGACCTGGTATTCAGCACCGTTGGTGGAAAATGTTTACGGCACGATCAAGAACGCCGAACTGGATCAGCGGTTGGAGCGGATCACCCGTTTTGAAAAAATGCTCTGCAACGAGGGGGCGCTGGTACTTAAATTCTGGTTGCACCTGTCAAAGGAAGAACAGAAAAAACGTCTCAAACTTCTGGAGAAAGATGCAAAAACCCGCTGGCGGGTCACTGATACCGACTGGGATCACTACAAGCAGTACGATACATTTCGAAACGTATCCGAACGGATGCTTCGCACGACCAGCACAACCGAATCCCCCTGGACGATCGTAGAGGGAACCGACCCGCGCTACCGCTACCTGACTATCGGCAAGGCGATTCTTACCGCCATGCGCCAGCGGCTTGATGCCCCCGAACCACCTTGCCATGAGGAGCCGATCCCCCCCATCCTGCCAACCATCGACAACCTGTTGATCCTGCAAACATTGGATATGTCAAAACAACTGAGAAAATCCGATTACGAAAGTGAGTTGGAAAAGTATCAGGGCAAGCTCAATCTGCTGACCCGCCATCCCGATTTTAAAAAATTGTCGGTAGTTGTGGCCTTTGAAGGAAACGACGCTGCCGGAAAAGGTGGCAGCATCCGCCGTATCATCCAGGCGCTGGATGCCCGCCAATACCGGGTCATCCCGGTTGCCGCCCCGACCGAGGAAGAGCGCGCCCAACCCTATATGTGGCGGTTCTGGCGGAGCATCCCGCGCAAAAGCCGCTTTGCCATTTTCGATCGCACCTGGTACGGACGCGTCCTGGTCGAGCGGGTTGAAGGATATTGCGAGCATACGGACTGGATGCGCGCCTACGGTGAAATCAACGACTTTGAAGAACAGATGGTGCGGAACAAGACGGTCGTCGTCAAATTCTGGCTCTCAATCACCAAGGACGAACAGCTCCGGCGCTTCAAGGAACGCGAAAAAATCGGCTTCAAGCGGTATAAAATTACCGATGAGGATTGGCGCAATCGCGACAAGTGGGATGAATACGAACGCGCCGTCTGCGACATGATTGACCGTACCAGCACAGAGATCGCCCCCTGGACACTGGTTGAGGCAAATGACAAATATTATGCCAGGATCAAGGTATTGAAAACGTTATGTGAGAGGATTGAGAAGGCGCTGGGGAAATAAGTTCTTGTGCTCTATGAAGCAGGTTTGAAGCGCCTCCCGGTTTTTGGGGAGGCGCTTTTTTTCGGCATTTTTCGGGCGACGACGTATCTTGTCATACCTGTGTGGTAGGGTTGCCTATCCGGATTTTGATGGTGCGGGAAAAGAATTGTTAGAATGCTTTGTGTGTTTATTGCAGTGTGTTAGGGTGACCGCAAAGCCCTGACTATCCCCTCACAATGCTGCAGGAGAAATATACGGCATGTTGCGAACGGTAATTGTAGATGTAGAAACGACCGGGCTGTCAGCCTCTCGGGGAGGACGGGTGATTGAACTCGGGGCCGTTTCGGTTGTGGGTGGATTGATTACTGATGAGATGAATAGCCTGATTTATACCGGTGCGTCGATACATTACGGCGCATACCGGGTACATGGCATTTCCGAAGCAATGCTGTCCGGCCAGCCGTCAGCGGATGAAGTCTGGAGCCGCTTCCATGTCTTTGCGGGAGATGCGCCGCTGGTTGCGCACAACGCGCCATTCGACCGCTCGTTTGTCAGGCATGAGCTGGGATTGATTCGCCTCGAACTGCCGAACACCTGGCACTGTACCGTTCGCCTGGCCCGTCAAAAACTGCCGCATCTGCCCAATCACAAGCTGGACACCGTCTATCGGTATCTGTTCGGCACATTACCTGCTTCGGTGCAGCGGCACCGCGCGCTTGATGACGCACGGCTGGCAGCGCGGATCTGGATAAAGTTGCGGGAGAATTATTAGAAATATTTGTCGCGGGTTGGATGTGTAGTGGCGCTGCTTGATGTGACGGTGTTGGGGTGAATGTTCAGTCTGAATTTGCTTTTGGTTTTATCCTCCCCCTTTGAGAAAGGGGGATTGAGGGGGATTTGCCTTTGATCTGGAGATATTGGGGGTAGGCGGAGAGGGAAAAGAGCCGGACAATTGCTTGCCCGGCTCATCCCCGCGTTTGCGGGGAACGCAATTTCGTGCTGTTTTTTGCACGGTTCATCCCTTTTTTCAAAGGGAACATTTAGATCATAATTGGATTACGATTTTTTAGCAAGCATACCATGCAATTTCCTGCTGTTTTTTACACTTGACTTTTTATTGTGGTGCCACTACCCTTTTGCTTAACAGGAGGGAAGCGACTATGAAAAATGTTGTTTGTTGGGTTGGTAATCTTATTCAGGTGGTCAACAGCGTAAGCCCTATGGGGCTTGCAGCCCTCACGATGGTGGTGCTGTTGGTTGTCGTGTTGTTGGCTGGTTATATCGTTGTACATGCCATGTAGGCGAGAAAGGTAGTTAAAATGACCAGCACACTTTTTGACTTCTGGGGTAAGGCGGAACGAAGCGGGCCGGGATGGCATCCTGCGGTATGTCATATGCTTGATGTCGGCATCGTGGTTCGTGAGATTCTTTCCTTGCAACCCCTTGCTTTTCGCCAGAGATTAACCTCGCTTTTTGACCCGGACGAGGCGAAGGCGCTGAACGTGTTGGCGTTTGTAGCTGCGCTCCACGATATTGGTAAAATCAGCCCCGGCTTTCAGTTGAAGCGCGAAGACCTTTGCGCTCACCTGAAAGAGCGGGGCTTTACATTTCCATCGACATCAGAATCAAAACATGGCCGGATTGTGCTTGATGCATTGACCGGGATTCTTGAAGAGAAATATTGTTGCGGTCGATATGATGCGGATGCTCTGGCGCGTATTCTTGCGGCTCACCATGGTGTCTTTGAAGAATGCCGGGATGTGGAGGCGGGTGACCGTATTTGGCAGGAAGCAAGGGAAGAAGCGGTTGCCTTTCTTGCCCGGATTTTCGGGGTTACTTCCCTTGCGTCACTGCGGTTGGAAAGTGTCCCGGAACTTTTTCTGCTTGCCGGGCTGATTTCGGTTGCCGACTGGATCGCTTCTGACGAGGAAACTTTTGGCTATCTGAATTCAGCGCCAGCGGACATTGAAACATATATTCTGGAACGCACCGGCATAGCACGTACGCTGCTTGAGCGTCTTTCAATGGGAACAACGGTGGATGCTGAAAAGCCGTTCTCCGAACTTTTCGATTTTGGCACTCCAAATTCCTGCCAACAGGCAACACTCGACGTACTCTCCCGCCTAACCCACCCAATGTTGATAGTTGTAGAAACACCCATGGGAAGCGGCAAGACAGAGGCGGCTCAAGCCGCTTATGCCCGTCTTGCGGTACGGGACGGGCTGCGTGGGATGTATTGCGCCTTGCCAACCCAGGCGACCGGAAACGCCATGTTCGACCGGATGCGGAGATTTCTGGCGCGGCTTCACGACGAGAAGGCGGTGGAACTACACCTGCTTCATGCCAATGCCGGAATGCATCCGGAATACGATAAACTCAAGATCAAATCCGGCGTTGAAACCAGTGACACCGTTATTGCCTCGTCCTGGTTTACCCAGAAGAAACGCGGGTTGCTGGCTGCCTACGGCACCGGCACCATCGATCAGGCGTTGTTGTCCATACTGCGGGTACGCCACTTTTTTGTCCGTCTTTTCGGCCTGGGCGGCAAGATGATTATTCTTGACGAGGTTCACGCCTATGACGCCTACATGTCCGAAGAAATCTATAACTTGATCGGCTGGGCCTCCCGCTGCGGTTCGTCGATAGTCCTGCTTTCCGCAACTCTTCCGGCAAATAAGCGAAAGAAACTGGTCACCGCATTCCGGCCAGATGTTCATCTGCCGGATGGGCTTACGTATCCCTGTGTGTTTGGCGTGGATCTTCAGGGTCCGCCGGTATATGAGCCGGTTGTGATGACGCCAAGCACTCTTGAAATATCGCCGGTGCTGGCGGAAAAATCGGAGAAGGTGCGTAAGATGGCCGATATGGTCATGGATATTGTAGCTAATGATGGCTGCCTTGCTTGCATTGTGAACACTGTCACCGAGGCGCAAGAATTGTACGATCTTCTGAAAGACCGGCTTCCCGAGGACGAGTTGATCCTGTTTCATTCCCGCTTCACCATTGAACGTCGTCTCGAAATCGAACAGGCAATTGTCAGTAAATACGGTAAGGACGGCAAACGCCCGCAGCGCGGGGTTGTGGTGGCAAGCCCGGTGTTGCAGGAAAGTCTGGATGTCTGCTTCGATGCCATGTTGTCAGAGCTTGCCCCTTTTGACCTGCTGCTGCAACGGGCTGGACGTTTGCATCGCCATAAGAACGAACGCCCGCCGCATCTCCAAGCGCGGCGACTTTATGTGTTTCTGCCCGACCTTAACACCGTTAAACCGGATTTCGGCTGGAGCGGTCTGATCTATTTCCCAGACCTTCTCTATCGGAGCGGAACGTTGTTCATGAAAGACGGCAAGTATTATTCACTGCCGGTTGAAATCCCCAACGGAGTTTCTGCGTTGATAGAGGCGGTGTATGACGGCGAAGACTTGAAAGGGGTTGATGACGAGCGGGAAAAATGGCTGGAGAAACGGACGGAAGAACGTGACGGGGCTGAGTATGCGAGTAAGTTTCATGCTCGAACGGCAGCCATTATGAGTGTTCACGAAAAAGGTAATGACCCGGATTATCTGGGAGGTCTACAGAATGGCAGCGACGATGAGACAATGCCTTCAACTCGTATTGGACGGCAACGGATCACTCTAATTATTCTGGAACAGGGCGAAGATATTTCCATCCCGAACAGGGCGGCTGAACGGCGGCTATACATGCAGAGCATATCTACTGATAATGTTCGATTGGTGAAGCATTTTGCAGATATTTCCGGGCCGGTCGAATGGAGCGAATCGCCGCTGCTCCGCTATTGTCACCCGGTTTTCTTTGCTGGCGGAATCGCCAGTGAAGGAGAATTTATGTTGGCGTATGACAGGATCAGAGGTCTTTCCATGTTACGAAAAGGAGGAAATGAATGAGCAGTTTTTCTTACAATCTGATTGATGAACCATGGATTAACTGTACCAGTCGTGACGGAACCCGAAGCATGGGACTGCGCGAACTTTTGTTGTCAGCCCACGAACTGCGCGGGATTGAATCAGCCAACCCGCTTTTTGTGGCGGCACTGTTGAGGGTGCTGCTTGCCTTGGTTCATCGCATTGCAGATGGCCCGCGCAGCGCACGGGACTGGGGTAGCCTCTATTCAGCCGGGCGCTTTCCCGAGGAGCAGGTCAATGCATATTTTCAGCGTGTTCAAGACCGATTCGATTTATTCTCTGAGGCGTATCCGTTTTATCAGACGGCTGGTCTTTCAATTCTCGATGCGAACGGGAATGAAGCGCCGGTTTCAGCAACGGTAATCATGCATGAACGGGCCAGCGGCAACAACAAGACCATCTTTGACCATACCACCGACGATACGCCATCCGCATTGACACCGGCTCAGGCTGCTCACGCCTTGCTAACGACCCAGATGTTCGCGCTTGGGGGACTCAACAAGAAGAGTACCAACCATTTTGGCTTTCAGCAAAGTTACCTGAATGCGGCTATGGTCAGCGGCATATTCATTGCCCTTACGGGGGCATCCCTGTTTGAAACGCTCATGCTCAATCTGCTTCTGCCCGAGTCGCACATGATGGGAAGTGACCCCGTTGACAAACCGGTCTGGGAGCGGGACGAGATTGGCACTGATAAAGCGAGGACGCCTTCCGGTTATCTTGGTTTTCTCACCTGCAAATGCCGTCATGTCAGGCTGTTGCCCGAACAGAACGGTAACGCGGTAACGGTTTCGAAGCTTCATATTGCACAGGGGGAAGCGTTTCCGGATGTTGCCAACCCATCATTCATGCGTAAAAAAAATAACAAGACAGGCGAGTGGTACTGTCCGCAACTTAACCCTGATCGGCTTGTCTGGCGGGACAGTGTATCGCTTTTCGCCTTTGAGCAAGGCATTGATGAACGGCCTGCGGCGTTCCGCCAAGCAGTAGCCATGCATCGGGACGTCCCTTTTACGTCACGCTATCTTTGTACTGCAATCGCCTTGGCTAATGACAAGGCGAATCCTCTCGCCTGGCGGGCTGAATCGCTTCCAGTGCCGCTTGCATTGCTGGAGCAAAAAGAAACGGTTAACATTCTCATTTCCGGCATGGAACGGGCAGAAAATGTTGTGCGCATTCTGGACGGCGCCGTGAAGACATTCATGCGGCACGCATTGCCACCAAACTCCAAGGATATAAATGAAAAGGCCGCAGCAACCGGGGCTCTGCGGTTTTTCTGGGATCGCCTTGAAGGTCATTTCAATGCGTTTCTTTCAAATATTGCTTCGGATGAAACGGCTCTTACGGAGTGGCACGACAAGATTGCCAATGTTGCACATGATTCCCTCAAGTCCTGTGTCCGGCAGCGTTACGCCGATTCAGCCGCTACTCTCAAAGGGTGGGCGGCAGCCGTTGATGAACTGAACAGAAAACTTGCAGCATTTAACTCCAAACAAGGAGGTGGAAACAGTGAAGGAAAACTATGAAAGTCCATTCGTAAAATCACTGGAAAAACTGTACCACGATAGGGATCGCGCGGCTCTGGCAAAGCTTCGCAGAGGTCTTGGCAAGAAAGAAGGAACGCCGGAGATGTGCCGGTATGTGGCACGTTTTCTTCCCGACGATGCCAAACAGTACGTTATCGAGCGCTATTTTTTGATTGCGTCACTTTTTGCGCTCCATCCGGAACCGGCGGCTCGCGGTGTTAGTTTGGGCAAGGTATTCAGGGCTATGGTGGAGAAAAGCCCTAGCGTTGAGAAGCGTTTTGAACATCTGCTTTCGGTAGATGCTGAGGATCTTGGCGGCCATCTCCGTCAAGCCGTCTCGCTGGCAAAGAGCAAAGGTGTACATGTGGATTTTCACCAACTGTTCGATGATTTGGGTAAATGGAATTATAGCGACCGTCGTGTGCAGCTCCGCTGGGCGCGCGACTTCTGGGGTTATGAAAAGGAATTAACTGAAAACAACAACGAAACCGAATCGAAAGGAGACGTACAATGATTGTCGAACTGCACATTATTCAGAATTTTGCCCCCTCCAACCTCAACCGGGATGACTCCAACACACCCAAAGATTGCGAATTTGGCGGCTACCGCCGTGCCCGGATTTCCAGCCAATGCATCAAGCGTTCGGTGCGCCGTCATTCAGCCTTTGCCGATACGGTAAAATCAGGTGGCGGCGAGGTTGGCATAAGGACGAAGCGGCTCAAGATGCGGCTGGTGGAACTGCTTGTCGAGAAACATGGCAAACTCGCTGAAGAATCGGAAAAGGCTGCGGTTGCCATTATCGACCTGCTGGGCTTCAAGCTGGGCGAAGCGGAAAAAACCGAATACCTGCTTTATCTGGGTGAAGGAGAAGTGAAAGAGTTGGCCGATATAGCGCTGTCAGCCTGGGATGGGCTTGTTACTCTTGAAATCGGTAAAGAAAAGAAAAAGAAAGATGCTCCGCCTGAAGCGCTCAAGCAGGCGCAGGATGCTTTGAAATCGGTGGTCGCCAAGTCCCGCAAAGATGCACGGTGCTATGCCGCCGATATTGCCCTGTTTGGCCGCATGGTGGCGGATAACAAAAACATGAATGTCGATGCCGCCTGTCAGGTGGCGCATGCGCTTTCCACTCACAAGGTGGAAATGGAGATGGATTATTTCACCGCTATTGACGACCTCCAGCCGGGTGAAGACTCCGGTTCCGACATGATCGGCGTGGTTGAGTTCGACAGCTCCTGCTTTTACCGCTACTCAGCCATTGACCTGAACAAGTTGAATGAAAACCTGGGTTTTAACAGCGATTTGTTGGCGGCCACTGTTAAAGGTTACATCGACGCCTCGGTCAAGGCGGTTCCCACCGGCAAACAGAACAGCATGGCTGCCCAGAACCCTCCCGGCTATGTGCGGGTGGTGGTACGTAAAGACGGTTTTCCGTGGTCCTTGGCAAATGCTTTCCAGAAACCGGTGCTTGCCAAGGGAGAACAGTCGCTGGAAGAGCGTTCGATTACCGAACTGAAGAAGTATATGGATCAATTGAAGAAAGTTTACGGTGACGAATCAATCGTCTGCGACGCTTCGTTCAATCTCTACGATGAGAACACAGCCGGGTTGACCGGTCTGTTGGCAACGGTTGAATCCTCACTTGCCAAGGGGGCGACAGCATGAATGGCGTACTGCTCATTCCATGCGTTGGTCCCATGCAGTCATGGGGAACGCGCAGCCGTTTTCAGGAACGGGACACCGAGCGGGAACCGAGCAAAAGCGGGATGATCGGCATGTTATGCGCCGCTTTGGGACGTGACCGAAACGAGCCGGTGGACGATTTGGCATCATTGACAATGGCTGTTCGGGTTGACCGGGAAGGAAAGCTGGAAAAGGATTTTCAGACCGCTCAGGACGTGGCGGTTGCCAGTGGCGGAACAACCCAGAACCTGCTTTCCAATCGGTATTATCTTGCCGACGCAGCCTTTCTGGTTGGTTTGGAAGGGCCGATTGAGCAGCTCGAAAAACTCTCTAAGGCCTTAAAGAATCCCGTTTGGCCGATGTTTTTAGGGCGCAAATCTTATGTGCCATCCAAGCCGTTCTATCTCCGGGACGGATTGTTGCGTGACGTTGCATTGGATGCCGCATTGTCTGCGTATCCGCTTCTCATCAGGGAGGAAGAATACGACCGGCTTCTCAGCGCTCGTAACCGGGGGAATGACATCAAGATTCGTCTGGTGTGCGAAACAGAAGTAGTTACCCACGAGGTGCGCAACGATCAGCCGAAATGTTTTGCCTTGGGGCGGCGTGAGTTCGGACAGCGTTACGTGTTCACCAGCTATGAAGAAATCAGCCGGTTTCCAGCGCCAAAAGAGGAGGGAGACGATGTACCTTTCACAGTTGAATCTTAAGCGTATGGACAGGAGGGCAATGAAAACCCTGGCTGATGTCTACCGGTTACACCAGTTGGTCATGAAGGGGTTTGCCGCCTATTCGAGTACAGACAGGGTTCTCTATCGTGTCGAGCCAGAAGAGCGAAACGGGCAGGTAACCGTTCTGGTGCAAAGTCTGCAAATACCGGACTGGAGCTGCTTTACTGATGGAAATAGCGGTGTAGCGTCAGCGAGAGTCAAAGACTTTTCAACGACTTTCAAAGTAGGGGATACCTATAACTTCCGTTTGCGTGCGAACCCGGTTGTAACGCGGGATGGCAAACGTCATGGGCTTATTCGTGACGAGTCGCTTCTTGAGTGGCTTGGCAAGAAAGAAACTACCGTTGGCGCACGCTTCTGCTCAATGTCGGTTATTGATGAAGGCTATGTGACCGGTACCAAGGGGAATCAGGAAAAGCAGCATCGGATGAGTCTCAAGGTTGCGCGTTTTGAAGGAACGCTTGAAGTGGTTGATCCGGTTGTATTCGCGGAAACATTTTCGTCCGGTATTGGCCCGGCAAAGGCCTTTGGTTGTGGGTTGTTGTCGTTGGCGCGGGGGTGAATCAAATCCCCCCTGCCCCCCCTTTCGTAAAGGGGGGGGTAAATTTAAAGGCTTCTTTTTACTGAGGTTTTGTGTGGATGGTTCCAAAAGTGCCCCATTAGTAAAAGGGGGGTAAATTTAAAGACTTTTTTATTACTGAGGTTTTGTGTGGACGGTTCTAAAGTCCGCCTTTATGAATTTTGGGTCTTTTGAGGATGCTTCTAAAAGTCCCCCTTTACGAAAGGGGGATTTAGGGGGATTTGGGTTTGAATTGTATAGGTGCAGCATGCGTGAATATCGCCATAACCTGAGAACTCCATCCCGTGAGCTTCGCGGAGCTATGACTGATGCCGAACAATTGCTTTGGTCTCGTCTGCGTAGAAAGCAACTGCACGGAGTGCAATTTTACCGTCAGAAACCGATTGGGCCGTACATTGTCGATTTTTTTGCACCCGGTGCAGGTTTGGTTATTGAGCTTGACGGCGGTCAGCATCTTAAACCGGAGCATTCAGAAAAAGACCGGCAACGAGATCAATGTCTGGCGGATATGGATTTGCTGGTGTTGCGCTTCAATAACCGGGAGGCGCTACTGGAAACGGATGTTGTCGTGGAGCGGATTGCGGAAGAAGTGCAGCGTAGGAAATCCCCCCCTGCCCCCCTTTCGTAAAGGGGGGTAACGTCAAAGCGGATTGATGCTGGTGCGGCGGGCATAAACAAAAGGCGGGCGCGGCAAGCAGCGCCCCTACAATGTGGCGGGATGTTTAAGGGGGAACACCCCCCCCTTGGAACTGAACTGTCCGGCAATATCGAACGGTTGGAACCAAGTCCGCGACATTTTGTCACAGGTTGTCTTGTCTGTTAAGCGGGGTACAAATTGTACCCCAGTAGTATGAGTTGTCCGATATTTTCGTACAACTGAACGTATGGACGATTATTGTGAAACAGTTCGTAAAAAGTGGCAGGGAGGTCAAACATGGTAGGTAAAGTGAAAACATTAAAAAAAACAGGTGCCAGCAACCACTGACTACGATGCAATGCTTCTCGGCGTTGTCGATCTACTGGAACAGGCTCGCAGCACGTCAGCTCGTGCGGTCAACACCATTATGACTGCCACCTATTGGGAGGTCGGGCGGCGGATTGTGGAGTTTGAGCAGGGAGGAGAAGCCAGGGCGGAATATGGTTCCGTGTTGCTTAAAAAACTTTCAAAAGATCTTCTCCCGATATTTGGACGTGGTTTCGGCTGGCGCAACATCTACCAGATGCGTCTGTTCTATCAAGCGTATCCCGAGATTTTGCAGACAGCGTCTGCAAAATCTGG
Organism: Desulfuromonadaceae bacterium; assembly: GCA_028712075.1. Lineage (GTDB taxonomy): Bacteria > Desulfobacterota > Desulfuromonadia > Geobacterales > Pseudopelobacteraceae > JACRCG01. Next base: position 96,541 of record JAQTQX010000003.1, read on the forward strand.
TGGCGGCAGTGCTACTCGTTTTCCTCTTCCCTGGTCGTGTTATGTTCGACCCATTGCGGTGGATAATCCTGATGTACGTACGTTTTACGAAGCAGAGGCCCTGCGTGGAGGTTGGAAGGTGCGCCAGCTCGACCGCCAGATTTCCACGCTTTTCTACGAGTGCACCGCCCTTTCCCGCAACAAGGCAGCTATGCTGAAAAACGGACAAAAAGCGTTGCCGGAGGACGTAGTAACACCAGAAGAGGAGATTCGCGATCCGCTGGTGTTGGAGTTTCTGGGATTAAAGGATGAGTATTCGGAAAAAGACCTGGAAGAGGCTTTGATCCTGCATCTGGAAAGTTTTTTACTGGAACTTGGTGGCGATTTCACCTTTGTTGGCCGACAGCGCCGCTTGCGGATCGGTGATTCATGGTATCGGGTTGATCTGCTTTTCTTCCACCGCCGTCTGCGCTGCCTGGTGGTGATCGACCTGAAGCTGGGCAAGTTTACTCATGCTGATGCCGGACAGATGCATATGTATCTGAACTATGCCAGTGAACATTGGACAAACCCGGAAGAAAACCCTCCGGTGGGGCTGATTATCTGCGCTCAGAAGGATCACGCCCTGGCTCATTACACCCTGGAAAATCTGCCAAATAAAGTGCTGGCAGCAGAATATAAGCTGGCTTTACCTGACGAAAAGGCTTTGGTGGCGGAGATCGACAAAACCCGCGCAATTCTGGAAAAACAACGAAAGGCCAAACCATGACCGTCCCCATCCTCCCCCCATTAAAACCGCTCCCCATCAAAGACCGCATTTCGGTGGTCTATATCGAAAAAGGTAATCTTGATGTCATCGACGGCTCTTTTGTCGTTGTTGATAAAACCGGCGTTCGTACTCATATTCCCATCGGTACGGTGGCCTGTCTGATGCTGGAACCGGGCACTCGTGTCTCTCATTCCGCCGTTGTTTTGGCGGCGCGGGTAGGCTGCTTGCTGGTCTGGATCGGCGAGGCCGGGGTGCGGCTGTATGCCGCCGGGCAGCCGGGCGGGGCGCGATCTGATCGGCTTTTATATCAGGCAAAGCTGGCTTTGGATGATTCGGCTCGTCTCAAGGTGGTGCGGAAGATGTATGCGCTTCGTTTCAAGGAAGAACCTCCCGAGCGGCGCAGTGTCGAGCAGTTGCGTGGCATTGAGGGGGTGCGGGTTCGTAAGACATATCAACTTTTGGCACAGCAATATGGAGTGGAATGGAAGAACCGCAACTATGATCATACCGAATGGGAAAGCGGTGATGTGCCGAATCGCTGCCTGTCATCGGCCACTGCCTGCATTTACGGTATCTGCGAGGCGGCTATTCTGGCGGCTGGATATGCCCCGGCGGTTGGTTTTATCCATACCGGCAAGCCACAGTCGTTTGTCTATGACATAGCTGATATTTTCAAGTTCGATACGGTTGTGCCGGTGGCGTTTCGTATTGCCGGCAAGAACCCGCGTAATCCGGAACGTGAGGTGCGCCTGGCCTGCCGGGATGCTTTTCGCCAAAGTCATATTCTGGACAAGATTATTCCCACCATTGAAGAAGTACTTGCTGCCGGAGAGGTGGAACGGCCCAAGGCGCATGAGGAGGCGGTTGAGATGGCGATTCCGAATAAAGAAGGGCTAGGCGATGCTGGTTATCGTAACTGAAAATGTGCCACCACGACTGCGGGGACGGCTGGGGTTATGGTTGGTGGAGGTGAGGGCCGGGGTATATGTAGGGGATGTTTCAAAAAGGGTACGGGAGATGATCTGGAATAACCTGGAGGAGGGTGTTGAGGAAGGTAATGCCGTTATGGCCTGGACATCCAGCAATGAATCCGGTTTTGATTTTTTAACTCTTGGAGCGAATAGGCGAATTCCTGTTGAGATGGATGGCATAAAGCTGGTATCGTTTCTGCCACCCGAAGGGGTTGCGGATGCAGAAGATTACCCGTTTTAAGGTGGTAAAAAATCGGTACATTTTCTGATGCCGGAATTGCTCAATGATTTTGAGGAAGTAGAAGAAGTATGTTCCCCGCACGCGCGGGGATGAACCGATAATAAATATCCCTGTGGAACTTGGATATGTATGTTCCCCGCACGCGCGGGGATGAACCGTAGGCCAAATTTTCTTTAGTGCCGATTTACCCATGTTCCCCGCACGCGCGGGGATGAACCGCTGAAAATACATCTGAAACGGGCGGAGACGGAATGTTCCCCGCACGCGCGGGGATGAACCGAAGGTGTGCACCGTACTTCATGCTGATCGTATATGTTCCCCGCACGCGCGGGGATGAACCGGCAGAGAAGCAGACGCGGTTGATGTCAATGTCATGTTCCCCGCACGCGCGGGGATGAACCAACGGGCTGTTTCCTGAGGAAAGAAGATAACGGATGTTCCCCGCACGCGCGGGGATGAACCGCCTGTTCCAAACCTCTAAATACAAACGTAGTAATGTTCCCCGCACGCGCGGGGATGAACCTAAGGACTTCGGGCAGTTCAGCGGTGGCAACAAATGTTCCCCGCACGCGCGGGGATGAACCGAGGCTGCCGACAAAATAACCGCCGCGCTGCAGATGTTCCCCGCACGCGCGGGGATGAACCGTATATCCTTTCCGCTGACGTGGATGCCACCGCATGTTCCCCGCACGCGCGGGGATGAACCGGCGATAATCTCCGGCCTCATCCCATATCCGGAATGTTCCCCGCACGCGCGGGGATGAACCGGTATTAGGCTTAGGTCAACCAGGCATAAAACAATGTTCCCCGCACGCGCGGGGATGAACCGCTGGAGCACCGTTCATACAAACTTCTTTCGCAATGTTCCCCGCACGCGCGGGGATGAACCGCTGGAGCACCGTTCATACAAACTTCTTTCGCAATGTTCCCCGCACGCGCGGGGATGAACCGTACAAACTACGAAATGAAAGGAAATTGCAATGATGTTCCCCGCACGCGCGGGGATGAACCGGGTAACGGTACATACAGCATGACTAACATTAAATGTTCCCCGCACGCGCGGGGATGAACCGCTCTGGGTATTGCAGTCAGACGAGTGAGCAGTATGTTCCCCGCACGCGCGGGGATGAACCGAAACTGCTCGAGGCTGACCCCGGTTATCTGGCATGTTCCCCGCACGCGCGGGGATGAACCGGTGACAAACGCTTTTCAGCCTTTTACGCCAGAATGTTCCCCGCACGCGCGGGGATGAACCATCACGTCATGGGCCGTGATGAATATATAAGCCATGTTCCCCGCACGCGCGGGGATGAACCTTGAGCTCTACAACAAAGCGCGGACCCGTGCGCATGTTCCCCGCACGCGCGGGGATGAACCGAGTAAACTCAGGGTTCATCTGGTCTTTAAAACATGTTCCCCGCACGCGCGGGGATGAACCGTTAGATCTTCCGTGACGCGTCACATCAAGGCAATGTTCCCCGCACGCGCGGGGATGAACCGGCGCAGACGGATGTCACTCCGTTCCGCCGCTGATGTTCCCCGCACGCGCGGGGATGAACCGGTAAGCCGACGCCCGCGCAGGCGGGTTTTCATATGTTCCCCGCACGCGCGGGGATGAACCGCAACTTAGCGATGCTCAACAGCAGGTTGCCACATGTTCCCCGCACGCGCGGGGATGAACCGCGGTAGGGAACAGACCACTATGGTCAATCTCCATGTTCCCCGCACGCGCGGGGATGAACCGCCCTGCTCGAACGCCTCGTTACTGGCGTTGGCATGTTCCCCGCACGCGCGGGGATGAACCGAAGGGCAAAGTAGTTCCCGGCTCTGCTACCCCATGTTCCCCGCACGCGCGGGGATGAACCGGCATACCGGCATTCACGGAACTGTTTTTCTCGATGTTCCCCGCACGCGCGGGGATGAACCGGTGACATACGAAAATTCATGATCAATCGCCCAATGTTCCCCGCACGCGCGGGGATGAACCGTGTCATGCCCTCCTGAATCTCGGTGTCCGGCAATGTTCCCCGCACGCGCGGGGATGAACCGAAGTCAATGGCCCCGTGGCCTATTACGAATACATGTTCCCCGCACGCGCGGGGATGAACCGTTTCCACATGGATTTAGGTGCTTTCCACCATAATGTTCCCCGCACGCGCGGGGATGAACCGCTGATGAGCTTACCGGTATTATCGCTGGTGGTATGTTCCCCGCACGCGCGGGGATGAACCGTTTGCATAATTCTTCAGACAAAGATTTAATTGATGTTCCCCGCACGCGCGGGGATGAACCGGAATTACCACCATGATGAAACCACAAGAAATAATGTTCCCCGCACGCGCGGGGATGAACCGTCTGGCGCCCGTAACTACATCAGCATCAGCACATGTTCCCCGCACGCGCGGGGATGAACCGCCGCCAACCTCAAAGGCTAACGGCTTTTATCAATGTTCCCCGCACGCGCGGGGATGAACCGCCACAGTTTGCAGGCGCAGGCGGCTATCCGGTATGTTCCCCGCACGCGCGGGGATGAACCGGATCTAAAACCAAATGATTGATTGCAGGGTGGGCGAGGATTGAAACCTACTCTTTTTCGCCGACGTAGATTGTAGCGATACCGAACGTCAATTCATGGAGATGGATATTACGGAAGCCTGCGTCGCCAATCATGCGGGAGAAATCGGCCTGTGAAGGGAATTCAAGTACGGAGTCCGGGAGGTATTTATAGGCATTGTAACGGGAGAACAGTCCGCCTATCATCGGCAGCAGACGGCGGAAATAGAAATAGTACAGCTGCCTGAACAGTTGTGAGCGGGGGGTGGAAAATTCAAGTATGATCATCCTCCCGCCGGGACGCAACACCCGCCACATCTCCGCCAGACCCAGCTTTCTGTCAACCACATTTCTGATGCCGAACGCAATGGTGATCGAATCAAACACATCATTGGCAAACGGCAGGTCCTCGCACGGTGCGACCTTGAAATCAATCCTGCCGGCATACGGTGACGCAGCGACCTTCACAGCCCCAAGATCGACCATCTCCTTGCAAAAATCAGCTCCGGTTATTTTTACCGATCGGGGTGTCTGACGGGCAATTTCCAGGGCTACGTCACCGGTACCGGTGGCAACATCAAGGATACGCGCACCTTCGCGGTATTTGAGCAACCTGACAGCTTTGGTGCGCCAGCGTCGGTCAATGCCGAAGCTCAGCAGACGGTTGAGAAAATCGTACCGGGGAGCAATCGCCCCGAACATATTCTGGATTTTTTCCCCTTTATCAGAAAGCCTGAACATTCGTTTCCGCTACCTTTTGTCGGATTTAAGTGCTATAAAATTGGCGCATCTGTGTAGCACATTTTACCTGCCATTAACCAGAAAAATCCAAACCGCCTCTATCAGGAGCTGTCGTAACGTGATCCCAACCATCCGCATTCAGGATATTGCAGACATACTTATCATGACCTTTCTGCTGTACCAGCTCTATTCCTGGTTTCGCGGCACCCGGGCCATTCAGGTGCTGCTGGGACTGGGGTTCGTCACGATGATTTTTTTTGCGACACGCTCTCTGGATCTGTATATGACGAGCTGGGTCCTGCAAGAGCTGGGTACTGTCTTAATCGTCCTTATAATTGTTGTGTTCCAGACAGAAATTCGCCAGGCGCTTTACCGGTTCAGCTTGCTGCGCCATATGCTTGATACCCGGCAGGAAACCCGTCACAGCCAGTTTCAGGATATCGCCGAGACTCTTTTTCGGATGGCGGCACATAAAACAGGTGCCTTGATCGTTTTTCAGGGAAACGAATCTCTGCACGATCTTATGACAAACGGGGTGGCAATCAACGGCGAAATTTCACCGCAATTGCTTGAATCCATTTTTTATCAAGGGGCGCCTTTTCATGACGGGGCTGCTCTCATCTGTGACGGCAAAATTGAAAAAGCCTCCTGCCATCTCCCTCTCTCGGTCAATCCCGATCTCCCACAATACATGGGTACCCGCCACCGTGCTGCTCTCGGGCTGTCGGAGCGGAGTGATGCCGTTGTCGTCGTGATTTCCGAGGAGCGTGGTGATGTGTCACTGGTTACAGCGGGAACATTTCATAGTATGGCCACTCCGTCAGAATTGATTGCCGCGCTTGATGGGCTGTTGAGGAGTGAGACAGAACGTCCACGTGCTTCTCTGCGGCAGCGTTTTTTCTCAAATATGCTCCCGAAGGCGTTCCTCCTGCTTGGCGTGTGCGTATTCTGGGTGCTTATCACAACACGCCAGGGACAGATTACCTCCGTAGTGGTTCCGGTGCAGCTGCGTGGTATTCCTGAAAATCTGATACTCATCCGGACAATGCCGGAAGACGTTACCGTTCAGATAAAAACCTTGTCAAGCCTTACCCCACCTCCTTCCAAACTTGACTTGACGGCCGAACTTGACGCTTCAAAACTTATTGATGGCAGCAACTCCATACGCGTCAATCATTCGGACATTTCATCTCCAGCCGGGATGATAATTACGTCGATTTCACCCACAGCCGTTCGAATCACAGCAGAAAAAAAAGTGCGCAAAAAGGTGCCGGTAAAAATATCCGTCCGGGGCAGACTGCCGACCAGAATTGCGTCATACCGTGTTGCAAGTGAGCCAACCGCAATAGAGATTGAGGGACCAGCCAGTCAAGTCGCGCAAGTGTCCTCTGTGTCAACCGAGGAAATTGACATCGGCAGGCTTAAAACAGGAAATGAGTATCGGAGGAATTTACGCTTGCCGGACAAGCAGATAACAGTGCTTCGTGAAAGCCCGATCATAATCAGGCTTTTACCACTTTCCAGGCGTTAATACAAAAGGGTTGGCATACATTGTGCTTTTCAGAAAGCTTATTAAAATGCGGTCGGCAGGTTGACATTTTATTTATTTTGTTATATAAGCTTGGCACAAATTCACAAAATATAAAACAAACACGGAGGGAACATGGCTTATATGCGTATTGCTGTTGCGATTAGCCTTATACTCCTGGCATTGCCCCAGTTCGTTTTGGCATCGAAATCACACGTAGTCCGTACAAGTGAATCCCTCCAGTCGATTGCACGTAAATATCACGTATCAATTGATGAACTTAAATCAACCAACAACCTGACCGCCTCCCGTATCTCCAAAGGCATGCGCCTGATAATTCCGGAACGTGCCGAAGCCGCGCTTAAAAAACCGACCGCATCTGCCAAACAGGAAACATATAAAGTTGCTAAGGGTGATACCCTCCCCAAAATTGCCAAAAAAACCGGCATAAAGATGTCTGATATCAGACAATTCAATAAACTTAGGGGAAACAGAATAAAGGCAGGTCAAGTACTTGCCCTCGCAGCTCTGAAGACGGTCGAACAACCGATCGCCGTGAGCAGACTTAAGCTTATCAATAAGGACCTCCTGAACGAGCAGGAATTGACTGACACGTTAGCCGAACTGACCGACCTTGGTTCCGACAAACCGGTTGATCTTGCAAAAACACTTGAAACCAACCAATCAAGCAACAGCTTGAAAAAAAGTGCGTACAGTTTTCTTGGTGCGCGCTACAAATTCGGCGGCAGCAGTCGCAGCGCTCTGGACTGTTCAAGCTTTACCCAGCAGGTGTTCCGTGAGCAGAGTGTCACGCTTCCCCGTACAGCACGTGAGCAGTTTTATGTTGGCGATGAGGTGATGCGCGGCGACCTCAGAAGAGGAGATCTTGTATTTTTTCAAACGTACGCGCGATTTCCTTCACATGTCGGCATCTATCTCGGCAATCGCAAGATGATCCATGCCTCCTCTCATGAACACCGGGTAGTTATTTCATCCATGGACACTCCCTACTATCTGTCACGATACCTTGGCGCCAGACGCATGACGGACGCTATTTCTGATTCGATAAATTTTGATGAATTGCTGCTTGGAGTTGAAGAAGAGAGTGACAGTGAAATCCCCGCCAATGACATCATGGGCGTGTCGCTTAATGCGGCAAAATAACACCCGTTCCGTATGATATCACCATCCTCCATATCCGGGTCAAACGACCCGGATATTTTTTCGCCATGAAAGTACTGCTTGCCTATCAATCCGGATTACCAGACCGCCACGATCCCTACATAAACCTTGTACCAACCGGCTTATGCTACCTGCATGCATATGTGCGGGAATCCGGTCATGACTCGCTTCTGGCAAATTTTTCCGCCTGGAGCGCACAAGAAATTACCCGGGAAGTACGCAACTTCAAACCTGCTGTTATCGGCATTTCTCAATGGACTCACAACCGGCACACGTCCATGGAACTTGCCCGAATGTGCCGAGCTATCCTTCCAGAATGTATAATAATAATGGGGGGCGGCCACGCAACGTTCTGCTACGAAGATATTCTGACCGAAGACTCGCCCGTAACAATCGTGGTTCGCGGAGAAGCAGAAGAGACACTGCTGGAGTTGGTGACTCTGCTGGCAGCAGGAGATGACTGGCGGGGCTGTGCCGGGATTGCATTCCGGCAGGAGGGGACTGTTTCCGTCACCCCACCACGAAAAGCGCTTGCAGACCTTGATCGGTTGCCGCTGCCGGGTTATTATAATAACATATCGATCGGTGTTGATCTTGAATTGCAGTCCGAGTTTATAGTCACCACACGCGGCTGCCCATCGACCTGTAATTTTTGCAGTTCTCCAAACTTTTGGGGCAGAAAAGTACGCTTTCGTTCGCCGGAGGCAATTGTCGAAGAGATTCGGTTCCTTCGGCAAACATGTGGTCTGATCTATTTTTCAATTCGCGATGACACCTTTACTGCCGACCGGAGTAGAGTGCTTGACTTCTGTGTGCGGCTTCAGGAAGAGAACATACATATTCTCTGGAACTGCCAGTCGCGGGTTTCGGCAATTGATGAAGAGCTGCTTATAGCGATGAAACGCGCTGGCTGCGAATGCATTCAACTCGGGATTGAATCCGGATCGCCACGAATTCTCAAACAGTTAGGAAAGCATATCACGCCGGACCAGGCAATCAAGGCCTGTGCATTGATCAAATCGATCGGCATACATCTTTCGGTTTTTTTAATCAGTGACATTCCGGGAGAAACTGACGATGATATGCGCCAGACTGTTGCGCTTATTCGCACTATTCATCCCGATGACGGCTACGTTTCCCCTCTTGCCTATTATCCGGGCACCCAGCTGTACACTGATGCGGTTAACAACGGCAGTACCACATCCGGCCTGTTTGCTGAAAATGCTCAAAACGCCCTGTATGTGACAGCTGCATCCGGTAAGGCCTCCGCTCTCCTTTTGCGGGAGCTGGCAAAGAATCGCCACTGCGATCCGGAAAACTTCCATCAGCAGAAAGAGAAGCTCGGATTCTGCTACACAACCAACATTATTGCCGGAGAATGGTATCGGCAACAGGGTGACTATGTCAATTCCGAGCTGCAATTACATGAGATTACAATGATACAGCCACACAATCCGTGGGGATGGTTCCTTCTTGGAGACTTGTATTCGGAATGGGGGAAGAGAAAGAAAGGAGCAGCATGCTATGCCAAGGTACTACAGATCGTACCGAAACATGCGCCGTCAAAGGCGGGTATAACTACAGCATAAAAAGAAGAACGGGGCCATCAGTGTGACCCCGTTCCTTGTGTAACCGGTTACCTCTGAAATTTACTTCTGAATCCTGATACCAGGAATGAAGAGAATCTTCTCAAAAGTCTTGTTCAGAGTTTTGCTGTTGAAGTTAACCATCGGGGGAGTTTCCGGATACTCGATTTTGTCGCCTTTGGCAACTTTGGTTTCCGGGAGAGCCAGCCAGACTTTTTCACCTTTCTCATCAACAGCTTCCACATATGTGTAGCCGCCTGAGTTCATAGTCTGCGATACGGTACCCTTTTTGCCGACTCCTGCAGGAATCTCCTGAGCCTTCATGCCCGCATGCGGATCGCCCCCCGGAGCAGCAGCACCTGGAGCTGCACCTGGCATCTGACCCTGTTGCGGAGCAGCTGGAGCCTCCGTTTTTGGCTTGTCTTTACAGCCTGCAATTGCAAGAGCTACAATACTGAGTGCTACTAATGCTGTTTTTTTCACCTGCGACCTCCTGATTTTTTTTAGCGTAGGTACTCATTATCATACTAGCGCAACTTGTTCAAAGAAAAATATTATAACACCCGAAAATATAACGTAATTTCCATATTTCATCACCGACGGCACTCACAAGAACACACGTGGGACATGTTCGTCATTTTTTCTGGGTACCTGCTTCAGATGAGTTGATTGTATCATACGCCGCAATCTGCTCTGCAATTGAACGCTTGCGTCGACAGCACATGGCTGACTGGCTCAGACAGACCTTGCACCTGTCGTCAGCACACCACTGACAATAGATGCAGTCCGGGCACGGATGTTTTTTCGGTGTCTCGTCGGGCATCAATAAACGGTATTCCGTTTAACAGCGTTGCCTTCGAGCAGTTGCACGAAGGCCTTGCCGTTATCGCCATTCACCAGCAGGTAGCGGGGGAGTTTCAATACGGAATCGGCTGCGGTCGCATGCCGTCGTTCAATGGTAAAAGTTGCAGCATAACCGGCTTCAGTGGCCTTGGTTATCAGATAATCGTCATAAATACCGAAAGGCCAGGCAAGCATGTCCACCTTCACCCCCAATTCGGTTTCCAGACGGCTCTTCGATTTATTCAATTGTGTCATAACAAGCGCATTAAACCCAGATTGGCTCAGTTTTTTTCGCTCTTTTTTAAAATTCGGGTGCCAGTAGGTATGGGACTGGATATCAACAAGACCCGTTTTTGTCAGCTCCCTCATCTGATCCCAGGTCATGGCATACTTCGCGTTGGAAATGGCGGACGGATATGTAAACACCGTAACCGGGTAGCGGTATTTCTTTATAACAGGCAGCATTTCGCTGTAGACCGATTTATGAGCGTCGTCCTCAACAATGACGACCGATTTGGGGCCGGGTGCCGGAGCCTTCCCCCGATAATGGTCAACAAGCCGCCGGAGCGGAATCACCGTATAACCGTTGTCGTGCAGGTATTTCATCTGCGCTTCGAAGACCGGAGTTGTTATTGTCATGCTATCGGCAACAGTCGCACCAAAGCGGTGATACAACAAAACGGGCACACGAAATGCTTCTGCTGCATAAGCGGAGTGACACGGTGCCAGCAGAACCAATATTACCAGCAACCGGAAAACAGTAGCGAACGGTACGGTATTCACCACTGTCAGCCTCTGACGATATAAACGGAGCACCCTGCATTACTGGCCACTTTGTGAGAAACACTCCCTTTGATGCGACGCTGCAGAAAACCCTTGCCTGAACTGCCAATTACAATGACATCAATCTCCTCACGTTTGGCAAGAGTAATGATCTTATCAGCCGGGTCACCGTATTCAACAATCATCTCAAGCGGGATGTCATGTTCTGCGGCACATTTTTCTACCACATAAAATATTCGTTCTCGCAATTCATTCCATTTATTTGTTTCGGTCATAGGTGCCGCCGGTACAAAGTCGGTGTAGGTTGCGCTTGGCGCATTAGGTAGAACAAGCAACGCATAGACCCGGCTTTTAAACTGGCTCTGATTTCCTGCGGCAAGACGAACAGCCTCCTCGGCGGCCTTATCCGACTGGGGAGAACCATCAATTGCCACCAGAATTTTTTTACGCAGGTTAAGCATAGTACCCTCGTTCGTGTTTTATATAGAAACTATCAGGCGGATATAGACACTGCTTCTGCTTCCGGAATATAATGCAATTTTTCACACTTGACAATTGTAAAACAATATTCTAGCTTTTTATAAATTTGTTGCATAAAACGTGATATTAGGTTATTTCATAATTAATTGCGTTATTTTGGTACGTTGCGTATCTTCACAAAATCACCATCATTCAAGAAAAGGAATCCATATCATGGCTAAGAAGGAAAAATCAGAATATCTTATTCAGGCGGTTTCGCATGCCCTCGACCTGCTTGAGCAGTTTCATGGAGAAGTTGACGAGCTCGGGGTGACTGAACTGAGCAAACGCCTGAAACTTCATAAAAATAATGTGTTCAGGCTGCTTGCAACACTCGAGTCCCGCAGCTACATTGAGCAGAACAAAGTGACGGAAAACTACCGTCTCGGCCTGAAAACCCTGGAACTGGGACAGACTTTTATCAAACAAATGGGCCTGCTCAGGCAATCAAAACCGGTGCTTGAATCGTTGGTTTCAAGCTGTAACGAAACAACTTACGTTTCGATCCTCAAAGACTTTAATATCGTCTACCTTGATGTCGTCGAAACGGCTATGACCGTGCGGGTCGTGCCGAGGGTAGGCTCACGGCTTCCGGCCTACTGTACAGCGGCAGGCAAAGTGCAGATTGCCTACATGAGTGATGAAGAGCTTGAAACCTACCTGCCGGCAAAAGAGCTGAAAAGCTATACCCCCAACACCATTACTGATCGCGATGCACTGAAAAAGCAGCTGAAAGAGATCGCCGAACTTGGCTATGCATATGACAATGAAGAGCTTGACACCGGCGTCCGGTGTGTCAGCGCTCCAATCCGTGATTACACGCGCCGCATAATTGGCGCAGTCAGCATTTCCGGTCCATCGATGCGTTTTTCCGATGAGCGGATCAAAATTGAACTGATTCCGTTAGTACTAAAGGCCGGAGAGGAAATATCCGCAAAACTCGGTTTCCAAAAATAGTCGGATTACGTTCTAGATTGTGTAAAGGCGGCTTTAAAGCCGCCTTTTTTATTCTTAGATTCAGCTGTAACAGCTTCCCCCAATAGTACCTCAGGGACATTTGCTTATGGTTTCATACAAAGTTGTCGAAATTTCCACCGTTACCGAAGATGTCCTTGAGGAAACACTCAACAAGTGGACGGAACAAGGATGGCACTTCGACGGTCTGCAGTTTGCCATGCGCGAATCGAGCAAGCGGCCGGCTATGGCCTTTGTTCTGTTCACTCGCGAACCAGATAGCACCAAAGAGGCGCCATGACCACCGTACAAGATACGCTTTTCCTGGTTGACGGTTCGTCCTACATTTACCGCGCGTACTATGCCATCCGCCACCTTTCATCGCCGACCGGCCACCCGACCAATGCCATTTACGGTTTTATCCAGATGCTGCTCAAACTGCTTAAAGACTACAACCCGCAGCAACTGGCCGTTGTATTCGACGCCGGCCGCACCACGTTTCGCACAGAACTGTACCCGGAGTACAAGGCTAACCGAACTGCCATGCCGGATGAGCTTCGCCTGCAGATGGAACCGATTCGTGATGTGGTACGAGCTTTCAATATCGCGGCACTGGAACTGCAGGGCTATGAGGCAGATGACATCATCGGCGATCTGGCCGGACGCTATACGCGTCAGGGAGGGAAAGTCGTAGTCGTCACCGGAGACAAGGACTTGATGCAGATTGTCACCGACCGCGTTACCCTGCTGGACACCATGAAGGGGAAAGAGTCCGGCATTGCGGACGTAGTCGAACGGTTTGGCGTACCACCGAAATTGGTTATTGATATACTCGGGCTTGCGGGCGATGCCTCGGACAATATCCCGGGAGTGCCCGGTATCGGTGAAAAAACTGCCGCCAAGCTTATTCAGGAGTTCGGGTCGCTTGATCAGCTTCTGGAACGAGCAGGTGAAGTCAAAGGGAAAAATGGCGAAAAATTGCGTGAATTTCGGGAGCAAGCGCTGCTCTCACGCCTTCTTGCAACTATTGAGTGCAACGTCCCTCTCGACATTGATTTTGAGACGCTGAAGGTCCGGGAAGCTGATCAAGTTACTCTCAATACTATATTCAATAAGTTCGGTTTTACCTCGCTGATCAAGGAACTGACCGGGACTGCGACCCTTTCAACTGAACAGTATCATACCGTTGGCACAGCGGAACAGCTTGAAGCTCTGGCCCGGTCTCTCGAACAGGCGGGAGAATTCGCCTTTGATCTGGAGACGACCAGCCTCGACCCGCGCCTTGCCGAAATTGTAGGATTATCTTTTTCCTTTCAAGATCATGAAGCGTATTACATCCCGGTAGGACATCTGGTTGCCGGCAATCCGCACCCTACCCCTCCCCCTGCAGAGGAAGGTTCCCTGTTTAGCTACGACCCGCGCCATGCCCAGAATGAAATCCAGGGTAACGCAGCCGACGTACCGGCCCAGGGACAGCTGGTGCGTTCTGCCGTACTTGAGCGTCTGCGGCCACTCCTCGAAAATCCTGCCCTGCACAAGGTTGGGCAGAACATCAAGTTCGATATGCAAGTGCTTGCCAATAATGGTGTGCTGGTAGCAGGCGTCTGGTTTGACACAATGGTCGCTTCGTATCTGCTTAACCCTGCGCGTACCGGTCATGGACTGGATGCCCTGGCACAGGAGCATCTTAATCACAAGATGGTTGCCTACTCGGACGTCACCGGCAGTGGTAAACAGCAGATAAACTTTGCTCATGTACCGATTGAGGCAGCTGCTCACTATGCTGCCGAAGATGCCGATGCTACCTGGCTTCTGCGTCAGAAATTTGCGCCTCGGCTGGCAGAACAGTGCCTGGAAGAGCTCTTTCACTCGGTTGAGATGCCGCTGGTATCAATTCTGGCAGCCATGGAAAATCATGGCGTGCTGTTGAACAGCCAGCTTTTAGGCGAGCTTTCTGCTGATTTCGCTGCGCGCATGGCCATCCTTGAAGAACAGGTGTTCACTATTGCCGGCGAACGTTTCAATCTCAATTCTCCAAAACAACTGGGTGACGTGTTCTTTGAACGGATGGGGCTGAAAAGCGTCAAAAAATCAAAGGGGAAAACCGGGTGGTCGACTGATAACGAGGTGCTCTCTGCCCTGGCAGATGAACACGAAATTGCCCGGCTGGTCCTTGACTATCGCAGCACTGCCAAGCTCAAATCCACCTACACCGATGCTTTGCCGCGCCTTGTCAATGCCCGTACCGGACGGGTGCATACATCATATAACCAGACCGTCACCAATACCGGCAGACTGTCGTCATCCGATCCCAATTTGCAGAATATCCCGATCCGCAGTGACGAGGGCCGCCGCATCCGCCATGCCTTCATTGCACCGACCGGTCACGTTATAATGTCCGCCGACTATTCACAGATCGAGTTGCGCGTACTTGCGCACCTGTCCGGCGACAAGGTATTCTGTCACGCCTTTGCCAATGATGAGGATATCCATACCCGCACTGCGGCCGAAGTATTCGGCCTGTTTCCGGAGATGGTAACAACGGAAATGCGCCGCCAGGCCAAAGCCATCAATTTTGGAGTTATTTACGGCCAGGGCGCCTTCTCTCTGGCGAAACAGCTCGGCATTTCCCGCAAGACTGCCGAAGATTTTATCGCCACCTACCGTGAACGTCACAGCGGTGCCATGGCATACCTCGACTCCTGCATCCGGCAGGCAGAGGAAACCGGATTCGTTACGACGATCCTTGGCCGCCGTTTGCCGATCCCGGAGATTCACAGTTCCAATGGAAACATTCTTGCCTTCGCCCGCCGCAACGCCATCAACTATCCGATTCAGGGTTCGGCAGCCGACATCATCAAGATGGCGATGATTCGGGTTGACCGGCGCATCCATACGGAAGGGGCACGCAGCCGTCTGATCATGCAGGTACATGATGAGTTGGTCTTTGAAGTTGCCGATGATGAACTGCTGCAGATGGAGAGACTGATAGAGGAAGAGATGGAAAAAGCTGTCGCAAGCAGTGTGCCGTTAAAGGTCGATATCAACCATGGTGCTAACTGGAGTGAGGCGCACTAATCGCCGAGATAGGCGCGCAGAACCCGTTCATCTGAAAGCAGCTCCTGAGACAGCCCGGAGAAAGTGATCTGCCCCGCTTCCAGCACATACGTCCGATGCGAATGCTGCATCGCAAGTTTTGCATTCTGTTCAACGAGAAGAATAGTCGTCCCTCCGGCATTCAGGTCCCGGATGATTGAAAATATTTCAAGCACGATGAGAGGGGCAAGACCGAGGCTAGGTTCGTCGAGCAGCAGCAGACGAGGTCGGCTCATCAGCGCGCGGGCAATCGCCAGCATCTGCTGTTCGCCACCCGAAAGAGTCCCGGCCGACTGCTCACGACGCTCCTCAAGGCGGGGAAAGAGCCGGTACATACGGGCAATGTCTTCCTTGATCGCCACATGGTCATGACGGACATACGCACCAAGTTCAAGATTGTCCTGCACCGTTTGTAGAGCAAGTACCTGCCGTCCTTCCGGACTTTGAGCAATCCCGAGCCGCACCACCGCATCCGGCGCATGACCGGTAATATCACAACCATCAAAACGAATCCGTCCCGTCTGAACTTTCAGCAACCGTGAAACAGCCCGGAGCGTCGTGCTCTTGCCTGCCCCATTGGCACCGATCAGCGTTACAATTTCACCTTCCCGCACCTCCAGACTAAGATTGCGAACAGCCTGAATCGCTTCGTAGGAAACGGTGAGATTTTCCAGCTCCAAAAGCGCCATTTACTCAGCTCCCAGATACGCGTCAATAACCGCCTGACTCTGCTGAACTTCAGCCGGCGCTCCTATCGCAATCAGCTTGCCGAAATTAAGCACTGCAATACGGTCGCAGAGCCCCATGACCAGCGGAACATGGTGTTCGATCAGCAGCACGGTAAGGTGAAACTGCTCGCGAATCTCACGGATAAATGCGGTAAGAGTGTGTTTTTCAGCGGCATTCATTCCGGCAGCAGGTTCATCAAGCAGCAGTACCTTCGGGTCAAGAGCCAGCGCACGACCAATCTCCAGGCGACGTTGGTCACCATATGAAAAATTCCCGGCCAGTTCGACGGCACGACCAGACAAACCGACCAGCTTCAGCAGTTCCCAGGCTTTCTCCTCTACGACACGCTCTTCATGACGACTGGCAGGGAGGCCCAGAACACCGCTCATAAGTCCCGAGCCGGTTCGGGAATGCTGGGGAATTTTCACATTTTCAAGAGCGCTGAGCCCCTTGAACAGTCTGATGTTCTGAAAAGTTCGGCCAATCCCCTGCCCGGCAACACAGTGCGGCGCCAGTCCGGTCAACAGCTTTCCCCGATAGCTGAAGGTGCCGCTGCTCACCGGCGTCAGACCGGTAATCAGGTTGAACAGAGTCGTCTTGCCAGCGCCATTAGGGCCGATCAGTCCGAAAATTTCACCTTCTTCAACGGTAAACGACACATTATCAACTGCCTGTAATCCGCCAAAGTTGCGGCTTAACCGGTCAGCCTGCAGGATGTGGCTCATGCTCATCATTCGCCTCCCCTAGCCGCCGAAGGTGTAGAAAAAAAACTCCACAGACGGCTCAGGGCGCCAACTATACCGTGCGGAAGATATATACTTGCCACCACCAGCACCAGACCATTCATAATCAACCGCGCATCCCTGAGAGGCCGCAGCAGCTCCGGAAGTGCAGCCAGCAGAGCCGCCCCGAGCAGCGGCCCCCACAGTGAACGGCTGCCGCCGATAAGGACGTATGCCAGATAGGATACCGATGCGTCAAAGGTGCCCTGCCGGGCATTCCAGGTATTGAGTAAAGGAGCGCTCATTGCTCCGACAATTCCGGCCAGAACTGCACCGATAACGAAAGCTTGAACTTTATAGTAGGTAGGATTGATACCCATCGCCCCGGCCGCCAGCTCATCCTCACGGATTGCCTTGAAGGCTCTCCCGGTTCGCGAGTGCTGCAGGCGGTGAATAAACAGCAGCACCACAACCAGCAATGGGCCAAATATCAGAATATAGGACCAACGCTCCTCAAACAGCTGTGGTATGTCGAAAATGCCTATAGCGCCGCCGGTAATGTCCAGATTCAGGAAGAGTACCCGCAGTATTTCCACAAAAGCAATCGTGCCGAGCGCCAGGTATATACCGCGTAGACGGAGAGAAGGGATACCGACGATCAGGGCCAGGATTCCGCTGACCAGGGCCGCAACAAGCCATTCCAACGGGAAGATGGTCCAGCCGAGAGCATTCCGCAATGAGGCACAGCTGTCGACAGTCGCCATGATTGCAGCAATATAGCCGCCCAGCGCATAAAAACCGGGACTGGCCAGACTTAGTTGGCCTGCCATGAAAGGAAAATAGAGGCTCAAAGCCAGAAGCGCCTGTTGTACAAGCGTTACCAGCAAAAATCCGTAATTTTGCAGAAAACCTTCCATGACTTAAACCTTCTGAATATGGGAACGGCCCAGCAGACCCTGAGGCCGAATTAACAGCGCTGCAAACAGAAAGGCAAAAGCAACCGCTTCTTTGTAGGCGCTGTATTCTGAAGGAACAAAAGCTTCTGCCAGACCGATGACCATCCCCCCCAGCACCGCCCCGGGAATGCTTCCAAGCCCCCCCATGACTATTACCGCCAGCCCCTTGAGGCCGTAGGAAACGCCGAAGTACGGCCCGGCAATGCCGAAACTTGTACCGACAAGACTTCCCGCCAAACCGCCAAGAAACCCGGAGAGAAAAAAGGTATAGAGAATAAAACGATCGACGTTAATCCCAAGTAGACTGGCTGTAGCAGCATTTTCGGCTACTGCCCGCAGCGCCTTGCCTATTCTGGTCCAGCCGATCAGATACCCCAACAGAGCAAGTACCACCATGCAGACCGAAAAAATAATAATCTGCACCGTGCGTATTACTACGAGTTTTTCGCCAAAATGGAGAACAAATGCGGGGCGGATGTCACCATAGACATCAGAGGGGAACGAATATATCTCGGAACCAACCAGATACTGAAGAACATTAACCGTAACAAGCGCCACACCGAGACTGCTGACCAAAGCCAGCAACGGATCGGCTCCACGTTTGCGCAAAGGTCTGAAGGCACAGCGTTCGACCAGAACACCGGCAAATCCGGAGAGTATGGAACCGGTCAGCAGGGCAAACGGAAATGAAAAATGAAACGGAAGTTGCAAGTCTGCGAACAAGCCGCCGATACCAAACTGGCCGACAGCCAGACTGTAGGTAAGATAGGCGCCAAGGGTGAAAACTGCGCCATGAGCAAAGTTTATTATACCGAGGATTGAAAAAACCAACGTATAGCCAAGGGCAAAGATCGCGTACACGCTGCCGATACTGATGCCGTTGAGAAAGTTTTGAAGGAACTGTACTGCGGTCATATTTCTGCGGGGGAGAACAATTCAGTCTCTCCCCCGCTCTCCTGTCAGCTTATTTTACGATAACAAATTTTCCAACTTTACCGGCTGAATCCATCTTAATCTGCGATACATAGAATGTTTTCTGGTTGATATCGCCTTCCTTATCAAGGGAAATTTCACCGAGAGGGGTTATGTAGGAACCTTTTCTGAGTGCTTTGTTGAGCTCAGTGCGAACTGTGGCAAGGTCCAGCTGAGTAATCTTTTTCTTGGTGGCTGCCTCTACTTTCCGTAATCCCTCGACAAAAACCTGAACAGCAGTAAATGCCTGCGCAGAAAACTGGGGTGGATCCTTTTTGTATGCAGCCCGATAAGCGGCAACAAAAGCCTTGTTCGTCGGGTTATCGGCTTCGGGGCTGTATGCCTGGGCAACTAAAATACCATCACAGTTGGAACCGCATACCGAAAACACATTGGCGGTATTAAAGCCGTTCCCACCAATAACGATACCCTTGTAACCAAGCTGGCGCAGCTGTTTAACCAGGTTTCCGCCATCAGCGGCAAGACCCGAAACGATAACAAGATCCACATTAGCGTTCAGAACAGCTGTTGCCTGCGTAGTGAAATCAGTGTCCGTAGTCATGAATTTCTGCACGGTAACGGTCTCAAGTTTCATATTTTTTACCGTTTCCTGGAATGTAACGGTCTCGGAGGAGCTAAAAGCATCGTTTTGCGCATACAGAATTGCAACCCGCTTTATTTTCTGATTCTGTTTCAAAGCCTGTTTGACAGCATAGGGGGCAACTTTTGCAACTGGAGCCGAAACGCGGCCAATATATTCACCAATCTGGGGAACACCCTTGGCGGTATTGGATGGTCCAATGACCGGTACCTGCAGCCTGTTAGCGATCGGGTCGGCTCCGAAAGCCTGCTGTGAAAGCGTCGGGCCGACAATGCCGACAACCTTTTCCTTACTGATCAGATTTTGAACAGCATTAATGGCCCCTGCCTCATCTCCACCGGTATCCTGTGTCACCAGCTTTATGGGGGTACCATTAACGCCTTTTTTAATATTGAAATAGGTTTCCGCAATTTTGGCGCCGATGATTTGTTCTTGACCGAATAGCGCAACATTACTGGTCTGCGCAACCGCTATTCCTACCGGAATAGGTGGCGCAACATTTTCGGCATACACCGTGCCTGCACAGAGCGTCAACAACAACGTAATACCCCCGAGCTTCCTCATGTGATCCTCCAACCATCAGATTTTCCGGCTTTTGCCGGTTCAGCGCACAGCACTGAATGACAACGGTTTATACATCTTGTTCATCAATAATGTCAAATTCAAACAGCGCTTTATATCAGTCTTTCAACGCTTCTGAGTGAGGCATGGCTCGCCTTCTGCGACGGTCTTTTTGTTTGCGCAGCTTGATAAGCCGTTTGGTGTCCGCTGTCACGACTCCGGAAGCTTCCTCGATGCGCTCCAGAAGTTCACGGCGGGCCAAAAAACGGTTCACGGACTGGCTCCGCTCCCGCATGCAGACAACTTGAATGCCGGTTTTCACATACTTCAACTGCACACAGCTGGAAGTTTTGTTGATATGTTGACCACCGTTGCCGGAAGAGCGGATAAAGGTTTCCACGAAATCTTCTTCACGGACTCCCAAGTCAGCCATTTTTTGTTTCAACCAGCGATTTTTTTCCTCACTAACAGCAAATTCAACCATGATTAGAAGCTTCCCTGCTGCGAATATTTATCCGCAGTCTGCGCTCGATAGAACCGTATGAGCTGTACCTATACCACATCACCTGTGTTTCCAATATTTATTTGCCTATGCCAGCGGCATATTGCCCGATCCGCTCCGGTATGGTATAAGCGCACGTGGTTACATACTACCGTTGGACAATAAAGGCTTCAAGTGAAGACAACAATTATACAACGCTGCTGGGTAACTTTTTCCGTGTATGTCGTCGGAATCTATGCCTCGTTACTAAACAGATTCGTTATTAACGGCGGTGGCAACATCCCGAAAAACGGACCTGTTTTGATAGCGTCCAATCATATTTCAGCGTATGACACTGTTTTTCTGCCCTGGGCGGTTATCAAACATAACCGTCTTCAGATGCTCTGGGCACCGGCCAAGGAGGAGTTGTTTGAAAATGCGCTGCTGCGCCTGATCTACACTTCATGGGGAGCCTTTCCGGTAAGGCGCAAGCGGGACATGCGGGCAGGACGCAAACTAAACGATCTGTTGATCGATCAGAAAGTTATGCTGTTTCCGGAGGGAACGCGTCATAAAGATGGACAGTTGGGGCCGGGCAATCGCGGAGTCGGGAAAATAATATATGATACCCGCCCGGCCGTTGTTCCGTCCGCTTTAAGCGGACTGAACCGTTGGAAATTCCCAGGGTTCGGCCAGGAAGCAGCAGTTACTTTTGGTGCTGCACTGGATTTCAGCGACCTGTTTCAACGAGAAGACTGCAAGGAGACCCATCTGCTGATAGTCGAACGTGTCATGCAGGCTATTGCTGAGTTATTAGCCGAGGAAGGAACCGCTTGTGGCAGTAAGTGACTATCAACTTGTCGAAATCTTCTGTGACGGCGCCTGCAGCGGTAACCCTGGGCCTGGCGGCTATGGGGCAATTCTTCGCTTTGGCAGACACACAAAAGAGATCTCTGGAGGCGCCAAAGAAACCACCAACAACCGTATGGAACTAACGGCCGCCGTTGAAGCACTGCGCCAACTGAAACGACCATGTCGGGTGCAGATAACCACCGATTCCCAGTATCTGGTCAAAGGCATGACCGAATGGATCGCGGGTTGGCAGCGTAAAAATTGGCGTAACAGCAAGAAGGAGCCGGTCGTCAATAAAGATCTTTGGGTTCAGTTGCTTACCCTGAGCGCACCACACTCGGTGCAATGGCAATGGGTAAAGGGACATGCCGGGCATACAGAAAATGAACGGTGTGATCAGTTGGCCAGAGAGGCAATTCCCCAGTGATTATGACAAGATGGGCCTTTACCTGACAACAGGCACTGCCCCGACCAGACCGAACCCGTACTTCCGGTGTGTAGCAGCAAGCCTGTTTGGGAATTTGCTAAAGAGCCACCCCTGAAAGACAGGGGAACCATGTTCGTATATCCTCACCCAGGCACTCGGATTTATCAGTTCGTTTGAAGAGGAGGTAATTGTTGTTCCTTCCATGGTGAAGGCGGGGAGAAAAGCATCTACCGCAATGGAAAGCTCTGAAGCATGAATAAACGTAGTAGAGCCGATCGGAAGCGTGTAGGTGCTTTCCATCCCGCGGACTTTATCGACGATCGAAAGCCTTACCGCTTTCCACTGCTGCGAAACTTCCGGGGGAACAATAATCAGCTTTTCTTTAACACGGCTGTGCGATTTAGCCGGACGGAGGGTGATGGGACTGTCTGTGCCTTCTTGAGCGGCATACAGCACGGACACCGGAAAAATAACTGATATGATTAACTGTAGAATTCGGGTTGAGATCAATGCCGTATCCGATAAAATGGTGGCGGAGAGAGAGGGATTCGAACCCTCGATACCGGTTTCCCAGTATACTCGCTTAGCAGGCGAGCGCCTTCGACCTACTCGGCCATCTCTCCATATATGAACAAAGTCACTCTACGGCGGGACGAAATGTTTAGCACGCTCCGCTTAACAAATCAAGCTATTTCCCTTTTTTCAAATCAACCAGAATAAGCTTTGCCACCGCTTTAAGCGTTTCAAAAACCCCCTCCCCCGTTGTGGCACATGCCTCAAATTCAGGAACATTAGTGGGGTTCAGTTCACGGTGCAACTCTTCAATAGTCATGACGTCAGGCAAATCACGCTTGTTATACTGGATAATATACGGCAGATTATCGAGGTCATAGCCTTGCTCCTTAAGGTTAATTCTCAGATTTTCAAGCGATTCAATATTTGCATCTATTCGCTCTTCCTGAGAATCAGCAACAAAAACAACGCCGTCAACACCCTTTAAAATCAATTTCCGGGACGCATCATAAAAGACCTGTCCCGGTACGGTATAGAGATGGAACCGGGTCTTGAAGCCTCGAATTTCACCCAGAGAAAGCGGTAGAAAGTCAAAAAACAGGGTCCGCTCGGTCTCGGTCGCAAGGCTTATCATCTTCCCTTTGGCCTCCGGTGCAGTTTTTTGATAAATAAACTGCAGGTTGGTCGTTTTACCACAGAGGCCGGGTCCGTAATATACTATCTTACAGTTTATTTCACGAGAAGCGTAGTTGATGAAGGACATCGTGGGCTTTCCCCGTTACTGTTTGGTGTGTGTAAAATTGCGCAAAATGTCAGTCGTAAAACTTTTAGTCTGCCGGTAGCTCGCATGGACTCACAGCTATTTCAGCTGAATAGGTTGTCAATGTCATCATCAGTGATCTCGGCAAAAGGAAAATCTGAAGAACCCCGTTTTTCACGTTCCTCAGATTTTTTCTTCAGCTTTGCAAAAATCGCCGACAGCTCCTCTGAAGATTTTTTCACGCGCAAGCGGACAAGACCCAAAGAAGAACGAGCATCAAACAGGACAACGAGAATAACCCTGCCACCAACGATGGAGATATGGAGATTGTCTTTTTCACCCTCGTGAAAAAGAATTGAGAATTCCTTTTCTCCGATAAGCTTTGCAAGACCACCCGTAGCAGCAATATTTCCAGCGGTCAACGAAGCGAGCGATGTTGTATCAAAGCGGTCGGTTTCACCGACGCCAGATATGAGTTGCCCATTTTTGTCGACGAGAAAAATTACTTTGGCGTTGGCCTCAGTCAGCAAACGACCAATCACATCGTTAACTTCCTGAAACTCCTCATCGTACATGACTAGTGTCGGATTGGACATCCCCTGCCTCCCTGCCCGGTGGCAATAGTATCTTCACAGCTAAACCAGATATGAATTACCGAAGGGTTATAGCAAACCTCCTGCAAGCTTTCAAGCTTATTCGATGCATCTGGTACCGCACGGCGAGCCAATCAGGACGGGGAAATCACCTGTTTGCTTTACGTTGAATGCTATGATACTGTGCCGCCACACACAATCAAGTACATTAGAATCGGAAGGCAGATCAGTTATGGAATTGAGTTTTTCCAGAAGCAATGATCGGATTGACCAGATAATCGAACAGTTGGTTGAAACGTCGGGAGGGATTTATCACCCGTCCATAATAAAAGAAATGATACTTGCGACACTTAAAATCGGTCAAGACGTCGATTATCTCGCCGATCTGAAGCTGATCAACCGCACTTTGCGCGAAATGCGCTATACAGCAAAAGTATTCGGGCCCTATCGCAACCGGAAAAAAGTTACCATCTTCGGCTCGGCCCGCACTGAAAAATCTGATGAAATGTATAAAAAATGTGTGCGCTTCAGCCGCAGCCTTGCAGAGAACAACTACATGGTTATCACCGGCGGCGGCCCAGGCATCATGCAGGCAGGCAATGAGGGGGCGGGAAGTGACAACTCGTTTGCAGTAAACATTCGGCTTCCGTTCGAACAAAAACCCAACCCGATCATGTACCGCAACCCGCGACTGGTTACCTACAAGTACTTTTTTAATCGAAAAGTCGCTTTCGTCAAAGAATCTGATGCTATCGTTGTATTTCCGGGAGGGTTTGGCACACTGGATGAAGCGATGGAAGTTTTTACTCTGATCCAAACCGGAAAAACAGCTCCCAAACCCCTTATCCTGATGGATGACCAGGATGGCTACTGGGAGCGCTTTCTCAATTTCATCAAAGAGAGCCTGCTGGTAAACGGATTTATTTCTGGTGAAGACTTTTCACTTTTCACCATCACAAAAAATGAGCAGGAAGCACTTCAGGCCATTAACACCTTCTATAGCGTTTACCATTCACTTCGCTTCATTGAAAACCGGCTGGTTATACGACTGCTGCACACACTTACACCAAAGCAGCTTGCAATATTGACCGAGGAATTCCCCGAGTTAATCGAGGAGGGGAACCAAATTCACTGCTGCGATGCCTATCCTGAAGAGGGCGACGAACCAGATCTCGCTCATTTGCCGCGTGTTTCCCTGTTGTTTGACCATCACCACTACGGTTTATTGGTGGCATTTATTAATCGCATTAATTCTTTCCATAAAGCGGAATGACCCTGACGCATGCGGGCTGTCATCAGGTGCGTTGACAAGGGCGGACACTTAACGATATAGTTCCACAACCATCGAACTTTCGGGACATCATGCAGGATTTAAAATATTTATCGCAAAAAAAAACGCACCTCGGCTCAGGGCTTTTTAACAAGGGTCCACGTAACAGACAGCGCACACAGCTCGGTGAGACCATGCGGATCAGGCTGTCGATTCCGACGGGAAAACGCCTGCAGCACCTGAAGCTGACGCTGCTCTTCATTGCCATTGTGCTGGTTTTATCGCCGCTCTGTTTTTTGGTGCTGCACAAAACCGAGTCGTTCAGAACATCCCTGGTGACATGGCTTGCATCTGTAACGGCATCCGCTCCCAAACCGGCTGAAGCGGCACGGCCCCCGGTTTCTGCCAGCCACTTTGAAATGGCAAGCGACCTGCTTGTGGATGCAGACATCAGTGGCCCGAGCGTTTCCGTACAAACGCCGCACGGACAGCAGCACACGTACACTATTCAAGGTGACTTGCAACGCAGAATCCACGGTTATCTGGAAAAGTATCAGGTACCGTACGGTGTTTTTGTCGCCATTGAACCATCGACTGGCCGTATCCTTGGAATGACCGCATATTCGGCAACTGATCCGGAATGGGCCCAAAGATCCGCCTACCGACTGTATCCGATGGCCTCGCTGTTTAAAATAATTACCGCGTCTGCAGCGTTGGAAAGCCGCAAGATCACACCGGATTCCGTAATTGAGTTCCGAGGCAACTCCTACTCGGAAAACCCGCGTTACTGGGACATTAATCCGCGCGGCGGAAATAACCAAATGGATGCCACGTACGCCATGGGAAAGTCTATCAACCCTGTGTACGGCAGGGTAGCAAGCGATATTGCGGGAAAAGCATCCGTCATGGCATCCATTTCCCGCTTCGGCTTTAATCAGGAACTGTTTCCAGGCATTCCGGCTGTGCCAAGTCAGGCGACTGAGCCTGTCAGCAGTCACGGGCTGAAACTGATGGGAGCTGGCCTGGACCACGACGTGAAGATATCCCCCCTGCACGCTGCGGTAATCATGTCGGCGATTGCAAACAAAGGGATCATGATGGCTCCGGGGTTGACTGACAGACTGGTAGACGAGCAGGGAGTTGAGAAAGAGCGTTTTTCTCCCCATGAACTGCGCCGGCTGGTCACATCCGAAACCTCGGCATCGTTATCGCGCATGCTTTCCAGTACTGTCCTGACCGGCACATCGCGTAAAGCGTTTCATGACCGACGTGGTCGCCCGCTCGTCGATGTTCCGATCGCAGCAAAGACCGGTTCGATAGACGGCACTGATCCGAAGGGGCATTATTCGTGGTTTGCCGCTTTTGCGCCCATTCAGGACCCACGCATTGCGCTGGTCGCACTGGTTATCAATACTGACAGGTGGAAAATAAAAGCATCCCAGGTGGGAGAACAGGCGTTGGAGGAGTTTTTCAGGGAGCGGTGACGGTATCAGGCCAGATCGAAAGACTGAGTTTCCCATTCCGCATTTCACCGTACGTAGACTGCCCGATCCAGTCGCCTAGAGACAGTACCGTAAAGTCAGAGCCTGGCAGGTTTTCGCACATAGCGAGATGGAAATGACCGGTGATCAGTCCGTCACACCCCTGTTGCTGAATGTGACACGCAAAATTCTGAATAATCCGGCGATAGTCCCATCGAGCAGCGCTCACTCTATACCCTGACCGACTCCGCTTCTGCAGCAGCATTCTGATGAGCTGAGCCCATGAAGGCGGAACATAGCCCACACCTGCGGCAACGGCCGGAGAACGCAACAGGAAGCGCAGCAGACGATACTGCCGGTCCTTCACGTTGATCTGGTCGCCATGACAAAGGTAGAGACGTTTCCCCTGAATTACCGTGATCGCCGGTTCGGTATGAATTTCTGCTTGCAGGTGTTCGGAAAATAACGGGCCAAGATGGAAATCGTGATTTCCTTCAAAATAAACCAGCCTGCAACCGTTCAGCACCAACCGCTCCAAAGCATCAAGCACCGGTTCATACTGGGTAAAGGGGCGTGATGGAAAACCAAGCCAGAAGTCGAACAGGTCGCCCATTATATACAGAGTGTCCACGTTTCCCTCCAGTGTATGGAGAAAACGAAGCAGTTGCTGGTAGTTGGTATCGTCAGGTGAGATTAAGTGAGCATCAGCTATAAATACGGTTCGCATGGCGCAGATTGTGATGCAAGCGGTAGCAAAAAGTCAACAGGAAGAACTGAGGAAACAGATGATGGCAAAGATTCATAGTGTTGAGATTTCCTGGGAGGATCTTATTGCTGCATTTACCAGTGGGCAGCTTGACAGAGCCCATTATCTCGACCGCCTGACGGGTGAAATTTTTTCCGTCCCCGCCACCCCTGACAGCACGGAGACACTCCAGCAGCTTCAAAGCAATGAAGATCGTTTTCTGGAAATTCCACCGTTTGATTATCGGAGCGAACGCCAGATTGTTGCAGAGTTCATTTTGCAGATAACTGACTCCGAGTTGAGGATACTGCTGAACAACTCCCTTGCGGGAAAAAAACCGTTCGGGAAACCAGAGGATATCCTGTCGTTCTATCCAAACGAGGAAGAACGCTTCGCGTTGCTGAAAGATCAATTTCTCTCCAATCGTCTGAAAACCTGGATGGAAGAGAACAACCTGTTCACAGCTGATTCACTGATACAAGGAATAACGCAGATATAGGAGAACACGTGGAGCACATTCACCACGCACATCTGCCGCGCAACGACTACGGCAAATTAATAGCCATGATCATGTTGTTCTGTCTGCTGGCCATTTCCGGTTATGCCCTGCAGCATACTATTTCCTGTTTTTTGCTCTCCTGGATTATTGCCTATCTTCTCGATCCGCTTGTTGTAAATGCTGAGCGGCGCGGTATTAAACGCAACTACTCGCTCGGGCTCCTGTATGTCTTACTGGGGGTTTTGACCGTCTTTTTTATGACATTTATCGTCCCGGCGCTCACAATCAGCTGGAACACGTTCGTCCGTGACCTCCCCACCTATATCATGAAAATCAAACAGATGGCACAAGAGTGGAAAGCCCTCCTGCCTGACCGTTATGGTTCAGATGAAATCCAGTGGCTGATTGACAAGGCCTCGGGAAATATCGACACCGCAGCGGAAAAGGTCGGTTTACGGGTATATAATTTCGGAACCCGGATTTTTTTCAACCTCTTCAATATTATTCTCTCGCCAATTCTGGTTTTCTTTATGCTTTATTACAAGAAAACGGTCATAGAAACTGTAACCTCCTGGCTTCCTGACGGACGGCGCGCTCTGATTCTTGGCATCGCGCACGAGGTAGACAGCAGCATTGGCGGCTATCTGCGCGGTCAAGTAGCGGTTTCAATTATTGTGGCTGTGCTGTCGACCGTAGCGTTGCTGGTACTCGGCATTCCCCACCCGTTTTTTTGTGGCATCTTTGCCGGTGCAGCTTCAGTTCTGCCGTTCATAGGAGTCATCATAGCAACACTCCCTGCACTTTTCTTTGCCTGGTTCAAGGTCCAGACAACCGCACTGCTCGGTCAAACCATTATGGCTTTTGCCGTTATTTACTTCATAGAAGGGTACATCATCAAACCGCTGGTGTTCAAAGAATCAATGAACCTGAACCCGCTGGTAACCATTATCATGGTCATGGCACTTGGTGAAACGCTCGGATTCTGGGGCATCTTGCTGGCACTGCCCATTGCCTCAGCCATCAAAATAACCTGGGGTCATTTTGTTCGTGGCGACTTCACGCCAAGGTAAGGGATATGGACGGGAAAATTTTTGCCATTTCCGGGATGTCCTGCGCGAATTGCGCAGCCCGAATCGAAAAAAATCTCTGCCAGAGCGATGGGATACAGAGTGCCGTCGTCAATTTTGCCCTTGCAG
The DNA here is from genome assembly GCA_028712075.1 of Desulfuromonadaceae bacterium. Classification (GTDB taxonomy): domain Bacteria; phylum Desulfobacterota; class Desulfuromonadia; order Geobacterales; family Pseudopelobacteraceae; genus JACRCG01. Next base: position 125,644 of record JAQTQX010000003.1, read on the forward strand.
AGCTATCTGTCAGCCACGACCCTGCCGTTATTCCTGAAGAGCAGATCGTCAAGATAATAAAGGAGCTTGGCTATGGCGTCATCCTGCCGGAACCGGTCGGCGAACTGACATTTGGCGTACGCGGGTTACATTGCGCCTCCTGCGTGAATACTCTCGAAAGCAGGCTCACTGAACATCCCGCTATTACCACCGCAATCGTCAATTTGGCCGCAGAAACCGGCTTCGTCACATTTGACCCCCAGCAACTCGGCACAGCCGATATATTCGCTATTGTCCACGCTGCCGGATATACTCCGGTGGAACTTCACGGTTCCGAAACAGCCCAGAATGACGATCTGCGCTCCCAACGCAATTGGCTCATTTTCTCAATCCTTGCTTCTCTGCCGATCATGTTTACGATGGGACTACATACCAATCGCGCTGCAATGCAGCTTAATCTGCTGCTGGCCACAATGGTTCAGTTCTCGGCGGGACTGACGTTCTATCGAGGCGCCTGGAGTGCCCTCAAAAACCGCAGCACCAACATGGACGTATTGGTCGCCCTTGGCACATCAGCCGCTTATTTTTATTCACTTGCCGCTTATTTTGGACTGCTCGGCCCCCATCGGGAAGTATTCTTCGAGACCTCAGCCATGCTGATCGCATTTATCCGGCTCGGGAAATACCTTGAAGCCCGCGCACGCGGCAAAGCAAGCGAAGCGCTCAAAAAGCTGCTGCACCTGCAGGCCGACAAGGCAACTCTGGTTACTGAACAGGGCGAGCAGGAAGTCCCTGCATCCATTATTCGGGTCGGTGATGTTGTTATGGTTCGCGCCGGAGGAATTATCCCGGTGGACGGTGAAGTTCTCGAGGGGAGTGGCGCCGTTAACGAAAGCATGGTAACCGGCGAATCCCTGCCGGTGTTGAAAAGGCCAGGGGATGCCGTCTCCGGTGCCACCATCAGCACGAATGGTGTTCTGCGTATCCGGGCGACGCGCATTGGCGAGGCCACTCTGCTCGCTCAAATCATCAAAATGGTGCGGGAAGCGCAGGGTGATAAGGCCCCTATTCAGAAATTTGCCGATACCATCTCAGCCTGGTTTGTCCCTGTCGTGATACTGCTGTCGGCAGCAACCTTTTTTATCTGGTACGCCCTTCTTTCCCGCGACTTTCTGACTGCCTTCCGCTTTGCCATCTCCGTGCTTGTCATTGCCTGCCCTTGTGCCATGGGGCTGGCGACACCCACCGCCATCATGGTAGGAAGCGGCATTGCTCTCCGGCGCGGCATTCTGGTAAAAAGAGGGTCCGCACTTGAAACCATTTCACGCCTGCATGTGCTGCTGCTCGACAAAACCGGGACGCTGACCAGAGGAACACCGGAACTAACTGATCTGCTACCTGTTTCACAAAGTGTTGATCCAGACAAACTGCTCGCATGCCTTGCCGCTGCCGAGGCATACTCGACTCACCCGCTGGCCGAAGCTGCGTTGACGTCGGCCCTGAACGCTGGTATCAAACCGGGCAAGGCTGAAGACTTTGTGGAACGGGGCGGGTTTGGAGTTACCTGCCGCTACGAAGGTTGCCAACTGGCGGTTGGCAATGAGCGACTGATGAGTGAACTCGGCATATCATTGACCCCGTTGGCCAAGAAAGTTTCTGATTTGACTGCCGCCGGCAAATCGCTGGTCTTTGTCGCCGCCGAGCAAACACTGGTTGGCGTTGCCGCGTTTGCCGACTCCCTCAAGCCGGGATCAGTGAAAGCTGTTGCAGAACTGCGCCGCATGGGCATCACAACCTGTATGATTACCGGTGATCACGCCGATGTGGCTGCCATCGTCGCTCAACAGACCGGCGTGGATACCTTTGAGGCCGAGGTGCTTCCCGAACGCAAGCGGGATGTGGTCAAGGAATATCAGAAGCGCGGCTTAACTGTCGGAATGGTTGGAGATGGCATTAACGATGCGCCTGCACTGGCCTTGGCGGATACCGGCATAGCAATTGGAGGGGGCACCGACGTTGCCAAGGAAACAGGCGACATCGTCTTAATGCGGAGCGATTTAATGGACGTGGTGCGTGCCATAGCAATTGGGCGGGCAACTCTGACGAAAATCAAGCAGAATCTGTTTTGGGCCCTTTTTTATAACATTCTCGGTATACCGGTAGCGGCCGGTCTGCTGTCCGGTTACGGAGTAACACTGAAACCGGAATATGCCGGTCTGGCGATGGCTTTCTCGTCAGTATCGGTTGTGCTCAATTCCCTTCTGCTGAAAAAAATCGAAAAAACCGTGTAAGTCAGCAGCACATCTGCGCGTACCCCCTCAACCTTGCGCATTGCTCATTGCATGATACACTCGTCACATGGCAACCCCATACACGAGGTACTCCATGTCGTCAATCCAGCCAATGAGTTCCTATACAGAACGCAACAACCTGCTCGTCCGTAGAATTCATCGTTTTTCGTGGACACTGGGTGTCATCTGGACACTTTTAGTCGGTGTCTCATGGTTCTGGAATTACTTCGCCGAGCAGAAGGTATTCCGCAGGATCGCCGTGACAGAAGCACGAACCACCATCAAACGGGACGCCCTCTACCGCCGCTGGGCTTCATCACATGGCGGCGTTTACGTGCCCGTCACCCCGCAATCTCCGCCCAACCCATATCTCAGCCACGTAGCGGAGCGTGATATTAACACCCCTTCAGACAAGCTGCTGACGCTTGTCAATCCAGCCTACATGACCCGGCAAGTCAATGAATTAGCAAACAGCGGCGACATGAGCCTCGGACGTGGCCACATAACCAGCCTGAAACCGCTTCGGCCTGGAAACGCTCCCGATTCATGGGAGGCAAAATCACTCCGGTCATTTGAGCGCGGCGTCAATGAAGTCAGCGACATTACCATCCGTGAAGGTAAATCCTACATGCGCCTTATGCGCCCCTTCATTACTCAGGAGCCATGTCTGAAATGCCATGCCGCGCAGGGCTATACGGTCGGTTCAATATGCGGTGGGGTAAGTGTCACCATACCGATGCAGCCACTGATTGATGCCAGCCATGAACAGATCACCGGATTACTGGCTTTTCACGGCATAATCTGGCTCCTCGGCATCAGCATAACCATTGGCGGAGCACGACAGCTTTCGCGAAGTGCCATAGCGCAGAAAAAAACCGAAGAGGAACTGCATCTGCAAACCGTTCGGCTTGAGGAGGAGATTGCTGAACGCCAGAGGGCACAGGAAACTCTCGAAGAGCGGATTAGAGACGCGGTCACCGAACTGAGAAGCAGGGATCAGACCCTTATACAACAGGGACGGCTGGCCGCCTTGGGTGAGATGATCAATAACATAGCCCATCAATGGCGACAGCCACTCAACAACATTGGCCTGATTATTCAGAACCTGCAGATGTCGTCAAAAACCGGCACCATAACCAGCGCAGAACTGGAGCAGGAAATCAGTAAAACAATGGGAATCATCATGCTCATGTCCCAGACAATTGATGACTTACGCAGTTTTTTCCGTAAAGACAAACAAAAAGGGGAGTTTTCCATCAGTAAGACTGTTCGTAATGCGTTCGATTTTGTCTCTGCGGCAATGGCAAGCAATAACATTCAGATAGAGCTCTCGTTGGATGAAAGCGTCAGGACGACCGGTTTTCAGAACGAGTACGCCCAGGTACTCCTCAATATTTTCTCAAATTCCCGTGAAGCTGCTGTGGAACGTGCCATTGCAGATCCTCATATTTATGTAAAGGTGTCCCGCGGCGACAACAGTCAATCCGTTGTCTCCATACGTGATAATTGCGGCGGTATCGCTGATGATATTATGCCCAGAATTTTTGATCCCTATTTTACAACACGCTCACCTGATAAAGGAACCGGCATTGGACTCTACATGTCAAAAGTGATTATCGAGCAGAACATGAACGGCAACTTGACCGCCAGTAACACCGAAGATGGAGTCGAATTCCGGATTGAAGTGTGAAAATGAACGCCCACATAACACCTTCCGATACAGTGTCATTTCTCCGGAACTTTTTCCCGGCGCTCTATCATAAGCAGGTATTTCTGGTCGGCGGTTCCGTCCGTGACTTTTTGTTGGGCAGAGCAGGAAAGGATATCGATCTGGCTGTTGCCTTGGACCGCAAAGAACTGGTGAATCTGGGATTCACGCTGGTGGAGACGGTCAGTGCCGCGCCGATATGGTTCCTCTGGCATCATCAGTTCGGTACAATTGAAGTGACTCCGCTTTCAGATATATCAATCCTGGAAGAGGACTTGAAGCGTCGCGATTTCACGGTGAACGCTATGGCAATGAATTTGTCTGGCGTTTTGACAGATCCGCTCGGTGGTGAAAAGGATCTGACCGGCAAAGAGTTGCGTCCATGCAGTGCGCACACGTTCAGCAATGACCGACTGCGTCTGTTTCGCGCGTTTCGTTTTGCAGCCGATGGCTGGCATTTGAGTGGTGATGCGGAAAGACTGATCCGCGAACAGGAGTGGGAAACTGCGCTGGCAGGTATTCCGGTGGAGCGTTTCAGCGGAGAAATGCTGAAAGCATGTGCATCGCCCTATCCGGAGCATTTTTTTGAGTTGATGGTAAAATTTGCCGTTGGCAGAACGATTCTGCCGGAACTGTTCCGCATGGCAGAAATTCCTGCTGGACCCCTTGCATACCACCCTGAAGGTGATCTGCTGACCCATTCAGTACAGGTTCTGCAGCGGGTAGCAGAACAGTCAAATGACCCACTGGCAAGATTTTGCGCTTTTTTTCATGACATCGGCAAACTTGCCACCAATCCGGCGTTTTATCCGAAACATCACGGCCATGACACGGCTGGCTTCAGCAGAGCCATTGAGTTTTGTGACAGGCTCAGGTTGCCCGTAACCTACCGCACTGCGCTGGCCTGGATCAGTCGGCTGCACGGAACTGCAAACAAATGGGATGAGTTGCGGTATTCCACCAGAATCAACATGGCACTGCAAGCCGGCAAGGCGGGAATAACCAGGATTCTTCCTCTGGTAACTGCGGCCGACAAGCCGGGCAGCGCGCCGATTTCCGGTTGGTCACACGCGCTTTCTGTCGCATCGATGAACTGTAGCGATCTGGGGGTTGATCCCGGAAAACTGGAGGCGGTGCCCCATAACAAACGGGCAGTGTATATTATGCAAAAACGGGTCGAACTGCTCAGAGGCGTTACCCACTGAATCTGCAATCACCGCACTTTTTCATTTGCAAAGCCAGAAATCACGCGTTAACTCCCCATATGGCCAACTACTGACCCCGCCTCGATTCTGACCGGGGGGGCAAGAACCGAACTCAGATGTTCCCGTACCCAAATTCTGGCTTTGTCATTTGCATCTATGGCTTCGGAAAGTGATTTGAAAATGGTTATGGACATCATCGCGCCACCACCCAGCTCGATCCAGTAATATTCGACGAACCCAGGCAAAGCTGAAATCAGTGGCACAAACAACTCATCAACTATTTTTGCTGCAGAAACAGGATCCGCTACACCTTCATAGCGTCTCACTGTAGCGTACGTCTTACGTTTCAATGTTCCCCCCCCATACAAAACGATTTTTTATAACAAACAATATGGCACGCTGTTACACAACAAATTGATATAGCCTGGCAAGATCAGCCTCCAGTGCAGCGAATAATACCGTTATTAATAAAGAATACAAGTGTTCTATTTATGTTTTGACATGAATAACATCCATCTGTTGAACACTACAGCTCATTTTTTAACTGGATGCACCGGTATCACACCGTTGGAGGGAGAGGAAGCAGAACCACTGCCGGCAGCATTTTTCGCCTGCACAGAGAAGGTATAGACCGTCCCGTTGCTGAGCCCGACGACTGTATGAACCGTTGCTATTGAACCGGAGTCAACGTCGATTCCGCCTGACGGGCTTGATTTTACAGTGTAACCGGTTATGGCACTTCCACCATCTGATTCGGGAGCCGAGAAACTGACAATCGCCTGGGCATTGCCGCCCGTCTTGGCAGTGACGTTAACAGGGGCTCCCGGAACATCGAGAGGTGTCACGCTATTAGAGGGAATAGAAGCAGGGCCGGTCCCGGCTACCTTGCGCGCCTTCACCGAGAAGGTATAGGCTGAGCCGTTTTTAAGGCCGGTTACTGTATGTGTCACATCTGTCGATCCGGCATTAACATCGGTTCCGCCTGACGGATTGGAAGTCACAGTGTAGCCAGTTATGGCGCTGCCGCCGTCAGACTCCGGTGCTGAGAAGCGCACCTCCGCCTGAACGTTACCGGCCGTGGCTATGATGCTGGTCGGGGCTCCTGGTAGATCTACAGGTATCACTCTATTGGATGGTGAAGAGACGGGACCTATCCCTATGGTATTGGCTGCTTGTACCGAGAAGGTATAGGGGGTGCCGTTTTTGAGGTCGGAAATAGCATGAGACAATGCCGTTGAACCGGCGTTAAGATCGGTCCCGCCTGATGGGCTGGAAGTCACGGTGTAGCCGGTTATGGCAGTTCCGCCGTCTGACTCCGGCACCGAGAAACGCACCTTCGCCCGGGCGTTGCCGGCCGTGGCCATGACATTTACAGGAGCCTCGGGCACATGAAGCGGCGTTACACTATTGGATGGAGATGAAGCAACACTCGACCCGGCGGCATTGGCAGCCTGCACCGAGAAAGTATATGCGGTGCCGTTTTTGAGGCCGCTAATTGCATGAGTCAACTCTATTGAACCTGCATTAGCATCTTTTCCTCCAGGCGGGTTGGAAACGACCGAATATCCGGTTATTGCGCTACCGCCATCTAACTCAGGCGCCGAGAAACTGACTTTTGCCCGGGCATTACCGGTTGATGCTGCGGTGACATTGGTCGGAACTCCAGGGACATCGGCAGGTGTCACACTTTTGGACGAGGAGGACGCTCGACTGGTCTTGACGAGGTTGTGTGCCCGCACATAAAAGGTATAAGCAGTGCCGTTTTTAAGACCGGTAACGGTATGCGTCAACGTTGTTGAACCGGCGTTAACATCCTTTCCACCTGAAGGTTTGGAAGTCACCTTGTAACCGGTTATGGCGCTACCGCCGTCATACAGCGGAGCCGAGAAGCTCACCGTTGCCTGGGTGTTGCCGGGTGTGGCGGCAATGTTGGTCGGCACTCCGGGAACGTCGGTTGGCGTCACTTTATTTGAGGGATTTGAGGGGGGGCCGCTCCCGTCGACCTTGCTCGCCTGTACCGTAAACGTATATGGGATGTTGTTTTTGAGGCCGGTTACGGTATGCGTCAATGCGGTTGAGCCAGCGTTAACGTCGGTCCCGTCCGGAGGATTAGCCTTTACGGTGTAGCCGGTTATCGCGCTACCGCCGTCTGACTCCGGCACCGAGAAGCTTACCTTAGCCAGGGCGTTGCCGGTCGTGGCTACAACGTTGGTCGGAGGTCCGGGAACAAGAAATGGCACCACACGATTAGAGGGGGACGATGCCGGACTGATCCCGCTAGAATTGGTTGCTTGTACTGAGAAGGTATAAGGGGTGCTGTTTTTGAGACCGCTAACAGTATGAGTCAACACAGTTGATCCGGCGTTAATATCTGTTCCGCCTGATGGATCGGAAGTTGCTATGTAGCCGGTTATGGGGGTCCCGCCGTCTGACTCCGGCGCTAGGAAACTGACCTTTGCTTGGGCATTGTCAGCTATGGCTGTGGCGTTGACAGGAGCATCAGGGATGTGAAGAGGCGTTACACTTTTGGAGGAAATTGAAGCAAGACTTGATCCGGCTGCATTGGCAGCCTGCACAGAAAAGGTATAGGCGGTGCCGTTAATGAGTCCGTTGATAGTATGGATTGGCTCTGCTGATCCGGCATTCACGTCAATTCCGCCCGATGGGCTGGAATTCACGGTGTAGCCGGTTATGGTGTTGCCATCGCCAGGTATTGGCGCCGAGAAACTGACCTTCGCCTGGGCGTTGCCAGCTGTGGCAACAACTGACGCATTTTGTGTAGGAAAGGAGATGAGATCAAGACAGTTCAGAAGTTGTGTTACTGATTGACTATTAAGATACAGCGTTGTTTTGTTATAGCAAGAATCCGCTTTGGCTTCCAGACCTGTTCTGAATATATCCGGCATTATATGGCACAGTTCAAAACTGGTATTCCAGGTATTCCCTGTTTGTGATGCATGGAACTGCATCTCCAACTCAGTGGACCAGCCGTATTTACCAAGTTTTTTTTTCAAGCGCCCAAGCGTTCGCTGAACTTCGGTCTTTTCCTTATCATTACTATTCCCCAGCTTCAGCGAGTCGTGAAGCATACCCATCACGTCTTCTTGTTCCGATGGCGAAAGATGAGTGACTACAAAATTTAAAATCTTTTGTGCGGGGAATATTGCATTGCCTTGTTCATCACCTGCTACCACAAGTTCATTTGTAAACGCGCTGTCCGTGAAATCAGGGGCTAAGCTCACCTTTACCGTACAAATACTCGTCTGTTTTTGTCCCGGCGGTTCTGTATGAGCACATCCGGAAAGAAATAAAGAAATCATCATCGAAATAAATAGTGAAGCAATATACATAGCGCCCCTCTGGTAAAAACCTGTAATCTACAGTTGTCACAACATATCTCAAAACATGGGAGCAGTGAGACAGCTGACTGATTGTGAAGTGGTGTTCTTAAGCTAATTTCAGCTTATTTTACAGAAGGTTGTACAGCATTTTGTATCAAATTACAATGCGATTAGGTGTTCAGATAATGCATGCCCGAATGAGAAATGGTACCAAGGGCTTTGCCCAGAAAATGTCTGGTAAAGTTACACGACTTGATGATTGTAGAGTCTTTTTCTGAAATAAATTATCTTCAGGCCATGGAGAGACCCGTTGTCCCCTTGAAGAGCACAACGTCAATTCCCTTGTAGCGTTTAATTATTTTCCCCGTAATTCCTCAAGCATCTTATGAAGCTCAGCAATGACAATATTTTGCGCTTCAAGGTTTTCGAGAATGACTTTGATTTCAGATTCCGCCTTCAGATTAACTTCATAATCGATGTGCGCTTCGATACGGTCTCGATCCGCCTTGCGATTTTGACTCATCATGATCATGGGGGCCGTGTAGGCGGCCTGAAGCGACAGAACGAGGTTCATGAGTATAAACGGATACGGATCCCAATGCTGTATCCATGCAGTCACATTAAGTATTGCCCAAATAGTGAGAAGCACTGACTGACCGATGATGAATTCCCAGGAACCCACTTTTTCGGCGATCCAGTCAGACGCTCTTTGACCGAACGTAAGCTGTTCCGTGACTACTTCGTTGACGTTCTTTACCGGACCGTGTTCATGTCGGTAGTGTGGTGGAAAGGGGGGTTTGATCATATAAATTCTCCTGCAAACACAAACAATGGTAACGACAGTTTCACAGTTTATTGTACAGCCGAGAATTTAAGGCAAGGGTATTATGTTCTTTTGCCAGAATCACGGCATACGATTCTTTAGACAGAACCAGGATATTCAGTAATGATGAAGTAACTCGGATAATGCTTACCAAACATATGCACGTATGAAAAAGCGCCCAGCTTAGTCTATTCAAAAAAGGTATGCAGAAAAGTTTTGAGGCATATTTGATGCTTGCCTGCAGGTGTAACGTACAGGAAACCTCGTGAGGTGTGCTTAACTGTTATCCTCGACGTGATGGATGGCATGGTGAAATACGTTTCTCGGTATGAGGGCACGTACATTGTCAGGAATGACGGTACAGTACTGGAGATCAGCAGAATGCCGGTTGGCACGGCTCACATCATTGACTGGTTTGTAGCCTTGGCCGGTAAATATCCCAATCCGGCTATGGTGACAGAGGTTGCCTAATTTTTGTGCCATAAAATCGAATTAATGTTTCTCATTTTTCCAAGTCAGGTGGCTCCGGGGATGGCGGGAGCACTGACTGCGGCACTTTTGGAACAACTTTCATCCAGCCGGTAGAACACTCCTTGACGTACGGATAGTAACCCATCGGGTTCTGACAGTAGTACCAATAAATCTGCACGACTGATGAAACAGGCGGAGGGGCTGGCTGAATATAGACTGTATCTGGAGTTGGCGGTGGTGCAGGCGGTTGGATTATGACTGTCTGAGGCGGATCACGAGGATAGTAGTAAGGCAATGTAGCGATGGCAGTTACCCCGAACCAGAAAGGCAGCCAATCCCATCCGCTGTGGTGCCCTCCTCTATGACTGCGGTCTGCCGGTACTGTTTCAGCACCAATCAGGAGTAGCATCAAAGCTGCAACAACAGTACAGCAAATCCGTTTCATATGCGCCTCCTTCTTTACGTACCGTTGCTTACTGGATTAAAGTATAGGCCTCCGCCATGAATTTAACAAGTCTCTGCGCACTGGCATCCGGTTAGTGTTGAGAGCAACTCCTCTGTAACGATCTGCATTACTGCTGCGGCAGGCGAATATGCACGACTTGCCCCTTCCGGCCCAATTTCCCCAGAGACTTGCCAAGAAAGGTGATGTTGACACCGGCCGCATTCCCCACATCGATGACAAAAAACTCCTGAGCGTTTCGGCTCAATTTTTCCCCACTCTTCAAGGTGAGCTGGTAGGGATGATTACGGTCTTCGGTTATATTAAGCCAGGTGTTTTCCGTTGCTTCAATAAGTAGATTAAGGTGGGTACTATTTGGAGTTTGCGGTGTATCTTTTGGGACGGCCACTGCTGGCGGCGGTGTTTGGGGGGCATTGGTCACCGCCTCCAGAGGTCGCTCTTTCGCGGCGGGGGCAGTCTTGGCCACGACTTCCTTCTGCTCGACAAAAGTCACGTTGTTTAGAAAGATTCCCAAGGTTTCGTTTCCATAAAAGAAGGCATAGACGCAGGCGGCAATAATCGCCGCGACAGGGACGGCGTACGAGAGATACCGCGAAAAGGGTTTGCGGTCAAAAGTGATCAATGTTTTGACAACCTTGACGTCTTCCGGTATGGGCTGTTTTTCATCAAGATAGCGCTTATAATGGGCAAGGATGATTTCAGCATCGATACCGATAGTTTCTGCATATATCTGGATGAATTTTTTTGTAGAAACAGGCGCCGGCAGGAGGTGAAACTCGCCGTTCTCAATAGCATTCAGAACGGAGGAGTTGATCCTTGTCTTGTGGGAGATGCCCCCAGTCGTCAACCCACGTACTTCTCTGAGGGTTTTCAGATCAGGCAGCGTCTTCAGAGGCTCAGATTTCGACCCTTCTTCGGTGGCAATTGTTTTGTGCTCTTCACTCATCTTCATACGGAAATTCCGGGGTAAAACATATTCAAATTCAACTAGTTAAACCTTGATAATTTCCAATCGTTTGTAAACCATCGTAACTTGTGCGTCAACACAAATACCGGATAATTCTATGCGTTCTATCCAAAATGGACTATAGGCAAACCGTTACTGATTGTTTTCATTGCACCTCATGACCTTCCCCCTGAAAACTGAACCATTGCAAACTTAGAGAACGTCATTTTGCATGTCCACTTTTCTCAGCCTAACCCAAATAAACATATCTTTATAGTATTTCTCCCACGACAGTTACCATTGGTAAGTCTTTTTGGCCAAGGCTATTATAAATGAATTCAGGTCCGAATGGCCTAATCGTAATGACTGTATTACCTTTGTTCTTGGCCTTGACTTTTATACCACCTAGAATGACCTTGCCACTGACTGCATCGAGACAGATGCCCACCATCGTAGCGGTATTAAGGCCCAGGTTGGAGTTTTCAAGCATCAGGAGGTCTCTGGGATCATTTAATCCAAATTTGCTATTTGCAATTAAAGCTCCCGTAATCATGCCCTTAAAGGCGCTGACGTTGCTTGAAGGTAAAACTTCCATTACTTCGATCATAGCCGGGTCGTACGTCAGTGAAATTGCGAAACCGTTAAATTGAAAAACCGTGTTAACTGCCACCGGCAAAACCATTTGATCGCCGGCATTTAATAAAAAATCAGCCATTTTTATTGTATCGACCTCTGTTGCTTCTACAAAATATGACTTGTCTGGTTCAAGAACAATAGTTGCATTGCCATAACCGTTGGTTACATCTGTGGTAACAGTACCAGCAAAAACATGATCATAATTGGCATTCAAAGCAATTGCCTCTAGTTTGTACCGCCCATCATTAATCATAAGTATGTTGTTTACAGTCCCATTATTGACCATTAGATTGACAACAACTACGACTTCATTCTTACTCGTCAAGACAGTTAAAAGAATCGCGGTAACATCTGTTGGTATTTCGGACACGATATCTGCCGCAACAACTTTAGCTGGCTTCCGGTTAAAGTCAAAGGACATTTTCAGGCCTTTTTCTGGAGCGACTATGGAGTCTTTTCCGCCCGAACTTCCGCATCCGGTAAAAATCATCAAAACCGCCGTCATCATTGCCGCAAGTATCATTTTTTTCATGACGTCTTACCTCTTAAACTTTCTAAAATTAAACACTTAGGCCACGAACATCCGTATCACGGCATATGCGCTTGCCTCAGATGTTTGCAATTTAAGCGAATAGCGTGCCAGAGACGAATGTGAATGCAATTGGCTGAATATAAAAGAGAGAATCAAGAATAGGATGTTAAGGTGATTGGAGAAACCGTCACATACAACCGTTATTTTTTAAATCTATTGCATGTGACAGTACAGCGGTTATCTTGACATGGACCCGGATGTCTGGAAGATCACCCGGAAGCTGAAGTAACAAACCAACATTAGTAAGCAGTGCATCAACCTCCACATTCTGGAGGTATTTTTTTGTCCGGCTACCAGATCTGATCAATCGAACAAATCGGCACAATACGGCATCGGCACAAACCATCGACATTCGCCGCCTCACCGTAAAAAAGCCGGTAAACTATATAAACGCGATTTCTGGCATCCCCTACCTGGTCAAACTCAAAAGCCAGGGCATTGCCACAGAGATCATGGATACGCCGCTACGGATTATGTTTTTACTATGTTACGGGCAAGGTTGAATTTACGGGCAATCTCACGAATTGCTTTGCCGGCTTTAAATATATGCAATACAGACTTTAGTAATGGTCTCCACGATCAGCATCTCCTTGTAAAATTCTTTCTCACGTAGAATCCAGAGGGTACGGAACAGGGTGCTGAGGTGGGTCAATTTTGGACGCCGGATTAGAGACGGCATGACATACTCGCACTTTCAATACAAACATGAGCCAGTCAGGTACGGACACTCTCATTTCAAATGCGGAAGAGTAGATGTCGGATTTCTTTACATTTTTGGTTTCACACCAAAACTCAAAACAATAAAGCACACTAAATTAAGTTGTTATGCACTTGGATATATTATTGCACATATAAAAGACACGTTATTTAGTAGGGTTTATTGTTACACAATTCTATTCGGTTTTGGAGAATATCATGATCATTGTCAGAATGATTGCAGCCGGCAAAAAAAGCATAAAGTTCATACTGGCCACTACTGCGCTCTGCGGTGTGCTTGCAGGATCGGCGGAGGCGACTCTCACCGTTATTGGCCATGCGAACCACCCCTCAAGTTCCTACTACCTGGCTAACTATGACCTGATCTGGGATAACGATTCACCATTCGGTTCGGTTGTCTATCTCAATGAAACTCATGGGTATGGCAATTGGGACACTCAGACCGCATGGGCAACCAGTCTCGGGGGGAGCGAACTCAATATTACCCTGAATCCAGGGTATAGTGTGACCTGGGGTGGTGACTGGCGATTGCCTGCCACTGTAGATGGCCCTATAAATTTCAGCAGCTATAGCCTCTATGACGGGAACGGTGTCTATGGTTACAACATTAGAACCTCCGAGCTTGGACACCTTTTCTATGATGAATTGGGTTTTATACCCCCTTATGCATCCGACAATTACATCCAGCAGCCAGGGTTTGGTTTTAACTACGACAAGTTGTCCCCACTTGTGAATTTACAACCTGGATTTTACTGGTCAGGTACTGAGCATATGGTTAGTACCCTGGATGAAAGACCTTTCCAGAATTATGCCTGGTCTTTCAATAGCTCTTCTACCGATCAAATGATAATCCCCAAGGACTGGCACTTTTTGGGCATGGCTGTTCGTAATGCTGAGGTTGTGGAGGCTGTCCCTGTTCCCGAACCCTCTACCATGCTCCTCCTCGGCGGAGGTATTGCAGGACTCGCCTTCTGGAGAAGAAAGTTTACTGTGTAAACAATACCGACGTACCGTTTCACACAATTGGGCTTCCAGAAACGGAGGCCCAATTGTTTTTTCGCAGCACGGTGACCAAACAGTCAGGTTCCGGCATCCCTACTTGGTATTGCCCCCCCACTACCCCCCACTTTTAGATAAAATATTTTCTGCGAGGCGACCATAGTCATATGAAAGCGATTGTATATACAACATATGGATCACCGGATGTCCTCCATATTAAAGAGGTTGAAAAACCTGCACCCAGGGACGCTGAACTCTTGATCAAAGTTCATGCGGCAGAGGCAACGAAGGGTGATTGTGAAATGCGAAGCTTCAATTTCCAGGTGAAGTGGTTTTGGCTCCCTTTGCGCATTGCGTTGGGACTCATAAAGCCAAAGAGACAAATATTGGGAGGATATTTCGCGGGAGAAGTGGAATCAGTCGGCACCGGCGTTTCCAAATTTCAAAAGGGAGATCAGATTTTCGGGTCTACTCAGCTTCAGTTGGGTGCATATGGCGAATACATGTGTCTGCCGGCCGGCCACACTCTTGTGCGCAAACCGAATAATATGAGTTTTGAAGAGGCAGCGGCAGTGCCTCTGGGAGGGCTGAATGCTCTTCACTTTATGAGAAAAGCTCATATCAAAAAAGGCGAAAAGGTCTTGATCAACGGTGCCGGCGGCAGCATCGGTATGTTTGCGGTGCAGATTGCAAAAGCAATGGGAGCTGAGGTGACGGCAGTTGATAGCGCAATAAAGGAGGAAATGCTTCTCCGAATCGGGGCTGATCATTTCATTGATTATTCCAAGGAAGATTTCTCAAATAACGGCCAATCCTATGACGTGATTTTTAACATGGTTGCTAACTATTCCTATTCCAACTGTGTTAGCTCACTCAATTCCAAGGGACGTTATTTGTTGGGAAATCCGCGTCTGTCCGATATGCTGCGGTCTGTTCTGACGTCAAGGTTTACTGGCAAGAGCGCGATTTTTGTTTTTGCCGGGGAAAAGGAGGAAGAGCTGCTTGCACTCAAGGAAATGATTGAAGAGGGAAAAATAACATCAATCGTCGATAGAATCTATCCCATGGAGCAGGCTGCTGAAGCTCATCGAAGAGTGGAAACCGAACAGAGATTGGGGAGTATCGTAATTTCCATGGGAACGTCATGAAAGCACGTATCAATATTGTCTGCTCCCCCACAACAACTGAGTGAAGAGGACCAACCATGGCAAAGACAGACTGTGAAGCAGCAAAAATACATACCGGCGCCGACAATCGGGAATTTATCTGCGGACTCGTCGAAGTGACCGGCAACCGGCTTAAGCTCAACATAAACAGTGACTTTCTCACAATATCGGAATCAGGCTTCACCGGCGTTATCCCGCTCGATTCCGGGGACGATGCCGCGAACATCGACAAAATGAAGAGAGCAGCCGAATATTTTGCCGCATTGGCACAAGATCTCCGGCAGGCCGCATTGGTATATCAATCCGGAAAACCCGGGACAGGCACGCCGGTCGATGCCGGGGCAAAGCCCCGCAATCAGCAACAACAGGCTGAACACCTCAATATGATACATGCCATACTGGAAAAGCTGCCCGAAGACGAGAAAGCGATCTATCAGAGGTTCGGATTTGGCGAACGGGCGAAAATGTACAAAATGGTAGACTACGAGACGGACCCGGTCAAAATGCAGGCGATGATTTGCACGATGATAAAAACCATTTCCGGAACATAGTTTTTTAAGAAAAAACATGATTGAAGAGTGTGAGCAAGGCTGCAGATGTACTGGCAGCCTTGCTTTTTCGATAATATATGAGCGTGCTCATTTATTTGTTGCTTTTGTCTGTAGCTGCCATTATAGTGAACGCGCTCATTTAAATGGATTGAGCGTTATGGGAGAGAGTCGATGCGTATCAGCGAGCAGGCCAAGCAGGATAACAGGATTCGCATCCTGGAAAAAGCGGTGGATATCTTCACAACCAAAGGCTTCGATGCGACCACTACCCGTGATATCGCCCTGGCTGCCGGGTTGGCGACCGGCACTTTGTTCAACTATTTCCCGAGCAAGGAGACCCTGGCGATGACCATGGTCACTGAGGCTTTTCGCCAGGGGCGGGAGGATTTTCAGCGCCGCCGTACCGGTGACGAGGATCTTGCCGAGGAGCTGTTTCTGTTTATTGCTTCCGGCCTGCGCAGGCTGCGTCCGTTGCGCACTTTTCTCGGCCCGGTGCTGGAACGCTCCTTGAGTCCTTTTCCCCGAAAGAGCGTGTGCCAGGAGGGGGAAGCCGCCCGCCAGGGGCATCTGAATGCGGTGCAGGGGATCATTGCCGGCCACGGTTTTGCCGAAGCCCCGGACTATGTCGCCATGACCATGTACTGGTCCCTCTATCTCGGCATCCTCGCCTTTTGGGCCAACGATACTTCCCCCAACCAGGAAGAAACCCAGGCACTGATCGACTATGCAACCCGCATGTTCGTGCAGATTATTTCCGGCGGCGGGCCCGGCAAAGGAGGCGCCGATGCTGAGTGAAGAGTTCCTGGAACAGGAGCTGCTCAAGGCCCTTCCCAAGGATCGTAACACCGATCCGGCCGGTCAGTCCCTGGCAAATCTGATTGCCGGCATCTCCAGCAAAAAGGTGCCGGTGAACTCCTTTTTCCGCGTCTGGATACTGGGCTCTCTCCAGGCCAGGGTGGCCTTCGGATATCTTGCGTATTGGCTGCGCAGCCGATTCAGCGGCGCGGAAGTAAAGCGGCGGCTCAAAAGCGAAGCGCATCTGGCCGCAGCTCTACAGCTCTTTGGCACCATGGGGTATCTGCGCGGCGCGGTGATGAAGGTCGGACAAATGCTCGCCAATCTCCCCGAGGTGGTGCCGGAGGAATTTGCCGAGGTACTCTCCGCGTTGCATTTCGAAGCGCCTCCGATGCACTACTCCCTGGTGCGCGAGGTCTTTCTCGACGAGTTCGGCCGTGAACCGGAGGAGCTGTTCGCCTCCTTTGATCAGCAGGCCTTTGCCGCCGCCTCTCTGGGGCAGGTGCATCGCGCCCGTCTGCTGAGCGGTGAAGAGGTGGCGGTAAAGATCCAGTATCCCGGCATCGCCCGAACGATCAAAAACGACCTGCGCACCCTCCGTCTCCTGCTCCAGCCGCTCTGCCTGACCAAGGATTGGGAGGATACCATCGCCAAACTGGCCGACATCGAGCGCATGCTGCTCCTGGAGACAGATTATACCAAGGAGGCCGACCACTGCCGCCGGGCCCGGGCCGTCTTTTCCGCCGAAGACCGGGTTGTGGTGCCGGAGATCTACAACGGCTTATCCTCCAAACGAGTGCTGACCAGTGAGTATCTCCCTGGCTGCCACATCAATGAATATCTTCAGAGTAGCCCGGACCAGGCGGAGCGGGACCATTTCACCACGCTGCTTACGATAGCCACATATCGGCTCTACTACCGCTTGCACTGGCTGCCGGCAGACCCGCACCCCGGTAACTTCATCTTCATGGAGGACGGACGGCTCGGTCTGATCGATTTCGGCTGCACTCTGGTACTGGACGAAGAGGAATGGCGCGATTCCAACGCCGCGATCCAGGCCGCGCTGGACCGGGACATTCTCGCTCTGAACCAGGCCATTGCCTCTGCGTGCCGCTTCAACCATCCCGATGATATGGAGCCGGACCATCTGGAAGTTATCCGCCAGGGATTCTACTGGTTCATGGAGCCGTGGCAACAGGAAGGGCTCTTCGATTTCGGGGACAAGGCGTTCTTCCTGCGCGGCATCGAAAATGTCATCGAGGCGGCGCGCAAACGTTACACTCGCAGCGTGCCGATGACCATCTGGTCGAACCGGTTCACCTTCGGCGGCAGGGCTTTTTGTTACAAGTTGCAGGGGCGCTGCGAGTTCAGGAACATTTTTCTGCGGGAGTCGGCCTGGCGCGAGCAGGATGAGTCGTAGGGCAAAGCCTGAAAACTGTGTTTCACGCGACGACGCAATTGCGCAACGAACGACGAACAAGTCCCCCTTTAAGAAAGGGGGATTTAGGGGGATTTGCCTTTTGCGGTGAAGCAAAATCCCCCCTGACCCCCCTTTTGTAAAGGGGGGGAAATAAAGGAGACATCCACATGCTGAAACTCCACGACGTAATCAAAACCTACGCCGGCAAATCCGAGGTAAAAGCCTTGGCAGGGATCAACCTGGCTATCGGGACGGGCGAAATGGTGGCGATCATGGGGCCGTCAGGCTCCGGCAAATCGACGCTGCTCAACCTGCTGGGGGGGCTGGATGTGCCGACATCGGGGCAGGTGATAGTGGCGGGAACGGATCTCGCCGGTGAGAGCGAAAAGGGGCGTTCGCTGTTCCGCCGCTCCACGGTATCGTACATTTTTCAGGCCTATCACCTGATGCCGACCCTGAAGGTGCGCCAGAACGTAGCCCTGCCGCTGCATCTGGCCGGAATGGCGGCAACGGTGATCGAAGAGAAGGTCACACGGGCACTACAGGATGTCGGGCTGGAGGCGCGGGGAAACCATCTCCCCGATGAACTCTCCGGCGGGGAACGGCAACGGGCCGCCATCGCACGGGCGCTGGTCACCGATGCGCCGCTGCTGCTGGCCGACGAACCGACCGGCAATCTGGATTCGGCCCGTGGCGCAGAAATTCTGGAGCTGCTCAGGACGATCAATCGGGAACGGGGCACCACCATCGTCATCGTTACCCACGACCATAATGCCGCCTCAGCCTGCGCACGCTTGATCAGGCTGCGGGACGGCAGGGTTGAGGGGGACTCCGCCGTGGCGGGAGGTGGGGTATGAGGTTTCTGCTCCGCACCCTCTCGCTCTCCTATGTCAGGCGTCACCTGGCCAAGACGATCCTTACCCTCCTTGGCGTCGTAGTCGGCGTGGCAACTTTCAGCTCCATCGAAAGCGCCAAGGGAACGCTGGTCAAGGGGATCCGTTCCACGGTTGACCGGGTTGCCGGCAAGGCCCAACTGCAGATCATCATGGAGGGAGGGGTGCCGGAGGAGGTGCAGGAACAGGTGCGGGCGCTCCCCGGAATCCGGGCTACTTCGCCGGTCATCGAGCAGATCGTCATCCCGGAAAAGGGTGAGCTCGGCAGCCTCATGGTGATCGGCATCGACCTTCTGGGAGATCGGGAGATGCGGGATTACGGCTTCGAGGGGGATGACGCCGATCTGGACGATCCGCTCCTTTTTCTCGCCCAGCCCGATTCGGCCATCTTTACCCGCCAGTTTGCCGAAAAAGCCGGACTGAAGAGCGGTGACAGCCTCGCGATCAAGGCTCCAAAAGGGGTGAAATTGGTCAAAGCCCGTGGGCTCCTTACTCCAAAAGGGTTTGCCGAGGCTTTCGGCGGCAACCTGATGGTGGTGGACGTGTATGCCGCCCAGGAACTTTTTGGCCGGGGCAGGCGCTTTGACCGGATTGATGTGCGGCTTGACGAGGGGACCAGCGTCGCCCAGGGAATAGCAACGTTGGAGAAAGCGCTTGGCCCGGCCTACCGGGTGGAAACCCCCGGGAAGCGGGGAGAGCAGATTGAGAAGATCGTTACCAATTTCGTGGCCGGGTTCAACATCTCCAGCGGTTTTGCCCTTGCCATCGGCATCTTCCTGATTTTCAATGCCTTCAATGTTGCGGTGAACCGGCGGCGGCGGGACATCGGAACGCTGCGGGCCCTGGGGGCAACCCCTCGTCAGGTGCAACTCCTCTTCCTTGCCGAAGCGCTGGTCATCGGCATAATCGGCGGCATCCTGGGCACTCTGGCCGGCAGCGCCTTTTCACAGGCGTTCCTCCGGATGATGGGACAGACATCCGAAACATTGTACGGCGTCACCAGCTCTGGGACGGTGCGCCTTGTGCCGCTAGTCGTTCTGCAATCGATGTTTCTCGGCGTTGCCGCCTCACTGATCGGCGCCTGGGGGCCGGCTCTGTCCGCCTCCCGCATTTCACCCACCGAGGCGTTTGCCAAGGGGGCTTTTCAGGCCGCTGTTCCGGGCAGATCTGCTCTGAGAATCGCAGCCGGCGTCGCCACACTTGGCAGTGCCGTCGTCATGGCTCTCAAGCCCCCCTTCGGCGGCAATCCGTTTATTTTTGTTGAGCTGCTGCTGGGGGGCGCCGGGATTGTGCTCCTTGTCGGGCCGCTCTCACGGCTGCTGCTCCACCACCTCGTTCAGTTGGTGACCCGTTTTGCCCCGGTGGCAGGGAGGCTCTCCGGCGATGCCCTCCTTGGCAATGCCCGCAGAACTTCCGGCACCATCATGGCCATGGCTCTCTCGTTGACCTTTGTGCTCGGCCTGGGTGGGTATATGGGGTCGACCAAAAAGGCGCTTGAACGCTGGATGAACGATTCCCTGACCTGTGAGCTGTTCGTGCGGGCCTCGGCCAATTTCAATCGTCCGGACTTCCTGTTCCCTGGCGGACTGCGTGACGAGTTGCTGCAGTTGCCGGGGGTAAAGAGCGTCGAGAGCTTCCGCGTAAACCGTCCCCTTTATCAGGGGCGTCAGATCCAGGTTGCGTCCATTGAGATCGCCCCACTGCTGGAACGGATGAAATACGACTTCACCCAGGGGGATGTTGAAACGATGCGCCGAGGGCTGACCCGGGAAGGAAAATGCGCGGTCTCGGACAATTTCTCCCGGCGCTATAAACTGGGGATCGGACAGCAGGTGGAACTGGCTGCTCCCGGCGGAAAAGTACGCTTCACCATTGCCGCCGTGGTACGGGATTACGCCTCCGACCAGGGAACGGTGCTGCTGGACCGCAGCCAGTTCCTCCGCTACTGGCAGGATGACCGTGTCGATATCTACGACGTCTCGCTGCACCCCGACGCCAACGTCGGCCAGGTGCGCGACCATATCCGCGCCAGGCTGGCCGGTCGTTATCCGGCGCTGATCTCCACCCGCCAGGAGTTTATCGCCGAAATTACCAAGGCTATTGACGCCTTTTACGCGCTGACACGGGTTACGCTCTTTCTTGCCCTGCTGGTCGCTTTCCTGGGCATTGTCACCGCGCTCCTCATTTCGGTGGCTGAGCGGACCAGGGAAATCGGGATACTCAAGGCACTTGGCGCTCTCCCGGCCCAACTTGCCCGTGGCATCGTGCTTGAAGCGCTGCTCCTCGCGCTGGCGGGATTGGTGCTGGCGCTGCCGGCCGGAAATCTCTTCGCCTCTTTCATGGAGGGGCCGCTTGCCGAGCTGTTTACCGGC
Source organism: Desulfuromonadaceae bacterium (assembly GCA_028712075.1). Lineage (GTDB taxonomy): Bacteria > Desulfobacterota > Desulfuromonadia > Geobacterales > Pseudopelobacteraceae > JACRCG01. Next base: position 147,012 of record JAQTQX010000003.1, read on the forward strand.
TGGATCATGCCGCACTTCTATCCGTGGGAGATTCTGCTGCAGCTCACAATAGCCCTGCCGTTGATCTCGGCCTTCGCCGCATGGGTGCCTGCCCGTCAGGCGGGGAGGATGAAGATTGTCGAGGCGATTGAGTATGAGTGACGAATCTCCCGATCTTGGAGAGACAGAACAACAAAACCTGTTTCACGCAACGACGCGACGACGCAACGTAAAAACCAAACCAAAAGATTTGGTAACTACTTAGGTCAAGAAAGCATAAATTCAAAACCAGTTTCACACGGAGGCACAGAGGCACAGAGAAAACCAGGATTAGATCTTGAAGCCTTTGAGGTAAGCCATAAAAACTTTGTGTTTTTTGACATTCTCCGTGCCTCTGTGCCTCCGTGTGAGTTGCCTTTGATTCTGAGCAGTTACAAGATTTGTTTGAAAGACTTTCGTTGCGTCGTCGCGTCGTCGCGTGAGTAATGTTTTTCTGAAGTTTATGTTTAAATTTTTGGAGGTTGAGATGCGCAGGAATATATCATTTAGAATAATTTATCTCCGGATTATGACAGCGGTCATTCTTTCAACTTTTTGCGCCAGCTTTGCCTGGGCGGGGCCTGACGCTCGCACGCTCTTGAAGGAATCTGAACAGCGCCATCGCACCAAAACCCAGCAGTACGCCGGGGAACTGACGGTGGTGAACAAGAATGGCAAGGTGCGGAAGAAGGGGTGGAAGAGTTTCCGGGAAGGGTACGCAGGGGATGCGAAGAACCTGATCCGCTTTATTGATCCGCCTGAAGTGAAAGGGGTCGGATTCCTTTCGCTGGCAAAGCCGGGTGGGCAGAACCCGGATCAGTGGCTCTACCTCCCTTCCATGAAACGGGAGCGGCGGATAGCAACCCAGGACCGGGACAGCTCCTTTGTCGGCACCGACTTCAGTTATGAAGATATGGAAGAGTTCGACCATGTGAAACACAAAGTAGAGCTTCATGGGGAACAGTTGGTCGATAATTTCCCCTGTTATGTCATTGAGGCGTTTCCCTTTGAAAAGAATGGAAAATCGGTCTATGAGAAGAAAATTATCTATCTGCGTAAAGATAACCTCTATCTGCTTCGGGAAGATCTCTACCGTAAAGGGGAAAAAGAACCGGGCAAACGGATGATCCTCTCCGATCTTCAGCAGATAGGCGGCCATTGGGTGGCGCAGAAGATGGAGATGAAAGATCTGAAGAAAGGGAGTACGACGACGGTGCTCCTCAAGGAAATCATATTTGACAAGCCGCAGCCGGTCAGCCGGTTTACCTTGCAGAACCTGAACCGGGAGGGGGGCGATTGAAAAAACGCCTCGAATTTGAATTATTATTCTTGTTTTTGCTGCTCCTGCTCCTTCCACTGTCAGTAATGGCCGGGGAGATTTCCGGATATGCCGAGGCAAAGGGATTTGCGTATGCGGAGCGATGGCCCGGGCGCGACAACCGGGGGCTTGGGTGGGGAACGCTCTTCACCAAGTGGGAGGAAATGCTTGGTGAAACACAGTTCACCGCTTCGCTGCGTGGAGAAGGAATCACTTCAGGCGAGCAGCAGGGTGCGCTCGACTTTGATCCGGCAGACAGGAGACTCCGGCGATCACCCGTCTCGGTGCGGGATCTGTGGCTGCGTATCCCCCTCAATTCGACCCATGACCTCCAGTTGGGGCGCTTCCAGCTCGGCTGGGGAAAGACCGACGGCTACTCCCCCGCCGACGCCTTTCTTCCCCGGGACCTTACCGATCCATTTGCCGACGAAAAACTGCCGCTCTGGGCTCTGCGTCTGAACGGATATAGCGGAGCGCTCCGCTACGAAGCCGTCGCCGTTCCCGTGACCACCCCCTGGCGCCTGCCGCCGCTCGGCAGTCGCAATGCGCCGGTACATACGAGGTCATTTCCTGCGGGAACCGATTTCAACGAGGTAGCATCAACCCCTCCCGATATCGGTTTTGCCGCCGTGCGGCTCCAGTCGACCTTCGGGGATTGGGAGCTGGGGGGATGGGGAAGAGCAGGGGTGCATCCCGCGCCGATTCTGAATTTCAGAGTAGGCTTGGCAACCCCCACTGCCACCGGCTTCAGCATCCCGGTCGAGAGGCGCTATGCCAGGGAGGAAGCGGTCGGAGTCGAGCTTTCACGAATTCTTGGCCCCTGGATCGTGCGCGGCGAGAGTGCTGCTCTCTTCTCCCGGGATCGCGACCTCGGCAATGCTCTGATCGGTGCTGTGTGCGTCGAAAAGTGTTTCGGCAACGGCACCTTCCTCGTTACAGTTGCGGGAAACGCAATTTCTCCGCCGGTTGATACTGCGCAACTCTATGATCGGGCGCTCCTTCCAGCTGTCATTGCCTCCTGGAACCGGACAGAGGAGTGGGGCGAATGGAAGCTGGTCTGGAGTGCGGGACTCAAGCATGGCGACGGCATGCTCAAAGCGGAAGCGGGGTACAACCTCACCGATCTCTGGAAGGTAACATTGGGTGGCGAACTCCCGTACGGCTCGGAGGAAGGCCCTTTCGGAGCCATAACGGCGTCACGGCGGGTTCACGTTGCATTGCGGCGAAGCTGGTGATAATCTCATAATACAAAAAAATGAGTGTGAGTGATACCATGCTCAACTGCTCAATCAGGAGGTACATAGATGGCTGAGAGAAGAGCAAGAACATTAATCCTGTTATTTGGAATACTCATCTCCGTATCATCGCTCTGCCATGCTCAGGAAACGGGAAAACTGTTTGATGTGAAAATGCCGCAGGAAGCGGTAGCGCCGGTTTTAGTCCCGGAGCCGGCAATTACCCCCAACCTGAGCATGGAACCGGCAAAACCTGACAGGAAAGTCCCGGAAAAGTCATGGTTCCGGCGACTCTTGGAAGGGACCGCAATAGGTGCCGCAACGTATAACACGGAAAAGCACAGTGATGGCCGCCCCCAAGTCAATACATACGGCGACCGGCCATGAGCACCGTCATCTACTATTACACCGGCACCGGCAATTCCCTCTGGACGGCGCGCGCCCTCGCTGAAAAGCTCGGCGACACGGATCTTGTGCCGATGCACCGGATGAATGCCGGCTCGAATGCCGGCGAAGCGGAAGCTGTCGGTCTGGTCTTTCCGGTTCACATCTGGGGCGTTCCGAGTCTCGTGCGTAATTTTCTGCACGCGATGTTAAAGCGCCCCGGTGTCTATTATTTCGCCGTTGCGGTTAATGGCGGGCAGGTGTCGCGCACCCTTGTCCAGCTCAAGGAGCTCATGGCCGGGGAAAACCTCACTCTTTCTGCCGGGTTCGATATTATGTTTCCGAGCAACTATATCCCCTGGGGAGGGCCGGGGCCGGTGGAGCGGCAGCAGAAGCTCTTCACCGATGCGGCGGAAAAAATCAACGTCGCGGCATCGTATATTTCAAACCGTAAAGCGGGGCTTATCGAGAAGGGGCCGTTGTGGCAGCGGGTGCTGTTTACCGGATTATACAAGCTGACCTACGACCGCGTGAAAACGCTGGACATAAACTTTCATATCGATGGCACGTGCAGTTCCTGCGGCATCTGCGAGCGGGTCTGCCCCGTGAAGAACATCACGCTGGAAGCGGGAAAACCGGTCTGGCACGGCACCTGCGAACAGTGCCTCGCCTGCATCCAGTGGTGCCCCGAAACATGCATACAGTACGGAAAAAAGACGAAGAACTACGAACGGTATCACCACCCGGAGGTGAAGGTGAAGGATGTTTTCCGTGAGCCCCGGCAGTAGACAGTTGACAAAAACAACCTCGAAGCTCATTGCTCCCTGCGGCATGAACTGCCGCCTCTGCCGGGCCTATGTAAGGGACAGAGCCGCTTGTCCCGGTTGCCGAGGTGATGACACTCTGAAAGCGAAAACCTGCGTCACATGCAGGATCAAGAACTGCGAGAAGATAGCAACGGGGGGAATCAGGTACTGCTTCAGTTGCAGCGAGTTTCCCTGCCCACGCCTCAGCCATATGGATAAGCGCTATCGAACAAATTATCGGATGAGTGTGATTGACAACCTGATGAATATAAAGAAATTTGGCATACGGCAGTTTGTAAGAAACGAAAATGTAAAATGGCTCTGCCCGGAGTGCGGCGAAATGATTTGCGTGCACAAGCCTCATTGCCTTTCGTGTGGGCATCCCTGGCATACAAAATAGCGAAGAAGATGTAGCAAATATGGATTCAGAAAGGCCGGGGTGACAATTCCGGCCTTTCTGTTTCTGCACTCACGGTCCTAAATTAATTCAACCCGTTTGACCTTGACAGGCTCCTGATGGAACGTTACAACGACTCATCGTTAATGGGCTCCTAAGAAACAGGTGTGCCCTCGTTTTTTTGATAATACATTTTCATGTTCACAGACTAAATATCTGTATTTAGCCATTGAGCAGTTCACGCGTGCGTGGAACATCGCCAGTTGTTCGTTCCAGCGAGGAGCAAATTTGGCGGCCTCGATCAGTGTGGCCTGCAGATGCTTGTTGCGCTGCTTGGAAATCGGGCCGCACTGTTCCTTCCCCGTAGATTCATGTTGCGCACTGCATAACCCACAGTAGCTGATGGCGTGGCGAGATGAGCAAAAGCGAGTCAACTCTCCTATTTCCAGAACCCAGGTTAATGCCGTAACTTCACCAACTCCGGGGATGCTCATCAGCCGTTGCACCCGTTCTTGGATCTGTTTGTTTTTTAGTAGTGCATCAACCAGCTTCTTTTGAATACCATCATATAGTTCAAAGCCGCTGTGGTTCAGCTTCAACAACTCTTTTACTGAATTCGGAACATCTTCGACCCGCTCTAATAGTGCGCTGAAGTATTTCCTGCCGTAATAGCCTTGAGCATGGCAGGGTGAGCAACCTTGAGATCAACGGCATATGGCTTGAAGAAGTCATAGACCCAACCGGTGAAGATGGTTGCTTCCATTGCTCCGCACCAAGAGCCGGGAAGCTCAAATTGCCACTGATGTAAAGCCTTACGCTCGGCACAAACAGTACCCTGACGGACGAGCGTCCTGTCAACTTTTTTGATGCAATAAGAGATTGTCTTCTTGTGGATATCCAAGCCAATGTAGTAAATTGCGTTCATGGAAGCCTCCTCGTAGTGATTTGATTCCGGACGGGCCGGTCCGACCGCTTGCGCTTACAAGCTATTCAACACCACGGGGGGCTTCCACTTCAACTCTTACTTATGCATTCAAACACTTCCCAGTTTTATTGTCACTATTGTTGAATGTTCTGGGGACACTATACTTAATTCAGTTTTCCCTTCACACGTTCATAATGAGTCCGATTCCTCTGGTACAGGGTAACGGCCTTACCGCCGTATTTTTATGCTCATAGTGGGGCAGTATTTCATGGATAACGGATGGCAAAAGAAGCCCGCCACTACGACTACGACTGCCTCGCAGAAAATATTTTGTCTAAAGGGTGGCAGTGGAGGGGGAACGGTGGAAATACGCCCGAGAGTTTGCGAATTACTCCTTTAGTTCTGGCTCCGTGCTGAAAAAAAACAAAGGGGCCTCCATTCCTGGAAGCCCAATTGTATTTGATAGTAGTCGGTATTGTTTACACGGTTTTCTTTCTTCTCCAGAAGGCAAAGCCTGCAAGGCCCGCACCGAGGAGGAGCATGGTGGAAGGCTCGGGAACTGGGTTGTCCGGAGTGATATCGCCTGAAATGCTCAAATTGTCCGTATCAGCAATGAAGGAAAGTCCGTACTGAGCAGAGACCAGCGCATTATCAACGACAAAATTAAAAGTCAGATACCTGTAAAGATCGTTATAAAAAACATCTTCCACTTTGACCGGACCTGAAAAAATTGCATCTACATGGCTATAACCGGTAGCACCAGTAACTTCAAACCATCCCTGAGCAGAACCAGGGGAACCCCAAAAGGCAGGATCGTCCGGAATTGGGTAAATTGCATCAAAAACGGTGTTGCCGGCACCCGCATCAATTTGCAGACTACTTAATGAGCCATTGCTTGAGAGAAGCCAAGGGTTACTGTATGTGGTGCCACCGGTTTGTGTAAGGCTAAAGCCAGAAGAAACAGCAGAACCAGAGGTGCCGGTATGGGTCCAAGAAGCACTCTGAGTTGAGCCGCCAGTAAAAGTCGCTGTTACAACCATACCGTCCATCATGCCACCATCTGTTGCGTACCCGGTAAGCGCAGTGGTATTCCAAGGCATACTGTTGTCGTAAGTGACGTCAACAGTATAAGCAAAAGAGTTCACTGCCATCAGAAGTACAAATGATGATAATAACATTACTTTTAGCATATAGATAACCTCCCTCGATTATTTGTAAACCTGTATAAAACAAGCATAAAACATACCCTTTTTAAAACCAGTTGAAATTCCTCACAATTTAAAACGGCCTAAAATCTAAAATATAATTATGTAAACAAAACCGACTTTTTCTTAATTTTTTCCAGAGCCGTAGGTTTTCCTGCGTTTTTGGACATAGAAACGCTTCTCGATAGATCGTGAGCGTGGCATATAACCACATAAATCAGTGTGATTTGTAATGCTGAGTTTTGGCGAGAAATCGAAAATGTAAAGTTAACCGACATCATCACTTCCGCATCTTTCCACACTCCCCTTCTTCACCTCACATCAAAGTTACCAAAGGAGACGCCGCCAGAAATATTGATTGACATTCAAAGGGCCGCCCGATACCTGTACTGTGCAGAAAATGTTGTTCGGCGGTAAAGTTACCGGACAGACTTTTGGCTACGCCAGCGGGGCTTTTTCATTCCGGCTAAGTGGCATACAAAATGTGACTTTCACATTCAACCTCTAACAAAAAAGGCGTCACCCGAAAGCAACGCCTCTCCTGTCATAATGAAAGTAGATTTTAATCAGGCTTGTTGGTTTTTACGGCGCTTACCGTAGATAGCCAGACTACCCATGCCGATGCCGAGGAGTGCTAAAGTGCCGGGTTCGGGTACTGGTGCAGCACCTGCCGCTGGTTCAGATGTTGGTGGATTTATTGGTGTGACGCTCCAAGATGCTAGAGAAGCATAATCACCGCACTCATCATACGTTCCACCGTACCAGTAGCTTGAATACCATCCTGCCCCTATCGTGGAGATATAAGAACTATCAAACCATAGGTTGTCTTCATTTCCCCAGTTATTTCCCTGAGGACTTTCGGTGAAATAAAAGTAGTTTTGAAATCCATCAAATGAAGCAACTGCTCCACCGGCGACATGATTTGCACCAAAGTTGTATATTGGGCCATCAAATTGATCTACAGAAATATTTGAGAGATTGTTTATAACGTTGCCATTTGCATCACCGGTAAATGAACCTGTAAATAAGTCCCATCCGTTAAAATTAAAAGAGAAGTTATAATCCTGTGAAGCTTGAGCTTCAGTGGTGGCACCTGTTGCAATACTACAAATCAAGAGTGCGATTAAAATCAATAGTCTGTTAAACATCATTCCCCCCTTTGTCATTTATTATTGAACCTGCACACATCAAACTAAGAACCTGAGTGATGAACGCCGCAGAAGTGTTCTGCGCCTCCTTTCGGAAAAATGGTTGGTGGTACTACTTAAAACAATTTCGATTACAGATTTCAGCGATCCACCCTTTATTGAAGCTTTGAAGCGTATTGGTACTGAAGATATTTGGCTGTTTGAAATACAAGAGTAGTTGCGGTAATTGCTAGAAAAGCAAGAACGGTTGTGACCATAGATGTATCCCTCCGGATTTGTAGTTTTGTGTCCCAATTCAGGACGCATAATGGTTACCTACATTGTATTGACGCATGGTACGTGCCAAATTTGTATACCTTGTAATTCCGAATAGTTATAAATGATGGAATGTTCTTTTCGAGGCTAAAGTGTTCTATAAACGGACAGTTGTCCTACGACAGGACGGAAGGTAATTTGAACAGAAGATCAAACCTCTTCTGAATATCTGCTGGATGATTTTTTCTGAAAATGGGAACGCCGGATTAACTATTGAAAAACTGTTTCGTATGGCGGGAGGGAAGTATAACTGTGAATCCAAAAGTCCCAGCCCCCGGTGGCACGTCAAGCCCCCTCCCCTAGGCACGCACTATATAGGCCGCCACCCATTCACCCTTCCTAGCGCCTGTGAGCGCGTCGGCCTGCTGATGGTGGCTATCATATTCTTGTAATGCTACATTGATAGTAGGGTTGATGGATGTTTAGTATGATCGGCCAGAATAGAAAAGTACCACGATTGAGGTACAACAAAAAAAGCACCTACACATCAATGTAAGTGCCTATAATTATTGGCGCGCTTGGAGAGATTCGAACTCCCGACCTACGGATTCGTAGTCCGTTGCTCTATCCAGCTGAGCTACAAGCGCATGAGGAATTGGCTTTATAACCCACGGGGCTAAAATTATCAACCATTTTTTAAGCGCCTTATCCTCCATGAGCATCATTTATTACTGCTACCAAATCATACGGTTTTCATATATTGTCAGGGGGAAATTTTGATAGCGATGTATTGAAGGTCTTTTAATATGAGTCATCACTTTATTCTGGAAATCAGCGAATCTGAAGTAAAACGCGAACGGGAAAAATCCAGGGAACTCCGCAAGAGTCGCTGGTGGAAAAACCGCTTGGCGTTGGGACGTTGCCACTACTGTGGTGGCACATTTCCGCCGGATGAATTGACCATGGATCATCTTGTCCCGGTGTCACGCGGTGGAAAAGCATCGAAAAACAACGTGGTGCCGGCATGCAAGGAGTGTAACAGCCAAAAAAAGTACCTGCTTCCAATTGAATGGGAGGATTTTTTACATAAACACAAGGACAATGAACCGGAGTCAGCAGAGTGAGTGAATTGCAAAGTCGTTATAAAGTCGTCATCTATGATTGTGATGGAGTTATTCTGGATTCAATGGAGTCAAACTATGTGTTTTATAATCGCGTCATGACATTTCTTGGTAGACCGGAGATCGATCGAAATGATGCTGATGCACGACGCGTACTGCATACCTATTCATTCAAGAATGTAATGGAGTATTTTTTTGCCGGAGACGCGCAAATGGAAGAAGCATTCGGGTTTGCCAAAACCATTCACTATCGTGATCTCATGCCGTATATGCGCATGGAAGAAGGCTTTGTAGATGCCCTTGACCTGTTGAAAGGGTACACATCCCTGGCGATCTGCACTAATCGGGCAACATCAATGGACATGATCATCGATGACTTCGGCCTGACCGGTTATTTTGAATACGTCATGACAGCTTCTCAGGTGACCAATCCCAAACCCCATCCGGAGCCACTTCTCAAAGTTCTCGACTACTTTCAGGTGGAACCGGATGAGGCTCTTTTTATCGGTGATGGTGAAGTCGACATGCAGGCAGCCGGAAGTGCCGGTATCCCGTTTATCTCCTACAAATCCCAATTGCCCTGCCTGGCCAGAATTCACCACCATGCTGAAATTATTCCACACGTGTTTTCCGCACAGTAATTGTACCTATCGAACCAGCTTGGATAACTTTTTAAAGACATCAGTCCCGGCCACTTTCAGTAGCTGAAACAGGACTGATTCCGTACAAGTCGGGATCGCCCCGGCGAGTGTCATGGCATGCACGGCGGTCTGCCAGTTCTGCTTGCTGCGACTCATGACGGCATCCTGCACCAGATGGACGGCAAAACCGGCATCACGCAGTTCAATAACTGTCTGCAGTACGCAGACATGAGTCTCCATACCGGTGACGATTATCTGGTTTCTGCCGGTTGCCTTGACTGCGGCAATAAATTCTGGACTACCGCAGCAACTAAAGGTCATCTTTTCGAAACAGGGGGCCTGCCCCGCTTTTTCCTTCAGTTCCGGCAGAGTCGCACCCAACCCTTTTACATACTGCTCCGTCACCAGAACCGGCATTTTCAGCTCGGTAGCGCTTTCCAGCAATATGCCGATGTTTTTTACCAGCTTTTTCAGCACGCCTTCATCCATTGCCACACACAATTTTTCCTGCACATCGATTACCATCAGCACCGCATTGTCACGTTCCAGAAAAAAACTATCCCTGATTGACATGGCAACTCTCCTGTTCTTCAGCAATAATTGGTATACGCTCCACCGACGAGCATGTACTGCACTTTAGCGTAGATGCGGACAATAATCAACGTTGTCTCAAACGATTTAACATGCTACACCAGTGCAACATTTTACCGTGGAGGTCCACATGAAAGTCACCGCATTCAACGGCAGTCCCCGCAAAGACGGCAATACGTCACTGCTCATCGAGCAGGCGTTCAAGACATTGAACAGAGAAGGTATTACAACAGAGATGGTTCAAGTCGGCGGCGAGAAACTGCATGGCTGCGTTGCCTGTTATCAATGCTTTGCCCGGAAAGACAAACGGTGCGCCGTTGCCGATGACATAGCCAACAACTGCATTGAAAAAATGCTTGAATCAGACGGCATCATTATCGGTTCACCGACCTATTTTGCCGCCCTGACCCCGGAAACGAAAGCACTGATTGACCGGTGCGGCATGGTGTCCCGGGCAAACGGCGACATGTTCAAGCGCAAGGCTGGCGCCGCTGTCGTGGCGATGCGCCGTGCCGGAGCCATCAACGTGTTCGACACAATAAACCACTTTTTCAGTATCGGTCAGATGATCATTCCCGCGTCAAACTACTGGAACATCGGGATCGGCAGAAATATCGGCGATGTGCTGCAGGATGAAGAAGGGATGGGCACCATGCTGACATTGGGAGAAAATATGGCGTGGCTATTGAGAAAGATTACCGCGTAGTCATGCCACCTCGGAGCGCTCCGAATGGAGTGCCTCGAGGTGGAAAGATATCTACAGCGCTGCTTTCGCCGCCGCGATTGCCGCCGCATAGTCAGGTTCACCGGTTACTTCCGGCACAATCTGGATATAGCGGATGTTGTTGGCGGCATCAACTACAAACACCGCGCGGGTCAGCAGCAGCAGTTCCTTGATCAGTACCCCGTAGCCGAGACCGAAAGAACGTTCGCGGTAGTCCGAGAGTGTCACCACCTTGTCGATCCCGGCTGAGCCGCACCACCGTTTCTGGGCAAACGGCAGATCAAGGCTGACCGTCAGCAGTACGACATCTCCCGGCAAAGCTGCTGCTTCTTGGTTGAAGCGGCGGGTTTCGGTATCGCACACCGGCGTGTCCAGCGATGGCACGGCGCTGATAATTTTGACTTTCCCGGCATAGCTCGCCAGCGTCACAGCGGCCAGGCCATTGTCGACCACGGTAAAATCGGGAGCGACATTTCCCACCGCCAGCTCCGCCCCCAACAGGGTCATCGGATTGTCTTTAAACGTTATTACACCTGTTTTTTCGTTCATGTTCCAACTCCTCGTCAATTTCTACCACTTCTGGCAGAGTACAGAATCCATTATCTGAAGAACCATCGCCGTCAAGCATAGCCATAAACTGCATCACCAGGCGATAGGTTATCCCCCAAAGCACCGGCTTGTTTTCTACCGGAAGCTGAATTGATGGTACTTCAAGGCGTTTATCGCCAAAATCGACCCAGCTGGAGCGATGCCGTAACGGATCGCGCAAATCTGAAAGAGACACCCAGAACAGATCACTCACCTCTTCATTCAGGATGGGAAGACAACTCTCTCTGTCGACGCAAAACAGACAACAGGAAACCCGCACCGGCAGGTTGGTACCGACAATGTCTGAAAGCCGGCCAAGATAACGTCCCTGTTCCAGATCGATTCCTATCTCTTCATGCGTTTCCCTACTGGCCGCCTGGCACTCCAACTCACCCTCTTCAAGTTTCCCCCCCGGAAAGGCAATATGCCCCGACCAGGGATCAAGATCATGAGCCGCTCGCTGGATAAACAGAATCTCGACATCCGTTGCCCCTTGATGGAGCAGCATCGCAACCGATGCCCGCGTTCGTCCACCGGAATCCGGCATTCCTCCCTCTTCTCGCAACGCAAGCAAGTCAGAAATATTATCAAGTGTGCAGCCGTTCAGTAACCAATTATCCCACATGAATGCTAATATATTCCTCTCTGGATTATTGTCTATACATACCGTATCATGCGGCAGCGTCAAGTACAAAAACTCAGGGACATCTCCATGACTATCCATACGATACCCGATACGCCAAAGGTGTCGGTCCTTATGCCGGTTCGTAATGAGGCACGCTATCTACAGGAAACGCTGAATTCCCTGTATCGGCAGACTCTTGCCGACTGGGAGCTAATTGCGGTTGATGACGGTTCGGGTGACGACACCGCTGACATCCTTGACAAAGCAGCTCGCAGCGATAGTCGCATCCGGATCATCAGCCGCGACGGTGGCGGTCTGGTGGAAGCACTTAACTCCGGCTTGGAAGCATGTTCTGCACCGTTACTGGCGCGTCTTGACGGCGATGACATCTGTCATCCGCAGCGTCTGGAACTGCAGACGGCTTACCTCAGAGCACATCCCGCCACCGGGCTGGTCGCAAGCGCTTTTCGCCACTTTCCCCGTACCGGTCTCAAGCAGGGGATGATCGATTACGAGACGTGGCAGAACCGTCTGCAGAATCACAGCCTGATCAGCAGAGACCTGTACGTCGAGTCACCATTCGTACATCCGTCAGTCATGATGCGCCGGAGCATCCTGGAACAGTTGGGTGGCTATCAGCACCACGGCTGGCCTGAAGATTATGACCTGTGGCTGCGCATGGCAGCCACAGGCGTTCAGTTTGCCCGTCTGCCAGAAACGCTCTTGTTCTGGCGCGACCACCCCGAACGTGCCACCCGGACCATGGATGAGTATGCAGCTCAGGCGTTTCGGTTATGTAAATGCCATCATCTGCTGAACGGCTTTCTCACGGGATATACAGAGATCGTCATCGCCGGTGCCGGGCTGGAGGCGCGCGCATGGCAGCGACTGCTCGCCAATGAGGGAGTCACGGTTTCCACCTGGCTTGACGTTGATCCAAAAAAGATCGGGAGGATCCTTCATAATGCGCCGATAATCATGCCGGGCGAACTGCATCTGAACGGAAGGAAAATGATCGTTGCTATCGGCGTACGCGGCGCACGTGAACAATTCCGGATAGTGGCTGAGGCTCATGGATGGCAGGAAGGGATGGACTTTGTCTGCGTAGCATGATAGAAAATCCAGGCGCCGGTTGCGCTAGCAGATGAAACAGAAGGAGCTCTGAATGTTACCAAGCAAACAGGAATTGGCACTTACTATTGACGAAGCGGAATGGAGCTGTCTGCGGGCTCACCTTGGCCGGGGCGGCCTGATTCTGGTTGACGATGCTCTTGACCTGGCTGACACCGCCTACAAAGTTGCCGCTGATGATGTTGAGATTATTCAGCAACTGGTTGAAGAGGGTATGATAGGCAAACCGTCGGACTCGAAAATCCGCTCATGGGAGGAGGATATGCACAAAAAATTTGCCATGCTGATCGTCAGCCCGTATGTGCTGTTTCAGGAAAAGATGCCGACCTTTCACTGATTGATTATGGAGACCTCCGTGGAAAAAATGCTTGGCGACGTAGAGGTGCGGGTGTTGGGGAGTCTGATCGAGAAGGAACTGACGACTCCAGAGTACTACCCGCTGTCACTCAATGCCCTTACCAACGCGTGCAATCAGAAATCAAACCGCGATCCGGTTATGGCTCTTGCGGAAGAAGATGTCGTGCGTGCAGTTGATTCTCTCCGCTTCAAACAGTTTGTAGTACTGTCAGCCGATAGCGGACGAGTATCAAAATACCGCCACCTTCTCGCGGAAAAATTGGGATTGATGCAGGCGGAATTGGCTGTGGTCTGTGAACTTCTGGTGCGGGGTCCGCAGACGATTGGTGAGTTACGCACCAGAGGGGAACGCATGCACCCGTTCGGCGACCTGGGTGCGGTAGAAGAGGTGCTTGACGAACTGATTCAGCGGGAAAAGCCGATGATTACCCTTCTTCCGAAGCAGCCGGGGAGAAAAGAGGGACGCTATGCACAACTGTTCTCCGCTGTTCCCGCATATAGAGAGAACACCGAAGCACCGCAAGAAGCAGCCAGACAACGGGTCTCTGCCGTGGATGAGCGGATTTTGATACTGGAAGAGGAAGTACGGGCATTACGTGAAGAGATCGCCGGATTACACAAGGGAATAGCAGAGTTTAAAGCACAGTTTGAATAACCGATGAAGCCACCATCAGCACCACAATCTCATTGATTTCACTGATACAGCCAACCGTGTCACCGGTCAATCCTCCGAGGCGACGCTGAAAAAACAGCCGACCGGCGCAGGTCAGCAGACAGACCGTTGTCAGAGCGACTATCCCATTGAAAGCGAGCAGCCAAAAACTGACGGCGGCGGCGAATATACAGGCCAGAGACAACGACACCCAGCCGGTTCCCTGCACAAACACCGCTCCAAGCCCCTCCTGGCGCGCATGGCGGGCTCCGGTCAGCATAAGCACCTGCCCGAAGCGGGCAAGAACAGGAAAGAGCAGCAGCGTCTGCCACTTGAATTCCACCGGTACCGCCACCAGCGCCTGCCATTTGAGCAATAGTCCCAAAACAAGTCCGACCGCACCAACCGCGCCAATCTGTGAATCCTTCATAACCACCAGAAAACGTTCCCGCCCACCCCGCGCCGCCAGACCGTCACAGACATCCGCCAGTCCGTCAAGATGCAGCCCGCCGGTAATCACGGCAAGTGCGGTTATCAGCAGCGCATCAACAATCGGCCGCGCCAGCCAGGGTGCAATCAGCCAGTTCAGTCCAGCCAGCAAAACCCCTATCGTCACGCCAACCAGGGGGAAACATGCTGTAGAGCGCCCCAGATCTTCCTTCTCACAGCGGACTGAGAAGGGGAGCGGGATGATAGTCAGAAATTGCAGGGCAATAATATAAAATCTCATATAAGGTTGAAGGTTGAAGGTCAGGCAAGGATTCAAACCTTGCTTTTCCTTGACCCTGCTTTTTATCCTTTCGCAACTCCGGCCTGTTCAAAAGTCGCCATCTCAGTAAGTATCTTCACACCGGCCTCGATTATGGTTATGGCAAGAGCTGCGCCAGTGCCTTCACCTAGACGCAGATTGAGATCGAGAATCGGCTCCACCTTCATCCGTTCCAGCATGAAGCGATGCCCGATTTCAACGGAGGTATGTGCGGCAAAGATGTAGTCGCGAACGTTTGGATGCAGTTCCGTAGCGATCAGAGCACCTGCAGAAGAGATAAAGCCGTCGATGACCACCGGTATCGAATTGGCAGCGCAACCAAGAACAAGTCCGGCGATGGCCGCTATCTCAAATCCACCGACTTTCATCAGCACATCAAGAGGATCATTCGGATCAGGCTTGTTGAGCGTTAATCCCTGTTCAATGACCCGCACCTTGTTATACAGTGCCTCATCACCAATGCCGGTGCCGCGATGGGTCACTTCGGCAACAGACTTGCCAGAGATAGCCGCAATTATGGCCGAAGAGGGCGTCG
Source organism: Desulfuromonadaceae bacterium (assembly GCA_028712075.1). Taxonomy (GTDB): domain Bacteria; phylum Desulfobacterota; class Desulfuromonadia; order Geobacterales; family Pseudopelobacteraceae; genus JACRCG01. The sequence goes on from JAQTQX010000003.1 coordinate 162,437, forward strand.
TGTTGCCGATCCCCATTTCGCCGGTGCCGACCACCCCTACCCCTTCGGTACGGCACTGATCAGCCAGTTCGATGCCGACCGAGAGGGCAGCGATCATTTCAGCTCGGGTCATCGCCGGGCCTTTAGCAAAATTATTCGTACCTCTCGCCACTTTTTTTTGGATTAATCCAACAGTGCCGGCAAAGTCATAATCCACTCCGACGTCAACTACACGCACTTCAGCCCCGACATGGCGCGCAAGCACGTTTATTCCGGCACCGCCCGAGAGAAAGTTCAGTACCATCTGCGGAGTAACTTCACGCGGGAACAGCGATACCCCCTCTTCCGTCACGCCATGGTCACCGGCAAAGGTGAACACCACTTTTTTGGAAATATCCGGATTTTGATTACCGCTGATGGCGACAATCCGCCTGGCAAACTCTTCGAGGCGTCCAAGTGAGCCAAGCGGTTTGGTCTTGTTATCCAGCCTCGTCTGGGCTTGTTGAAGTAACTCTAGGCTTACCGGTTTGATCCGGGTACGTGTATTTTCGATAAAGTTCATGTTTACTTCTCCTTTGGTCTGTTTATTTCAGCTGCAGCGGTATTCCGCTGATAACGACATGCACCTCATCTGCAGTAGCTGCCAGAATCTGGTTAGCCATTCCAGCAATATCACGAAACCGGCGCGCCAGCGCATTTTCCGGCACAATGCCCATACCGACCTCATTGCTGACCAGAATAACCGGCGTTTTCATACCTGACAGCGCACACTTCAAATGCTGCAACTCCTCAAGAACCAGCACTTCGATAGTTTCTACGGTATCTTCATATTTGAAGAACAGATTGGAAAGCCAGAGCGTCACACAATCCACGAGGATCGCATTGTACTGATCATCACAACACTCCAGCGCGTGCGCCAGGCACAACGGTTCCTCAATCGTGTGCCACTCCGCACCGCGCCGTTCGCAGTGACCTCTGACACGCTCCAGCATTTCATTGTCAAGTGCCTGAGCCGTCGCAAGATATCCCAGAGGCGTTCCAAATTCACGGGTCCGGCTTTCAGCAAAAGAGCTTTTACCGCTGCGTGCACCACCTGTTATGAAAATCAGCCGAGCCATGTATCCTCCCAAATTCTACCACCAAGACCATATGCCACGAAAAAAGCCCCTGTCCATGAAAAGGGCAGAGGCTCGAAAACCGGGTAATCAGATACGATCAGGCTTCGGCCCCTCGTTCCACGGAGGTCCCAAAACATGTACGGAGTGGCAGGTTTCCTGGCTCCAGGGTCATCTTACTGGCTGCGCCTTCCCGGATAATTCCAGTGGCATTGTGCAGCGGTCATCGCCTGTTACAGTTGCGGGACAGCGAAGGAATCTAACCCTCTTCCCTTTTACCCGTGCCTGCGCGGCACGGCACCAAAACCGTCGTGCGAAACAATTGTGACAACCCTTGTAGCAGACAGGAAAGATGAATGTCAAAGGGAAATTAATGCCATGTAGCTACAGCCTGATAGCATGTCCATCGACTTAATAATTGGCAATCGAATTGGGTTTGTGGAAAGCCGTTCTTAACTTGCTTAACTTGTTTGGAAGCAGGTTGAGTTATAATTTGTGTATTGACAATGTGAGTCAAACTCCATCATAATAAGATGAAAAGAATCCTCTTTAACCTTTTATAGTCCGTTGCGTCCTGCACGGGACAACTGACCCAATATGGGACGGTTGTATTGGTTATCGGCAGGAACACCTTTCACAACTACCTGTTTTTATTTGGTATACGAATTTGGCACGAACTCTGCGTTGCATAGAACCAGGAAGGCACCAGTTGCCCACAAAAGGGACACCAGCAAAAAGCGGAGGACGGTATGGAAGCTTTGGCTCTTACAATAACGGGACTGACGGTGATTCTGGTACTGAGCAGTGCAACAAAATTCAACCAGGACTGGCAGGCAATCCGAGAATGTTGTGAATTCGGAGATTTTGACCAACTAGACAGCATACGCAATGACAAGCAGCAGTGGATCATGCGTCACATGACGTCGGCTATTTTAGGATTTGGTTTCGTTGCTTGAGCCGTGTCAGCACCATCCCATGCAACTCATGGTCTACTTGCTAAGCTTGTAGCGGTTCACGATACCTTTTCGCTTTTGAGTGTGTTTATAGAGTCACTGTTTGTGATTAAAATTTCAAGAGTAACCGTTTCAAGATAACGTCTGCGGGAGGTTCACAAAGATTGCAACCATCGTATAAGTAGCGTTTTAATCGTCCTGGCGGCAGTGTCCGCCTTATCAGTGCGCCAGCTTCAAGAAAAACCACTTTCCGAAGGATAGATAACATGAGGGAGGATACAACAATGGACAAAACAACCAGACGCAATCCGAGATACAATGTAATATCCATGCGCATCAGTGAAGAGGAGCGCAAGCGCCTTGATGATATTGCCGCACGGGTCAATATGAATATTTCAGATATAATGCGCGTAGCTTTTGAGAACTATACAACCTCATTCCACTAGTTCAGTATCAAATTAACGCGGTGCAAACAAAGCCGGCATCTCGCAGGAGATGTCGGCTTTGCTGCATCTGGCAGTAGATCTACTACCAACAGTCTGTCATACTGACTACGGGCATTTTTCGCATTTTCCGAAAACCCTCACATGTTTCCAACAGTCTTTTGCATTTAATCACTTCAATAATGTGGCGGCGGTTCTTCCTGGCCGGGATCACGGGTCACCGATGGGGATATCTGCAGGAACTGTTCTTTCAACGATGAAAAATCCCGCTTGAGTTTTTCAATTTCAAGTTCCTGACGGCAGACAATTTCGTTCAAATCCTGAACAACATGTTCCTGCTGCATATAACGGAGTTCCAGTTCATCTATGCGTCGTTCCATAAAATCAGCTCCACTCATATTTATTATCTGTGTCCGCTTGCACTTGGCACAATTTGTAGTATAACCATGGCGTTTGTTTGTCAATCGCATCGTTATTATAGACGAATTTGCTCAGGAGGCTGGTAATGTCACAACAACATGCAACAATAGCTTCACCGGTTGGTAAAGGATTCGGAATTGCCACCAAAATTCTTCTGGCGGCATCACTTGCATTACTTACCGGTCTGATTATTGTTGGAGGATCAGCACTGTATCTTGAAAAACAGGCGCTTGTGGGGCTGCAGCGGGAAAACAGCCTGACCTTCGCCAATGTGATGGGTGACGATATTAAAAACGCCATGATGGCAGACGATATGAAAAAGGTTGATAGTTACATCAAGGAAGTGATGGAAAAGAAACGGGCAGTTGCATTTTCCATCTTCAATGAGAAAGGGGATGAACGCGGCAGCGGCACTAAGGGGGATTCCCATGTTATGGATGTTCTCAAGAGTAATAAACCTGCCAGCTTCGAAGGCTCTCAAAATGGCATACATATCCTGGAAACTGTTCTGCCACTAACGAACGAAGAGCGCTGCCAGGGGTGTCATGACAAGGAAACGACAATACTCGGTGTGCTCAAACTCAATACCAGTATCGAGCAGGGATACGACGCCAGCAAGGAGGCAACTGTTATGCTGCTTGTTGCCGGTGCAGTTGCGCTTGTCGTCAGTTTTATCTGCCTGCTGATTGTTTTGCGCATTGTAGTTACCCGAAAAATTAACGACTTTGTTGTCAAAGTAACCGACCTTGCCAGAGGTGAGGGAGACCTTACCAAGAAGATTACTGTCTCCTCCAATGATGAATTCGGTGTGCTGGCAAACGAGATAAATTCACTTGTGGAAAAAATCCGCAAAATCATCTTCCAAATCGACCAAACCAGTGCTCAGGTATCTTCATCCGCCACGCAGCTCCAAGCAAACGCCGAGCAGATGGCTACCGGCGCCGAAGAAGTTGCCGCCCAAGCCGAAACCGTAGCCACGGCCGGCGAAGAGATGTCGGCCACATCCGGCGATATAGCACAAAATTGCCAGATGGCGTCGGAGGGTGCCCAACAGGCCAGTGCGGCTGCAGTTTCTGGCGCTCAGGTTGTTGATGAAACCATCAAGGTTATGAACAGTATCGCCGAGCGGGTGAGATGTTCCGCTGTCGCCGTTGAAAGTCTCGGCAGCCGATCAGACCAGATTGGCGAGATTGTCGGCACGATTGAAGATATTGCCGACCAGACCAATCTGCTGGCCCTTAACGCGGCTATTGAAGCGGCACGTGCCGGTGAACAGGGGCGCGGATTTGCCGTTGTTGCCGACGAGGTGCGGGCACTGGCAGAACGTACCACTCGAGCAACACGCGAAATCGGTGAAATGATCAAAGCGATCCAGCACGAAACCAAAGGCGCTGTTATCGCGATGGAGGAAGGGGTAAGTGAGGTTGCCAGGGGAAGCGAAAAGGCTGGCGATTCCGGAAAAGCTCTTGAACAGATTCTTCAGCAGATAAACGATGTCAATGGGCAGATTCATCAGGTGGCTACCGCTGCGGAAGAACAGACCGCTACTACCTCGGAAATCAGCAATAATATGCAGCAGATTACTGAGGTAGTCATTCAGACATCGCGAGGGGCCCAGGACTCAGCAGCAGCGGCTCAGCATCTATCCACGCTGGCTGGAGACCTGCGGCGCATTGTCAGCCAGTTCAAGATCGCTTAGATATTCCCGGATCAATAGATCAGCATAAGTGATGAAGCGTAGCTGTTGAATAGCATCAAACAAACAAGGCAGGGAGCCGAAGCTCCCTGCCTTGTTTGCGTATATTACAGGCAGATGATGCTAGTACATGCCGCCGCCCATACCACCCATGCCGCCCATACCACCAGGCATTCCGCCACCCATTCCGCCACCGGTATCCTCTTTCGGTTTCTCGGCAATCAGGGCTTCAGTCGTCAGCATCAGGCCGGCAATTGATGCTGCATTCTGCAGAGCACTGCGGGAAACCTTGGTCGGGTCGATGATGCCGGCTTTGATCATGTCGACATATTCATCATTAGCGGCGTCATAACCAAATGCATCTTTACCGTTCTTGACTTTGTCAACAACGATTGAAGCATCAATACCGGCGTTCTCCGCAATCTGACGAATCGGTGATTCAAGTGACGCCTTAATGACGTTCACACCGAACTGTTGCTCGGTCGCCAACTTGAGGCCGTCCAGAACGTTCATAGCGCGGATATACGCTACGCCGCCACCAGGGACGATACCCTCATCAACAGCTGCGCGGGTTGCATGCAGTGCATCTTCAACGCGGGCTTTTTTCTCTTTCATTTCGACTTCGGTTGCTGCGCCGACCTTGATAACGGCAACGCCGCCAACCAGTTTGGCCAGACGCTCCTGGAGTTTTTCCTTATCATAATCGCTGGAAGTTTCTTCAGCCTGGGCACGAATCATCTTGACGCGGCCTTGGATAGCTTCTTCCTTGCCATTACCATCGATGATGGTGGTGTTGTCCTTGTCAATGGTGATTCGCTTGGCCTGACCGAGCATCTCGATGGTGGTCTGGTCAAGTTTGAAACCAACTTCCTCAGAGATGACCTGGCCGCCGGTGAGAATGGCGATATCTTCGAGCATCGCCTTGCGACGATCGCCGAAACCGGGCGCCTTGACAGCACAAACGTTCAGGACACCACGCAGTTTATTGACAACCAGAGTTGCCAGCGCTTCGCCTTCGATATCTTCAGCAATGATCAGGAGCGGACGACCAGACTTGGCAGATGCTTCCAAAACCGGGAGCAAATCCTTCATGTTGGAGATTTTTTTGTCATGGATCAGGATCATGGCGTTTTCAAGCGAAGCTTCCATGCGCTCTGAGTCGGTAACAAAGTAAGGGGAGAGATAACCGCGGTCAAACTGCATCCCTTCAACCGTTTCAAGGCTGGTTTCCATTGCTTTTGCTTCTTCAACGGTAATGACGCCTTCCTTGCCAACTTTTTCCATTGCCTCAGCTATGATATCGCCAATGGTTTTGTCATTGTTTGCGGAGATTGTGCCAACCTGTGCAATTTCTTTGTGATCCTTGATCGGCTTGGAGATTTTCTTCAGTTCCACAACGATTGCTTCGACAGCCTTGTCAATACCGCGCTTGATTTCCATCGGGTTGTGACCGGCTGCAACCAACTTGGAACCCTGCTTGTAAATAGCCTGAGCCAGAACGGTTGCAGTGGTGGTGCCGTCACCGGCAACGTCGGAAGTCTTGGAAGCTACTTCCTTAACCAGCTGTGCGCCCATGTTCTCAAATTTGTCTTCCAGTTCGATTTCTTTGGCAACAGTTACGCCATCCTTGGTAATCAGTGGTGAACCGTATGATTTGTCGATAACAACATTGCGCCCTTTTGGTCCAAGCGTTACCTTTACGGTGTCGGCGAGAACGTTCACGCCTTTCAGGATCGCGTTGCGGCCATCCTGGTCAAATTTGATAATTTTTGCTGCCATTGTGTATTCCTCCGTTTTTTATTTTGAATGTGCAGGGATATCCCGTACGGGTACCCGCTTTTTTGTTTACATCTTCAATTTTTTTATTCTACAACGGCGAGGATATCGTCTTCTCTCATCATCAGATAATCGTTGCCGTCAACTTTGACTTCTGTGCCGGCATATTTGCCGAACAGTACAATATCGCCGACTTTGACATCCAGCGGCAACACCTTGCCGTCTTCCGTTTTTTTGCCGTTGCCGGCCGCCACTATTTCGCCACGCTGCGGTTTTTCTTTAGCAGTTTCAGGGATGAAAAGGCCCCCGGCTGTTTTGGTTTCTTCCTCTACCCTCTTAACAATAATGCGGTCCTGAAGTGGTCGTAAATTCATCTGTACTTCTCCTTTCTATCCTTTGTGTGGTGTGGTAGCAAAAACAGGTTAGCACTCGAAGCTGTCGAGTGCTAATGTTCTGGAATATAAACAGCGGTCATCTAAAAATCAAGGGGTATATGATTTTTTTGTTGCGAAGACCCGCCGTCCGCTCAAAAATGGATATGCTGAGCACAAAGTGGTCGAGAGAAGGAGAAGCGAATCTATTGTCATCATGTGCCGAAAAGTGTACTATCTAGACGAATGACGCAAGCGACCCGACTGTTTTCCAGTCTGACTTTTCCGACAGAGGAAGGTGTAGGCGCGAAAGCAGGCAAAAAAGGCTGCGGCAACAGCGGACAGTATGCTGGTCATATCTGCGAACTGGAAAGCCGAGAGGTGTGAAGTACCTATCAGGATGGTAACTGACAAACCGACTGTCCGGCGCGAAAACTGTGCCGCCATAGCCAACTTATCCGGCAATGTCTGCATGCCTGTTAATCCATGAATACTTCACCTGTTTTCTTAACTTTTTCGAGGAGAAGAACGACATGTCTTTAGTGGAATGGGATGAAGGGTTTGACCTCGGAATATCGGAATTTGACGAACATCACCGGCACCTGCTTCTGCTGGTAAATATGACCTACGATGGATTTACCCATGGAGCCAGCCATGATGAAATCGGCGCAGTGCTTAATGAACTGGCCCGCTACACGGAGTATCATTTTACCGCTGAGGAACATTGGATGGAGATGATTCAGTACCCCCGGTTGGCTGAACATAAAGAAGAGCACCGTCTGTTTTCCCAGCGAGTTGAAAATTTCCATAACGAATTCCTTGATGGAAATGCCGCTCTGCCTCTCAACGTCCTGCAATTCCTCACCAGTTGGCTGATTGACCACATACTCAAGTCTGATACAGCGTACGGGAACTTCGCAAAAACACTTCCGACCGGAGATTCCGTATGAGTAGCCACTGCTGGCCACGCAGATATGGTACTTTGTCGAAATGGTGATATAAGAAACTCTCTTGCTGTTGTCCAATTGCTGTCACGAAGTGAGGTTCGCTATGAGTTACCATACCGGAAACCATATGGGGAGTAGCTACAGACGGAACGGTACGAGATTTGATTATGAACAGGACTGCACTCTGGTTCATAACGGCGCCAAGTATTTGTGCAGGATGAGGAACATCTCCATTTCCGGAGTATTGGTGTCACTGTCTGAACAGACCGTTTCCGGCATTCAACCGGGCGACACCTGCCGCCTGTCGTTATGCACGGGGCTTGTCGGAGACTCCGGAGAATACGTTGGCAGTGTTTCACGGCTTAGTCAGCATGACATAGCGCTGAATTTTACCCGGTTCATATATTAGGCAACGATCCGATTCGTTTGTCAGCAGCAACAAAGGGGTATGTCTATGGAATTAACAGGCAAAGCGCTTACTTTGAGCGATCTTGTTTCATATCAGGAAGGTTCAGTCGTCAGTAAGACATTGATTGATAAAAAAATCGGGACGCTGACAATGTTTTCTTTCGGCTCCGGCCAAGGGCTGAGTGAGCATACGGCTCCGTTTGACGCAGTAGTTCAAGTCGTTGACGGCGAAGCTGAGGTAATCATCAATGGTGAGGCACACACCGTGATGACCGGGCAGATAATCATCATGCCGGCCAACATTCCCCATGAACTAAAAGCGGTTAAACCGTTCAAAATGCTTCTAATCATGATAAGGGCCTGAAACATGCCAAATAAAACTGCGGTACTGCTTCTTCAGATGGGCGGACCTGATTCGTTGCCGGCAATTGAGCCATTTTTGTACAACCTCTTTTCTGACCGCGACATTATTCGTATCGGCCCTGCGTTTTTGCAACCGGTTATTGCACGGTTTATTGCACGGCGGCGGGCAAAAAAGGTTCTGGAGTATTACCGGAAGATCGGCAACAAGTCACCGATTCGTGAGCTGACCGAACAGCAGGCCACAGAGCTTGAAAAAGTTCTTGGTTCCGGTTACCGCTGCTTCGTAGCAATGCGTTATTCTCACCCGGATACTGCTGAGGCGCTGGCTGCAATATTGCGGGAAGGAATTACGAACGTTATCGCACTCTCTTTGTATCCGCATTATTCGCGAGCCACTGTCGGCTCAAGCATCAATGCTCTGCAACGGGAATTGAAAAAGTGTGCTGCTCCCCTGAAGGTTTCTTATATCAACCAATTCTATGATCATCCGGCATACATAGCTGCACTGGCAGAAAAAATTGAACAGGGATTGGCCGGTTTTTCCGAGAGAAACAGAGTACAGCTGGTCTTTTCGGCTCACGGCCTTCCGCAATCGTTTATCGATTCCGGTGACCCCTATCTTGCTCATATTCAGGAGACTGTACGTCTCGCAATGATGCGCTTCGGCGGGGTTTCTCATCACTTGGCCTTCCAGTCCCGTGCCGGACCGGTCAAATGGCTGGAGCCGTCAACAGAGGCAAAAATTTCCGAATTGGCCAGCAGCGGCTGTACAGAGCTGTTGATGGTGCCGATTTCGTTTGTATCTGATCATATTGAAACACTGTACGAAATTGACATTCAATACAAGGAAGAGGCCACCGCCTTGGGCATCAAGGATTTCCGGCGCATTGGGGCACTCAACAGTTCACCGGCGTTTATTGCCTGCCTGGCGCAGTTGGTTAAAGACTGTACGCAAAAAGCGTGACAATATTACATTTTGGAGGATCACATGTTGCGAAAAATTTTCAGCACTATTGCACTGGTCTGTTTCCTGGCCGGCATTGCCTCTGCGGAGGTAAAGAAAAATCCGGTGGTAACCATGGAGACGACCCTTGGCATGATAAAGATTGAGCTCTACGAAAAAGAAGCGCCGCTCAGCGTCAAAAATTTTCTCGACTACACCAGAAAAGGTTTTTACAACGGAACTATATTTCACCGAGTCATAAACGGCTTCATGATTCAAGGGGGTGGTTTTACAAGCGATCTTAGACAGAAACCAACCAATCCCCCTATTAAAAACGAGGCGGCCAACGGCTTGAAGAACGCTCGAGGCACAATTGCGATGGCCCGCACAGGAGCTCCTGATAGTGCTACTGCGCAGTTTTTCATTAATGTTGTTGACAACAGTAATCTTAACCGCCCCAATCCTGACGGCTTCGGTTATGCGGTATTCGGCAAGGTTGTTGACGGCATGGGTGTCGTAGACAAGATTAAATCTGTCAAGACAGTGACCAGAGGCTTCACCGACGTTCCCGAAACGCCGGTCATTATCAAATCTGTCACTGTTGTACCGTAGGCTACCATGGGAATGACTGAAGAGCTGGTCAGCTGGACCCATGAGCAAAAGTGCCGGAAAGCGGTGACCTCTCTCGAAAAGAATGGTTTTACCGCGCATTATTGCCATACTCCCCAAGACGCAACAGAATATATCACTACTCACGCCGTCGATGCTGTAACGATAGGGTTTGGTGGTTCCATGTCGGTTGTTGCCCTCGGGGTGGAAATGCTGCTGCGCGAGCAGGGCAAGGAAATCCTCAACCATGGCCCGGCAACCTTCTCACGCGATCAGAAGATGGATATCATGCGCCGCCAGCTGACCTGCGACCTGTTTCTGTCCGGGTGCAACGCACTGACCCTGAACGGTGAACTGGTTAATATCGACGCAACAGGAAACCGTGTCGGAGCCATGCTGTTCGGTCCGCGCAAAGTGATCGTTGTCGCCGGACGCAACAAGCTGGTTGACGGCTCACCTCAAGACGCCATTGAGCGGGTAAAAGCCTGGGCAACTCCCCCCAACTCAAAACGCCTCAATTTCAAAACCCCCTGTGCTGCCACCGGTTTCTGCAGTGACTGCACCTCGCCGGACCGGCTCTGCCGAGTTACCACAATTATTGATCGCAAACCGCGCTTCACCGATCTTCATGTACTGGTAGTCAACGCCGAAATCGGTTTTTAAATGGCCAGGCTCACGCAGTTCTTCCACGCACTGCTTGATATTGCTTTCCCTCCGCTCTGCCACATCTGCCATGCCTTTATTCCGAATGCAGAAACAGTACATATCTGTCCGGACTGCCATGCGCATTTGCCACGCGTGCTGTCACCCTTGTGCCCACTCTGCGGGATCCCTTTTGACGGAGCCGGCCATGACCACTGCTGCGGAAAGTGTCTACTCCATCGCCCCCGTTTTGACGTTGCCCGGGCACCCTTTCTTTACGAAGGATCGGTACGTGATCTCATTCACTCTTTTAAGTATAATCGTCGCACCCATCTGCGCTATCCGCTGGCACTGCTGACTCTTGAAGGGATTAAGCAGTTTCTGGCAGAAAGTTCCCCACAACTTATTGTTCCTGTCCCTCTTCATCGCAGCCGCCTTCGCCAACGCGGCTTTAACCAGGCGGTTCTCCTGGGCAGAGTCCTGTCGAAAAAGCTCTCGCTGCCGATGGTGCCGGATGCACTGACCAGAACCCGGGCAACTGTTCCTCAAATTGGGCTTTCGGCTGCAGAGCGCCGCACAAACGTGACAGGAGCTTTTACGGTCAAGAAAAACCGGGCGGTCGAAGGCAAAAGAATACTACTGCTGGATGATGTCATGACAACGGGGAGTACAATGGACGAATGTGCCGGTGGGCTGAAAAAAGCCGGGGCAGCGGCCATCATTGCAGTCACCATTGCCAGAACCGCCCGGTAGCCGGTTTATTTCCTTGACAAGATGGCACCGTTTCCATAATGATTTCTCACAGTTCATTACCATGGAGTGTAACCTTATGCGTCTTTCGACAAAAAGCCGATACGGCCTGCGGGCCATGTTTGACATCACCTACAACTGCGGTCCGGAACCTGCACAAATACAGGATATTTCCCGTCGGCAGCAGATTTCTCCCCGTTACCTTGAGCAAATCTTCCAGAATTTGAAACGTGCCGGGCTTCTGAAAAGCAAGCGCGGCCCGCAAGGCGGCTATGCCCTCGCGCGCAGGCCGGATGAAATTACGGTTCTAGAAATTTTGAACGCAACCGAACAGGATGTACTTTTGGTCGATTGCGTCGGGGCAACCCCAAAAAAACAACGGCGAAAGACTGAGTGCCCTTTTGAAGGAAATTGCATCACCCAGACCATCTGGTCGGAGGCAAATGCGCTGCTGGATACCCTTTTTGGCGGCATGACTCTGCAAACCCTTACTCAACGTGCCATCGACATGGACATACCAAAAGAGAGCGATAATCGCATCATCTGATGTTTTACAAATCCAGGATCATCGCGTTTTCATCGCAATCAGGAAATTTCGGACACTTTATACAATCACCCCACACTTTATGCGGCAACTCGGCCTTATCCACGAGAAGGAAACCATGCTTGGCAAAGAAATCCGGTTTATAGGTCAGACAGAAGATCCGTTTCAGCCCTATTTCACGAGCTTCAGCAATGCATGCCAGCACTACACGGCTGCCAATTCCCTTTCGTCCGACGTCTTCCATTACTGCAACCGAACGGACCTCGGCCAGGTCTTCCCACACTATGTGCAGTGCGGCCGCTCCCAAAAGGACGCCATCCTCTTCAACCACGTAAAAATCGCGTACTGACTCATACAATTCCGATAGCGAGCGGGACAGCATATCCCCTCGATTGGCAAAGGTCATCAATAATTTCTGAATACCCTTTACATCCGTAACCTGCGCTTTTCTGATCATGCCATGCCCCTTTTCATCGAATTCCAACCGTTACCGCCACCGGCTTCAGTACCCTGATGAGTTCAGCCGGTTCCATGCCGACGAGGTAGCCCCGTTTACCGCCGTTGATATAGATTTTTGTCAAACCAGAGATACTCTCCTCCATGTATACCGGCATCGTATGGCGCATACCGAACGGAGACGTGCCCCCCACCATGTAGCCGCTCTGTTTCTGGGCTGTCTCGGCACTGCAGGGTAATATCTGCTTTACACCGATTATACGAGCCAGCTCTTTGGTAGAAACCTGCAGATCGCCATGCATCAGGACAACCAGAGGTCTCCGTTTTTCGTCCTCCATCACCAATGTCTTTATGACGGAATGTTCATCAACGCCAAGTGCCCGCGAGGAAACTGACGTTCCCCCCTTGTCCTCGTAGTCGTAAAGGTGATCGCTGAAGACCACCTGTTCGGCACGCAACAGACGGATCGCAGCAGTTATCGGTGTTTTTTCCTTTGCCATATCAGCAGATCCTTGGCAGTTGCTCACCCGACAGCATATCAACAGCACGCATCCCGCCGATAACAGTCTCCATCTGCACCCGACCGGCAGTGCCATTTTCAACCACCCCGATAGCAGCGGCATTCATTCCGAGCGGATGCTTTCTCATGACAGCCAATGCAGTATCAACGGCTTCCGGGGACACAAACGCAAGCAGCTTCCCTTCGTTTGCCACAAACAGTGGATCGAGCCCAAGAATGGCACAGACCCCGCGCACGGCAGGATTAATCGGCAGCTCTTCTTCATGCAGGGTAATATCAACAGCAGACTGCGTTGCTATCTCCTTGATCGTGGTGGCAACCCCACCACGGGTTGGATCGCGAAGCAGATGAAGCGCTGGTCCCAGTTCAGCCAGCAGGTCGGCGACCAGGCCATTCAAGGCGGCCGAATCGCTTTGTATTTCCGTGCCGACCTCAAGGCCTTCCCGCCCGGCCATAACCGCAATACCATGGTCACCAAGAGTACCGTTAATGACAATGACATCTCCCGGTCTGGCATTGGCGCCATGTATCGGCAGAGTATGTTCAACAGCACCAATTCCGGACGTCGTAATGAAGATCTTGTCGGCCTTGCCGCGCGGCACAACTTTGGTATCGCCGGTAACAATTGCCACGCCGGCGCCATCAGCCGCTTTGCGCATATCCTCCAGTATGATCCTCAAATCAGCCTTACTGAATCCCTCTTCGATGATCAGGCCGACGCTTAGCCAGAGCGGCCGCGCCCCCATCATGGCCAAGTCGTTGACCGTGCCATGAACCGCCAGACTACCGATGGTGCCGCCCGGGAAGAAGACCGGATCAACGACAAACGAGTCGGTTGTGAAAGCAAGGCGCCCACTAGCGCTCTCTAGAAGAGCAGCATCATTTTGCGCCGCAGGCGCAACACCGCTGATAACAGGGATAATCAATTCGTCAAGCAGCTGATGTGACAGCCTGCCTCCACTGCCGTGGCCGAGCAAAATCAGATCATTATTCACAGTACGAGTCTCCAAAAATGTGATCACCTTACCATAAATGCCACACCCATGTCACGGCAGCTTTTTATGTTTCATGGCAGGGGTATTTATGCTAGAAAAGGCACTAATTTTCCATCCGGAGACTCTGGACGAGAAATTGATGGTCTCCGGATTCGAAAGCGGGGATTTTTTATCCTGGCAATGGAATCAAGGAGTTGCGCTGATGCGTACGTGAATGCGCCGCACATGGAAATCCGAAGATTGACGCCGCCAGGGGAGGAAAGTACCTTATCCGGACGGAAACCACCTATTCTATCAAACTCGGAGGAATGAATGACCGAATACAGACCACTGCAGCAGCTGCCTGAACAGGGTGGCTATAAGGCCGGTGATGTGCTCGTACTGGTGGGAGAACTTTTTGGCCGGGGCTATGCAAACGGCCTGGTCGACGAGGCAAAACGGGTCGGCATGACGGTAATCGGCACGACGGTCGGACGCAGGGAAAGTGACGGTACGCTGAGATCCTTGAATGACCAGGAACTGGCCGAGGCCGAGGCGCTCCTCGGGGGGGCTGTCATCAACATCCCACTGGAAGCCGGCTTTGACATGGAAGGTGACACCGATGTTCCCTCCATAGTTGAACAGCTGAAAAAAACCCGCCCTGATGATTTTGCTACTGTCAGCTTTATCGAGGGAAGCATTGACAAAGCATGCGCTGCCGGAACGGCACGCTTCCGCTCTCACCTGACGCTGCTTGAATCCGAGCTGATCCGACGTATTCCAGCTGACGCCAACATTCTTCTTGCCCACTCCATGGCCGGCGGAATACCGCGTGCCCGCGTGTTTATGCCGCTTTTAAACCGTATCTTCAAAGGGACCGGCGAGAAATTCATGGCCTCCGAACTGTTCTGGAACAGTCCGCTTGGGCAGCTCTGCGACCGCAGTTTTAACGAAGTCACGGCTGATACATTTCGTTATTTGATAGAAGAGACAACGACACTTCGTGCGCGCAGTTCCGCCGCCGGAGCAAACGTAAGCTACTCTGCATACGGCTACCACGGCACCGGAGTGTTGATCAACGGTGAGTACCGCTGGCAGTCGTACACACCGTACGTCCAGGGCTTTGCCAAGATGCGGCTTGAGGATATCGCCTCAGAGTTTTTTGCCGCCGGAATTGCGGCAACTGTGTATAACTGCCCGGAAATTCAGACCAATTCCAGTGCACTTTTTCTTGGTGTCGAGATTTCTCTCTACCCGCTGCTGCATGCCATTCGCCGCGAAGCCGGTGCGCACGTGGCGCAACCGCTTGAGGAGCGCTGCCAGGCCATGCTGAAAAAGGGGGAAAGTGTGGCAGACCTGCTTGATCGGGTCAACCGTTACCTTGCCTCACCGGTTCTGGAGAAGATCGTCGATTTTTCATCCTGGCCGCAGCACAACACCCGGGAACAGGCTGAACTGATGCTGTCCAGCTCGGCCGAACTGCTGGAGATGCACGCCGACCAGAAACAGCTTGTCTGTGCCGAATTATCGCGGATTGTCTTCCTGGCTACCGGCAGGTTGATGCTCCATAATTCGTGGAGCCCCGGAGCACCGGTCGTCTGGTTGAATCATGATCTGCTCGGCCGCTTGTTGGCTGATCCGCGTGGGACGGGAATACTATAATGCACGGGAAACTACGAAACATCGTTGCAACACTGGCCGGTACGCTTCTGCTTATGTCTCTGTTTCTGCAGGGATGCTCCACCCCGCAGGTCACCAAGTCGGCCGACCTGCTCTTTAAAGAAGGGGAAGAGTATTTCAGGAACGGCAAATATGAGGATGCAATCGCCCAATGGAAAAAAGTCAAAGAGACCTATCAGTCACAGGAACTTTCCACCAAAGCAGAGCTCGGCATTGCTGATGCCTATTTTCTGAATAAGGATTATATCGAGGCTGCAGTCGGTTATGAGGATTTCCGGAAACTCCATCCAAAGCACCTGCAGGCAGACTACGCCCTGTACCGGCAGGGGTTAAGCTCGTTCAACCAGATTCACAGCATCGATACCGACCAGACGCCGGTGACAAATTCGCTCACGGCGTTCGAGTCCTACCTTGTACTGTATCCGGCCGGAGCCCATCGTGCAGAGGTACTGGAAAAGCGGAGAGAATGCCGGGACAAGCAGCTGCAGTACGAGCTGTACGTCGGCCGTTTCTACTATAGAACGGATGCTTATAAGGCAGCGATCAGCCGATTGGAACAATCTTTGAAAATGTTCTCAGACGCTGCGGGGCGTGATGAAGTTTTGTACTATCTCGGCAAGGCATATCTGGATGATGGCCAAAAAGAAAAGGGACGCGCAATGTTCGAACAGCTCGTTCATGATTTTCCGGCAAGCACGTTCATCGTTGATGCTGACAAATTCCTGAAATCATCGACTAAGGGTCAATAGCAACAGGTGCAGAGGTAAAAGGGTGACAGGGCACGAAACAACTACAGTGGCACTGCTGGCCGTTATGGTCGCGGCATATCTGATCGGGTCAATTCCGACAGGTCTGTTGCTCGGCAAGTTATACGGCATTGATGTTCGCACCGAGGGAAGCGGCAATATCGGCGCAACCAATCTGTACCGGACAGTCGGCCGCAAGGTCGGCTTTATCACGCTGATCGGCGATTGCCTGAAAGGGCTGTTGCCGGTACTCAGCGTCGCTTACAGTACCCTTCCGTCGGAGTTTGCCGCCTGGGTCGGTCTTGCTGCCTTTTGCGGTCACGTATTTTCCATTTTCCTCAAGTTCAAGGGTGGCAAAGGGGTCGCCACCGCGCTGGGAGTATTTCTGGCTCTGTCCCCCTTTGCGGTAACCGTCGCACTGCTGCTGTTTGCCGTTCTGATGTTTTTCTGGCGCTACGTATCGCTCGGATCGATCACAGCAGCGGCCTCCATGCCGCTGGCGGTGTACTTTCTCGGAGAAAGCCGAACCGTAACGCTCGTCACCTTCATCATTTCGCTGATAGTCATTATCCGTCACCACGAGAACATCAGCCGACTGATCTCGGGAACCGAAAATGAATTCAAGGCGTAGGAGCTGTACCGGATTAATGCCCCTGCTCCGTGCCCCGCATGACACCTTCAGGCCTGATAAAGGCGAGAAACCGTTCCCGCAGCCGTTCTGCTTCAGCGTTATGTCCTGTCAACCGCAGCACCTCAATCACGCATTCGGCTGTGCATAAGCCGTATTCCTTTTGATTTTTCCGGAGATTGTACCGCGAGCCTTCTCCGGTGCTCAGACTAATGCGGCGCACCTTCTGAAGATAGGGGCTCCGTTGATGGATTTTCCGGGCCTCGTGCCAGGTGCCGTCAATCAGTATGACCCGCTGTATCCCGGTCAGATCGTCACCCTTCTCATCCATTGAGCCGGGATAGATCAGTACCACCCCACCCGCTTCTATCTCTTCAACCAGACCGGGAGGCGGGTTCAGTCGGTCCCAACAGAGCTGTTCTGCAGCATCGCCAAGCACATCAACCACAAGGCGGCCGGTATTGGAACGCTTGGTCAGCTCTTTGGTATGGGTGAGCAGAGTGATTTTCATTGTATGCACCTTCAATTGCTACTGCGCCATCCGTTTCAGGACCTGCTCAAGCCGGCGCAGTTCCTCGCCATAGCCGGACCAATTCCCCTGACGCTGCAAAGTGATAGCCTTTTCATAAATGCTCATCGCCTCCTTGGCCAGCATGGCCGGAGTTGCTTTCACATCCGCCGAGGCCGTTCCCGCAACAGCAACAACGGTTGCAGATGCAGCCTTTTTGCCACCGAAGAGCCGCTGCAGAGCCAACTCCAGATTTTCCTCCATAACGACCTGATCACCAAAAGCGACGATCACCCGCTTCAACTCCGGCAGACCGGCCTTGTCGGCGGCAAGAAAGAGCGGCTGTACGTAGAGAAGTGATTTTTCTATCGGTATGACAAGCAGACTCCCCCGAATAACCTCTGAGCCACGCTGGTTCCAGAGCGACAACTGCTGGGATATGAAGGAGTCCTGATTGATGCGGGCATCAATCTGCTTCGGCCCATAGATCAGGCGGTCACGCGGGAAAGTATAGGCCCTTATTTTCCCGTAATTATCCCCGTCGCAGCGTGCTGTCAGCCATGCAGCCAGGTTATCCCGCTTGGAGGGAGTAAACGGCAGGAGCAGGATATACTCCTCCATTTTTTCGCCCGGCAGTTTCATTATCGTATAATACGGTTCCATTGGTTTCTCACCGAGCACCGGAATTTCCCAGAGGTTCTCCTTGTTGTAAAAGACCTTCGGATCGCTCATATGGTAGGCGGCAAACATGGCGGCCTGAATCTGAAGAAACTGGTGCGGGTAGCGAACATGCCGCCGCATGTCATCAGGCATTGCGGTCATCGGCTTGAAAAGATCGGGGAACATCCGGGCGTAGACTTTTGCAAGCACATCATTCGGATCGCTGATGTAAAAACTGACCGAGCCGGTATAGGCATCAACAACCACTTTTACAGAGTTTCTCATGTAGTTGATACCGCCCCTGAGCGGCTTCGAATACGGGAGTCGATCTGAGTAGGTATACGCATCGACAATCCATCTGAGCCCCCCCCTTTCATCCACCACCATATAGGGGTCGCTGTCAAAACGAAGAAACGGGGCAATGATTCTGATCCGTTCGCTGATATTGCGGTTGTAGATGATGCGGCTCTCTGACGTTATGTCTGACGAAAGCAGAATTTTTTCCGTTTTGAATGCAGCGGCAAAGAGAACTTTTTTAAGCAGTGAATCAATCGGAACGCCGCCCGTTCCGGCATAGGTTGTATTGATATTGCCGGTAGCGGTCGGGTAGCTGAATTCCGGCACCTTTGTTTTGACTATCACATAATTATTGGACAACTCCCCGAAATATATTTCGGGTCTGGTTACTTTTATATCGGCGAGACTTACCGGTGGAATGTCCTTGACAAAAAATTCCGGCAGCCCTTCCTTGCTGATCCGGCTGACCGGCCCAAACGTTATGCCGTTGCCGTGTGTAAAAATCAGTCGTTCATTGATCCAGTTTTTGCTCGGAAGATCAGCGTAAGAAAGCTCACGCGGCGAGAGCATGACTTGGGAGTACTGACCATTCACCGTGTAACGATCATTATCCACGTCAAAAAACTTGTAGTAGGTTCTGATCTGCTGCAGCTGGCTGTAGGTTTTGAGCAGCGGCGCATGATCCCAGAGTCTGATATTCCTGATGGTTGCATCATTAGTGGCAATATCGGCAGCAGAAAGCTTTGTGTCGACATCGAACGGCACCGTTTCAATCTTGTCGAGATCATAGCCGAACCTGGTAAACTTGATGTTGTTCTCGATATAGGGGGTTTCAAGGGCCAGTTCATTAGGAGCAACTTTGAATTTCTGGATCAGGCCTGGGTAAATCCTGAGGCCGCCTACATAAAGTGCAACGACAGCAGCAGCCGGCAGCAGCACCGCACGCCAGGCCCCTTTCCAGATTCCTGCCGCGAGCATGGCTCCCGCCACCGGAGTCATGAATGTCAGGATCCGGTACGTCAATAATCGGGTACTGACATCCACATAGCCCGCACCGTAAAAAGAGCCGTTTTGGGAAAACAGCAGCCTGAAGCTGTCAAGGTAGAAACCTGCAGCCATGATACAGGCAGATACACCGATCAGCACGGCCAGATGTCGGCGAACTTTTTCATCAACTGATGCGCGCTGTTCAGTCAGAATGATCCCCCCCCGAACTACATAGACAGCACCGGATACGACCGTCGCTGCCACCAGCACAAAGAGTGCAAACGCTTGAAGAAGTTCAAGGAACGGCAGTGTAAACAGATAGAAACCGATATCAGCACCGATAACCGGATCAGACGTTCCCACATCAACTCTGTTTATGAAGAGCAGTGCTTCCTCCCAGCGCAGGGCTCCCCAGTTTCCGGCAAAGAGCGCCAGAATGGAACTAATCAAGGTGGCAACCGGCTTGACAAGGCGCTGGATATCTTCACTGGTTACCCGAAGGCCGGTACCGCCCACAACGTACACACCAATCCGGGGAAACTCCGCTCTGCGGGCAACAGTCAGATTGATGAAGAGAAAAACAAAAAACAGACCAGCGAAGAACAGACCGACCGCTGCTTTGGCGTATAACGTTG
Source organism: Desulfuromonadaceae bacterium (assembly GCA_028712075.1). GTDB lineage: Bacteria > Desulfobacterota > Desulfuromonadia > Geobacterales > Pseudopelobacteraceae > JACRCG01. The sequence continues at coordinate 182,487 of JAQTQX010000003.1, forward strand.
TGGTAAATACCGTAACAAAACCGGTTTCCACAAAAAAGAGCCAATCGGTGTAATACGAAAGCAGTGACCCAAACAGAGGGAGAAGCAACGTGGCCACAATCAGTATAAGAATGAATCTGTTCTTCAACATAGCGGGACCTCCTGGTCGAAACACGTAACTATTCAGCAGACAGTCGTCATCAAGCAGACGGCAATTTCCGATCGGCCGCTCAAGCGTCTGGCATATCAGGCAGATGCGGCTCGCGGAGTTTTACCGGCGTTCCCCGACGTAATCTCAGGTTGAGCATCTCGACCACCACTGAGAAGGCCATGGCAAAATAGATGTACCCCTTCGGAATGTGCATGTCAAAACCATCACCGATCAACGCAACACCGATCAGCAGCAGAAAGCTCAACGCAAGCATCTTGATGGTCGGGTGCTTTTCAACAAAGGCACTGATTTTTCCGGAGAAAAACATCATGAAACCAACCGAGATGACAACTGCCGCAATCATTACGGCAAGCTTGCTTGCCATCCCCAGCGCGGTAATAATCGAATCCAGGGAGAAGACGATGTCCAGCAGGAGAATCTGGACAATAACAGCGCCGAACGTCGCACCGACACGGACAGTGGACAGATCTTCCTCACCTTCCAGCTTTTCATGGATCTCCATGGTGCTTTTCCAAAGCAGAAACAGGCCGCCGGAGATGAGGATCAGATCGCGGCCGGATAGTTCATTGCCTACCAGCGTGAGCAGAGGGGTCGTGAGACCCATCAGCCTGCTGAGTGAGAACAGCAAGGCAATGCGAATGAACATCGCCAGCCCGAGTCCGACCAACCGGGCTTTTTCCTGCTGATGAGCGGGGAGCTTGCTCGCCTGGATGGAGATAAAGATTATGTTGTCGATGCCAAGTACAATTTCCAGAGCACTTAACGTCACCAATGCCATCCAGACCTGGGGATCAGTCAGCCATTCCATGTATCAAACCTCCTGAAGATAGCGCGAGGGTAATAAAAAAGACCTTTACCCACAGCAAGCATGTGCTTTGGATAAAGGTCTCGCTTGCGATGTATTGTTCCCGACCCGAGTCTTGCGACTGTGTTGACGGACACGGAATCAGCCATGTCTCCGGCCGATAGCTACTCCCCTTTATTGACGAGTGACAGTAAACGAGCTGCTGACTGTTTGTCAAGCGGTCATTTACCGTAACTGTGCAATCCTGACAGGAACAGGTTGACACCCAGATAGCAAAAAATTGTCGCGGCAAAGCCGATGATCGAGAGCCAGGCGGCACGCTTGCCGACCCACCCTTTGGTAATGCGGGCATGGAGAAACGCAGCATAGACGAACCAGACGATCAGCGACCAGGTTTCTTTCGGGTCCCAGCTCCAGTAGGTTCCCCAGGCGTAGTTTGCCCAGGCGGCGCCGGTAATAATACCGAGCGTCAGAAGCGGAAAGCCGACCATGATTGACCGATAGTTGAGGTCGTCCAGCACCCTGATTGGAGGAAACATGGTCAGAAGACCGGTGTCGGACTGTTTGTCGGCAGACTCCTCACAGCCCGCCTTGATCAGATACATGATTGAGATACCGCAGGCCACGGCAAAGGCTGCATACCCGAGAAAGCAGGTGACTACATGATACAACAGCCAGTTGCTCTGCAGCGCGGGGACAAGAGGTTCTATTCCGGTATTCAGCCCGAGCTGCGCCCATGCCATACCAAGCAGGGCAAAGGGCATAACGAAGGCTCCGATAACCCGATATTTGTATTTGATGTCAAGCAAGGCATAGATCAGGACTATCGTCCAGGAGAAGAATACTACCGACTCGTACAGATTGGAGAGCGGAGCATGTCCCACACCCATATCGTAGGATTCCTTCCAGCGCAATGCAATTGCGAAGGTCTGGGCAAGCAGCCCGCCATACGCAACTATCATGGCGGCAGAACCGAGCACCTTGGTGCGACTGGCAAGAAAGACAAAGAACGCCAGCATGGAAATGAGATACGCAAAGGTGGTTATATTGAAAAGCAGTGAACTGGTCATTTACTTATTCTCCTTGTTAAGATCTGTTTTGAGCCTGCCTACCAGGCTCTCAAAAGCCAGTTGGAATGCTCCCTGGTTTTTGCTGGCATTGCCGCCAACAGTGACGCTGCCATTTTGAATGCGCACCCAGATGCGGCGATGTGACATGAAAAAAGCGGTATAGACGCCGATCACCATCAGGAAGCATCCGAGCCATACGATGCCGACACCCGGATCTTTGGCTACCTGCAAGCCGGTATACATATGTTTTTCTCCCCCTTTGTAATGCAGGACCGGACCTTTGCCATGATTTTTTGCATGTTCGATATTTAATTCCGGATGGTTGGCATACACGACAAACCGCTCCGACGTACCGTCTGTTTTGTGAATTTCTACGTTGGCGGCAGGGCCTGAAAGTCCAGGAGAATATGGTGCAATATCCGGTGTGGATTCAAGCAAACACATGCTGCTGCCATCAGGCAGTTTCGCCGAGGATTGCCCACCAACGGTCAGAGAAACAGGATTTTTGCCATCAAGATCGGTAGCGGTAAAAAGATATTCGCTGGCATCCCCATAGCTTGATTGATAAAACGTAATCCCTTTATAGGTCAGCGGGTCATTGACGATGACCCGGGCATTGGCGTAGCCTGGCACCGGCTTGCCGTTTTCCAGCACGGTCAGGATGCTCTTGAACTCCTTTGGCGCGCCGTTGGAGTATGTGGCCATACTGAATTGTTCAAGACGCAGTGTATACCCGAGGTCAAGTTCCTTGCCTGAACGCAGCATTATTTTTGAAATGCTTTCACCCTCAAGTATGTTCACATACCCCTTGAAACCGAAAAGTGACCCGACCAGAGCTCCAATAAAGATAACGATGACACTCAGGTGAACGAAATATACTGACAGTCGGCACCAAGGGTTCTTCTGGGCAAAGAAATGGAGAGTACCGCCTGTTTCTGTAACAACCGGCTCGGCAAATTCAGTCTCCAGAAAGGCGGTAATCTGCTCCTTCAGTTGTACCGGGTCATTCGAATTTTTGATGGTAGCCACATTGGTCAGGGACCGTTCCAGACCATCTTCCATTACTGTTACCGGCTGGGTGATGATCTTCCAGATATGAGGCAACCGCTTGATTGAACAGGCGACCAGATTGACGGTTAGCAGGTAAAGCAGCAGGATGAACCACCATGAATGGTACATATCGAAAAAGCCCAGAGCTTTATAGAGGCTGATTTTTGCCGGGCCGATCGTAGCAAGATATTCTTCAGCAGGCGTCCCTTGGGGAATCACAGTACCTATGATTGAAATGACCGCCAGGGAGATCAGCAGGAACATGGTCAGTTTCAGTGAGCAGAAAGCGTCCCAGAGGGAACGCAATACATCTTTTTTTGGGGTTGTCACGGGTAATTCTCCTCCTAAATTAGTGCTGTTGTAGCAGGGTGCCCGGAACAGCCTCCGGGACATCGCCTGAACGTGCACTATCAGTGATTTTTTACGGGTGTTGCTGAAACAGATTAACTTGTAAGGAGAGCGTCAGGCGGCGTTTTGCGGCGGAACAAAAATTGTGAGATACACCTGGGGCAATGACCAGAAAAATTCGGGAAAAAGCTGGGTGACAATTATCGGTGCATACTTAAGCTGCAGACACTGGCCAAGCGGAGCAGAACAGACACAACAGCCGCATGATGCGTCGCAGCATACATGCCCACCATTATCGGAGCAGGGGCAGGTATCAGGAGAGAGCGGAAGCAGCGCACCGGAGACGGCATGCGGCGAATTTCCGTGAGCATCTGGCATTGCAGCAACAGCATGGCTGGCGACCGGAATGGCCAGATAGATGATGATCAGCAGTATCGCGCTCAAAGAATACACGCGTGTGCAAAATATGGAGATGTTTAGCGACATGGACGCAATCTATTCAAACCGCGGTAGAATGTCAACAGTCTGTCTCATGTTGTCGGAAACCAGATGCCGGCTCCCATGGTCATGCCGATGTCGCGACAGCCGAGATAATCGCTGTGAATACGCAGACCTCCCTCAGTAATTGACATGCCGACCTCTACCTTATGGAACGCCTCGTTACGGCTATGATCGGCGACAAGTAGCACCGTCGATTTTATCTGTCTCAGCTTCAGGTACAGCTCAGAGATATTCTTGAGATTATCCGGGAAAAAATCCTCTATCGGATCGAGGACAATCAGCTTGCATTTGAAATATTCGCTGAATTGATGCAGATGCGTGTACGTCTTGGTCATACTGCCGGAGACATCAACCAGGTGTGGAGCAACCCCGAAACATTCATCGAACAGGGATATGTGGGTGAAATTATCCAGATTTTCATCTATCTGGCCGGAAAGATGAGGGACGCTTGTCCACCCTCTTGCCAGACGCTTAAAGCGGCGATGACTGTCCTCATCGGTGTCGCGGGCGTTAATGAAAAGCACTTTGCCCGGTTGCAGACAGCGGTAGCGATCGAGAAACGGCAGGCCAAATGCAACTGACATAGCCAACTGAGTTGCCAAGGTTGTCTTGCCAAAGACGTTACTGGATTGAAGCGACACCAGCGCATTTGCCGGAATTAACTCATCGATGAGATAATCTTCCGGTTTCGGCTGGATGAACGGGCGTTTCTGCCACTCTCTGATCCCCAGCTTCTGGGCAAACGGATTTTCCTCAATCTTCAAATTGACAGCCACTGACATCTGTCTGCCACCTCCCGGTACGCTCCATTATCTCAGTATCCAGCGGTCCCATCATTCTTGTACCTTCTGCGCTTCTCCCGTATCAGCCGGCATCTGTTGTTCATCGGGAACAGCTACAGGCTCCGGATTCCGAACAGCACCACCATGTAATGGGCAATATTCCTGCGGCTCGGTTCCGACAGCATAGAATTCATCCCGTTTTTCCGGACAGTCTGGCGTTGCCAGATAACCGGTTACGGGATCAATGGTCACAGACAGAACACTGTCCGGCTGCGGAAAATCAGCTGCAGGCCTTGCCAGCACAGCCGCACGCATGAACCGCTCCCAAATCGGGGCCGCTATCGCACCACCGGTGAAACCTTTGCCACCCGGCTTAGGCTTGTCATGCCCCACCCAGACACCAGTGACAATCTGATGGGTATAACCTATGAACCAGGCGTCCCGGTAATCATCTGTTGTCCCGGTTTTCCCGGCGGACGGGTGCGCCTGACTGAACTTTTTAAGCCCTTTGGCGGTGCCGTAAGTCATGACATCCTTCAGCATCCCGGTTGTAATAAAAGCGGTCGCGGGTGAAAAAACCGGCGTCGCAGCAGACTGAATAACGGCCCAGGTCCGCTGGTTTCGATCATAAATTCGGGAGATGGACCTCGCTTCCACACGCATGCCACCGTTAGAGAAAGGGGCGTACGTCTGAATCAGTTCACTCAATGTCACTTCACTTGTTCCCAGTGCCAGTGAAAGTCCGTTCTCCGCACGTAACTGCAACCCTGCCCTGCCGGCAAAATCAGCAAAATAAGGAACACCGATAGTATCAAGCAGCTTCACTGCAATAATGTTGTTCGAATAAGCCAGTGCCTGCCGGAGTGAAAGCTCTCCGTAGACCTCACGCCCGTAGTTTTGCGGCGTCCAGGTTTCGCCATTCCCTCTGTTGTACACTACCGGCGTGTCATTCCAGATAATTCCTGCGCTGTACCCCAGTTCAAGGGCAGCGGCATAGATGAGCGGCTTGATGGCTGAACCGGGCTGGCGGCGGGCATAAAATGCACGATTAAATGAGCCGGGAGCGCTATCGATTCCCCCCACCGCCGCAAGGATATCACCGGTAGCGGGATCAAGTGAAATCAGTGCCCCCTGCAGTTCCGGAGAAATTTTCCTGACACCTTCACGCAGCATCTTCTCCGCCTGAAGCTGCAGCTGCAAATCAAGAGTTGCAGTCACTTCCAGGCCTCCACGCTCGATGATATCGGCTCCATAGCGTTCGATCAGCTTGGTGCGAATGTGCGCGAGGTACTGAACAGCAAGCGGGGCGGGCACTACCGGTGCCGGATGGGCTCGAAGCTGCTGCTTTTGTTGGGATGAAATGATCTTTAAATCGACCATCCGCGTGAGCACAATATCGCGGCGTCCGGTAACATGGGCCGGTTTTCCGAGCGGGTTATAGCGCGCCGGGTTTTTTTGCACACCGGCCAGTTGGGCACACTCCGCGTCGGTCAGTTCCTCCGGATATTTATCAAAATAGAGGCGTGCCGCCTGGGCGACTCCCCAGGCCCCATTGCCGTAATATATTTCGTTGAAATACATCTCAAGAATCTGTTTTTTACTGTACTTTTTTTCAAATTCCAGCGCCAGACGGGCCTCTTCAAACTTTCGTTCGATTGACTTCTCTCCGGTCAGGTACCTGTTTTTAATCAGCTGCTGGGTAATGGTCGAGCCGCCTTCCGCCAATCTCCGCTTAACGACATCCTTCATCAGGGCACGGGCGATACCGCGCACATCAATGCCGCCATGCTCATAAAAGCGGGCATCTTCAACGGCGACAACAGCCTGTTGCAGAAAAAGCGGGATACGGTCAATAGTAACCCAATACCGCTTCTCCGGGAGAAGGCGACCGACAAAACGCTTATTGCGGTCAAACACTTTAATTGAGCTATAACCGGAAGGTAGCAGAGGATATGTGGCAAAGCTCTCCTGGCAAAAGGCGGGTAACGCCAGACAGATGACCAGTATGAAGCCGGCAACCTGCGGGCAGATTTTGATCAGTGCCGGCACGAAACGCATGAGCACAGTTTCTCCAAAGCCTGATAGTGATCCTGATCAGAAGCCGGCACGTAGCCCAACCACAGCACTGTGGCTCAGATATTCCATTTCGAATGATCCACCGTTCGCTTCATCAATATGGGGACGGAGTGCACCGAAAAGACGGTAGCCCACGTCAAGGCTCAGCCAGTCGGTCAGCCTGACATCTACACCGGCTTCACCCTGATACGCAAAGACTACCGTTGACCCGCTCCCCAGGGGATTTCCTGCCGAGCTCAGGCCAGAAGCCTTGATACGTGCGGCACCCGCTCCACCGCCAAGGTATGGTGCCCATATACCGGCATCACGTGCGATGCCGATACAATTGATCAACAGGCTTTCTGTTGTTATTTTGCCTGCCCCCGCGTAGCCCCCTTCGACGAACGAGACCTTGTCAAGTGGACTGTTACGAAATGAATATTCAAGCTCAATGCGTCCCACACCAATCGGATTGCCCTGGCCATAGTCCCACCCGAGCTGAGCGCTCCACTGCATATCCGGATCAAAGGCAAGACGGAAATCTCCTTGATCATCAGTACATTTCGCCTTCACCAGTGCATTAGCACCAATTGACGCACCGATATATGGGCCCGTGTGCTCCGCTGCTGCCGTACCGCACAGCAGAAACATCAGTGAGAGCATAATAATTATTTCGCGGGTCTGTTTCATAGAGAGCCTCCCTGTTTCAGTAATCATTTATTTTAATGTACGGTAATTTTTGTCGTTTCCGTCTTATTGCCAAAACTGGCAGTTACCTCTGCCGAACCGCCGTCAACGGCAACAACCTGTCCCGGTTGGTTCTGGCTATCGGCCAACATAATAACATTCGAGTCATCTATCGACCAGACCGTCTCCTCTGTGACGTCCATGCTGGTGCCATCACTGTATGTGGCTGTTGCAGTAAAGGCAACCTGATTTCCGGCAACTATGGACGTACCTCCAGATATGACGAGGTTTTGAAGGGTTCGCTGTTTCACCGTGACGGCCGCAGTAACCGTTTTTCCGCCATACTCTGCGCTGATAGTTGCAGAGCCGACTGCAAGACCACTGACCCGCCCCTTGCCACGTTCAACATTTCCGACTGTTGCGGTTGAAACTGCACTGGAAGACCAGTCAGCATTGGCGGTTACATCCTGCGTAATGCCGTTAATAAAGGTGGCCGTCAGCCTGAAACGGCTGCTGGTCCCGGCAGTCAGCTGTTCCAAGGCCGTCGGGTAGAGCGTGAGTGTTGCGAGTTGCGGAGCGGTAGCGGACAATGCAGCTGTCGCCGATTTCGAACCGTATGTGGCCGTGATGGTTGTTGACGTGGTTGCCGCAAGCGCTTTCAGCCACGCCAGATTACCGTCAGATGGGGTCACTGCTGCCACAGCGCTGTTGGCGGTTGACCAAGTCACCATTTCGGTTATATCGCGACTGGAGAGTATGCTGCCATTAAGAAAGGAGCCGGTGGCCGTGATGCGGCTCACCGAATCCTTGACCAGCGTGAAAGAATAGGGGGAAAGGGTGATTGCAGTCAGGTTGCCCCCCGTTACCGTGAGGTTTGTTGTCCCGCTGATGCCATCAAGAGTGGCGCTGATTGTGGCACTTCCCTGTGTAAGAGCCGTTGCCGTTCCATCGGCGGAAATTGTGGCGATGTCGGTCTTTGATGATTTCCACGTCACCTGCGAAGTAATGTCGCGAGTCACACCATCAGAATATCTGCCGGCAGCCGTGAAACTCCCTGTGGTCAGTGTCAAGATTGACGGAGCCTGCGGCGACAGCGTGATTGTCTGCAGTTTCGGTTCGGTCACCGTCAGTGACGTAGCAGCGGTAACGTCATCAAAAGTAGCGCTGATCGTTGATGTCCCGATGGCAAGCGTTTGGGCAAAACCTTTACTGGCAGCGGCGTTACTGACTGAGGCAACAGATGTGGCCGACGAATCCCAGGTGACATCAAAAGTAAGATCCTGAACTGTTGCATCGGAAAAAACACCAGCCACGGCAAATTGAGAGGTAAGTCCGACCGCCAGTGATTGATCAACGGGGGTAATCGTCAGGGAAGTTATGGTTGACGAAGATACCGACAGCTCGAAGGAGGCCGAAAGGCCCTCCGCTGTTGCAGTCAGAACAGCACTCCCCGGAACTAGTCCGGTTACTCGTCCCGGGAGAAGTGGTGTTACAAAATCGGCCGTCGCCGGGGAATTACTTGCCCAGACCACCCGGTCGGAAATGTCGCGGCTAAACAGTCCGGAATAGTCACCGATTGCCGTCAGCTTGGTAGAAGTATGCGCCGCGATTGCACCGGAAACCGCTTCGATTTTGATAGAAGTCAACGGCACAAAATCGTTGATTCGGGTTGGCGCACCATCCCAGCCGCAACCGGACAGCAGTAGCAGAATACCAATCGACCATATCAGTTTGATCATACGCGCCCTCACAGCAGTCTATTAAGAAAGCCTCTGATTCGTTCATTGTCCTGCCCACTGCCGAAAACCTCTGCCGGAGTCCCCTGAGCCAGAAAATTCCCCGATTCCATAAAGACCACCCGGTCAGCCAGTTCCCGGGCAAAACCCATATGGTGAGTAACGATAACCATGGTCATACCCTCGTCAGCCAGCGTGTGAATGGCATCAAACACTTCACCGACCAACTCCGGGTCAAGGGCCGATGTCGGTTCATCAAACAGCATAAGCTTTGGGCGCATGGCCAGCGCACGGGCGATGGCGACACGCTGCTTCTGCCCCCCCGACAGGGTCGCCGGAAATACATCGCTTTTGTCGGGCAACCCAACCTTGACCAGCATGTCAACAGCAATGGCACGGGCTTCAGCAGCCGGCTTGCGCTGGACTGTCAGCGGTCCTTCCATAACATTGCCGAGCACGGTCATGTGCGGAAACAGGTGAAAATGCTGGAAAACCATGCCGATTTCCGCTCTCAGGGCGCTGATCGCCTGAGAGTGATCAAGATGTCGTGTGCCATTGCGCATAACGTACCCGACCTCACGCCCCTCAAATTGGATAGAGCCTTCGTCAATTTTCTCCAGCAAGTTAATTGAACGGAGTAGCGTCGATTTACCAGAGCCGGAGGGACCGATGATAACGAGCTTTTCGCCGAGCGGAACATCAAGGCACACCCCGTTAACCGCTATCAGTTCCTTGAAGCGCTTGGTGATGTTCTCCAGTCTCAGGAGCGGCTGACTAACGGTGTTCATAGATCCCTGCCCGATACTCAATCTTTTCAAAAATGAAGGTGAAGATGGTCGTCAGTACCAGATAAATAACCGCCGCGAGTGCCAGGGCCGTAATATTGAAATAGGTATTGAAGAGCTGGTCAGCCGAGCGCATCAGTTCAACCATGGCAATGGTTGACACAAGAGCGGTATCCTTGATCAGGGCGATGAATTCATTGCCGACCGGAGGCATCAGCCGCTTGTACGTCTGGGGAATGATAATCCGCCGCATGGCCTGACCATAGCTCATCCCGATGGCCTTAGCCGCCTCCATCTGACCATGATCGATACTCTGGATTGCCCCCCGGATGATTTCGCCGAGATACGCCGAGTAGTTCAGGCCCAGGCCGATCACTGCTGCAGTCAGCGGAGGCAGTGTGATACCGAACGCCGGCAGGCCGTAATAGATGAAAAACAACTGCAAAAGCAGCGGTGTGCCACGGAAAAACCAGATAATGAACCAGCAAAGCCCGGAAACAGGGCGGAGGGTACTGATGCGCCCAAGCGCTATCAACAATCCCCCCAGCGGCGAAACCAGCATGGTACAGAGCACAAGCAGCAGAGTCATTAGCGTTCCCTTGGCCAGAGAGGGAAGAAAACGCAGAATATCCGCGAGAATTGTGTGCCAGCGAGGCTTGCGCAGCGCGTCCAGTGCTGCAACAAAATTACGTGCTTCATTATTGTCGGGGAAAAGTTTCAGCACCTCTTGACAGGAAGCAGTTGCCCTGTCCAGATCATTTTCCGCCGCATGGATACGGGCCACCTGCATACGGCTTGAAACAAAGGCACCGGCATCGCCACCGGCAACAGGAGCAGGGACCTGATTCAGCAGTGTCACGGCACCGGCAAGATCACCCTGGGCCATTAAATCGTTTGATGCGCGAAAGAGTTGGTCATAATCCTCCGCAAAGCAGCTCCCCGCCAGAGAACACAAAAAAAGCAGGGCCACCAGAGCCCTGCTGATCGTATATGCCAGGGAAACCTTCACTGACTAGAATTTCTTGGGGTTGGTCAGGTCTACAGCAAACCACTTGCGTGAAATTTTTGCCATTGCACCATCCTTGACCATCTTGTCCAGAGTCTGCTGTACTTTTTCACGCAGGCTGACGTCCCCTTTGCGGAACGCCACACCAAAGGGTTCCTTGCTTATCATGCCCGGAATAATCTTGAACTTTCCGGGGCGCTTCGCAATCATGTCGCGCCCGGTCACATTGTCAACCACTACAACGTCAATGCGTGCGGATTCCAGGTCAAGCAGCGCCTTGGGGTAGTCTTCGTATTCCTTGAGCTCAGTCGGTGCACTGGCCAGTTTCTTGACAGCCTCAACGCCAGAGGAGCCTTTTTGGGTGCCAGCCTTAAAGTTCTTAAGGTCATTGAGGGCTTTGAAGCGCTTCTCCTTGAAGTTTACGATGGCAATTTGTCCATCCATGATGTACGGCTTGCTAAAGGCAACCTGTTTGGCGCGCTCTTCAGTGATGGTCATGCCGTTCCAGATGCAGTCGAACTTATTGGCGTCCAACGAATGAATGACGCCATCCCAGGCAGTTGGTTGCCACTCAATCTTGATGCCGAGACGCTTGCCAACTTCTTCGGCGGCGTCAATATCAAAACCGACCAACTTGCCGTCAGCCTGACGGAAGCCCATCGGCGGGAATGAATCATCAAGGCCGATAACAATCTTGCCATCCTTTTTGGCTTTCTCCCACGAACCATCACCGGCAAATGCACTGACAGCAACCAGCGACAGAACGACACACGACAGCAATACCAACAGTTTCCTCATGATATCAGTCTCCTTACCCGAATTTAAAAGCGCGCGGAATTATTTCAGAAAAGACCTGACCAGTCAAGGCATGTTTGTCATTTGCACTTCATCCCCTGGCGGTAACGGAGGTGTGCCCACATTCACCGATCAATATCGGATGAGTCCTCAGTAACCAGAAGCAATCACCCTGGGTCACTCCGGAACAAGGCGGCATTCGAAGCAGTAATTCCAGAGGTATGTCAGTCGGGCTTTCCTGCGTTCCTTAGTTGCCATGCAGTGCCTCACTGTTCAAGCAACAGTGAAACGGCATGAAGCAGAAGACCGATAAGTCCCCCTACCAACGTGCCGTTCATGCGGATGAACTGTAGGTCGGAGCCGATGCTCAGCTCTATTTCCGTAACATAGTCATCACTATGCCACTGCTGCATGGTGCCGGAAATATGTCTGGAAATGGCCATTCGAAGCGTATCGCCATAATGATGCACCAAAGTTTCCAGATGTTCGTTCAACGAATCCTTCACCTCCTGATTGTTTGCCAGGAGCGCGCCGAGACCGGCCACGGCAGCAGCAATTTTCTCCTGCACCTGTGAACGGGGCTGATTCAGATCGATATCCAGCCAGCTTTTGAGATCGCCGCCGAGGCTCCGGGCATAATCGCTGATGATCTGGTTATGAACCAGATCGCACTTGAGCACCTCGACCTTTTCGCGCAGTGCCGGATCAGATTTCAGCCGTGCAACGAATTCAGTTATTATGGCATCAAAACGATAGCGCACCTCATGCGATGGGTCGGCGTTTACCTCCTGGATATACGCGTTGATCCGCGTGACAATTTTTTCTCCTGCACCCCGGGCAAACTGCTCCTTATTGGGTAAAAAAGCCATCAGCAGTGGATATTCCTTGGCAGCCATCTCTTCGATGGCTTTGGCCAGTTTCGCCTGAACATCCTCACCGGACAGCCATCCCGCGCACCGCTGTAGCAGGTCATTCAATACGATTTGGTGGCGATTGCCTTTTCGTAACGCATCAAGAGCTGTACCGACAGAGGTTGACATATCAAAACTGTCAAGCCGGTTGTTCAGGACAGTACGCAGCAATTGCTGCACCCGCTCATCCTCGAGAAAATCCAGAGAATCGGCAAAGATTTTGACTAACCCGGTGGCCAGACCGGCGGCATTATCCCGCGACATCAAATATTCGGCCAGATGTTCCGCCGGATTGTAGGCTCGCATCCTGGCAATCACGGTATCGCTGGCAAGAAACTTATCGCGAATAAAGTCAGCCAGATTTCCGGCAATCGTGTCCTTTTTGTTTTTGATAATAGCCGTATGGGGGATCGGCACCCCCAATGGATGGCGAAACAGCGCCACGACAGCAAACCAGTCCGCCAGGGCACCCACCATAGCTGCCTCAGCAAAAGCCGCTACCCACTCCCAGGCACCATGCCCTTTTTGCACACGAGCCACGACAAACAACAGTGCTGCGCCAAGCATCAAGCCAGTTGCTATTGCCTTGTTTCTGTTCAGCAATTGTTTTCGGTTGTCCACCTGCATCCTCCCGATAATTTCTGCATTCAACGCAAAAAAAGGCGCTGCAATCAGCGCCTTTGGTTTCTTTCTATTTGAGATTATTCTTTATCCTCTCCACCGCTTCAATCACATTCTCGCGATGGCCGAAAGCCGAAAGCCGGAAGTACCCCTCCCCGCTCGGCCCGAAGCCGCTGCCGGGGGTTCCGACCACGTTACATTCGGTGAGCAGTTTGTCAAAGAACTCCCAACTGGTCATGTTGCCCGGCGTCTTGAGCCAGATGTAGGGAGCATCAACTCCGCCAAAGCAGGTGACGCCGGCCTCTTTCAGACCTTCACGGATGATGCGGGCGTTCTCCATGTAATAATCGATGATCTCTTTGGTCTGCTTCCACCCCTCGCCGGAGTAAACTGCGGCGGCAGCACGCTGCACCGGGTAGGAGGCACCGTTGAACTTGGTGGTGGTGCGACGCAGCCAAAGCTTGTTGAAGCTGTACTTCTCACCGTTGACCGTGGTGCCCATAACCTCTTCCGGCACGACCACCAGACCGCAGCGGACACCGGTGAAACCGGCTGTCTTGGAAAACGAGCGGAACTCGATGGCGCACTTCCTGGCCCCTTCGATCTCGTAGATGGAATGCGGAATCTCCGGATTGGTGATGAACGCCTCGTAGGCGGCGTCGAAGAAAATCACGGCGCCACTCTCGTTGGCGTAATCGACCCACTTCTTCAGCTCGCTCTTCGTGGCCACGGTGCCGGTCGGGTTATTGGGGAAGCAGAGATAGATGATATCCACCTTCTGGGTCGGCAGAGCCGGGATGAAATTGTTGGCTTCGTTGCACGGCATGTAGACGATGTTCTGGTAGAACCCTTTGTCGTCCGCCTCGCCGGTGCGGCCGATCATGACGTTGGTGTCGTTGTAGACCGGATAGACCGGGTCACCGATAGCAACGACGTTGTCCAGGGCAAAAATGTCGAGGATGTTGGCACAGTCGCACTTGGAGCCGTCAGAGATAAACATCTCCTCGGTCTTGAGGCTGACGCCCAGCGGCTTGTAGGATTTCTCGATGATAGCATTGATCAGCCAGTCATACCCCTGCTCCGGGCCGTATCCGGCAAATTGGTCGGTGGTGCCCAGATCGTCCACGGCGTCGTGGAAAGCCTTGAGAACGGCCGGCGCCAGCGGACGGGTAACGTCGCCGATTCCAAGGCGGATGACCTTAGCATCAGGGTTGGCGGCGCTGAATTCACGCACACGACGGCCAATCTCGGGGAACAGATAACCGGCTTTAAGCTTTAAATAGTTGTCGTTGATCTTTGCCATCTTGGGTGAATCCTCCAGTTTATTTTTACAAAGTGAGGGCGGCCTAAGCCGCCCATTTCAATTATTTCAGTCCTAACACATCCTGCATGTCGTACAACCCGGGCGCCTTACCAACAACCCATATCGCTGCCCGTACCGAGCCGCGTGAAAACATGTCGCGGGTCATGGCACGGTGCGAGATTTCGATCCGCTCACCCTGGCCAATGAAGTAGACCGTATGCTCGCCGACAATGTCGCCGCCTCGGACGGTCTGCATGCCGATCTCTTCTTTGGTGCGTTCGCCGCAAATTCCCTCACGGTGATAGTTGGCTACCTTGTTGTAGTCGCGTCCCAGCGCTTCAGCAACGACCTCGCCCATGCGCACGGCAGTTCCTGACGGTGAATCTTTTTTCTTGTTGTGATGCAATTCCACGATCTCCACGTCGAAATCATTGCCTAATGTTTTGGCCACATCTTTCAGAACTTTGAAGCAGACGTTGACGCCGACAGACATGTTGGGGGCCAGCACCACCGGAATATCCTTCGCCAGTTCAGCAGCCAGAGCCCGTTCTTCAGGGGCAAATCCGGTGGAACCGATGACGATGGCTTTCTTCTTCAGGGCACAGACTTCGAGGTTCTTGAGCGACACCTTGGGAGTGGTGAAATCAATCAGAACGTCACATCCGGCAACCACATCGTTCAGGTTATCGGAGATGGCAACGCCCAGATTTCCGCATCCCGCAATCAGTCCGGCATCCTGCCCGACCAGTTCGTGACCGGGACGTTCCAGAGCACCGGAAACGGTGCAACCCGCTTCTTTTGCTGCAACAATAATCCGTTGACCCATACGACCAGCAGCACCGCAAACAGCTATTTTAATCATGGCGAAAACCCATTTTCACCACGGAGTCACAGAGGACACAGAGAAAACAAAAAACAATTCCGTCTTGCTAGACCTAAACAAGCTTTTGTTGATTATTCCTCTGTGTTCTCAGTGACTCAGTGGTGAGACCTTTATGCGAATTAAGTTTATATCAGTTTGTACTCTTTCATGATTGCTGCCAGCTTCGCCTTGTTCGCTTCGCTCATCAGGCAGAGCGGCAAGCGGACCTCGTCGGAGCACTTGCCCATCAGTCCCAGTGCCGTTTTAACCGGGATCGGGTTGCTTTCCATGAACATGGCGTTGCCAATTTTGAGTGTATCGAGGTGCAGTTGGCGGGCTTTGGCAAGATCACCGGCAAAAAAAGCATCGGTCAGATCGCCGACAACCTTTGGCATAATGTTGGCCAAAACCGAAATAACTCCTTTGGCGCCGCACGCCATCATCGGAAAGGTAATGAAGTCGTCGCCGGAAAAGACGTCGATCTGGGTGCCGCACAGCGCCATGACTTCAGATGCCTGCTGCAGGGAACCGGTAGCCTCTTTGATGGCTACGATGTTCCGGTGCGGAGCCAGACGGGCCACCGTTTCGGGAAGCAAATTGATGCCGGTGCGCCCCGGCACGTTGTAGAGTATCTGCGGGATGTCAACCGCGTCGGCAATGGCGGTATAGTGACGATACAGCCCTTCCTGAGTCGGCTTATTATAGTACGGAGTCACCAACAGCACACCTGCCACACCCAGTTCTTTTGCCTCGCGAGTCAGATGAATTGCTTCGGCGGTGGAGTTGGAGCCGGTACCGGCAATGACCGGAACACGACCTTTTGTCTGTTCAAAGACAATCCGGATTACGTTCAGGTGCTCTTCGTTATCCAGAGTGGATGACTCACCGGTAGTGCCGCAGGCAACGATGGCATCGGTGCCGTTGTCGATCTGGAAATCAACCAGTTCGCGCAGCTTTTTCTCGTCAACCGCACCATTGCTGAATGGGGTTACGATTGCTACAATGCTTCCTTTGAACATAACAACTACCTCCGTATCGTAATTTCTACAGGAAAGACGCTATTTTTTCGCCCTTGATCAGATCTTCGATGGTTTCGCGCTCGCGGATCACCTCAAACTTGTCACCCTTGACCATGACCTCAGCCACGCGCGGGCGACTATTGTAGGAACTGGACATGGCAAAACCATACGCCCCGGCGGACATAAATGCTACCAGATCGTTCTGTTTGAACATGGGTACTTCACGACCTTTGGCAAGGAAGTCTCCTGATTCGCAGATCGGACCGACAATATCAGCCACAATCACACCATCCTGATCCTTGTTGACCGCCTGGACACCATGGTAGGAATCATACAGGGCAGGACGAGCCAGATCGTTCATGCCGGCATCGATCATAATGAAGTTTTTGTCGTCGCGGGATTTGGTGAAGAGAGTTTTAGCCACAAGAATACCGGCGTTACCGACAATATTACGCCCCGGCTCAAAAACCAGATGCATTCCCAAATCCTTGGTAGCAGCCACTATTTCCTTGCCGTAATCTAATGGCAAGGGTGGTTCTTCCGCATTATACTGGATCCCCAAGCCGCCGCCGCAGTCAAAATATTTCAGATCAATGCCCTGCGCACGCAGCGTACCGATCATAATTTTGAGTTTTTCGATTGAATCGACAAACGGATTGACCTTGGTCAACTGCGAGCCGATATGCATATCAATACCGATGACATCTATGCCGGGCAGGGTCATAGCCCGGGTATATTCCTGCAGAGCCCGTTCGATAGTGATGCCGAACTTGGCGTTCTTCAGGCCGGTGGTGATATACGGATGGGTACCGGGGTCAACGTCAGGATTGACACGGATCGCAATTCCCGCATTTTTACCGCAGCGCGTGGCGATTTCGGAAATGCGCGTCAGCTCCTGCTCTGATTCCACATTGAACATCAGGATGCCGGTCGTGAGCGCAAACTCGATTTCGTCATCCTTCTTGCCGACACCGGAATACACGACCTTTTTCGGGTCAACACCCGCCTTGAGCGCCCGGTACAGTTCACCACCGGAGACGATGTCCACGCCGCCACCCAGATTGATAAATGTTTTCAACACCGATTGGGTTGAATTTGCTTTAACTGAATAGCAAATTGTATGAGGCACTCCGGCAAAGGAATCGTCAAAAGCCTTGAAGTGACGTGTCAGAGTGGCATGAGAATATGCGTAAAACGGCGTGCCAACCTGTGCAGCGATCTCTTTGAGCGGCACCTCCTCGGCAAAAAGCTCCGCGCCCTTGTATTGAAAATGATTCATCCAGAACTACCTCCATTTAGAATATAGTAATGTAAAACGTAGTGGGTAGAGAAAAAGTGTTTTCATGTATCACAGGGGTAGCTAAAAGTAAAGGTTTTCAGCTGTTTTGCAAAAGGAGGCGCGAGTGGACAGGCGAAAGAAAAGAAGTGAAATGGAATCGTGATGAGGAGTTGTGCAGCAGACAAAGACCGGCATGCGGCAAACGGGGAAACCGGCTAAATCGGTTCCCCGTCTTCAGGCGGAACCTACTTAAAACAGTACACAAACAGCCGGCCGCCGGAGCTCACGAATCTGCAGGTGGGATTATAGGAGCCGGCATAGTCTACATCATCCTTAAAAAACTCCCTGAATTTCATACCTTTACCCTTATCAGTCCGAAGAGTAACCGGTTTTTTCGGATCACCGGCATTCACATTTTTTAAATTAATTTCGATTTCAATGTCATCAATGTTAGCCACCTCGGGCAGGTCTTTGCCACTTTCATCCGTAGCCTTAAGCAGCTTACCTTTGCCATCATGGTGCAGCACTATTTTTCTGTCTTTCCCGTTGTGATCTTTAAACGCAAAATCCTTGGCACAAACAACATTTCCTGCAACAAAGAGAAACGCACCGGCAACCACCATACACATCGCGACTTTTTTCAGCATGTCAAACCTCCTTTTTTGTTGTGTGACACACAACTCCTTTATAGATTGAGGGAGCAGTTGAGCAGCAACTGACGGCCGGGCAGGAGCGACGGCGACCATGGGTCCATATCCTGATAGTTGAATGCGGTGTCTGCAAGGTTTTTCCCTACCAAACTGACAGTTCCAAACCGTTTCGGCAACCGATAAGACAAAGAGGCATCAAGGAGCCAGAAGCGGTCCGAACCAGGATACGCCATGCCGGTGGTGTTCGAAGTAAAAACCCCCTTCTGTATATGCAGCGTACCGGTCACCGATGCACTGAAACCTCCGAGGGAGTGGAGATTAACGCCAAGCGGAACAGTTTGAGTGGTAATTTCCGGAATATTGGATGAACCGGCACTCCGCTCGAATCGTTCGTAGCGGTATTCGGTGATAGCCGTCAACATCGGGTACAGCACAGCATTCACGTACCCTCGAGCGGCTTTTTCCTTCCAGGGAAACATTTGAACATTGCTACCGGTCATGGTCAGCATGGTTACCGGCACAGAAAGGTTTCTCCAGCTATATTCGGCCCCGGCATACAACCGGTCACCGATCTTCTGGTCAATACCCACACCATACCGCCAGGAGCTGGTCGATTCGTAATCATCGTACAGTTGGTTGAAGCCCGCCACATTGGTCGGCTCAACAGTCTGGTCGCCGATCATCGGTTTTTTGAGTGTGCGGAAGGTTGCAGCGCGCAGAGTTGTTCCTGGCAGAGGATTCCAGACCAGTCCCGTCTTGGGATTGAGCTGATTCCTGTCACGATCGGTCCCTCTTGTGAAATTGGCCCCAAGACCTGCTATCAGACTCATATTCTTGGAAAGGGTTATGGTGGCATAGCTGTATGCAGAATAATACTCTGCGTTCCGTTTTGTCTTGTTCAAAAACAGCGTCAGCATGCCGCTTTCATCAATCAGCGGCATTCCCGTTTCATCAAATGAAGGTAGTTCCGTTTCATCCCGCCGTTCCAGCAGCATGACGCCCATCCCGCTTACCAGCCGAAGCCAGCGGAGTCGGTACAATTGCTGAAGCTCAGCAGAATATTCATCGTCATCTGTCTTCAAACCAAAAATTTTACTGCCGTTATCGGTGTCATCAACACCATATCTGTTGGTGCCGTACATCAGTGACGCAAGATATGTGATATCGGTTGACGCAGCATAGCGTCCCCCAAGGCGAAACATCTGTGACGTATCGTCCTGGCGGCGAGAGGTGAGATAGTCGGCCGGATCGAACCGAACCTCAAGGTCGCCGCGATCGAAGGTACGGAAGCGGTATTCCGCCTGGACACTAGTCTGCGATGACAGAACTTTCTGAGTGAAGACGCGGTAGATATCCTGCCGGTAGTCGGCGTTCGGCCGGAAGCCCTCCGACTGCTGATGGTACTGACCAAAGCTTATGGTTCCGCGAGGCAGATTCCCGGTGACAACCAGCTCATCCCCTAAAATCCGGTCATTTCCGACAATCCCCCCTGCCTGGGCAGAAACGCCGCGCCTGCCGAACAGTGAGGAATATTCGTTATACCCCAGGGTGTTATTGATCCCGGATTCTGCCACTCCCAGGCGGCTTTCGTGCAGGTGCGGCTGCAGCGCATCCGACGCGAGCGGATTCAGGAGCTGCGACTGAAGGAGTTCACTGACCCGCGCCATCTGATGACGGGGTAGCGCCGCATACCCGTCAGACAGATAGCGGTGACCTGCCGGGGAATCTGGATCAAGCGCCAGTCCGCGCGCCGCTTCCGCAAGAGCAAGGTTATTGAAGCCCAGGTCGCCGTAGACTTGCGCAAGGCTGGTCAAGCGGACCGAAAGGTCCTGGTCGAGCAGGTGGGGAGAGCGATAGACCAGTCGGTTTTCATTGCGCGCGATCGACTCTCCAGCATCTGCAAGCGCTTCAACCGGGCGGTTGAGAGATTGCTTAAGACAGGCAGTATAGAGGAACGGTGTCGGGTCATTGGGATCAAACTCCTTGGCCATTTCCAGCTGTTTTCCCGCGTCTCCGAACCTTCCTTCTTCAAGATACGCTTTCCCGAGGTAGCTGCGCAGGAGGCTGCTGGTCGGATCAAGCGCGACGGCCATCTCAATCTGTTCCCTGCCTGCCGCGACATCGCGCAGCGCGATGAGGGCGATCCCCAGACCGAGATGCGGCATAGGCGCTGCCGGGTTACGTGTTTCCGCAGCCACAAAGGCCTCACGGGCCTTTCCCGGACGGCGTTCCGCCAGCAGGGAGAAACCGGAGAGGCCGGCAACCGCATCAACCTGAGGATCCAGTTCGATGGCACGAGCAGCAATCTCTCGACTCCTGCCGATATCCCCATTGATCAGAAGCAGCTCCGCATAGCGGGCCAGACCAACGGCATGCCGGGGGTGATTTGTGGTAATTTCCTCCACTACAGCCAGCGCACCGTTGATGTCACCCCGGCTTTGCCGCACGTAAGAACAGGCCATCAGAGGAGCCGCTCCATCGGGTGACGCGTCTACGGCACTCTGTGCAAGCGTTTCCGCATCGTTATCACGGTTTTGCACCAGCGCCAGCAGTGACTGCATTGCCAACAGGTCTGAGTGCGCCAATCCGAATTCAGCAACGGCTCTCCGTACATCTTCGTCCCGGCCCGAAGCAAGCAGCTCCATCAGACGTTGCCAGCCTTCAGGGGCAGAAGCCCGCAGATCGAACAGCGGGGGATAATAAAGCGCCCAGCTGACCGCATGTGCAGGCTGGACCTTCATGCCGGCAAACGGTGCCGCCCCCGCTCGCGCAACTCCGGTTTCACCGGCGGCAATCCTGAGCGAACCGGCTTCATTCCGGAGGGACAGGGCTCCTTCAAAAAGGTTCACCTCCGCCTGAAGATCGTCCAGCCTGATCTGGAACTCGGTACCCTCAACACTGGCATTGGCAAAAGGGGTCTTGATGCTGAACGGCCGGGGCCTGCGCGAAAGGAAATAGGCGCTCCCTTTCAGCATATCAATAAGCGACGGGCGCCCGGTGGCAACCTCTGTGAACGTGATGGCGGAATTGCTGGCAAGACGGATGATGGTATTATTTTCGAGGCGGATTGTAGCGCGGCCGTCATGTCGGGCGGCAACCGTATCACCGGCACAGACCGGTTGCTCGGCGCGGCCCGTTTCCCATGAAGATACGCCGTTTCGCCGCACCTCAACGAGCCCTTCACGCACGACGATCCGGCCCGTAACATGTGAGCAGACTGTTTCACCATGAGCAGGCAGTGCGGCGCTCATTGTCGCAAAGATCAGAAGCATGACGGACAAATTCATCCACATAAGTGTGACCTCACTTGTGGGGAACTATAACGTGAATTATTTGGATTGCAAGCGGATTTCGCCGTTCCACCCTTCTCCGGGCCGGTTTTCACGAGCCTCTTTGCAGCTTTCCAAGTAGAACGTGCTCGGGCCGTCTTCCGGCACCGAAGCAAGCACCCTGGTAAAAAGTTCTTCAGCCTCCATGAACGACCGGTCGGCATAAGCGGCAAGCGCTTCCCGAAAGCAGCCGTCAAGGTCGGTCGGGAAAGTTTCATGGTGCATCAGGGCATATATTGAGAGTGCCGCTCCTTTGCCGACAAAAACAAATCGCCCCAGATAGCGGGTCGGTAATCGCTCCAGTCCAACAACAACCTCGGATGAAGCCAGAATTGTCGTTCCCACCATCTTGTTGAGCCCTTCCAGCCTGGTTGCAGTGTTGACGATATCTCCAACCGGCCGGTATTCGTAGTGTCCGGCCGCGCCGACCTGGCCAAGATGGATTTTGCCCACGTGAAGACCTATACGGGTCGGGAGCGCATGCGGAGTTTCTGCTGCACGTAACTCATCCAGAGAACGCTGGATGTCGAGAGCGCAGTCACACGCGGCACCCCTGGACGTTTGGTCGTCCTTCCCCGTTACCCACATGGCCAGCAGCGAGTCCCCGACTATATTGGAAACAACGCCGCCATGTTGTTTGATCTGATTGATAAGCACCCCGAAATAGCTGTTCAGGCGCGCGGCAAGTTCAAGTGGCGGCAGCGATTCGGAAAGCGCGGTATAGTTACCGATATCCGTATACAGGCAGACGGCGTAGACATCCCGGTTCTGCACGGCCACCCCGTTCATGGCTCCGGTCAAATCGTCAACGACCTGCTCCGGCAGGTACTGCATAAATAGAGATCTGATTTCCTTTTGTTGACGGCGCGTTTCCAGCGCGTACTGAATGCTGGCTGCAATGACCACAACCGGCAGCTGTACAAGCAGAGGGATCGCCAGCGGAAGCCAGGAACCGTTTTGATTGAACAAGGCTGACACGCCGTACAGATACAGTAACCCGAGGAGAATTGCCGCCATGATCATCCTCGTTGGCCGGACGGATGAACAGATGGCGCTAAGCGCGCCTCCCCACGCCGCAATAAGCCCAAGAAACAGGTAAAACGGCGGTGGTGTGACCCCTGTCCCGTCGAGCAGATTGGCGATTGCGGTCGCCGCAATTTCAACCCCCGGCATATCAAGGCCGTTGTCAGAGAAAACGGTGTAAAACGCATCGCGCTGTTCCGAAGGAATGGTTTCCGCCAACCCGACAAGAAGAATGACATGTTTCAGCGTGGCTGCGAGTGAAGGATCAAGCGGAGACTGCAGCAATGTGTCATACGGAATGGTTTTAACCGTCCGGACGGGCCCGTAAAAATTCAGATACTGCCGGGGCGATCCGCCATACACCCGGATCAACCCCTTCAGCAGGCGCTGTTGATAGGGGAAATAGGCTCCATCTGCGCGTGTAACCTCCCTTACAAGCAGCTCACCCAGGGAAGCGTTCTCATTGAAAATCTCTCTGACAATCCGCATCCCTTCGGGTAACCGGCGTGACTGCATCAAAGCACGCGCCTCCTCCAGACGTTCCGACGATGCGGGGAGAATGCGTGAAATGAGTGCAAACAGAGGGTTAATTGCCTCTAACGCATGAAGCTGATAGGTAACCACCGGCAGGGTCGGGTAGTCGCCGACCCCTTCCTTGAAGGTCCAGAAATAATTTACCCGCTTTGACGCCTTCGGGAGCGGGAACGGGGCTGATGCCCGCGCCGCTTCCGAAATAGCCTGCACATTCGGCAACAGCCGTTCCTGATGGTATCTCGTGACCGCCGGTACTATTTCATCAGAATCAGCTTCAAGTTTTTGGCACAGCACCACACTGCCTGCCTCGGTCATCGCCTGAGCCAGTGCAGCATCTCCCGCACTGTCACGGGGATCGCGGAAAAGCATATCGAATGCCGTCACAGAGGGACTATACGGGGCAACAGATCGCAGCATTCCGGCGTGAACCGAGCGTGACCATTTCACCGGGTCAGTATTGTAGCCGAGCCGCTCGGCTGTTCGGCGGTCAATCGAGGCGATCAGAAGTCCCCCTGGTGGGGAAACCTTTCCCCGAAGCGTGAAAAGCGTCCAGAGGCCCGCAGACTCTTCCAGCCAGAGTCCGGCGGGCGTGATGGCGAGCACCACACCGCACGCTGCGGCAAACAGCCCAAGTGCCAGTGACCGAATTACTGTTCTGGGAAGAGGTAGTCCCACGTTCGTGTTCCTTGTTTCACCTGATAACGCTGCACGCAACTTTCAGCATAAGGCCGATACTGCTGAAGGCTAAATGGATATAACGTAAATGTACCCGAATATTCGCTGTAGTAAAGCAGCCTACCATTAATATTTCCATGTTGTCATCGCGAAGACAGCGTTGTGCACATTGATATTGAGTCTTGCCTAGGCAGCAAGAGTTTTGTACAACAACTGAGACAAACCGGATTCATGACGGAGGAGTGATGATCGAAACAGTAACCGACAGCCGCTGTCCATGGTGCGGCACCGACCCTCTTTACCGCGAGTATCACGACCAGGAATGGGGGGTGCCGCTCCATGATGATAACCGACTGTTCGAAATGCTGACACTGGAAGGAGCGCAGGCCGGCCTGTCGTGGCTTACCATTTTGCGCAAGCGGGACGGCTACCGACGTGCGTTTGCCGGATTCGATCCGCAGCGTGTAGCCGCTTTCACCGATGATGATGTCACGCGCTTGTTGGGCAATGCCGCAATCGTGCGCAACCGCCTCAAAATATCTTCCGCAATAACCAATGCCCGTGCCGTATTGGAGGTACAAGACCGTTACGGAAGTTTCGACCGCTATCTGTGGAGTTTCGTAAACGGAAAGCCGATTCGCAATACCTGGCATAGCTTGGCTCACGTACCGGCACGTACGGCACTTTCTGACGCGCTGAGCAAGGATCTGAAGCGCCAGGGCTTCCGTTTTGTCGGCTCAACAATATGCTATGCCTTCATACAGGCGACCGGTATGGTCAATGATCACCTGACTACCTGCTCCTGGCATGACAGATGCCAGTGAAAAATCACTCCCGCCGCATCGCAAGATATGCTACAGTTGCGCGACTTCAGGTAAAGGACCATTCATGCTGATCCCCAACAACTCTCCGGTGTATCATCCATGGGGGGATGCCGAACCGGCCCCGGAATGGCGCGCGGTTTTTGGCAATAACAACCCGCTAGCGTTGGAAATAGGGTGCGGCGTAGGCGATTTTATTGTGCAGATGGCCGCTTTGCACCCTGACATAAATTTTATCGCCCTTGATTTCTACAACAAAGGGTGCATCAAAACCTGCAAGCGAATCGAGAAGGCTGGCCTGACCAATGTTCGGGTGCTGCGTGCCGAAGCTCGCAGCTTCATCACTGCATGTATAACGGCAACGTCACTGCATATGGTCATCATCAACTGCCCCGACCCCTGGCCAAAGCTGCGACACCGGAAAAGACGACTGGTCAACAGCGAGTTTGTCGCGTATCTGTCCGGCTTTATGGTGTCTGATGCCGATTTTTATTTCGCAACCGATTTTGTTGATTACGGCCTCGATGTCGCCGAATTCATGTCAGTGCAATCCGGGTTCATAAATAAGCTTGTTCCGGATACGTACCGGCACTATCTTGATGGATATCCGATTTCCAAATACATGCGACGTTTCATGGATAACGGGCAACCGATTTATTACGTTCATTACCGGAAAACCTAGGTTGTTTCCGTCTGAAAAGTACGGGTGAGAAACTATTTGCAGGAGGGGATATGGAAGAAACGTCCACACAGAGAGACCCCAGTTTTTTCAGACCACACGGCACCACCATGCGGCGGGAAGTGCTTGTTATCAAACTTATTCTGGCGGGCTGGCTGGTCGCCATTGTCGGCTTTCAAATCCTTGCCTACCTGCTGGAAGTCAATTATTCTGAACTGTTAATCACCGATTTTATCTTTATCAACCTCCCGATTCAATTCTGGCTGAGCGGGCAGTTTCTACCGCTCTGGTTTATTATTCTGTGCGTACTGTTCAATATCTGGATGGATCGCCATTCGGCGCAATCACTGGAGGGCTCGCTCCGTTTCCGCATACGCCCTTCCAGTGGGGAGGATGAATAGCATGGCTCACGGTATGATACAACTTGTGCCGATACTCATTGTTGCAGGCTTGTTCGCGCTCCTGATTCTTTCCGGATTGCGCGGGCGCAGCAGACATGCCGTGGAATACGGCTTAAATGGCAGCTATACCGGACGGGTCGGCATCGGCGCCGGCATTGCCAGTAACTGGATGAGCGCTGCCAGCTTCCTCGGTTTGGCTGGTATTTTTTATCTAAAGGGTTACTTTGCCATGGCGTATGTGGTGGGCTGGACCGGTGGCTATGTATTGCTGCTGGTGCTGATGGCCACGCAAATACGGCGTTTCGGCAAATACACCGCCCCGGATTTTGTCGGTTTCCGTTACGAATCCGACACTGCCCGCACCTTGGCAGCGCTGATTTCCATTGTCATCTCAGTCATTTATTGCGTCGCCCAGTTTCGCGGTATTGCTCTGCTGGTATCCTGGTTGTTTGGCATAGACTATATGCCGGCTGTTGTCATCGGGACATCTCTGGTGGTCTCTTTTGTTGTCGTATCAGGCGTTCTGGGGGTCGTCCGCAATCAGAAACTGCAGTATTTTGTGCTGATCTGCACTTTTATCCTGCCGTTAATGATGCTGACCCGCAAGCTCGGCTATTTCTGGATACTCCCTCAGTTCGGCTACGGAGAGGCCATCACGGAACTGCAGCAGCAATTCGACTTTAACTGGTCGGAACCGTTTGCCGACACCACTTTGTTCGAGTGGCTGGCGCTCTGCTTTACCCTCATGTTCGGTACCGCCGGACTACCGCACGTACTTTCCCGTTTCTACATGGTCCCCGGCATCAAGGATGCGCGCTGGGGGGTTGTCTGGGGGCTGTTTTTCATCTCCCTGATTTACTGGTCGGCGCCGGCATATGGTGTCCTTGCACGTCTTTTTGAAGCCCGCAACGGGCTCACACTCAACACGGGTGCTGATGCCGCTGATATGATCGTACTTTCCGGCGCCGGCTTGGGAGGGATTCCCCTCTGGGCGATAGGCCTTCTGGCCGCCGGCGGTATGAGCGCCGCGTTTTCAACAACAGCCGGACTGTTGATGACCGGCGCTGCCTCATTTTCACATGATATTTACCCCCGACTCATCCGTCCTGACGCAACTGAGGCGGATAAAGTGTATGCCGCCAAGGGATTCTTTCTGATTCTGGCTTTCATTGTGCTTGCCCTGGCCCTCAAACCATGGGGAATGATCGCCGAAATCGCCGCCTTTGCCTTTGCAATAGCGGGAAACACCATATTTCCTGCTTTTCTGCTCGGTATCTGGTGGCCTCGTGCCAACGCTCCGGGCGTCATCTGCGGCATGCTGGCCGGTCTACTGATAAGCTTTGCCACGCTGATTGCCGGTGATAGCGTGCCGTTTATCGCACAGCTATTCCCGGTGACTTCATCTGCGTTTATCGGTGCGCCGCTGGTCATGATCGTCATGATTATCACGTCGCTGCTGACTGCTCCGCCATCAGCGGCCATCCGGCTCTTTCTCTGCCGCAATGTCCACGATTGTATGGATAAACAGTGAATATCCTGCTCTCTGCAAAAGGTATCGATGTAACCACCTGGAGGGGAGCCGAGAGTTTTGCCGCCACGTATCGGCAGGCGGTGCTCGACCAGGCCGCCTTTGATCATACCAGCAGCGTCGAGACGGTGCTTGCGGAAGCGTGCCACTCACTTGAAGCCACTATCTCGGCACACCAGCAGCATCTGGAAAAATTGCAGGACACACTCGATCAGCTAAACTCGGCAACCGACCTGAGAACCGTAACCACAACTTTCTATGAAGAGCTCTATCGCCACTTCACCCTCTTTCGTTCGGCGCCGGTTTTCTATCAGCTGAGCGGATCGTTTCTCCGGCGACTCAGCACCGTAGCTTTTACCCGCAGTGCTGAGCAGCGCGGCCTGTTTGCCAGCCAGCTTCCGGAGATGAAGCTCTTTGCTCTTGGCCCGGCCGGTCGGGATGAATTCTCTCCTTTTAGCCAACTCCAAATGCTGGTCGTTCATGGAGATGTTGCGGAGTCGCAGCGACAGAATATCAACCTGTTCTGCCACGCCCTTCACGCCGTATTCGATGCCGCCGGCCTATCGCTTGATCCGATCATAACCCCCCGCAACCCTCACTGGTGTGGCACGCAAGCTGAATGCCAGCACCGCTACGCAACCATGTCTGTGCAGCCCGGCGACGGTGGGAACCAGCTCGCTCATCTAGCTGATATTGCTTCTCTCCACCCCGAAAACGGCGAATCAGAAAAGTTCAATTACGGTATGCATGCTGCCCTGAAAAGGAATCACCCGGCGATGATGCGTCTACTCGGCCAGATGGCGGCATACCCAAACGGTATCGGCCTGACGGGAAGACTGAAGCTGGAAAAGCGCGGCAGTGATCGCGGCCAGTTCAGACTGCACGAGCATGGCATGCAGCCGCTTGCAGCCGCATTATCAGCACTGGCACTCATCAAGAAGAGTCCGGCGGTCGGCAGTTGCGCACGCATACATGATTTGTTGGGAAAGCGTGAACTGGATGTCGATATGGCTGAGCGGATGCTACACACCTGGCACCACTTGCATGATGTACAGTTGATGCGGGAATGTGCATCTTATCCCCGGCTGCAACCGGCACCACCCCTTGTGAACCCGGAGCTGCTGACTGCCGCGAGCCTGGCTGCACTGAAAAAAAACCTTGAATCCGTTGCGTTGATCCAGCGGTATGTTGAAGTTGTCTTTTCCGAAACCAGGGAATAGCAAACCATGATTTTGTCTCTTTCTACCGGAAGCCTGTTTACCCTGCCGCTGCAGAGGGTTTTTGAGCTCGCCACCGAGGCGGGTTTTGAAGGGGTTGAATTGATCATCAACCAGGACTTCCAGCGAGTCAACGCAGTCAAGCTGGTGCGCTCACTCCAGGAAATTGCCACAATTCATTCCATTCATTCACCATTCATGGCGCTCGACGGGTGGGGCGGCCCCATCGATTCCATCAAGATTTCAGTTGCCCTCGCGGCTGAATGCAATATTCCGCTGGTAAACTTTCACCCACCTTCCTGGATGGGCATGGAAATCGGCTTCTGGCGCTGGCTGTACAGCATCCATGACTATCAGCGCGAGATCGGTCTCAACGGACAGGTGGCTATTACCATGGAGAACATGCCGTGGGTTGGCAAATGGAAAATCAATCCCAACATTCTCTCCAACACCCAGCGAATGGTTGATTTCATCCGCGATCATAATCTGTACATGACTTTCGACTGTACTCACATCGGTTCCGGGAAGACCGATTTTATTAATGATTTTTTCATCTGTTACGATTCTGATCGCATTATGAACATTCACTTTTCCGATTATGGACAGGGTCGTGAGCACCTGCTTCCGGGACATGGCATCCTGCCACTCACCCGTTTTCTTAACCATCTGCGCAATACAAAATATCAGAGCACCGTAACTCTTGAACTCGATCCGCATGAATTCCCCAAGGGAGAACACAACATTCTGGAAAACCTCAAAGAAATACTCTTGTATCTCCGGACAGAAACCGATCCTGACGCCAATCCTCATCGCGAATATTTCCAGGAAACTATTCAGGTACCTGGAAAATAAATGAACCTTCAACCTCTGCGGCGCTGATCAAAACAAACACCATGTCAGATCGATATATTGAAAAATCGTTTTTGTACGTGCTCTGTCTATCCCTGCTGCTGCATCTGGGACTCTGTGCCCTTCTCTATTATTTTCATCCGGCAGCGGTAAAACCGCCCAAAGAGCCGGTATTTATCGATCTGCAGGAAATCCCCGAACTGAAGCAGCCGTCCCGGCAGCACCCCGACACACAACGCCGGGCCGAACAGCGAGTTGTCGTCCCAAAAGAAAGTGCCCCGCGTGGCGATGCGCCACACGACTCACAACAGTCAGCACGACCGACTTCGCCTCAACAGGTCGCACCCGGCTCTTCAACTGCAAGCCTCCTGAAGCCAAAGCAGCGCGCTGTTCAGCAGTTGCCAACCATCCAGCAACTTTTCCCCGACGCCGGACGCATGGCTAAACTGGAGGAAAGTTACCGGCGCAAATTCGAGAACGACGTCGCCGAGGGGGACACCCGCTTTCTGAGTAACGATGACATCGTGTTCGGTTCGTTCCTGCGCCGCTTTGAGGGTGCGGTCTACGGAGTCTGGCGGTATCCTCAGGAAGCTGCGTTGCGTGGCATTGAAGGAATAACACCGGTACGGATCACCTTTAACCGCCGGGGTGAAATCACCAACATCCAGCAATTGGAGAGCTCCGGAGCCAGAATTCTTGATGAAGAGGTGCTGCGTACGCTGCACGCTATCGGCCCGGTTGGCGGCTTCCCGAAAGGGTATGATAAAGAGGAGTTTCATCTGATTGCATTTTTTCAGTACGGCAGCACACGGAGATCACTACGATGAGCAATAGCGGCTTCCTGATCTCTGCCCCCCAGAGCGGCAGCGGCAAAACGACCGTCAGTCTTGCTATCATGGCAGCGCTGGCGCGGCGGGGTGTGACTGTCGCCCCGTTCAAGTGCGGTCCAGATTTCATCGACCCGGGATATCACCGGGCGGTGACGGATACAGTTTCAATTAATCTGGATGGTTGGATGTGCCCTCCTGAATTTGTGAGTCAGACCTTTCTGACCAATCTGACTTGTCTGACCGGTCAGGAAACAGCCGTTATTGAAGGAGTCATGGGGCTTTTTGATGGCATAGGAGCTGCCAGTAAAGATGGCAGCAGCGCCCAGATTGCTGCCATAACCGGTGCTCCGGTCGTGCTGGTTGTTAATGCCCGGGGCATGGCAGCCAGTGCTGCCGCTCTGGTTAAAGGTTTTGCCGGTTTCGATCCGGAGGTGTATCTGGCCGGCGTCATCTTCAATAATGTCGGCAGCGACAGCCATGCAGCGCTGCTCAGGGAATCTCTTGCTGCCCATTGTCCGGAAGTTCGCTGTTTTGGCTGTATCGTCCGCGATGATGCACTGACTATTCCTTCCCGCCACCTCGGACTGGTAACCGCCGAGGATAATCCGCTGCCGGCTGACTTTATCAACCAGTTGGCGGAAATGGCAGAACACTGCCTGGATCTGGATGGATTGATTGAACTGCAAATTCTCCCCGGCCCCCCTTTGCAAGAAGGAGAGAAAAGCATATCGACACCCTTCATGAAAGGGGGTTCGGAGGGGATTTGTGTCGCCGTGGCCCGCGATGCGGCGTTCTGCTTCATGTATGAGGACAACCTGCGCCTGTTGCGGGAAGCCGGCGCGGAACTCGCCTTCTTTTCTCCGCTGCACGATGCTGCTTTACCAGACGGTATCCACGGCATCTATCTGCCAGGAGGATATCCGGAACTGTACGCAGGACAGCTTGAAGAAAACAGTGCAATGAAGGAATCAATCCAGGCAGCAGTAGAGGCTGATTTACCGGTGTATGCGGAATGTGGGGGATTTGTGTATCTGACCGAGGGGATTGAAGATACCGAACATCAGCAAGCAGCGGATTTTGTCGGGATTTTCCCGGTGCGCTGCCGGATGCTGCCGCACCGCAAGGCGCTTGGCTACCGGCAGGTCGAGTTGCTACGGGACTGCCTCGTCGGCAGCGGTGGATCAATCGTTCGGGGGCATGAATTTCACTACTCCGAAGCTGGCACAATGCCGGCAGGGGTCGAGCGCAGTTACCGTGTATCACGCCAGGAAATAACGCTGGGGGATGAAGGATTCCGGACTCGGAACTGCCTGGCCTCCTACATCCATCTCCATTTTGGCAGCAACCCGGAAATAGCCCAAACCTTTATCGCTGCGTGCAGAATGCACAAATAAACAAAAAAAACAGATTAATAACTCGAAGAGACGGAGGGCACGGAGAAAAATCAGAGGGTTTTAGGCCAAGTCAAGCAGATTTCAAATCAAAAAAGGATTCAAAGCGGCGAGGATTGAGGCGACGAAGGCGTACAATCAGTACGTTGAGGAACCGAAAACAGGACAACGAAAGAAGGTGCTTTGATTTGGAATTGGAATAATAACTTTCATGGCTCACGAACAAGGACTTTTTGTTTTAAACGATTAAGCCTCTGATTTCTCTGTGTTCTCCGTTTCTCCGTGTTATTGTAGTCGTTCAGGCCCCGGCAAGAACCTCCCCTAAAATACCGACAAGCTTCGGCAGATCCGGTTTCGTCAGTACTCCGTTGATGGCCAACTTTTCCCACTTTTTTATGTTGTCGTCCGAGGCCAGGGAGCTGAACACATAGACCGGCAGCCTGGACAGCGCTTCTTGCCCCCTGATCAGCGTCACCAGATGGAGCCCGTCCATCTGCGGCATCTCTATGTCGGTGATAACGGCGTCTATATCAAAGGTGCCATTAGCCAGTGTGCGTTCTATGTAGTCCCACGCTTCCTGGCCGTTGGTGGCTTCTTCAACCGTATAATTTGCACCACGCAGCGACGAGCAGATCTGCAGCCTGATAAAGGAGGAATCATCCGCAACCAGAATTTTCCGACCGGTGCCGTCATGGGCGCTCAGTTCCTCGGCGTTCAGCGCTATCACGGCACCTTCCTGAAACATCTCGGCAATGATCCGCTCGAAATCGAGTATCAGAATTATGCGGTTTTCCATTTTGACAAGGCCGGTGATATATGACCCGCCCGCTAATTTATGAGGTGCCTCAATCTGCTCCCACGACAACCGATAGATGCGGGACACCGAGTTGACCAGAACTCCGATGACCACGCGGTTGAACTCCAGCACCACAATCCGGTCAGGCGCCTTGCCCGGATACAGCCCAAGAATTTGGCAGAGATCAATTACCGGGAGCACCTTGTCGCGCAGAGTCATCATGCCAGCTACGAATGGCGATGCATTGACAACCGAGCGCAATTCCGGCTTCTGGATGATCTCACGGACCTTTGCTACGTTGACCCCGTAAAACAGCGGAGATTCTCCGTCATTGATACAAAATTCAACGATTTCAAGCTCGTTGGTACCGCTTTCCAGTAGGATGCCGTTCTTTTCCGCCATGTGATCACCTGTCCCTTGCGAATTATCAGAGATTGAAATGGATGCGGCACTACAACCGGGCCAGCTTATTAATCAGTGTCTGAATCGTAAACGGCGTGGTCATGAGAAGCCCTGTGTAGAGACACCGCACTTATATCAGGGAGACATTAATTGTCAACCGGTCAACGCCTTCACCCGTCAACGCCCGGTATTATCATGGGGCGCTGCAGCCGCTTGTAGTAAAAATTCTGCCCGTACAGCACGGCAACCGGATTGTGTCCGGTGACGCGATCCTTGACCACCAATGTTGTCACCGGAGCTTTGGAGTGCTTGTTGAACAGCATATCGTGGCCAACACAGAGACCGACAATGATATTCATGTCGGTCCCCATCCGGTTGCAGATTTCCGCCTGCGCAATCGGATTGCAGGCCGGCTCAAAAGTGCCCGGTCTGACCTTGTCAGATTCCTCAAGTCCCAGCTCCATTTTGTCGATGCTGCCGGCCTTGCAGCAGACGCTGACCGGTTCAAATCCCTGGGCAGCGAGGATTTTCGTCAGTCGCTCCGACTCGTCCAGCAGTCCGATACAGGTTGCCATACCGATTTTTTTGTATCCCATCAGCTTGGCAAAGGCAATGGTATCTTCTACCCTCGTCCAGCGGGCATTGACGGCATCACTCCCCGGCATCGGCTGGTAGCAGAGCCCTTCAACCCGTGCGGCGACAAAGGCAATTTTGGCATCTTCACTGTCCCCCCGATACTCGTTAAACGATTCCTGCACCACCTCTTCATAGGCGTCGGACGGGCAGTTGCCCGGTTTGGGAGGAGCCTGGGCAGGATCACCGCTCCAGCAATTGGTGGTGCCTCGGTTCTGCCATACTGAACTGCATTTCGCACAGGTGACATCTTTCTGGTCTGACATGAAGTACCTCCCGGGATGATTATGTGACGGTCATGGTATTGAACAGCAAATTCACTTCCTTGCAGACAGAGCCATATACCTCATCCAGATCATCTAGAAACCGGATCAGGCTTACGGACGTAAGATCAGGGGCAAACTCGCTCAAAACCCGCCATGCGTTTTCTTCTGACCGCCCCGGAGCGCCGACCTGGGCAATTCCCTCAAGCGTACTGCGTGACAGGCAGTAATAATCTGCCAAAGAGACGATAGCGGTCAAAAATGGATCTTCGGTGGCCAGTTCGGAAAAATGGTGGTGGGAAATGATATCGCAGTATTCGGAAGGGAAGTGCCAGCGCTGCGCCAGGCAGAGGCCGACTTCGCAGTGGGTGGTGCCGAAGTATTCATACTCGGCCTCATGGGTGGTACAATTCGTGTTCTTGATGGTCTCCAACATTTCCCCGTATTCATCCTTGCAGTAGTGCCCCAGAAAAACCTTCCCGATATCAAGAACGATCCCGACCAGATGCGCTTTCTCAAGGTCAGGAAAGCCCCCCAGCTGGCCGATATAACGGGACAGGGCCCCGACACTGAACGAGTGGATCCAGAACATCTTCATATCGAAGGGCTGCTCCTTTTTTTTGAATCCCTCGACAAAATAGCTGGTCAGGATCATTTCGCGCATGCTTTTGAAGCCGATCAGCATCAAGGCGCGCTTGACTGAAAGAATCGGATTTCTGGTGCGGTACAGCGGGGAGTTGACAACCCTGATGACCCGAGCGGCAAGTACCTGATCAACCAGCATCAGATCTGCAATTTCATCCGGAGCCGAGTTCTGATCGTCAAGCAGGGCAACAACTTTGGATACGATTGCGGGAATAGTGGGAAGATCGCATATATCCTTAAAAAGACGTCGGGCTTTTATCATCATGGCAACTTTATCCATCAAGTCTCCTTTCGGTCGGGCGCAAGCAGTTCCAAAAATGCATCCTCCCCCAGAACAGTGACGCCAAGCTCCCCGGCTTTGGCGCGTTTGCTGCCCGCCTCATCACCCGCCACGACATAATCAGTCTTTCGAGACACGGATCCTACCACATTGCCCCCCTGGCTCTCCACAAGTTTTCTGGCATCACCGCGACTGAAACGGGTCAGTGTCCCGGCTTCTAAAAACGAATACTTTTTGAAAGTCGTTTTTTTGCTTCAGCAAGTTTGCGCTTTGCATTGTCAAATTGGTATTCAGCAAACTTAAATTCATTTAAAGCAATTTCTAAATCAGTACCTGATAACCAACTGATTACAGTTTCCACATCATGAATATTTTCACTAACCAGGCCATCAGTTGTCCCACCAAGGATATTAAGGCGGTGCTTGCAGTACTGACCATTTTCTCCCGCCGGGCAGGTACAGTATGCAGTCAGATTGTTATTATTTTTTTGAAAGGAAACTTTATAAGGCTCTTGTGCCGAACCTTGCACAAAAAATACTCGCTCTTCCATAACAACCCCCGCTCACAGTTCTCCGGTTTTTAGAAAATTGACAAATTTATTTTGAGACAGTTTATAGCCTATAAATGGAGTGAGGCAGGTTCGTTCTTCAGTCGGTTTATACAATAAGAATTGTACATATCCCTCTAAAACTTGGTACTCAATTTTTCCAGTTACATCATCGCTAGTTTTTATGAAACTATCTGGTTTCGCTGCAATTATTTGACATGCTAGGTTGACGTTACTTAGCGCAGATTGCCAATATACATAGGCCTCTTTTGTATCGAAAAAAAGCTGCCCCTCTGAAAAACAAAAATAGGGGCCTTGGGTCCATTCATAATATGAGATTTTATTTTTTTTCCGCTCAGTGTATTTTATGTCAAGCTCCATCTTGAAGCTTTCTTTCAATGCCATATACCAGCCTTCAGCAAAACCTCCCACAAAACTGGCAATTAATTTTGTGGTTCTTTCCGCTCTTCTTGTCGATAATGTCTCCTGTTGTTTATTTTTCATTGATCAAGCGCTCCCACTCGATTTCAGATAATACTGTAACCTCTAATGCTTCTGCTTTGCGAAGCTTAGAACCTGGATCTGCCCCAGCAACCAGGTAATCGGTTTTCGCTGAAACATCACTAGCAACCTTTGCCCCTAATTTTTCAGCCTCAATTTTTGCTTCCTTACGGCTGCGTTTTTCCAATTCTCCGGTAAATACGACAATCTTTCCGGAAATGGTTGAA
The DNA here is from genome assembly GCA_028712075.1 of Desulfuromonadaceae bacterium. Taxonomy (GTDB): domain Bacteria; phylum Desulfobacterota; class Desulfuromonadia; order Geobacterales; family Pseudopelobacteraceae; genus JACRCG01. Next base: position 218,474 of record JAQTQX010000003.1, read on the forward strand.
GTCATCATAACCGGCTTGGAATAATCTTCAACTGTGAGGTGTTGTCTCAGCGAATTAAGGACTTGGAGATTATGTCCTTCTGCAAAAAAACTTAGAATCTCGTCCGCAACGACAGTCCCTACACCACTTATTGAAATTAATTGTTGATACTGCTCTGAGTCTTTGGCAACCGCCCGGCACATTGTATCTTGCCAGTTATCAAAACTAATATAGTTGTGCGCAAGTAACTTAGCGGTAATTTCACCAACTTGCGGAATACCCAGCGAATAGATAAATCGATCAAGCGGTATCATTTTTCTTGCTCGAACCGCCTTGAAAAGATTATTGGCAGAAAGTTCTCCCCATCCATCCCATTCTTGCAATGGTATGTAACTTGTCAACTGCTGCCAAAGCGTTGGTGGTGAAAGACGCTCTTCAAGCAGGAATATATCTACAGGAGAAGTTATCAGTCCTTTGTCGTAAAACAACTCGATATTTTTTTCTCCTAGTCCTTCAATATTAAAAGCATCACGAGAAACAAAATGTTTCAGGCGTTCCAAAGCTTGTGCAGGACACGTAAGACCACCAGTGCATTTCCAAACAGCTTCTCTTGGTTCTCGAACTGCCTTGCTGCCGCAAGCCGGGCAAAACGACGGAAAAACAAAAGGGGAACAGTCTGGAGGCCGTTTATTTATGACAACAGAAACCACTTGCGGAATAACATCCCCCGCACGCTGCACAATGACAGTGTCTCCAATTCTGAAATCTTTGCACTCAACTTCATCCTGATTATGTAATGTCGCGTTTGAAACAGTTGTGCCAAGAAGGCGAACCGGCTCTAGCTCCGCAACAGGAGTAAGGGCACCTGTACGACCAACAGAAATTGAAATTTTCAGCAGGACCGTTTCCCGTTTTACCGGAGGAAATTTTTGTGCTGCAGCCCAGCGTGGAGCACGACCAATTTGTCTAACTCGGTCTTGAAGCGAAAGGCTGTTCAGTTTGTAAACAATTCCATCGATAGTAAAATCAAGATCTTCACGACATTCCTGCATCTCCTCAAAATATGCATTCAGCTCATCCAGTGAATGCATCAACCGGATTTTATCACACACCTTAAATCCCCATCGACGCAAGGTATGTAAGGCATCCCATTGACTCTCTGCAAAAGGCGAAGATAGCTCTCCCCACGCATAAGCAAAAAAACGGAGTGGGCGTGATGCAGTAACAGTAGCATCAAGCTGGCGCAAACTCCCTGCAGCGGCGTTGCGCGGGTTTTGAGGAGGAGACGCACCTATTTCATTCTGTCGTAAGACAAATTGCTTGAAGTCTGAATTCGACATGTACACTTCACCACGAATCTCTACTATCTCTGGAGCATCGGATGGCAGAGTTTTTGGAACCTCTGGGATTGATCTAACGTTTTCAGTAACATCCTCACCTTCGAAACCATCGCCTCTAGTTGCCGCACGTACCATTTGATGTTTCTCGTACCGAATTGAACAGGAAAGGCCGTCTATTTTGGGCTCGGCTACAATATCAATATCCTTGGATTCATCTTTTAGTTCCTTGATGATTCCTCTGACTTCAGTAATGAGCTTTGCAGCAGATTTATTTTCAATCGACAGCATTGGAACTGAATGAATGACTTTTTTAAACCCTTCCGATGGTTGCCATCCGACTGTTTGAGTTGGACTCTTAGGGGTCTGAAACTCTGGAAACATTGTTTCAAGTTCCTGCAATTCCTTAAATAGTTCATCATATTCAAAGTCTTCTATTTCAGGTTGAGGCGGTGTATGGCCATAGTAGAGACGATTGTGGTGAGTTATGAGCTGGCGTAGTTGATTAATACGTAATTCAGCAATATTTTTGTCAAGTTCATTTTGTTGCGAAAGCTGCATCGGGTTCCTCGCGGGATTGATTGACTTCGCGGCAGGGTACAGTATTATGGGGATAAAATCAATTTTACGCGGAAATTTGGCGGTTTGACAGACACTAATAAACTGTCCGGAGGTTGTTCTAGAGTGAGTTGAATCTACCTGATTATATTGTCAATCTCAAAAAAATCTACTTCAATCCTTTGTACACCTCATCATCATTACGCTTACCAACAACAATCACCCTCAATACTTCCTCAGAGACATCGTACACAATTCGGTACTCACCGATATCGCACCTCAAAAACGGATACCCCTTTAGTTCTTTGGTGTCATTTGGGCGAGGGTCAGTCAAAAGCGAAAAAATCTTCTTTACCACTTGGTGGAACTGTTTTGGCGGGAGGATATCCAAAAATTTACCGGATTCTCTACTAAGCTGGAGTTTCAACATTCAGCTTTCCTTCCAGAAGGTTTTTCACCTCATCATCTTCCATAAACCCACCTGCAAGTGCCTTGACGGCACGTTCTCCCCAGTAACTGTCATCAAGCTTTGCCAGTCGATGGTACTCCTCAAAAGAGAGAATAACCGCTACCGGTCTTCCCTGCTTCTCAACTGTTACAGGCTCTGTACGGGTTATATCCAATATCTGTCCAAAATGATTTTTAACCTCTGTCGCTGCGGAACATCTCATAAAACCACCTATTTCGGTTAATTTAGCTAATTTGGTTATGATGTAGCATATTTGCCGAAAACCATCAACACATTTTTGAGTGGCTTATTCCAATTGTAAATCAAAGATGGATTCAAGGCGGCGAGGATTGAGGCGACGAAAGCGTACAATCAGTACGTTGAGGAGCCGAAGACAAGCGAACAAAGAAGACATTTTTGATTTGGAATTGGAATTACTCAGAGATATTTTGCCTCACTCATAACAGTTAGAGTATTCATTTAGACAGTGTCAATCCTGAAGGGCACTTGTGGGATGCTATTTGACCGGGGGAGAATGTCATGCTATGTAACTAAAACTCTGCAAAACCAGCACAATTTCAATCTGGACGAAGGCGCTCAACGGAATGGAACAATCCCACCTCGACACTCTCATCCACTGGTTCGACCGTTATGTCGAACCATTTCTGACTACTGACGAAGAAGGCAAAAATAATATCCAGCTTAAAATCGAGCACACCGGCAAAGTGTGCGAGGCGATGGCTCTGCTCTGCGAGGGGGAACACCTTTCTCCAGGGGAATCCCGCATCGCCTCCGCCATTGCCCTGCTGCACGACGTCGGACGTTTTCCCCAGTATCGGCGCTGGCGCACCTTTCGCGACAGCGATTCGGACAACCATGCCCGACTGGCAATTGATGTCATCAGGGAGGAGCGCATACTCGCCGGCAGCGATCAGGCAGAACAGCTGATGATTGAAGAGGCAATCCGTTTTCACAATCTGCTCACGCCACCTGCTGCGGTAAAATCACCGACGAGAACATTTATCAATCTGATCCGAGATGCCGACAAAATCGATATCTGGCGCGTATTTACCGAACTACTGGCGCAACCGCCCAAGCAGCGCGCTTCAGCGGCGACTCTCGGTATGCCCGACCGTCCCGATTCGGTTTCTGAAAACTGTGTTGCCGCGCTTGATTCTGGAATTGTTGTCCACCTCGATACCGTTTCCTGCGTCAATGATTTCATTGTGCTGCAGATATCATGGGTCTACGATCTTACCAGCAGCACCTCCCGGAAAATTCTGCTCTCTCGCGGCTATATTCCGGAACTGGCGAGCTACCTCCCGAAGCGTGATGATGTTCGCAGAGCTGTGTCAAAAGCACTTGGCGTGCTTTCAGCTTGACTTATTCGCGTCCACTTCACACAATACCGGTCTGAATTTTTCCAAAGGAGCCCGTAATGTCAGAACTTTGCCGTATTCCCGTCGATAAGCTGCGCTGGAGTTGCGACCCGGATCTGTTTGACTTTGAGACGACCGCAGAACTTCCCGACTTCACCGGTGCCATTGGCCAGATGCGCGCTCTGCGCTCGATTGACTTCGGCCTTGGTGTGGATGGCCCCGGCTTTAACCTGTACATATCAGGCGAAACCGGCACCGGCCGCACTACCACCATCGCCAATATTCTCAAAAAACGCGCCCAGTCGGAGCCACAGCCCAATGACTGGGTATATGTCAATAATTTCAAGGATGCCAATTCTGCCATCTCGCTTGATCTTCCCGCCGGGAAGGGGTGCGAACTTGCCGCAGACATGAAAAAATTGATTGAAGCATTTCGCAAAGACATCCCGAAGGCGTTGGAGAGCAATGAATACACGAGCAGGCGTGCAGAACTGCTGGAAAATTATCAATCAACGACAAACAATCTTTTTCAGGAGTTAGAGAAGAAGGCGGAAACACTCAGCTTTTCACTGCAGAGAACCGTTTCCGGCCTGGTGATCGTTCCCCAGAAAGCGGGGCGCAATTATACGCAGGAAGAGTACGACGCCCTTACTGACAAGAAACGCCTGAAGCTGGAAAAACAGGGTAAAGAATTGACTGAACGGCTTAATGACGTACTGAATCAGGTACGTGAGCAGGATAAGATAACCAAAGACGCACTGGCAGAGGCCGACCGTGCGCTCGGAATGTCCTGTCTCGGACACCGGCTTGATCCATTGAGAGAAAAATATGCCGAACGTGAAAAGGTCATCGCGTATCTGGACTCTGTTCAGGAAGATATCGTAAATACACTTGATGATTTTAAGCCGCAATCCACTCAGCCGCAGATCCCCGGCATCAAGATGCCTCGTCAGGAGCCGTCTTTCGAGCGGTATCAGATCAACGTACTGGTCAACAACAAGGATACCGACGGCGCACCGGTGGTGTTCGAATCAAACCCGACCTACAACAACCTGTTCGGGAGAATTGAACATGTCGTGCAGTACGGCGGAATGGCGGTAACTGATTTCACCATGATCAGCGCCGGTGCGCTGCATCGGGCCAACGGCGGGTACCTGGTGATCGACGCCCGAGAAGTACTGATCAACCCCTTTGTCTGGGACTCTCTGAAGCGCTGTATACGTAACAATGAGATCAGAATCGACGATGTCCTCGAGCAGTACCGGTTCATGACCATGGTGTCGCTCAAACCGGAGCCGGTGCAGATGCGTGCCAAGATTGTGCTGATCGGCACTCCTGATATTTATTACCTCTTGTTTCATCTTGACCCCGATTACCGCAAATTTTTTAAGGTAAAAGCCGAATTTGACCGCCGTATCGCCCGCACTCCGGAAATTCTGCACGACTATTCACTGTTTGTTGCCAGCCACTGTCGCTCTGAAGGGTTGCTACCGTTCCACAAGAGCGGCGTTGCGGCACTAATGGAGCATGCCGCACGCATGGCTGATGATCAGGACAAACTTTCGTCACAATTTATGGAGCTCTCCGACCTGATCCGTGAAATCAGTTTTTGGGCCAGCAAGGCCGGGCGTACTATCATTAACGATGATGATGTCCGTACCGCTATCGGGGAAAACCTGTACCGCATCAACCGCATTGAAGAACGGATGCAGGAGCTGTACGAAGATGGCACCATCATGGTTGATACCTCAGGTGCTGTTGCCGGTCAGATTAACGGCCTTTCGGTCATCGGCCTCGGCGATCATACCTTTGGCCGGCCAACGCGTATCACCGCAACTGTGTATGCCGGACAGGCGGGAATGGTTAACATCGAGCGCGAGGTGAAACTTTCGGGGCCGATTCATGACAAAGGAGTACTGATTTTGACCGGCTATCTGGGGGGGACCTTTGCTGCCGATCGTCCGCTCTCGCTGTCGGCTTCCATCTGTTTCGAACAGTCCTACGATGGCATCGAAGGGGACAGCGCTTCATCGACCGAGTTATATGCGCTGCTGTCAGCTTTGTCAGGGGTTGCGATCAAACAGGGAATTGCGGTGACCGGCAGTGTTAACCAGCGCGGCAAAGTTCAGGCAATTGGCGGCGTCAATTACAAAATTGAGGGATTCTTTGCTGTCTGCCGTGCCCAGGGGCTCACCGGCGAACAGGGAGTTATGATTCCAAAGTCAAACGAACGTCATCTCATGCTGCACGAAGAGGTTATCCAGGCGGTACAGACAGGTCAGTTCCATATCTGGAGTGTTGAAACCATCGAGCAGGGTATCGAAATTCTTACGGGAACCGAGGCGGGACAACGGGGTAAAAACGGAAAGTATCCCAAAGGGACTGTTTATCAGCTGGTAGATGCCCGGCTTCAGGACATGGCAGACCGGTTAAAGGAACAAAAGGAAAAGCCGAAACCTAAAAAGCGGCCGGCTTCAAAAAAAGCATAGAGCATAAAGCTGTTGAGTGATGTCGCTACAACTGAAACGTGGCTGGTGGCTGCTCTCATATCGCCACCGCCTGGAATCGAGCAGTGCCATCATACACAGTCGGTTCGCCAGAGGCACTCCTCCTGCCCGCATTCTGACGCCTTACCTGTTTCAAAACAGATTTCGTTACCTTCGGCAAGCTGAATTGCACGCACGATCTCAGCCTTTTTCATTTTTCCAGCCTTGATGCCGTGTTCCTTTGCAATTTCCTTGATCTGTTCCAGTTTCATTTCCAAGCTCCCTCATATAGTGATGTATACAAACTGACAGATACCTTTTACCGTATCATTTAGCGTAGTCAAGTCACCGGGCAAAAAAAGAGACGGATACTCTCCGCCTCATGAATAGACTATGTCATCTGCACATTATCCCAATTCCAGATCAAGGATGATATCAAGGCGGTGAGGATCGAGGATGCGAAGCGTGCAGTCAGCACGTTGAGCAGCCGAAGAGGAGCCAACGAAGGATCTGAAATTGGTATTAGACGGTAATTCCGGCTATCCTCTGCAATGCCTCGCGATACTTGTCTGCCGTCTTCTCCAGAATTTCCTGCGGCAATGCCGGTGCCGGAGCAACCTTCCCCCAGTCAAGAGTCTCAAGATAATCCCGCAGGAACTGCTTGTCAAAACTTGGCTGCGGACCACCCGGCTGATACGCCTCTTTCAGCCAGAAACGGCTTGAATCGGGAGTCAGGCACTCGTCAATAATAATCAGTTTGCCGTCATACACACCGAATTCAAACTTGGTATCAGCGATTATAATACCCTTTTTATCGGCCAGCTCATGGGCGCGGGCGTAGATTTTCAAGGTATAGTCGCGGGCCTGCTCCGCCAGATCGCGACCACACTGCTCCACCATTTTTTCGAAGGAGATGGTTTCATCATGAGTGCCAAGTTCAGCCTTTGTTGACGGGGTGAAGATCGGCGCAGACAGACGGTCAGACTCTTTCAGGCCGGTGGGCAGCTGAATACCGCTGATCATGCCGGTAGCTTTATAGTCCTTCCAGCCGGAACCGGAAATATAGCCGCGTACAATACATTCAACCGGAAGTGGAGCCGCCTTTTTGACAAGCATTGAGCGACCTTTCAGAATGTCCGAATAGGGCTGGCATTCAGCAGGGTAATCGGCAACATCGACGGAGATGATATGATTCGGCACGATATCTTCCATCTGTCGGAACCAGAAGACCGATATCTGCGTGAGCACGAAACCTTTGTCAGGAATCGGCTCATTCATTATCACGTCGAAAGCGGACATCCGGTCGGACGTCACCATCAAAAGGGTTTCACCCAGATCATAAATATCGCGCACTTTACCTCGTGCTATCAGCTTTAAACCGGGAAAATCCGTTTGCTTTACAAGGTTCGACATAGCTGGTCTCCTGTGAGAGTTTCCATCCGGAAACTATTTATCGCTAATAATAGCCTGATTAATTTCGATCTTTGCTTTTTCCCGCAGCCCTTTGACCCATTCAATCACGGCATCTTCCTGCTTTTTGGGGAGCATACTCTTTTTCAGCTCTTCCTTGGTTGCATCAAACTGGGCCTTCGGTGCCTCAGTCCGGTTCTTGACGCGGACAGCAAGCCAGCGGTTCCCGAATTTGAACGGTGTACCAGGCGCCTGACCTGCGGAAAGCTTGAAAACCGCCTCCACTATTTCTGGCGACGCGCCGACAGCAGGAATATCTCCCTTTGCAGAGTAACCAAAACTTCCGGTAGACTGCGTCTTGAGCGTTGCTTTAGCCGCCAGCTGCTTTGCGGCATCTTCCGCTTTTGTCTTTGCCAGTTCAATCGCTTTTGCCGCTTTTGCTTTTTCCTCAACAGCCCCTTTTATTTGGGCCAATGGCGGAACAGTCGAAGCTTTACGCTCTTTTGCCTTGAGGATATAAATTCCTTTCGACGTTTCAACCGGCCCACCAATCTCTCCTTCTTTAAGTTCAAGAGCTTTTTTGATTACTGCCGCTTCGCCCGCTAAAGAGGCAGCAGGTGCATTTGCTGTGAACAGAGGTGTTTCCTGAACTTTCTGCTTCAGCGTCTGAGCAATCAGATTCAGGTCGCCTGACTTGATATTTTTGTACAGCGTATCAGCAGCCAGCTCGTATGCCTGTTTGGCTCCTTTCTGCTTGAGAGCTTCAGCCTTGACCTTCTCCTTTACCTCAGTCAGAGGCAGAATGCCATCTTTGCTCTGCCAGCGGTCAATATTTTTTTGATAGTATGTCTGTATCTCATCTTCTGATACCGTGGTGTTTGCCGTCAGAGAGGATGAGTCAAGCAGAACATACGAAAGCGCAACTTTCTCGGCCGTTTTAAAGTCATTGGCATTTTTCTGCAGGTAGTCATTCAAATCGGCATCGCTTAATTTCACCTCTGCGATAATATCAGATGGCGCATATGCAACATATTCCAACTCAAGCTTGTCATTTTCCTTTTTAAACTGGGTCAAAGCATCAGCATCTGAAACAACCACCTTGTCCTTTATTGTCTGACGCACTTTTTTCAGAATAACCTCTGCTTCTTGTCCTTCCTCATAATCCTTCGCCGTCATGCGGTTAGAGCGTAACAGCTGCTGGTACTGGTCAAAATTGAATTTACCATCTTTCTGGAACATCGGCATCGCTTCAATCGCAGCCGCAACATCATCTTTTGATGCCTTTATCCCGAGCGACCTTGCTTCTTTCATTGCAAGCAGATTGTCAATGAGGCCATCAAGAGCCACTTTTTTCAGGCCGAGCGTTTTTTCCATTTCAGGTGGTATCGACTGCCCATAAATCTGTTGATACATATTTCTGATACGTTGGTAGGCGCTCTGGTACTCTTCAAGAGAAATACGCGTACCGTTCACCGTAGCCGCGTATCCCCCTTTGCCACCACCCATGCCGTCGCTCCCTCTCCCCCACACCAGAAAAATGGTGCCTACAAAAGAAAGGACGATGAGAACGAACACTATTTTGATGATGATTGATTCCTTCTGTTTGCGGATGATACTAAGCATGAATGGCGCTCCTTGAGAGGATAGTGATACGTAAAACGCCGCTATAGGCGGCGGGGTCGTCATACTACTATACGCCTGCCCTGATTGCAAGTTCTTGTTTGGACCGTCGTAGCTGTACAATTCCTTTGTAACTGAGCGCTAACAAGGAAATATTCTTGAGTTTATGTTTCCGTTAAGGTAGCATTTCACGTCCTGAAACAACGCATTGCACCTAAGTTATTACTATCGCAAAAATATGGGAGATTTATGAGTACAGAATTTATTCCAAAATGGATTGCATGGGAAACCACTCAAAAATGTAATCTCCACTGTGTACACTGCCGCTGTTCGTCTGACCTTACCTCCTCAGAAGGAGATTTTTCTACTGCCGAAGGCAAAAAACTGTTGCAAGACATTGCAGACTTTTCAAAGCCGGTGGTTGTCCTTTCCGGTGGAGAGCCGCTACTGCGCCCCGATATTTTTGAGCTGGCAGAATTCGGGACGTCACTTGGCTTACGGATGTGTATGGCGACCAACGGTTCTTTAGTGACTGATGAAATCTGCCAGAAAATGAAACGTGCCGATATAAAAATGGTTTCGCTGTCACTTGATGGTTCAAATGCGGAAATACACGATAATTTTCGCCAATCCCCCGGGTCATTCGAGGGTGTTGCACGCGCCGCCGAGCTTTTCCGGAAAAACGGCCAGAAGTTCCTGATCAACTCTTCCTTTACCAAGCGCAATCAGAACGATATTGCCGCAACCTTCAAAACTGCCAAGGGATTTGGAGCGACCGCCTGGTACATGTTCATGATCGTCCCTACCGGACGCGGCGAAGATATAATGAGTGAGCTTATCTCAAAAGAAGATTATGAAGAGATTCTCGACTGGCACTACCAGCAGGAGAAAGAAGAAGACGACATTCTGATGCGTCCGACCTGTGCGCCGCACTATTACCGGATAGTCCCGCAGAAGGCCAAGGCCGAAGGAACCAAGTTTGAACGGCGCTCACTGACTTTCTCAACAGGAGGCGGAAAAGGCTGTATTGCAGCGCAGTCCATCTGCCTGATTGACTGTTTCGGCAATCTCAAGCCATGCTCCTACTTCCACCGTACAGCCGGTAACGTCAAGCAGACCCCCTTTCGTGAACTCTGGGAGAATTCCGAGATATTCAAGGAATTGCGCAATTTCAAATCATACAAAGGAAAATGCGGACAGTGTGAGTATCTGAACGTCTGCGGCGGTTGCCGCGCCAGAGCCGATGCGGTGTATGGTGATTACATGGAAGAGGAGCCATTCTGCAACTACGTCCCAATAAAGTTACAGAAGGAAAACTCGAACTAGTGAACTTTACTATTGACACAATCGACCTTTAAACAGTATAAAGAACGTCCTTTTGCCCAGGTAGCTCAGTCGGTAGAGCAGAGGATTGAAAATCCTCGTGTCGGCGGTTCGATTCCGTCCCTGGGCACCACTTAACACAATAAAAACAGGCACTTACGAGTTACATCGTTTGTGCCTGTTTTTTGTTGACGCAGATATTGACGCAGATCGAAGTATTGCTACGAACAACTATCCCTCTGCTCTGTCGCCTACGGCGAACAATACGCATGACAGGTCATGCTCCATACCGACTGAGTCTACCTGGGCTTTGTCTTTAGCCTACCTACCCTGTAACACCCTATAACCCCGTTGGCATGTAAGTTTATGACGCTGGTTTAAGTGAGACACCGTCTATTTTGATTTTATGTTGTTGGTGGTGGTGATGGTTCTGTAGTGGTTATTGTTACTGTATATCGGTATCGAGATGATGATTCTTGTCTGTAGTGCCAGTAATGGTCTGTAGCGGTGTTGCCATCACTACCGCCCTCCGGTTGGTTCCTCTGCTCTTCAATACAACGATGAGACTGTTGTATTTCATCACCGAGGGATATATAAACCTACAGCAACGAAAATGCTGTTCGATCCTTTGCTATCAAAGGCTTGTGTCTGATGGAAAGATTGCTTGTTGCGTCAATAATGTAGCAAGATCTGCGTCAATGTCTCGTAACTAGCTGTTTTATATACATGGCATGAGGATAGTGAATCCTCTATGTGGAGCCAATATGATAATTGACGGATCTGAGTTTACGTTTATAGCTCTGCCTAAAATGCAGATGCTTGATGCATCATTGCTTGAGTCGCTGTGCTTAACTGAACCCTGGACCAGCATTGAAGCATGTTTTGCAGCGTTCGACAGATGGCCTGAAGGGGATGGAACGCCAGAGTGTCTTGATTCGAATACTTCTTTGGACGTAGCTCGCGATATAGTCATGCTTCATTTACGTATGGAGCGGGCAATGCTTTCGGGTCAGCTACAAAGCAAGAGAGGTTGTAGCATTCATTATAAGAACGCCATTGTCTTCTATGTTACTCCAGAGTCCTTTGCAAACTGGCTGCATAGTATTGGCTTCAGTCGCGACACTCTACTATATCGTCACTATTGTTTATCAACACCGCAGCCGCCATCCCCGAGAATGCGTAATAATGCAACAATGGCTGATGTGCCTCAAGAACGTATTGACGAAATATTATCCGTATATAATACGCCTGGAAACAAGGTCCGCTGGGGAAGAGCATCCATCATTGCACATTTAGCAACTTCCTTTATGAAACATCAGATCGAGACTCGTAACTGCAAATGCCGCCACGACAAACTGGCCGCCTTCACCTATTATAAATACAATTGGTACGACCGACCGCTAGTAGAATACGATAAGAACGCTGGCATCTTTGACGATCTTAAACAGATTGCCCTCTCAATTGTCCCGCCGGAACGCCGATTCGGTTGGCGAGACGAAAACGGTGTTCAAAGATTCAAAAACGAAGCATGTAAATGTGAAATCCCAGATCACCGTGAAATAGCCCTACCTCGCAAGCCAAAACGCGTATTGTCCTAATTCTGTGTGGTTTTTTAGAATTTTTGCACCCTGCCTAATCCACTTTTTTTGACCCCCCTGAATGCCAAACAGACCCCCCTTTTTGCTCAACCTAAACCCGTATTTATGCTGTAATTACGATGTATTACCTAATTTTTGTTGGCACGTTATCTGTATAATCATTTTGAAATTGGCGTAACGGCTATATGCAGAGTTGTATTGCTCAATAGTACGCCAGTCAGAATTATGAAGCGTTCCCCAGCATCGCTGGTGGTGAATATCGGCTGCACCGGATCAATCATCTGGAGCAGCAGCTATAAACAGATATAGGGCATGATCCCTATGGGAGAATTCAGATGAAAAATGAATATAGCACTCGGCATGAAAGTGACAGTACAGAACCAAAGGAGGAGCCGGGCCTGTACGAATACCTTGATGGGCTGGAAGCCGAAATTGGCGATCTAACTGGCAGGCTGCGGCAGATCAAGGCTGTCAGCATAATGTCACGGCGAAGCCTGGAAAAGACCTTAGCTTGCTCGTGCTGTGCTGAAGATATCCTTCATGGTGTTTTCAGTGCAATTGAGAATATTGCCGTCACTGTCGAGTAAATTTATTGTTGGTGATTGATAAACATTTAGCATTCCCCCGCCTGGGAGAAATCTCCGGCGGGTGGTGATATTGGCTGATGCGGCAACTGACGTCGTGACTGCAGCATGAATGAATCGGATATAAATCCGATGGAGGAACATATGGCAAAAAAAATTATCAGCAGTACAGGGTTGAAAAATGTCGAAAAAAACCAAACATCCGGATTTGTTGGGTGTGCGGAGATGCTAACAAAGGAGAACACTACATTGGTTGAGCGGCAAAACCAGATAAGTTCTGAAACCGTGCACGAGCACGTAGTAATAGTATTCAGAAATCATAAAATAATTAGCAGTCTTGTGACCGCCTTGTATTACTACCATCAAGATTCGGCAAACGCTGCGTTACCAAAAAGTTTTAATGATCAGTGCATAAAATACTTGGACGGATTGTGCTTCGGCAATGATCTAATGCTGGAAGGCTTGGTCGACGATCTGAACAAAATCGAGCAGACAGCAAAGAGTATCTAAAGATAAAGGTGCAGTTTAATACCCCGCCTGGCCACTCTGCGGGCGGGGAAACCAAAACGATAATGAAAGGAAATGGCAATGCCAACTATTACGACCCTTACAGAGGGTAATGTTTATGAGGTACATATATGCAGCAAAATAATCAAACAACAGAAAATGCATCAAATCAGCAGCAGGCAGCAGTACAAAGCCTGGATGATCGGATAAACGCCGCTACCATTGATACTTATCAAGACATCCTGCCTACAATCGCTAAAGAGCAGTCGCCGGTAAAACGCGAGCTCTACTGCGCCAAGCTTGCCAAGGTAATTGGCGTAACCAAACCGGCAATCAACAATGAAATCAAAAACATGGTTTCACCGTTAACACCAGAAACAGATGATTCCGGAGAGTTCGGGCCGAAATACATGACGGCACGCTTCGATGGACTTGTTGACCTGGTGCTCGATGACAACGGGAAAATCATGTTTCTCGTAAAAAACGGAAACGGGCTTGAGCTTATGGAGTCCTGGGCCGATACTGATGGCACAACCTTCTATCCGCCGGAAGCAAAACACATAAAGTTCCAGCTGGTCAGTGCATCAAACGTAATGCGCCTGATCAACGACACCAATGATCAGCAACTCTATAATGATATGCTGACTTTCTTCAAAAGGTTCTCGTACCTTGACGAAGACGTCTGGCCGATCATAATTTTCGCTGTTTTCCTGTCATATATGCAGGATCACCAGGACGTCCGCTACATACCAATAATCTACTTCTACGCCGTTGCCCAGAGAGGCAAGAGCCGCACGGCCAAGACGTTCCTGTCAATTTGCTATCGTGGCATACACCTGACCGATATCCGTTCTGCCAATATTGTCCGTTTTTCGCAGAATCTACAGGCAACCCTTTTTCTTGATGTCAGCAAGTTGATGAAGTCACTAGAGAAGGGTGACAGCCTTGACATTGCCCTTGGCCGCTTTGAAAAAGGATCTCAGGTCGTAAGGGTAATGAACCCGGACAAAGGCCCCTTTGCCGATCAGACATATTTCGATGTCTACGGCAGCACAATAATCGCAACCAATGAACCGGCTGACTCTATTCTGGAAAGTCGTTGCCTTACTGTTCCTATTGCCAACAAGCCCGACCAGTACGAAAACCTCATTCCATCAATGGGAATACAGCTCAAAGAGCGCGTTACCGCATGGCGTGCCAGACAGATGGGTAGACCTTTTCCAAAGGTAAAACCGATTCCTGGCATTACCGGCAGACTTTGGGAGATCAGCGAGCCGCTGATTCAGCTGGCAACTACGATTGCTCCGGCAACCGTCGAGCAAATGAATCGTGTACTGCTTGAAATGTCAGGGCAAAAGACAGATGACCTCAAGGATACTACTGAGGGGCAGATTGTTGCAGCTATTACAGAACTGGCCAAGTTTGATGGTAGTGAATCGGCACCTATTCCAGTTGAAGAAATCCGGCAGCTTGTCAATGAGCATAAGTCGGAGGGTTTTAAGCTTTTACCGCAAAAAATTGGCAAGAGGCTTCATTCATTGGGCATCAAGACAAAACCGCTAAAAGGTTATGCTCAAGTACTTATATCCAGAAGAGAGCTCGATACACTGAAGGCACAGTACGGCCTTCAGGAACAGCCTGAGCCTGAAGAAACCCTACCACACCCCACAACTCGCGTTGACGCTGCAAATACAACTGATGGGGCTTTAGTAGTGAGTGGTCGTGAGTTACAGGGCGTACTGGTCAAAACTGACGAAGAGACGCACCAAGGTTACCTTGATCTGGTGGGTGGCGCAGTTGAGGTGACGGCAACTGAAACTCCTGTTGCAGATCAACCGAAGAAAACAAGCCGTATTAACTGGGGCGAAATCGCTGAAAAAGCCGCCCTGGAAGATCAAGATGCGCCAACAGCACCTGACTGCATAGCACCAGTAATACAGGTAAAAAAAGTGCCATCCGTTAGATGGACAAGAGACTGAAACAATCAAGGGGAGGGAGAGTAATTTCCCTCCCTGACTACAAATTATGCGAGGTAAGAAATGAACAAATTTAACGAAGCAACACCAGGCTCACGTGTTGGTGAATGGGCACCTTACAGCTACAACATCGGCACCGGCTGCCAAAATATCTGTAAATATTGCTACGGGCGCGATATTGCGCTCCAGTTTGGCGGAATCTCTGATAGAGCGCAGTGGGTACATGAAAAGGTACATCATTCAAAACTTGATATCAGCGAAAAAGCTGACGGTATTGTGATGTTCCCCAGTATGCATGACGTTAATGACAATAACTTGATAGCATATATGACTACCCTCAAAAACATCCTAGAAGCCGGAAATAGTGTGCTGATCGTGTCAAAACCTCGATTAAACTGTATTCAGTCAATATGCGACTCTTCGAACGATTATAAGGATCAGATTCTTTTCCGGTTTACCATTGGCAGCTTAAACGAAGATGTCTGCAAATTTTGGGAGCCGGGCGCCCCAAACCCCCAGGCGCGAATCGCTGCACTAAAACATGCTTTTGATGCCGGTTATCAGACCAGCGTGAGTGCGGAGCCGATGCTTGAGGGATACCGGGAAGCTATCACCCTCTACGACACCCTTGAGCCTTATGTTACTGATACGATCTGGTTTGGTAAAATGGATGATATCGACGACAGGGTTGACGTAACAAATCCGGCTGATAAAGCTGCTGTTAAATATATTCGTGACTTTCAGAGTGACGCTAATATCAGACTACTATACGACAGCCTGAAGGATCGCTCCAAAGTCCGATGGAAAATGTCTTTGCGGAAAGTTGTTGGTATCTGATGTGGTGGCCCCGGCGATCAGTAGGTCAATGGGGCCTTACTTATTTTTACCCAAGGAATATTATTTCCCTATTATATTATTCTGCGGCCCACTCTGGCAGCATAACAGCGTAATACCTGACAATGCGGCTATTACGTCAAACAAACGTTGATAAATGCATGGAGGCAATGACAACAGCAGAGCACATCCGTATCAACCTATAGCAACCCCGTATAGCCTGATAACAGCGGTTTCAAGGCTATCAACACCAGAATCACCGCTATAGTACAAACAATACAATTTCAACAGGAACAATAGGTATTACAATGAGTTTACTTGATGATTTTAAACAACAGCCCGGAGCCAGAACATTTTACATAGGCGACCTTAACAGGAAAGCCACCATAAAACGCCCCGTAGTACCAACATCAGCCAGACAGACAGATCCGCTTGAAGGCATCACCGTTACCGATGAATATCTGGAAGTAAAAGGACTGCTGGAATCCGGTTGTCAGCTTGTATTTGTCAACGGCAAAGCCGGAACGGGTAAATCTACGTTGATCCAGTATCTGCGGCATTCATATAAGAACAACATCGTTGTTGTCGCTCCCACCGGCGTGGCTGCTCTCAATGTTCAAGGTGTCACTCTGCATTCATATTTTCAGCTACCACCGAGAATTGTTTACGATAGCGACATCAAACGGGTTAAGGACAGGCGGCTGTATACTTGTCTGGATCTGCTGATAGTGGATGAAATCTCAATGGTTCGTGCTGATATGATTGACGCTATGGATGCGTTTCTCCGGCTGAACGGTAGGTCTCGTAATCTACCCTTTGGCGGTACTCAAATGTTGTTTGTCGGCGACCTGTTCCAGTTGCCGCCTGTTGTAAAAAAGTCGGAAGAGAAAATTCTTGATGAAAGAGGTTATTCGAGTCCGTATTTCTTTAGCGCGAAATCGTTGGCAAAGTGTCAGGCGGGAGCTATTGAGTTGACCGAGATATTCCGGCAGCGAGATCCTGAGTTTGCGTCTATGTTGAATGATATTCGTGTCGCCGAGAATCTGAAGGAGGTTATCCCGCGTATAAACGAAAGCTGCTCTTCGGAAGCCGATAACTCGATTATCACTCTCACCTGCACTAATGCCGTAGCAGACCAGATTAACATTACCGAACAGCTAAAACTCTCAAGCGACCCTAAAACTTATCATGGTCAGATTATCGGTAAGTTTGTTGTTGAGGAGGAACGGCTACCGGCACCGCTTAACCTGGAGCTGAAAGTTGGCGCTCAAGTCATGTTCACCAAGAACGATGAAATGAAGCGTTGGGTCAACGGTACGCTGGGAAAAGTAGTGGAGCTGCTGGATAATAATATCAAGGTTGAGCTGATTTCTGAAACGCAGGGCATAGTGGTTGATGTTCTGCCGGTAGAGTGGGAGTCGTACAAATATGAGTATGATAAAGTCACTGATAAAATAGTTCCTGCTGTTGCAGGGAGGTACATTCAGTTTCCACTGATGCTGGCCTGGGCGGTTACTATACATAAAAGCCAGGGGAAGACGCTGGAGAAGGTACGGGTTGATTTTGGCAATGGTGCTTTCGCATCTGGGCAGGTTTATGTGGCGTTGAGCCGGTGTCGGTCGTTAGCAGATATCCGGTTGTCCCGTCCGATCAAGATCAGCGAGGTGAAATGTGATCCTGTTATATTGAGGTTCAGCCAGGCACTGAATCCGTGATGCTACCAGAGTCCACAACAAACCCGACTACTCTCTACAACTCCCTTCGCTGGGAGAGTCGCGACTGATACAAGTATGCATAGTGTTTGCGGAAGAAGAAAAACATTAATTTCCAGGTGGTTCGGCTTTGGTAGTGAGTGGTAGGCTTACTGCGAAGGTGCCTTAACAGACAGCGTATGGTATCAACCATCCGAACCGGCAATCAAAATATTGGTAAAATGACGTATCTTGTCGCTATCATCATATACAATTTGGAAAAACCGGATTGTTCTGGATAAAGTATAGCGGAAGTCAAGTATCACGCCAATGCCATAGTATTAACAGCGGGGCTGTTTTTAATGAAAACCCTTATCCTGTGGATATTTAGCGATCTTTCTGATAGAACTAACTGGATTTTTTAAGACAAAATTGTGCAGGTAACCATGACCTCAAAAAAAGCCCTGTCAGAACGAGATATCTGCACACAGTTCATCGTGCCCGCCTTGAAAAAGGCTGGGTGGGATATTGAGCGCCAGGTACGGGAAGAGGTGTTCTTCACTGATGGCCGTATCTATGTCAGAGGAACCAGCTCAGCTCGCGGTAGTCGCAAACGTGCCGATTTCATTCTTTATTACAAACCCAATATTCCTATCGCTGTCATAGAAGCCAAAGACAATGGTCACTTTGTTGGCGCTGGCATGCAGCAGGCGCTAGGATATGCCACAATCCTTGATATTCCAGTGGCGTTTAGCTCCAACGGTGATGGTTTTGTGGAGCATGACCGAACAGCATCTACCGGCGAAGTTGAACGTAATCTCACAATGGATGAATTCCCCAGCCCAGAAGAACTTTGGCAGCGTTACATGAAATACAAAGGCATCGACTCACCGCAACAAGAGCAGATTGCCTCGTTCGATTACTTTTTTGACGGGTCGGGTCGCGCACCGCGCTACTATCAGCAAATTGCTATCAATCGTACTGTTGAGGCGATTGCTAAAGGACAGGACCGCATACTGCTGGTTATGGCCACCGGCACTGGTAAAACCTACACAGCCTTTCAGATCATCCACCGTCTCTGGAAGAGTGGCACCAAGAAACGTATTCTTTTCCTGGCTGACCGCAATGCTCTAATTGATCAGACCAAGCGTGGTGACTTCAAACATTTCAAAGACCGGATGACCGTAATCCGGAAAAAGAACATCGACAAAGCTTTTGAAATTTACCTCGCTCTCTACCAGGGCCTAACCAACTACGATGAAGATACTGACGCCTACCGTGAGTTCAGCCCGGATTTTTTTGATCTGATTGTAATTGACGAATGTCACCGTGGCAGTGCTGCCACTGATAGTGCCTGGCGTGTAATTCTGGATTACTTCAAGAATGCAACTCAGATTGGCCTTACCGCAACTCCCAAAGAAACTAACACTACGTCCAATATCGAATATTTCCGTGAGCCGGTTTATACCTATTCGCTCAAGCAGGGTATAGAAGACGGCTTTCTTGCACCTTACAAAGTCATCCGTGTCGGCATAAACGTTGATCTGGAAGGTTGGCGACCGGAAGAAGGCATGCGAGATACTGATGGTAATCTGATAGATGATCGTTTGTATAATACCAAGGATTTTGACCGCAACCTGGTTCTCGATGAACGGACAAAAACAGTCGCCAGAAAAGTAACTGAATTCCTCAAAAAGACTAATCCGTTCGACAAGACCATTGTCTTCTGTGTTGACATCGAACATGCAACCCGTATGCGGCAGGCTCTGGCCAACGCCAATCCCGAAGAGGTTCTGAAAAACTACAAGTATGTCATGAAAATTACCGGCGATGATGACGAAGGAAAGCGTGAGCTGGATAACTTCATCAATCCTGAAGAGCCGTATCCGGTGATTGCCACTACATCAAAGCTCATGACTACTGGCGTAGACGCTCAAACCTGCAAGCTGATCGTTCTCGATTCCAATATCAACTCAATGACCGAGTTCAAACAGATCATTGGGCGTGGCACCCGTATCAACGAAGAGTTTGGCAAGCGGTACTTCACCATTATGGATTTCCGTAACGTGACAGATCACTTTGCTGATCCTGATTTTGATGGTGATCCGGTAATGGTGAAACAGGTCTCGGCTGATGATGAATTGACGGAAACCGATATCCATCCTGACGATGAGCTGGTCATTGACAATGAAACCGGAGAAGAGATTCGATTCGATGATGACAAGCGAGAGGCGACGTATGACCGTCCCGAGATCATCGGAGGCGGCGGCATTGTGGCAGAGCCTCAGGCCAAGATATATGTTGCCGGTATTGATGTCTCCGTTCTCAATGAACGGGTACAATATCTCGGCACCAATGGAAAATTAACCACTGGTAGCTTGAAAGAGTATACACGAAACGGCCTTTTACAAGAGTTCCGCACACTCGATGCTTTTCTGGCCCGCTGGAACAGTACAGAAAAGAAAAAAGCGCTGATCGACCAGTTAGCCGAGCATGATGTAATTCTGGAAAATCTTCAGGATGATATAAAGAAAGATCTGGATCTTTTCGATCTCATCTGTCACATCGCTTGGGACCGCCCTGCACTTACCAGAAGAGAAAGAGCTGAGCAGGTAACGAAACGGGATTACTTCACCAAGTATGGTGACAAAGCCCGTCAGGTACTACAGGCGTTGCTGGAAAAATATGCCAAAGATGGCATTGAAAATATCGAAGAGATGAAGGTACTGACCATCGATCCTTTCAAGTCAATCGGTACACCGGCAGAGATCGTCAATCTCTTCGGCGGTAAGGGACAGTACCAGTCAGCTGTGAAAGAACTGGAAAATGAAATTTACAGGATGGCGGTATAAATGAAAAACATCGGTTCAATCATCAAACGATTACAGAATACCATGCGTAAGGATCAAGGCGTTTCCGGCGATGCCCAGCGCATTGAGCAGTTGGGGTGGATGATTACCCTGAAGATACTTGACGATAAAGATAAGGAGCTGGAGATTCTGCAAGAGAAGTACATATCACCCATTCCGCCAGCAGTTCAGTGGCGGACTTGGGCTGCCGACTCTGAAGGAATGACTGGCGATGAACTGAAAGAGTTTATTGACCAGAAGCTTTTTCCTGCTCTGAATAATTTGGATATATCTACCGGCAACAAACGTGCTCTCATTATCCGTGAGATATTTGAGGGAACGAACAACTACATGAAGAACGGCACCATCATACGCCAGGTATTGAACGAGCTGAATCAGATAGATTTTAATTCTTCCGAAGATCGTCACATCTTTGGTGACATTTACGAAACGATCCTCCGCGACCTGCAAAGCGCTGGCAACTACGGTGAATTCTACACGCCCCGCGCATTGACTGAGTTCATGACCGCTATCATTAACCCCCGTTTGGGGGAAAAGGTGCTCGATCCTGCCTGCGGTACAGGCGGCTTTCTCACCTGTGCTATCGAAAATATCCGTAAGCAGGACGTAAAAAATGTGGAGGACCTGCAAATCCTTCAGGCCAATATCCACGGCATGGAGTTCAAACCGCTCCCGTTTATGCTCAGCGTCACCAACCTGATTCTGCATGATATCGAAGTGCCAAATGTTGACTACACCGACAGCCTTAATCGTGAGTACACCAGCATCGGTGCCAAGGATCGGGTTGATGTGATACTTGCCAATCCGCCATTTGGAGCTTCTGTTACTGATGGCGTTGAAACTAACTTTCCACTTAACTATCGGACGACTGAAAGCGCAGACCTGTTTCTGCTCTTGATGATTCGCTACCTGAAAGACGGTGGGCGTGCTGCCATTATTCTGCCTGATGGATCGTTAACCGGTGATGGAGTCAAGCAGCGTATCCGACAGCATTGGCTGGACTCCTGTAATCTGCATACAATTGTGCGGCTTCCTAACTCAGTTTTTCAGCCATATGCCGGTGTCGCAACGAGCCTACTATTTTTCACAAAAGGTGAGCAGACGAAAGAAATTTGGTATTGGCAACACCAACTTTTAGATGGGGTCAAATCCTATTCCAAGACCAAACCGATTCAAAGTAGTGAGTTCGATACCTTGAAAGCTTGGTGGGGAAATAGAGAAGAAAATGGGCAGGCATGGCGTGTTTCAATTGATACCTTGACCGCCAACGGCTTTAACCTGGACAGTAAAAATCCTCATATCAAAGAGACTTGCCACACACATACTAGCGATGAACTGCTTGAGTTGCTGCACCTGTCATTGCAGAAGAGTGATGATTCACTGCAGACGCTGCGCAAGGAGTTGGCGCGTGGATAAATGGAAACGAGCCAGAATTGGTGATCTCTGTCAGATTATGAAAGGAGAAATAGGACTTGCGAGCGCTACACCTGGTCCATATCCACTCGTTGCTACCGGTGCTGACAGAAGATCATGTGATTCATGGCAATTTGATACGGAAGCAGTTTGTATTCCACTAGTATCTTCAACTGGTCATGGCAAAAAATCACTAAATTATGTCCACTATCAGTCGGGGAAGTTTGCCGTTGGTACTATCTTGGCAGCAGTTATCCCTAAAGATCCGGGCATCATAATCGCTAGATTTGTGCACCTTTATCTTTCTCACTTTAAGGATACGGTGCTTGTTCCACTAATGAAAGGAGCCGCTAACGTCAGCTTGTCGATGAAGGAAATTGCTTCCGTTGAGATTCCAGTGCCACCTTTGGATATTCAACAAAAACTTATCAACCTGATTTCGATGATCGAGAATGAACACCGTGAACTGATTGAAGAAACTAATCATCAAGTAGGCTTGTTGAAACAGCTTCGCCAAGCAGTGATTCAAGAGGCAATTGAAGGAAAGCTAACGTCAGGATGGCGTAAACAACATCCTGTCGCAGATGGCGATCCTCAGTCTGACGCTGTGGCGTTACTTCAACAAATAAAAGATGAACCAGTTGTTAGCGAGAGGAGTCAACGAAAACCGGACAGGTCATCGTTATGCAATCAATATGCAAGTTCGCTTGAACTACCCAAAGGATGGGTCTGGGTAAAATTCGGTGAATTAATTTATTGCTACAGAGGTCACAACCCGCCAAAAACGGATTTTAAATACGAACCAAAAGAAGGATACGTAAGATTTATACAAATAACTGATTTTAAAACCGATAATAGTGCAGTGTATGTTCCAGAATCAAAAAGTTTGAAGTATGTTAAGCGTGGCGAAATTATTATGGCGGCTTATCGTCATATTGGTAAATTGTCAAGAGACGTTGAAGGAGCCTTCAATGTAGCATTATGCAAGATTATGGAATTACATCCAATGAATAGAACTTATATTGAGAAGCTAATTGGTACTAGCTACATCAAGGGTGAGCTGCTTAAAGCTTCAGGTCGTGCACATATACCATCTATGCATACGGACCACTTATTGTCATTAGTAGTCCCACTCCCGCCGCTCGCCGAACAGCAGGCCATCGTAGATCGTGTGGATTGCCTCATGGCCACTATTGATGAACTGGAAGAACAGGTCGCAGATCGAAAGGAGCAGGCACAACTGTTGATGCAGACGGTGCTGCGTGAGGCGTTTGACGAGTCGTAATTAGATGTGAATTAGCTTCTCAAATACCAATATTGAAGTATAGGAGCAGTTAAAATGGCAAAATATACTGGATCTGCTGACATTTACCGAGAACTTGTCGAAGATTCTCCAGAGAATTGGTTATACGGATTAGTGGCATTCGCCGTTATTGAAGAGCAACGTATTGAGTGGATGAAGCACTACGAAAGCCAAAACGCAAATATGCCCAGTGAAGATGAAATCAAAAAGTGGTACGAGCAACAACCGGCGAGTGTATTATTGAGAGCAAAGGGGATCGCAGAAAATGCTCTTCAAAATTATGCAACTGAAGTGCTTGAAGTGGCTAATGGCGATATCAGAACAGAAATTGAAGAGGGTATTATTGTAAGTGAGATAAAAAAGTTGGGCAGTTTTTGGCCGCAGTTTGGAGTAAATCTTGCTGGAGGCTTCGCTAGCGCGTTAATTTTTGCGGCTTTTTTGATCATAATGGCATTTTTTGTCTTGAATGATACTTCTCCTGTCGAAATAGGGAAAAAAATCAAGCCTCATATAGAGGAGAAAAAGTAATGAAAAAATCAGAGGTAACAAGTAAACGGGCTGCCTCGGCAGCGTCCATCGTTCTTCGGAGTGAGAGTTCAAGCAAGACTGCAAAGTCCGCTGCGGGATCAGCCCTTTCTCAAAGAAAGGCACCTGAAAAAGTCACATCAACAATGGCTGCAACTGCCGCATCCAAAACACTTCACAGTAGTGCTTCAAGTAAGAAGGCGAAAACATCTGCTGGTTCAGCATTGACGCAGAAACCTAAAAAATAGAAAATACTAAAATGCCGCATCGTACATGGTGGTTGGCAGTGGATGGATCACAGAGCTGGCTAAACCGACATTGAGTCAAACTACATTATGTAACCACGACTCTCATGTTGAGCCTGCAAGAAATGAAAAGGAGAATGTATTATGCGGTTAGTAAAGGCTAGAATCCAGAACTACCGAAGTATTATCGACACCGGCTTGTTTGATGTAGAAAAGACAAAGACCATCATGGTCGGTCCGAATGAAGCGGGAAAGACAGCGATACTTCAAGCCTTGCAACAAATTAATCCACCGCCTGATGTTCCTAAATTCGATGCGCTTCGAGATTATCCCCGTGCAAAGTTCAATGACATAACAACCAATAAGGTGTTGCCAGAAAACGTGAAAGTAGTGGAGGCTCATTTTGCGCTTGAGCAGGCAGATCTTGATGAGCTGCCAGAAGGATTCGCGGATTGTACCTACATTTTTTGGCGCAAGCTTGATAATAAAGCTATACATGATCTGCGAGGTGGCCCACAGATCGAGAGTTATGGAAACTTACACAAAGATTTAATCCGGCTTTGCTCACATATTGATCCCAGATTGCCTGCCGTTGCGGATGACGCTCCTGAACCTGAAAAGCCAAGCGAGTTGCTAGACATAATAACGAAGACATGGAATGATAATACAAAAATTGAAGGTGCTAATGCAAAATCGTTACTTTGTTGGCTGGACAAAATATTGCCGCTTGTTGATGAGGGCAATGAAACAGAGGAAAAACGTTTTGACAAGTTAAAGAAAGCAATTACAGTTTCAGAACGACGCGATAAAGCCTTAGCAACACTGAATTCCAGGCTACCGGTATTGGTTCTGTTTAACAACTATTTCCGTGTAAAACCACTTATTCATCTTGATCACCTCGCAACAAGAATAGAAACAAAAGTCCTTGATGACGCGCAGTATGATTATGGCAATCAATGTCTCTTGAAACTCCTCGGATTTACCGCAAGAGAGTTGTCAACTCTTGGTAAAACTGCTGATCCTCCCGCAAATAATCCAACCGCACTCAAAAATTATCGTGATCAATTAGATAAGCGAAGTTATCAACTTAATGCCGCTAGCGTACGACTGACTGATGAAATCTGTGGGGTATGGTCTCCCGACCCTAGCAAAGATGAAGCGGATCGTCTGAGAGTTCAAGCGGACGGCCAATACCTGAAGGTTGTTGTTGAGGATGATTTGGGGGTAGAAATTGAACTAGATCAGCGTTCCGAAGGATTTCAATGGTTGGTGTCCTTCTTTGTTGTTTTCTTCGCAGAGGCTGTAGACAAACATGAAAATGCCATTCTGTTGCTTGATGAGCCGGGCCTCAGTTTGCATGGGCTAAAGCAACGGGAGTTTCGAAATACTATCTCTAAACTTGCCGAGAAGAACCAGACTCTCTATACCACGCATTCTCCCTTCTTGGTTGGGCCGGACGAGCTTGACATCGTTCGAGTTGTTGAAATGACTGACCGGAGGATCGGAACAACAGTACATACTACTATTTCAGCAGGTGATCCAGCCGCAATGCTGCCTCTGCAGGAAGCATTGGGCTATGATCTTGCCCAAAGTCTCTTTACACAACAGCGTAACCTTGTTCTTGAAGGTCTAACTGATTACTGGTACTTGGACGTGGTCGCTCAGCTTTTACGAGAAGGTGGAGTTGTAACTCTGAATGACAAAATTGCATTGGTGCCAGCAGCAAGCGCGGGGAAGGTCGTTTATTATGCGACAATTCTTCATGCTCAAAAGTTGAAAGTGGCAGCACTGCTTGATTCTGATTCTGCCGGAGATCAAGCCGCTCAGCAGGAAAACCTTGTTCATACTCTAGGAAACAAAGCTATTCTGAGAACGAAGGATGTTTATAGCGGGGACGTAAACAAGCCGGAGATTGAGGATTTACTGCGTGAAACGCTTGTCCAAGTGGCTAAGTCAGAGTTGGGTTGGGATGTTGAGAATACAGCCGGAAAACAGATGGCACGGCCTATTGTCGAGGTGTTTGCAGCAGAAGTTACAGGTTTTTCGAAATACAAGCTAGCCAAGGCATTTCTTAGTTGGGCACGGGCTCACGAATCATCCGATCTAACTCCTGACGAGATCAAACAATGGACAGCATTGATTGAGCGAATTAATAAGGCGCTGAAATAGATCGTTTGAAATAAGTGATAAGCCATGAATGAACCACAAATTAAAGACATCCAAAGCATCAAAAAAATATTGGACGACCATAAATCGTTCTTACTGCTCAAAAAAAGTATGTTTTTTCTTCGT
Organism: Desulfuromonadaceae bacterium; assembly: GCA_028712075.1. Taxonomy (GTDB): domain Bacteria; phylum Desulfobacterota; class Desulfuromonadia; order Geobacterales; family Pseudopelobacteraceae; genus JACRCG01. The sequence goes on from JAQTQX010000003.1 coordinate 244,852, forward strand.
CCAATTCTCAGGTTGATCAGAGTTGACGTTAACAAAATCGATGGCGCATTCGAAAAGCTGAAGGAGATGGAGCCTCAACTAATCAAACTGGCCACTATTCCAGATAAATTCAATGATACTTTTGCGAAACATGGCTGGATCATGTACGAAATGATGGATTTAGAGGTGGCTGAAAAAGCAATATTGTTGGCCAAAAATGATGGCCTGGAGTCGGCAGAGCGAGATTTGACAGATTATTATACTCCTGAGCGAGTTAAGTGGAAGTTGCTCACCATGTTCGGAGTTAAGGCTTTTTGGCCAAGGATGGATCTTGCCAATAAAGCGTTAACCGATTACACAGAGGAACGCTATCACGCATGTGTTCCGGTTGTGCTGGCACTGCTTGATGGGATGGTAAACGAGATTCATGGCAAACGGAAGGGAGTGCGGCGTGGTTTTTCCTCAGATGAAGCTGACCTGGAAGCGTGGGACTCAATTTCGGCACATAGTAAAGGCCTGAATGAACTAAAGCGGATATTCAACACGGGGAGATATTCGACTGTAGCAGACCAAATCACGATTCCTTACAGGAACGGAATTTTGCATGGGATGGATTTGGGCTATGACAACAAAGTTGTTGCCGCCAAAGCATGGGCTGCACTTTTTGCCGCACGCGAATGGGCTATGAAGGCTGAACATGGATTGCTGGAAGCACAACCTGAGGAACCAAAGAAAACATGGAAAGAGCTTTTCAGTGTCATAGCTGAACAGAGTCAGGTAAAGAAGTTTCATGAAGAATGGACACCTATCGAACGTATTCTTGATAAAGACAATTTTATATCAGACAACAATGGATTTGATGTGGGCTCCCCAGAGCATACCCTTGCTGAATTTCTGTTACTTTTGAAAAAGTGTAATTACGGGAAAATGGGGAATTATTTGTCGCGATACATCAATGGTCACGAGTGGAAGGCTTTCCCTGCAAAACTAAGAGGGATCTACTGCGAAAAGGCATTTTCAAGTTTTACAATTGTCAAGATCGTCGAAACAGCACCTTCGATTACTATGATTTGCGGTGTAATGAACTATTTTGAAAAGGATATACTTGCGTCTAAAAGAAAAACGATCCGACTAATGGCGGAAACAGCAGTCGGAGATATGGCACTTCGCATTACCCGTGAAACCGTTTGGCGGATAATGGATATGAATGTTATAGACAATGGTGTAATTGATGATTGTTAAAATTGGAGCCCGTGTTGCTGCCTTATAATCCTGCATATTCAAAAATTGATGGCCAAGTTAAATGGGCTGGCAAGAGCGTTGATGGCCAAGATAAACTCAACGCATTCCTGTCTGGACCAACTCGTAACCGTCTATTCGATGCAGAGCAACAGACGCAGTATGAAGCAGATCTGCGTGCCTTGGCTGTTACGGGGATGGCCTCTGATACGCTTATGCAACTATTAGCTTCGACGCCTGACAAAGAGCCATGGGAAGTTGGAGAGACACTTGCTGAATGTTTGCTGGAAGAGGAGCTCGGAGTAAAATTTCCGTGGAATTCTGAACGTGACAAGAGAACACCAAAAGCTAGCTTGCCGGGTGCTGATCTGGTCGGCTTAATAGAAGACGGTGACGAAGCCCTATTGGTTTTGGGAGAAGTAAAAACATCGAGTGACGCGAACACCCCTCCCCAGGTAATGAGCGGCAAAAGCGGCATGATCCACCAGTTAGATACTCTTGCCACGAATATCTCAATTCATAATTGTTTGCTGAAATGGTTGCATCCGAGGTGCAAAAATACGGATCACTGGCCGTTGTACGAAAAAGCCGTAAAAAAATATCTGGCATCCGGTGGTCGGGCAATCAAACTGATCGGTATGTTGATGCGCGATACTGAGCCGAATGAACTTGACCTGAAAAACCGCGCCAAGCATTTAGCCACCAACGTTTCAGCTCCAACGGAAGTTGAACTGAACGCCTGGTATTTCCCTACTCCTATTGAAAATTGGCCTACAGTTGTTCAGGGAGGTGCAGTATGACTTCCTGGATAATGGATAGCCTCAATCCTGACCTGTTGAATCAGGCGCGAACAGAAGCTTCACGCCGGTTACTAAACAACGCCTTGGGCTTGGTCGGAACAAACGACGAAAACAATAACCTTCGTTTTGTCGGAGAGACACTAGAGTTGGCTGTAGTCGATCTTCTGGACAATATTGATGATATAAATTCTCTGCGTGAGATCAGTGCAGAAGCTTTCCAATTATTACGCGTTCTGCCACGGCCAGAATCTCCTCTTGAAGAAGCAAAAGCCTGTTTACGTCTAGCCTGTCTAGGGGTGCTAGGTGAACGAGGTGTTGATGCCCGCCGGGAGTTGAAAGAATCCCCGTGGCCTTTACTGCCACTGGACTCCACTTCATGGGGCGAACGAACCTTGGCGACGATCCTTGAGGTTTGGTTGCGGATGATTCGCAAGGATGGCTGGGCCGATCTTGATTCAGTTCAGAATTTGGTATTGGTTCTTCGGCAGCAACAGACGAACTATGAAGCTAAATATCTGGAAGGGCTGCAATCAACCGCTCGTACCGCAGCATGGGAGTTAGTTGCCTTTTATCATCTGTCTAAAGCGGCTGAACTACTTGCTATTTTTACCACTCAGGGAGAGATCGACGGCCATTTCGATGCTCGTCAACAACTGGAGGCTCAATTTGACAGAGCTTTGACCGCTTGTGCTCGCGCCGAACTCATGGAGTTGGACACGCTGTCACGGCTGCTCGCGCACACAGCCCAACAGTTAGTGGACAACTGTATATGGACCGTTACCCGTGCAGTAAACTCACGCGTAACACGATTTGTCCATAATCTTGTTTCCAGAGAGAACAGCAAACCGATCTTCGAGATGTTACCCCCGCAACGTCGCACATTACGGGAAGCTGGATTGCTTGGGTCAGGTCATCGTGCTGTAGTAGTTAATCTGCCAACCTCCAGCGGTAAGACGTTCATTGCCGAATTCCGAATTTTGCAGGCACTTAATCAGTTTGATCATGAAAAAGGATGGATTGCATATTTAGCTCCTACTCGTGCTTTGGTGAATCAGGTGGCTACTCGGTTGCGTCGCGATTTTGCTCCACTCAATATCAATATTGAGAAAGTCAGCCCTGCTCTTGAAGTTGACGGCCTTGAAGCAAGTTTACTTACGGACAATCAGGATGCAACTCAGTTCCGTGTTCTTGTAACTACTCCGGAAAAACTCGACCTAATGTTGAGAAGTGGTTGGGAAGAAACCATCGGACGACCTCTTACTTTGGTGGTTGTGGATGAGGCGCATAATCTCGCGCAACAGGGGCGTGGGATAAAGTTGGAGCTGTTACTGGCGACAATTAACCGCGAATGCCGTTATGCCCAGTTCCTCTTGTTGACGCCTTTTATTCGCAATGCTGCCGAAATTGCCCGATGGCTTGCCCCAGACAGCAATAGTGATATTGAACTTGGATTGGATTGGCGACCTAATGACCGAGCAATTGTGCTAAGTCATCCTCGCAAAGGGGCTCGGCTCGGCAGTTTTTCACTTGAGCTTGAAACGATCCATACAACCAGGCATACGTTGAGCATCCCTGAAAATATGCCACTTACCACCGTCAGGCCTTTGGGTGTGTCATGGTCACAGGCAAAGACCAATGCCAGCAAGTTGGCCGCAGCCACGGCGCAGGTGATGAAAGAGCGAGGCCCTGTAATTGTTCTTGCTGGGACAATTCCAAATACTTGGAGTCTAGCTGCTAACTTTATACATCAGGACAATAAAGTCGCTGCTGTATCTGAGAATGTCACGCTGGTTCAACGTTATCTGGAGCGAGAGTTTGGAGAGGGTTTTGCCCTTTGTGAGCTTTTGGAATATGGGGTGGGAGTGCATCATTCAGGCTTGTCGGATGAAGCCAAGGGACTCATGGAGTGGCTGTTTGAAAATGAGCATATACAGGTTTTGGTATCAACTACGACTATTGCACAAGGCGTCAATTTTCCAGTTTCTGGCGTTGTTATGGCAGCCCATCAATACCCTTACGGACAGGACATGCCCCCCGAAGACTTCTGGAATCTGGCTGGCCGTGCCGGTCGCGTCGATCATGGTAGTGTCGGCATCGTAGCGCTCGCTGCTACAGATAATATAAAAGCAGAGAAATTACGAGATTTCATAGGGCAACAGGTCACATCATTAAATTCAACCCTTATTGCCATGGTACAGTCAGCCATTGCATCAGGTGCACCACTGGAGCTACACAAACTATTCCACTTACCGGAATGGTCGGCATTCCTTCAATATTTGGCACATACCTACCGGCAAATAGGAGATCCACAACGCTTTGCCAGTGAAGTTGAGCAGGTTTTACGCGGTACGCTAGGATTTCAGAGCCTCCGCCGCACTCGAAGTGACTGGGCAAACAAATTAGTAACTAGTGTGCAAGCATATGGAGAGCGTCTTGCCGGAAAATCACTAAAGTTGGTTGACATTACTGGTTTTTCTTGGGAGACGGTTAGTATAACTTTAAAGAAATTGTCAGACGAGCGAATCACTGAAGATGTTTGGGATGCACAACGTCTTTTCGGCAGAGACGGTAAGAACCTACAAAAAATGATGGGAATATTGCTATCTGTTCCTGAGCTTCGGGATAATTTGGAAGCAGCTACCGGCGGTCGTGGACAGGATGGAGATCGTTTGGCTTGTATGGTCCGCGATTGGGTCAATGGGGCAACTTTGCCTGATATGGCGCACGAATATTTTACAACTAAACCAAGCGGTAAAATTGTCGATCCAACAACGGCGCTGACGGATTGTTGTAAAAACGTTTTTGGTAAACTTACCCAGACAGCTTCATGGGGACTGGCAGCTCTTCAAACCATGACATTTGGTGACAAGTTTGAGCAATTAGCCGAAGCGGACCAGCAGACGCTCCGTAATCTGCCTGCTCGTGTGTTTTATGGTGTAAATACCGATGAGGCGATTGCTCTTCGTTTGCTAGGCGTCCCACGAGGCGCAGCGCAGCAGTTGGCTCAGAGTTTGAGTCCAGCAAAAAACCTGCCGTTACCACAATTACGAACTCAGTTGGCAAATACTGACGCACAGGTGTGGATTAAGGCTATGGGAGCGAGCGGGACTGATTATTTTAAAATTTGGAAAGTTCTTGAGGGGGTTGAATAATTCGACTGAACTTTAGGTTGACAACAGAAGGTCGTAATCCGTACTGATGAGAGAATGAGGTTATTACAAACGGAAGGCCGGGGGCGACCCTGCTTTCTCATTATATAACATCCACATAGTTATCAAGCTCCAACCTTCAATAAAAGCCTACCACTCTCTACCAAACTCCAAACTCCCATTAAATAAAGCTTCACGCCGGTAGTGAATCAGAATCAACGTATCAAAATACCAGCAACTCTCCAGTCCTCCAACAATACCAGCATAATTTGCATGTAGTGGCGAGTAGTCGGCAGTCCGCAGCACCCATCCTCGTATACTTTCTTACCACCGATAGCAGCGATCTCTCCTGCCTTCCATCCAATTCCAGAGGACACCAGTTATTAACAGTAAAGGGCATGAAGTTTGTGCTCAATCTTGATAACGGAGGTTCCTAATGGAAACCTTACTCGACAAAAAGCAGGTAGCAGAATTACTCACCATTTCAGTAAAGACACTTGATCTCTGGATCATACTGCAAAAAGCACCAAAGCCGGTACGCATCGGTAGACTGGTGCGGTTCAAACAATCAGAGGTGGCGGCATTTATCAATCAACTCTCTTCGGAGGGCAATTAGTATGAATGCGACACTGAAAAGAATATTCGGTAAAGATTGGAAGTACGTAAGATCCACTGTCAGCGACGGTAAAGAATTGCACATGGCATACGACATCTGCAAAATCCTCGGCCTGAAAAACGTAACATTGGCTATCAAAAGCGCAAAGGGTTCCTGCAACGTCAACCCAGAGCACCGGACTATGGAGTTGATCGAGGACTGGAATAAGTTCCGTACCGTACATCTACTGAGTATCGAAGGTGTATTTGAGCTGATACTGAACAACAAATCTGCTGAGTGCAGGAGAATCAAGGATTATATTGTCACCAGCGTAATGCCAAAAGTAATCTTCAAGTTCAGATACCAGTCGGCAACAACCGAATCCATGCACGGAGATGATCATGAAAAATAAATCGAGCAAAAAGGTCAGAGACATTGCAATCTGGCTAATAGCAACGCTTGGTGGAGGCGAGTGCTCCGTTGACAATTTTAACTTGGATGGTCACTCGTGGTTTAACGCCGATGAGCTGTATCATCATCTAAATGGCAACAGAATCTGGCACAGCCTTCCTGACGGCCATAAACTATACAGGCTCAATGGTGACGAATACTTTGTTTATGATGTCGAGAGACGGCCTACTGTTTATGTGAATGAAATGGGAGCAATGAAAATGCTTCATAACATCGTCAGTCCGGTGACAGTCGGTATATTTGAGAAAGTTGGCTTGGATCGTTTAAAGCAAATTATTGAGAATAAATCACTGACGCTGGCTATGTAGTTTTAACTGGATGGCGAGTAAAAAGTTCTGAATGGAATTCAATTTCACTTTGTATCCATTTTGAAATCTGAGCTCACAGAAAGTCGAAAACATTTAAGGGGGGGTACCCCTTGAAAATATCTGAGCGAGAAACACTGAAACCGAGGTGAGCTTGAGGAAACGGGACTCCCAGCGAACTATTTGCAACCCCGGGGTCTCTTTTTCCGGAAATATATACAAGAGCCGATTGTCGCTAACGCGATGGTCGGCTTTTTTATTACAGATATGCCAGCGAATACTGTTCACACCCTACTACTCTCTACCAATCCCCTGTGTAACGCAAGTGGTAGCGAGTTGTAGAGAGTCTGGAAGCATCCCCGCCGTATTTTCACATCAACTTTTGAAAGGAGCATTCACATGCACGACACCTCGTAACGATTAACCACAACTCAGCAGCTATCAGCAACAACACCACGAGAGGCGCTTTCCATCAAGGACTGCGCCTTTTGTCATTTCAACTCAAAGGAGATTACACACAATGGACATTTACCAGCAAGTAACTGACAGAATTATCGGCCTCATCGAAAGCGGCACGGTACCTTGGCGCAAGTGTTGGTCAGCCGGTAACGGTATGCCACGTAACATGATTTCCAAGAAGGAGTATCGCGGGATCAATGTCTTTATTCTTGCGAGCTCCAGCTATTCATCGCCTTATTGGCTCACGTATCGGCAAGCAACCGAACTTGGCGGATTCGTCAGGAAAGGCGAGAAGTCCACACCGGTCATATTCTGGAAGATGCTCGATAAGCATGACCAGGATGATGACACCAAAGCCTCCGGCAGAGTCCCCCTGTTGCGTCAGTATCATCTGTTCTCAGTTGAGCAATGTGACGGAATACCAATTCCGCCCGATCCGGAAGAAACAGTCAACCCGTTTTCACCCATTGAGAAATGCGAACAGATCATTGCAGGCTATAAAAACCGGCCTGATATCCACTATGGCGGAGCAAAAGCGTTTTACCGGGTTTCAGAGGACAGAGTACAAATGCCGCATGAACACACCTTCACCACCAGCGAGGCTTTCTATCAGGTTTTGCTGCATGAACTTTCCCATAGTACCGGGCATAAGTCCCGGTTGGCACGTAAAGAGGTAATGGAGCGCAACGAGTTTGGTTCAGAGGATTATTCCTCTGAAGAGATCTGTACGGAGCTGTCGGCTTCTATGCTGTGTGCGGTTGCCGGTATCAGTAATCAGACTATTGAGATGTCGGCTTCGTACATAAACGGGTGGTTGTCTGTGTTGCGTTCTGACAAAAAGGCCATCGTAGTAGCAGCTGCACGTGCTCAAGCGGCGGCGGATCATATTCTCGGAAAAACGTTCACAGAGGAGGAGCCGGTATGACTTGTCATCAATGTGGAAAGCAACTTCCGGAGTGTTCTGAGAATGAGCCGTATACTTGGGGATTTGTTGACGGCGATTTGTACTGTCTGGACTGTATGGATGAAACCGGTTGAGCAGTAGGGAGTGGTACCCTTTGTTTGAGGGTACGGTTCACTCTTTCCAGTAAGCTATGGCAGGCCGGATCGTCAGAATAATCGCTGCAATCAGGATAACTCCGACATAGCGGCTCAGTATCTCATGGAAGTAGACACCGGCAGCTACTCCGTACAGAAGGCAACACCACTTCAGAATCGCAATATCCCACCAGTTCCAGATTTTCGTAATCAGCAGTCTCATAACATCACCCCCACAGGTATCAGTATACCACATCACTACACGCATAGAGCGGCTCGCCATTACCGGCAGCCGCTTTTGCTTTATGGAGGAACACTCATGACACGTAAAAAACTGATGAAAACCCTTGTTGAACTGAACATCCAGCCCGACAGCACCGTATTCATCATTACCAGCGAAGAGTTGATAGCAGCAATAGCCGAGGAAATAGATCTCGAAACCGTTACGTATCAGGAACTGCGCGAAATCGTCTACATCGTCCGCAAGAATTTGCAGAATCTCAACTGGCAAGATCTTGTCGTCCACAGCGTTACTCATCTGCCGTTTGGGCTTAATCAAACCGGCATTGCCTGGGATGGCCACAAGCCATGTAGCGGCTGCCCCGATGCCATGCTGTTCGACAACAGCTGTTACCACCAGGGAGAATGCAAATCTTGGGAAATATATGAAGCACGTTTGTAACGAACGCCGCCTGCACCGAGATAACTCCCGACTACTCACTACCACTCAAATTTTAAGGAGACCGACCAATGACACTCAATACCCTATTTGGAACTAACGTAACAGCCCCACAGCGACTACAGCTTAAACAGATAAAAGCAGTCTATGAAGTTCTCAACGTCAGCGAAGACGTAACAGGCTATTTCACCACAGGCACACGATACACAGCACCACAGCAGGTATACGAGGCATTCAGGTTTCTGATGGAAGAGACTAAGGAAATGTTCATCACGCTGCATCTTGATGGCAAGAACCGGATTATGTGCGTTGATCTGGTGTCGGTAGGTTCTCTCAATCAGTCGATTGTTCATCCTCGTGAAGTATTCAAGACCGCTTGTATCTCTAATGCGGCAGCTATTCTATGTTTGCATCAACACCCGACAGGCGACCCTACTCCATCATCTGAAGACATCGCTATTACCAGACGATTAAAAGAGGCCGGTGAGATCATGGGTATCAAGCTGTTGGATCATATTATCATCGGTGACGGTGAGTACCTGTCTTTTGTTGAGCGGGGTTTGCTGTAGAGCAGGACTGTAGCACCAGCACATGAGAGGTATGCCCTAGCGGGTGTACCTCTTTTTTTCTTCGCGCCGCCAAGCGGCATATCTCATCAAGCGGAGGAAATAACTATGTGTGCAGTGTACAAGAGAGGTGACAAGGGTGTTTTCTACATGAACTTTACTGTAAATGGTGTCAGGGTCTTTCGATCTACAGAAAAGTACACGAAGAAAGAGGCAAAGCAGGTTGAAGCAAATGAGCGACAGAAAATGTTGGATGAGGAGAAGAGGACACCGCAGGAAAAGGCTGCTAAGACACTCCTGCTAAATGCAGTAGATTCTGTGTATGAAGTTCAATGGAAGCATGGCAAGGATTCTGAACGCTCATATGCCAGAGGTAAGAACCTAGCGGGGATCATCGGCAATGTTGCCCTGGGGAGTATCAATGAAGATATTGTTCTCAAGCTTGTCCAGGCACTTGATAAAAGGGAAGCAGAGGCCGGTACAGTCAACAGGTACTTGGCAGCACTTAAAACCATAATGCGGCAGTTCAAGCAACCAGTAGACCACATTAAACTAAGGAAAGAGCGTAAAGGCAGGATCAGGACTGTTAGTCGTGATGAAGAGAAGGTGATTATCGACCTGTTGCGTAATACCAAGCATAACAAGCGTAGGCAGTTTTACTATGAGACAGCAGACTTGGTTGAAGTTCTGGTCGATAGCGGTCTCAGATTAGGCGAAGCACTGGCACTTGATTACGAGAGCATCAACTTCGAGACAAACCTGATGACAATATGGATCAACAAGGGTGACAGGCCACGAAGCATACCGATGACCAGCAGAGTTCGTAGTGTCCTTGAACGTAGGCAGTCGAATGGCACCAAGCCATTTAATCTAGTATCGTATCAGGCAGAAAACGCATGGAGGTGGGTGCGTAAGGAGATGAAGCTAGAGCACGATGAACAGCTTGTGTTACATTGTCTCCGGCACACTACCTGTACACGTTTACTGAATAAGGGTATTGATGTTGTAACTATTAAAGAGTGGATGGGACATGCTGACATTAAGACCACGATGATCTACATGCACCTTGATCCAAGTAAACTGGCACACGCAGCAACGGTACTTGAGTTATAGATAACATACTGGTTGTGTCTACGGTTCGATTCCGAGAAGCACAGTCCAACAGATCATGTAACCTACTGAAATATGCATTAAAGATTTTTGGGGGCTTTTTTGGGTATATGCAGGATCATATTCACTGTTCGTATACCTATTATTGTCTTCAATACAGGTAGCACATTCTTACTCAAAACCAGCATTAATGGGTTGATACGTTGCTACATAATTGACGCAGATTGACGCAGATATTACGCAATAAGCACACATATTATGTTGCTAACATACTGTAATTATTAAGTTAATATTTGTCCTGATGCATTGAAAATCCTCGTGTCGGCGGTTCGATTCCGTCCCTGGGCACCACTTAAACATCCAGCCATGACCGAAATGGCATAGAAAGCCCCTAAAACAGGGGCTTTTTTATTTTCTATTGTCCAACCTGATCCCAACCGGTATACTGAAATCCAGATGCTTTTAGGTATATTATTTCCTCCCGAATAGCCGATGATATTTATTGTTAACTACTACGACACGAAGTAATCAAAACTAGTGAAGTCGACGCGGCGAAGCACTGGTGACGGGAGATTCTAAAAATTAGTTGGCAATTCTGGTTCAAGTTGTGATAACTATTCGATCATGAAATTTCGTGTACGTCACATCCTGCTTCTTATTTTCGCTATTCCAGGTGAGGCGGGCTAGTACGCGTTTGCATTGTACCCATACAAACAAAAAAACCCGCCCCCCCCAACAGGAGGCGGGTTTTTTTATGGTTATTCAGCCACCTGTTTGCGATCTGCACTTAAGCAGAGGGAAAAATCCGGGAAAATGAAGGGAGGAAAAATGTCCAATACCAAAAGCTACTGGCAATCCGAAGAATCAGCAACCGCATTTTTGAAGGGAGTACGCGGAGCAATCCCGGCTGCTGGCCTGCAACTGGAAATAATTAATCACATCGTACAGTCGTGGTGCCCGCAGCCGCGCTGCATCGTAGATTTGGGATGCGGTGACGGTATCCTGGGCAGGTTTCTTCTTGCAAATAATCCTGAAACGCATGTGACATTTGTAGACTTCTCCGCTCCAATGCTGGAGGCTGTCAGGAAACAGGTTGGCGATGACGAGAGAGCAACAATCGTGACGGCAGACTTTTCGTCTCCAGCATGGAGTCAGGCGATCAATGGCAATGAACCCTTCGATATCGTGGTATCGGGCTTTGCCATTCACCACCTGCCTCATACAAGGAAGCACGCGCTGTACTCAGAAATATTCCGGTTACTCGCTCCGGGCGGTGTGTTCCTCAACCTGGAGCATGTGGCATCCGAAACGGCACCCGTAGAGAACTTGTTCGACGAGTTCTTTATCGATCATCTTCACCGGTTTGACGGGGTGAAGTGCCGAGAGGAAATTGCTCAGGCTCACTATAGCCGCCCGGACAGGGACGAGAACATACTCGCATCGGTTGACGAACAAACAGGATGGCTCAGAAGTATTGGCTTCATAGATGTTGACTGTTTCTTCAAGACATTCGAGCTAGCGCTGTTCGGCGGCAGGAAGCAGCCTTAACGCCGATGCTGATATCCTTATGAACGAGCTGAAGAAAGGGCTTTCCAAGCGGAGCACCATGACTCGTTTTAAGGGGCTGAAGGTTATATGCGACAAATAGCGATCTGGTGTCACCTCTATTGAAAAATCGAAACTTAAGGAGGAACCACGACAGTGATCGACACTGCTACAATTGATGACATCCCCCGTTTGTCTGAGTTGCTGACCATCCTATTCACCCAGGAGGCCGAATTTACGCCAGACCCCGCAAGGCAAGCCGCAGGTCTGCGATGCATTATCGAAAATCCCTCCGTGGGCCATATTCTCGTACTTCGGGAGGAATCGGTTATCATTGGAATGGTAAATCTGCTCTACACTGTTAGCACGGCTCTTGGTGAGCAAGTGGCCATCCTGGAAGATATGATCGTCGACCCCACAAATCGCGGCGGCGGATCAGGGGCGTATTTATTAAACGGTGCGATTGAATTCGCAAAAAAACAAAAGTGCAGGCGCATCACACTGCTCACTGACAAAACCAACAATGGGGCCATCAAGTTTTATGAGCGTCATGGTTTCGAAATGTCAGAGATGGTTCCACTGCGGCTATTCCTATAGACGAGGATTTGAATTTCGTCAAAAGCCAGGTGTGGCGCAATCGGTACCGGCAGGTAGTTATTTCGACTTCCTGACAAGGACCTGGATGGTACTTCAACTTTCCTTCGCTTCAGTCACGCTACCAAATTTCTCCCGGGGGGACTCGGTTTTTGGCTCCATACAAGTTCCGATTACTTGATACGTGATGCTGTTATTTCTTGTTATATATTCATCATTTTCGTGTAATCATCAGGTGTGACAAGTTCCATTTGAAGTTTTGTTTTTGTATTTTCAGAGATATTACTGTTTACAATCTCAAAGCCTGCTTCTTTTACACATTCAAGATACTTTTCTACAATAACCTTAACCTCTGGATTGTTGGTTCTGAGCAAGGTCCCGCAATTCCGATATATTTCCAATACCGGATTACATGTTTTGAAAACTTCTTTTATTGTGTCAAAATTATTTTCTCCGGGGAATCCACAGTTAGAAATAACGACAACATCGGGAAACTTTGCGATTCTTGCTTCCATATCATAATTACCATCTGACAGAGTTATAACAGGTCGTCGTAAAGGAATTAGGCGATCAGCAAAGTTCTTTAAAGCAGCGGTCATATTCCATGTGTAGACAGGTGTTGCAAAACATACTATGTCTGATGAGATGTAGGCTTCAAGAAGATCATTCATGTCATCGTTAAAGACACATTGCCCGGGCGTTTTGAACCAACATGAAAAACAACCATTGCAGTGATTAATGTTTTTATTAATTAGATAATGATTGTCAATGTTGGCACCCGCCGACTTAGCACCTTCCAAAAAACTTTTAACAATAATATCGGTATTGCTCTGTTCTGCCTTAGGACTGCCATTAAATGCTGTGACTTTCATCGGCCTCACCTTATAGTTCAAATATATAATTATACTCTGTAGTTTTTGTAGAAACTCCCAGGATCTGCAACAGCATTACCCCGATTATTTACTATCGACCTTATCAAGGAGTTCTCTCCAATTTTGAAACTGGCCAATTGCACGTTGAAACCCTTTTTCACTATTGTAACCACGCACCCCGAACGGCTGCAATTTGTCCAGCCAATACAGTTCCAGCACCAGTAGAAATCGCTCTACATTATCTCCAGGCTCCAGTTTATTTAGAACGTCAATCACGGAAAACTCGAAGCAGTCAGCGCCATACTGACTCAGGTCATTTTGCAACTCTCGACTAAAGACGATCTTTCCCATGCGGAGCTGAAACAACCTGCTATTACGTGTTCCCTCAAGGTTCTGACTACTGCCGACATAGATTTTGCCGTTTGAAGTATTCCGGATTTGGTAAATCCCCATTTCAGGAGAGTTCTGTTTGTAAATACGTTTGATTGCTGCTCGGTCTGTTTCCTTACTCATTTTCTTTGAACCTCTCCCTTTTTGCATCGGCAAAGTCTTATCCCCCGACTCTTCGCAAGCATTCGCCTCCCGCCAGTAGACAGAACCTTCCCTGAAAATCAAACCATCATCAACCAACAGGCGACGAATGGTGCAGTAGTCGTCGAACAGCGGTGTGATCAACTCAGTCACCTCTTGTTCGCTGTAACGGCGCTTCGGCTCGAACCGCCTGGCAAACTGTTCCAGAACGATCAACCGCTTCTTGTGTTGAGCTGGCAGTTTTTCCAATCTGCCATATCGAAAGAACGACTCCTGCACCTTACGACGGTACTCCTCCATGCGCACATCCTGAAACTCCTTACCGGCAGGAGGTATCGAAACAAGTTCCCGCAGGGTGGTATCAAACACCTTGTCATTTGCCGTAAACACCACGTAATACTGCTCCTTGCGGCTGCTAACAAGGCCAGCTTGTTCCAGCTTTTTCAGGTGAAAAGACACTGTGGATGCGGCAAGGGCGTGGCGCTTAGCGATTTCCTCTACGTACTGTGACCGCTCCAGCAGTGAATTTATAATTGCCAGCCGCGACTTATCCGCAAGGGACTTCATGATAGCAATACTCTGGTCAATGTTCATGCCACGCTCCTGTTTCGACGCATATCGAATCAATTATCAAATATCCCACAATGTGTCAATTTATTTTTATACATATCGAAATACAATCCGTGACATAGACACAGCATCATTTCATAAAAGTTAAATTCGCCGCGTCGAAGTCAGTAACCTCAACTTTTCAAATGCGCCAATATCAACAAAATTGAATTGCAAAATCGGAATCGAACCGGCTGCCGAACTCCACCATTAAACCGGAATTTTTCCCTGTACAAAAATGGGGGGTCGATTAGATTGGGCTCAAGTACACTCAAGTACGCGGTAGGTACACCAACAAATCGGCGGGCATGGGTTCGAAGGTTATTTTTCTTGAAATATGCCTATATTTCAATATGTTGCGGCTTAATCAACGACGGGTCCGCTTCCGTCCCTGGGCACCACTAGATACTAAGAGCTAACTATATCATATAGTTAGCTCTTTTCTTATGTCTGGCAACTACGTTTGGTACACAACGTGGGGGCAACCAAAGTCTTGATCTGGTCAATGGTGAGGTAGGTTATCCGCCCCTGATCTTCCTGATGGCGGCGGATTTTTGCCGGTCGTGCGGCCACACCACCAACTGAAATGTAGAAAATATGTGCTCACTTTGCCACGACCCTGTCAGTCCATAATAATTTGAGATAGTTCGCCAATTGCTTATGCACAGGGTACATGAAGTCTCGAAATTCTAACGCTCTGTACTGTTTAGGTCAATCATATATCGCTGACTTCCTGACGGATAGTGCCATTCTAATAATCACTAATTTCCGATAACCCTTGACTTCTGCTCGTCGAGTAATTACCCTCATCTCAGTAGAGGGGAGTAGCTATCAACTGGAGACATGGTTGATCCCGGGTTCGTCAGCACAGTCGCAAGACTCGGACCGGGAACGATTTAATCGCAAGCAAGACCTTTATCCTAAGCGTATTTCGCCGTGGGTAAAGGTCTTTTTTTTACCCCGGCGAAGAAAAACCGTCGGAGGTAATGTAAAATGAACAACGTACTAAAATCCACTTTTTTCCTTTCCCTGTTTACCTTCCCGCTGGTTGCTACAGGCGGTGCCGGCAGCGTTCAGGCGGGCATGATTGTCACCTTCATTTTTGCTGCCGCCATGAACGCTTGTTCCCACTGTTTTTCTGACAAGATCGCCATCCGGATGTACAACGCACATGAAATATCCCGTGAGGAGCACCATTCCTTTCACGGCGTTATTGTGCGCTAGACAACACGGCATGGCCTCATCACGTAAAATTCACATAATCTTTGAGAGACCAGGCCGGAACTGTCCTGGCAAACCAGATAGTGTCAATAGTTTCATGAAAGACCGGGATGTTAAAATGAAACGCACCCGAAAGTGATTATTTCTTTTCAAGAGAAGCCTTCCCGTGCCTGTCCACACAGTGGCTTCTTGGTTTTGTGTTTAC
>JAQTQX010000026.1 GCA_028712075.1 Desulfuromonadaceae bacterium
ACATGAGCTTGTCCTCCCATACCATCGTATTTAACCAGAATCATGGAGGGAGACAAGGCAAAACTTAGTAACAAACTGAAATAAAAGAATAAACAGAAGAAAAAGTCAGAAATTCTGACCAATTCGGACGTCTTCAAAAGGGGGTAACTCAATGAAATGCCTTCCTGCTATCCTGATCTTCCTGATCCTCTTCACTACCACAGCCTCCGGAGAACAGTTGTTCTACGTCCAGGGGGCCAGGACAAACGTTTACAGCCAGCCTCTACTCCGTTCGATGCTGCTCGGAGAACTCCGTCAGGGTGAGTCGATTTCACCTTCCGCCCGCATCGGCAACTGGTACAAAATTCTCTTCGCACACAAAGACGGCTATGTCTCGTCCTTTGCCGTAGCGCCATACCCTCCGCTTGCAAAAGTCGCCAGTAGCACCGAAAATCGCTCAAGAGACACAGAAAACCCCCGGGAGAGACGCTCGACAGCACCAACGATAGTGGCCGGAGTAAAGGGACTTGCGTATGAAGATCGGATGCGCAGGCATGGGGGGCAGAAAGTCGATTTTATAAGCCTTGATACCATGGAAGGGCTCCGGATCGCCCCCGAAGAGCTTGAAACCTTCGCCAAAGGAGTTGCCCCATGAACATGCTCCTGGCACTCGTCGTGATACTGCTCTTGCCATGGCCTGCACACTCTGTCGATACTGCGGCATACCGTCTCAGGGCCTCCGCCGGTAACAAGAATTTTATCACTGCCACCGAAGTCGCACGTGAAGTGGAATTTGGCAGGGATGTAGCGGCACGGGTACTCGGACATTACAACTATCATCCAGACGACACGGCCCAAAAATACATCAATCTTGTCGGCAGAACGATCACCAGAAACCTGAACCGTCCGGAGCTTGATTTTCACTTTGCCGTTATTCAGAGTGATATGATCAACGCCTTTTCAGCACCTGGCGGATATATATTCGTCTCAACGGGTGCTTTGAAGCTTGTTGAAAATGAAGCCGAACTGGCCGCGCTCCTCTCCCATGAAATTTCCCATGTGGTAGATCGCCATATTTTGAGTGAGCTCAACCTGAGGGGGGATGATGATCAGCTGTCAGGTGTTGCCTCCCTGCTTGGCGGCGCGTCAAAAAGCGTTGAGATCGCTTTCTCGCAGACGGTTGACAAGGCGGTGGATATTCTTTTCAGGGACGGATACAAAAAAGAGCATGAAATTGAAGCTGACAGGCATGCCGCCAGCTACCTGGCTCTTGCCGGCTATGATCCGGAAGGATTGATCTCTCTGCTCAGGAAGGTCGAAAAGGTCAAAGGGAAAACGGGGAAAACGTATCCTTCATATAGCGAGCGGTATGACACAATAAAAAATTCGATTGCCACGGAAGCATTTGGCGGTATGCTCTACTTTACCGGTACGGAACGGTTTAAATCTTCATACAGGAATGAGAGGAGCACGTTATGAATTGTCGCACTGCAGCTACCGGATGTTTCCTGCTATTACTATTATTCGGTGTTTCGACCTCAGGCGCGGATGAATTCCATTACACCAATATTCTTATCGGAGACAGAGCTTCCGGCATGGGGGGCGCCTATACGGCAGTTTCAGATGACGCTTCCGGTATGTACTACAATCCCGCAGGGATTGCCTACGCGACCGGGCGCAACGTATCGGCAAGCGTAAATGCGTTCCATGTGCTTTCCAAAACCTACAAGTCAGTCGTTCCCGGTCAGGACTGGAAACGGGAATCTTCATCGCTACTCCCTAACTTTTTCGGGGTCATGCAGCCCTTTGGCAAATTCAAGATCGGATTCTCGTACGCGGTTCCCGACAGCAACAATGAGGATCAGGATCAGACGTTTGACCTCGGTGGCGGTAATATGTACCGAATCAACTTCAATAACACGAACAACACACACCTGTTCGGCCCCTCAGTCGCGTACCAGGTAAAAGACACCGTTTCGGTCGGTGCGACGCTGTATGCTCATTACCGGAGCACAGAGGCCATTGCCAACCAGGCGGTGCTCAATACGGCAACTCGTACTCTATTGCAATTTGACAACAAGTACACTGAAACTGATGAATGGGGAATTCGGCCGGTCTTCGGGGTGATGTGGTCACCGATTGACAAGGTATCGTTCGGTGTAACAGCGGCGAAAACTTTTGTCATATCATCGCGCAACATGTACCAGGGAATGACCTCTGATCCCACCGTTTACATGCCGCTGGCAGTAGTGGACGCCACTAATAAACGGGACTATCCCTGGCAGTTCGGTGTGGGAGGTGCATGGTTTCCGTCAAAAGATCTCCTCATTTCAGCTGACGTCACCTGCTATTCCGCTGTTTCTTACCAAAGCAAACGTATTGACAGCACCAATACCATTGTTGAGCGCACGGTCAATAACGAAAGTGTTGTCAACGGCGCCATTGGAGCAGAATACTACTTAAGCGAAGCATGGGCGGTACGGGGCGGACTTTTCACCGACTTTGCCATTACCCCCGCCGTTACCGGCAAACCGGAAGGGGAGTTTGAACATGTGGATCTCTACTGCATGAGCGCTTCGCTTACCCGCTTCAGCAAAAACTCATCCATCTCCCTCGGGGGAAACGTACGGATCGGCTCGGGTGACCACAACGTCGCCGGCCAAGGCAAGCAGGGAGCTGACGTCACCAGCTATACCATGTTTATTTCTTCATCCTACTCATTCTGAGAGCGACAGATGTTATCAGAAAGCCGGTAAGCAGGTTTCCATGGAGGCAAAACGCGCGCGACACGGTGCGATAACAATCGTCATGGCCATAATTGCGGCAGTTTTCGCAATTGGCCTGCGAAGCGCAAAGATAGAGCAGTTCGAACGGATTGAAAGCCGGATGGGCGACATTCGGTTCACCATCCGCGGCATTCGCCCGCCTCCGCAGGATGTTGTCATAGTTGCCATTGACAACAAAAGCATCAAAGAACTCGGGCGCTGGCCCTGGCCGCGAACGCTCATGGCGCGGCTGATCGATTCCCTTGCCGCATATGGCCCAGGTCTGACAACTCTGGATGTCGTGTTCTCCGAAACGCAGGATGAAAAGAGCGACCGCGCCCTTGCCTCTGCCCTGGAAGCAAACCGGAATGTCATTCTCGGCTATTTTTTCCGGCACGAACAGTATCCTGCCGATTCGGTGAGTCTTGAACAGATCGGTTCGACGAAAATTGCTGTCGCCCCGGACCATTTGCCCCCCAGCCTGCTTGAGTACAAGGGTGTCGAACCGAACATCCCAGAGATCGGGCAAGCAGCCAGGACATTCGGGTTTTTCAACAACTACCCCGATGCGGACGGCATTTTCCGGCGGGCACCTCTGTTGATCTTTCACGATAACGGAGTCTACCCATCCCTGGCAATTTCCACCGTCAGCAGCTATCTTAACGCCGGAGTAGAGATTGCCCCCTTACGCGGAGGGGGCTTAATCAAGCTGGCCGGAAGAGAAATCCCCCTCAATGACAAAGGATTGTATACCCTCAATTTTTATGGACCCGGCGGTACGATTGCCACGGTTTCCGCCACCGATCTGATTAACAGAAGAGTTCCCCGCAGCGCTCTGGCGGGTAAACTGGTATTTGCCGGTCTCACTGAAATAGGAATATACGACCTGAGGGCCAACCCCTTTGATCCTGCCTTCCCGGGGGTTGAGCTGCACGCAACTCTGGCAGGGAATATTCTGCACAACAGTTTCATACACGGGGATGAAACCCTGCATGGCTGCAACATTGCTGTTATCATCCTCCTGCCGCTTTTACTCGGAATCTTGTCGGGCATACTCCCCTCAACTGCCTCTGCGGGAATTGCTGTGGTCACTCTTTCCTTCAGCTACCTGATCCTGAATCAACTGATTTTCAACAGGTTCGGCTATGACCTGACCATCATCTATCCACTGTGCGCCATGGTGCTTACTTCAGTTTCGGCGGAAGGATACCGGAATATCATCATTGAACGACAGGGGAGATATCTGAAACGCGCCTTCAGAAGCTATGTTGCACCTGAGCTTGTCGATCAGCTGGTCGCCAACCCGGAGCGGCTCAAATTGGGTGGTGAAGGGCGAGAAGTAACTGTCATTATCTCCGACATACGAAAATTCACCTCGTATTCCGAACAGCTCGGGCCGGAAAAAATGGTGTTTCTCCTTAACCGGTATCTTGCACCGATGACCAGGATCGTCATGGCGGAGAAGGGATCGCTGGTACAGTACGTTGGTGATGAAATCATGGCACTTTTCAACGCCCCGCTAGACACCCCATTCCATGCATCTTGCGCCTGCCGCTGCGCTCTCAGCATGATGGAGAGGCTGCAGTTGCTGAATGTAGAGCTGAAGGGATTAGGCTTGCCGGTCATTGATATTGGCATTGGTGTCAACAGTGGTGATGTCATCGTCGGAAATATGGGGGCGGAGTTCAGGTTTCAGTACTCTGCGGTCGGTGACACGGTTAACCTGACATCGAGGCTGGAAGGGTTGAACAAATTCTACGGCACGCACATTCTTGTCAGTAACGCGACCCGGTTGATGGCGGGAGATGAATTTTTTTTCCGGGAAGTTGATCTGGTTCAGGTCAAGGGGCGGGCGGAATCGGGTGCGATATATGAACTGCTCTCCGCACCTTTCCCCGCTTGTGATGATTTTACTACGGCGGTTGCACACTACCGGCAGCGACATTTTGCAGAGGCGTTGGAGATATTCACGCGGATAGGGAAAGAGTTGGATGACCCTGTGTCGCACGTATACGCGGGGCGATGCGGCGAATACCTTGCGTCACCCCCCTCCGATGAATGGAATGGGGTCTATGTCGCTCCGGGAAAATAAGTACGCGGCGAGCCGCTCACAGAACTTCCATCAGTACAGAAAAGGGATGAGTTTTCTGACCCTCTTTTGATATGCAGCATATTCCGGGAATTTTTCACCCAGCAGACACTCTTCAAAACGCGACTTGATGTCAAAAAAGATGAACAGCAGCAGCGCATAACCGGTAATCAGCCAACTGTTCCGCCACAACCCCCAGCCATATGCCATGGCAATAATGCCGCTGTAGATGGGATGCCGTACGAAGCGATATGCACCGGTACTAACGAGTTGTGCGTGTTCCTTCGGAAACGGTAGCGGGGTAAGATTCCTGCCGAGATTGAGCGTTCCAAATCCGGCAAGAAGAGCCCCCATGCAGAGCAGGAAACCACCTGCCCAGGAACCGATCCAGGTAAACGGCGATTGCCACTCATCCAGCCATTGACAGCTGTCAGGTCCGAACAGCAGCAGCACAAACAACATAGCCTGGACCACCAGATACCACTCGCCGCGCGAACCTTTCCAATTAACATCCACTACTTCTCCGTTCTCTGTATTTCGGCATAAACGATTTTCCGCGGCCTCACCTTGTGCAGCAGTCGATCCATATAGTAGTAAACCACCGGCGTGATATAGAGCGTCAACAACTGTGACGTCAGCAGGCCGCCCACAACCGCCAGCCCCAGCGGCTGCCGCGATTCCCCGCCGGCGCCGTAGCCGATGGCAATCGGCAGGGTTCCCATCAGCGCTGCCATGGTAGTCATCATGATCGGCCTGAAACGGACGATCGCCCCCTCATAGATTGCATCCAGAGGACTCTTCCCTTCCGTACGCTCCGCCTCCAGCGCAAAATCTATCATCATGATGGCGTTCTTTTTGACGATGCCAAGCAGCATGATAATGCCGACAAAGCCGTAGATGTTGAGGTCGCTGCCGAAAATCATCAGCGTAATCAGCGCTCCGAATCCGGCGGCCGGCAGACCGGAGAGAATGGTGACCGGGTGGATATAGCTTTCGTACAACACCCCCAGAACGATGTAGATGACGAAGATCGCCATAACCAGCAGCACCCATAAGCCGCTAAGCGAGGATTGAAAGGCCTGCGCAGTCCCCTGGAAACTGGTGCTGATCGTCGCCGGGAGCGTCGTGGCGGCAAGTTTGTCCACCAGTTTCATGGCATCCCCCAGTGCCACGCCGGGGCGCAGGTTGAACGAAATCGTCACTGCAGGGAGCTGTCCCAAATGGTTGACCGCCAGCGGGCCGATGGTTTTGGAGATCGTCGCCACCGTTTCCAGGGGAATAAGCTGTCCCGTTTTGGCGCGGATATAGAGCATGCCGAGTGCCGCCGGATCACCCTGATAGAGCGGGTCAAGTTCGAGTATGACCTGATACTGATTGGTCGGCGCGAAGATGGAGGAGACCTGCCGGGAACCGTAGGCATACCCCAGGGCGTCCTCCACCTGCAGCACCGAGAGTCCCAGTGCCGCTATCTTGTCGCGGTTGAGCTCCACATGCAGTTGTGGATTGCTGATCTGCAGGTCGCTGGTGACATCCTGAAGCTCCCCGATCTCACGCAACTTTGCTTCAAAATCCTCCGCAGAGCGGTACAGCTCTTCGGTATCCTGGCCTTGCAGGGTAAACTGGTACTGGCTCTTGGAGCTGGTGCCGCCGATCTGGATCGAGGGGATGTTTTTCAAAAATACCTTGACCCCCGGCACCTTGGCAAGCTGGGGACGCAGTTTCTGGATGATCTGGTCTGCCGAGAGCGTGCGCTGAGACCGCGGCTTGAGACGCATGAAAAAACTGCCGGTATTGGCGCCGCGCCCGCCGCCGATGGAGGACATGAATCCTTCGATATTGGGCTCTTTGGCGATGATTGCTGCCACCGCTTCCTGATGAAGTTTCATGCTGGCAAATGATGTCCCCTGCGCCGTTTCAATATCCGCATTGATCCGTCCGGTATCCTCGGTCGGCAGGAAGCCCATCGGAATAATCCGGAACAGCCAGACCGTCAGCAGGGTAATCAGCAGTATCACGGCCATCGTTGTCCGGCGCAAGCGGAGCACCAGCTTCAGGCTTCGTTCATAGAGATTCAGCCAGCCGTCGAAAAAACGCTCCATCGCCATGTAGACGCGGCCGTGCCGTTTCGCGGTATGCGGTTTCAGAAAGCGGCTGCAGAGCATGGGGGTCAGCGTCAGCGAGACGAAGCAGGAGACCAGAATCGCCACGCTGATCGTCAGGGCAAATTCGTGCAGCAGACGCCCGAGAATCCCCCCCATGAACAGCACCGGGATAAACACCGCCACCAGGGAAATGGTCATGGAGACGATCGTGAAGCCGATCTCTCTGGAGCCCTTGAAGGCCGCCTCCATGGCGCTTTCACCCTTTTCCATATGGCGGACGATATTCTCCAGCATGACGATGGCATCATCCACGACAAAGCCGACCGCCAGCGTCAGCGCCATCATGGAGATGTTGTTGAGCGAGAAACCGAGCAGATGCATGGCGGAGAACGTGCCGACAATCGACATCGGCACCGCCAGCGATGGAATAACAGTGGCGGAGAGGTTGCGCAGGAACAGGAAGATCACCATGATCACCAGCCCGATCGTCAACACCAGCGTAAACTTGACGTCGTGCATCGATTCACGGATCAGAACGGAACGGTCAAAGAGCACATTCAGCTCCACAGCTCCGGGCATCTGACTCCGAAACGCCGGCAGCAGTTTCTTGACCTTGTCTACCACCTCGATGGTGTTGGTCCCCGGCTGGCGCTGCACCGCCAGGACTATTCCCCGGGTGCCGTTGTACCAGGCTGCCCGTCTGGTATCCTCAACCGTATCGATGACCTTTCCCAGCTCCTCCAGACGCACCGGAGAGCCATCCCGATAGGAAACCACCAGTTGGCGGTACCCGGCCGCTTTGAATAACTGGCCGCTGGTTTCAATGGTATATGCCTGCTTTGTGCCGTCAAGTGTTCCGGTCGGCAGATTGACATTCGCCTGGTCAATGGCGGTCGCCACCTCGTCAATACCGATCTGGCGGGAAGCCAGCGCCTTCGGGTCAAGCTGGGCGCGTACGGCATATTTCTGCGAACCGTACACATTGACCTGTGCCACGCCGCTGATAGTGGAAATGCGCCGCGCAATCAGCGTCTGGGCATATTCATCAATGGCGGAGAGCGGCAGGGTGGCGGAGTTGAGCGCCAGATACAGTACCGGCTGGTCGGCAGGATTGACCTTGCGGGAGGAGGGGGGCGTTTTCATATCCCTGGGGAGATGCCGGGTCGCCAGCGAGATAGCCGCCTGCACATCCTGCGCAGCGGCATCGATATCGCGATCCAGCGAGAACTGCAGGGTGATTCTGGTCGTGCCGACACCATTGGTGGAGGTCATGGAATCAACGCCCGGGATGGTCGAAAGCTCGTTCTCCAGAGGAGTCGCCACCGCCGCCGCCATCGTGTCAGGATTGGCGCCCGGCAGGTTGGCATTGACCTGAATCGTCGGGAAATCAACGTTGGGGAGGTCGTTAACCGGCAGCAGGCGATAGGAAACCACGCCAAATATGAAGATGGCGATCATGATCAAGGAGGTCATGATCGGCCGGCGGATGAAGATGTCTGCGATGTTCATTTATTTTTTACTCCTCATCAGCATCTCTCCGCGCTGCTTGCTCTCTGGCCAGCTCAATGGCAAGGTGCAGGCGGGATCGTAGCAGTTCAATTGGCGGAAGTTCCGTCAGATACTCTGCGATCCGGATCGATTTTTCGTCCAGTTGCAGCAGTTCCACCTGTTCGGCATCCGCTCCGGAGCAGAGGATCAGGCCGATGGGCGATTCTTCGCCTTTCGCCCGCTCGTACTTGTCCAGCCAGCGGAGGTACAGCTCCATCTGGCCGGTGTGGGCCGGTCGGAAGGATTCCAGTTTCAGTTCAATGGCTACCAGACGCCTCAAGAAGCGGTGGTAAAAGAGCAGGTCGAGATAAAAATCATCCTTGCCGACGCTCATCCGCTTTTGCCGTGCCACGAAGGTAAAACCGCTTCCCAGTTCCAGCAGAAACCTTTCCATCTCCCGCAGGATGGCGCTCTCAAGATCCTTTTCGCTAAAGGCACCTTGCAAACCGAGAAAATCCAGCAGATACGGGTCACGGAAGACCATATCGGGCGTCAGCTGTCCGTCGCGCAGGGTGTCCAGTTCAGCTTTGATGACCGCTTCGGTGTTTTTGGACAGTGCAGTGCGTTCATACAACATGCCGCCAATCTTCTGCCGCAGGGTGCGGACCGGCCAGCGCTCTACCCGGCACATCTCGGCGTAAAACTCGCGGGCGAGTGGGTCTTTGATCGGCAACAATGCCAGAAAGTGTGCCCATCCCAAATGTTGTAACAGCGATACAACAATCTGCTCATCCGGAAACACCTCGGCGAACTGAACCATACGCCGTACATTTTTTTCTCCAAAACCTTTACCGAATTCCGCTTCCAATTGTCGTGACACTGTTACGACAATCTGTCCGCCATAGACAGCTCTGTCACCACCCAGAACTTCGGTACGGATACGCTTTCCCAAGCGCCAGTAAAGCAGCGTCTGCTCGGCATTGGCAACCGTGGCTAATCGCTGACGGGCAGAGTTGATCAACTCGCGCAGATCGGCAAGGATACCTGCTGCATCAACGGCGACAGTCCCTTTTGGACGACAGACAGTGACTTTACTCATCCACAACCTCCTCTTTATGAAACCAACCTCGCCAGCTGTATATCATTACTTTATGCCTTGCTTTGGTTTGATACTTTTGTCTTCAAGGGCGTTGAATAGCACTTCAAATTTTCCATCGACTTTTATCTCATGCAGCAATTGATATTTTTCGATGCTGTCCAGTTGCGTAAAGAGAGGTCGGCGTTGTTCGCCAGAAATTGCCGCATTAACACGAAGGCGTCGATAGTGAACTCAAGCGCCGGGTGCCATACCGAGTGGCTGTCCGGAATTTCCGGACTACCACCCGCTCGTCAAGTTCACGCTCGTCGAAGATGTTCCGAGATGGTTTTTTTGCTTTTACAGAACAACTGTGCCATGTGATCCTGCGACAGCCAAACCGTCTCGTCCAAAAGTCGAATGTCGATCCTGATCGTCCCGTCCGGCGCTTGATAGATCGGCCTTTCGGAGTTATTCATTATCCATCCTTCCGGTTGGGGTGTGGTTTTATTGGGGTCGTTTTTCATGCCCCTGCTCACAAATTTATTCACCATGATAATTTTGCTCGTAAAATTGCGTTCCAGAGAATGAAAACGATTTAAAATTAGAGCTTGATATTAAGGCCGTTCCGCTATCTCCATTATTCAGCTTTATTTCAATATGTGTTGTCGCCATTGAAAGAGGAAGATATGTTGATTCTTCAGTCAACCAGCCGTCACCTTCCCACCGTTGACATTCATCTAGCCCTTCCGAGACCCATTTTCGGATAACAAAAATTGCATTTTTTTCAACGCCATTTGCTTTCACAACACCTTCCGATCGGACTACCTGTGACCCGGTTGGAGACCAATCCTGAGTATTCTTGCGCTTCTTCTCTTTGATTTTTTTCTCCAGTTTTTCAGCAAGCTGCGACAACCAATACTTTCGATTGGGCGGAATCTTTAGTTTTGACCTGACACTAAGTAGTTCATCCAAATGGTCAGATTCTCCTAATACCACCAAAGCCTCGCCATACTTCCATGCTGCCAGCATAAGGGAATCATTCGTAAGACTGGAAATTACTTTGTCCAGGCTTTCACGAGCTTTGACTCTTTCCTCTCGCATCTTCATTGATTCTACGCAGGCTTCTCGGACTCTTTTGTCTGGGTCATCTTTGAGACTTGATGAAACCTTTATGAATATATTTTCGTCCTGAATAGCCCAACAAGCCTCTGCTGCTAGTCTACGTTCAACAGAAGACAACTCAAGATTATTACTTGCACGCGAATCAACAGATTTTTCAAAAGAATCCCTATCTGTTCTGCTCCAAGCTAGACGCGCTTCTTGACGCACCTCTTGGACTGGGGCTAACTCCAATTCGCTCAACAGGGCTATGGCCAGCGATTGCGAATTCGCGTCAGCAGATTGTGTTGATTCGCGGATTGCTTGTATCATTGCAATTAAAGATTCTGATGACCAACTGTTCCAATACTTATTCCAGGCAATTGATAAGAACACCCCAGGAGAGAAGTAAGCTAATCCTTTAAAAAGATTGTTTTCTGAATAAGCGTACGAAACTCTAGTAAAAATCCTTGAGGCTATGGCACTGGCAACCTCATTATTAGAATCGCTGTTTGATGTTTTTCCTCCAAGTGTTGCAATAAGACGCGATACCGTTCTCCAGTCACCACGCTCAATCACTGCGATGACGGCATCTTTAGCAGCAGCTTGATTGCTCAAATAGAATCGCCCTAAAAGGTATGCGCCTTGCTCTGATAACTTGGCCGGTTCTGCAACAGACCAGTTCTCATCAGAAAAAACAATTCCTTGTTTTTGAAGCACACAGTTTGAACTAGCACTTTTGCCTGCAAGATCAAGAGCATAAATGCCATGAGCCGCAACCCAGCGATTGTCATGCATAGCAAGTTTTTCAATCTGCATAATGGTATGATCAGAAGGCGAAGCTGTTATTACAATCCTTGCGAGAGGGCAAAGGGCAAAAACATCTTCTACAAAATCCAATTCGTTGAATATGGTTATTATTTTTTGCTGTTCTGTCTCAATGAGTTGATGGCTTGAGGCAATTTCTTCTAAAGCAACGGCTGCCAAGACGCGTCGTTGCCTCACTAGATCAGTTTTACCTTTCCAATCTGTTTTAAAGCTCTCTATCAGTTGTGAAACCAATTCTCGTGCAACGCCATATGAATCTTCTGTCCTGCTAATACGTTCCAGACAATATATGGCAAGCCCATCTACTGCATTGGTCGGTACATTGCCGCTATAAGTCATTCCGAAATCAAGCAGCCACTCAAAAGCTCTTGGGTCGCTTGAATAAGCGGCCATCTTTATGGCAGGTTCAATATAGAAGATTTCCGGAAAATCGTTGCCACTCCAGTCCAAACGATTAGTCAACCACGTTCCAAGTACATCCGGGAGACTTGGTTTGCTGAAGCATGATAATAATTTCAATATCCTTCCACGCATAAATGGGCTGGTTTCGTCAAATACGGCGCTAAACCAATCTAGCGATTCCTCAAGCCCTATTCGTAGCGCCACATCCCAAGCTGATTCCTTTAGCATGTCATCGCTGCTCATGCTACGAGTCTGATTATTTGTATTCTGAACACAATCTGCTTTCAGCAGCTGTTTAACTTCAATGCATTGATCAGGACAAAGTCCCGTAAGTTGGTTTGAGCCTGTCAATCCAGTCAGCCTCAAATAAAATAGGTAGCGAACGTGCTTTGACTGTTCATCCATCTCAGGCCGTTCAATAAGTAATTTGAGCAATTGTTCCGGCACATCTTTCAAGTTAAACCTGTTAAGCAGATTGCCGTTAAATATCAATTCACCAACATGAGGACGTCTGTCAGTTTCTTTATTCGTTATTACAATACGTACAATAACATCCCATATTTGTTTAGAGAATTCAGGATGAGCTTCAGCAATTTCGGAAAGAGCGCCAATGCAAAAGTCAGGAAAGAACGTTTTCTGTTGCTCCGCTGATGAGTTACATAATGCATCAAGAAGGAAATCAACCGATTGCGGTGAACGAAGCCATCTAAGCACGCTAAAAAGTGGAATAGCGGTTGTATGTTTGAGATGAGTTTCTGCAAGACAGCGAAACTGCTCTTTGTCTTCTTCTGTGAGTCCACCAAGGGAGCATAACGTTGATAAAGCGGCATACCTGGTCGCTGGTGCAACATCTTCGTTGAAAGCAAGCCCTTTAAGAATGGAGGATATTTCTCCATCTCTGTATCCTATGGCTTCAATCATCCAGACTAAGTCCTGATTTGGGCTTATTTTCAGTCGCTGAACTACTTGAAATAGAAGAGCTTGACGTATGCTACGCATATTGATGTCGCTATATTGCTCCATCCATTTGACGACACTTTTTCTGAATTCAGAGTAATGATATCGCTTGGCCTCATCATCGCCATCTTCAATACAAAGGTCTAACACACGTGCGGGAATTATTTCTTGTGCAATATCCGGATCATCAACGGTCAACTCAGCCATCCGATTAATCCCATACGCACAACAATCCAGCAACACATCGCGATCCAATTCAGGCTCATGGCTCCCTGTAAATGCTCTGTCAATCCAGTTGAACACTTCAGAAACATTAGCGGCGTCGCTTATGCCCTCATAAATATCGTGTCTTGTTAAACTCATAAAGTTTCCACCTCTGTTTCCGCTCCAAGTGCCGCAAAGCTTTTACAAATCAGCTGATTGGACCATTTCCACTTTTCAGCATCATCAATTTCAATCAGCCCAGCTGAGATTGCCTCATTAAATGTCAATGTCGCTGGGGTGAGTTCCCACCTCAAATCCAGGGCACTGCTAATCCATACCGCCCTGCTATGAACAGCACATGTAGCGGTTTTGTGAGAAATGCAGTTGAGTAAGTCTTTTAAATTCGTTTTGTCAATAGGTGGTCCAGCATGTCTCCAATTCATCTTTTTTGTAAACCAATCAAGAATTCCATGCCCAAAGCTGGAATACCCAACAGACATATTGTTAATCAACTCTTCCTGCTCGATGTCATTCATTTTGGCAAAAACACTCCAAAGGACGGGATGATGAAGTGAATCAAATAACACTCGTTCCCAATCAGAAGGTCCAGGTGTGCCCATAAAAACATCTCCGAATAGCAACTCGTTGCTATTATCGCCCCCTGTACGATAACCTGGATTAACAACATAAGTGTTTGATAAATTTGACATAACAAGCCCGAGCAATTTCTCCTTTGCAATAGAGTCACTCATTCCCATGACAAGATTTGCAAACTCATTATTGTCAAAAAACTCAACATTAACCAGAATATTGCTTAGATCGTCTTTAAGCGATCCGCCAGTGCGTTCCAATAAAGTTTCAAGCGTTTTTTTGTCGCGACAAGTGACTATTAAAACTGCATTACTTGGCGACTTATTAAACTCATCCAGAAATTTTCGTACGCTATTTGTTGCGTCATTGCCCGTTTCATCAATTCCATCCAATATCAGGTAAAGCTTGTGCGGGTTACTTCCATTCGCCACTCGTAGTCGTTTTAATGCATCTGTATTTGAGCTGTTTGTACAGAGTAGAACACCACTCCAATCAGCTATCGTCTTGGCAATCCAATTGTCGCTCAGACAGCAGGCATGCTTAACCTCAATCATAGCCTCGGGATGTTTTTGGAGGGAGTGAATTACCCATTTTGCCAAATACGATGATTTGCCTGTGCCGCCGCGCCCGATTAGCACTATCAACTGCTTTCCAGCAGCAACTAAACTGTTCAATTTGCCTGCCACAGATTCTCTATCAACGATTTTTTGTAATTCGCCTCGGAACAAGGGGGAAACATCGGGGGGGTAGTTATCCCTGATAGATTTAACTGTCAATTCACATGGACTCTCACATAATGTCAGAGCTCTATTTAAAGTTGTTTTATCAATACGCATCCCAGGCTCTTTAAATATGGCACCTATTAACGAAAAAATACCGTTATTTATTAAATCTGGACTTAAACCCAATCGTTCACCATATAAGGTCAATTCACGCCAGAAATAAGATAGGGAAGCTGGGATTACAGGAGGGTGGAAATGCTGTAGTACATATTTTACATAGTTTTCAATTTGTACCCGTTCAGGTGCAGTACTGGTCGCAGCTTGATCACCCAAGACCAAGTCAACAATATTTTTCAGCCCGGCGTTGTCAACTTCATGCTTTGCAATCCAACTCCTTACAGTACCGCTAATCTCGCGGTTGGTGACCAAGACATATCTAAAAACGGTAAAACCGTCAGAAATTGCGCGTTGTGAGCCTTTAACAAATGCAGCAACAATATCCTTGAAACTGTCCGCTCTCAGTTTTGCCCCACTTGCTGAACCTGAATATTTGAACTGATAGAAGGCACATTGGTTTTCAGGCATGCCATTTACAGGATAAAGTATCGCATCCTGATCGTAGGACGCTTCAGGAATGAGGCCGCCAATTTCAACCATCGCGTCAAGATCATCTCCCTCCATGCCTTGATCGCGCAGATTATGGGCACGTGCAACAAGACTTGCAGCGCCGACTGCTTGGTAGAAAAAGCCTGACAGTGCCCATTTGCCACCATTTTTTTCACTCAACGTATTATCCGCCAACCCCAACTCCCCTTTGAACACCTTCCAACTCAAACCACCATAAACTCCTTCAAGCTCGCTCAGGTTCCCGGCCAGTTACTCCTTTTTCCCATTTTCCCCCTGCTTCTCCTTCGCCTCCACAACCGCCCCCGGCGTCAACCGCAGCTGACCGTCAATCACCACCGTCTCACCCGGCAGCAGCCAGTAGGAGCGCTCCCAAGATAGCGATCATGACCAGTTCGTGTTTTTTTGAACTTTTTTGGACTTTTTTGAACTTTTTTTGAACTTTCTGAATTATTCCGGTATCTTATAACAACTGCTCTTTTTGTAACCAATCTGCATAAGAATTCCCTTGTCACGCATTCGGTGTAGACACGTCCTGGCCTCAATATCCTTTAAATCAAGTAGGCCGACACATTGTTTTCTTGTTATGGAGCCATGTCTGCGAACATAGTCCAGCACCTTGTCTTCAGGCAGAAGAGGTAAAGATCTTTCATCCTTTTCTTTAGCCGAATCACTCAGTATGTAGTGACTCCACCGGCGGGAGCTGTGTTGCGAGGTGAGGCCCGATTGTACCAGGCCACGAAGTTCCCGGCTTGCAGTTACTGAATCCACATGGGCAAGTCGCTGATAATCAAAATTAGTGATCTGCGGATTGTGACGCAAGTATACCAATGCCAGCCGCTGCCGGTCATTGAGCGGTTTATCTGCAAAACGGTTGAGCCAGGCGATAGCATCAGCATTCATCAAGGTCAAATTACGCATCGTCACCAGAAACGAACTCCGGCGATCCTGAAACCGTGGCGGCTCAAGATTTGCGGAGCGCATTGCTCCCAACATCGCTTTTATGCCACTACCACGGTTTTCCACCAGATGCAGGTCTTCGAGCAAACGAACCAACGTACGATTTCGAGTCGATTGTTCTTCTTCCAGGGTTTCAAGAGTCACCGTTCCATAAAGACCGCCGGGGCTTTGTATCTCCATCCGGTCAGCGAACAGACGAATCTGAATGTAACTTCCACGTGCAAAGTTGCTGTAATCGCGGTGGGCAACCGCATTGACAATAGCTTCACGGATCGCCTCTTCAGGATACTCGGGAATATCCCGGCGATACAGGCCCTCAATCAAACTGCCTTTACGGATACTTGCCATTATGTGGTTAACCGCATCTCCAATCATTTCAGGAATAGGCCCTTCAAATTTCC
Source organism: Desulfuromonadaceae bacterium (assembly GCA_028712075.1). Classification (GTDB taxonomy): domain Bacteria; phylum Desulfobacterota; class Desulfuromonadia; order Geobacterales; family Pseudopelobacteraceae; genus JACRCG01. The sequence goes on from JAQTQX010000026.1 coordinate 16,289, forward strand.
GGTTGTCAAGGAAGCGCTCACCACGGGGCGTTGTTATTTTATTTCGTGCCCTTGCCCGCCTGCTTCTCCTTCGCCTCCACAACCGCCCCCGGCGTCAGACGCAACTGACCGTCAACTACTACCGTCTCACCCGGCGCAAGCCCCTGTTCGATCACCGTCTCGTCACCCGCCGCTGCTGATGTAATCCGGCGCATCTCCACCGTGTTGTCCTGCTTCACCACGTAGACAAACTCCCCCTGCTGGCTGGTCTGAATGGCGTGGGTCGGGATGACGACGGCGTTTTGCCGGGAAGCAAGCGTGATCACCACGTCGGTGAACTGCCCTGGCCAGAGTTTATGCGCCTTGTTGGCAAAGGTTCCCTTGAGTTTGATCGTGCCGGTGGCAGGATTGACGGCATTGTCCAGGAAACTGATCGTGCCGGATTCGGTGGCGCCCGGTACGTTGGGGATGACGGCCTCTATCTTCAACTGACCGGCGGCCATGCCCCGCTTTATGTCGGCAAGGAGTTTCTCCGGGAGGGAAAAGGTGACATAGATCGGCGCAAGCTGATTGACCGTCACAATCGCCATGTCGTTGGCTTTCACCAGGTTGCCCGGCTGCAGCGCAATCGCACCGGTCCGGCCGGCAATCGGTGAGCGGATGGAGCAATAACCGAGCTGTATTTTTGCGTTCTTGATGGCGGAACGATCGGCCGCTATTGTGGCGGCCAATGAATCGGCATTTGACTGAAGCAGCTCATACTGGTCGCGGGTAACGATGCCCTCCTTGAGCAGGCCGGCGTAGCGCTCCGCCTGTTCGCGGGCGAATTTAGCCTGGGCCTGGTCTTTGGCCAGAGCAGCCTCAAATTGGCTTACCGTCGCCTGGAACGGCTCCGGGTCAATGCTGACCAGCAGGGTGCCTTTATCCACGTCACTCCCTTCAGTAAAGTGGAGCTTCGCTATCTGGCCGTTTACCTGTGACTTTATGGCAACGCTGGTGAAAGCCTCGATTGTGCCGATCGCTTTCACCTGAACCGGCACATTCTTCTGAAGCGACTGGACCACCTTTACCGGAACCGGCTGTTTCGTTTTGGGTTTTTCTTTTTTGGCAGTGCAGGATGTACAGAGGAGAAACAGAGCGAAGAACGACAGGAGTTGTAGGGAGTGCTTCATGGGTTTTTGCGTCCTTTACGGCACATATTTTCAGTTTCCAACCATTGCTCAGTGTTTCAAATGATTTTTTATGTTGAACGGAAAATGGGATTGAAACAGTACTGATACTGATTCGTTCAGTGTGGATTATGGAGTGTGATGTGCGGTCAGCAACGCAAGAGCCTCTTCCATTGTCCTGGTTACGAAATATTCGATAGGGATTTCGGCAGATTCAGCCATGATTGAGTACAGGCACAACCGTTTGTAATCATTATCGGTACTTCCGATGAAAATAGTTTTGCCGCCGGAACGGGTGCCATGCGCCAAAACAGTTTTTACCGCTTCAGCCAACGCCTTGAATTCTGAAGGGTCCGGCCTCATTGCCCCTTTTCGGAAATCCCAGATAACATTGGTATACGAGTACTTATAATAATATTCATTGACAACAGCGACCATTTCTTTGGCCGTTGCTTCCCCGATGACAGTCAGCAGTAGCAGATCGCCCTCTGTTGTAATATCGATTTTCGCCATTGAAAACACCTTCCATCCACAATAATGCACTGACGCCCGCGTACAATACTTCAGATATACGGAAAATAGTCAATACTAAAATACATATTAGAATGTACGACCGGATTCCCACAATTTTTGGCGCAGTCCGGAGTGCCGTTGGATACTTTTTCCTGATGCTGTGACAAAGATTTCATCCGTACACCACAGCTCTGCTGCAATGCGTGCCCGGGTCAATCCGGTGTAGATGATTTCCCGCGTCAGAATCGGGCTATTCGCCGGCGGCAGTATCAGCACTACCTTTTCAAATTCCGACCCCTGGCTCTTATGCACCGTCATGGCGAACACCGTTTCGTGCGCCGGCAGTCGATGGGGTAAAATTTTCCGTACTGCGTCGTCAGATGCCGGAAAACATACCGAGATCCCCCCTTCGCAAGCAGGATCATGGAGAGCAATGCCGATATCGCCATTAAACAGCTTGAGGGTGTAGTCGTTAACCGTTACCATGACCGGTCGACCGTGATACCACTGTTTATCGGGCTTGATCACACCCACATCCGCCAGGCAGGTTTCAATCAAAATATTGATATGGTCTACACCATAGAGGCCGTTCCGCACTGCGCAGAGTACCCTGAACCGGTCAAATCCCTTCAACACCTCATCCGGATTATCGTACTGCAGGTAATCAGCGAATCCTGCAACGACCACCTCCGCCAATTTTTTCTGCAGCGCATCCCGCTGCGGCGTCGTACAGAACGTCAGCTCACCAATGGTGCCAGCTTTCATGTCGGCCAGGACTGATGCAGCAGTGCCGTCGTTGATGGCTCTGCTGACCAGACCAATCCCGCTGTTTTCTCCAAAGCGGTAATTCTTCTGCAGTACGACCACGGAGTCGGCAAGAGCCGGGACATCGTTCCCTACACAGCTTGTATCAATGGTGCATCCGGCAGTGTCAGCAATAAACTTCCGGAATACCTCTGAATAGCCATATCCCGCAATGCACATATCGCCAAGCACGGCACCCGCTTCGACAGATGCGAGCTGGTCACGATCACCCAGAAGGATCAAGCGGGTGCCCGGTGCAAGTGCATCAACAAGTTTGGCCAAAAGAGCGAGCGGGACCATGGATGCCTCGTCGATTACCACCGCTTCAAAGGGGAGCGGGTTGTCGGCGTTATGCCTGAAACGGCATGAGTTCGGAATAACGCCGAGCAGACGCTGAAGCGTTGACACATCCGCCGGCATATTCCCGGCAGCTGCCGCACACGCATCCAACTCTTTGCCGGCACCGCAGATCGACTCTTTCAGCCGTGCCGCAGCCTTGCCCGTTGGAGCCGCCAGACCGATCCGCATGCGGCTCCCCCTGGCCTGTTCAAGAAGCAGCGCAATAATTTTGATGACCGTGGTGGTCTTGCCGGTGCCGGGGCCGCCGGAAATAACGGTTAACCTGTTCCTTACAGCGGCGGAGGCAGCTATCCGCTGCCAATCAGGGTTTTCGGCCATGGCAGGAAACAACCGGGAAAGACCACTCTTGAGAAGCTCCTCGTCTATTTCCGGCTGGTTCGCCGCCATCGCGATGAGAGACTTCGCCAGATCATGCTCATACTTCCAGTAGCGATAGAGATAGAGGCGGTTCGCTTCATCCAGGATCAGCGGGCAGTACTCACCCGGTCGGCCGACCGCTTTTGCAGTGCGCAAAACTGCTGCAGACATTTCTACGTCGGCGCTGCCACACAGATCCGCCAGATCAATGCAGATATTGCCCTGCCCGACTGCAGAACTGGCACATACCGCGGCCGTCCGGAGAATATCGGTCGCAGCATCTTCCCTGCGGCAGACAAAATCGGCAAAAACCGTATCTATGTCACGTATCTGAAGATCCTGCCTCATGTCATACATCCCCAACATTGATGAGGCATTGCGTGAGGCCTTGTATCAATGCGGCATCAGGTTTGTCATAATAAATACCGTTACCCGGGTGAGCGTTGTCAATTCCGCGCAGGAACAGGTAAAATACACCGCCGAAATGCGTTTCATACCGGTAATCAGAGATGCGCCGCTCCAGATGGCGATTGACCGCGACGGTGTAGAGGAGATACTGGAGCGGATAGAGCTTACGCTCCATCTCGCGCGCCAGGCTGTCGGAGTTGTACTGTTCCGACTGACTTCCCAGGTGGTTCGATTTCCAGTCAACAATGTAGTATCTGCCGCCATGGCAGAAAACCAGATCAACGAAACCGAGCAGCATCCCTTTTACGCGTTGAAAATTGAGTCGTTCAGCCATCCGTGCCAAATCTACCGGCACCGAAATGCCATATCTTCTGAAAAAGCCGGTCAGCAATTGTGGATCCAGAGCCTTCAAGGGGAAGTAAAATTCCATTTCCTGTATCCAGCTGCCGGGCTGGAGCTCTGACAATCTGACGCCGGGGGACAGTTCAGCCTCAAGAACGCCGGTGAGCATCCTGTCGACCATATCAGTATAGGTGACACCAAACAGAGAGTTTTCGAGCAGTCTGGCAACCAGTTTTTTGCGCTGTTCCGCAGTGTGAGAGGCAAAATCGACTTTTTCAAATACCGAATGCAGAAACGTACCGGGGTTGGCTCCTTTGGGAAAGGCAAGAATGGAACTTTCATCATACGGCTCATCACCTCCATCCTGAGCGGCCGTATCGCTGCTGTCGTGATCCGGCAGTTCGGGTGGCAGCGCATGACTGTCGGCCAGAGAGGAGAAGCTCGCCACTCTCCAGTCCGCTTCAATCGTTCCGGTCATGGTTCGACACGTCAGTCGGTCTTTTGTTCCCACCCTGCCCGGCAGTTCAGTGGCTGGCACTCCGGCGGGGTCCAGGGTCAGGTGTATCAGCCCTGCAGATGCAATCGATTGCAGTTTCTCGATCATGGCACTGTCTACAATAGTATCCATTATCTTCACCAGCTCATGATACGCAGAAGAATCCGCCGATTTCGGGGCGGCATGCAGTAGATAGGCAAGCGCGGAGCTTTCCGCATACCGAAAGCGCCCCCATGCGACATAACAGCGATATTTGGCACGGGTCAATGCGACGTACAGCAGGCGGATATTCTCCGCCAGCCCTTCATCCAGAGCCGCCCGGTGATGCTGGTCGTATTTGTCAGAGCCGAAATCCTCCACCAGGTCGAATCCTTCATGCGCCACAACCGTACCGCCATTATCGACGACCCCTCCCCACAGGAACGGGCAAAACACAATCGGAAACTCAAGCCCCTTGCTGACGTGGATTGTGAGAATCTTGACCGCCTTTTCGTCAGATTCGAGCCTGATCTGCTGTTCTTCACCCTCCGGCGGCGCGGCGACCTGCTCGCTCAACCAGCTGAAAAGTGCATCGACCCCCAGCTGTGCCGCAGCTGCCTGTGCATGCAGCAGTTCGCCGCACTGAAGCAGATTGGTGATACTGCGCTCCCCTCCCGGGAGTGACAGAAGCCGGTAGCGAACAGTTTCGGCATCAAGGAACGCACGAAACATGACGGTAAATCCGTAATGTTTCCAGAGATCATGGTACTCCCTGAACGAGGTGAGACGCCGTTCCCACTCTGCCTCACCATCCGCTGTAAAGGTGCGTGCAATCTCAGTGGCGGTCGCTCCGATGATGCCGGTCGCCATGGCGGTTCTGACGCGTCTCTCGTTACCCGGCTCTGACAGGGCGGCCAGCACCGTCCGCAGCTCGAGCGCTTCCGGTGTCTGGAACACACTTAGCTCGCTCCGCACAACCGCCGGAATCCCCCGGCTTTGCAGGGCGTCATATATCAACCGTGCCTGCTTATGACCCCGCACGATAACTGCGATATCGCCGGGAACAACCTCTCTGTCGCCAATGGTAACACTTCCCTCGGCGGCATCGCTGAGCAGCCCGGCAATCTCGTTCGTCACGGCTGCCACGATGGCGGACTGTGCCCTGCCGATGGTAATGCACTTTTTCTCCGTCGGCTCCCGCTGGAAAAACCAGATCTGCAGGGGCGAGGCGTCCCGCTCTCCCGGATGAATCTCCAGCTGTTCCTGTGCTGACGTTTCAGGAGCGGAAACTTCCGGATAAGAGAGGCCGTCAATCACCAGTGGGCACTCCCTGTTCAGGCTGAACAGCCGGTTGACCGCTTCAATCAGTTTCCCGGACGAGCGCCAATTATGCGTCATGGTGTGCTGATGCTCTTTTTGTACATCTTCCCTGGCTTCAAGATATGCGTAGATATCAGCGCCACGGAAACTGTAAATTGCCTGTTTCGGGTCGCCGATCAGGAACAGCGGCACAGCACCCTCTTTGAACACGCTGCGAAAGATTTTATACTGAATCTGGTCGGTGTCCTGAAATTCATCAATCAAGGCCGCCCGGTACTTCCCGCGCATGCGCTCCGCCAGCACCACTCCGCCTGAACCACTTAGTGCTCGGTGGAGATCTGACAGCAGGTCATCAAAAAAACGGACATTCAAGGCAGCCTTTCGCTCCGGAAGCCGCTGTTTCGCAAAGGTAAGCAGCTCCGCATGAACGACTGTGACCATTTTATCAAGATGACCGGACAGCTCGTCCCAGGTGGTGAACAACAGATGCGCCGGAGGATCATCCTTTTTAAGGCGGTTCTCCCGCATGTAGCGTGCGGTCAGCTTTCTCCAACCATCAAATAACGCAAACGGGTTCCCCTGGCTGACGTAGGAATCCATCCCCTCAAGCAGCACCGGCAGCGCATCATCGCGGTAATGTCTCTGGTTTCTGCTCAAACCGGGGTGAGTAAGGAGAATCTGCCCGATTTCGGTGCGCCTGGTCAGCCACACGCCGCAGACGTGCCGGTACACTGTACTGCAGCCGGTTCTGATTGCATCAATTTCTGCGGGGGTAAATTCGGGGATGATTCTGAGCGCCGGATTGGTCAGTTTTCCTTTGAGAAACCCGACAAATTTTTCCGGCGACCACCTCTCTGTTTCTGCCAGCGGCAAGAACGGGGCGTCAGGAACAAAAAATCTGGTTCTCCAGAAATCGTCCACAATCTGACGGATCAGCGGTCTCTGATCCGAGACCAGCTCAGTTTCAAAGAGTGAACCGCTTTCAAAAGCGTTCTCCTGCAGTACCCGGCTGCAAAAACCGTGAATGGTCGATATCGCTGCGCAATCAAATGTCTGCAGGGCCAGTTCAAGACGCAACAACGCAGTTTCATGCCCCGGCCACCCGGGATGTGCCGGAGACATCAGCTCCAGTAAAAAGGGGTCTTTTGTCGCACGGCCGGCGGCAGCATCCCGGGCTTCGCGCAGGCGCCTTCTGATCCGGTCACGCAGTTCCTTCGTGGCCGCCTCGGTAAAGGTTACCACGAGAATATTCTCCGTTCTGTACCGCTCGTTCTCGACCACAAGCCGCACGTAGAGTGATGCAATGGCGTATGTCTTGCCGGTGCCGGCGCTGGCCTCAATCAGATTGCAGCCTGAGGGATCAATGGCAAGAGTGTCGAACGCGTTCATTGCTCCCCCTCCAGATGCTGAAGGTAGCTGGTGAATACTTTCGATGCGATCGCTGCAAACGCACCGTCCAACGGAGATACATCACCAAAACAAAGCCTGTAGCCGGGATCATCGCTTTCGGGATACCGCTCGTTATGCCATTCTGCGGCGGCCGCAGTCAGCGTTCCTTTTTTCGCATACGCAAGAGACGAGCGCGGGAAGAAGTGCAGCGGCAGTGTCAACCCCTGCCAATACAGACGTAACAATTCTTCAAGACTATTTTTGCTGTCTGCAACCGGTCGGAGGGCAACGGTCTCATTCAGCATGATCAGCGTGCTCTTCTTCGGATACCCTTCATCAGCAACGGCGTTGAGAATGAGATGCTCAAGCCAGAGTTTCACCTGATCCTTTGCTGACAGTTTTGAGCTGCGAAACCGTAGCAGCCGCTCCGGCAGTAGCGTGTTAATCCTCCCGTAAAGCCTGAACTCGCCTATCGTCAAATCAACGTCAAGCGGCGGCAGGAATGTCTGCCCGGCGATGGAATCGAGCACCTTCCCGGCAATTACGGCAGCCTCTGCCGCCAGCTTTTCGAAGACCGCGTCTCCCTGTCCGGCGGGCGGCAGAACACCGCGAGCGCGCACGACCGGAAGCAGTTCGTTCGCGTCATGCCCGTTGAGCAGATACGCCAGCAGCTCTTTTTTGATGCCGTACGCCTGAAGGCTGTCGAGTTCAAACAGTTCGCGCTCTTCAAGAGGGGCCGCGGCCTGTTCAGGTCTGATGCCGAGTCGCTGCCGCAGTATAGAGGCTGCCGGATTCTCGAAAAATTTCAGTAAATCGGCGATACGAAGCTCGCGGAACGCGTTGTCCGGCTCCGGCAGGGGTCCGGTAAAAAAGTGCGGGCGGTATGTGCCGTGCGCCAAAAGCCCTGTTGCTGCGTGCAGATTTTCCGGCGAATAGCTGAAAAAGTGTGGACTCTTCCCGTCAAAATATGCCGGACTGAATGGCTGGAGCCGGTGCATAACCAGAAGACTCGTATGAAGCAGACCATCTCCGCGTGTATAGCCGCGATCAAGAAAATCAAGCAGCTCGCTGACCAGAACGGATGGCGGAATGATACTGTTGTCACGAATGCTGAGCCCGATATAACTGACATACAACCGTTCCCGGGCAGAGAGAAGCGCCTCAAGGAATAGGTAGTGGTCTTCGTCACGCAACGAGCGGTCACCCGGCCTTGGCTGAGCGGGAATAATGTCAAAACCGGGTGATCTGCTCTGACGGGGAAACGAGCCGTCATTCATGCCGAGCAGTGCCACCACTTTTGCCGGGATGCTTCTCATGGGCAGCATGGCGCAGAAGGTCACCTTGCCGGAGAGAAACCCGATTCCGGCTCCTTCATCATCCAGGCGCTTTCGGAGCCATGCCCGGATAACATCCAGACTGACCTCCCCTGAATAGCCGGAAAGTGTGACAATTTGCTCCAGTGAATCGACCACTTTCACCACGGTGTCATATTCACGAACATCCTGGTCAGACGGAGTAAAGAAGTCCCTCAGAATATGATGGAGTGTCTCTTTCCACCGGGCCAGCAATCTCGGCCTGGCGAGATCACCTGCAACGACATGAAGGGCTGTGACGAAGCGGACAAAGTGGCCGAGAACCGTAGCAGCGTCCCCCTCCATATTGTCAAACGGCAGAATGCCGTCAAAAAGGGTTCCTCCCTCCCGCTGTCCAGAAGTATCAGAAGACATCGCATAGCCGAACACCAGCCGTTCGAGCCCGGCCATCCAGCTCCCCTCCGCATACCCCGGTAACCCGAGTACACTCCGATCATGCCCGCTCATGCCCCAGGTTATGCGGGTTTCCTCGAGCCAGTTCCTGACGAGGTCACTATCCTCCCGGGACATATCAAAACAGCGGCATACCGGTTCTGATGCCAGTATATCGATCACCTCCGGCGCGGTAAAACGTCCACCCGGAAGGGCAAGAATCGCCAGCAAAGCATCCCCCACCCTCCCCTCACTGCGCATCGACCGGTCGGCGATGGTGAAAGGGATACGACGCTTCTGATCCTGCCCTCCTGAAAAGACCGCAGATATGTATGACGAGTAGCTTTCAATATCGGGCGTCATGACGATAATGTCGCGCGGCGCCAACCCGTCAATCTCGGCAAACATCAGGAGCAGCTGATCGTGCAGGACCTCGACCTCACGCATCGGGCTGTGGCACGCATGTACGGAAATTGAACAGTCATCGGGAGCAACGGTAATTTTAGTATCGGGTGCGGCATTGACCAGGTTGAGGATGCCGTCCTGGAGAGAAGACAACAGAGAAGTACCGCCGGATTCGTGGTATTCATCCTGTTCTGTATTAAACGGGGCGTCACAGCTGAGGATCAGATTGCTGAAATTTTTTCCCAGCCCGCCAAGTGAAGCGAGCAGGGCATTGCCCTCTTCCGCTGCGGCATTAAATTCCCTGTTCTGCCGTGCTCCGGACCGGGCAGCGACAATATCACCCCAGTACTCTCTGCACGGGCTCAATACGAAGAAATGTACTTCTACACATGAGGCAATTGCAGCAAATACTTCCAGATGAAAGACGGGAAGGTATGAGAGACCAAACACCAGAATCCGGGGCGGAAACAGCGAGACGTCAATCTGGCCTTTAGCCAGGCGAGAAAGGAACTCCGCCTTGACGTGAGCGCGATGAAATGTTCCCGCGGTGCCTGCAAGTTCCTTCCAGAGAATTGCCTGCCAGCCACCGTCATATCCCGCTTCCCAACGCTGCAGCACGTCTCCTCGATATAACGTGTACTGGTCAAAAGTATCCGCAATTTTTGCCGCAAGCTGGTACAGTTTGAGAGCACGGTTCTGACCGGTCAGATATGTCCGCAACTCCTTGAATTCCGGCCTCTCCAGTAATTGCTCCAGTTGATCAATGACTCTCCAGGTTGCTATGTCCGGTGCGAATGATTCCGAAACAGTGACATCCGGCATCGTAGCCGTAAACAGCCCCTGCACAAACTTGTTCGGAAACGGGAAAGCGCCGTTCCCCCACACGCCGAACTTTTTTGCCAGTTCCATGGAAATCCAGCGTGCCATCCCCCGGCTTTGGACCACCACGGTTTCCGGGGACAGCACCGGTCCGACCGGAACGGCAAGAACTCCGGCCAGGTGATCCAGCACTGTTTCCATGCGATTTGAGGTGTGAATGGTTATGGGCATGCCCAATCTCCCGATAATGGCAGCTACTCAAGCGAACTCTTGAAGTACAAAACGTTACTTCACCGTGCAAAAACATACACAGTCAAACCGGGTACGTCAAACGAGGAATGCCGAACAATGCTATTTTGCAAGTGTTTCATGGACTATACCCTCCCGAACCCGGATAATTTCAAGCTCTGTTGCTACACGAATTTTCTGGGCAAATATTGCATCCGGACTATCCATGTTTTTTTCAATCAGCGTATGAAAACGTGCTCGATCATACGTATTGCGAGCAGCCTGATATTCAAGGATTGGTTGGTCATCGGTATATATCGGAGCGTTGGCGGACAATTTCAAGAGGGTTTGCGGCCCCATCAGAAAGTTTGCGGCAAATACGTCCTTCTTGTTCATCATGAGGTACGGCATGTCATTATGGGCATATTCAAGGTCTGCCCGGAGGATTTCGTCATGGTGCAACAGCGCAAGTCTTTTCCTGCTCAATCGTGGCTGCTCTGATGTACTCCCTACCAGAATACACTCCGCATATTTATTGAACCAGAGCGTGCTTTGGGGAAATACCTCCAGAAAGCTCTTCACAATTGATCTGAATTCCTGCCCGGTAAAAAAGCCGACCGGAACAAACTGGCACGCCAGGCCATTTTCTGTCAGCCGTTTTTTGACATCGCGATAAAAATCAACGGTGTAAAAAGAGGCTATCTGCGGACGGAACGATTGACCTACCTCAACCGATACTATGTCGTACATACTTGACGTGTGTGAAGTGAAGTTCCGCCCGTCATCAGTAACGATCTGCGTCCGGGGATCGTCAAGCCACGCCGCATCGAAATTTCGCTGCAATATTCCCGGCAAAGTCTTTTCAATATCAACGCAGTCAAGGCGATCTATATCATACATGAGAAAGCGGCTTGCCGTTTGCCCTGTGCCAATACCAATCACCAGCACCCGTTTCGGATCCTGATGCAACATCATCGGGATATGGGCAGCCATTATCTGATGCCCTTTATTATTGATTCCCTGCCACATGCGGTCGATTTCCAGCGTTGTGTCTTCACCTCGTTTGGTTACTGCGATGAATGAAGAGATACCTTCGGCAAACTCAATCATCGTATGATTACCGGCCAGAAAGTCCCGAGGGAGACTGGCACCGCCTGAAGTTGTTATCCCAAGCCAGAGTACCATTGCTCCACATGCTATCAATCCTTTACGCAGCGGCTGAATTTCTTCCGTGAACATGAATATCGTTACAATGCCTATGGTCAGGCTGATAAGAGTCAGTATGGCTAACGTCAAAAACATTCCGATGCCCGGCAGGAAATAAAAACCGACCAAGAGCGAACCGGCAATCCCGCCAAGCGTATTAACGGACGTAAGAAAGCCAAAATCTCTGCCTGAATTGATGGCCTTTGCAGCGACCATTCGATATGCCAGAGGAAAGGAAGCCCCTGACGCTATCGATGGTATCAGAATAATCACCAGACATAACAACGCCTGCATGGACACCGAACGCGACTCACGAATGCTCTCCCATGCCGATACCGGTTGCAGGAGAATAAAGAGGACAGCAAAGCAGATAAAGATATTGGCAGCCGCGAATAATTGCGCATCCAATCTCGGCGGGCTGTTTATCAGGCATACCAGCCAGCCACCAATAGCAATGCCGAGAAGAATCGCTCCAAGAGAAAAGATACAGGTATACACGGTGTTGTTTATGATAAGCGACAGGAACCGCATCCATAGTATTTCGTAGCCCAATGCGGTAAAGCCCGCCCAGAAGAACAGCACGTACATAACAAATCTGGCTGAATCCGGTCCGGCTTTACTGACAGAAGCAGCTCCGAATTCCTGGACAGGAGGAGCATTGCCTCCAAGTGATGATGGCACCGTTTTCGATAACAGGATAACGGCTGCACCTGCGATAAAACTGAGCAGTGCGTTACACCAGATTGCGACATCAATGCCCCACGCCGGGATGAACCAGATACCACACAACATACACCCTAAAAATGCGCCGGCGGTGTTGATCGCATAAAGTTTTCCGGCCGCAAAACGGACGTCAGCCCGTCTGTTGTTGATAAAAAACTGGCACAGCAACGGCAGCGTTCCGCCAATCAATACACATGATGGAAAGATAAGGGCTGCCACCAGCGCAGATCGCACGAGCAGGTGAAGAATCTGACTGGTGCCGGCCCATTGATATGCAAGTGCCGAAGCTTCTCCGGCAATCCTGAAGAGCATCGGAGTGATTGCAGCCATAACAGCGACGGTACATTCAATAATCCCGTACCAGAGCAGCGGATTATGTATTCGTTTAGATAGGAGCCCGAACAGATATGCGCCGACAGCCATCCCCCCGAAGAACACCGCAACGACACTGCTGAGTGCCTGAGGTGTTGCGCCGATAAGGAGGGCTCCTTTTCGAATCCAGCAGAGCTCGTAGCCCAGAGAAGCGAAACCTGACAATAATATGGCAGCGTATATGATGCGTGGTATCAATTGAAACATCCAGATTGGAGCATTGAATGGGGGAAACTGAAATTTACTATAACAACACATTTCATCCAGGGTTTCCTCCACTGATAGTGGTGTTCAGATATCATAAGGATACGGAGAGAAGCAACCTCCTCTCCGCATCAATTGCTTCATCTAATCAAATATTTCTGAAAGCCAGGATTTCTTCTTGTAATGACCGTTATGACCATACCCATGGCTGTCGTGCTCCTGTTTCCGGTATGCCTGTTGATTATGCCCAGATTGTTGGTACTGCGGTTGTGGTTGTGCATAAGAAACTGGCCGTTGGGTTTCAGAGCGCTCAATGATTTTATCCAACTCTCCCCTGTCGAGCCAGACTCCTCGACATTCCGGGCAGTAATCAATTTCCACTCCCTGGCGTTCGGCGATTTTCAGGTCAATTCCTGTGCATACGGGGCATTTCATATTCAAATTCTCCTCTGTTGTTTGATGTTGTTTACTCGTTATGAGCGGTTTGTTGAATCAGCTCTCTCACAATGTGCCGTACAGACTCATTCGATGGAGTTGATATCCGATGCGAACGGGACAACGCGATGACGACCGCAAGCAGACGCTCCAGTTGGTGGCGCGACCGATCAAACATGACACATTACTCCGGAATTTTAAGTGCTTGCTTCGGAATGACCATCAGCTCAAATGGCCGGTTTAAACTCGGGGGTTGTTTTGAGGGGGGACGAATATTCTGTCCAATATTCGTGGAAGTGCAAGAGGGGACTCGTAAGACAACAGTTTTGAAGTCAGCCCATTATATTGGATTTTTGAAAAGGCTGATAGGGGCACATGACCGGCACAGCAGCAGGTCGTTTCGCAGTTGTCCGTATCATGACTGGACGGACAATCTGCAACATCATCAAATACGAACATACTCTGCTCAACATCCGAAATAAGCAGCGCGCAGGGATGACCGAAACAGAGTGCCGGAAACGTGAGATAGGCGATTATTAATATTACAGATACTATTTTCATGTGGAGATAGCTATAGCACAAATTACCTGCTACTGGGCCAGCAAATACTTTGCCACAGTACGCTGGCGTATTATGACAGCCATTATGGCTGTCATTGGGCAAGAGCACCGGTGCAACTGGAACCTTCACCAGCGGTGCAGCAATAACAATGCTGGGCAAGGTCAATTAGTTTCCCATTCATACCGGCATCGTCCAGTGCTGAAATCGTAATATCTGAACCGTCATCTGCAGTCACCGGCATTCCAAGAGCCTGATTGAAATCGCAGTTGTAAATTTTCCCCTGCCAATCGACACTAATCAGCGTACGACACATGATATTGCCCGCTGCCTCGGGATTGAAACGCCCTGCCAGCATCCTCAGGTAGTCAGAGTAAGTGCCGGTGGCTTCAAGATGCTTGCGAAAACGCCCAATCGGAGCATTCGTGATCGTGAACAGATGATTAAAGACGATACCATGAGAGACTGACAGCTCGGCCTTGTACGCAGCTTCCAGACCCTGCTGACTGCCTGGGACAAAATCACCTCCCGGATTGTAGACCAAATCAAGTTCCATTTCTGTTCCATAGCCAAGTGAATTCAGCCGTTTCAATACCTGAATGCTCTTTTGATACACACCGGAACCGCGCTGTTGGTCAACATTTTCTTCCGAATAGCAGGGAAGCGAACCGACGACAGTTAGTTCCCGGTTACGGCAAAACTCCGGCAGCCAGTCCCACCCCGGCTCAGCCATGAGCGCGAGATTACTGCGCAGCATTCGACGTGTTGCAACTCCTTCTGTCTTATTAATCAGATAGCGAAAATTCGGATTCATCTCCGGGCAGCCGCCGGTGATATCCAGTGTCAGACAGGGATGACGTATGAGAAATCCGGCAATCTGATCCATGACAACCGTTCCCATAATTTCCGTTCCCCGGTTTGAGGCATCGACATGGCAGTGAGTGCAGTGCAGGTTGCAGAGATTTCCCAGATTGACCTGCAGCGTCTGCAGATTTTCAAACGTTTCGTACTCGGGATTGACCGCCTGCAGGCGGTCTTTGAATGATGGCACCATAATTGTTAACTGACTCCTTTATGTTCAAGCATTGAACAGCAACAGTATTGAGAAAGCCGCCATGCATGCCGCAAGTGACTTCCTTACCGTAAGCGTTTCCATTTTCAATACCAGTGAAATGCAGAGGGCTACGACAAAACTCATGTTGGCAATCGGTATCACGATGCTTGCCTCTGCTGTTTTTAGCCCCTGGATCAGGAAATTCACAATGCAGAAGACAAGGAATCCGGACAGAGCCGAATAGGCGGCTTTCTTCCGGGTAACCATGAATCTCTTTTCGATACATTTGGCATAGAGCGCCCCACCGACAACCCAGCATAACGCGACAATCAGGAGCATTGATTGTGCATCCGCTTGTGCAGACAGACCGGCTTTTGAAACGATGCCATAGAGCGCTCTGCAGAGAGAGGCGCAAACAACTATCCAGAAAAAGATCCTGGATTTTTCATGTGTATTTAACGTTTTTCCGGCACCGTACATCAGTAGGACAGCAATGATTCCGATAATGATTCCGGTGAGCTTCATTTGGCCGACTGACTCGTGCAGAACCAGATATGACAGAATAATCACGCCGATCGTGTTCAAACGGTAGACGGTTGAGCCGAGGCTGACATTGATATGCGTCAACCCCTCAATCAGTAACAAATTCGACAGCGTCAGAAGAACCCCGGCAATCAGACTGTAGCTTATGGTTGCGGTCTCTGTATGAAACGGGACGTCATTCATCCGCATCCAGAGCAGTTGCATACCCGCCCAGGTCACTCCAATACCAAGAACGTACATCCCACGGGATCTTTCCCTGGCAGAATATTTCTTGCACACGACATCATAGACGCCGGCGAAGATCATGCTCAACAGGGCAAAGTACACACCTTGGGACATTGAAAAACTCATTGTTTCCTGTTTTTGAACCTGTTGTACAGCACCGGCACTAGCGCAAACAACCCAAGGAGTGCAAACGAGCCGAGCACGCGTGGCGAGGCGATGCCGGAGAGCGAATCAATGGTTGCCAGGCTCGCGCCGGCATTGACATAGACAAAGCCCCCCGGGATAATGCCGAGCATCGTTCCGAAAAAGAATGTCCGCAGAGGTAGACGGGTCAACCCAACGGCCAGGTTGATCAGAAAGAACGGAAACAGTGGTACCAATCGCAAAAACAACAGATAGCTGAATCCGCGCTCCTCAAGTTCCCGGTTCATCCCTTCCAGCGTGCTGCCGAATTTGTTAAGGACAACATCACGCAGCAGGTAGCGGGTTACGAGAAAAGCCAGAGTAGCGCCGGTCGTCGCAGCAATGTTGGCGTATACCGTACCCATTATCGAACCAAAGATTGCCCCGGCAGCCAGTGACAAAATGGCAGCCCCCGGCAGCGACAGTGCTGTTTGAATAATGTAGATCGCCATGAAGCTGGCCACCATGATCAGCTCGTGCGCGGCGTAGTAATCAAGCAGCGTCTGACGGTTAGCCTTGAGAGCAGTCAGCGTCAGAAAGCGCTGCAGGTCAAAATAGAAGAACAGTATGACAACAACGATACCGGCAAGAGCCAGTGCGGCCTTTTTAATATTCATAGCATCATCCCCTCTGCCATTTCAACCAGCCGGAAAGCAGGTTCTTTACAAAAGGTGTCAATCGGGTGCGGTTGTAGGCATCAGCCAGCCGCTTAATGACCTCGGCCTGGGTCGGATACGGGTGGATGGTTTTGCCGATGGTTGAGATTCCGAGTCCATTGGTAATGGCAAGCGAAAACTCGTTGATCATCTCCCCGGCATGATTGGCTACTATGGTTGCGCCAAGGATCTTGTCACTCCCCTTGCGGAGATGCACCCGGGCAAACCCTTCCGCTTCACCGTCAAGAACAGCCCGGTCGATGTCCGACAGAGAGACGGTAAGTGTGGTCAATTCAATCCCTTTTTCCCTGGCATCACCTTCGTATATTCCGACATGAGCAATTTCCGGGTCGGTATAGGTACACCAAGGGATTGTCAGTGCAGAAACCTTTTTCCGCCCCATAAAAAGGGCATTGGCGATCAGAATGCGAGCCAGTGCATCGGCAGTGTGGGTAAACTTGAAGGGGAAGCAGATGTCACCCGCGGCATAAACATTCGGATTTGAGGTTTGCAGATTGTCACCGACCACGACTCCTGAGCGGTCGAACTTGATGCCGGCCTTCTCCAGACCAAGCTCATCCAGATTTGGTGCGCGTCCAACTCCCACCAGTATGGCGTCAACCGTTACATCTATCCGCTTGCCATCACGTTCAAGATAGAGAATTTTGTCACTGCCGCTCGTTTCAATTCCTACGATGTTAACACCAAGTTGCAGATCAATCCCCTCTCGAACAAACGTACCATGGAGGATTTCTGCGGCATCAGCATCTTCACGACCAAGAATATGTGTTCCCAGTTCTATAAGGGATACTCGGCTGCCAAAACGGGCAAATGCCTGGGCCATCTCGCAACCGATGGGACCGGCACCGATTACCGCCAAGCGGGGTGGAAGTGCGGTAAGGGAGAAAATGGTTTCGTTTGTAAGATACCCGGCTTCTTCCAACCCCGGTATGGGTGGGGCGGCGGCGCGGGCACCCGTACAGACTGCGGCTTTCTTGAAGCGTAGGGCCTTGCCCGTCACCTCAACCGTGTCGGGACCGCTGAAGCTCCCCTGACCAATAAATACATCAATCCCCAGCTCGTCCCGGAAACGCCGGGCGGAGTCGTGATGACTGATATCTGCCCGCAATCGGCGCATCCGCTCCATAGCGGCTCCAAAGTCAAAACTCAGATCATTGCCATCCACTACTCCGAATTCAGCAGAGTTACGGGCATGGTGGACGGCGCGGGAGGCACTAATGACACCTTTGGAGGGGACACAGCCAACGTTCAGGCAGTCGCCGCCCAGCAGGTGCCGCTCGATCAAGGCAACCTTCCCCCCCAATCCGGCAGCACCGGCAGCCGAAATCAAACCGGCTGTGCCACCACCGATGACCACAAGGTTATAACATGGCGCAGGCTCGGGATTGGCCCAGTCTGATGGGTGAACATTGGCAACCAGGGTTTCATTGTGTGCATCATGGGGTAACAGTTCAACATTCGCTGCCATGGTGTTTCTCCGTTCAGCAAAGATATCAATCAATTCAACAGGGACCGCTTGATATTTTATGCCGGGTACGGTTTCCTTCCCACCGGTATCGTTCCCTCGCAGGGCACCCTCGTCTGGCATAATCCGCAACCGCTTGCAGTCACCCCATACCGTTTGCCTACCGCAGCCGGAATAGTGCTATAGACATATTCCCGACAGAGTGACTTGTCATGTCCGTCGCGTGACAAGGCTCCGACCGGGCAGCGGGCGATGCACGCTCCACAGCTGTTTTCGCGATAGTGGAGACAATTGGCACGCCGCTCGGGGTAAGGTCGTTGCGAAGGTTCAAGCTTCAGATTGGTAATGACACTGCCAAGCCGGTGAGCAATTCCTTGTGGAGTGATAAGGGCATCGGTAAGACTGAATGTACCCAGGCCTGCGGCATATGCGGCGTGCCGTTCTGACCAGGTTGAAGCGATACCGACAGAAGTGTCGCGGAATTCCTGCCAGGCCGGCATCAACTGCGGGGCGGCAGCGCGATACCCCCGATCGGTCAGCCACGTAATCATGTGCCGACGAAGCAATGTATTGAACTGCTCGCCAAAATTCCTCGTTGTCGCCCACTCCTGCGACGGGTAAACACTTTCAGACCTGTTGGAAATACGGGTTTTGCTGGTTATGGGCAATACCCAACTGACCACCGTTGCTGGAACCCATACATCATTCGGTGTTGAAAGGGAAACCAGCTCACCCGGCGTGAGATGAAATGGGCCTATTACTGATTTATACTCTGTAAAAAGAGGGTCCGTTGCAGACGAAAAGCCGATCAGAGGGTCATCGAAATATCGCTCACCACGATCAGAAAAACCATTACCACTATCTTCGCAGACAAAACGACAAATTTCTTCGATTAAAGAGTTTTCCATACTTGACTCCTCTGAACATCCTTCCAAGGGACAACTAAGAAGAGATATTGATTAGATGAGCTGAAAACAGAAAAGCACCCCATCTTTTAACAAGCTAGAGTGCTATTCTATGGAAAATGGTGGAGACGGCGAGAGTTGAGGAATCGAACCCATAACCGTGTAACTATCCGATTTTACTTCATTCGATTTTACTTGCATTGATGCCGATGTAACAAATGGTGTAGCAAAAGTGTAGCAGTTTCTGCGCATATTCTCTAATACATCACTTACCTTGCCATTGCTATAACTTTATATGAGAACGGTGAGTGGTAAAAACAAAAAAAGAGGTGGCCTTAGATCAAAGACACCCCTTCTCACATATATAGCCCTGTGAACAATTATGTTATTTTCAATTTAGCCAATAAATCCCTATTGCTCACCTGATTGTGACCTTCTTCCGATGCAACCAATTTAAAGAATTCGCACGTAGTACAATTCCCAAGCTTAGTTGCAAAAGTCCCTTGAACTTTACCACCACATAATGTTCCGGTTACAGCCCAACAAGTGCGACCACCATTCTTCCCGTTGTTCAACCCATTTACACGAGTCTCAATAAATGCAGAACACACACCTAGTTCAGTAGCTTTGACACCACCTTTTTCACGACCACACTTTTTGTATTCCCAGCAGTTCTGAGCAGCCATAATATGTTCTCCTTTCCCTCAAATTAGGGTCACTCTCAGCTTAATACGTTACACCTCTAAAATACTTTCTCAAGTGCTACCCTTTAATTAATGCTTAAAACTCCACTCCGTCATACTTCAACAGATCAATTGGCCCCTTCAACTTACCTGGCTCGTACCTATTGCCGTGCCGTGACATGGCTATTTCTGGTAAACTGCCCGTTTGTATCCCCTTTGTCAGGGCTTATAGACAGTTAAAGGTTCATCTTCATTAGGAAAGGATAGACCGATTTTGTTTTCATCAACCCTTACAACTTTACTGGTACGTATCAAAGGACATTCATCTGATGATTCACCAAGTATCAAGTGGCATAACTCATCAACACATACGGTTATATCACCATCCTTCATAACCAATGCTCCTCCCAGGGACATATCATTCAGCACGACCTGGGAGGTGTTACCATCGGAAGTTTTAAGGAGACATTTGGCATTAAACTCAAATCTTTCGTGTTTTCTTCTATCCTCCATTGGTCATAACCTCATTCTAATATAAGTGATTTTTCGTTGTATTAACTTTCTATGTGGGTATGGCAAATCTTTATCAGGATAACTACCACTCATCTACAGCCCATAGTTGAAATTCTAAAGCCAATGAAGCACCTCGAAACGAGATCAAATACGTGGTCGTAGTGTGGTTCGCTGGTGAGGTCTGTTATAGTTTCGGTTGATACATGCAGAAAAAGCCGCTCTGTATGAAATAGAGCAACTTCGATGCTATTATTTTGGCGGTTTTATAGTTGTCAGTCTTGAGAGACTTCCATATCTCTCGGCGTTCAATATATGGAATTATACCTTGTGGTATCTTACTACGGAAATAGTAGACACACTGCACTTAGGTAACTTAATACCGCCCATGATTAGCTCCCTCATGGTGCAGCAATTGAGGCAGCAAACCAGTAAAGAACAAAACATGAGCAATATAAAGTAGTTGTTGGAGACGGTGGGAAAATAAGTCGTGTCCGAATCACACTTTATTGCCACATAACTATCTTAATTCGTTATCCTTTTCCATTCAGCATTCTAAACTCTAAAGCAGTTTAGTACAAAGGCTTGTACCGAATGTAGTGCGAGCATTGACCGGCTTATGTGCATCTGCCTAGAATGTATCAGTTTCTCTGTAATATGTACAGGTAGATTATTGAAAGTAGGAATCGAACTGGGCCAGTTGTATGGAGTATTTGGGAATAGAACCAGATGATAATTCCTATAAAGTGAATCGTCCGAGTGCCCCTAAAGTGATCCTGGTTAGTCTTCTAAATGGCACCCTGAGTTAAGCCTACAATTGTCACAGGCATCGCCCCACCAATCGCCTGATACAGCGTCATGCAATTTTTGAGCTTGCTCAGTCGGTTTACAGCAAGTGCCATTTCAGCATTGCGCCGGCTCTCCTGAGCATCCAGCCACGACTGGAACGCCGTTGATCCATAACGATAACGGACCTCAGCCAACTCTTCCGCCTTTTTGGCTAATGTCAACGACTCTTCCAGTTGCTTCCCCTCTTCTGCATAGTTGGTGCGCGCTGACAAAGCATTCTCTACGTCACTCAGAGCTGAATAGAGCGTCTGACGGAAGTTTACCACTGCCTCCTCATAATCTGTTTTTGAAATTTCCACGTTCAGCTTCATGGTATTCCACTGGAGAAACGGCAGTGTTACTCCGGCCCCCAATGCAGCATAAGGATTTTGCAGCACTTGCAACAGGCTTGTACTGCTGCTGCCAAGCGTTCCGGTAAGAGAGAACGTCGGATAGTAACCGGCACGGGTACCGTCAACATGTGCCAGGTATTTCCTTAGCCTCTGTTCCGCTGCCTGCAGATCAGGGCGTTGTCCCAGAAGGCTTGCAGGAAGCCCGGCATTAATTGCAGGGAGTTGCCCGTCCGGTAACTTTGTACGTTCAGGTACGGCGTTCTCCGGAGACTGATCGAACAGGATTGCCAGGGAATTACGTGACTCCGTACGCGATTGTAATAACTGTGTCAGTTGTGCACGCTGTGCGGCAACTGTTTGTTGAGCCTGAAACGTATCCAGAGCAGACACTGCACCGGCACTGTATTTTACTTCCACCAGTTCCAGTATTTTTTCCGCGTATGAAATACTGGCTTCAACAGTACGTATCCGCTCGTTCAAGTAGGCAATCTGCCAGTAATTTGAAGCAACTGTGCCGATCAAGGCCAGTAAGGTGCTTTGGCGATCCGCTTCGGTCGCATCAGCTTCCCAACGGCTCGCGTCACGTGCACTCGCAAGCCTGCCCCACAGATCCAGTTCATAACTCACCGTACCAGTGACACTATTTGATTTAGTATCAACGTGGTTCTTGAGGTCACGGTTTATACCACTATTGGCGCCAACGCTTACCGAAGGGGTTATATTGGTATTCGTCAGTTTGGCATTGAGTTGTGCACGACGTACTTTTATGGCGGCGGCTGCCAGATTGTTGTTGGACTTGAGAGCACGTTCGATAAGCTCATTCAGGGTTGGGTCGTTGAAGTCCTGCCACCACTTTTTACCTGTAGCAGCTGTAGTACCGGTGGCACTTCCCCCGTTCCACTTATCAGGCACGGCAACTTCCGGACGGGTGTACTGGCTGCGGGGGAGTAGTCCGCTGCAGCCGTTTAATAAGAGAGGTGCCGCAATCAGGATTGCAGACATCTGTAATAAGTTATGTCTTAAGAATCGATTCATAGTTCAGTTACTCCCTGGCAAGTGCTTCGATTGGATCCAGGCGCGCCGCATTTCGCGCCGGTATGAAACCAAACACAACACCTATTATGGTTGAACAAAGGAAAGCGGATATGATTGAGATAACGGAAAACTTCATGGCGAAGCTTGATACGAACAAGGAAAAGATCAATGCAACACCATAGGACAGTGCGATACCGATCATTCCGCCGATAAGGCAGACAAGAACCGATTCAATCAGAAACTGCTGCATAATATCTTCCTGACGGGCTCCGACTGCCATTCTGATGCCTATTTCGTGAGTCCTCTCAGTTACTGAAACCAGCATGATATTCATAACCCCGATTCCGCCTACTACCAGAGAAATTACGGCGATAGCTGAGATCAGCAAAGTCAGTGTCGCTGTTGTTTTATTCACCGTTTTCATGATGCTGTCACTGCTGTTGGTGAAAAAATCCTTGCGACCGTGCCTCTGCTTGAGAAGCTTGATAATGCTCTGTTCAGCGATCTGATTGGATGTACCCTCCATAACCCGCACCGTTATGGAATTGAAATACTGTTGCCCCAAAAGTCTGCTCATCGCTGCACTGTAGGGAATCCATACCTGAAGGTTTTGACTGTTGCCGAATGGGCCTTCCTTCTCTTTGGTTACCCCAATGACCCGGCAGGGAAGCTCACCGAGAAAGAGAATCTGGCCGATCGGGTTCTCCTTGGCAAAGAACTTCTTACTGGTATTTTGGTCGATTACCACCACCTGTGTCTGCCTGGCCACGTCACCAGCTTTAAATAAAGCTCCTTGTGAGATTTCGTATCCCTTAACACGAAAATATTGTTCGCCGACACCACTTACCGAAGCATTAGCTGTTATGTTGCGATACCGGAGCAGTTGACTGCCACCAGTTGCAGGAGTGGCGCTGTCAACGTAGACCTGAGATTTCAGAGCTTCCAGGTCTGAAGGGACTAGTGTCTGGATGCCGGCAGCATCCTCATCGCCCCAATCCTTACCCGGATTGATATCAATGACATTTGTTCCCATGGAACTTATGTCATTGATGACCTTCTGCCGTGCCCCTTGACCGAGTGCCACCACTGAAACGACCGAAGTGATGCCGATGATTATGCCAAGCATGGTCAGCAGTGTCCGCATCCGATGGGAGGACAACGCAATCAAGGCCATCTTGAATGCTTCGGCAAAACGCCCCCAGTTGGCCCTTCGACTCCGCTCAGGGACCGCCGGATGAGTCGGAATTTGCGTGGCAACGGAGACCGGTGGGTGAGCGGAGTCGAACCCCGGATTCAGTTGATCCCTGATTATTTCGCCATCGCTGATCTCAATGATCCGTTCAGCATGATTGGCAACCTGCATGTCGTGAGTAACCAGAATGATCGTGTGCCCACTGGCGTGCAGCTCGTGGAGAACACTCATCATCTCCTGCCCGCTTTTGCTATCCAGTGCACCGGTCGGCTCATCTGCCAGGATTACGTCACCACCATTCATAAGCGCGCGGGCAATACTTACCCGCTGTTGCTGGCCACCGGAAAGCTGATTAGGTCGATAATCACACCGATCTCCGAGACCGAGACGGTTGAGAATCTCCTTGGCACGTGTTCGACGTAAGCTTTTATTCACACCGGAATAGATTGCCGGGATTTCAGTATTCTGGGTGGCGGTTAAGTGCGGCATCAAGTGATATCGCTGGAAGATGAAACCGAAGTAATCACGCCGTAACCTGGCCAATTCGTTACTGGAAAGCTCTCCAGTTTCCTGTCCATCGATCCGGTAACTTCCCTCACTCGCCCGGTCGAGACAGCCAAGGATATTCATGAGAGTCGATTTTCCGGAACCGGATGCCCCTACGATGGCGACCATTTCGCCTCCGTAGATGTTCAGGTCGATCCCTTTTAGTACCGATATCTTCTGCTCACCGCTGACAAAGCTTCTCCCTAAACCCTTGAGTTCGAGTAATGGCTTATTCATAATCAGTGCTTCCCGCGTGGTGGCATGCTACTTGACTCACTTTTTGGTAATGACGTGCTGTCACCGACAACGACCTTTTCCCCTTCGCGCAGCCCTTCAAGCACCTGCACCTGTACGTTGTTGGAGATGCCGGTACGGATGTTCCTCGATTGCGCGATGCCGCCTTCAAGTACTTTCACTGTACTGCGACCATCTTTCTGCGTACCCCCCAAAGCAGAAACCGGAATACAGAGAGCCTGTTTGACCTGATTCAGGACTATGGTTACCTGAGTTGTCATGGAAACCTTCAGTTTGTTGTCGGCGTTAGGAACTTCGAACAATCCATAGTAATAGACAGCTGGACTGCTGCTGGAACTTGTGCTGCTGTTTGTCCCGCTTGAAACCGGTCCAGGTTCAATTGCCCGCAATGTGCTGTAATACCGTTTATCGACATCGCCCAACAGAGTAAAATATGTCTCCAAGCCCGGCTTCACTCTGGTTACATCGGCTTCAGATATTTTAGCCTTGACGGTCATGGTGTCGAGAGTGGCAAGCGTGATAATTGTCGTTGCTGATTGGGTAGAGACAACGGTTTGGCCTTCCTCGGTATCAATGGATATGACAACACCATCAATTGGTGCATTTATTCTCGTGTATTCAAGATTTGCCCGTGCCGTATCCACTGCAATAACGGCCTTCTTAATTTGTGCTTCAAGAGCAGCTATGTCGTATCGGGTACTCTCAAGTTGTGATTGTGCATTTTCCAGATCCGCTTTGGAGGTGGCATCCTTGGCGCTCATCAGCTTCTGGCGTTGATACGCAAGGTCATACTGTTTCAATAACTCCTGCCTGGAGCGCTTCTGAGCACGCAGGTTTTCTACCTGAGCCTCGGCATCCTTCAGAGCGTTCTTCTGTATTACCGGGTCGATCTCGGCCAGAAGTTGACCGTTTTTCACCTTGTCCCCCAAGGCAACGCGCAGAGTCTTCAGCTGACCGGAAACCTGAGCCCCTACAGCTACTGTTTTGAAAGCCTTTAGTGTGCCGCTGGCCAGAACGCTCTCTTCCAGATCCATCTTGACCGCATCGGCAGTTATAAATGTGGCCTTGGGTGTACTGAAGAAAAACTTCTTTGCTGCCAAGCCACTCCCCAGTATGGTCAGAGCGATAATGATGCTGATTATGACCGTCTTCTTTTTCGGAGCATTCATGGTTGGTTTCCTTTGCCGCGAACTGCATTGATACCGGCCAGAGCGAACGTGACCACGTGGTCGGCAAAAGCAGTGATGTCTTCAATTATGGTCGGCCTATTTTTGTCCCCGGTTCGCCTGGCTATGCGCTGCATGATCATGGGATGGACACACATGCTGATGATGCTGATCTCGCAAAAATGTACTTGCTCTTCAGTAGCCTCCGGTCCCAACAGTTCCCGGACGACTGCCGAAGTTTGCTCTCTTATTGGGATAAGTTCACTCTTCATTACTTCCTGTAACAGTCCGGTAGGGTTTATCATCTCCATCTGGGCAATGAAGAAGTCCTTGTTGTTCTCGTCGGCAATACGCCGGATCATTGCGGTGAGTTGGCCACGTAACCGCTCTTCGGCAGGAGAGGCTTCATTTATGTCACCGTCCAATGGGTATGTCTTGAGCGACTCGGTGAATGAATGACGCCATGCTTCCTGATAGATAGCCTCCTTGCTGCCGAAGTGATAATTGACCGCCGAGATGTTCGCCTCTGCCCGCGAGCAGATTTCGGCTACCGTTGCATCGCGGAACCCTTTTTCTATAAAGACATCACCCGCCACTGCCAGCAGCTTTTCCTTTTTTGCTTCTGATTTTTTCCTGATCATCATGCCCCCTATAAAAACAAAACGGTTATTTCAAATATTAATTTGAAATAACCGTTTGGAAATGTCAAGCAGAATTACGGAAACCTTGCTCTCAATTGAATCGCTTACAGAGTTAGCGGCTTAAGGATCCGGTATTACTAACGCATATGTGCTAAGCGTAAGTCTTAATACTGGATTTTCCACTGTATGGCGAAGTTGAGGATGAGGACGTAGCGTCAGACTTATGTTTCGCCGCATAATCCGACTTTTCCTGGGCAGTTACGGTGCCATCTTTATTAGTATCCTTTTTGTCATATGTATTACTGACTACAGCGGAGGATTCCGCACTGTGTTTTGAACTCGATGAGGCAGCATCCCCGGTTGGCGAAGAAGCCGTAGTGTCCGTACCTTGACCGTGCGTCATCAGATACTCCAATCGCTCTTGAGCAGTAACTGTACCGTCTTTATTGGTATCCATTTTGTCATACGTTCCAGTGTCGCTGGCAGATGTTGTGCTTGCAGTACTTTTGGAACTCAGCTCTACAGTGTCTTTCGGTTCACCTAGAGGCGGGCTACTTGGTGGCTGTCCTCCAGCTGGTGGACCTTGAGATACCTTTTTCTGGATTTTAGCGTAGGTATCTTGAGCACTTTTCAGGTCTCCGGAATCCAGTGCCTTTTTGAGGCTCTCAATATCAGCATTCATCGGATTGTTGCTGTCTGATCCTTGCGACGATGCACTCTTTTGAAGCTTGGCAAATGCTTTTTTGGCGTCGTCAAGGTTCCCAGACTTCAGTTCAGTTCCCAGATCATCAAAATTCTGCTTCATTTGATCCATAGAATTGCTCGTACTTGTTTGATAGGTACTGTTTGTTGATGAAATAGCTGAAATTGACATATCATAACTCCTTTCGATGTATGCTTATTATTAATTGTGCTTTCTTGTTAATAGCGCCCACTATGTAAATACTCCTTTCATTTTGATGAGGTAAAATCGTTAAACTGATTGATACTGTGTTCCACACAAATATTCTTGATATCGGATTGAACTGTCTCCGCAATAGTCATTTTTCCCAACATGCGTAAGTCTACTTTTCATATCAAGCCAGATATCACCGCCAATTTCTCGCCACCGCTTGCAAAATGCGTAATCTTCACTGAGGTATTCTCCGGTTTCTTTATCTACGAAAGGATCAAAAAATGCGTAAAGATTGAACTCACTTGGAGCATCTTGGGTTCTGGAATGTATCTTTCTGTATTTTAACTCTGGATAAGCTTGAATCATCTGCTCAAACACTCTCCTTTTAATGAGCTGAAAACCTCCCCCTGCGTATCGACCTGTCGCAAACCCAGAATCAGTTTTCAGCTCATTACCCGTACATACCGTTCCTACGTAGTTAAGCCCCGCATTGAACAATAATTCACCCTTTGACTGACGTATGGGCACATGATCCCAATCGAATTCTTTGATAGGATACATAGCAGCGGCGAACTCTTTGTTAAGACGAAACAACCTAACAAACTGCTCAGGATCAAAAGCAATATCACTATCAATAAACAGGAGATGAGTAGCTTGCTTGTTGTCTAGAAATTTACCTACCAATGTTGCTCGAGCCCGACTAATCAGAGCATCATCTCCAAGGAGCATTAATGATAAATCAATCTGATCTCCAAAACTGGTCATCATACGGATAACTGACAACATATATGCCTGAGACAAAAGCCCGCCAAAACAGGGGGTTGCTATTATTATAAGTGGCCTTGACATGATAATCTCCTAATTTATTTAACCATTCCACTGAAAGTGCTCATTGAGCTAATTTGCATCAGAGTTGAGATGGCATTCCGGCAGCTTGAACACTTATGACATCGGCCAACGGCACGCTAACGGCTCCTACTGTCAAGGTTGGAGTGTCGGATAAAAACGATACTCCGCTTACGCTGCCTGTTGTATAGGTGGTAGCTGTCACGCTTGTCCCGGAAGATGACGCCGCTATGGAGTGAGTATATGCCCCAGACGAAAGAGTTGTGCCGAATGTATCCTTGCCATCCCACGTGCATGTTTGATCTCCTGATGATTGAGCTCCGGCCTCAAAACTTCTGACTACTGTGCCTGAAGAGTCAGAAATAGATATTGTCACCGTGTCTGCAGATGATGAAAGATTGTACGCAAGCGTGGAGGTTGAGCTGCCATCAAAACTTACGGCATTTCCGTTTGCCTTAACGGTTCCACCAATAAATGAAACTGCAGACAAACTGATAGAGTTATTCTGTGCCGTCAGAAGGTTATTAAGTGCTGTGTTGCTGTTGTATGACTGTTCAACCAGAGATAATTGAGAAAGCTGGTCCAGCATTGCACTTGGATCCTGGGGCTCAAGAGGATCTTGGTATTGTAATTGGGCAATGAACAGCTTCATGAAATCGTCCTTATTCATTCCCAGAGATTGTTTCATAGCCGCTGCTGCTGCAGTAGTGTCTGTCGAGGTGGTGACAGTGGTAATCATGGTACCTCCAAAGTAACGCGCGAAGAATTGGCTCTCCAAAATATCAGATTTACAATTTTCTATTCAGTTACCGGCAGGATTTAGATTCGACTTTTTGCAATTGTTTATTAACGTCCATGTAACCAGCTGAAATTGAACATGCAGCTCCCCTTTATGTGACGCTTCCATGAGAAGCAGGCTGTACGTCTTTTAGTACCCTCATCCATGTTGATGGATCTGTCTATTGTAAAAATTATTGAATGCGTCAGTCAGTCGGCATTCGATCAGGCATCCTCAGAGAGGTCCAGCCTGCTTTCATGGTGTACTGCACTCCAACATCAACTACGCATACAGCGCTGAAGATGAAAGGACCGATGTAGCGCTGTACTGTGCGAAGTTGCTGAAACTTGCCTGCATGTAACTTTTTGCAGCTGCCGCAAAGAGTGCCGAATCGCTCGATTTTGTTGCGTCTGTAGAGGATGCCGTAGACGAACTATCTGCCGTATCCTGCTTACCTATTTTGGCAAGAGCAGCTTCCAGTTCGCTCTTGTTGACGCTGCCATCTTTATTGGTGTCCATTGCGTCAAATATTTTTTTGACTTTTGCTTCGTCAGTCGCTGAACTGCCGGATGCTGATGAGCTGCTGTCAGAGGAACTGCTGTTGTCGTTTGTAAACGCCGCCAATAATTCACTGGCGCTGACAGTCCCGTCTTTGTTCGTATCCAGAGCATCAAAAACGGTACTGCTGCTTTCCGAACTGTCGGAAGACGAGGAGCTGCTATCCTCCGGAGTTGGCGGAGGCGGAGGCCCCTGGGCTTGACGTTGCTTACCTGCCTTGTCAACAGCGGCATCGGATTCACTCTTGCTGATGCTGCCGTCATTGTTTGAATCAAGGGCGCTCATAAGATCATCTACGCTTGTAGTGCTCTGGGATGAGCTGCTTAAAAGCGTGGTCAGTTCATCCTTACTGATACTTCCATCCCCATTCTGATCAGCACTATTAAACACGCTGTCTTTCAGGTCTGATGACGAACTCGTATCGGAATCGGGTGGAGGAGGCGGTCCTTGCGCCTGCATCTGCTGGCTCATCTTGGCAAGAGCAGCATCCGATTCAAGTCTGCTGATGGCGCCGTCGTTGTCAGAATCCATGTTGGGAAACATTTCTTCAACACTCGGCCCACCCTGCTTCCCGTCAGCTTGCTGAGATTTCTGGAACGCGCTCATTTCTGCTTTGTCAATCTTGTTATCGCCGTTGCTGTCCACAGCCTTGAACATCTGTTCCTGCATCTGCTTAAGGGAGGCTGCGCTAAACCCTCCGCTCGCACCACTTATTGAACTTGTCATTACGTGACTCCTTTCATCTGAAATTAATACATCACTGACTCTGCTTGGTTTTAATACAATTCTCCTTGCAATTGAATTTGCCCCGCCTGTTGTATCACCCCCCGTTTGTCTGACGAGTTCTAAATGCTACCTGAACTCAGGACGAATATTTTTCAGCAATTCGCGCTGTGCCTGTGTCAGCAGTCCGTTGATTTTGTTCTGGACTCTTGTACGTGACACAATCAGCTCTGCTTCAGTAGTGGCCTGTTCATTAGCAATTATGCGCACCGCCTCCTCGTCAAATACTGACGCATCGGTTAATGACATCAGCTGTTTTCTGCTTTCGTGCATTTTATCGAAAAACGGCTTAACCAGATCATGCTCCGTATCAAATACAGCCTTGATTTGGTTCTGTTGCGTTTCGGTAAGTTTTAGAATTTTAGCCATGCGCCCTTCAAAACCACCAGGCCCCATTTCCATTCCTGGTGGTGGTCCACTAAACTCTCCGCCCGGTCCATGTCCGGCCAGTACCGCGCCGGTGCCACCGCCAATAATAGTTGCAGCCAATAACGCCATAACGATCATTTTCTTGTTCATAT
The DNA here is from genome assembly GCA_028712075.1 of Desulfuromonadaceae bacterium. Classification (GTDB taxonomy): domain Bacteria; phylum Desulfobacterota; class Desulfuromonadia; order Geobacterales; family Pseudopelobacteraceae; genus JACRCG01. Next base: position 46,742 of record JAQTQX010000026.1, read on the forward strand.
TCATATCCTTTCAGTGAGCAGTTAAGATCAACCGTGATTATGTTCATAACAGGAGAATGTGCACGAAATGTGTAAGAAATAAGGAAATACGTCATACTCAAAAAACTGCATGCCCATGAAGCAGAGACCTGTGATAGAAATTAATGCGTCATTGGAGGTATATGTATGAAAGTAGGCGTTGCCCACAAGCTGTTTTTGGCACTGCTGACAGCGGCTGTATTATCGGTCTTCAGTGCAGTAGTAATTATGCAGTGGAACATCAGCAGAGGCTTCCTGAAGTTCATAAACTCTGTGGAACAATCGGGAGTATCCCGTCTGACAGGGAAACTTGAAGAGTTCTATCGTTCTGAACAGAAATGGGATTTACTGCGGAGCGATCCTGCTCGCTGGAATCGGCTTATCGCCGTATCGATGCCACAAGTTGGCCCTCCACATGGAAGCAATTGGCCCGCACCACCACCTCCTGAAGAGAGAATGCCTGACGGACCTCCGCCGCAACATATTCCTGATGAGAACCATGGTCCGATGCAACCGCGTATATCGCATGATTTTGAACAGCGCATCTTCCTGCTTGACGGCAGCAAGAACGTATTGATTAATAACGCTAAGGTTACGGTTGATACTACAGTGACACCTCTGCTGTATCAGGGAAGGATAATCGGTTATCTGGGTCTTTCGCCGCGACAGATAATCGCTGATGCCCCGCAACAGAGATTTTTACGTGAACAGAAGCTTGCCCTCGGTTTGACTGCGGGAGTTGTTGTACTTCTTGCTTCAGCTCTATCTCTGCTGCTGGCGCGACGCCTTGTAAAGCCGATTCAGGAACTGACGCATGCAACTCATCAGTTGGCCGCTGGAAGCTTTGCCGTCAGGGTACCCGTTGCAGCGCACGATGAACTGGGGCAGTTGGCACGCGACTTCAATGCGCTGGCAGTGACACTTGAACAGGGAGAGTTGACCCGTCGCCAGTGGGTCGCAGATATTTCTCACGAATTACGAACACCACTTTCTATACTAAGGGGCGAAATTGAAGCTCTTCAGGATGGTATTCGCCAACCTACCACTGATACGATCAATTCCTTGCACAGCGAAGTGATGCACCTCGTCAGACTTGTGGACGATCTCTACCAGCTCTCATTATCTGACGTGGGCGCGCTAACATATAGAAAATCAGAACTTGATCTGGCCTCAGTGCTTGAAGGAACGGTAATGCCTTTCCGCTCAGATTTTCTCAGCAAAAACATTTCACTTGAGTTAAAGATTCCGGAAAATTGTGGTGTATCGTTTTTTGGCGATTCGGAACGTTTGCACCAGCTGTTTTCCAATTTGCTTGATAACTCCTTAAAGTACACGGACTCTGGAGGTCGGCTTCAGGTCGCTCTTCATGTGGATAACAGCAAAATAACAATTGACTTCAATGATTCAGCTCCCAATGTTCCAGAGACTGAGCTGGGCCGATTGTTTGAACGACTTTATAGGGTTGAATCTTCTCGAAACAGATTGACTGGTGGTGCTGGGTTGGGACTCGCAATTTGCCGCAACATTGTCACAGCTCATAATGGCAATATTATGGCACAGGCATCATCGATGGGTGGGCTTTGGATCAGAATTGAATTGCCGGGAGCAAGCTCATGAGCGAAATCATCCTCATTGTTGAAGACGAAGAGAAAATTGCACTGGTTTTGGCTGATTATCTTCACCAGGCTGGATTCGAGACACACTGCCTTGTAGATGGAATGGAGGTAGTTCAGTGGATTCAGAGTCATCAGCCGAAGCTGATTCTACTTGATTTGATGTTGCCAGGAAGGAGTGGCTTGGAAATATGTAAGGAGGTGCGTTCCTTTTCTACGATCCCAATCATTATGACTACTGCTAAAGTTGAAGAGATCGACCGCCTGCTTGGACTGGAACTTGGCGCGGATGACTACATTTGTAAGCCATTCAGCCCTCGCGAAGTTGTTGCCAGAGTTAAAACTGTCTTGAGGAGATCTGGTGGTGTCATACCGCAAACCAATGGGCTTATTCTCGATGAGTCCCGCTTCCGCGCAACACTTCATGGTAAAGAGTTGGAACTCACATCTGTTGAATTTACATTATTAAACCTTCTTGCTTCGAATCCGGGGCGAATCTACAGGCGGCAGCACCTAATGGATCACATTTATCCGGATCAACGAATAGTCTGTGACCGCACAATTGACAGTCACATCAAAAAGCTCCGTAAGAAAATAGCTGTTGCTGCGAATCCAGGAGAAGAGTTTATCCAATCATTATATGGGGCTGGCTATAAGTTTGAATAACGAATTGGATTTGAAGATCAGGTTGCGTACATCGCTCGAACTCGCCATACGATCTCCACAGAAAACTTTCGTGACTAATAAATTGCTCCCATGAAAAATGAAAGCTTTAAACGCGTCGGACAGTACTTTGTACCGAAATTGGTACCGAGTTTTGTACCGTTTTGCCAATGTGAGTGGTCATAGGTAATTTTGCTGATATCTTTCGGACGCGGGTTAGATCACCACAGATTACCCCACCAGCTAGCCCACAAAACAAAACATGTGAAATATTAGCTAGTTATTGGCGTATTGCTTTTGGCACAAAAAAAGCGCTGAAAGTGAATTTTGCGAATAATTACAATCACTTACAGCGCATTTTTTGGTGGAGACGGTGGGAGTCGAACCCACGTCCGAAAAACCTAGCATCTGAGACCCTACACCGTTAGTTCGTCGTTCGATCTAACCGTTTGTCTGCACAACGAACAAGGCAGTCAAACGGCGATCCCGTTGAGTTTCGGATTGCGCTACGGGCGTTGCGCTTTCCTATCCGATAGTGAGTGACGCCCCCTTCCTACCATCGGCATCTCAGTCGGGGACGCCTGTTAAGCAGCTAGTGCAACAGGAGTGTAATAATTGTCGGCAATTAATGCCGTGCAGGTTTATTTAGGTCGGCCACCTGCCCCGACCCGGTGCTCCCCAGATTTTCAATTCCCCGTCGAAACCTTTACGTCCCCCTTTAAATCGTTCATGGTTCGTGCCTAATTGGTTATTTGTAAACCACAAACCGTTTCTTAATCCCTGTTTCTTGCCTTCAACACCTGCGACATTTCGCGATGACTGTCTTTCGTCTTCATGTCCTCACGTTTATCGTACAGTTTCTTGCCCTTGGCAAGCCCTATCTCAACTTTGACCAGGCCATCCTTGAAATAGAGCCGCAACGGGATGACAGAAAGGCCTTTTTCTCGAATTCTGCCGTAGAGACGATCAATTTCGCGACGATGCAACAACAGTTTCCGGTTGCGGTCCGGTTGGTGATTTTGGCGGTTACCGAACTCGTACTGGGAAATATTCAGATTATGCAGATACGCCTCACCATCACGCACCAGCATGAAGGCATCGTTGAGGTTCACCTTGCCTCCGCGCAATGACTTGACTTCAGTCCCCTGCAGCACCAGTCCGGCCTCAAGCTTCTCCTCGATGAAGTAATCGTGATAGGCTTTTTTATTTGAACAGATCAGTTTTTCAGCCATAGCGACACCATAACAGAGAACGCGCATAAATGGAATCCTCATCCTTGCATTAGCCATTGGGCATGATATAGTCCTTACACTCGAATTTTGTCGATAAGGACGGCTGCCATGACAAACGTGGATGCGACTTCTGCCTGTAATGAAAAACCGACTACTGCTGAACTGCAACGCTCTTTTCTCCGTCACCTGCAATACACTCTAGTCAAGGACAAGTTTACCGCCACAAAGGCGGACATGTATCTGGCCCTTGCCTACGCCGTTCGTGATGTGCTGGTGAACCGTTGGCTCGACACCCAGCAGTCCTATTATATCAATGACGCCAAGCGGGTCTACTACATCTCCATGGAATTCCTGATGGGGCGCACACTTGGCAACAGCCTGATTAACCTTGGGCTCATGGATGAGTGGCAGAACGCACTTAAACAGATGGGCATTGATACTGAAGATTTGCAGGAACAGGAGTGGGATGCAGGGCTTGGCAATGGCGGACTTGGGCGTCTGGCTGCCTGTTTTCTTGATTCAATGGCCACGATGAGCCTGCCTGCTTACGGATACGGCATTCGATACGAGTACGGAATGTTTTACCAGAAAATCATCGATGGTGCACAGGCAGAGTTCCCGGACAACTGGCTGCGTTACGGCAATCCATGGGAGTTCGACCGCCAGGAGCACCTGCACCAGATCAAATTCCATGGCAAGGTCGAAAGTTACCGGGACGAACAGGGGGCTACCCGCTATCAGTGGATCGACACCACTGACGTCATGGCACTGGCCTACGATTTTCCGGTTCCCGGTTACGGCAATGAAACCGTCAACACCATGCGGCTCTGGAGCGCCAAATCGACCCGTGATTTTGAGCTCGGTTCATTTAATATGGGCAATTATATCGGTGCCGTTGAGTCGAAAATGCGTACCGAAAACATTTCTAAAGTGCTTTATCCCGCCGACCACATGGCAGAAGGCAAAGAGTTGCGCCTGCGCCAGGAGTATTTTCTTTCGTCCGCCACAGTACAGGATATTTTCTACCGTTTTTCAAAAAAGCATAGCAACTACTCGCTGCTGCCGGAAAAAGTCGCTATCCAGCTGAATGACACTCACCCAACGCTGGCAATTCCAGAGCTGATGCGCATCCTGCTTGATGAAAAACGACTTGGCTGGGACGATGCCTGGACTATCGCACTGAATACCTTTGCCTACACAAATCATACGGTACTTCCTGAAGCACTCGAAAAATGGCCGGTGGAGATGGTAGAGCGAATTTTACCCCGTCATTTGCAGATAATTTATCACATTAACGACTGCTTTATTCAACAGGTTATTGCCCGTTTCCCCGGTGATAACGATCGCCTCCGGCGGATGTCGATTATCGGCGAAGACGGCGAGCGGTGCGTGCGTATGGCACACCTGGCAATCGTCGGTAGCCATTCCGTCAATGGTGTCTCGGCGCTGCATAGCCAGATCCTTAAAGACGACCTGTTCCACGATTTCTACGAACTCTGGCCGGAACGTTTTAATAACAAGACCAACGGCATTACCCAGCGGCGTTGGCTGAAATACTGCAACCGCTGGCTGGCTGATCTGATATCTTCGAGTATCGGCGATCGTTGGGTCACAAATCTTGATCAATTGAAACGCTTGATACCGCTGGCAGACGACGCTGAATTCCGGCAGCAGTGGATTGAGGTTAAACGGGCCAACAAGCAGCGACTGGCCGACTATATCCGCACCTACAACGGCATTGACGTTTCTCCGGACTCGATGTTTGACTGCCAGACAAAGCGCATTCATGAATACAAACGCCAATTGCTCAACGTACTGCATGTCATCACCCGCTACAATCGCATCAAGGCCAATCCGGGAGGAAATTTTGCCCCACGCACCATTATCTTCGGTGGCAAGGCCGCACCCTCCTACTACATGGCGAAACTGATCATCAAGCTGATCAACTCGATCGGCTCCGTCGTCAATAATGATCCTGCGGTCAACAATCTGTTAAAGGTCGTATTCCTCGGCAATTACAATGTCACCCTGGCTGAGATGATCTTTCCCGCTTCTGATCTTTCCGAACAGATTTCAACAGCAGGAACTGAAGCTTCCGGCACCGGCAACATGAAATACTCACTGAACGGGGCGTTGACGATCGGGACCCTTGACGGTGCCAATATTGAAATCATGGAGGAGGTCGGTCGCGAAAATATTTTTATTTTCGGCCTGACTTCCGATCAGGTTACTGGTTTGAAGAAAGCAGGTTACCAGCCGCGTGATTACTATACACATAACCCGGAACTGAGGCAGGCTATTGATATGATAGGCGATGGCAGCTTTTCACACCATGAACCTCATCTTTTCAAACCGATTGTCGATACGCTGCTCGGGATTGATAACTACCTGCTGCTAGCAGACTATGCGTCATATATTGCCTGTCAGGACAAAGTTGATGAACTGTATCAGAAAACTCACGAATGGGCACGCACCTCGATTCTCAACACTGCTTCGATGGGCAAGTTCTCCAGCGACCGCACCATCGCCGAGTATGCCCGGGAGATCTGGAACATCAAGCCGGAAAAGATAGGTCGTCACAGCAGGCGCGATCTGTAGTAAGGAACATGTTGCCCATGAACACGCCAGATCTATGGGATCAAGAGACACCCGTTTTGACACCCCCGGAGATTGTCAAGCATGCACCGCTGGCCGAGCGGATGCGCGCACGCACCTTAGCCGAATTTTCGGGGCAGAAGCACCTTGTTGGTGAAGGGCGTATTCTGCGGCGCATGATCGAAACCGACTCGCTTGCCTCGCTGATTCTCTGGGGACCTCCCGGGTGCGGTAAAACCACTCTGGCCCATATTATCGCCACGGAAACGAAATCACACTTCATCTTCTTTTCTGCCATCCTTTCGGGTATTAAGGAGATTCGGGAAATTTTCCGTGAGGCCGAACGCTATCTGGCTCGCGGTATCCGTACGGTTCTCTTTATCGATGAAATCCACCGTTTCAACAAATCCCAGCAGGACGCATTTCTTCCCTATATCGAAAAGGGCGTTGTCACCATTGTCGGCGCCACCACCGAGAATCCGTCATTTGAGGTGATTGCACCGCTGTTGTCGCGCTGCCGTGTGCTGACGCTGCAGCAACTTGAACCTGACGCTGTCAGCAGTTTGCTGGTTCAAGCACTGACAGACCGTGAGCGTGGCCTGGGAAATAGACAACTATCGGCAAGCGATGATGCTATGGCTTTTCTGGCAGCACAGGCTTCCGGAGACGCTCGCACCGCGTTGAATACGTTGGAGATTGCTGCCGGGTTGGTAACGGAACAGGGGATGATTACGCTTGAAGTTGCCCAGGAAGCGATGCAGAAAAAATCGCTTCTCTACGACAAGGATGGCGAGGAGCATTACAACGTTATCTCGGCTTTTATCAAATCGCTGCGGGGCAGTGCTCCGGATGCTGCACTTTACTGGTTGGCGCGGATGCTGGAGGCGGGTGAGGATCCAATCTTCATCCTGCGGCGCATGATTATTATGGCTTCCGAAGATATCGGCAATGCCGATCCGCGTGCCCTCCAGATAGCTGTTGCCGCTCTGCAGGCGTTCCAGGTTATCGGCATGCCGGAAGGACGCATCATACTTGGGCAAGCAGTCACCTATCTGGCCACCGCCCCGAAATCAAATGCCTCGTATATCGGCATTGATGCGGCACTTGCCGAAGTCAGGAAAAGCGGCGCCCTCCCCGTTCCGCTGCATATTCGCAATGCCCCGACAAAGTTGATGAAAGAGCAGGGATATGGCAAAGGCTACCAGTACGCCCATGATTTTGAAGACGGCTATGCCGGACAGGAATGCCTGCCGGAACAGCTTACCGGCTGCGCGTTTTACGAGCCGAAAGGGCATGGCTACGAAAAGAATATCATAGAGCGATTGGAGTGGTTGAAACAGAGGAACGGTAAAAAATCATGAGGCCATTCACCATTGAGCGGACCCAAATCCTGCCGATTACGCTGAAAACCGCCTGGGATTTCTTTTCCAATCCGGCCAATCTGGTGAAAATCACCCCGCCGGAAATGGATTTCCGTATTACTTCTCCTCCCCAGAACACCATTCACGCCGGACAGATCATTACCTATCGCGTACGACCGCTCATGCGGATCGCGGTCAACTGGACAACGGAAATCACCCATGTTGACCCGCCGTATTTCTTTGTTGACGAACAGCGCTTCGGTCCGTATCGTTTCTGGCATCATCAGCATCACTTTCGTGAAGTAGACAGCGGTGTGGAAATGCATGACCTTGTCCACTATCTGCTCATGTATGAGCAGCTGTCCTGGCTGACAAACCGCTTATTCGTTGCGCCCCGCCTGAAAGCGATTTTTGATTATCGAAACAGGATGCTGATTAAACTTTTTTCCGATTTGAGTTGTTAATCTCACAAAGTATGGGGGAGCACCATGAAACGATTAGCCATTTTAACCAGCGGCGGTGACTGTTCCGGCATGAATGCCACAATCCGTGCGGCGGCCAGAACCGCTATCGGTCATGATATAGAAATGATCGGGTACCGTAAAGGGTACGCTGGTCTCCTGAAAAATGACTATATTACCCTGACGACGCACGCCGTTTCCGGAACTTTGCAGCGCGGCGGTACCTTTCTCCAGTCAGCCCGTTCAGCAGAGTTCCGCACCGAAGAGGGTCAAAAAAAGGCGTTGGACAACCTGCTGAAAGAGAAAGTTGAAGGGTTGATCGTCATCGGCGGTGATGGTTCACTAAGCGGTGCCCTGGCACTTGATAAAATGGGCTTTCCGGTCATTGGGATTCCGGCCAGCATCGATAACGACATCGCTTATACCGACATGGCTCTCGGCGTTGATACCGCGCTCAACAACATCATTTACGCCGTTGACTGCATCAAGGATACGGCAAGCTCGCACGACCGGGCGTTTATTGTAGAGGTCATGGGGCGCAATTCCGGTTACCTCGCTTCAACCGCTGCAATTGCAACGGGGGCCGAATTTGCCATTGTGCCGGAGGTGGAGCTTGATCTTGGTGAGATGTGCCACCAGCTGCGCCAGCGCTATGACGAAGGGCGGACCAATGCCCTCATCATCATGGCTGAAGGAGCCGGCCATGCACAGGAAGTTGCAAACGGAATAAAGAATGCCGTCGGCTTTGAAACCCGTGTTACCGTACTCGGACATTACCAGCGCGGTGGTGCACCATCGGTTTTTGATCGTCTTCTCGGCAGCCGTTTCGGCATGAAGTCGGTAGAACTCCTGATCTCCGGTACCAAAGGTATAATGGTCGGTTTGTCCGCCAACTCCCTGACGACTACGCTGCTGGAGATGGTTGTCAACGGCGGGCAGAAGAAGTTGAATGAGGAACTGATACATATGGCCGAAACACTTGGTATCTGAAACAAATCCTCAGCCAGGAAAACCACATTCTCCTGGCAATGCCTACAGATAGTTACTTTAGCAAGACAGTAACTGAAAGACTACGGTAACCTGATGACTCAACTGGTACTCAGATGGGCGCTTAATTCGTTTGCCCTCTATATCGTCATGAAGCTGATCTCCGGTATCCGGATCGATCGGTTTCAGGATCTGCTGCTGGCTACGGCCGTGCTCGGCCTGCTGAATGTCTTCGTCAGGCCGATCATTATTCTGCTGACCCTGCCGGTAACCCTGCTGACCCTCGGCCTGTTCACACTGGTGATCAACGGACTGATGTTCTGCCTGGCGGCGTATCTGGTGCCAGGTTTCCACATTACCGGATTTGGCGCCGCCTTTATTGCCGCACTGCTGTTCAGTCTGTTCAGTTTCATACTGAATATGCTGTTTGGAACAAAGTCGTGATCTCGTTTGATGCCGCCCTCGCCGCTCGTGTTGCGAAAACGGCCCTCACTCACCACCTCTTTAGCCCCGGCGATACCCTGATCGTGGCATATTCCGGCGGCGGCGATTCAACGGCGCTGCTTGACCTGCTCTCCCGTCTGCCCGACTTTAATCTCTCTCTGGTTGTTGCCCACCTGAACCACCGCCTGCGAGGAGCAGAATCAGATGCTGATGAAGAATTCTGCCGGGCAGTTGCTGTACAACAGGCACTCCCGTTTGAATGTCGATCTGTCGACGTCAAGCTCCTCGCTGCAGAAAATGGGCTCAATCTTGAGGATGCCGGGCGCAGAGCCCGGATCGAGTTTTTTGACGACATCTGTAAAAAGTACCGGGCTTCTTCCGTCGTGTTGGCTCATCATGCCGACGACCAGGCCGAAACCGTGCTGATGCGCCTGTTGCGGGGATCAGGAATGAGCGGGCTGTCAGGGATAGCGTACCGCAATACACGGGGGTATGTGCGCCCTCTGCTTGATATTACCCGTGCTGAAATCGAACACTATCTCCGAAAGCGTGACCTAAGCTGGCGTGAAGATGCCAGCAACAGCGATACCACCTATCTGCGTAACCGCATCCGTTACCAATTGCTTCCTCAACTGGAAGAGTACAATCCGTCCATCCGCTCCTGCCTCGTCTCAACTGCTTCACGAATCAGAGATGCAGAAAGCCTGTTGGAGGAGTTGACCGAACGGACATTTACCGAAATATGCTGCACAGAGGGGAATCAGGTCGTCTCCAGCGTTGCACGACTCCGCACCCTGAGCGTGCCGCTGCAAAAACGGGTTCTGCGCCACGCCATATTACGGCTCACCGGATCGCTGACCGGGATTGGTCAACGTCATATTGACGCGATGGTAGCAGGCATTACATCGGAACGTCCAGGTTCTCAGCTGATTCTCCCGAACGATGTCAGGATGGTTAGGGAATATGACCGCCTTATTTTGACTCAGGATCAAGAGAAGGATTGCACTGCTGACTTTGAACTGCTGATTTCATCACCAGGCTGTTATACCCTCCCGACGGGAGGCCGTCTCACTATTTCACAAACTGATGCTGCCCCGTGTAATCACGATTCGGATACCATGTGTTGTAATCTCGCTACGACCCCATTTCCCTGGCTGATCCGCTCGTTCCGTCCGGGAGACCGGATGGTACCGTTTGGCATGAACGGAAGAAAAAAGGTAAAAGATATTTTTATTGATCGGAAGATTCCGCGAGCTGAGCGAGCCCGGATACCGCTACTGTTTTGTGGAGAAGATCTTATCTGGGTGGCTGGGGTATGCGGGGCAGAGCAGAGCAGACTGTCAGCCAACACAACAACCTGTATGAAGGCAGTTTTCGTACGGCGCTAACCCGCAATTCAGCTTGTCAATCACCAGCCGGTATGCTAGTTTTACGAAGTTTTTAACGATAAGAAATGCGTACTATTTAACCCGGGGGTACATTTTGAACCAGTTTTATAAAAATCTTTCTCTCTGGCTGGTCATCAGCTTAATGATGATCCTCCTCTTCAATATGTTCAATAAACCGCGCCCTACCGCTGAGAAACTCACTTTCAGCGACTTTATTACCCAGGTGGACGCGGGAAAGATTACAGCAGTTGTAATCCAGGGAAATGATATCACCGGAAAGATTGACGGGAAGGACGGCAAGGATTTTCACACCTACAAGCCGTATTCCGATGCTGACCTGACCAAAAAACTGTTGGAGAAAAAGGTCGCTATCACTGCAAAGCCGGAGGAGGAGAAATTTTCCTGGTTCTCAATTTTCATCTCCTGGTTCCCGCTCATCCTGCTGGTCGGTGTCTGGATTTTTTTCATGCGTCAAATGCAGATGGGGGGCGGCAAAGCGATGTCATTCGGCAAGAGTCGCGCCAAGCTGCTGACTGAGGCACAGGGGAAAATCACCTTTGAAGACGTTGCCGGCATTGAAGAGGCCAAGGAGGAGCTTGAAGAAATTATCGCTTTCCTGAAAGAACCGAAAAAATTCACCGCCCTGGGTGGCAAGATCCCCAAAGGTGTGCTGTTGGTCGGACCTCCAGGCACTGGGAAAACATTACTTGCGCGGGCAGTTGCCGGTGAGGCGGGTGTACCGTTTTTCTCGATATCAGGTTCCGATTTCGTAGAGATGTTTGTCGGTGTCGGCGCCAGTCGCGTACGTGACCTGTTTCTCCAGGGCAAGAAAAGCGCTCCATGCATTATTTTTATTGACGAAATCGATGCGGTCGGCCGCCATCGTGGCGCCGGCATGGGTGGTGGACACGACGAACGTGAACAGACCCTTAACCAGTTACTGGTGGAGATGGATGGCTTTGAATCAAATGAAGGTGTTATCCTGATTGCCGCGACCAATCGCCCCGATGTCCTTGATCCTGCGTTGCTCCGGCCCGGACGCTTTGACCGTCAGGTCGTCGTGCCGCGACCCGATGTCAAGGGTCGTGAAATGATTCTGAAAGTACATGCGAAAAAAGTGCCGCTATCGGAAACTGTTGATCTGGCACTTATTGCTCGCGGCACTCCCGGTTTTTCCGGTGCCGATTTGGCCAATCTCGTCAATGAAGCGGCCCTGCTGGCAGCGCGCTTGAATAAAACCGTCGCTGAACCGAGTGATTTTGACAGCGCCAAAGACAAAGTTCTGATGGGTGTTGAACGGCGCAGCATGGTTATTTCGGATGAGGAGAAGAAGAGTACCGCCTACCACGAAGCGGGCCACACACTGGTTGCCAAACTGGTGCCCGGCACCGATCCGATTCACAAGGTTTCCATTATCCCCCGTGGTCGGGCTCTGGGTGTTACCATGCAGCTCCCGATAGAAGACAAGCACAGCTACTCCCGTGAATCACTTCTGGCGCGCATTGCTGTTTTGATGGGAGGGCGAGCTGCTGAAGACATCATTTTCAATACGTTTACCACCGGAGCTGGCAACGACATTGAACGTGCCACTGATATGGCTCGCAAGATGGTCTGTGAGTGGGGTATGAGCGACAAGATGGGGCCACTCTCTTTCGGCAAAAAAGATGAGTCCATCTTCCTCGGCCGTGAAATGGCAATGCACAAAAATTTCAGCGAAAAAACCGCGGAACATATCGATGATGAAATCAAGCGCATTGTTGATGAATCGTACGAGCGCGCTATCGGTCTTCTGCGCGAAAACATCCAGAAACTCCATGACCTTTCTGAATGTCTGATTGAAAAAGAAAATCTGACTGGCGATCAGGTCGATGAAATTATCGCCACCGGCAAAGCTATCTGTAAAGAGTCTCCTCAGCCCCCGGCGGCAGAACCGGTAACCGTACACACTGACGTAACAGCGTAACGAGATGCCGCACTTTCCCCGACTGCTGGAACTGCCCACCCTCAAGCATGCAGCACGGGAGTTGCATCGAATAGGTGTAGATAGTTGCGGTATAACCGAGATGGCCCCCAAGATGCGGACCCTCTGCGTTCATCTGAACAGGTTGGAGTGTCGGCAGGCAAATATCCTCAAGCAGGAGATGCTTTCTCTCGGTGGAGATGCTGCTGTCGCGCGGGGCACGGTTTCCTGCAGCATCAACCACACGGATTGCGTGCTGATTGGCACGGTCAAACAGCTCACAAAACTGTGCCAAAAGCTCAAAGCACAGCCGTTCGCCTTGCCGGCACTCGCCGGTGAACTGGATAACCTGCTTACTCAGATACACGTTACACCATCTGTCTGGAAAACTTCTCAACGCTCGTTTTCACTACAACGCCCATTAATTATGGGGATACTGAACATCACGCCGGACTCATTCTCTGATGGAGGACGGTATGCCAATCACGAGCAGGCAATTCAAACGGCGCTGCAGATGGAATCTGACGGCGCCGATATTATTGACATCGGTGGAGAAAGCACCCGTCCTGGTTCACCATCGGTGTCTTCTGATGAGGAACTCTCCCGCATCATGCCGGTAATTGAAAATCTTACCGGTACGCTGAAATGCGCCCTGTCTGTCGATACCTGGAAAAGTGATGTTGCCTACTCAGCCCTTTCGGCCGGAGTAGAGATCGTCAACGACATCAGTGGTTTTACGTTTGATCCGCGTATGGCTGCGGTTGCAGGGACACATAAAGCAGGCGTTGTTCTGATGCATACCAGGGGTAGACCGGACTCCATGCAGAGCGCGACTATCTATGACGACCTGCTGTTAGAAGTCACCACAGGTCTGCGCACTTCTCTGACACTAGCCCAGGAAGCTGGTATACCCCGCGATTGTATAGTCGTTGACCCCGGTATCGGCTTTGGCAAGAATGCCGAGGGCAATCTGGAGCTTATTCGGAGGCTGGCTGAATTAACCTGTTTGGGCATACCAATCTTGGTTGGCCCGTCGCGCAAGTCATTCATTGGCAAAATCCTCGGACGAGAACGTACGGATGAACGCCTCTTCGGAACAGCTGCTACCGTTGCCCTTTCGGTAGCACATGGCGCATCGATTTTACGTGTACATGATGTCAAGGCGATGCGAGACGCAGCTGATATGGCGTATGCAATCGCAAAGCAGCACTGACGCGACATGAATCCCCCTTATTTTACTGAGGAAATATGGCCTCACTTTCTGACAGCGTCACCCTGTTCGGTCTTTTCGACAAGCTGGTTGTTATCGGCCTGATTTACGGCTGCACGCTGATCCTGAGAAGAGAGGCTGCTTTACGTCTTCTTGTCGTTTTAGCCATCCTCATGACCGCAGAATTATTGGCACGGATGATTGGTCTCACCGCAACCGCCTCCTTTTTTAAAACCCTGCTTTCCTCAGCACCGGTTATTGTCGCAATTATTTTCCAGAGTGACATCAAACGCGCCCTTTTTTCGTTCTGGAAAATACACCAGCAGGGAGAAAGTGACCATCACGATCTGACGACTTCTGTCGACGAACTGTCAAAAGGGCTTAATGAATTGGCAGAACGGAGGATTGGCGCACTTATCGTGATTATCCGCCAGATGTCAATTGATCACCTTGTCCAGGTTGGTACGGAGATTGACGCCAAAGTTACCAGCGAACTGCTCAATTCAATTTTTCTCCCTTATTCACCGATTCATGACGGTGCGGTCATTATCCAGCGTGATAAAATCATTTCAGCAGGCTGCTTTTTACCGCTTTCCCAGAATCCCGATATTGCCAAGAGCTTTGGCACCCGGCATCGGGCGGCGCTTGGCATATCTGAACAAACCGATGTTCTTGTACTGGTCGTTTCTGAAGAAACCGGGAAAATATCGATAGTCCATGAAGGGAAGATAACATACGATGCTGATCCAGTTGAAATTCGGCGCCTTTCTCGTAAGGCAATAGAGGGTCGACGGGCGCCACGGCCAACTGCATCTCAGGAACATTAATTTCAAGAGAGGATATGTATGACAACGAAAAAACTTTTCGGGACTGATGCGTACGCGGTATTGCCAATGTCCACCCCATGACGACTGAAATGGCAATGCAGTTGGGGCGTGCTGCTGCCTATATTTTCAAAGA
>JAQTQX010000027.1:0-44435 GCA_028712075.1 Desulfuromonadaceae bacterium
CGTGAGTTTGCGCAGATTCTCTTTGGGCCGGGGCGCTTTGCTTTTTTGCTGCTCCGTTCTGATAAGCCTGTATTATCGGGTGCGACTCTGTCAGGCCAGCCTGAAATTCTCCAGCAAATCGAAATTCCCCTTGTTGTCGGGCAGAGCCTTGCTGCCGATGTTGCCATTGCCAGACAGTTGCGTTCAACGTTCGAACTGGGATCATCCGGAGTTATTACGCTTGTTGACACTCAGATAGTACGGGCACTTGGTGGTGAAGGCGTAGTGTATCTGCCGCTGCACGACCGGTCGAAAAATATCGGGGTTATGGCTTTCGGAATCAGTTCGGCGAACTACTGCAGACTCAGCCAGCATTTTCCCTGGATGATGAGCTATGCCAAGTTGGCAGCAAATGCCATAGAAACCTGGCGTGATATGCAGGATCGGATTCATTCAGTTGAAGCGGATCTGACAAAAAGTTTTGAACAGAAAGCGCGCAGGGTTTTTCACGAAGCGGGCAATCCTCTTGGTATCATCAATAATTACCTGAGTATCATAAGAAAAAAACTTCCGGATGGCAGCAATCTGGATGAGGAGCTTGATATTCTTAAAGAAGAAATTGATCGCGTCACAAAGATCGTACGGCAGATCAACGCTCCCCCGGAAACAACACTTGCTGTTTCAACCCTCGACATCAACGCCTTGATTGAAAATATGCTCGTGCTGTATGGCAAAACACTTTTCTTTAATCGTGACATTACCGTGGAAAAAGCCCTGGATCCTTTATTGGGCCCGATTTCATGCAGTCGGGACAACCTGAAACAAATTCTGGTAAATCTTTGGAACAACGCAGCTGACGCTATGTCGGCAGGAGGCGCGTTCTCAATATCAACGCACGCGGACGTCAATCAGGATGGCAGTGCTTTTTTTGAGATTCGCATGACAGATAATGGCCCCGGTTTGCCTCCGGATGTCATGCAGCATCTCTTTCAGCCTCTTGAACCTGACAGACGACCGGGTCATTTTGGTATCGGGCTATCAATTGTGGCTGGCCTTGTTGAACAGCTTGGCGGGCGTATCACGTGTCGGAGCACAGTGGGCGAGGGCACCAGTTTTTCTATCCTGCTGCCGAAACCAGCGGAGAACAAAGCATGCACAGAGTGAGTTCAGTACTGAGAAAGTCACTTGCGGAGACGCTGGTCAAGCCGGAGCGTTTGCTTATCGTTGACGACGAAAATCGTATTCGCTCGAGTATCAGGCTTCTTCTGAATGGATTAGGGGCGGAGATCGTCGAGTGCGAGAACGGCTGTGATGCCATAAGTGCCCTTGAAAATCAGGATTTTGATGTTGTCCTCCTTGATATCAACCTGCCGGATATTTCCGGGCTGGAAGTCATGGAATGGATATTTTCAAACAAGGTACATGTCAGCGTGATTTTTGTCAGTGCCGATGACTGCATTGACTCAGCCATTCTTGCCCTGCGCCGGGGGGCAGTGGAATATGTGCGCAAGCCGAATGAGCTTGAAGATCTTCCTCACAAGGTCGAGAGCATTCTGTACCGCCGTCGTCTTGAACGCAGCAATGCCCAGATGATGATGCGCCTGGAACAATCCGAATATCTGCACAGGTTTTTGGTTGAGAGCTCACCTGACCTTATCTATACCCTGGATCATAAGGGCCATTTTACCTACATCAATAACCGGGTGGAATCGTTACTCGGCTTTACCAGCGACGAGCTGATCGGAAGCGCGTACAGTACCATAGTCCACGAAGACGACTTGGAAAGAGCCTGCTATGCCTTCAATGAGCGGCGCAGGGATACTCGAGCTGTTGCCAATCTTGAGGTGCGGCTGAAGTGCAAGAACAAGACCTTTCGTCATTTCGAGCACAATCTTGTGGTATCAATGTTAAGTGCGACCGCTATATATGAAGAAATGAGCGGCGATGGCCTGCAATCGGCAAACAGCTATGTTGGAACGTACGGAGTTGCCCGTGATATTACCGAACGCAAGATAGCTGAAGAAACAATTTCATTCCAGGCATTCCACGATCAACTTACCCATCTTCCCAATCAGCGGCTTTTTAAAGACCGACTTGAAATGGCTATTAACCAGGTCAAACGCCATGGTGGTATGGTCGGAGTCATGTTTATCGATCTTGACCGTTTTAAGATGGTTAATGACACATACGGACATTCCTCCGGTGATGAACTGCTCAAAGGGGTTGCGTTGCGTCTGCGCCTCTGTATGAGGGCTGGGGATACTTTGGCGCGCAAGGGTGGCGACGAATTTACCGTGTTATTGCCTGATATGGTGAAAACCGAAGATGCGACCGTTATCGCGGAAAAAATTATTAAAGAGCTCGGAGCGCCTTTCAAGATAGCTGGACAGCTGGTGCACATTTCAGCGAGTATCGGTATTTCCATTCTGCCGCGTGATGGAGAAAATGCTGATATTGTTATGAAAAACGCTGATATTGCCATGTACAAGGTCAAGGCGACCGGTAAAAACGGATTTAAATACTTTGTTCCGGCTATGAACGAAAGCAGCCGCGAACGCATCAACCTTGAACATGACTTGCGTCAGGCGTTATACAATTCTGAATTTCTGCTGCATTACCAGCCGCAGGTCAGTGTGAGTAAAAATGAGATTGTTGGTATGGAGGCGTTAATCCGCTGGAATCATCCGACTCATGGGTTAATGAACCCCGGTGGTTTTATCGAACTCGCAGAGGAAACAGGTTTGATAGGTGCTATAACCGATTGGACGCTTGGAGAAGCGTGCAGACAATTGGCGGATTGGCGGGAAAAGGGGCTTACTTCGCTCCGGATGGCGGTGAATGTATCGCCTCAGGAGTTTGATCGCAATGATATCATAGAACGAATCCTGCCGCACCTTGCCCAAAATCTGCTGCCTGCCGATTCGCTGGAAATTGAGATAACGGAAAATATCCTGTTGCGCGAAGTGCCGAGCGTCATCAGCAAAATGAGAATTTTGCGCAGTCAGGGCATCGCCATCGCTATCGATGATTTCGGTACCTGCTATTCTTCACTCAACTATCTGCGCCTCTTTCCCGTCAGTACCATAAAAATAGACCAGTCGTTTGTCCGGGATTTGAACGAAGACAACCGCGTCTCACCGGTTATTCAGGCTATTATCGGCATTGCCCGCGGGTATGGCATGAATCTGCTGGCAGAGGGGGTTGAAACCGAGAGTCAGTTGAAAATCTTGAGGGAACTCGGCTGCGACGAAATGCAGGGATTTATTTTCAGCAAGGCGCTGCCGGCTGCAGATGCTGAGCGTCTGTTACTAAGCGGCTTATCTGTCAATACACCGGGCATGCCGACGGTGCATATCCGTGATGGCAAGCTGAATTACATCACATCAGCCTTTGAACACTCCGTGTAACAGAAAGTCCCCGTCACCCGAAACAGCAACTGTTTTGTATGCTCCCTGCCCTGCTTGGACGTTATTCACCCCATCCGGGATTGAAACTCCCACAAGCAATATTTATCTTGCTGTAAACTGAACAGGCTACGTAAGTCATTTGTTGTCGAGGATTTGATGAAAGGGATAGACTGCGTCACAGGTCGGAATGTTTGATATGAAGCTGACAATGGAGACATTTGCGCAGAACAAGAAGGGTTAACCCGTGCATGTGGAAATAGTTACCGCATCTGGGGCATTTGCTGAGAGCAACCAGAAATGTTGAAATAATCAGGATCACCACCCATATTCCAAATACGGTTCCCATGGCTTTGTTGGTTGGTGAGATTTTGTGGGTAACCAGCAGGGCAGGTATATAAGCGAGGATAGTGGCAAAAAAAAACTTCCGGCGCATCCGTGTCTGTTTTAACACGGCAGCGTACTTTACTGAATCGATGGGACTGTCACTCAATTATTTCCTCCCTGACAACGCATCATGTGTAATGTCAGACAGTATCACTTTCTGAAGAGAAAATACCACAAAGAAAAAATGGCCTGACCGAGAGCAATAAACATGAGATAAGGGATAACCATACCGATCCGGTCATCAACCAGCAGTCGGTGGAGACTGGGAAAGAAAGAGGGCACAAGATAGATGACAACAACTGCTATCCCGCAAAAAATAGTGGATAGTGAGCCTATTATATGAGACTTTATAAAAAATTTTTCGTTCGGCAACCGCATAACACCACCCCGCTCCATGGTGCGGACCATTCACCCGCGCAGTCCGCCCCGCATACAACTCCGGTCTCCGGCGTCTCATATATCGCCGTACTCCCGGCTGTTATTCCCTGTATGCCATAGCATCAGCATCAATTGTGCCAATAGGCCGTTTAAAGAGGCGATATCTGCTGAAGCTTTATAACTTAAATAGTTACACAATTAATTAGATAGCAGCTCGCTATGGTACTTGTGTCACGTCGGGAGAAACGTATGAAATTCATATACTGTATTGGCACCTGGTAGTGGCAGAAACACTCATGTACTGGCGTTATATTGATAAACTGCCCTGAAAAGGGTGTATATAGTTGGTAAACAGGTGCTTACTCACTTCAATAAAGGGACCGACTGAATGTACATACGCATTTCACTCATTGCAAAACTTACCTTTGCAACCTCGATGATCCTCCTGGTGTTTATGGGATTACTCGACAACGTCAATCTGAAAAACTTCAGAAAGGCAATGATAGAATACGCAGTTGCAAATGCGGATCAAGTTGCCGACGTGATAAGCCAGAGCACGTACGATGCTATGCTGAAGAATGACAAAACCAGTCTGCACCATATGATCGGAAGAATAGCTGAAAGTGGCGATATTGAACATATACGTTTGATCGATCAACGAGGCGTCGTTGTTTTTTCCAATACAAAGGATGAGATCGGTTCTGTTATTGGCAAGCATGCTGATGAATGCATTATGTGCCATACTCCGGATCAACAGGGTGCCGCCAAATCCTCAATAAACCGAAGCCGGATTATTACGACGCGATCCGGTAAAGAGGCACTGGGTTTTACCAAGATCATCTATAATCAACCCGCCTGCCTGACTGCATCATGTCATTTTCACAGTCAGAACGATACCGTACTCGGGCTTCTTGACATCTCTATCTCTCTGGAGATGCTCAGAAAAAAATCCCATGAATATCGCCTTGAATTTATCATGCTGACCTGTCTGCTCCTGTTGATGATCGGCATGCTGGTAACGGTGCTTACGCATTATTTGGTCGATGTTCCCGTCCAGAGGCTTGTGAGGCACAGTGCACTGATTGCATCGGGGAATCTGGGTTCACGGGTTCATGTTGCCAGCAGGGATGAGCTTGGCGAACTCTCGGAAACATTCAACCGGATGACCGAAAGCCTTGAAAAGGCTGACAGGGAGCTGAAAGGATGGGCTGACAGCCTTGAGCACAAGGTGGAAGAGCGGAGCAAGGAAATTATGCTGATGGAGGGGCAACTGCGCCGTTCGGAAAAGTTGGCCTCTCTCGGCACGCTTGCGGCCGGTGTTGCCCATGAAATCAATAATCCGCTGACCGGAATCCTTCTGTATGCATCAATTATCAACAGTGATAAGCGGCTTGATCCCGCGCTGTTGCCTGACGTGGAGCGGGTAATTTCTGAAACGAGAAGGTGTGCCGATATTGTAAAAAATCTGCTTGAGTTCAGTCGCGAGTCTTTGCCCGATAAAGAGACCATATCACTTGATGCCATTCTTGATGAAGTTGCCACGTTCTTTCACAAGCAGCCGGACTTCAAAAATATTGACATCATCAAAAATTACTTCCTCGAGTTGCCACAGACATCAGTTGATCCTAACCAAATCCGTCAGGTGTTTATCAATCTGATTATTAATGCCGGACATGCGATGCCAAGCGGGGGAGATCTGGAAATATCGACGTATCTGTCAGAGGACGGGAAGTTTGTCTGTGCTGCTATTAAAGATACCGGGTGCGGCATTTCAGAAGAAAATCTTGCGAAGATATTTGATCCGTTTTTTACAACCAAATCAGAAGGTACAGGACTTGGCCTGTCGATTTCGTACGGCATTATTGAAAACAACGGTGGAAAGATCGAGGTGAAAAGCAAGGTAGGGGATGGCACGACATTTGTGGTCATGCTCCCGATATGTTGATGGTATGAGACGTTTTTAAAATATTTCAAAAATGGAGTCGTTTTAAACCGTTTCAGCTCCAGTGGTGTTCTTTTACCGAAATCCCGAGTTTTTTCATCATGCTTTGGAAGTTCGGTCTCAGGATGCCGGTTTCTTCAGCTGCTTTTGTGACATTCCAGTTATTCCGTTCAAGTGCATTGCGCACAAACAGGCTTTCCAGCGATTCAATGGCATGGTCGCGGATATGACGCTTCATCTCCTTCAGCTCTTCAGAATTCATGGGAATTCGATCAATCAGAGAAGATGACGAACTAGTATCCTTCTTGTCGTCCCATAGTTCAAGGTCCTCGTTGCGGATAATATCCCCTTCTGCAAGCACCACCGCCCGCTCGATCATGTTCTCCAGTTCCCGCACGTTGCCAGGATAGGAGTAGTTTTCAAGAAATGACTGGACGTCCGGCGCAACGCCCCTGATTTTTTTGCCGATCTCCTCGGTATATTTCTTGAGGAAGTGACGAATTAATACCGGGATATCCTGTTTGCGTTCGCGGAGTGGAGGGAGTTCAATGGGGATTATATTCAGGCGGAAAAACAGGTCTTCCCGGAAAGTCCCTTCATTTGCCATTATTTTGAGATTTTTGTTTGACGCGGCAACGAGGTGGATATCAATTGGCTCCGGCTGTGTGCCGCCGATGGGAGTGATTTTACGCTCCTGCAGGACGCGCAGGAGTTTCGCCTGGGTGGATATGCTGATGTTGGAAACTTCGTCAAGAAACAGTACGCCGCCATCGGCAACCTTGAATAGCCCGGTTTTTGCCTGAAGTGCGCCGGTGAACGAACCTTTGACATGTCCGAATAATTCGCTCTCCAGTAAGGTTTCCGCCAGGGATGAGCAATCAACTGCGACAAAAGGTTTGTCCTTTCTGGGGCTGTTTTCATGGATTGCCCTGGCCGTCAGTTCCTTTCCGGTACCGCTTTCGCCGGAGATAAGAACCGTGCTGCTGGTCGCGGCAACGCGCATGATGCGTTGATATACTTTCTGCATCTCCTTGCTTTCACCGATAAACTGGTGAAAGCCATGGGGGAGGTCATCGTCATTTACAATATCGTTTTTGTCCAGACGGGCGGCGCACTGACTGAGGGCGTAGTCAACCTTTTCCAGTAAGTTGTCCGGTGTGAACGGTTTCGATATATATTCGGCTGCGCCGTTTTTCATGGCTTCAACAGCTGTGTCAACCGAGGCATATCCGGTAATTAAAATCACCGGAATGTACGGTTGAAGCGCCTTTACCGCCTTGAGTACTTCAAGGCCATCCATGCCGGGCATCTTCAGATCGGTAATAATCAGGCCATACTCTTTTTCCTGTAGTCGCTCGATGGCTTTATGACCGCTACTGCAGGTCTCCACCTCAAATCGATCACCTTCCAGAACGCGTTGAATGCCGAGACGAATTACTTCTTCATCGTCCACAACAAGAATTGCAATTTTTCCCATACTCGTTGCCATCCTTTACGCAAAATTGCCTGACATGTAATACTCCTCACCGTTTTATGCGCTGGAGCCTACGCCTTTCTGGCCTCTCAAGTCAATAATTTACCACTGCTCATGATACAAAATAAGTGCATTTAGAAAAATACATGGTATCATTCCAGAAGTGCTGCAGTGGCTCTGCTGATTGTCTGAAACCGGAAGATTTTGAGAAAAACTGCCGGGAACTTCACCCTTCAATTTTAATATCCGAGATAGTGGCTTACATCAAATGAAAAAAAACTACTCTCGCCTCACCCCCCTCAGTATTGTCACCCTATACGCCTGTATCGGTGGAATTTGGCTGCTGTTGAGCTGTGCCAAGATTTTCACCAATCTGCTTATTGATAAGACCGCCTTTACGTGGTTTGAAGTGAATAACATCGTCTTTATTTTAGCGACATCATGGCTGCTCTATTTTCTGATCCAGAAAAGTCAGGCCGGCATCAAACATCGCAAGAATACGCTCAGCAAACTTTACCGGGCGCTCACGGCATACAGCCAATGCCATCAGGCCCTCATCAGGGCGGACAACGAAATGCAGCTCATGCAGGACATCTGTCATACGATCGTCGAGGTAGGCGGCTATCGTGTCGCCTGGGTTGGTGTTGCCGAGCATGACGATGATAAATCGATTCGGCCCGTTGCCCAATGCGGGGACAGTCAGGGGTACCTGAAAAATCTTAATGTCAGCTGGTCCAACGTGGATCGGGGGCGGGGGCCTACCGGAACAGCCATCAAAACCGGCAAGCCGGTGGTGGTCAAGTACATTGAATATGATCCGAAATGGGAGCTGTGGCGGGAGAATGCCCTGCGGCACGGCTTCCGCTCGTCCGTATCTTTGCCACTCATCATTGATAATCATCCGTTTGCCGCACTGGTAATTTTTTCCGAAGAAGCGCGCGCCTTTGATGACAATGAAGTCAAGCTGCTGACCGATCTGGCGGATGATCTCTCCTACGGGATTGCCACCCTGCGTGCAAACATCGAGCGCAGAAAAGTTGAGAAAAAGTACAGCCTGCTGGCTTCAGTTGTCGAACAGGCAAACGAAGGAATTTTCCTTTTTAATGGGGATGGGGTTATCCAGTATGTGAATCCGGCGGCGGAGACTATCACCGACAGTCCATACCAGGAGGTGATCGGACATAATATTCACACTCTCGGGGTCATGCAGCCAAACAGACAGTTGTTCTACGAAGCATTATTTGAGAGCATCCCCAGTGGTACACAACGAGCGGGGCATTTTACGTACAAACGGCAAGACAATGTTACCATCGAACTGGACGTGAACACCTGGTCGGTTTCGGATGACTTTGGAAACATTATCAGTTATGTCGTCCTGGTTCGCGATGTCAGTCACGAAGAACAGCTTGAACATCAATTGCGCCGCGCACAACGCATGGAGGCTATCGGGACTCTGGCCGGCGGCATTGCCCATGATTTCAATAACACATTGGCGTCCATCATTACCTGCTCCGAGATGGCCCTGGACGAGTCCCCCCCTGGAAGCACGCTCCATGAACTTATCGATGTCATTCTGAAGTCAGGTCTGCGGGGAAAGAGCCTGGTCAGACAAATACTTACATTCAGCCGGCAGGGT
The DNA here is from genome assembly GCA_028712075.1 of Desulfuromonadaceae bacterium. Lineage (GTDB taxonomy): Bacteria > Desulfobacterota > Desulfuromonadia > Geobacterales > Pseudopelobacteraceae > JACRCG01. The sequence continues at coordinate 9,201 of JAQTQX010000027.1, forward strand.
GAACAGGAGCGGCAGGAGGTGCGAGTTGATCTTGTCGTCAATGAATGCCTGAAGTTCCTGCGGGCGACCCTGATGCCAACGATCGAAATCTCACTTCATATTGACAAGAATCTGGGACTGGTGTTTGCTGACCCAACCCAAATTCAGCAGATCATAATGAATCTTTGCACCAATGCTGTTCACGCCATGCGGGGTCGTGCCCATGGTGAGTTGGATATCTGGCTGGAAAACTTTGAAAACGACAGTCTCTCCGCAACCGGTTTTGTCAATCTGCCGCATGGCTCATATTTGTGCCTTACCGTCAGGGACAATGGGCACGGCATGGATAAAAAGACCATCGATCGTATTTTTGACCCGTTTTTCTCCACCAAGGGGCAGTCCGAAGGCACCGGTTTGGGGCTGTCGGTAATTCACGGGATTGTAAGCAATCATGGCGGTGTTATTACGGTAGAAAGCGAACCGGATAACGGTTCACAATTTAAAGTGTATCTTCCCCGTCTTGATATCTTCGCACAGAGTGCGCCTGACGAATTATCTGGCGCTTTGCCGGCCGGCACCGAACATATCCTTCTCGTGGATGATGATGAAGATCTTGTTTTCGGAACGGAACAGATGTTGAAGCAGCTTGGCTACAAGGTAACCGCTCGGACCGATCCTCGAGATGCCCTGATCGTATTTCGAGTTGCACCAGAGCAGTTTGATCTCGTCATCACAGACCTCGCCATGCCGCATTTGAGCGGCACCGAACTGGCACGGGAACTGACATGCATTCGTGCTGACATGCCGGTAATTCTCTGTACCGGCTATGATACGGTATCCGGAGGTGACACGGATGATATTGGAGAAACCGCCGCCTTTATTACCGAACTTGCGCTCAAACCGCTTGTGCGCGGAGAGATTGCAGCAATGATTCGCAGGGTACTTGATAATTCGGCACAATCAGAGGGGATGCATGGCTAATATTTTAATTATCGATGATGACCGGTTGGTGTGCCAGTCGTTATCCCTTGTGGCAAAACAGAGCGGCCACAAGGTAACAAGCGCCCATAATTTACGTGATGGTTTGGAGAATGCCATCGCCGAACCATTCGATGTCGTTTTCCTAGATGTCAACCTGCCTGATGGCAATGGCCTCGAATTTTTGTCCAAATTGCCTGAACTCCCTTCGTCCCCTGAAATCATCATCATGACCGGTTATGGCGATCCGCATGGAGCCGAGTTTGCTCTGAAATGCGGCGCATGGGACTATCTCGAAAAAGGCGCCTCGGTCAAGGAAATCTCACTCTCCCTGGTTCGGGCACTTCAATATCGGAAACAAAAGCAGATTGGAAATGATGCCAATACTGCGCTACCCCTTAAAAGAGATGGAATTATCGGTAACAGTGCACGATTAAAGGAATGCCTGGATTACGTTGCCCAGGCTGCAATCAGTGACTCCAGCGTGCTCATAACAGGAGAAACTGGAACCGGCAAGGAGTTATTTGCCACGGCGGTCCATCAAAACAGCGATCGTCGTGACAAAAAATTTGTGGTGGTAGACTGCGCGTCGCTTCCGGAAAACCTGATCGAAGGGATGCTGTTTGGTCACGAAAAAGGGGCGTTCACCAACGCGGATCAGGCACGGGAAGGGTTGATCTACCAAGCCAACGGCGGCACACTTTTTCTGGACGAGATTGGAGAGATGCCGCTTTCGTTGCAGAAAGTTTTTCTGCGGGTTTTGCAGGAACATCGCTTTCGGCCACTGGGGAGCAACCGCGAGCTGGAAAGTAACTTCAGGCTTGTTGCTGCCACCAACCGCAATTTGGATGAGATGGCCAAAAGCGAACGCTTTCGGGCAGATCTTCTCTTCCGCATCAGTACCTTTGTGGTCGAGTTGCCGACCTTGCGGGAGCGTCCTGAAGACATAAAGGCGTTAGCGCGCCACCATACCGACCGGATTTGTGAACATTACGGCATACCTTCCAAGGAGTTTTCCCCCGAATTTCTGAGTATGCTGGCTGCCTACAGCTGGCCGGGCAATGTCCGGGAACTGGTCAATACTCTTGAACGTACCATAGCGGCAACGCGTTTCGAAACGATGCTCTTTCCCAAACATCTCCCGCTTAATCTGAGAATCGAAGTCACCAAAAGTTCCGTGAAACGTGAGGAGCCAGCCCACCCCTCCGTTGAGCACACTTTTTCCTGTAAATTTCCCCAGCTTCATGAACTGCGCGACTCGGTCTATGCCAATGCCGAGAAGCAGTACCTCGTTGATCTTATGGCACATACCGGCAATAGTGTTGCTGAGGCGTGCCGCATCTCAGATCTGTCCCAATCGCGTCTCTATGCGCTGCTCAAGAAGCATGGCATTCACCATCAGCACTGATAACGTTACTGCGCGCTTGCTGTTATGCAGGAATTTTCCTGCATAACAGGAAACGTAATTATCAGTTATCCATCCTCGTAATTACCTATAAATAAAGGTATTCCTGGACTTTTTCCCTTGTTGCAGTACCCATAGAGTCAGAGTTGTGTTGGTGCGGAACGGTCATATATCCATTCGTGTTGATAATGCATAACCATATGATATTATTTAGTTATATTCGGGTAAATTCGATTCTGTTATTTATTTATTTACGTTGGCACTCTGCTTGCTTTTGGAAGGGTGTACATCAAATCACCAATAGCTGGAAGGAGATTGCCATGAAATCCAACGATCTGAAAAGCAAAGCGCAGAAGGTAGCCAATGTGATGATTATAGGTATGGTAGTGGTGGGAACCGTTATTTTTGCGGTTATCAATCAGGTATCAACGGGAGCCGAGCTTATGCCCAAACTGTTCCTGCTTTTCTTCGGCGCAATCATCACCATTCAGGTAATTCCCAGTCTGATACTGCTGGCCAAAATGATTAAGGGCGTTGCCTCCATCGGCCAGAAAAATCAGGAATCTGTCAAAGAGTCAGCCCACAACGGTTCAGACAAATAGAATGCGTCACTGATCACCAAGTGACAAAGAGGCGGCCATGGAAGAGCACGGTATATTGGTTGCGGATAAGGATACAGAATTTTTGAGAGAGGTAACTGACCATTTTTCCGATGCCGGTTATCAGGTCGAGACCACTCATTCGGCAGTCCATATCATCAGCAGCATTCTGGAAAAACAGACTCCGGTTGTACTGTTGGGAAGCGATTTTGATAAAAAAATCAATCTGGTTGAACTGCTCCAGTTTCTGAAAAAATGCAATCGTCACCTTGCAGTGATTCTGGTGTCAGATGAAGAATCGCTTCCTGTTGTCAAAAAAGTGAGAAAAGAAGGTGTATTTCAGTATGCGCTGAGACCAGTAAATGAATTCAAGCAATCGGTTGGATGCACATTCAGTGCGGCATAGGGGCGTCGCTCCAGGCAAATGATAAACCAGAATAAGAAAGCACAATTAACGAAGGAGGAACAGATCATGTGGCCAACACTAGCAAGAATCACGAGAGTTTCAAGTATTCTGGCAGCAACAGCCGTTCCGGCTCTGGCTACCGCAGAGAGCAGAGGCAGTTCATCTGAACCGTTAGTCTGGGGATTTTTAGGCTTGTGTTCACTGATAGTAATTGCCCAGATTATTCCGGTGATCGGATTATTCAAGAAACAGTCAGAGGAAGTTGCCAAACAGCCGAAAGCTGTTAAAGCTGAACAGTTGTAATAGACAAGACACGTCTTAACAATGAGGAGGTTACCGTGAAAAATAGGCACTTTTCGCTATTAATCAAATACGCCATTGCTATAGTACTGAGCATACCCTGCATCGGCGCTGGCAATAGGGCAGATGCCGCCGATTATTCCTTTGGCGATGGCGCGAGTAAAAATGCAGCCTGTATCGCCTGTCACAGCGACCAGTCGAAGGTCAGCGGTCTCAATTTATTGGATCAGAATCAATTTGGTCATACCACACATGCCAAGTTTGGTTGCACAACATGCCACGAAACCATTACCAGTGAACATCCTGGAGTTAAGTCAGCCGCCAACACAACCAGTTGCGGTGATTGCCATGGCGATACTACCTCCCAGTATTCAGCCAGTGTCCACGCGAAAAATGCACCATGCAGCGGATGTCATAACCCGCACCGGGTGAATACGGCAATAGAAATCCCGGCAACCGAAATGAACAAACAATGTGCCGTATGCCATACCTCTATCAAAATAACAGCCTCCCACGCGAAGTGGCTTCCGCAGACCGGGCTGCATCTCGGGGCGATCGCCTGTATTACCTGCCACAGCAAGGCAGAAAACTTTGTGATCAGTATCTATATTGCCAAGCGGGATGGAGCCGACCCGGAATCGAAACCGACATTGATGACGTATGAAGAGTTGCATATATATTCAAAGGATGAAGATGTTCAGTACCTTATCGACAGAAACAAGGACCATTATATTTCTCTGGACGAACTCCGGAAATTTAATAACGATTCGTCAAATAAAGACATGTACCTAAAAGCCATGTTTACACCGGTAAAGCCAACCCACTCATTTCAGACTTTCGATAATCGATGGGATTGTACATTCTGCCACGCATCCGGATCCGAAATAATGCAGACCAGTTACCTGTCTTTCCCTAAGGAAAATGGAGTCTTTCAGCAAGTCGCGGTCGAGAAAGGCGCAGCCTTAGATGCCTTACGCGCCATTCCCAATTTCTATCTGATGGGATCTACGCGCAATGGTACGCTTAATATTATTGGATCGCTTATCATAGTCGGTGGGCTGATCATGCCGGTTGGACACGGATTTCTCAGATTCCTGAGCAGAAAAAACAGACAATAATTACACAAAAGGAGTTCCGCTATGAGTGAAAAAATGGTCTATCTACAACCGGTTCCCGTCCGTATCTGGCACTGGCTTAACGCCCTGGGAATAGTAACTCTGTGTCTTTCGGGTGCCCAAATCCGCTTCCCTGAATATATATCATTTTTAGGGAGTTACCGGTCAGCCATCATGCTGCACAACACTGCCGGAATCGTAGTAGCACTATCCTTTTCCATCTGGTTCTTCTATTACAAAATTGTTGCCAACTCTCTGGCCGAAATATACATCCCTAAGGGAAGTGATTTAACGACCGGGTTGTTTAAGCAAATCGTTTTTTACTTCTTTGCTTACTTTTTTGGAGCACCCAATCCGCACCATGCCACTCCGAAGAGCAAGTTTAATCCACTGCAGAAATCTGCTTATCTGGCTATTATGTTTGTACTGATGCCGTTCGTAAGTCTGACAGGTATTCTGCTGATGAACGCCGGTCCGATGCGTGAGATAGTCATGGTGATCGGCGGGCTCAAGATTCTGGTTGTAATTCACTATTTGACAGCATGCTCGCTGACCGCTTTTATATTCACCCATGTCTACCTTGCGACTCTGGGTTCAACACCACTCGCCTATTTCAAGCCGATGTGGACCGGTTGGGAAAAGGTAGAACATCACGGGATGGAACATTCACAGGTTGAACATTCGCACTGATCCATTACTTCTGCGGCTCGCCGGTATCGAAAGTGGAATGCCGGCAGCCGCAGAAAACGCTTTCTTTCCTGCGCCGCAGGAATTTTCCTCTTCAACAGCCGTCCGTTATCTCCCACTACAGCCCATCTTCCTGACAAGCCACTTCTCTGCATTTCTTATCTTATTGAAATGACTATTGTTGTATATTTGTTCGTGTATAGCGCATAGTTGGCACTCCACTTGCTAAGTGTTAATGCATCAAGCAAAAACAGGAGGTCTGCCATGTTAAGAAAACTAATTCCAACCATATCTTCTGAAAAAAGAATTGGCTCAGGCACTGCCAACCCGTCACGTGGAACCTCTGTGGATGGCCTTTATCACCAATTGCGGAGCGGTCTCTGGGGGTTGTTGATTTTCCTTGCTGTCAGTATTATAGTTTTGCGCTTTAATGACCGGAGTCTTGTCGGGACATTACCAGCGAATATTATGGAATGGCTCGGGTCAACACCGTCCACCATCCTGGTTAATTGTGTCTTTGGCGCTTCGACAGTCAGCTCTCTGATCGTCATAGGGGGGAGAATCTACCACAACCTTAAACCTGGCAAAACGTCGACCCATCTCTGGTTCAGGGTGTTCTTTTATGTGCTGTACTTCGTCTCGGGCGCCTTGAGTGATTACTTTAATGTGGTTTTTATTTCGGGGCTTGTCGTTCTTGGTCTTCAGCATTACAACGTCTGGAATTATTATATGCTGGCCATTGAAACTACTACGGACAAATTCAACAGCATTAAGGTGAATAATTGATGCCATCAGTATGACGACATAATTTATTGAGCGTGCGGGCCACATTAGCGGTGGCCTCAGACTGCAGACAAAGTCTTCGCCACTGGCGGGGACTTTTTTTTTGAGGACTCTGATAGTGTATAGAAAAAATATGCATATACGTGCCGCCCGCGACAAAAATATACTCATCTGTAAAATCAGGTAGTTATAAAGAATAAAATGAAGATGATTGCCCACAGGATTGTATACAGTTTTTATACTTGTTGTCTTGAAACTGCGGATAATGTCTGCAGGGTATCAACATACATATGTAAAAAAACTGTGCAAATACAGCTTGATATAATTCATTATGAGAGCAGCGACTCCTTTGGCACGCTCAGTGCAAATCAGTGGCATAGTACGGACATATTTCATTACAAGCGTTAGCTTATTGGATGGAGGTTGCCATGAATGGAAAACAGACTTTGACAGCAGTATGCGGCGCCGTTGCACTCAGTTTCACAACAAGCGGCGGAGCTTATGCCTCCTTGGGCACAACCGGCAATGCCATCGTTAATTCTCCTCTTACTTTGCTCTTTCTCTCTTTCTGTGCTTTGGTGGTTGTTGTTCAGTGTATACCGGCGATTACCATGTTTTACCGTATGTTTAAAGGGACTTTTTCCGCGGTTGAAAAGAAAGTTTTGGATGAAGCAAACAATAAGTAACCAATGAAAAAGTGAGTTACGGATTAGACCCTCTGATTTTATGCAGTATCAATACAAAAAGGAGATAATATGAACGCACAACGATCTTTTGCGACAGTAAGCGGTTCAGTTGCCCTTTGTCTCGCAACCAGCGCAGGAGCCTTTGCCTCCTCAGGCATAACCAACAAAGTGTTTGTGAGCGGTCCCCTGATTCTGCTCTTTCTTGGTTTCTGCGCTTTGGTGGTTGTTATCCAGTGTATCCCGGCTATTGTCATGCTTTACGGCATGATCAAAAAAACAGCGAGAAGCGCGGAAAAAACAACCGAGAGCGCCAATTATAATTAAACACCATTGTGTATACAAAAATATTGACAGACTAAATTTAATAAGAATATATAGCCGTTAAAGGAGACTAGATATGGATTTGTCATCAGTAGGCGAAGTAAAGGAAGTTTTTACCCTGGTAGATTATTATTCATACATTAAGAGTATGGAATATCTTATCTGTATCGCCTTTTTCGTCGGGTTCCCCATGTTTTACCGTTACATAAACAAGAAAGAAGACGATACAACCTCTGACTCCGGCCACTAGGTCAAGTTTCTTCGTACGAACCCCTCGGTGAAAAAACTGCATACGACCTGAATAATTGCGGAGTGTGTAGTTGTATCAACATACACGCTAAATAATAAAATCTGAGCATGTAAAGGAGAGTGTTACTATGCAAACGAAGAGGTTCTGGCTCGCCGGTATGATGGCTACAGTGTTACTAGCAACCGTACCAGGCACTGGTCGAGGGATCACCATTCCCGATACAGTTACCTTGCACAGTCAAAGCAAGTTGTATGAACCGTTTGTTTTCCCTCATGCCAAGCATATCCTGATAGTAAAGGAATGCTCCAACTGCCACCATCACACCACCGGAACGCTGGTGCAGGATCCAAACTGCATCCGGTGTCATCGCAACAGTAGTGAAACAGCCGTTGTGTCGTGTAAAGGCTGTCACCTGCCTGATGCATTTACTGCAACTGCCATCAAGGAAAAAAATAAAAAAATATACCATCGTGATATGCCGAGCCTTAAGGCGGCAATGCATCAAAGCTGCATCGACTGCCACAATAAGATGAAACAGGGACCGGTCGGTTGTCAGGATTGTCACGTTTATACGAAGGAAGGAGCTGCCTTCTATAATTCCGGTGAATTCGCTCCCAAGAAAAAACCTGCCAAGGGGAGCCACGGCGGCCACTGACAGTCAGCTTATGAGGTTATAGTATATTCAATCCGAAGGAGAATATCATGAAACGTAGAGATTTTCTGAAGGGGTGTCTGATAAGTGGGGCTGCTGCTTCTCTCGGTGTGCCATCCAAGAGCTTGGCGGTAGGTTCCTTTGAAGGCTATCCCGACGCAATGGGTATTTTGGTAGACACGACGCGCTGTGTCGGCTGTCGCAGCTGCGAAGCAGCCTGCAACAAGGAGCAAAAGCTTCCAGAGCCTGATGTGCCGTTTGACGATCTCTCGGTTTTTGAAGAAAAACGGAGAACCACGGAAAAGGCGTATACCGTCGTCAATCGCTATGAGGCCGGTGACGGGAAAGACCCCCAGTTTCGAAAAATGCAGTGCAATCACTGCAACGAGCCGGGCTGTTTAACCTCTTGTTTTGTCAATGCTTATACAAAAACCAGAGAAGGCGCCGTCATCTATGATTCAAAAATATGTGTCGGCTGCCGTACCTGTATGGTTGCATGCCCCTTCAATATTCCAGCCTACAGCTACTCAAGCGCTTTTAACCCGGTCGTGAAAAAATGTATTTTCTGTTATCACACCCGCCTGAAATACGGCAAACCGCCCGCATGCGTTGAAATATGCCCCAGGGAGGTCCTCACATTTGGTCTTCGCAGTGACTTGATAAAGATTGCGCATGAGCGTATCCGGGAAACCCCTGACAGATATATTGACCATCTTTATGGTGAAAAAGAGCTGGGTGGTACCAGTTGGATGTATCTTGCAGCCGTCCCGCCCGAGAAGATCGGTCTGGATGAGACGGTTGGCAATGAGCCTATTATTTCAAACGTCAAGGAATTTCTGGGAATGGTACCGATGGTGCTGACCATTTGGCCGGCCCTGTTCACAGGTTTCCACCTCCTTGCCACCCGTAACAAGGACCACGGTGCTGATCACCATACCCATTCTGAACAGGAGGATGGCAAGAAATGAATAAATTAATAGCAAGCGGGGCTACAGTCGTTGACTCTCCTCAAAAGTCATCCGGTCGCAACTGGACCATTATGGAAAAACTTTTTCTTGGTTTGTCGTTTCAACAGTATATTGCCCAGGCGATTCGAAACCCCTTCAACTGGGTTTTTGGGATTATCTTTGCGATAGGCATTCCGATAATTATTGGCCGCTTTATCTTCGGGCTCTCCTGGGTTACGCACAGCTCGTATGACTATCCGTGGGGGTTGTTCCTGGGGTTTGGACTGTTCGGTATGGTACCGCTCTCCTCGTCCGGTTTCCAGCTCGGTACGGCGTGTGAGGTCTTTGGCCGACACGATCTTGAACCGATTGAGCGCCTGGGACTTCTGAATGGTCTTTTGGGATACTTCTTTGCGGTAATATTTCTTCTCTGTGATCTTGGACAGCCTTGGCGGTTGCCCTATCCGATGGTATTGGCATACGGGCCGGCAGCCGTGCTTTTCCTGGTCGCCTGGCACGTTGCAACCTATCTTTCGGTCCAGATTGCCGAAGTTTCAGTCAGCTTTTTCGAATGGATCGGTTTACCGATCGGTATCCGGGCCATACGGAAAATTACTCTGGGGATGACTGTATCCGGCATTATCCTCTCCACACTGCATCAAGGTGCGCTCGGCGCTCTTTTTACCTACGCCCCCGGCAAAGTTCATCCGCTCTGGTACTCATCTTCTTTCCAGTGGATACATTTTTTCGTATCGTCAATTCCCGGCGGATTATGCATGGTAATTGTCGTCAGTACTATTGCGAGCAAAACCATGTCTTGGCGCTTTGACGAGCGCTTCAAAGACAGTCTCGACCGTATTACGATTTCACTCGCCAAAGGCGCCAGTATGGGGCTTGCAACCTATCTCGTTATCAAACTTATTAGTATTGCCCATGACAACAAGTGGGGCTACTTTTTGACCGGTTATGGTCATTGGTATCTGGTTGAAATCATGATTGGCGTCATTATACCAATGGCTCTGTTGGCCTACTCTATTCACCATAAAAAAGTGGCAATCATACGTTTTGGCGCTTTACTCGTCGTGCTGGGAATATTTTTGAACAGGCTCAACACCGCCTATATTACCTTTAACTGGAAACTCCCCTACAGGGAGATTCCGCACTGGCGTGAAGTTGCCATTTGTATAACCGTGTATTCAATTTATATTGTAGTCTATCGCTTTATACTCTACCGGCTCCCGATATTTTATCAGTGGAAAGCGGCGGAAGAGCTTGCGCCGGCATACGTCGCAGAAACTGAAACAAGGCATCAGAGGAGAGCTCCGGAAGAGCTTGCGTTGGCATACGCCGCAAAAGCTGAAAACGATCAATAATAACTTCTGACTTTCAAAACCATTTGACATGGGGGGCTTGGCCCCCCATGCTGTTATCCACCTCAATACGATCAGTCCAACTAGAATAGGAGTCAATCATGAAACTGCGCTGGATTGTCCTCACAGCCGTGATTATGTGCTGTACCATCCCCGCGGTGGCGCTCGAAATAAGTGACAAAACCTTTACCACCGAAAATGCCGGTAAGGTTGTGTTCAGCCACGCCACACACATGAAGAAGAAAATTGCCAAATCGCCGAATATCAGCTGCAAGGCATGTCATAATGATACCATGAAAAAGAACGTCCGATACACGATGGCCCAGATGGAACAGGGCAAGTCGTGCGGACAGTGTCATAACGGGAAGAAGGCTTTTGCCCTGGCTAAATGTGCTGCGTGCCACAAAGTCAAAAATATCACCTACACGGTTAAGGAAACCGGTCCGGTGCTGTTCAAGCATACGGCCCATTTACAGAAAAACAGTGAATGCGTCACATGCCACAATTCCCTGTTTAAAACAGGGGAAAACCCGCGTGTCAGTATGGATGCCATGGAGAAGGGAAAATCGTGCGGAGCCTGTCATGACGGCAAAAAAGCCTTTGGTCTTGACAAGTGTATGGAGTGCCATCCGGTCAAAGAGATAACAATCAAGGTGAAAGAGACCGGGCCAACACCATTCAGCCACAAATTCCACGTTGAAGTTGCAAAATGTGATAAATGCCATCCAGCACTGTATTCCACGAGTCAACCAAACAAGCATGTTGGTATGGCAGCCATGGAAAAGGGCAAATCGTGTGGCGTATGCCACAATGCCAAGGATGCTTTTCCGGTAAAAGAGTGTGCGAAATGTCATCCTGCACTTGAACTTGAGTTTGAGGACAAAACAATAGGTAATGTATTGTTCAGCCATACATTCCATACGGCTCTTTATCCATGCAATGATTGCCACACGTCGCTCTACAAGGCGGCGCGCAGCAAGGTGAAGACAACCATGAGACAGATGGAAGCGGGTAAATCCTGTGGCAAGTGTCATGATGGGAAAACTGCTTTTACGGTAAAAGACACATGCGGAACGTGTCATAAGATTAGTTCTCACCCCGTGAGATGATCATCTGCCCGGAGTGGTGATGAGGCGTTGGAATTAACAAGTTTTGCGGAGGTTTGATATGTTTGCCACACTTGCGGGAAAGGCTTTGGTTCCGGTTGGGCTGGCTGTGACCGGATTTATGGTTGTCTGCTGTTTGGTGCTCTACTCGGTTATCCGTGAAGACCTTCATCGTGCTGAGATAGTTCATGCCACCAATCTCGCAGACACTATCCTGAAATCAACCCGCTACGCAATGCACAAGTCAGACCGTGAAACGCTGGCGACAATTATACAAAATGTGGGGGAGCAGAACGGGGTCGATCATGTCAGAATATTTAACAAAAAGGGAATAGTTACTTTTTCTGCCAAAACTGACGAGATAAACCGCCAGGTAGACAAGAATACCGAAGGGTGCGTAGTTTGTCACAAAGGTGCAGTGCCGGTTACCAATCTGGGGACTATGCAGCAGTCCCGTACCTTCAGGAATCCGGATGGCCTCGACGTAATGGCTATTACTGCACCGATCTACAATTCCCCGGGCTGCTCATCAGCAGCGTGTCATTTCCATCTGCCTGATCAGAAAGTTCTGGGGACGCTGGATGTTGGCTTGTTGCGGGTGGAAAGCGAGAGATCGCTGGCCTTGCTTCGTATTCAGATGATTATCTTTACTTTGATGAGCCTAATCCTTACAATCGGCGGGGTTACTGCTTTACTGAGGAGAAATGTTTTTATCCCGATTCATAAATTGCGGAATTATGTTGAATTTTATGCAAAACAGGATGTTATTCTTGAACCTCCTCCACATTTGCCGCATGATCTTGACGTCATCGCCGAAAGCTATTACAACGCTAAAATGATTGCTGCCGGCAAGAAGCAGAACTCGTAGACAGCAGAATTTACTTGGAATTGCAAATACTCGGGGACTGCATGACGGACATGCGCGAACATCACCTGCCGACAGATGCCACTGGAACGCGGAGCGCCGTTGTTTTACTGCAGCAGGAGTTACACAATGAAATAAACCGGCTGAGCCGACTATCTACCCGTGGAATAATGGCTCTGTCACTATTTCTTGTCGTATGCCTTCTTGCTTGGAGGGGATTTTCCTTTCTTCCCGCCCCCGAGACGGTGACGGCTCATCTGGGTAAGCCTCCATCGGCGAGCGTTATCAGCATAGTACTTCTGATCTATACTTTTTCTGCGATTGTCCTCAGTCTCTCGCGCATGACAGAAGGCATTGAACATCGGAGCAGTTTCAGCCACGTAGGGTATCTCACCTGTTTTTTTCTGTTCTATTATTTTGGCAAATCATTGGAAGATAATTATTGGGCGGTTTTTGGTGCCGGTATAACTATTCTGGGTGTTGAAAGCTATCGAATCTGGACGTACTGCGCTGAAGGGATTTCAAAAAACAAGCAGGACATTGAGTATATAGCAAGAACAGGCAGGCCACCACCACAGGAGTAACGTGACGATTTTGATCGGCAATTATGCGCGGGTGGTAAGTCGTAGCCGTCTCGGTTAGACGGTTGACTTGTCAGCACAGAGATGAAGCCCGCAATGGCGGCATGTACGAAAGTAGGAAAGTGTCGAGTTCCGCATATGAAAATTGTGCCCGCATCTCGGACACTTCGAGATAGCAGTCAGTGTTACAACAATACACAGCATGGTGAACCAGACACACAATAACATGCCTGTCACCGTGTAAGATTGGGTCAATTGCAGCGTGCTTACTGATACGGGCATGTAGAATAGAATCAACCCCCACAAATACCATCTGCGTCTGCGAATAATGATAAGCAATGCAGCATACGATACTGGATCAATAGTTGCGGCGGGGTGATCACTATTCATAGAATCTTCGCTCATGGATAACCCGATTTCCTTCTACTTTTGCTTTGCACTGTTTGCCTGTCATTCACTTGTTACAGAAAGGCCACCTCATTTGGGTGGCCTTTCTGATGTCGCAGCAGGCTTTCTGTACCGTGTTACTTCTTCGCCTCTACAATCTCACCAGTCTTTGCTGAAACCGTCCCTTTAATCATACCGTACAGCATTATTATTGCCGGGATACACTGAACAACCACTACCAGAGCGCAGAAACCAAGGAATAACAGAATCAGCGGGCCGCTTACAAAAACTTTACTGGTTGAACCTGATGAGGCAAAAGCTGCGGTGCTTGTCACGAGGGTAAGGGCTACAGCGCTGCATACCGTTTTAAAATTAGTTAGTGAGTTCATGGCCGTCTCCTTTTCTATATACTAACAGGATGAATTGAAATGATTTCGTTACCTAGTGGCCGATTGCTACTTCGACTCAACTTTTGTTTCGGTTTTGGATGCAATTCCTTTAACCAGTCCGGTGATCAACATGATAGCCGGAACCAACTGTCCTACTACGATCAGTGCAAAGAAGCCAAGGAAGATCCACACAAACACGCCACTACCTTCTTCAGCTGCGCCGGATGCAGCAAATGCTGTTGCAGGAGCGATGATTCCCATTATCGATGCAAGTGCTTTCATGACATCCTCCTTGTTTTTTTTGCCCTGTTTTGAATTGGTTACTATGCCTTAGTCTATACACGGATGATGCCAAGTTTTGTGTGTAGAGAAATAATAAATATAACTATCCGATATTACAATATATATGTTGTGATATCGGTGCCATGTTCTGCTTGATTCCGTAGTATCTATATCCTGTAGATGTATATAAAATTGATACGAACCAGTGCGGTAACAGCTATAAAGTTAAGTTGATACGGTATGTTACAAAATATATATAATATTAATTGTGTATAAATCTCGTATACGTTGCCCATACCACATGAATTGACGACACCTGGCTGGGGGATAAGGTTGAATTAAAATGTATAAACGTAAATATTTCATTGGGTTGTGAATTATTAAGCGTATTAGTTGTTGCCCGTACGGTGTTTACATTTATATAAAGCATGATACGCTCTGTGTAGACTTCGAATAAATATATGTTGACTATATTCAGTTTTTTGTATATATGGATGTAACAAATATTTGGAGGATTTATGTCGCGAATAATTATATCATGCGCGGTTTTGCTGCTCATAGCTGCAACTTCTTATGCCGATGCCGCCACATTGACACTTAAAGACGCTGTTGCCATGGCTCTTGAAAACAACAATAAGATCAAGGCTGCCGCGTTTAATTCCCATGCTGCCAGCCAGGGGATTGACAGTGCCAATTCCCGCTATCTGCCGGCCATTGCTTTCGAGGAAACCCTCGTTGCATCCAATTCACCCATTAATGCGTTCATGATGAAACTGGATGAGGGGCGGTTTGCTATGAGCGATTTCGGCAGCATCAACAACCCCCCGACGCGGCATGATTTTAAAACGATCCTGTCGATTCAACAGCCGCTGTACGCTCCAGCTCTGTCGCCGATGAAAGAACTGGCCGTCATGGATGCGCAAAAAGCAGCATTGGGACTTGAAGCGGCGCGAGAGGGTGTAGCTTTTCAGACTTTCTATACCTATCTTGAAGTACA
Source organism: Desulfuromonadaceae bacterium (assembly GCA_028712075.1). Taxonomy (GTDB): domain Bacteria; phylum Desulfobacterota; class Desulfuromonadia; order Geobacterales; family Pseudopelobacteraceae; genus JACRCG01. The sequence continues at coordinate 24,286 of JAQTQX010000027.1, forward strand.
GAAGGCCGATGCCCAGCTAAAAGCTGCTGACAAAGCTATTGCCGATGCCCGGGAAAATATGCGGCTGGCAACAGTCAGAACATCTGCCGGAGTCGGTCTCAGGTCGGATGAACTACGCTCCCGAACCCACCTGTCTTCCGTTGAGCAACAGCATATCTCAGCTCAAAATAATCTGGTTCTTGCCAAGATGAAATTGGCAATGCTGATCGGTCTGCCTGAGGATAATGCCTATGAGATCACCGGATTTTCGGACACTCTTGCGGTCCCTCCCATAAGTGAGCAGGTTGTCAATAACGCTCTCGAAACCCGGATTGAAATAAAGCAGTCCCATGCAGATCTGGAAAAATCAGATGCGGCCCTCAAGCTTGCATGGAGCGGGTATATGCCGACGGTTGGGGCCTTTGCCTCATATCAGTTGAACGCTGAGGATGCACCATTTGCTGCGGATAATGATGCCTGGACAGCAGGCGTTTCACTGAAATGGAGTATCTTTGACGGATTCCGCAGCAACAGTGAGCGGAGGCAGGCGCTTTCTGGCCAATCCGCCGCCCGTGAGATGCTGGAATCCACAACGAAGGATGTGAGGTATCAGCTTAAGGAAAGTTATGTCAGGCGTGATGAAGCGGCCAAACGTCTTGAGGTGACCCGGCACGCGGTTGCGGATGCGGAAGAGACGGTGAGGCTTCTTACCAGGCGCTATGAAAATTCGCTGTCAACAATGGTTGAATTGCTTGACGCCCAGACGGCGCTTAATCAGACCAGAGCCAATCTGGTGGAAACCGAGGCTGGCTATGCCCTGTCTGGTGGCCGGGTCTATTACATGACGGGAACATTTGTGAAGGAGATACTTAAATGAGGAATTGCCTGATTGCGAGAAAAACTCTGCTTGTAGCGATTCTGCTGACGGCTGCACTTGCCGTTGGTTGTTCTAAAGGCCACGAAGCAGGAAAAACAGAAAATGCACCGGTGGTGGTCGCCAGGGGGGTATCGCTGGAGGTTGTCAAGAGCGTTGCCGCACCTGAATTGCTGGAAGTGGTCGGTACTGTGCGTGCACGTACCAGTGCGGTCGTTTCGACCCGTATCCCCGGCACTGTCAGTGTTCTGAAAGTTCGCGAGGGTGACCGGGTACGCAAAGGACAACTGCTTGCGCAGCTAGATGCCCAGGAAAACCAGGCGACTGCGGCAATGGCTACCGCCGGCATAGAAGAGGCCCGTCGTGGACTAGATGAGGCGTTGTCGCGAAAAAAACTGGCCGATACGACCTTTGACCGCTATCAGATACTCTTCACCGAGCAGGCGATCAGTCGTCAGGAATTCGATGTAAGGCAGACCGAAAAAGATATTGCAGTACAAAGTGTCGCACGGGCCAATTCAAGACTTCAGCAGGCTCTGGCGGGGGCGAAGGCCGCAACCACAATGTCTGGTTATACACGGATCACTGCCCCAATCTCGGGGATTATCATCAGCAAACAGGCCGATCTTGGAGCAACGATTTTCCCCGGTCAGCCGCTGATGACGATCGATGACGACGGGAGCTACCAATTGGAACTTGCGTTGCCGGAAAATATTGCAACCAGGGTTAAGCCTGGCTCGCCGGTACAGGTGACGCTCGATGCCATCGAACACTCATTTACCGCCCGGATTGCCGAGATAGTTCCGGCCGCTGATCCGGGCAGCCGCACCTTTGTGGCCAAGATTGCTCTGAATCACAAGGGGTTGAAATCCGGTATGTTTGGCCGCGGCGCTGTCAGTTTTGGGACAACGACCAACGGCATCACTGTACCGAAACAGGCTGTTGTTGACCGCGGCGCAATGACTTCAATCTGGACCGTTGACAAGGAAAACATCGTCCATATGCGTATTGTCAGGGTCGGACGGGAAAACGGCACTCGGGTGGAAATCCTCTCCGGTCTGTCGGAAGGTGATTGTGTCGTCGTGTCTGGTACCGAGAAGGTTATCGAAGGGGCACGGGTGGAGTAGACCATGGAAAACCTCGGTTTCGCCGGAAAAATTGCCCGCGCTTTCATTAATTCCAAGCTGACGCCACTGATTGTCGGCGCGTCGCTGCTGCTCGGTTTCTTCGCCGTAAAAATGACTCCGCGCGAAGAGGAGCCGCAGATTGTAGTGCCGATGGTGGACATCTATCTCCCGATGCCCGGTTCTTCCCCAAAGGAGGTCCAGGAACGTGTCGTCAAGCCGTTTGAGGCCAAGTTGTGGGAGATCAAGGGTGTCGAATATCTCTATTCCATGAGCCGTCCCGGCATGGGGATCATCACGGTCCGCTATCAGGTGGGGCAGCCGATGGAAGAGTCGCTGGTCAAGCTCTACAACAAGGTCATGAGCAATCGCATGCTGCTCCCTCCGGGTGCGTATGAACCTCTGGTTGTGCCAAAATCCATCGACGACGTTCCTATCTTTGCGGTGACGCTCTGGTCTGACCGTTACGGTCATGGGATTCTGCGGACGCTGGCTCATGAAGTTGCCGACGAACTAAAAAAGAGTGAAAATACTGCTGAAACAACCATAACAGGTGGATTGTCACGGCAGGTACGTGTAACCCTGGACGCACCGCGCCTTGCCGGGTTTGGTCTTTCGCCGCTGCAGGTTGCAGGCGCCCTGCAGAAGGGAAATGCATCCCTGCCATCGGGCAGTTTCTCAAGTGACAACAAGTCAATGCTTGTGCAGACCGGAGATTTTCTCGAAAATGCCGACGCAGTCAAGCGTGTGGTGATTGGTGTTTATGGTGGCAAACCGGTATATCTGTCGGACGTGGCCACGGTAGAGGACGGTCTCAGTGAACCTGCAGAGTATGTCTTTTTCGGCATGGGGCCGGGTGCTGCGGAAAAGAAAATATCCGGGAACCCGAAACAGGATTACGCCGCGGTAACCATAGCGGTTGCTAAGCGCACCGGAGCAAATGCCACCTGGATTGCTGATGACCTGCTGAAGAAGATAGAATTCATGAAGGGGAAGACCATCCCGTCTGATGTTCAGGTCACCATCACCCGCAATTACGGTGAAACGGCCCGGGAAAAGAACAACGAACTGCTGTTTCACATGTTTCTCGCCGCCATCTCGGTCACGATCCTGATTGCGATCTTTATGGGGTGGCGTGCGGGTGCGGTGGCAGCGATTGCGATCCCGGTAACCCTGGCACTTACGTTGCTGGTGATCTATATGATCGGCTACACTCTCAACCGGATCACGCTGTTTGCGTTGATCTTTTCCATCGGTATTCTGGTGGATGATGCAATTGTCGTGGTGGAAAACATCCACCGCTTCTTTACCACCAAGTTTATGGAACCGTTGGAAGCCGCGATACTGGCGGTTGATGAGGTCGGTAATCCAACTATCCTTGCTACCTTTGCCGTCATCGCCTCGGTCATGCCGATGGGTTTTGTCGGTGGCCTGATGGGCCCCTACATGCGCCCGATCCCTGTGGGGGCAAGTACCGCAATGCTGCTTTCCATGTTTATTGCCTTTATTGTTACTCCTTACTTTGCCTACCGTTTTATGAAGGAACAATCACATCACAACGCTACCGAAGAGGTTAAGGTATCCAAGCTGACCCTTTTCTATCGCCGCCTTATGGGAACATTCCTTCATAACGCCACAAAGCGGACGGCGTTTCTGACTGGCGTCGTGGTTCTGTTGCTGCTTTCCTGCTCACTGGTCTATTTCCAGGCGGTCACGGTAAAAATGCTCCCGTTTGATAATAAAAACGAGCTGCAGATTATCATCGATTCTGCCGATAGTACGCCACTGGAGCAGACCGCCCGCATGACAAGGGAGATGGGGGATGTACTCCGGACAGTCCCTGAGGTGACTGATTTTCAGGAATATATCGGCACCAGTGCACCGTTCAACTTCAATGGTCTTGTCCGGCACTACTATCTGCGCCAGGGAGGGCACCTGGCCGATATCCAGGTCAATCTGCTCCCGAAGGAAGAGCGCAAGGATCAGTCCCACGCTATCGCCAAGCGCATCCGTCCGATGGTGAAGGCGATTGCCGATAAATACGGCGCGCGGGTCAAGGTTGCCGAGATTCCACCTGGTCCTCCGGTGCTGGCAACACTGGTAGCCGAGCTGTATGGTCCCGATGATGCCACACGGGCGGTAAGTGCCGCTAAAGTCAAGGCGATTATGGCCAAAACCGAAGGCGTGGTTGATGTCGATTGGTACCGCGAGAACGACCAGCCCAAGCTCACTTTTACTGTTGATCGCGAAAAAGCTGCTCTTTCCGGCGTTGCTGTCGATGATGTCGCTAAAACGCTGCACATCGCGCTGCATGGCCAGGATGCCGGACTGCTTCATGTGCCCAAGGAGAAAGAACCGGTGACCATCAACCTGCGAATGCCGGCCGGTCAGCGGAGTTCCACTGCGGCATTGTCATCGGTATATGTGACCGGAGCAAAAGGAAACATACCGTTGTCGCAGCTTGTACGCGTCACTACCGGCAGCGAGGAGAAAACCCTTTATCGTAAAAACCTCAAGAATGTCGTGTACGTAACTGCGGATGTGGCAGGAAAAATTGAGGCTCCGGTCTATGCGATTCTGAAGATGCAGGACGAAATCAATGCCATAGCAACACCTGATGGACGTAAAATTGAGGTGCTGGCGTCACGTCAACCCTGGAGCGAAGCGCATCTTGGTATGAAGTGGGATGGCGAATGGCATATCACTTATGAAGTGTTCCGTGATCTTGGAATTGCCTTCGGGGCTGTTATGGTGCTGATCTATATCCTTGTCGTTGCCTGGTTCAGGGACTTTACCACACCGCTGGTGATAATGGCGCCGATACCACTTACACTGATCGGAATCCTGCCGGGACATGCCATGTTCGGGGCGTTCTTTACCGCAACCAGCATGATCGGCTTCATCGCCCTTGCGGGAATCATTGTGCGGAACTCAATTATTCTTATCGATTTTGCCGTGTTGCGAAGGAATGAAGGGTTGCCGCTTGATGAAGCGATCATCGAAGCCGGGGCGGTACGCTTTCGGCCGATGCTGCTGACGGCCGCAGCGGTTGTGGTCGGAAGTTTCGTTATTCTTTTTGATCCGATATTCCAGGGGTTGGCCATCGCCTTGATGTGTGGTGAGATTGCCGCGACAACGCTGTCCCAGATCACCATTCCGATCCTGTATTTTCTTGTGGAAAGACGGAAAAAACCGCACAAAAATGAAGCAATACATCAGTAACAAAGGGGATATATGTTCTGGTCGAATAAAGCACATCCGTCACTTGAAGGCTTGGCGATGGCGGAAAAATGTCAAGTAGAAGCCGAGGGGCTGTATCGTTCGGGAAAATATCATTGTGCCGAGGCGGTGCTGGAAACGGTGAGAAGGCATTTTGCCCCGGATGTTCCTGAGTCGGTTGTTGGCACCGTATCAGGCTTTGGTGGCGGCTCCAGCTCCGGATGCATCTGTGGTGCGGTTTCGGGGGGGACGGTTGCTCTCGGGTTAATACTGACGGATAAAAAAGCAACAGCGCATTTTACCAAAGAACTGCACACGTGGTTCAAACAGAAGTACGGTGTCACCTGCTGCAAGACAATACGCCAGACTCATAAGGGCGCCTGTCCGGTATTGACCGGAGAGGTGGCGGGAAAAATTGCCGAAATGCTGGCAAGTAAACAGGAAAAATAATGGAGGTAGCCCTATGAAAGAAGAATTTTACATTGAGCGCATTGTGCGCATCATTGCCGGATCATTTATTATGATTTCACTTGTTCTGGCGCATTTTCATTCCCCGAACTGGCTCTGGTTTACCGGTTTTGTCGGGTTGAACCTGTTTCAGTCCGGTTTCACCCAGTTTTGCCCCCTGTTTAATATTTTGGGGAAAATGGGTGTGCCACGCTTTCCCACAAGCGGCTGTTGTAAATGACGTTCCGGATAACGGTTCTCTGTGAAAATTCAGTTGGTTCGCTTTCCGGTACGCTTGGCGAGCATGGTTTTGCAGCTCTGATCGAGCCATCTGATGGAGAACCGCTCCTGTTCGACACCGGTCAGGGGTTGACCTTGATGCATAATGCACAGAGGATGAACAAGGATCTTTCACGGATCGAAAAGGTGGTCATATCTCATGGTCATTATGACCACGCCGGCGGGTTAATACCGTTGCTGGAAAAATATGGTCCCAAGAAGATTTACGGTCATCCCAGCATGTTCCGCTCCCGCTATCGGGTCAAGGATACCGGTGAGTGTTATCCGATTTCCATACCATTCAGCCGAGAGGAATTGGAAACAGTAGGCGCTGATTTTTATTTTTCGAAGGAATTTTGCACAATTGCCGCAGGCACGTATCTGATCGGGGAAGTGCCGCGCGTGACCGACTTTGAGACCGGAGATCAGGGGATTTACTGTGATTGTACCGGTCAGGAGCTCGATACCACGCCGGATGATCAGTCACTGCTGCTGGAAACCAGCAAGGGGTTAGTGCTTGTACTGGGGTGCTGTCATGCCGGGCTGGTAAATACTGTTGAGCATATCGCGTATATGACCGGCAGGCGCGATATATATGCGGTGATTGGCGGCACGCATCTTGGCTTTTGCAGTCAGGAACAGCTTGAAAAGACGGTTACTCAACTGCGGGCGCTTGGGGTGAAGAAACTGGCCGCCAGCCACTGCACCGGGTTTGCCGCTTCGGCGCGGCTGTCACGGGAATTTCCGAAAGAGTTTCAGGTTGCCATGGTCGGTTACACGCTGGAAGTGTAGCATTCCGAAAATTCACCAGAATTACTGCAGCAGCCACATTGTCAGCGGCAGTGTGACAAATGATACGCACGTCTGGACAGTAATAATGGCAGCCATACTGTCATGATCACCCCCCATCTGACGTGACAAAATGTATGCGGATGGCGCGGTCGGTACGCTGAACAGCAGGACTGCAACAGTCAAAGCAACTCCGGAAAGCCCCATTGATGTTCCCAGACCCCACGCGATCAGAGGCTTGCAAATAAACTGTACGGTACTGGTGGCGATAAGAGGGTGCCAGTGCAGCATCACGTTGCCGGCCCGATAGGCTGCCCCCACTGCCATGAGGCCAACCGGAAACGCTGCCTTCCCTCCCAACGCCAGAAAGCCGTCAATTGCCAGCGGCAGCTTCAGACCAGTTGTATTTAAACCGACACCGATGACGCAGCCGATGATGAGCGGATTGCGCAGCAAATCTGTCAAGAGTCGCTTGATATCGATGCCTTGTCCATTGTTCACTGCCAGGGAAAAGACCGAGACGCAGAGCACATTGATCAGAATGATCATAAATCCCGCCCCCATTGCCGCCAGAAACAGACCATCCTTGCCGAACAGATTCTCTGCCAGTGCCAGTGCAACAAATGTATTGAAGCGAACACCCCCCTGAAAGAGGGACGTAAAGGCCGGTCCCTTCATGCGGCGGTTCGTGAGCCACCAGAGTGTGACAAGAAGTGCACTTGACAGCACAGCACCTTCTACGGTCACCAGTATTTTGAACCACGGGAGAGTGCCGATTTCCTTGTCCGCCAGGCTGTGGATAAGAGTAGCCGGCATCAGCAGAAAATATGTCAGCTTTTCGGCTGACGGCCAGAATGTGGGGGGGAGAAAATTGGTGCGCTGGATAATGAATCCGGCGAGTATAAGCCCCAGAACCGGTATGAGGGCGTTGGCAATAGTGGTCATGCGGCGCTCCGTGAAGCAGCGGTTTCGAGTAATTGTGCAGGGTGATGGTAAATATATGGTGTCATGCCGGGGCATTATGAGCTATAAAACGACAAAAAGTACAACAGATTTATGATCCGGTACTCTGATGAATACTACTATCCCACAGATAGAGATGAAACCGTGAACCTCTTTCGAAACCCGATCGCACAGAATACACCTGCTCCAGTAAGCGCTGGTAACAAGGGGACCGGTTTGCTTGGCGAAGAGGTGGCGGCAAATTTCCTGATCGCTCGTGGTTACCGGATACTTGAGCGCAATTTTCGATGCAAGGGGGGTGAGGTTGACATTGTTGCCCGCGATCCGGCAGATAAAAGCCTGGTATTTGTCGAAGTTAAGGCTCGCCGTGGGCTTGCCTACGGAGTCCCGCAACTGGCTGTGACTTCCTTTAAACAGCGGCAGATCTCCAAGGCTGCGTTGACTTGGCTCTCGAAAAACAAGTTACATGATTCCAACGCACGGTTTGACGTAATTGCCATTCTGCTGCATACTGACGACCTGCATGCGATTGAACATATCAAAAATGCTTTTGAACTGGCGTATTAAAGAGGGGTCACCATGGATTTCACCGTTGTTTTGGCTCAAATAAAACCAAAGCTTGGCTGTGTTGCCGATAATCTGGCCCTTGTTGAACGGGAAATTGGCAAAGCCCGTGAGGCGGGAGCTGATCTGATCGTCTTCCCGGAGCTGGCTTTGTCTGGTTATTTTTTGAAAGATCTTGTTCCTGAGGTGGCACTGCGCACTGATTCTCAGGAAATAGGTCGCCTCATGGAATTATCGCGGGGCATATCCATTGTTGTTGGCTTTGTTGAGGAAACGGCTGACTATCACTTTTATAACTCTGCTCTGTATCTTGAAGACGGGGCGATCCGCCATCTGCACCGGAAGGTATATCTGCCGACCTACGGCCTGTTTGATGAACAGCGCTATCTGGCGCGCGGCGCATCGTTCCGTGCCTTTGATACGAAATTCGGCCGGTTCGGCATGCTGATCTGTGAGGATATGTGGCATCTGTCCGCCTCATACCTGCTCGCCATGGATGGTGCAACAGCGCTGATCTGTCTGTCAAGCAGCCCGGCTCGCGGCATTGAAGGGGACTCGCTCGGTTCGGCTGCAGCCTGGCAGCAACTTACCTCTACAACCGCTCTGTTTCTCAACTGCAGGGTACTCTACTGCAACCGGGTCGGCTACGAAGATGGCGTTAATTTCTGGGGAGGCTCTGAATATGTTGCACCATCAGGCGAATCGATAGTCCGGGGCCTTCTGTTGGAAGAGGAGTGTGTGACTGCTACAGTCGCGGAAGGGGCTCTACGCAGGGAGCGGATTTCCTCACCGATGATACGTGACGAAAATCTGTTTGTGACTTTGCAGGAGCTGCAACGGATCATGCGGGAAAGGGGGCAATAATGGCCGGCTTGGTCGCCAATACCGATTTGTTGAGAAGGCTGCTGGTCGGATTTGTCCGGGATGAAGTACTCAAGGTTGGTGTCCGTAAGGTGGTGCTGGGGCTTTCCGGTGGCATTGATTCGGCATTGGTTGCCTTTATTGCCGCTGAGGCGCTTGGTCCTGAGAATGTTCACGCAATCTGTATGCCGTACAAGAGCAGTAATCCGGAGAGCGAAGCGCATGCCCGTCTGGTTGCTTCATCCTGCGGCATATGTTTTTCAGTTGTATCGATTACGGCAATGGTAGACGCCTACTTCGAGCTGTTTCCGGAAGCTGATAATATGAGGCGTGGCAACAAAATGGCCCGCGAGCGGATGACTATTCTGTTCGACCACTCGGCGCTGTTCCGCGCGCTGGTGCTTGGCACCAGCAACAAAACGGAACTGCTGCTCGGGTATGGCACTCTTTACGGTGATATGGCATCAGCCCTGAATCCTATCGGTGACATTTACAAAAGTCAGGTTTGGCAGCTTTCAGCAGCGATGGGTGTGCCGATAGAGGTTATTGAAAAACAGCCTTCTGCTGACTTGTGGGCTGGACAGACTGATGAAGAGGAGTTGGGCTTTTCATATCGTCAGGTCGATGAACTCCTGTACCGTATGGTTGATCAGCGCATGACCCGGCAGGAACTGGTCGCTGGCGGTTTTGACAGTGAGTTTGTCGATGCCATTTACGCGAAAATTCAGAATTCCCATTTCAAGCGCCGTCTGCCGGTGATTGCCAAAGTGTCAAACCGCACGATTGACCGTGATTTCCGCTATGCAAGGGATTGGGGAAAATGACTGACTGGGCAGACAGCATCCCGGTATATTCCAGCGAAACCGGACGGATCAAACAGGAAAAAAAAACTGACAAACCGGCAGGTAAACCGGCCGACGGCATTGTGCGGTTACGGCGAGAGGTCAAAGGGCGCGGCGGCGGTACTGTCATAGTCATCAGCGGAATATCGCTTCCGGCACTAGCGATTAAGGAACTTGCCGGAATACTCAAAAAAAAATGCGGTTGTGGCGGTACCGTCAAAGATAATGTTATCGAAATTCAGGGAGATCATCGTGACGCCTTGTCAGCTGAACTTATGGCACGCGGCTTCAAGGTGAAGCTGGCTGGAGGGTGATCAGCCGCAACAGCGGCTCTGCTTGTTATCTTCGTACCCTGACGTGGTAACAGTCGGCAAGGCTGCCATGTTTAATGGTTGAAAATTCCTTTCATCACAGACCATACATTACGTTGTTTCGCGATGCTTCATTGGTGGTTCGGTCAAAAGGCCATATCAGTGTCGAGTTCTATTTGTCTGTATACAAACTCAAATAAATAAAACAACCAGGGTATCTAATTACTTGGAAAGGCGGGCGGCAAAATTGACAGCTTACCCGATCTATGGCACTATTATTGCATGTATTGGGAAATTTTATTGCTGGGTTTGACAACAACAATTTTACCCTTTATAAGTGAAGTCCTGAATAACCCTTAGAAAGCAAGTGAGGAAGAAAACATGCAAAAAACATTAGATAAGGTGCTGATAGTGTTGCTGGTGCTACTGATGATGCCGTCATTTGCCAGCGCACGAACGTATTGGTCGATAACATCAGTCACATCGCCAGCGTCATTCAGTTCATATTTAACTCCGGTCCCGAATGCCGGGTATTCCACCACGAATAGCGGACTCCTCACAAATGTCACTGATAGTCAAATCACAGCGGTTGAGTACGACGTAACTGTCCCCATGGGCTATATCCTGACCAATCTCAGGGTCGACGGAGCGCAACAGTCCCTGCCTGCCACAGGCGGCAAAGTTTCCGTGTACAGGGCGACAAATAACTCTTCACTTACCCATAATATCGTTGCTACCTATGCCCTCAAAACAAGCACAGAATATATCATAACTACCCTTGATGTACCTGAAGGCCACATTACTCCATCAGTAACGTATTTTTCGCCTTCGGTTGCTCTGGTTACCGTGTCGCCTTTTGTCGGACAAAAACTAACCGGGATTGAGGTTGACGGAGTGAAATATACACTTCCTTCAGTCCCTGATGGTGTCAGCCTTACCGCAAATTCTAACGGAGTCACATATACATTTACCACCGGAAACCATACGGTTAAGGGTCTGTTCGCTTCTGTTCCCACGGCACGAGCCATTATTTCAACTCCAAACTTGACCGTTGCTATCGGCACGACCAACATAGAAATTGATGGCTCTTCAAGTACGTCAAATGATCCGGGAGCACGTTATGTCTGGACAGCAACCAGCGGAACGGTGACTTATACTTCAGACCCGAAAAAGATAAATTTTACCCCGAATCTTTCTAATACCGAAGAAACATATATTATCACGCTGATTGTTATGGCTGATGGAGCACCTAATTCGGAAGCTACCGTAACCATAAGAACAGTCAATGCCAATATTGTAAGAGCCAATCTATGCAGCAGTTGCCATAATGGCACAGATGGACCTGCAGGGGGGGCTGCGTTCGAATCATCAGGTCACTTTGGTGTTATCAGCTGCCAGAATTGCCATAACCCGAACAATGATCTGTCTCACGCATACAAGCCTGTCGCTCAGATTACCTGCAGTACGACTTCGTGTCATATATCATTCGACCACAATGGAAAAGTGGCAAGCAACGCGTGCCTCAATTGTCACAATAAACATTCACTGCAGGCATCGGGTAATGCATCTTGCGATTTTTGCCACGGTAATCCGCCGGGCACAACAGTTCTGGGAGCAACAACGTTTACTCACACATCTTCAAACTGTTCTGACTGTCATTCCGTGCCTCCAACAACTGGCGCTACGGCAACTCATAGAGATGGGAAAATCGAAATACTGACCAATGATATTGCCTGCGCTGAATGCCACAACTATCCGCCGACTTCTCATGTGACATATAATGCTGTTGCTGGCACATCACCCAACTGCTCCACCTGCCACACCTTCACCGATTTCAACGGCGTGACCCACAATAATGGCATTGAAGAGCCTGTGACTTCATGCTCCGCCTGCCACGGTAATCCGCCACAGGTGCTGACGGTGGCCAGGTCCGGACATACCGGTCAGCATCTGAATTCAAACGATTGCGCTATGTGCCATGGCGTAGACGCAGGCAAAAACATCAACCACAAAAACGGAGCAGTAAATGTTTTAATATCAGGCGCGCCGCACTTTAATAACGTAACCTCCGGAATGTACCCGGCAGCATATGTTACCTTGCAGTCAACCTGCGCCACCTGCCACAATGATAACGCCAACAACCAGACTATCCGCCAACAGTGGGCCGCTACCGGCCACGCAAGCACAACTGCACTTCCCTGGATCGATTATGACTTCAAGTCCAGAAGTGAGTGTGTACGTTGCCACACCACCACCGGTTTCATCGCTTACTCAACAGCCAAAGTGACAGCTGCCTGGGGAACGGCATCCGACAAAACCAAGGAAGTTCTCACCTGCGTTGGCTGCCACAGCGACGTTTCCAACGGTACCGTGCGCACTGTGACCCCGAACAAACCGTTTGCCGATGAAGCAAGCTTCACCAACGTAGATGTCGGCACCTCAAATATCTGTATGGACTGCCACAGTGGTCGGAACAACGGCACAAGCATCCAGGTCAAAGTTGGAACAGCAGATTTCACAAACCTTTCTTACATCGCACCGCACTACCTGACCGCCGGTGGATCACTCCAGGGCAAATCTGGCTACGACTTCCCAGGCCGTACGTACTCCAAATTTTCCGACAACGCTCACAGCAAAGTCGGCATACTCAACAGCAACAGCACCGGTACCGGCGGCCCTTGCGTTGCCTGCCACATGAGCGCCACCGATAAACACGCATTCTCACCGGTAACTGTTGCCACCGGATCAATCTCAACGATTACCGCCACCACCTGCACCAACTGTCATACCGATTCGTCAACATTTAACGCCGCCTCAGTTGATGCAAGGAAAGTGGCATTCATAAATGCCCTTACCGTCCTGAAAGATGTACTTGCCAGCAAAAATATTTTCATAACCGACAACTACCCGTATGTTACCAACACGAACTGGGGTACCGGCCAGGCTGGTGCCAACGTCATGGGCGCGGCCTTCAACTACAAACTGTTTGCAACTGAGCCGGGTGCCTATGCCCACAACCCTGAATATGCCAAACAGCTGATCGCTGATTCAATTGAAGCGGTCGTAACGCCTGGCAACACGGTTACCGGCAGCGATATTAGTTTATATCTTACCGCTGACCAGAAAAGTGCGCTCGATCTTTTCAGCAACTCAACCAGCAGCTGTGCTAGCTGCCATAGCTTCCCGCCGGCAACGAATTCTCACTCTTCTGCAGTCACTTCACCTCTGAACTGTGTCAACTGCCACATCTACACCGGAATGGGCGGCGCTACACATAACAATGGTACGGTTGACTTCGGTGCCATGTCTTGTACAAGTTGCCACGGCAATCCGCCGGCCGCACTGTCTGTTGCGATTTCCGGTCACACCGGCACACATACCACTGCAACTGATTGCGCTACCTGCCACGGCGCCAACCCGGGTGCTATCGGCCATAACAATGGCACACTGGCAACAACCTGCGTTGCCTGCCACGGTAATCCGCCGACTACAGTAATTGCATCAACCGGTCTGGCACACTCCACCAACACTGACTGCGCAACGTGCCACGGCGCCAACCCAGGGGCAGCCGGCCATAACAATGGCACACTGGCAACAACCTGCGTTGCCTGTCATGGCAATCCTCCAAACACCCAGACAATTCATACTACCGGCTTCCAACTGTACACTCATGGTACCCAGAATGTTGTGTACACAGATTGTGCTGTTTGCCATGATTCAACACACAAAAATGGTACGGTTGACCTGAAAACCAATGATAATGCCTGCAGCAGCTGTCACAGTTATCCGCCGGCATCGGGCGCACATGCAACTGCCACTGGCGGAATTTCGCCAAACTGCTCCACTTGCCATGGCTATACCGGTTACAATGTAGCCACACATAATAATGGCTTGCTTAATATTGACAACGTAACGTGTGACACATGCCACGGTTATCCCCCTATGCCTTTAGTACAATTCAACGCACGCGCCACAGGTGAGTATGTAAATGCGCGGGTTGAGGATTATGCCGGTGGCGGCGGACATCACGCTGCGCATCTTTTGCCTGACGTAAAAGCGTCAGAAGGGTTTACACCCTGTCTGCCGTGTCATCCTATCGCATATCATGGTCAGGGTGGTGGTTCGGCTGTGCGGAGTAATGTGAACGTGAATGACTCTGCTGACCTGAATTTCCGTTTTGATGAGAGCAGGCCGAAACAGTACAATTTTACCACCATGTCCTGTTCAAATGTAAGCTGTCACTTCCAGCCCACAGAGGCATGGTAACAATAATAATTTGAATTATATGCAACAGTTGTTTTTTTGCAGAAATATTTAAAATGATGATTACGAGGATTAAAAGACACCTTCTTGAAAGTATTTTAAATATCGAAATGGAGACTTGCATGAAATTACTTGGCACCAAAGCTTTCTCGATCAATCTGTTTGTTACATTGGCTCTGTCAGCTGCCGGCATAACCGGGTTCAGCGGCATTGCTGAAGCCGCCACCTGCTTTACGTGCCACGCAACGAAAGGTTCAACAACGGACCTCCGCCCGGTTGAATCTGCCTTCCGGAATATCACAACGGGCGGATTCAAGGGTAGCCATGCCAAGCACATTACGGCGCCGACAACGCTTGCAAGCGCATGTACTCCGTGCCATGGCCCTGAGGTGACCAGCACCAAACACCGCAACGGATTCATCAACGTTACATCAGCAACTTCAAGTCTTACTTATTCCAAGGGTACTTCCTTCCCACAGTCAGGAAATCCCGGCCTAACTCTTGGAACCTGTTCAACCGCCTCGTGCCATGCCAATGTTTACGGCTCCGGAGCCGTAGTATCGCCGGTTTGGGGTAATGCAGCAGCAAATTGTACCGCATGTCACACGACGCCGATAGGCGCAAATGGCCCGGCAACCGGCAGCCATACTACTGCCGCTCACGAAGTTGCCTGCACCACCTGCCACGAAGCCGGTACATCGGCAACATCAATGCCAAGCCTTGGTCATGGCGATGGTGACATCGATATTGCCAATGTTGGCTACCCGCTTAACAAAATCAAGGGCTCGGCAGCAGCAACCTGTTCGACCGCTTCCTGCCACGTTGATGTCTATGGATCCGGTACTGTTACGACACCGGTCTGGGGTACCTCCGCAAGTTGTAACTCGTGCCATACCGTTGCCATCGACGCAACCGGTCCGGCTACCGGCAGTCACGCTGCCCACAATGATTCCACCTGTACCGATTGCCATGCTGCCGGTACAACATCAATAACCAAACCGGGCACCGGTCACCTTGACGGCAGCATCACGGTAACCAACGGCTATCCTGCCACTGCCAAGCATGCTGCCGGCAGCTACTCCGGCACCTGTTCTACCGCTTCCTGCCACGCCGATCCTTACAGCACAGGTTTTGTAACAACCCCTGTCTGGGGCACAGCATCCGGCTGCGCCGCCTGCCATACCGGTGCTTATGCAATCACCGCAACCGGCCCTGCTACCGGCAGTCACGCCAAGCACAATACCGCAAACTGTACGGATTGTCATCTCGACGGGACAACAGCAACTACAGCTCCGACCTTGAGTCACATCAATAATAGCATCACCATAAGGGCCGAAAACGACTATCCGATAACTGCCAAGCATGCCCCAGGTACTTATACGGGAACCTGTCTCACAACGTGCCACTCTGCGACATCAGCGGCAGGGACTTCACCCGTTTGGGGTACTTCAGCAGCTGCCTGTACCGCCTGTCACCCCCTGATTCCGACTGACACCAGCCATACCAAGCACGTAACCTCAACAACCTTCAAGAAAGCACTCTGTGCCGATTGCCATACCGGTTATGTCCAGGGAGTGACGGCAGCGGCCAATCACCGTAATACCACTATTGAAGTAGACGCCGGTGGTTATCCGTCACCAAAGGCAAAAGGGACAGCATTCGCCTCCTGCGCCACCTCGTACTGCCATAGCTCGGGTCAATCGGCTGACGGTACGTCCGCAACACCGGTATATGCCGCAGTTGCTCCAACCTGGGGTGGCAGTGTGGCCTGCGGAAGTTGCCACGCAACAACGGCATTAAATACCGGCACCCATGCCAGGCACATTGCCGCCGATAACAACTGCGACTATTGCCACAGTGGCGCTTATGTCTCAGCTTATAACTCAGCAAATCACGTGAATGGCCAAATTGATGTGGCCAATCAGGGCTACAGCGCAGGCGGCGCACCCGGCAACGGCTACGGCACCTGCTCAACAGCTATCTGCCACGGCTCGTTTACGCCACCTGCCTGGGGTGTAAACACAAACTACGATACATGTACCAAGTGCCATGGGACCGGTACCGTCGGTCCGATCACTTCTGCCAATCGCCATGTTGTTGCTCCTTCAGATCCAACTGCAAGCGATACTGGAAAAGTTAGTGCTACTGCGAAAATCGGCGCACACCAGACGCATCTGCAATATTTTAACGGGTTAAGTGCCCAAGGAACCGAGGATGACCGTTGTCAAGCATGCCATGGTCCATTGCCGACCTCCGGCACCCATGCAGCAGGAATGTTTGGCGTAACATCAGATCCAACCTCTACCTTTAATGGTCTGGCAACAACATCAGCTGGCGGCACAATGACTCCAGCTTACAGTGCCGGGAGCTGCTCCAACACCTACTGCCACAACCCGGCCGGCATCAACGGCACACTGGCCAGCGGCAACGCAGGTGTAGAACCGGCCCCGCTCTGGACAGAAGCCGGATATATTGCTGACGGAACTCTTAAAAACGATGCAAACTGCAACAAGTGCCATAAATCACCAGGTAATCCGTTGTTTACCTCAACAACCGACCACAGCGCTTCAGCCATGCCTAACGGTATTGCCACAGATTGTGCCGGTTGCCACGGCCACAACGGTGGCGCTGGCGGAGTTGCGGGACAGCAGCATATGGACGGTATCAAGTATGGCAATGGCTCCTGCGACGCATGCCATGGTTATCCTCCGATGTCACCAGCCAAGTTTAGTGCTCGTGTCGACGGAACATACATCAATGCAAAAGTTGAAGATTACACTGGAGGCGGCGGGTATCACGACGCCCACCTGCTTACTTCGGTCAAGGCTTCCGAAGGATTTACACCATGCCTTCCCTGCCATCCGTCCTCAAGCCACAATGGTGGTAACGGAACGGTTGCCAAAGCCCAGGTTAACGTAAATGATGCAGCAGATCTGACCTTCCGTTTTGATGAATCCAGAGCAAAGCGTTACGATGCTGCAAGTCAATCCTGTTCAAACGTAAGTTGCCACTACCAGCCGACTCCGGCCTGGACATTTGGACTGTAGTAAGTTGCGCGTTTAACGGGGTATTAATATGCTTAAAGTTCAAGATAACAATTTCAGGGAGTCAGGTATGAAATTTTCAAACACCAAGGCTATAACATCTCAAGTGCTTGCTGCTCTGACTCTTGCAATAGTCAGCCTTGCCGGATTACCCGGCAAGGCTGAGGCTGCCACCTGCCTCACCTGCCATGCTCCGGTAGGGTCTGTCACCGACATACGTCCGGCTGAATCAAATGGTTTCCGCAACATAACTACCGGTAGTATCAGAGGCAGCCATGCCCGGCATATACAGTCTGCGACACTGGATGCAAACGTCTGCAGTCCATGCCATGGTGCGGCCGCATCCGGTTATTTAACAAACCACCGGGACGGTTTCATCACAGTTACCTCGGCAGGAGGTATTGGTTATTCTAAAAATACATCTTTCCCGCAGTCCGGCGCCAAATATCCTGTTCTTGGTACATGCAGCACTGCATCATGCCATGCCAATGTTTACGGTCCTGGAACGATACTAACACCGGTATGGGGTTCGACCAATTATGGCAGCAGCTGTAATACCTGTCACAAAACTCTTATCGGCAGCAACGGCCCGGCCACTGGTAGTCACGCCAAACACTCCACCACATGTACGTTATGTCACAGCAGCGGTACGACAACAATGTCCATGCCGTCTTCCGGACATATGGACAACAACATAACCATAGTGAATGTCGGCTACCCTGTAACTGTTGCCAAACATGCTGCAGGCAGTGGCTACACCTCTTGTTCCACTGCTTCCTGCCACCTTAACGTCTACGGAGCAGGCACTGTTACGACTCCTGTCTGGGGTGAGTCAGCCGGATGCAGCGCCTGCCATACTATCCCGATCGGGCCAACCGGCCCAGCAACAGGCAGTCATGTTATTCATAACAACAGCACCTGCACTGACTGCCACTATACAGGTACAACGG
Source organism: Desulfuromonadaceae bacterium (assembly GCA_028712075.1). Taxonomy (GTDB): domain Bacteria; phylum Desulfobacterota; class Desulfuromonadia; order Geobacterales; family Pseudopelobacteraceae; genus JACRCG01. Next base: position 42,795 of record JAQTQX010000027.1, read on the forward strand.
CAACTTCCGCTCCGAGCATCGGTCACAAAGACGGCACCATACTTATAACCAACTCTGGTTATGGTTCGCCTGCCAAACATGCAGCAGGTTCTTACACAGGAACCTGCACAACAACGTGCCATTCAGCGACGACACAACCCGGGACAGACCCAGGCGTGGTAACACCGGTATGGGGCAGTACTTCAAATTGCGCGTCCTGTCATGCTATTGAACCAACGACTGGAAGTCATATGAAACACATGACATACATACCTGGTGCTTTATCATTTGAATCTGGCCACCGCTCCTATTCAACAAATATTTATCTCTGTGCAGATTGTCATGCAGGGGCAGTGCAGGGTTCGAATGCCGGTACCGGACACGTTAACAACAATATCGATGTCACAAATGGTTATCCTGCCACTGTGGCCAAACATAATGTAGGCAGCGGCTATTCAAGCTGTGCCACATCCTACTGCCACAGCTCCGGCCAGTCGCTTACCGATGGAAACAGTGCAACCCCGGTATATGCGGCTACTCCGCCTGCATGGGGAGGAACGGTCGGGTGTGGCAATTGTCATCCAACCTGGACATCTATCACTTCCGGTAGCCATGCCAAGCATATAAATAACGATTCACAATGCGATAACTGTCATGCCGGAGCTGTTTCAGGTGCATATTTATCTCCTAACCATATTAATAGAAGCATCGACGTAGATTCAGGTCTGAAGTATGAATTGTCTCCGGGTGTTTCGGCGTCTGGCGCACCAGGGAATGGATACGGTACCTGTTCAACGTCGACTTGTCATGATAATGGTAAAGGTGTCTCCGTGCCTTCTCCTGTCTGGGGTGCGTCTGCAGCGCCCTGTACCGCCTGTCACGAATTATCGCCAACAACTGGCAGCCATGCGGCTCATCTTACTAACCCGAATCAGGCTAACAAGAGAACACCCAATACCTTCGCATGTAGAGATTGCCATGCCGGAGTTACGCAAGGCGGGCCGGCAAATGCGACCGACCACCTTGACGGCAACATAGACGTGTACAAATCCACCGCCGGTGACCTTGGCTACCTTGTCAACAAAACCAAAGGGACCGCACCCGGCACGTGCGCCACCACCTATTGTCACAGTTCAGGCCAAGGTCCTACTGCGAATGACGCCATACCCGTATTTGCGTCGACTCCGCCTACATGGGGTTCCACAATCAGCAGCAATTGTAATGGCACCTGTCATGTTACAACGGGAATTTCATCTGGTAGCCATACCGTTCATTTAGCCCCAAACCCGGGTAGATGCGATTATTGTCATACCTATGCCGGGTCTGGTGGTTACTATTACTCAAACCATATCAATGGATTGATTGATGTCGGTGAAGGCTCATACACCAAGGGAGGGGCACCCGGCAACGGTTACGGCACCTGTTCTACGACATCCTGTCATACCGATGTTTACAGCAACAATACATTTACAACACCTGAATGGGGAACAGCCACCGCGACAGGATGTTCACTGTGCCATACCGTTGCCATCGGTGCAACCGGTCCGGCTACCGGCAGTCACGCTGCCCACAATGATTCCACCTGTACCGATTGCCATGCTGCCGGTACAACATCAATAACCAAACCGGGCACCGGTCACCTTGACGGCAGCATCACGGTAA
>JAQTQX010000027.1:44535-61354 GCA_028712075.1 Desulfuromonadaceae bacterium
CTGGACAGAAGCCGGATATATTGCTGACGGAACTCTTAAAAACGATGCAAACTGCAACAAGTGCCATAAATCACCAGGTAATCCGTTGTTTACCTCAACAACCGACCACAGCGCTTCAGCCATGCCTGACGGTATTGCAACAGACTGTTCCGGATGTCATGGCCATAACGGCGGTACTGGCGGAGTTGCGGGACAGCAGCATATGGACGGTATCAAGTATGGTGGCGGCAATTGCGACAGCTGCCATAGTTATGATACTGTCGGCGCTACTTATTCCAATAATCAGTGGAATGGTGGCACATGGGGTAAAAACTCCAAAGACGGCCTGACTCCGAATGAAGGTTTCGGTGCCCATGCCAAGCATATTAACTACATCAAGACGCTGGAAGGTATTGCCCAGACTCTTGACGCTGCCAATCAAACATACGGCTTCGGTGACCCAGCCAACGTCTGCGGTACGTGCCACTCCAATCTGGCGGCAAATCACTCAATGGGCGGCAGCACAGAGCGGACCATCAACTTCGGTGATGGGGCAACCACGTACCAGTTCGGTGCAAGTGCACCTCTGTATAACGGTGTCAGCGGAACGTCGTCGGCAACTACGGCAAAGACCTGCTCCAACTTGAGCTGTCACTACTTCACTACACCACTCTGGTCAACGTACTAAGCGCGGGAGGCATATACAAATGGCAAATGTTACCAAGAAAAATATTAATGGAATGAGCTGGTGGGTACGAACCAGTCTGATTCTCCTCCTTACGCTCGCAAGTACCGGTTTCATGAGTGGCGGATGGTATAAGCCGAGTGATGTTAGAGCTGCATCAAATCCGCGCACATACTACCTGATTGGTAATACTTCAACAATTTTAGGCGCCGATGGTACGGCTAATCTACCGACTGCCCAGTCTACGACCAATGCAACGAGTACGACAACGCCGACATTTCGTGGCCTGTTGTCAACCTCTGTTGGAACTGCAACAAGTTGGAGGCCAGCATCGACCAGCACCGGTACCATTGTCATGTTGAACGGCTATGGTCCGGTTTACGCGAATGACATAGATATTTCAAGTATAACAGTTACTATGGCCGTTCGGTCAAACAACACTGGTTACTCATGGAGAATGTACCTTTATGATTATGACCCGGCAGGTGCTGCAAATAACAAAACATTGATTGCAACTTCAACATCAGTAAGTACCACTAGGACCGGTACCACACAGGGTCTAGCGCCAACGTATACTATCCAAGGCACTGGTAGAATTCAGGCCGGGCATCGGTTGATGGCTCAGATTGTCCATGTTGCTACCGCCGCCTCAACAGCAGAGCGTATTTATTACGGGGGAAACACATCTACAAACGGCGTAATTATCAACGTAACGGAAACTGATGTTGTTGCCGATACCACCCCACCAACAGCTGGAACCATCACCATCACGCCTGATAGTGGCACTTATACTGCAGTTGCTCCTACGATTACTACCCAGTTTACTGATGCAGAATCTGCAGTAACTTCGTGTCAATACACCACAAACGGAGCAGACTGGGCTGCCGGTGTCGTAAGCGGCGTTGCCAGTCCATACTCCTGCACTGCAAACCCTACAGGGCTTACCGGTTTCCTGAATATCAATATGCGGGCAACATCAGCTGGCGGCCAAGGGACAGCCGTCCAGATTCAACGTACTGTTGATACAACGCAGCCTACTGATGGCACCTTGACGGTTACCAGAGGAGATGCTCAAAACAGTATTTTCTGGTCGACTGCCACTGATAACGGCGGTGGCAGTATTGAAACATATATTCTTCGTTATGCTACAGGCGCTACTGCACCAGCCAACTGTGCCGCTGGCACTGCAGTTACCGGCAGTCCGTTCACATCTGCAACGCTATCGGTTATCCATTCAGGTCTGACAAACAATACTCAATATTCATATCGTCTCTGCGCAACCGACACCCTCGGCAATACTTCCGGTGGTGTTACCGGTAGCGGCACACCCACAGGCATACCACCATCGACTATCACTTCCTGCAACGGATGCCACGGGTACACATCGTCATTTGGCGACGGCACCGACCGAAATGTGCCCCCAAGTCAATTCCCCGGTTCGCATAATAAGCACGTTGTTGTCTACAGCATGCAATGTTCAGAATGCCATACTGTTCCCGTCACGGAATCCATGGCTGATTACAAACATGCAAATAGAAAAATCGACATGGCTGCATCGATAAGAAACGGTAGTTACCAAAAAACAACCGGTTGGCCAGTTACAAATACTCCGACTTTTAGTACCTGTAACAATACCCAATGCCACGGTGCAACAAATCCGACCTGGGGAGCGGCAACAGCCACAGTCAATGACTGCACCATTTGCCACGCAGCAGTTCAGGGCAATCGCCGTCAGGTGACCGGCACAGGTGGCGACATCAGCGCCAGCTACTCATCCAAGCACATCAATTCAAACACCCCGGATTACAATTCGTGTTTAGCATGTCATGAACAGAGCTCACACAAGACCTATTCAAATGGCATTAGCGTTAAATTAACGGGAGGGGTTGTCTATGACGGAACCGCCGCAACTGCAGGTGCATTAAAAGGAATCTGCATCACTTGCCATAATGGCACTGGCACCCCGTTTGCCGCATCCGGAGATACGGCCACCCCTTACAACATTTCAGCAACATGGCCGGCAACAGGGGGCGCGCATGATTCGAAGATGATTTGCTTGAATTGCCACGGCAATTCTGGCGGTGTTGATGGCGACACTTTAAACCCGAAATATAATGTCCATGATTCCGGGACAGCACATATGCTTCAGGACAGTGGCTATGATGTCTTGAACCCTGCTACTTATTGTTTGAACTGTCATAATGCGGCATCTGTCGATCCGAACAAATCGTCAAAAAACATTAGTGCCCAGTTGGCATTGGCCAACAAACATACGTCCGCGACATGTTTCGATTGTCATGGCGACAAGGATAACAACGTTGGCAGTATTCACTCACTGCGAGCCGGTTCGCAAGCCGCAGGCTCGGGTGTCATCGCCAACAATATTGCCAGGGCCACCGGCAGAAGCATGACCTGGTCGGCGACAAACTGGGGTGGTGCATCGGCATCTGCCAATCTGGCATCAGGCGCTGCAACCGCAGAATACCAGATCTGCTTCAAGTGCCATGCAGCTATCGGCACCGGGACAACACCTGATGTCCCGGGTGCGGGAACCTTAGCTGCATCTTTTACCAACCTGGCGCTTGAATTCAACCCTAACAATAAATCAGGCCATCCGATTGCCGTCGGCCTGAACAATTATCCAAATTCGACCGCTCCCAAGGCACTTACCGCAGCGAAGATGAAAGCGCCGTGGAATGTTAACCTTGGAACGCAGGTTATGACGTGCTCCGATTGTCACGCCACCGATAGTGCGGCATCTAAAGGGCCACATGGTTCTTCTGTTAAATGGATGCTGGCTGGTACCAACAAGGCCTGGCCATATACCACTACTGCTGGTAATGGCGCCAGCACTGGCACGCTCTTCCGGTTGGCCACCTATAATACCGGTAACGGTACCGCCAACGGCCTGTTCTGTCTGAATTGCCATACGGTCACTGGAAGCAACAACTGGCATTCCAATGCCGATATCACCGGTGGTGAACATGGCGGCAATGCCATTGTAGCCTGTGCCTCCTGCCATATCAGGGTGCCGCATGGCGGCAAAATATCAAGACTGTTACAAGCTACAAACGCGCCAGCGCGGTACATGTCAAACGGAAACGGAGCTGCATCTTCATTTGACTCGTGGGGATCAAATGCAACCGGTGCGATCAAGGGATCAACAATGAGCTCAGCAAGCTTCAATTCTTCATGTAGTCGGCATAATTCCGCTAGTGGAGAAACTTGGTAAAAGTGTTGTAAGTTGATTTGCAAAAAGGCCGGGGGGAGCCCCGGCCTTTTTTATGAGAATTCTGGTCCCGTCAAAGCGCATTTGATAGTGTCATGCAAACGTACTGCATCATACGGAACGTATTGCTCAAAAGAATACCGGAAGTTGCTGTAGCAGTTTGGCATGACCGCCTCAATGCGTAGAAAGGGTAACTGTTATGACAACGCTCCTATGGGAAGCTTCTGGGGAACCTTGAAAAACGAGCTGGTATATCACAGACAGTTTGCCACCAGGCAGGAAGCGACAAAGGAAATCACGAAGTACATTGAGGTGTTTTATAACAGACAGAGAATACAGGCAAAACGTGGCTATTTTTCACCGGTCGCATACGAACAGCAGTACCATCAGCTATTGGCAACAGCGTAAATTCTTTCGTGTCTACTATTGACGACTAACCTCACCATAGATGAGTAACGTTATCTCGGACACACGGAGCTGCTATGAAATTATCAACATTGATCGTATGTATCTTGCTGGTAACCCTGTCCGGCTGCAAGGACTCGACACCTCTCAAGGCGAGTGAACCTGCCAAAACGACATCAACTACGCCTGGCACTCCTTCTGAAGCAGTACACAATTTGATTGTCAAATACAACAGCCTGTTAAGTGAGGGATACAAAACAACAAACATGACCAAGCTGCAGGAAGTGACTTCTCCGGAACTTGCCGAAAAAGCGTATTACCACATGGCGGCGATTGGAGAAGGCAAAAACCGCATGATGTCTGATTTGAAAAAAATAGATTTTGTCGAAACGGATTGCGCCACACCGGCAAAGTGCCGGGTCGTCACGAAAGAACTATGGGATTTTGCCTATGCCGACATTATCACCGGGGCACGTTCCAATGAAGTGAAGGATTATCAGTATGATGTCCAGTATGTACTGGAAAACAAACAGGGACGCTGGCTGATCACCGAGATAACCGCCACCGGGGAAGAACGAAAAGAATTGCCGGGCTGGGATAAGATGTTCAAGAAGAAGTAACTGTCGTAACGTGCTGAATGTATAACCAGGCAATCTGGAAGAAACGGATATATTCGAAGATGACCACCCGCAGCATTACAATAACTTGTGTCCTCGCCATTTTGCTTGCGATTATTACTCTTGTCGGAATTGACCATTACGGCCGAAACAGCCGGGTAATCGGCCAGACGGGAACAATCCAGGCACAGAATATTGGTAAAAGGCTGGTTGACAGCCCTGCGGATGCTTATCATATCTGGCGTGATGCGGGGTATCAGGGGCGCACCATCGTATATGTTGCTGATCGGTGGGAATCTTTTGATCCGGGCGAACTGATTCCGATCCAGTTTTTTCGCGCCTATCCGCTGCAACTCTACAATACCGCCAGACTCCTGGAGAATGAATACCTTAATGGCACAACACTCCTGTATGTTGCTTCCATGAACAACATTATTAGAAAGATTGTCGCTGTCATGCCTGAGAATGAAGTTGGTCGCCTGGCTGTTGCGGCCCGCTCGTCAAAAGACTATCGAGTGAGCAGCAAAGAGGTCTTCGTCTCCCGCCAGGGGTTTCCCCGCTGGTACACGACCGGGGTCAATTATACCTACGCAGGTGAACCGGTGCTTCTCTTTATCGGTGCCTCTTATTTCAAAAGCGCCGACCCCAAAGATCTCTATCGTCAGATTTCAGCATCCGGCATGCAGATGGATAGCATCATCCTCTGCAATGAGATGGGAAAAAACAGTGTCTCTTCTGGAGAAATTGCCAAGCTTGCCAAGTTTGCGCAGCTCATCGGAGTTGTTTTGTAGCCAATTACTATTCGAGAAGGTATCCCTTCCCCTTCGAGAGGAAGGTTAGGATGGAGACGGTGTATATTGTGATTGGACAAACAAATACAAAAAACCGGAATAATGAGGTTCTTGAAGAACTTGAGGCGGTCAAAGAATGATATGGCTGACCATTATGGGACTCCCCACCCATCCCTCCCCTTGTAAGGGAGGGGGAAAATCACGAGCAGTATGCTGAATGAAACCATGAAACCTGATTTCTCCGCACGAACAACAATCAGAGCGTTAATGCTTCTCACCCTGTTTGCCCTCTTTCTGAACGCTTTTCAGCTTTCCAGCCAACCGGTATCGGAAGATGACTATTACGTGGCACTCTCCGCAATTAATTTCATGGAGTCGGGTCAACTGGGGCCTACCATGTGGAATCACCCCTGCCTGCGCAATACCCTGGTCTATTGTTCTCTGCTGGCTTTTGGTTCGGGAGTGCTGGGAGTAAAGGGGGTAAGCCTGCTGTTCGGCACGCTCTGCACCCCACTGATCGGACTGGTGACGCAACGCATCTTCAAGGATAACCGCATTGCGCTGATTGCGGCCTTTCTTTGGGCCTGCGACGCTCTGGTTATCGACTTCTCGCGCCAGGGAATCAACGACATTTATCTTGCCTTCTTTCCCCTGACTGCGATTTATCTGTTCTTCAGATTCAGGGAATCAGGAAGTCAGGGCTGGCTGCTCGGATCAGGGGTCTTTTTCGGGCTCGGACTTGCATCAAAATGGAGCGCCCTCTTTCCGCTTCTGGTGACAAGTGTACTGTTGATTGTAGTCATGCATAAAAATACTGAAGGGACCATCCGGGTTCGTTTTGCCAGGTATGTTCATGCCGCTGTCATGCTGATGCTGGTTCCGGCACTGGTCTATCTGCTTACATTTTTGCCCTGGTTTGGCCGTGGGTATTCCTTATCCGAATGGCCGGCGCTGCAGCGGAGCATGTTTTTGGAAACATCCCAGCATGTGGGGTATAAGCCAAAACCATGGGATGATCGCGACAACCGTGCTTACAAGTGGTTTATCATGCCTTCAGTGTTTGTTGACCCGTTCATGAACATGGATAAGGCGGGAGGAGATGAGCGGGAAGCGCCTTCCTTTGAAAATGCGATAACGGTTGTCCTTGGTTACGCAAATCCCCTGGTCTGGCTTCTGGTGCTGCCTGCGGTTTTATTTGTGATCCGATGCGGAATCCGTGAACGTGATGAAGGGTCCCGGTACCTGGCCGGGCTGTTCTTGATGTCCTATCTGCCGTTGGTACTATCCCCGCGGCCAATCTGGATGAATACTGCACTCTCGGTTTTGCCGTATGCCATCATTGCCGTTGCATATTTTATCTGGTCACTTTCAGGTCGCTTTAATAAACGTAATCTTGTGATATCTGTCTATCTTGCGTTGGTCATGATAGTCGCATCACCGTTGTACCTGCTTGCCATAGGTAAAGGTACAAGAATCCCTATTCTGAAGAAATATCTGGTAGATCAATACCTGGTTCAATACAAACAGAATATGCCCCCAGAAGAAATGGTGGGTGACCAGGATCGTGGCGATCACAAGTCAGCAAAACCGAATTACTGATCATTTTTTGGATATATATCGTGAAACCATCTATTTTTCTCACAGCACGCTCGACCGTTATTGCATTGTTTATTGCCATCAGTACTGCTCTACTTGTGGCAAGTTCAATTCCCCAGCGTTCTACACTCGGCGGCAAAACTCCCGCCTGGGTGGAAAAGCTCCCGCCTAGCCTGCAACATGGAACAGAACTGCTCGGGCTTGACTACATTGTCGGCAGTAGCTGGTTTGCAATCCTGATTACACTCTTCTGGATTTCACTTCTTATCTCAACCGTATCGCAATACCTGGCAATCAAAGCCCTGGCTTCCCGTATTCCTCCGGCAGCGATTCCTCAGGAAAGCACCAGGGTCGACTGTACCCTGTCAGTTTTTGCCCCGATAGTAGGTGCGGCCGGCTATCGTGAGGTGCGGAACTCAAACAACGTGCACCGTTTTGTGAAGAACAGGATTGGTTTCTGGGGTAATTTCCTGCTGCATATCGGGCTTGTGGTAGTAGTCTTTTTTTCACTTGTCTACGTGCTCACCCAGCATCGGGTGCTCTTTCGACTGACCGGCCAGGAAATCACCAGACTCTCAAAGGATTCTGTTCAGGAGCTTCGGGGTATACTGCCTCAGCAGAAGGGTCTTCCCTACTGTGTTGTCCTGAAAAACCTGGAACCACGGTTCTGGAAGAACGATAAATTGGCGGAACTCTCCTCGGAACTATATTTCACTGATAAAGCGGGTGGAGATCCTCAGCGTGTTGACATTGCAGTCAGTGACAAGTCACACTTTGGACCCTACATTGTATATCAGGCAAATACCTATGGCAGGGTTTTCGATCTTGAATTTGTATCTGCACAAGGTGAGTCACACCGGGAGCGGTTTTATCTCCCGTACCCCCCCAGCCGCGATAAAGCTGCATACGGTGAAATGCCGCTTGCAGTGAACGGATTACTGCTGAAAGGAAAGTTCTTTGCCGACAAAGATCGGTTGTCAATGAAGCTCAATGATTCGCCACTGACTCTGCGTCTCTTTCAGGGAAAGGATTTTCTGGGTGAGATCACCCTGACTTCGGGTTCAACGGGACAATTAGGATCATTGAGTGTAAGATTGGCACAGACCGAGTGGTGGACAGATATTCTACTGGATGGTACACGCGGAACATCGGGGATTTTTGCCGGTTTTGCCCTTATTCTGACTGGGGTTCTGAGCACATACTGCCTGATACCGAGAGAGATTATTGCCAGAGAATCAGATGGAGGAATGTATGTGCAGCATGTGGCACGTCGATTTGCCCAGTTTTATCGTGAAGAGTTTGATGACATTGTCAGGAAAGTGAATGACACAAAGAGGGACGAGAGATGAGAGATGAGAGATGAGAGATGAGAGATGAGAGATGAGAGATGAGAGATGAGAGATGAGAGATGAGAGATGAGAGATGAGGGGAAAAAATGAAAAGTTCATTCGCGCTGGTGACCGGTATCCATTGGGGAGCGGTAGTTGTCTACGTGATTGCGACAATTATGGTCGTTGTCGGCCAATTTTTTGATAAACCGCAGATGGTTAGACGCGGGTATACGGTTTCCATTCCTGGGCTGATACTGCACGGAGCAGGTCTCGCTATCTGGTGGCGGATGGTCGGGCACGGCCCCTACATCGATCGCTTCGAGGTGTTATCGTCAAATGCCTGGATTCTGCTGTTGGCGTTCCTGCTCTTCACTATTCCATTTCCGCGGCTTAAAGCTGTCGGCATCGTGGTGTTGCCGGCAACCTTCATTCTGGTTGCCCTGGGCCTCTTCTTTAGTCCAGAGATGAAAACCCTGCCCCCTACGTTCCGCAGTGTCTGGCTGGTGCTGCATATCATCTTCTATAAAATTGCCTTTTCAGCAATTATCATTGCCTTTGCTTTCTCTATCTTTTACCTGCTGGTACGGCGCGATCGTTTGAAAAAACTGGCCAATGTTCTCCCTGACCTGTCGGGAATAGATATGTATGCCTATCGCTTTGCCGGACTTGGATTCACATTCTGGGCAATCGGCATGCTGGCCGGATCCATCTGGGCCTACCAGTCGTGGGGCACCTTCTGGAACTGGGATCCGGTCCAGACCTGGTCGCTGGTTACCTGGGCTGTATTCGGAATTTACCTGCATTTGCGCCGCTTTTTCTTCTGGCAGGGGGAGCGTGCATCATGGTTGTTCGTTGTCTGTTTCATACTGACGATCGTATCACTTTTCCTGACGCCGCTCTTCGAAACGTCGATCCATGCCGAGTATTTTAAATGAATAACAATTCATGTAGCAGGCGCCTATGACTCCTTCAGTAGCCATAAAATTGTTACACGTTTTCTTGCGCATGCGGCTCTGTAAGCCAACTTTTGTCAGCTTCAACTCCCTGAACAGCTGCAACCAAACATGCCCGATGTGCGCAGTCTGGCGGCAGAATAGCAACATGCTGACTCTTGCCGAGATGGAGCCGATTTTTCGCGACCTGAAACAATTCGGTTTCAAAGTAATAGAAATTTCCGGAGGTGAACCGTTTCTCAGAGATGATATCTTCGAAATATTTGCCATGCTTGACCGCATCGGATTTCTCTATACAACTGCTACCAACGGGACGCTTCTTACATCCGAAGTAATTGAAAAGCTAAAAATGACAAAAGGTCTTCTGCAAATCGCCGTCAGTATCGATTCACTTAACCAGTCCACCTATGAGCACCTCAGAGGGCGCAATTTTTTACCGGTTGTCCTGCAAAACCTGGAAATGCTCCTGGCGGCTAAACTTGCGTTTCCGGTAAAACTCAATCTGGTAATGAACCGCATAAATTATCGGGAGACAGTAAAATTTCTTGAGTTTGCCAAGTCAAAGGGAATATCACTCTCAGTTTTTCCAATTAACCAGGGAGAAGGATTTTTTCACCGCCACTCTGACCCTCAGTTTCGCGCAACAGATGATGAACTTCAGGAGATGGCAGGTATTTTTCGTGAGTTAGCCCGGTTGCGACGGGCAGGTGAACCGCTCTGGGAATACAGCGGATTCTACGATCTTGCCGCCGAGTATGTACTCGGAAAGCCTGTTGGCCCTTGCGATGCCGGTAAAATGTACATCGATTTGAATGCGGATGGGCAGGTTGCGGTATGTCTCGATCATGACGGAGTTGGAGATATTCAGCAGACCAGTATCAAAGATATCTGGCATAGACTTGAATCCAATCAGGAGAAAATAAAGGCGTGTAATCGCGAAACACCTTGTTTTTACACATGTACATACAATATTTCATTGACTGCCAGGAATGAGTTTGCCTTTCTTTATGAAGCAGTGCGAGTGAGGATTCGACAATTATTAGAAAGACGGACTCGAGAGTGAACAACCGTATTGATAAGCATGCTGATGTGGTCGTGATCGGAGCAGGCCCGGCTGGGTTGGCTGCCGCCTACGAAATTGCCCGGCGGGAGCTTTTCGTCGTTGTCCTGGAACAGGATGCTCAGGTGGGGGGGCTGGCTCAAACTGTGGAATACCGCGGTTTTCGTTTCGATATTGGCGGACACCGTTTTTTTACTAAAAATGCTTTGTTACAAAGCCTCTGGCAAACCATGCTCGGAACTGATCTGCTGATACGTCCCCGACTTTCACGCATCTTCTACAAGGGGCGCTTTTTCGATTACCCGCTGAAGCCGCTGAATGCTCTGCAAAATATCGGTGTTAGTGAGAGCCTGCTTATTCTGGGAAGTTATATTATGAGCAAATTTTTTCCGATTTCTCCTGAATTGAGTTTTACTGACTGGGTTTCTAACCGTTTCGGTAAACGCCTGTATCGGAAATTTTTTGAGTCGTATACGGAAAAGGTGTGGGGTATCCCCTGTCACACCATCAGCGCACGCTGGGCTGCGCAGAGAATTCAGGGATTATCGCTGAGGACGACTCTTGCGAACATGTTTTTTAGCACTCATTTCGGGAACGAAAAACAGTCAATCAAGACACTTGTTGAAGAATTTCTCTATCCTCGTCTAGGACCTGGCATGATGTGGAATGCGTTTCAAAGGGAGATCACCAGATGTGGTGGTGTAATTCAGCTTGAAAGCAGAGTCGTCGGATTACATCACGACGGAGAGCGTATTATCACCGTGGATTTGCTTGCTGACAAGCAACGGATTGTGAGTCGACCATATCACATTATTTCGTCCATGCCGTTGTTCAATCTGATCCATGCACTGTCCCCTCCTCCTCCTGAAACAGTCATTGTTGCGGCAAATGACCTCAAATATCGTGATTTCCTGACCGTGGTCCTAATTATTGACGCCGCTGAACTGTTTCCGGACAACTGGATATATGTGCATGACGACTCAGTTCAGGTTGGACGGATTCAGAATTACAAAAACTGGAGCCCAGACATGGTGCCGGATCAGTCAAAAACCTGTCTTGGTATGGAGTATTTCTGCACGGCGGGTGATAACCTCTGGATCATGTCAGATCTGGATCTGATAAGTCTGGCAACGCGGGAACTAGCGGTAATCGGCCTGGCTACGGAAAAGTTGATACACGACGGTGTGGTTGTGCGGATGCCGAAGGCTTACCCGATTTACGACGAAGCCTGTTCTGAGGCAGTAGCCACTATTAAGGATTATTTGAGCCGGTTCGTCAACCTTAAGGTGATTGGACGAAACGGTATGCACAAGTATAACAATATGGACCATTCGATGCTTACTGGAATACTTGCGGCGCGGACCGTTCTTGGTGAAGTGCATGATCTTTGGGCGGTCAATACGGATGACGAGTATCACGAAGGTGGCTGAACGACCTTCAGTTGAGAATCAGCTTGTCGAAGTTTTTTTATTATGAGATATCAAAAAAAGCAAAGTTTCTGTTTACCTTATTTATATTTTTGAAGGCGGAGTAAACTTATGACCATCAAGCGAATTGCACTTATTACCCCCCCCTATCATTCAGGGGTAGTAGAATCGGCTGGAACTTGGTTGAATGTCGGTTTTGTCTACATAGCTGGGGCACTTCGGGCTGCTGGTTACGAAGTGGATTACTATGATGCCATGTCCCTTTGGCACAAGTGGCCAGATATTCAAAAACGCATTGAAGACTTTAGACCTGATGTTGTCGCCACCACTGCCTACACTGCATCTGTGGTGGATGGGGTTAAGCTTCTGGCATTTGCAAAGCAGATTAATCCCCGGATTATGACAGTGCTGGGAAACGTGCATGCAACGTTCTGTTACGAGGAACTCCTTAACAATGACCGCTCTGCAATTGATTTTATCGTACGAGGTGAAGGCGAAGAGACTTTACCGGAACTATTGACCTGCCTCAATATCGGCGATGACGTGAATAAAGTACCAGGTATCGCTTTTTGGCGGGACGGGGGAGTAGTAGTGACACCCAAACGCCCCTACATCCAAAATCTGGACAGCCTCCACACCGCCTGGGATTTGGTTGAGTGGCCAATCTATAGCTACAGGGCCAAGAATAACGCGCGTCTGGCAATAGTATCTTCTTCCCGAGGCTGCCAGCAGAAATGTTCATTTTGCTCCCAGCAGCTTTTCTGGGCACAGACGTGGCGAGCCCGGACCCCTGATAATTTTGTCGCCGAACTTGAACATCTTCATGAAAAGCATGGGGTGGAAGTAGCCATGCTGGCCGACGAAATCCCTACCTTCGATCGGGAACGATGGGTCAGAATACTTGACCTGATGATAGAGCGCAAGGTGCCGGTCAAGCTCCTCATGGAAACCCGCGTCGATGACATCATCCGCGATGCGGACATCATGGACAAATACCGTCTGGCTGGGGTCGAACATATATACGTGGGAGTCGAGGCGGGGAGTCAGGCCACTCTTGACCTGTTCAAAAAAGACACCGAAGTTGCTCAGTCCAAACAAGCTATTGATCTCATTAATGGTGCCGACATCGTTTCCGAGACCTCTTTTGTCCTCGGCATGCCAGACGACACTCCAGAGTCGATTGCAGAAACGGTGGAACTGGCTAAGTACTACAACCCGGATATGGGATTTTTTTTGGCGATTGCACCATGGCCATACGCTGAACTCTACCCCGAACTTGAACCGTATGTCGCAACGAAGGATTACCGGAAATACAATCTGGTAGAACCGGTTCTTAAGCCAAAAAACATGACCATGGAAGAGCTTGAGCGTGAACTTGGTAAAGCATCGCAAAAGTTTTTTATGCACAAGTTTCAGCACCTTCATGAGCTTTCTCCATGGAAACAGGAATTCATGCTGTCGGTTCTTGACCTCTTGATTAATCATTCCTACCTGGCAGGCCAGATGAAGGCGGCAATGAAAAAGGGGGGTGCAGATATGCCTGAGGAGGTGAAGAACCTTATCAGGAGTATCAAGGGGCACGGTAAGGTTGCACCACATGCGATGGCACCAATTCCATGAATCAGGTGGATTATGACTGTTTTGCCTGTCGTTGATACCATTCGTATGAGGAGTTTTTTCTATGAATAAGAAAATCCGTAATGCAGGCATTGTTCTCAACGGATTTGTGCACGACTTTGCAACCGGCTATTGGCTTTCAGGAATGATTGCAATATATTTTCTCCATCAATTCCAAGGGAAATATATTCAGGTGCACAATGTTCTCGGAATTATTGAACGCTTCTTTTTCTGGAACACTATTACTGCGGTTGTGGTGATCTTTGCGACTGGAGGAGTGCGGACTTTTACCTATGTAGATAATTTTTTTGGCCAAGAAGCCGAGAAGATTCGACGCAAGATGCTGGTCGCAAAGCATGTTGCATTGATTTTGATCTTTACTGCTGGAGGGTACTGGGCTTTCAAAATGGCCTTTCACTGATGCCTTCCCGGAAAACTACTCTGCTCTTATCGATATGTCTGACCGGAATAATTGTCACATCCCCCGGCAAAACCAGGGAGGTTCTTATCGTACTAAATTCAAATATTTTGCTGAATTGGTACAGATCGAACTTTTGTCGGGAGCTGAAAGTTTGCGGCAGGACTTGGCCGTGTTGTATATGTGGTGAGTGCATGATCACAGCCAGAGAGGAAATTCAGGCGGGCAGCGATTCTATGTTTTTTTAACATCCCAGATGAAATCAGGTAGTTGCCCGATATTCGAAAAACAGCGATTTGCACAGATCAATGGTGAACCATGCGAATAGAAATTCTTGGATGCAGTGCATCATGTTTTCCCGGCCAGTATCCTACTGCATTTCTTGTGGATGAACATCTTCTGGTTGATGCCGGTACTATTGGTAGCGTGCTGGATGCCCAACGGCAATCGCTTATCCGGGCTATTCTGATAACTCATCCACACCTTGACCATATCAAGGAACTTGCAAGCCTTGCAGATAACCTCCTCATCATGGGGGAAGAAAATAGTTTTACCGTATATGGGCTTGACCCGGTACTTGAATCGATTAAACAACACGTATTCAATAATACCATCTGGCCCGATTTTTCCAGGCTGCCAAACGCGTATTCACCGGTGCTCCGCTGGTCGCCGCTTGAGTCAGAGCGTAGCTATCCAATCTGTGGTTATACGGTTACTCCGTTTGGGGTGAACCATTCAGTTGCTGCTGCCGGGTACAAGATCGCACGTGAAGATGCATCATTTATTTTTTCCGGTGATACCGGACCGACAGAGTTGATCTGGAAGGCCGCAGCTGGTATTTCGGCCCTGATTGTCGAGGTCTCCTTTCCGAACGAACTGGAGCAGCTGGCGGTCAAGTCCTTGCATCTTACTCCGGCAATGCTGGCACGAGAGCTTGAGAAACTGCCTGAAATTCCACCGTTGGTTCTAGTCACGCATGTTAAATCAAGTTATTACGGCCAAATTGCCAAAGAACTTGCCGAAATTACGCTGACGCAGCTCGAAATTATGCATGAAGGTAACGTCTACAATTTATGATTGGAAAAACGCCCTTTTCGGTACTTCGCAAGTCCGCCTGAATGTTGAAAGCCCTATGGATTTTGGTCCATAGGGCTTTCCCTGTTAATGGCAGTAAACAGTGCCGATAGGCTGAGTTGTGGTGATGCGGATGCTACATGGTTGGACGTGGTGTGCGAATCTGTGCCTCTTCGAAGCCGGCAAACACTCTGGCGCCAAGCTTGAATTCCGCCCAGAATTCTCCCCACTGTGATGGCTCTTTCTCTTCTGACGTTGCCGGTTTGAGTTCGGCCAGGAAGATGGTCAGGGCGGCGCCGCCAACCAGAAGCAGGCCGGCCAGCATGAACGATGTGCCTAACCCGCCCGGTTGGGCTTTAAGCATTTCCGAGACCTTGCCCATCACAAAACCTCCAACACCCCATGCAGTGAAAAGGGCGCCGTAATTAAGGCCGTAATTTTTTGTCCCCCAGTAATCTTTGGCAAATGAGGGGAACAGGCAGAGGTTTGAACCGTAGCTGAATCCGATGAATGTTGCCAGGAGCACCAGCAGCACAGCACTGCCGGAGTTAACCACTGCCATGGCAATAAACATCATGACTGCTTGTAGGGAGAGCATGATGAAGAGGGTAGCACGCCGGCCGATTTTGTCGGAAAGAACCCCGGCAACAACGCGACCTCCGGCATTGCCGAGCGCCATGATGGCAACGGCAACAAATGCCATCGACCCCATACTCTTTTTGGCAAGTCCGGCAACACTGCCGATGACCATCAGTCCGGCTCCCGAACCGATGAAGAAAGCTACCCAAAGAACGTAGAATTTATAATTTCGCAGCATTTCACTGACGGTGGCATTCACCACCGGTTTGGCAGCATTCAGTTTGGCCAGAGGACCGGGATCGGCAGGTTCAGCTGGCACATAACCCTGAGGTGGATTGGCGAGGACAAAGGAAAGTCCGCAGACAACAACGGTAAAGCCAATGCCGAGGAACATCATGGCTTTCGGGATACCGAACGCGCCGATCAGGTATGAGGCGAGGGGGGCAATATAGACCGGAGCAATGCCGAATCCGGCGACTACGATGCCGGCTATCAGGCCTGTCTTCGATGGCGAGAACCATTTCAGTGCCGGCGGCGTGGCGGCAGAGTAGCCGAAACCGAAGCCGGAACCGGCGAGAACACCAAAGCCGAGAACCCAAGCCATATAGCTGCTCGAGAACGCCATGAGCATAAAGCCGGAGCCGACCAAGAGTCCCCCGATAAGGGCGGTGCGGGCCGGGCCGATCTTGTCCTGGCATTTGCCGGCCAGAATCATGGAGAAGGCAAAGGCCAGACAGCAGACCGCATATGGATCGTTGATTGAGGCAATATCCCACTGGAATGCATCGGGACCACCTTTTTCAATGGAGGCTTTGACGGCGCCTTTGAAGATACTCCAGGCATATAGCACGCCAAGTGCGAGGTTGATGGCAAGACCAGCAGATACTACGGTCCACCCTTTGTTTTTTAACTCAGACATTGTATTCCCCCCCCGTCCTTATATTTTCTGTATTACGTTTTTTTTAGCTGGTCCGTTCATGCGAATCGCCGTGGCAAACTCCATCCAGAATACCAGGTAGATCGATATCATCAGCGACAGACCGACGTTCTGGTTTTCA